>CAVPJN010000007.1:0-160702 GCA_963705465.1 uncultured Chitinophagaceae bacterium | reverse complement strand
GTCTTTAAAAGTCTTCCTTTTTTAATTCTTTAATATCATTTTTTAAAGAAGTCATGCTGTTGGGATCAAGTCCGTTATAGATTCCCCGGATATGTCTTTGTTTATCGATCAAAACAAAATTCTCGGTATGCAGAAAAACAGTACTGTCACTTTTTTCGCCAAGATCTTCTTCTACAAAATAATATCTTCTGCCAAGATCATAAATATCGGCTCTGTTGCCAGTTAGTAATTTCCATTTTTTAAAATTTACAGCATTGTCTGCAGCATACTTTTTTAGCACAGGAACACTGTCTTTCTCAGGTGTTACACTATGAGACAATAACAAAATATCGTTATCATTCAAAAATTCAGTTTGTAACCCTGTCATACTGGTTGCCAGCTTTGGGCAAATACCCGGGCAAGAAGTAAAGAAAAAATCAGCAACACAGATCTTGCCATCTATACTTTTTTCTGAAAATGAATTTCCCTCCTGATCAGTTAAACTAAAATTTCTAATAGCATGAAAGGTAGCAGCGTCTTTCATTTCCCATTTGGGAGTAAAGTCGGATGTGTCATAATAAGGCAGTTTTCTTCCATTTTCTTTGCAGGAAATTAAAACGAACAGAAAAATTATTGATAATAGATACTTCACTTTTTTGTATTAAATTTTTCATCTTCTAATGTATAGCATAAGTTAGATTTTTGTAGTCCGTAACGGAAACCATCCTTTGCTTCGTAATTAATATAGGGTTTGCCATTTTCCCGCCAGGCCTGTTGCATACCCTCTTCTCGATCTTCTTTAAAAGTTAAGAAGGCATAAGGCTTTCCACTTTCATACCATTGCTTATTAAGTACCTTCTCGTTTATCATTTAAATAATGAAATTCGAATTTCTGATTTCCATTTTCCCAAAAACCAATTTGCTTGCCATAGCTTTTATTTTCCCGGTACATTCTTATATCCTTTTGCTTACCATTAGGATAGAAACTCACGGATTGGCCATGTTGCATGCCGTTGTAGAATCCGCCAATCAGTTTAATACTATCGTTATCATAGTTTTCTTTTATATATCCGGAAAAAAGTAAGTTGTTTAAATAGAAAATCCCATTATCCAGTTTTAAATTATTGGCATGTTGATAAAACAGTATCCAAAGGAATAGATACTGTATCCACAATAAAAGAGGCCGCATTGGAAGCTCTCTTTTGCAGATGGGGTACAACTGGCAATGGAAAATACCATTGCTGGGAAAAATGATATTTTAAAAAGTAAATGTTCCTTTGGTGCCATGATAACTACCTGCTTTTAAAATATAAAACCTGCTGCCCATGTAAGCTGTATTGGTTGCATGATAATGATAAATCGCTGTAGAGAAATGAGCTGTAGTTCCTACATGCCCTCCATTGGCATCAAGGTTTGACGGGTAAGTTCCGTCATTATCCTTGCGGGCATAAATGGGAAATCCATCTCTTAAAAACCCGATGAGGTTAGCATTGTCGTTACCGGTAAAATCTCCGGTACTATGGTAGTGATAGGTGTTACCGGGGCCGGGGTGTGCACCTGCTCTGTCGAAGCTGGATAGTACACCTGCATCTACGGGTACATTACCGCCTTCCCTGTCATTGTAAATGGGTACACCATTCAACGCCATACCTATTGGTCCTAACGAAGTAGCTTCTTTGCTGCTGGCCTCCGCTAGGATTTATAGGAATAGTCATGGAATAATTCTGTGTACCTATCACACCCGGGTTGAGGTTTTGTCCGGCAAAATGGTGCTTCATATAAAGTATTGCCAACGTACCCCAATATGGTGTTACATGATCGGGTGTACCGTTAGATTTCAAAGTTACCGTTGTAGTGGTGGCAGATAAAGTAACTGCTGATTTGTAATTGCTGCTGAATACAGTAGGAACTGTTGCAGTACCGCCTGTGCTTGTATCATCCGTACTTTTTTTGCAACTGAAAGCCAGTAGCAACCAACGAATGACAATCCGATAAACGCCAGTTCCATTTAATAATTTCATAATGTGTGAGTTTTTGTTTACTATACTTTATACGAGGGTATGTTACAAATCCTTCGGTCATAAAATTTTATTATCAATTACCGGATGGTGGTGGTCCACCATCTCCACCAGGAGGAGGTGGTCCTTCTCTACCTGCATCTTCCAGATACCCGGCATATGCTGAATCCAATTTTTTTGCTGCTTTTTTATAATTTTTTAGTTGAGTTTTATTTAACATCGCATAAACACTTTCATCCCTCTCTGTTGCTAAATTTTGAATAGCTTCAATATTAGCCAGGCTTAGTTTTTTTGCATTTGGATTATTTTTTCTTCTTTCTTCATCCCGGATATAAAAGTTTTTAAAAGCATTATAAAGGAATATTTTTTGTGCAGAATCCGGTTGCACTTTTTTGTCCAGTACTTCAGTTGCTTTTTTAAGATTTTCTTCAATCCCTGGCAGCTTAGTTGGTTGCAGTGTAATTTGTGCATTTACAGTAATAGTAAATGAAATAAACCCAAAAATCATCAATAATTTTTTCATGTCATATTTTTCTAATTTATACGACAAATATTTTATTTTCTTTCGGTAGTGGAGGAATATGTCTATAAAAATTATGTGAGGTCACAGAAGTAAATAAAGTCAACGAAAAGTCAGGTAACCAAATCAGAATGAGGCAGAAAAACCACCCGTTTTTCCCCTGAAGCCATTAATAAATTTATTGCCGCCGGCTGGCCCTACATGGTAATGATAGCCACGAACCGTATCATAATGCCCTCTCAGATTATCAAGATCAGCCGTTTCTTTTCCTGCTTCATCCAGCAATTCAAATAGTCCATAACCATCCATGGCATAACCAATCATGGCCGCATGTCCATCATCCTGTTTTATTTTTTTTGTTTTGCCTGTTGCTGCATGATAGTGATAGCCTGCATGTGGATTGATATGTCCGCCATTATCATCTAATGGAGCCAATGTATAATGCTTTAAAATATCTGCAGTAGGAGCAGGCGGATCAAAATTCACACCATTAAAAGCGATACCGATGATCGATCCACCACCACCGCCTTGCGGTCTTCCACCACCGGTTGGTGGACCACCTTGTTCACCACGGGGTGGCCTGTTATTACCTTCGCCCTGAGGAGGTCCATCCGGGCGGTTACTATTATTTGTGTTAGCTGTTAGTGGCCACCACCGGTGTTACCGGAATGTAAAAAATTTGTTTTAAGCCCTCCACATAAGATGGCATGCATTGCACACAAAAGTTTTGATAAGCAGGATCAACATCAGGACGGGCAGCAGCGTCGCAGGCTTCTTTGGTAGTTGTAACATTAATGCTGCCATCGGCATTGTACATTTTCCACTTGCTGTCTTTATAAAATGTAGCCAGATTTTTTACGAAGGCACCATCCACATCATATACTTTTCCGCTTTCCATCCAAATTCCACCTTTATCTGCACCATCATTTATATTGGTTGGACACCAGGGTCCCATGGCATGCTCGGAAGGTGTGGAGTTGGTTACAATTTTGTAACAGGTCACTGTGCTACCGTCAGCTAATTTGTAATCTACTTTGGTGATGGGTTCAAGCAATCCATCCTGTATAAAAAAATCCGGGTTCACCTCTACTGTAACTTCATCTTCTTTGGCTGCAGAGCTTTTGTTATTGGTACTGCTGCACCTCGTCAGAAAGACAACTGTGAAAATCAACATAAATATTGCGCATGCTGAAGTAAGCGATTCTTCTCATTGATAAAATATTTAAAAAAGAAATATCAGGCATTGGAAATTGTTTTATATGAAAAAAATACTGCCGGCACCAATAATAACACTAAGAATTGCAATCATTGTTCTTCTTGCTGCTTTTTGAAGCTGATGAGGAGATTGATAACACTAAACCCATTTGCTATCTTTTTGAAGTGAAAGCGCATATTGATTTTCTGTATTCAAAATAAAATTGCCTTCGCTTTTGCCCGATTGATAAATTCTGAAAATCGTATTCTGGTCTTTCAGCGAGGCAAATGCATTAAATACAACCTTCAAAGAATTTATTTTATCAACTGCTTCACTCTACCTGAAAATAGATTTCCGTTTCATGCCCCGGCTTAATCCTTGCATTGGTAAGCGAAAGGGTATCGCTGTTGTTAATTATTACCAGAGCAGTTTTCCTGTATAAGTCCCGTGAGCAAATCGTTAAACCTGTTTATGTCGATACTATCCGTATTCAAACCTGGGTATCTGTTTTGCAATGCAAGCTGGCAAGTTGTAAATGGCACAGCGATCAACAAGCCCCATTTATTACCATTTTCCTGCACAACGTTAAAGTTGCCAATTGCGGATTATGCGCTTTTGCTGTGAACGAAAATACAATGGCCAGCAGTAGTGTAAATAAGTGTTTCATTTTTCTGTTAGGCTTTTTGTTGTCTCCAATTTATTAAAAGAAACTGACAAACACATTAAATCAGTAATGGTTTATTGTGTTTGTCAGATCCTGGATTAAATGTATCAATGAATTACTAGTACTTCATAAATTTATAAGTAGTAGTTTTTAAAGTTCCCGTCTCAGTCAACTTTAATAAATATATGCCTTTCGATAACCTCTCGACATTAATTCCGTTTGAAATATCGGGTTGTTGCAGTGTCATTACATTTCTGCCCATAGCATCAAATATCACTACCGAGTTTACATTTTGTGAAGTTGTATTTTTAAAATATAAAGTTTGTTGAACCGGATTTGGATAAATAGAAATGGCTGCATTGTTTACTACCAAACTATCAACTGAAATTGAATAGTTGCAGGTTGAAGAACCATAAGCAATGGTAAAGTTTGCAGTTCCTGCACCTGTCGGAGTGCCGTTAACTGTAAAACTAACAGTACCTGTCGCAGTACTATATGTTCCGCTGCTTAAGCGTTGCTGTAAGACCCGTTACTCCTGCAGAACTAATGCTTTGCGAAGCATAAGTTGCTCCAACTGTTGCATTACTATAAGGTATGGAAAAAGACAAACCGGATACAGCGGTATTAGCTGTTGCTGTACCGGATGTAGTACCTGCACTGCAATTGTAAGCTAAGAACAGGTGCTGGTGAATTTACCGTTATCGAATAACTACAGCTTGAAGTTCCGTAAACAATGTTGAAGGATGCAGTTCCTGCACCTGATGCTGTACCAGTTACAGTAAAGATTACATTACCTGATGCAGTATTATATGTTCCACTACTAAGTGTAGCCGTAAGTCCTGTTACTCCGGTAGAAGCAATTGCTTGGGCTGTATAAGTTGCACCGGCTGTTGCGTTCCTGTAAGGAATTGAAAATGACAAACCGGATACTGCTGTTCCTGCTGTAGCAGTGCCTGTTGTAGTACCGGTTGCACAACTGTATTGTACAACCGTTCCGCCGGCAACGTTAGATGCATTTCTTGGTAATGGAATCCAATAACTGCCAGTTGCCACCATTGGGAATTCTTCCGTACGATTGCAGGGCTGTGTGTGCTGCATAAGTGATCGTATCTATTAATTGAGACGATGCATTTTCCATCCACACTTTCTCTCCGCTTGCAGAAAGACCAAAGCCACTTGCATCTGCATCATCTACAACAATTACCAAAAATCCGTTTGCAGCATACGATGCTACCAGTTGGAAATTCTTTCTTTGGTTTTGTACCTGCATCGCCACCGGAGTCGTAAATTTTATAACCGCTGATATCAATAGCTGCATTCGATTTATTGTAAATTTCTATCCAATCCGGATCTGTTGTAGTTCCTCTTGCATAAATTTCATTCATCACAATATTACTGTTAGGTAAATACGGCGGTAGAACCGTAATAGCATAACTACAGCTTGAAGCTTCCGTACATAATAGTGAAGGATAGCTGTACCTGCAGCTGATGCTGTACCGGTTACCGTAAAGATTCACATTACCTGTTGCTGTTGCATATGTTCCGCTGGTCAATGTAGCCGTAAGTCCGGTTACACCTGTAGAAGCAATTATTTGTGTGGCATAAGTTGCACCAACTGTTGCGTTACTATAAGGTATTGAAAAAGATAAACCTGATACAGCAGTACCTGCTATTGCAGTACCGGTAGTAGTACCGGTTGCACAACTATATAGTAAAACCGTTCCACCGGCAACGTTAGAAGCATTTCTTGTAATTGAATCCAAAAGCTGCCAGTTGCCGCCATTGGGAATTCTTCCATAAGATTGCACGGCAGTATGTGCCGCATAAGTGATGGTATCTATTAATTGAGAAGATGCATTTTCCATCCATACTTTCTCTCCGCTTGCAGAAAGACCAAAGCCACTGGCAGCCGTATCATCTACAACAATTACCAAAAATCCATTTGCAGATACGATGCTGCCAGTTGGAAATTCTTTTTTTGGCTTTGTGCCGGCATCTCCACCCGAGTCATAAATTTTATAACCGCTGATATCAATAGCTGCATTTGATTTATTGTAAATTTCTATCCAATCCGGATCTGCAGTTGTTCCTCTTGCATAAATTTCATTCATCACAATATTACTATTAGGTAAATACGG
This sequence comes from uncultured Chitinophagaceae bacterium, assembly GCA_963705465.1. Classification (GTDB taxonomy): domain Bacteria; phylum Bacteroidota; class Bacteroidia; order Chitinophagales; family Chitinophagaceae; genus JJ008. Next base: position 154,188 of record CAVPJN010000007.1, on the reverse strand, counting down.
AGGAATAACAGTAATAGTATAACTACAGTTTGAACTTCCATAAGCAATACTGAAAGTTGCTGTACCAGCGGCAGATGGCGTACCGGTTACCGTAAAGATTACATTACCGGTTGCAGTAGTATATGTGCCACTGGCTAATGTAGCTGTAAGTCCTGTAACTCCAGTAGAATGCAACTATTTGCGTGGCATAAGTTGCACCAACTGTTGCGTTACTATAAGGTATTGAAAAAGACAAGCCTGATACTACTGTACCTGCTGTTGCAGTACCTGTAGTAGTGCCAGTTGCACAACTATATTGCAGAACCGTTCCACCGGCAACGTTAGAAGCATTTCTTGTAATTGAATCTAAAAGCTGCCAGGCGCCACCATTTGGAATTCTTCCGTAAGATTGCAGGGCAGTATGTGCGGCATAGGTGATGGTATCTATTAATTGAGAAGATGCATTTTCCAACCACACTTTTTCTCCGTTTGAAGAAAGGCCAAAACCACTTGCGGTCGGTATCATCTGTTACAATAACTAAAAAACCAAGTGGACTTACAATACTACCAGTAGGAAATTCTTTTTTCGGCTTGGCGCCTGATTCTCCACCTGCATCATAGATTTTATACCCGCTGATATCAATAGCTGTATTTGATTTATTGTAAATTTCTATCCAATCCGGATTTGCTGTGGTTCCTCTTGCATATATTTCATTCATTACAATATTGCCGTGTTAACAACCGGATTTGTTGCTGTAAGTGAATAAAATTCATGCTCTGCCCTAACCGGAGAAAATGCGCCAACATTTGTATTTTCTGCATAGATATAATACTGGATTAAAAGACTGCTCACGGGTAACGATGCTCCATAAACGTTATCGCCGGCAGCACCATCGCCATGTGCTCCATCATCAAACATTTGTACTCTTGTAAATTTATCTGCAAGGGCATACCTGTAACCTAATTTCACTGCACTGGTAGTGGTGTTTGTAACATTAGCTGTAATAAAAATAGTGCTGTTCAATACAGGAACTGCAACACTAGGCGTTACTGCTGTAATTACCGGTTTTGTATTGGTAAAATCGGGTAAGGGCAGATAAATACGTATTTCGTCCATTCATTAAATTGGTAATGCCGGGATAAGTAGCTGCTCCCGGGCCGCCGCCGGTAGTTACATCTGTGGTTAAATTACTTTGATATTGAGCATAGGTAAAAAATTTATTAGGATCGGCCTGTACAGATGCATTAATAACAGGTTGAATAGCCTGTGCAGTTGTATAGTAGCTTCCATTATTGGTAAAATTCTCTGTAAGAATTGTATGCATATGGGCCAGGTACATCTTTTTATAAGTAGGTACAGCCAATAATTGTTGAATCAATGGCCAGTTGGCATCTCCCGAATGTAACAAATGTGTCATCTGCTGTTTAGAAGTAGTAGTCGGAAGGTTAATGGTGCCGGTTTGGCTAAAGCCCCCAAAACTTTCATTAAAATCCCACAGAATAGGGTTAAACCTTCCGGTAGCATCTTTATACAAATAATAATTTTGGGCAAAAATCCCGCTGTAACTGTCTAAGTTTACGGTAATGTTGTTAAAAGCCAGCATCCATAAAGCCCGGTCAACATCCAAAACACTTTCAATATTGCTGATATTATTTTTTAACGTGTTGGTAAGATTAATTAAATCTGCCCAACCATAGTCTGATTTTAATTCATAGGCTTCCGTATAATAAACATTTGTACTGTCGTTACCCCGGTACACCAGGTTCGGTAAAGTTGTGGTTGTAGGTCCAGCACCATCAATGGGGTTACATTTAAAAAAGGCACTGTCATTTGAGTAAAAATGATTGTTTACAAATTTTTTACTAACCGATTCGGAGCTTACATACAATCCAATCAGGTTGCCATTAACCGACACATTGGCAAAATTGGAAAGAGAGGCATCCATATAATTTCTTAAAACAGTATACGATAATACTTCCCGTAAAAAGGAAGGATCTTTGGCAACATTACTCAGCTTTATATCGGTATAGCCCTGATAAATATGCTCTTTATAAGTGTCTAATTCAATGTGAAAAGGATTTTTTACCTGGCTGGCATTGTAGGTACTGTTGCCTTTGTATTTAACGCCAACACTGTCGAACGTAGTACCATTTATGGTTACAGATTGCGCCATAATATAGCCACCACTTCCGGCATTGGCCGTATCCAGCATATAATCCCAGTTGCTTTGAGAAAATGTAATGCCGATAGTTTGCACGGTATTGATATCGTAAAAAGTTTGGCTGAAGCTTTTATTACCGAAAAAGATAATAGCATGATTGCCAGGGCACAGATAGTTTTTTGTAAGTTCATTGCAGTGTTATTGTTTGTTTTGATTGTGTTTTAGTAAGGATGTAAAAAATCAATTATTCCTCGTGGCGGAGGTCCCTCACCTCTTTTTTCACCCGGTTTTGGTGATGCTAATTTCTTTGCTGCTGCTTCATATTTTTTGAATTGCGCAGCTGTCAGTACTTTTTTTATGCTTTCATCCCGTTCTTTCTCCAATTTTTTCAATTGTTTTTGCACTTTCAGATTTTGAGGATCTGGAGGTTTATTACCCAATAATTTGTCGGCCGCTGTAAAAAATGTTTTGTAAGCATTTTCTATAGTTTTGTTTTGCTCCGGCACTGGGTTTTACTTCCAGTTTCATAACTTCATTGGTCTTTTTTATTCTTTCTTCTAAACTAGGTGGCTGTTGCCCTTGCGGGGGTTGTGCCGTTGTAAATAAGGCAGATAAAACTAGCACTGGAACCAAAATAAGTTTTGTCATGATGCAGGTTTTAATCTTATACGACAGCTTTTCCTTTTTCCTTCGGTAAACGGCCGATATTTTATAAAAAATAAACCCCCGCATAATTGCAGGGGTTCATCTGTATAAACTTATTATTTATTTTTTTTATTTGTCCGGTGCTGGTGGTGGCGGTGGGTTGTTTTTACCAACAGAAAAAAAACGGGAGAGCTCAGTGGTAAGCTCTTCAAAATTGCCAAGCTGATCAGGTTTACATATCTTTTTCAGGTCGGCAAAATGTTCATAATGTACCAATTCAATTTTTTTCTGTAAAGCCCCAAGTAAGTTCACCAAAGAATCTTTACCGGCAAATGTTTCACTTTGCAGCGACAGGTACAAATCGTTTTTAGCGATTTTAATACTATCATCCAGTGCTTTTACCGAAACCTGGTGTGTCGCAATCAGTTTGTCATAAGCTGCCACTTGTTCTTTGTCAAAATGTAAGCGTTCAGCAATTATTTTTTTAGGGCCATCTTCTTTCATTGGCGGGCCTCCATCCATTCCCATTGGGGGTCTTCTTTCTGGTGGCGCCGGCGGTTTTCTCATTAAAAGAAAACCAACAAAGGCCAAATTGATCAGTAATAAACTGATCACAGCAATGGTTAATAATTTTAATTTACTCATTGTATAAGTTATTGGTAGTAGAAAGATGCATTGAAGAAACTACATTTTCAATGCTTTGATTTTTCCCTACTGCGGTAGTTTGAACATTATTATCTGCGTTTTTCAACAGGATTGAAACATTTAAAACGAGTATGATGACAGAGGTTGCCGCAAATGCCCATTTCCATTTTACCGGAGCTTCCACATTTCCAATATTTTGGATTTGTTGCTTTATACGGGTTAACAGAAAGGGAGGTGCATCCACCTGCCTGATCTTTTTTAATGCGTCTAATTTGTTATCAATATTCATATGCATGTTATTTAGTTATACGATGTATTGTTTAGAATCCTTCGGTTTCTGTTAATTTTTTCTGAATTGTTTGTTTTGCCCTCTGAATCAATGATTCAACAGCTTTTACACTGGTATTCATAATTTCAGCCACTTCTCTTTGTGGCCGGTCTTCGATCTTACTTAAAATGATAGCTGTTTTCTGATTTTCAGGTAAGGCGTAAATGATCTGTAACAGGGTTTGAAGTCCTTCTTTATCTTCTGCTGCAATGCCCGGATGATTAACCTGAATCGTTGTTTCAACGGGTTCATTGGTTTCAGGATGAAAAAGTGAACCCATAAAACCAAATCGTTTTTTTGTTTTTTTGGATTTCAGATAATCCAGGCTATGATTGATGGCTATTTGGCAGATCCAGGTTTTTAAAGAAGCAGTCTTTGAATCAAATTGGTGGTATCGCTGGTGCACTTTTACAAATACCTCCTGCGTAATATCGGCGGCATCATCCGGATTTAAAACATAGTGCAGGGACATATTGAACACAAGGTTTTTGTGTTCGTTGTATACCTGTTCAAATTGTTCTACTGTTAGCATCTATTGCTGTGAAGATAAATCTATAATTGCTTTTGGGTTTCACAATATTTTCTTTTTCATGCAGACACTATTCTCCACATTTTCATATTGGCCATAATTCTTTATTATTTCATATCCGGCTTTTTGATAGAGGCTAATGGCTTCAGGTTGCTTTTTCCCGGTTTCTAAAATGCATTCAGTATAATTTGATTCGGCCGCCCACAATTCCAGTTCGTTCAAAACTTTTAAACCGATTCCTTTTCCACGGTATTTCGGGAAGTACAAACATTCTTTTTATTTCTACTTTTTGTTTGTCGTATTCTTTAAAAGCACCACAACCGATTGGTGTTTTTTCCTTATAGCAAACGATCGCATTCTTTATCATGTCAATTTTGTTGAATTGGGCATAGAAAGCATTGTCATCACCGTCTCTTATTTTAAGATCTGCATCTAATAAGGCTACGAGATTTCGAAAGTCTTCATTTTCGGAGTTTGTTCTTTCGAATGTTGTCATATGATTACTAGGAATAATTATAAAAATACTAAATTTTCTTTCTTTACTTTTTGTCCCCGAAGTATCGGGGCAGACTTTGGTACAAAAAGTAACCTGCCTACCGGCAGACAGGCAAAAAAATCAAGGCAAACACGACGGCTCTCCCGAATCAAGTTCGGGACAGGCTGCCCGTTTTGCCGGGCCAACGCACTGCAACACTGATTTTGTATGAGTCGTTTAATGGTTTTAAAGGGATAGTGGAAGACTCCGCTGCGTGTTGTGGTAAGACCATGGACGCACTGCTTTTTCGCCTGACTTGTTTATAGTAATGTTAGTTTTAGGGTGGAGCGAAAAAGAGGTGCTGGAAGAGGGTTATTGTTGTTAAGTGAACCAAATGATGAAGAGTGAGGATAAGTGACAAAAATTGTATTACTAAATCCGTCTATTATTTATTTTGTTTTTATCTTTTTTTTAAAGGAATGCATGATGCCAGCCTTTAGGCCAATCCAACCAAATTCTTTTGTAGTTTGTGCAACTAATAATGAAACATCTAAACTGCTTTGCCTATATAAGGGGAAAATAAATCCTGTTCTTAATTCTGCGGATCCTTCAAATTCTGAAAAACTTGATTGCCCAACTAAGCTAGTGCCAAGTGAAAACTGAGAGTAAAGTTTTTCAGTAAACCGATGCCTGAATCCAAGATGTATTGATCTTATCTCTGTTATAAGAAGTCTTGTCTTGGTTCTAAATTTTGTATAATCAAGTTGAAAGGTTACACCATTACTAAGATCAATCATTTTTAAATATTCTATCGAAGAAATAAAGGAAATACCTGAGTATAGATTTGGGGAATAAGGAAATGTTAATCCAACCGATGCAGATAGGTTATTTTTAGTGAGTTGTGCACTTGTTTGATTACTTATACTAAATAGAAGCAGTAATATAAACTTATATATAAAAGGATATTTTACCACCTTGCCACAATCTTAAAATTAATTAATCGTGGTGTAAGCCGATTGGGTAACAGATAAACGGTGTTGGAAAAATCTTTGATGAAGAGATAAGAGATGGTGTTGGCACGGTCAATGATGTTGAATACTTCGAGGCTGGCCCAGATATTATCGAAATTGCGGAAAGGGGAATGGCTGCGGCGCTTGGCTCTGTCATCATCCATCAGCAATGCACTGAAACCAATATCGGCCCGGATATAGGGTGATATAACCGCTGCATTACGATAGCGAACAGCATTGGGAATATTGTACGGCATATTACTTCCATACAACAGGTTGAGATACATTTTAAAATTTTTGTTGGTGGGCAGGTAGTCGGAGAAGTACATACCAAACGTTATACGACGATCCTGCGGACGGCGTAACCAGCCTACTTCAAAATTTGTACTGTCCACAACCGTTTGATCGGTGCTTTGTGCAGTGATGAATTCGCCTGCTGCATTTTTGTAACGATAGTAATTGTCGCCATTGATGTCTTCTGCTGTTTTCATAATGCCAAGGCTGATCCAGCTTTCTGCATCTTCCACCAATTCTCCATGTAACCGCATTTCTATTCCGGCGGCGTAGGCTTTTGCATTGTTCTCACCAAAATAACGGATGCGGACATTGTCAACATCATAAGGCACTACATCGGTCATACTTTTATAATAAGCTTCAGTGGTCCAGCGCATCGGACGGCCGCCAATACCGATAAAATTATAATCGAAACCGGCAACACCCTGCCAGCTTTTTTGTGATTTGAGATCTTTGTTGACAGTGCCGTCATATCTTCTTAACTCTCTGTAGAATGGTGGCTGATTGATAAGCACCTGCTGCTACACGGAAAATAATATCCCGTTTCCTCCCGATACCAATCGGGATGGGACTCCAGCTTGCACCAATGCGTGGAGAAATTAAAAATTCTCCGTTGAGTGAATTATAATTGAATCGTACTCCTGCTGTTAAAGTCGCTGAATGACTGGAATCATTTCCTAGTAAAATATTATCCTGTATGTAACCGGAAAATTTATTGATGTCTAAACTGGTGGATGATTTTAAAACTTTGTTTAATCGAAGCAGATCAGGTTGATAAGGTAAGGCATAGCCGGCAGAATCCTGGAACTCCCATTCGTTTAGTTTGTCATTGATCTTTGCTTTGTCATAACCAAGTCCCCATTGAAAAGCATGTTTGCCCTGATCGTAAAAACCTTTGTGTGACATATTCCAGTTTTCTACATTCAGTTCGTTGCGGGCCCAGTTCTGGTACACACCTGCACCAAGCGGATTAATGATCAATCCGTAAGTGGGATTTCTTTTGTCAAAATCTCTTTCACCAAAAAGATAAGCACCGATGATATCAACATTTTCACTTTCATCATTTTCAAAACGGGAAGCCATCCATTTTAATTTTAATTTTTTGCTGGGCTGATTGATAAGTGAGAAACCCAGCATATTGGTTTGGTACTGATCTTTCTCTCTTCCTTCAAAGAAAATATCAACTCCGATAGTGGCACTGAATATAGGAGAGAAGACGGAAGCGGATAACTGACTTGATTGCGGAACCAATGAAAATTTTGTTTGTGAAATATTGCTCAGCAATTCGGCAGACCATTTAGAATTGAACTGGTAAGTCAGCAATGCCTGGAAATCGGCAGAGGAAGGAACATAGTTTCCTTTTGTTTCCTGACTGCTTAATAAATTCCGGTTGCTACGATTACGTATGCCAAGCAAGTAACTGAATTTAGAATTTTTATTGACACCTTCTAATTGTAAACCCTGTTCCAGAATGCTGACATAAGCAGAGCCACCAAACTTCTTTGGTTTTTTATATTGTATGTCGAGTACACTGCTCAGTTTATCACCATACTTTGCCTGGAAGCCACCGTTGTAAAAACTAATGCCTTTTACCATTTCGGGATTGATGAAACTGAGGCCTTCCTGTTGTCCGCTTCTTACCAAGTAAGGACGGAATACTTCAAAATCGTTTACATAGATCAGGTTCTCATCATAACTGCCTCCACGAACAGAGTATTGGGAAGTCAGTTCATTATTGGAACCTACAAATATTTTGATCAGACTTTCAACTCCTGTTATGGCAGATGGAAGATTGATAATTGTTTTTGGATTGGGTTTGATCAGACCGGCTTCTCTTCTGTCCCGCTGATCGGTAACGATCACTTCCTGTAAAGTTTTTTCTCCTTTTTCTAAACGGATGGTAATGGTTTCTTCTTCACCTTCATTCAGTAGGAAATTCCTTTGTTCTGTGTTACGACCAGCATAAGAAAATATCAAAGCAAAGGCTTTATCGGCTGCCACTTTTACCCGGAAATAACCAGAATCATTGGTGGTGATGCCTTTTGTCTGGCCAAGAATAACAACAGAAACATTGGGCAGCGGACTTTCATTATCATCAACTACTTTGCCGGATACGTATGCAGGATTGTTTTGTGAGAAAGCGGTGCTGGTAATAAGTAGCAGCAGGGCAGTTATGAAAATTTTGGATAGGCTCATTCCTTATAAGAGAATTTGCCAACAATATTACTCAAATAATTCTGCTTTGCCTAAAGACTATACGCTAATAATATATTTGATAACAGAACCACATAGACACTCCCGATAGTTATCGGGAAGAAACCTGCCTGCCGGCAGGCAGGCATAGGTTTTCACATAGCTTATCTATGTGGTTTGCTATGTACCTATCTTACTACGTGGTTCAAAATAATATACACACAACTAGAAGAAAGCGAAATTTTATAACTTCTTTAATTGTGAAATTGTTGCTTTAGGGTCAGCCGATTTAAAAACTGTATTACCAGCAACCAAAACATCTGCTCCCGCAGCAATGATGGATGGAGCATTTTCCAATGTAACACCACCATCAATTTCAATCTTTACATCCACTCCTCTTTCATCGATCATTTTGCGGAGCTGTTTTATTTTTTCAAGAGTGTATTGTATAAATTTTTGTCCGCCAAAACCAGGGTTAACACTCATCAGGCATACGAGATCAATATCATGCGAGTATATCGCTTAATCCGGATACAGGAGTATGCGGATTGACGGCGACACCGGCTTTCATTCCTAAAGATTTTATCTGCTGAATATTTCTATGCAGATGATGACATGCTTCTAATATGAACAGTTAGATTATCAGCACCTGCATTTTTAAATTGCTCGGCATAATTTTCCGGATTTACGATCATCAGGTGTACATCACAAACTTTGGTAGTTGCTTTTCTGAAAAACTCGATCAGCATGGGTCCAAAACTGATATTGGGAACAAAGTTTCCATCCATTACATCGAGGTGATACCAATCGGCTTCACTTTCGTTCAGCATTTTGCAATCGGCTTCAAGATTCAGATAGTTGGCAGAAAGGAGAGAAGGTGCAATGATGGGCATAAGTATCTTATTTGCCCTGCAAGATAATTCTATTTCAGTTTATCAGCCGCTTCTTTTGCTTCAGTAAAAGTATTATCCAATCCATAGGCTCTTTCATAATTCAATTTGGCTTCCTCTTTTTGTCCCATTGCTTCCTGACATTTTCCGATCCAGAAATAGGCATCTGGAAAAGTAGCCGAAATAGTATTCGCCAATTGGAAAGTTTTTAATGCGTCTCCAAATTTTTTCTGCTCATATAATATTCTTCCTTTTTCGATATAGGCATTCAGGTAATAATAATTATGTTGCAAAGCCTGATCAAATAAGCTTAGTGCTTTTGCCTTGTCATTGATATTCGAAAAATAAATGCCTTTATAATAAGTATGGTTCAGCATGCAGGTTCAATGTATCTACTTTTATCAATGAATCACAAATTGAAATTATTTTAGCATTTTTTGATTCAGCATATTTAAAGGCCAGTTCATAATTGAGTTCAATATCATAGGGTGTCAATGAATAAGCTTTTTCAAGAATACTGATTGCTTCAGCATTGTTTCCTTTTTTGCCCAAAAGTTCAGCTTTCATTTTCATTACATCCACCTGTTCGGGGTTTTCTTTAAGTATCTGCTCTGCCATTAGCAAAGCTTCATCTGTTTTCCCTTTTGCATCATAGGCACGGGCCAATGTTAATTGCAGTAAAAAGCTATTGGGTAATTCTGTTGATAGCATTGTTTAAGAACAGGATAGCCGAATCGGGTTTTTTATCTAATAAAAGGTTTCCAAATCCATAAGCATATCTTTCATCTTTTTTGATCTGCCAGGCGGTTTTAAAGTCTTCCAAAGCCGGTTCGGGTAGGTTGTTACTATTTAATAATACCCCCCGGCGGAAATAGAGTTCATCATTTTTTGGAAATTGCTTTATGCTATCAGTATATACCAGATAAGGAGCATTATCGAGTATATCGCTGAACGGTGAATCGGTGCCTTTATCATTACAACTACTGATGAAGATCAGCCCTGTAAATAAAAAGGCTACTATTTTTGTAATTCTATTCATATTTCAAAACTAAATGATTTTACATGTTCTACGGAGCTCATAATAACTGTTTTTTTTACTTAAAAAGCCATTGAGCGAAGTAGAATAAACCGAGAGATGACAATCGGCTGACAAACTAAACTTCCGGTGAAAATAACTTTGCAACCTGAAAAACATGATTCCCTGATAAAACGAATAAAGATGAAAAAACTTGTGTATTTATTTTCCCTAAGCATTTTTCTGACAGCTTGTGGTAACAGTTCAAAAATAGCTGATTCACCAGTTGCAGCTCTTGATACATTAAGCTATCCGGAAGAAACGCATTTAAAGAATATTCAGCAACTCACTTTTGGAGGTGATAATGCAGAAGCTTATTGGAGTTATGATGGGAAGTACCTGGTTTTTCAACGTACCAGTCCCAATGACGGTATTCCCTGTGATCAGATATATATTGGCAAAGTGCCAACAAAAAAGGGACAGAAGTTTGAATATAAATTAGTGAGTACTGGTAAAGGAAGAACGACCTGTGCTTATTTTACGAAGGATGGCAAGCATATTATTTATGCATCTACTCATTTAGGGAGTGCTGATTGTCCTCCGGTGCCCGACAGGTCAAAATATGGTAACAAATATATCTGGCCATTATACAACAGCTTTGATATTTTCATGGCGGATCTGGATGGAAATATAGTTAAGCAGCTGACTAATTCCAGTAGCTACGATGCTGAAGCAACTTTATCTCCTGACGGAAAGAAAATGATCTATACCAGTACAAAAGATGGCGACATTGAATTATACATTATGGACCTCGAAACAGGTGCAGAAAAAAGGATCACACATACATTAGGGTATGATGGCGGGGCATGGTTTAGTCCAGATGGAACAAAGTTGATATGGAGGGCAAGCCGGCCTACAACAGAAGCTGATGTTAAAGAATATAAAGACCTGCTAAAAGAAAACTTAGTAGCACCAACTAATATGGAAGTATGGGTGGCGAATGCTGATGGCAGCAATGCAAGACAGGTTACTTCTTACGGTCAGGCTAACTGGGCGCCTACATTTATGCCGGACAGCAAGCATATTATTTTTGCTTCGAATCATGAATATCCAAGAGGATTTCCCTTTAACTTATACACGATCAATGAAGATGGAACGGATCTGCAGAAAATAAGCAGAGATAAGGGATTTGATGCGTTTCCTATGTTTTCACCGAATGGGAAAAAGATCGTTTTTAGCAGTAACCGGAATAATGGAGGCACCAGAGATACCAATGTATTTATTGCAGACTGGGAAGATTAATACCAGTCTGGAATGATATTTGAACAGATCCAATAACAAAAACCAAACGTACTTTTAGTATGAAACAAATAGTGATATTTATTCTGTCAGCATTCTTTCTAAGTAGCTGCAGTAAGTCAAATAATACATTTACTAATAATCCTGACGCAACTGCATTGCATGATAAGCCTGTCGGTACTTCTGCCAATGAAATATTGGCATCCAATAAGTATACATCTTTAAAAGTTGAGATACAATACATGACAGGGTTTCCACCGGATGCAGGAGCTTTAACGCATATTGAATCTTTTCTAACAAGTCTGATCAATAAACCTGCTGGCATCACCATTCTTACCAAAGAAATTTCCCCTGCTTCAACTGCCAGCCTTTCTGTAAATGACGTCATTACAATAGAGAGAAATAACAGGACTGCATTTACAAATGGTACTGAACTGGCTCTTTATATTTTGTATACCAATGGGAATTATACTGATAATAATGTGTTGGGTATTGCTTATAAAAACACCTCGGCTGCTTTATTTGGGAAAAAGATCAATGATAACTCAGGTGGAATAGGGCAGGCAAGCCGTACCAAGCTCGTAGGTACAGTCGCTGATCATGAGTTGGGTCATTTAATGGGTCTGACGGATCTGGGTACTGCCATGCAAACACCTCATAAGGATGCGGCAAATGGCAGCCATTGTAATAACAATAATTGTCTCATGTATTATGCTTCTGAGACCAGTGATATATTTGGATTTCTGATTACCGGAAATATTCCTTCTTTAGATGCTAATTGCAGAGCCGATCTTACGGCAAATGGAGGTAAGTAATTTGTTTTGTAATTGATACAGGCTGTTGTAGTTTTGGCCACACAAATAAATTACTATGTACAACGGAATGTTACATCTTCACAGTGTTTTACGCTGGTTAATTTTAATTTTATTATTGGTTGCAGTTTATAAAAGTTTAGTAGATAAGAATAAACCTTTTGCAGCCGGCCATAAAAAAACAGGTTTGTTTCTGATGATAACGGCTGATGTAATGTTGCTGGTTGGGATTTATCAATGGATTGCCGGACCAATAGGTCTTAAAAGTATTCAAGCCAGTGGCATGAGTGTGGTAATGAAAGATTCTGTTCTACGTTTCTTTGCCTTTGAACATCTTGTAGGAATGATAGCTGCAATTGTCCTGATACATATCGGCTACAATTATACGAAGAAAGATATTCCGGATGTTACAAAACATAAAAGAGCTGTTCTGTATTTTGGATTGGCATTACTCATAATACTCACTTTCATACCATGGCCGTTCAGGGAAGCAGGAGCCGGAAGGGTTTGGTTTCCCGGAATGTAACTATGCAGAATTTAATGCTATTGCAACCTTTTTCATTTCGTCCTGCGTGCCGATGCTTAATCTGCGCCAGCTTGTTCCATTCTCAAAAGTCCGGCAACCAATAATTTTATTGGCTTCCAGTACATCTTTTACATCTTTTTTGAAATTGGTAGTATCAAAATATACGAAACTGGTGTGTGATCTGACATATTTCATACCTGTTTTATCGAGTGCAGTACAAAAAACAGTTTTCGCTTTTTCATTTTCTTTTCTGCAAAATTGTACAAAGTCCTGATCATCTAATGAAGCCAATGCACCGGCAAGTGTTACCGTACTGATGCCTGCATTGGCCCAGGGTTGTAGCTCATTCATTTTTTTGATCGTTGCAGGATGTGCTATTGCAAAACCTGCTCTTGCGCCAGCCATGCCATATACTTTTGAGAATGTTTTGGCTATAATCAAATTGGGGTATTCATTCACCCAGTTGGCCATTGTTGGCTCGTCACTGAATTCAGTATAAGCTTCGTCTAAAAGAAGAATACACTTTGGTGCAATTTCTTTGATGAATATTTCAAGATCATTTGCCGGAATGATAGCGCCGGTTGGATTGCCGGGATTACAGAGATAAACCATCTTTGTATTTTCATCCATAGTATCTTTCATTCGCTGTAGATCAGTTTCCTTATTGGCTGTTACCGGAACTAATTTTACCGGCAGGCCTACCGTTTTAGCAGCAGGCATCCAAAGCCGGAAAGTTGGATCGGGTGCAATGGCGTTTCCATTTTGCAGCGCTGCCATTAATGATACAACTCCTAACAATTCAGAGGATCCTGCACCAACAGTGATATGTTCTTTTGTAAGTTGATAGACCGATGCAATTTTTTCTCTTAACTCCGTAGTGATTTCCCAGGGATAACGATTGGAGCTGTTTACCATTTCCATCATCGCCTTTCTTGCTTTTGGTGAAGGGCCGTGTGGGTTTTCGTTAGAACTGAGTTTAATAATATCCGATAAAGGAACTGAATGGAGTAAATTCTTTTCCACTTCGCTTGCAAACAGATCTCTGCTGAATGCAAAAGCGGCAGCGGCCAGAGTCCCTCTTTTTAGTAGTTGACGCCTGTCCATATTTTTTTTAGAAAGTTACGGAATTATTGTTCAACGTTTTCCTAATTCAATCACTTCACAATTTTTCATTTCTTTTCCGTCAATTTCAAAACGGATAAGGGTTCTTACTTTATGCCAGCCATGTTTACCGGCGGCACCTGGATTCATGTGCAAACAATTTATTTTTTCATCATACATTATTTTTAATATATGCGAATGGCCACTGATGAATAGTTGTGGTTGATGAATCGCTAATTCTTTTCTTGTTTCCGGATTGTATTTTGGCGGCGACCCGCCTATATGCCGTATCATTACTTTTATTTCTTCGCAAGTAAAAATTAATTGTTCGGGATATTCAATTCTTATTGCAGCATCATCAATATTGCCATAAACGCCACGCAAAACCTTCCGGCTCCCGCTTAAGGCGGGATTCAGAAGGTTTGCAACTCCTTCCCCAAAATCGCCAGCATGCCATATTTCGTCGCAGTTTTCAAAATGCTTAAATACTGCTTCGTCTAAAAAACCATGCGTATCTGATAGTAATCCTATTCTCCTCATATGAAGCAATAAATTTAGTTGTAAATTTGGGAATGCCATTGAAACGCAACTTCACATATTATATTGATAAGAGGAAGTGGAAATACTATTTTCTTATGGTTGCCCTTGAGTTGGATAAATAGCACGCAAATTAGAATTCTCTTTTAAAGAATTTGCATTTCATTTGCACATTTTCAAATTATCTAATTTTCAAATTTGTAGTATGCCTCATTATTATACACTCGGAAAAATTCCACATAAACGCCATACCCAATTCCGCAAACCGGATGGCGAATTGTATTCAGAACAATTATTCTCCACAGAAGGATTCTCCAATGATTATTCCTTGCTATATCATGTGCATCCGCCGACACAGATCATTAAAACGGAACCGCAGATAAGTGTAGCTCCGACTATTGCAGAAGAAAAAATGCTCAAGCATCGGAGCTTTGAAGGATTTAATATCAAGCCTGTCAAAGACTTTTTGCAAAGCCGCAAGCCGGTGTTGGTTAACAATGATTGTCATATTGTGTTAGCAGCACCCCAGGAGAGCATGACAGATTATTTCTACAAGAATACAGATGCTGATGAAATGATCTTTGTGCATGAAGGAAGCGGCGTTTTAAAAACAATGTATGGTGAATTGAAATTTGGATACGGCGATTATCTCGTCATTCCCAGAGGAACCATTTATCAGATACATTTTGATACTGCTGATAACAGATTGTTTATTGTTGAGTCTTTTAGTCCGATTCGTTATCCCAAAAGATATCAAAGTAAGTATGGACAGTTATTAGAGCATTCTCCTTTTTGTGAAAGAGATATCAGATGCCCTGAAAACTTGCAGACCTTTGATGAGAAAGGTGATTTTCTGATCAAAGCAAAAAAGAAAGGAGTGTTGTATGGTTTGCATTATGGTACACATCCATTTGATGTGATAGGATGGGATGGTTGTTGTTACCCCTATGCATTTTCTATTCATGATTTTGAACCGATCACCGGAAGAGTACATCAGCCACCGCCGGTTCATCAGACATTTGAAGCACATAATTTTGTGGTCTGTTCCTTTGTACCAAGATTATATGATTATCATCCGGATGCTATTCCTGCTCCCTACAATCATAGTAATATAGATAGTGATGAATTATTGTATTATGTGGACGGAGACTTTATGAGTAGGAAAAACGTAACAAGGGGAATGATCACATTGCATCCTGCCGGTATTCCACATGGTCCACATCCCGGAGCCGTAAAGAAAAGTATTGGTGCCAAAGAAACCAAAGAGCTGGCAGTAATGGTAGATACGTTTCATCCGTTGATGCTAACGAAAGAAGCGTTGGAGATCGAGAATGATGATTATGTGATGAGCTGGGCGGAATAGGTTAATAGTGAATATTTTCAACTGGATTTGTTAAGAGGTGAATGAAAGGATGTAATGTCACTCTTTATCAGTAGTATCTGACTGATTTTATCAGTACATTTGGGCGATGAATTTTGCTAGATTGATACTGCTAGTGATTTTAATATTTGGTTGTTTCCAAGTTGATGCTCAGCAGCCTAACAAAAATTCAAAGCCGCATTCCCGCACAGATTTTTCCAATCCATGGGATTTTGACTCTATCCGTATCTCTGATGAATTATACCAGAGAAACGCAGTTTCGATGCAAGAAAATTTCGCAAGAGATTCCAGCAAGACAATGCCTGTAAAAAAGCTCTCACCCAACATCAAAAGCAGTGGCTTGAAAGAATTCGTGAAAGAAAGTAGCAACCGTACTGCAATCTCAAATTCTGTTTGTTCGGTTGTTTCCGGGAGAAATTTTCTATACCAGGATTCCATTTTTTTATATACAGGCCATGCAAGCATGTGTGCGGATGGCAATGTGATAGTATCTGGCCAGTTTGTTGATTATTCTTTCGTTCCAAACAGGACTGGTGCCTTTTGTATCAAAACAACTATTAATGGCGATATTCTTTGGGGCAAATTGTTTGATAGCACAGGCAATTCAACTCAGGATTATATTAATGCATTTCAATCATTGGAGCTTCAAAACGGTTCAATCGTATTAGCAGCCCGGACGACTAATAAAGGTTCAGGGAATGATGATTTCGCATTAATTAAACTGGATAACACAGGTAATCTGCTTTGGTTAAAAACCTATGCATCCAGATATTGGCAGGGATTTAATGGCAGCGGTGATTTTTTTGCTTTCCGTGGGTTACAGGAAGATCCTTCTACCGGTGATATTTATTTCACAGGCCATCATTGGGGAGGTATGAGCACTATAACAAAAATTGATTCGTTCACTGGCGATATTATATGGAGTAACGGATACAATTGTTTTTCTCACGATCTGGCTTTTGGACTTGTTATTAATCCCGGGAATTTATATCTTTTTCAATTGGAACTGGCTTCTGCGAATTGGAATATCCTGAATGCAACTGTAATTAGTAAAGCGAACGGGGATACTCTTTCAAGCAAGCATTATCAAAAATCAAATAGTACACCAGGGTTATTCAATGCACATGTTGTGACGAAATTAAATGACGGAAGTTTTATGATGGGGGCTGCAATGTTGCCATATATTGAATTTCCTGTTTACACTGGTACAAGGGATCTTTTCCACGCCGGGGTCATGGAATTAGACGAAAACTTTAATTTTAAAAAATCATACGGATTCAAGAACCGACTGGAAAGTAATGGGTATAATACCCGTTTGAGTCTTTTTAATGATGGTACAGGAATCTTTACCATGTTTGATTATAACAGTTCCTATTCCGGGGAATCACAGGTAACCATTTTTAAGCATGATACAATTTATAATCAACGAAAAAGAATTCATATCAATGAAGGACTTCCTTATGAGCCCCCTTATATCCGATTGAGTAATGGAGGTTACATGAACATTAAGTTAATGGGAGATAGTACGGTGACGAGTGATAGTTGCCGTATAGAATATTATCGTATTCACAGCGCAGATACGGCATCGGCTTGTTTAGGTGTGAAGGATACCGCAAATCAAATATGGTATTATGATTTTAGCCCCCTGTATGGCAGGCGTATTGATTCTGTTAGGACAAATATCTTTAGCGTTAGCCGTATAAAAACATATACAATAAACAATTTCACAACGAGACAGCAACCAGCCTGTGCTATTATTTCAAATTGCGACACACTAAATATTTCAGTTATACCAGCTGTGGTTTGCCCGGGAAGTAGTGCCACAGTTACTATACATAAAAATGCTGCCTGTGGCTCGGGTGTTCCGCTTGTTTATGATAGTAGTTTTGTGAGCCAGGTGGTCATTCAAAATGATAGCACATATATTTTTAGTTTTAATCAGACGGGTAACATGTGGTTATATGGAAATCTATTGGGCTGTACTTTTATTAAAGATTCAATATTGATACAGGTGATTCCGGCAATAAATAATTTAAATCTGGGTGCAGATACAGTGATTTGTCCGGGTAACCAGGTGGAATTAAATGCAGGAGCAGGTTTTGCATCCTATCTTTGGCAGGATGGTTCTACCGATTCTATTTTTATAGTCACAACTCCTGGTACGTATTATGTCAAAACCATAAACAGTTGCGGTGGAACTTTCAGTGATACAGTGGTTGTCGGCAATCACCCTCCCATAACATTCAGTGCCGGACCAGATCGGATAAAATGCAATAATGACACATTGCATATTGCAGCAACTCCGGGCTTCTTGAATTATCAATGGTCGCCATCCTACAATATTAATTCAACTTCATCTTCACAAGTTGTGGTAAATCCAATTGTTGACACATCTTATTATATAAAAGCTGAAAAAACTCCCGGTTGTTTTGCATTTGATACAATTAAGATCAATGTCAGATCATCTCCAGATATATTTTTAGGGGTAGATACTTTAATTTGTGATCGGGACTCACTCTTGCTGGATGCAGGAAGCGGATTTAATTCTTATTTATGGTATAACGGAGCAGGTACACAGCAGGTCTATATTTCCGAACCAGGAACGTATACTATTTCGGCAGCTTATTCTAATGGGTGTATATCAAAAGACACTATTAAGCTAGTGAATCTTCACAACCTGCCAGTACCTGAATTGGGGAATGATAGTTTGATTTGTGCCGGTCAAACCCGTATACTCAACCCCGGTGCATTTAGCAACTACAATTGGAGTACAGGAGCCGTTTCAGGCAGCATCAATATAAACACTACAGGCACTTATTGGGTTAACGTAATTGATAATAATGGCTGCAAAGGAACTGATACCCTTAGGATCACTAAAATTCAAAATGGCCCGAGTGGGTTTCTAGGTATTGATACTTCGATTTGTACTTTTCGTTCTATTCAGTTGAGAACTACTAGCGTTTTTAATAGTTATAACTGGAGTACGGGTTCTGTTGCACCGTTTATCTTAATTACAATGGGTGGAGATTATTGGCTGGAAGTACAAGATGGAAACAACTGCTTTGGGCGTGATAGTATAAAAGTTATCCAAAAGGAATGTCCGGGAGGTGTATTTATTCCTACTGCTTTCTCTCCGAATAATGATGGGCTAAATGATAAACTCATACCCTATGTGTACGGATCAATTCAACAATTCGAATTCAAGGTTTATAACCGATGGGGAGAATTAGTATTTCACACGAAAAACTTAGGCCAGGGCTGGGATGGAAAATACAAAGGGGTTTTACAGGATGGAAATGAATTCGTCTGGACCTGCCAGTACAAGTTTACAAATCAACCTATTGAATTTATTAAGGGGATGGTCGTGATTGTTCGCTAATCTTTTACCGGCCCTTTATAATCTTAGCAATATAGATAGCGATGAATTATTGCATTGTGTTGATGGTGACTTTATGAGTAGTAAAAACGTAACAAGGGGAATGATCACCTTGCATCCTGCCGGAATTCCACATGGTCCACATCCCGGTGCTGTAAAGAAAAGTATCGGTGCCAAAGAAACCAAAGAGCTGGCAGTAATGGTCGATACGTTTCATCCGTTGATGCTAACGAAAGAAGCGTTGGAGATCGAGAATGATGATTATGTGATGAGCTGGGCGGAATAGAAAACAAAAAAGCAGACTGAAACAATTTCAGTCTGCTTTAAAAAAGTTGAGATCCATTATCTATCTTAAGAACAATAATTCTCTGTACTTCGGTAAATACCATTCCCTGTCATCTACCAGTAATTCCAGTTTATCAACATGATAACGTACCTGGTCAAAGAAAGACATCTTTCACATGGCTCTGATATGCAATTGCTTTTTCTCTTGTATCAGTTAATGCATTACATTTTTTTCTTGCTTCGATCATTTTTTCAACCAGATCACTTGCTTTATTGATATGCTCTGATATTTTTTCAAGTATCTGTTTTTGATTACTGAAAGCTTCATCTTTTAATCCGGCTCCTTTTAAGCCTGCAATATTATTTGCCAAAAGTGTCTGGTATCGGATAGCAGCCGGAAGAATATGGCTTGTTGCCAGTTCACCCATAATGCGGCTTTCGATCTGAACTTTCTTAATATATTTTTCTAACTCTATCTCATGTCTTGCTTCCAATTCACTATGGGAATAGATGTTATTTGTCTCAAACAAACTCTTTGCTTTATCAGTTACCATTGCATCTAAAGCCAAAGGAGTTGTTTTTACATTTGGCAATCCTCTTTTCTCTGCTTCTTTTTCCCATGCCTGGCTGTAGCCGTCGCCTTCAAATAATACTTTTTCACTGTCAACAATATATTGACGGATAACATGCATGATGGCAATTTCTTTTTTCTCCCCTTTTTCGATTAATCCATCTACCTCTTTTTTGAAATTCTTCAATGTATCAGCCATAATGGTATTCAACACCGTCATAGGATTGGCGCAATTGGCAGTAGAACCTACGGCACGGAATTCAAATTTATTTCCTGTAAATGCAAATGGTGATGTACGGTTACGGTCTGTATTATCCATTAATAATTCTGGGATGCTGCGATGGATATCGATCTTCAACATGCTTTCATCTGTCTCATCCATTTTATCAGATACTCTTTCTTTAACATCCTGCAATACTTTAGAAAGATATTGGCCAATGAATACAGAGATGATGGCAGGAGGTGCTTCGTTAGCTCCAAGACGGTGATCATTCGGTGCTGAAGCGATAGAAGCTCTTAGTATATCCGCATAATCATGAACCGCTTTGATGGTGTTGACAAAGAAAGTAAGAAACATCAGGTTGGTCTTTGGCGTTTTACCGGGCGCCAAAAGATTTACACCTGTATCTGTTGCCATACTCCAGTTATTATGTTTACCACTTCCGTTAATACCAGCAAATGGTTTCTCATGTAGCAATACACGAAGATTATGACGACGGGCAACCCTGTCCATCACATCCATCAGTAATGAATTGTGATCAACAGCCAAACTTACTTCTTCAAAAATTGGGGCACACTCAAACTGAGAAGGTGCCACTTCATTATGTCTTGTACGAAGTGGAATGCCTAATTTATATGATTCGGTTTCAAAATCCCGCATGTAGGCATACGTTCTTTCTGGAATAGAACCGAAATAATGATCTTCTAATTGCTGATTCTTTGCAGATGAATGTCCGTAAACTGTTCTGCCCGTCATTACAAGGTCGGGTCTTGCATTAAACATTGCTTCATCCACAACGAAGTATTCCTGCTCCCAACCCAAAGTAACAGTAACCTTATTTATATTTTTATCAAAATAATTACAAACATCAACTGCTGCTTTGTTTAGTAACTCAGTAGCTTTTAATAACGGTGCTTTATAATCTAAAGAATGACCCGTATAGGAAACAAAGATCGTGGGTATACATAAAGTCTTACCATTGCCTATCTCCATAATAAATGGAGGGGATGATGGATCCCAGGCTGTATATCCTCTTGCTTCAAAAGTGGCTCTTAATCCACCACTGGGGAAAGAAGATGCATCGGGTTCCTGCTGTACTAAAGCATCGCCTTCAAATTGTTCTATTGCCGTACCATCACTTTTCAACGTAAAGAATGAGTCATGTTTTTCTGCTGTGGTTCCGGTCAATGGTTGAAACCAGTGCGTAAAGTGAGTTACACCTTTACTTTCTGCCCAGGCTCTCATACCTGTAGCAATCTGGTTAGCCACTGCTCTGTCTATTTTCTGACTTGATTTAGTCGATGATAATAAGCTCTTAAATGCTTCATCACTTAAAAACTCTCTTGCAGTCTTTAATGTGAAAACATTACTTCCAAAAACATTGGTGATCTTATCAGAGCTTTCAACTCTGGCTGCCTCATTAGTTGCTAAATTTTTTATTGCATTAAAACGTAATAACATTGTTTTTAATTTTCAGCAAAACAATGGAATTAGCTCAGAAAAACCAATTTTTTTTAAAAAAATGGAATAAAATGGACTTATTTGGGGATAAAAATTAAATAAAATGAGAGTTAACTGAGTTTATTTGACGTTTTTATTAGAATTATTAATATTAATTTTATTTTTAATATTATTCGAATACACGATTCCCAACCTTTTCCAATCAATTAAAGCGACCATAGGGATTACCAATAATGGAATAACCACACTTCGGTAGCGAACAATTGCACCAAGATTATTTACACTAAATCCAATCGCTAACAATAGTGAAAAAGAAAAAAACAAACAGAAGTAGATCAGGTTTTTGGAGGTATACCCGTTTGTGTGCCACAAAAGAAAGATTACAAAGAGGAGTAGCAAAACTGTAATTTCTAAAGCAGCTGCTAATGTCAGTATATGCCGTACATCACCCGGATTTGGTCTTAGTATGGATAAATTAATTGCCTGTGGAGTATTCTTTAAAAAACTGATGGCATTGGGTTGCAATTTTTTTGTTGGGATGGTAGAATTGCCGCCTTTTATTTCTATAAAATCCTGTTGTTTATTTACAACAGCCTGTGGAAAATCTAATTGCGGGCTGATATACCTGACAGTAAAAAACAGAATGATGTACAAAAGATATAATGATGCAAAAATGCGAAGTCCATATTTTGGTCTTCTGTTAGCAAGCAGCCATGCTACAATGGCAGGAATAATAATTACAATAATAAAATTCCGCAAAGCCAATAATAATAAAAGGCCGGTCAGTAAACTGAGTAATCTTCTTACCCCGAATTTCTTTTCTTTGATTCCAAAATAGATTGCATAAATGACCAGACTAATGCCGGTAAATATTAACCCTTCCTTATGCAATCCGCTAGACCAGTATAAAAAAGAGGGAATAAATATTGTTGCCAGAAGTATGGAATTTTTTTTGCCGGGAAAAACATCCGACATAACCCGGTAAATAGCTAAAGGACCGTAAAGAGTGATAAAAGAATAAAAAATGATATTGACATAATAATGACCAAAACTGAGAATATTAAATACAGAAAGTACTTTGATAAAAACATTTCCTTTCAGATCGTTCCAGTAGGAGTCACTTCCTGCAAAAAAACCTGCCACTCCTGTATCATATGGGTCTCTGAAGAGATTGGTGAAATATTCAGGCGGATTATTAAATAGCAAATGATATTCCTGAATGCTCTCGAAATGATAGGCCCAGGTATCCTGCATTTGTGCAAGTCCTCCATAATAAATTCCTATCCACCCATAAAAGATGCCGGCCATTACCTTTAATAAGAAAATGCTGATGAGCTGAGGGTTACTCAGTCCTGTACGGGTGAAGAATTTTATTTTGGTTATCAGCCAGGCAAAAATTACAAGCCAGGCTACAAATAATAGATATTCCAAAAGGTGAAGGTTTTACCGGCACAAAATAGCCAATATTGCTGTGATTGTCAGCACAAATACCAAAGTGAATTTTGCTGCTTTAGTAAAAGTTGACAAGTTGTGTAGTAGCAGAAACCGAGTTCCTTTAAATTTGCAGCCTGAATCAATTTTTAATTTATAACGCATGGAAGTAACAGTAAAGACAGCGCAACAGCTACGGTTAACAGAAGAAGAATTTGAACTCATCAAACAAAAACTGGGACGAACTCCCAACTTCAATGAGCTATGTGCTTTTTCTGGAATGTGGAGTGAACATTGTAGTTATAAGAATTCGATCAAGTGGCTAAAAACCTTACCAAGGGAGGGTGGAAGAATGCTGGTAAAAGCTGGTGAAGAGAATGCCGGCTTGATGGATATTGGTGATGGGCTGGGTGTTGTATTTAAAATTGAATCACACAATCATCCTTCTGCCATAGAACCGTTTCAGGGAGCTGCAACTGGTGTTGGTGGAATACACAGAGATATTTTTACCATGGGTGCAAGACCCATTGCTGCATTGAACTCGTTACGATTTGGAAATCTGGAAGAAGATAAAACGCAACATCTATTAGCAGGTGTAGTACATGGTATCGGTCATTATGGAAATTGCTTTGGTGTACCTACCGTTGGCGGCGAAATATATTTTGATCAGTGTTATCACACCAATCCGTTGGTGAATGCCATGAGTGTGGGGATCGTAAAGAACGGAGAAACTGTTTCTGCCACCGCATTAGGAAAAGGAAACCCTGTAATGTTTGTGGGTAGTGCTACGGGTAAAGACGGCATTGGTGGTGCTTCTTTTGCATCAGCAGATATTACAGCAGAAAGTACACAAGAGTTACCGGCCGTGCAGGTTGGTGATCCGTTTCAGGAAAAGAAATTACTGGAAGCTTGTTTGGAAGTAATTCAAACGGGTGCTGTTGTGGGTATGCAGGATATGGGTGCAGCAGGAATTATTTGTTCTACTGCTGAGATGAGTGCAAAGGGTGAGGTAGGAATGCGGATCGATCTCGATAAAGTGCCAACCCGCCAAAACAACATGAAGACATGGGAATTGCTTTTGAGCGAAAGCCAGGAAAGGATGTTGCTGGTGGCAACAAAAGGAAGGGAAGATGAAGTGATGAAAGTATTTGCCAAATGGGATCTGCCATGTTCTGTAATCGGAGAAGTAACAGAAGATGGTCAATTGGATTTTTATATGAATGGCGAACTGGAAGCTTCACTGCCCGCATATGAATTAGTGTTGGGTGGCGGTGCACCGCAATATGAAAGAGCATATAACGAGCCTGCTTATCTGACAGAAATAAAAAAGTTTGATCCTTCAACTATAAAAGTCCCGGAAAATTTAAAAGTCATTGCTGAGCAATTAATCCAGCTTCCATCAATAGCTTCCAAGCGATGGGTGTACAACCAGTACGATAGTATGGTGGGCACCAACAATACATCAACCAATGCACCCACCGATGCAGCCATCGTAATTGTAAAAGGAACAACCAAAGCTTTAGCCATTACAACAGATTGCAACAGTCGCTATGTATATGCCGATCCATATAAGGGAACGATGATGGCTGTAAGTGAAGCGGCCAGAAATATTGTTTGCAGTGGTGGTTTGCCATTAGGTGTTACCAACTGTCTGAATTTTGGAAATCCTTACGATCCCGAAGTATATTATCAATTTGTGCAAGCCATCAAAGGAATGGGAGAGGCTTGTCGCAAATTCGATACACCTGTAACTGGTGGTAATGTAAGTTTCTATAACCAGAATCCCGATGGTCCTGTTTATCCAACACCAACGATAGGTATGGTTGGGTTGCTGGAAGATGTGGCAACTAGAATGACTCTTGATTTTAAGGAGGAAGGCGATGTTGTTTATATTCTTGGAGAAATTACCAACGATATTAATTCATCGCAATACCTCTGCAAACTTTGCCATGTTGAATATTCACCTGCTCCGCATTTTGAATTAGAGAAAGAATTTGAATTGCAACAAAAGGTCACATCATTGATCAAAGAAAAGTTGATTTTATCTGCACATGATATAAGCGAAGGTGGTTTGTTTGTTACCTTATGCGAAAGTGGATTCAACAGGGAACTTGGTTTCTCCATCATCACTTCAGGCGGTATCAGAAAAGATGCATCCTTGTTTGGCGAAGGACAAAGCCGGGTTGTAGTTTCAGTTGCCCTGGATAAAGTAAAGGCGTTTGAAGCAGCACTAAAAGATTTCCCTTTTGAAAAGATTGGTGTTGTTACCAGCGGCGAAATAGTGGTCGATGGTGATTTCTGGGGATCGATCGATTGGTGGAGCGAAAAATATGATTCAGCTATTGAAAATTATTTATCAAAAGAAGAAGCTGGTGCGGCTTTGACTTCAATTTAATTAAATATATATGCTCAAGAAAATCATAGCAACATTTTTAATCCTTTTTTCAATAGAATTGTATGCTCAGGAAAGGCCTTTTTTCCAGATAGTATTTGAACCAGGCCTTACAAATATTATATCTACTAAAGGATCTATTGAGTTTAACTCCTATGAATTAATTGATTCAGCAAGTGGAAGTTTTAAACAATACACTTCAGTTTCAGAACGCAGCTCAATTGGAAAACCTTCGGTAGGGTTTACAGGAGGCTTTCGGTTTACTTATCCTTTTAAAAAGAATATTAGTTTAGGAATTGGTTTATACATCAGTGGTTCTTCAATGGTGAGAGAGGATAAAAGTTCCTATCGGCTTAAAGATTCATCCTTAGTTACATTACGATCAGAAAATAATTATTGGGTTGATGCATCAGGAAATCCTGTTGGAATAAGAACTGTATTCTCAGGTGGATATTCAACCGGAATCATTGTATTTACAAATAGAGAATTAGTTCAAAATTTTAAGACCAACCTTGTCTCAATACGATTGCCATTAAATATTATTTATTCAATACCAGGTTCAAAATTTTCTGTTGATGCCGAAGCTTGCCCGGATCTGTACATCAGGGCAAAGACAAAAGATCTCACAGGTGCTGATCCTGAATTTTATTCTTTTTATGATCCAAATGATGAGAATTTATTGGTTTGGCAATTAGGAGGTGGAGTTAACTACAGCATTTCAAAAGATATAGGAGTTGGGTTCACTTATCGAAAAATGCTATCATCTATTTACTCAACTGAAAGTAAGTCTGTCAGGACTCAAAGTATGGGTGTAAGGTTCTTATTCAAAATACCTTCAAAGAAGTCATGAATTATCAGTCGAAAATATTGCTAACCGGTGCCGCCGGTTTCATCGGCAGTTACTTACTTGGCTTTTTAAACAAGCAAGGTTATAATAATATCATCATCGTTGATGATTTTAGTGATGAAGACAAGTGGTTCAATTATGATGATAAGCAATTCATTGAAAAAGTAGAAAGAGATATTTTGTTTGATTGGTTACAAACGACTGATCACCAGATTGATTTTGTCTATCACCTTGGTGCCAGAACAGACACCACAGAATTCGATTACAGCATTCATGAAAAATTGAATGTCGAGTATTCAAAAAACATCTGGAACTATTGTGTAGAGAAAAACATTCCATTGGTCTATGCTTCTTCCGCTGCTACTTATGGCAGTGGTGAGTTGGGTTACAAAGACGATCATGAGGTAGTTGAAAAATTACAACCGCTCAATCCCTACGGTGTTTCCAAAAACGAATTTGATAAGTGGCTCATTAGTGAGACAAAATCCCCCCTGCGGGGGGTGGGGGGGCTTCCTTTCTGGGCAGGCTTAAAATTCTTCAATGTGTACGGCCCCAACGAATATCATAAAGAAAGAATGGCCAGTATGATCTTTCATGGTTACAACCAGATCAGAAAAACTGGTGAGGTAAAATTATTCAAGTCGCACAAACCTGAATTCAAAGATGGCGAACAACTCCGGGATTTTATTTATGTAGAAGATGTTGCAAAAGTTTGTTACTGGTTAATGCAGAATACTGTTGCTTCTGGTTTGTACAATCTCGGAACTGGCAAAGCCAGAAGTTTTAAAGATCAGATCACTGCCATCTTTACTACACTCAACAAAGAACCGAATATCAAATACATCGACATGCCGGAAGATATCAGGGACAAGTATCAATACTTCACTGAAGCAGACATGAGTAAACTAATTGCTGCCGGATATACCGACAAATTCTATTCCCTCGAAGAAGGTATCGCCAACTATGTAAAGAACTTCCTGCAAGGAAGTAATTATTATTAATAGTAATTAATCCCTGCTTTACACTGCCCGCAGGGCAAGCAAAACAAAATCTTCCGTCGTTCATCCGTGTTCTTGTATTTAAAAACAAAAAAGGAGCAACTTTCGTTACTCCCTTTTTATTACAACAAAAATGAAAAATCATTATTTGCCAGGCATTAATACAGCATCGATTACATGAACAACGCCATTGCTACCTTTCAAATCAGCAGCACTAACATTCGCTCCGTTGATCATCACTTTGCCATCTTTTATTGTTACAGTTAACTCGCCACCCTGTAAGGTTTTTACTTTCTGACCATCTTTTAAATCTCCGGCCATTACAGCACCTGATACTACATGGTACGTTAAGATTGAAGTAAGGTCAGCTTTTTTCTCAGGAGTTAATAAAGACTCTACAGTACCGGCTGGTAATGCACTAAAAGCGGCATTCGTTGGTGCAAATATGGTAAATGGACCAGCACCTTTTAATGTTTCTACCAGGCCAGCGGCTGTTACAGCACTTACCAATGTAGTATGATCTGTAGATCCGATTGCAATGTCAACAACATCTTTTGGAGCTTCCATTGTTGGTTCGTCCATCGGGGTGGTTGTAGTTTCTTCGGTTGTTTTCTTTTCGCCCTCATCATTACATGCTATAAAAGTTGCTGAGGTTAATACAACTGCTGCAAGCAGCGTCAAAAAATTCTTTTTCATAATTGTTTATTTGTTTAGCCTAATAACATTGGTTTCTTTTATTTGTTCAGCATAGACTCACTAAATTTTAAAATCTTTGTTTTGTTAAAGGATACTATAGGCTTCGGAATAAAATTTTAAACAAAACCTAGGTAATTTGATACTTATCTTTACGAAAAATTATAAATGAGCAAAAAAATAGCCATTATCGGCGGTGGCAATCTCGGTGCATCGATTGCAGAAGGTTTGATCCAAAGTGAATTCAGCAGACCTGTAGAGTTAACCATCACCAGGAGAAAACCCTCCGCCCTCAGCCGTTTTGCTGAAATGGGCTGTATGGTACACAGTGATAATAAAAAAGCGGTACGGGATAGCGAAGTCATCATCCTTGCGGTAAAGCCCTATAATTATGCAGACATTGTAAATGAATTAAAAACTGTACTCAATCCAAAAAAGCATCTAGTTGTTTCTGTCATCACCGGTGTATGGATAGAACAATTGCAGACCGCCATCGGTAAACCTGTTCCTGTAATAAGAGCAATGCCCAATACAGCCATCGCCATACAGCAAAGCATGACCTGTCTTGCTCATAACGGAGCTACTGCATCGCAGATCAGTTTTATACAAGATCTGTTCGATCAGTTGGGCAAAACAGTTATCATTAACGAAAAATTGATGGATGCCGCCACCGTACTCGGTGCCTGCGGCACGGCTTATGCCATGCGATACATCCGTGCCAATATACAAGGTGGTATAGAAATTGGTTTCGATGCTGCCACTGCATCACTTATCGCCGCACAAACAGTAAATGGCGCTGCCGAATTATTGTTACAGAAGGGAGCACATCCCGAACAGGAAATTGACAAAGTAACCACGCCGATGGGTTGTACCATTGCCGGCCTCAACGAAATGGAACACCAGGGTTTCAGTTCATCATTGATAAGAGGTTTGGTTGCCAGTTATAATAAGATTGTGAAAGGATAAACATTTATACTTCGTCGGGGAAAACATCAAACTCTTTTCTATTAGTTTCAAACCATCCTTCATTGCATCAGGTGATTTCATTACCGCTTGCATTTCATTTATGATATCTTTATTTTATAGTAGTAATGATTACAAAATAAGTTTGTATCTCAAACTTAATGTATGTTTCAATGGCTAACGCCATATATGTAACAGCTTGTGAATGAGCGATTAATTACATACTATTTAGAATGATATAAACGGGTTGACTTCCTGCAGCATTTGTTATACCTTGCGGCAAATAAAAATTTAAGCGATATGAAAAAATTACTTTCTTCTTTGCTGCTCGTAGCAGCATTAGGTTTTGTTGCTTGCGACAGTGAAAAGAAAACTGATAGCGCAGATGCAACGGATGGTACAGAAAAGATGGAAACCCCTGCAGCAGCAGCTACACCAGCAGCAATGGCGGCGGTAGCTCATGTTTGTGGTGCTGATTGCAAAGACGGTAACCATATGTTTGCACATAACGAAGTAGGACACACCTGCACAGAAGCTTGTGGGGCTGCTCATGTTTGTACTGATAAATGTGCTGATGGAGCAAATCATATGTATGCACACGGAGAAGCGGGGCATACCTGCACAGAAGCCTGTATGGCAGCTATGTAAGAGTGTTATTGAAATAAGTAAGCCGGAATTGAGTATTCAATTCCGGCTTTTTTGTATAGCTGTGAAAAACTAATAAAATTTTCCTGTATCCATATTGAGATGTAGTATTTTATTGTCAATTCCCATTAAATTAATCTTTAATAAATCAGTAGGTGAAGAATTATTATGATAATTGCTGATATGCTTCCCTCCGAATACTTCAAATGAATTACCCTGTTTAATAGCTCTATAAATACTAAAACCGGATTTGATGAAAAGGTTAGAGCCGTCATTAAATCCCCAAAAATCGGTTAATAGTTCCTCCTGTTTATTATTTATTATATATAGTTCATCGGTTAATCTCGCTTGTTTCGTTTTAAAATCTACATGTAAAGGAGAGTTGTTGATAAAATCTTTAAAAGTTAGAAAAATACCTTTCGGATTTTTACCGGGAATTTCAGCGGGCAGTTTAATTCTTTTTTTATAAAAACTATCCATTTCATTGATAGTCGATTTTTTTCTTTTGTTCAGCAGAGACGGGATATCAGTTGCTATTATTTTTTCTCCAATCGAATCAAATGGCAAGAAAAAAAAATTGCCAAGCTTTTTTGTTGTAAACTTATTAAAATTAATAAAAGAGTCGTCTAGCCTAAATAAGGGAGTAATCGAATCTGATTTTATGTAGAGGTCAATTGCGGCATAACATGTTCCTCCAAAGTCGGTCTTTCCATATGCATTTTTTTGAACAACTTTTTTGTTTATCAATTCATCAGTTGTTCCTTCCTGAATCCAAAATGATTTTATGGCTAAAATCAGCGTACTATTTGATGAGCTGTCAAAATTATTTTTAAAATAATTATTGAGGATATGATCCCAATCAGAAGAGGCTCTTATTTTAGAATAAGGGTACTTTGCATAAGCTTTTCCAATATACCCAATTTTTGTTGTGTCAAAACGATAATCAAATACAATTATTTCTTTGAGAGGAAATTTTTCGGAACGGTAAAATGAATTGGCCTGTATATCTTTCAGATAATAAGTGTCAGCATTTAATATGAACTCTGTGCCATCTTTACTCTGCGAATTTGCGAAGTTTAAAATGTAAAAGAAAAAAACGGCAAAAAAATAAAATCTAATTCTCATTTCAGGCTTCTCTACTGTTTATAAATGACTCCATCCTTCATCACAAAAATTACTTTTCCAAAAACCTTCACATCTTTAAGCGGGTCACCATCAACCGCTACAATATCTGCCAATTTTCCAATTTCAATACTTCCTAGTTTATCTTTTTCACCTAACAATTCTGCAGCATTAATAGTAGCCGCTTTTATTGTTTCCATTACCGGCATACCGGCTTCGTTCATTAAGCCAAATTCAAGCCAGTTCAACCCATGTTTATAAACACCTGCATCGGTGCCAAATGCTATTTTTACACCCGCCTTATATGCCCGGGCTAATGTGGCTTTTATTTGAGGTCCTATTTCCAATGCTTTTGGTGTTACCAGTGCAGGGTAATAGCCGGGTATTTTTGCAGAGTCGGCTACAGCAGCACCGGCAGTAAGTGTAGGTACATACCAGGTACCATATTGTTTAAAGAGTGCAATGGTTTCATCATCCATCAAGGTACCATGCTCAATAGAATTTACGCCGGCACGGATAGCCCTCTTCATACCTTCTGCGCCATGTGCATGTACGGCTACTTTAAAACCATAGTCCTTGGCCGTTTTTACAATGGCGCTTACTTCCTCTTCGGTAAACTGTGGGTTGCTGGAACTTTTGGCAACACTTAGCACCCCGCCTGTTGCCGTAATTTTTATCAGATCGCTTCCTTCTTTATAGCGTTGGCGAACCGCTTTCATGCATTCATCTGCACCGTTGGCTACCGCTTCCACCGGACCGGGATCACCCATCAGGTCTTTTCTATATCCATTCGTAGGATCAGCATGCCCCCCGGTAGTGGCAATGGAACGACCAGCAGTATACACTCTCGGTCCTTTTATAATTCCTTTATTGATAGCATTGCGGAGTGAAATATTAACACCGCTTCCACCCAGGTCTCTAACTGTTGTAAAACCAGCCATCAATGTTACTTCAGAAAATTTTACTGATGAGTAGGCATAATCTGCTGGGTTATTGGTAAATTCTTCGATATAAAGATTAGGATTGGTTTCGAATTCCATATGTACATGCATATCTATCCAGCCGGGAGTAACTGTTTTTGTTTTTAGATCTAATGTTTTATCTCCGCTTGCGGCTTTGCTGAAACCATTTTCAATACCAACTATTTTATTCTTTTCAACAACAATGGTCATGTTGCTTTTAGGCTTCATTGGAAATACCATCGATCAACGAACCACACCAGATATAGGTTCTCTGGGCATGGATAGTGAACAGGGCAAGAGCAAAAACAGTCGTTAGAAGTATTCTTTTCATTTCTTAGTGGTTGAAGCATGAAAATAAACTATTTCAAAAATTAAACACTATTTTAAAGCATGAATTCATTTATACGAATCAACCTGATAGCCCTGCTGACTTTAAGTGCAGCAAGTTGTTCTTCCACAAAAGAATTTACAGACAGAGAAATTATTGTAGAAAGCAAGGAAACTGTTGTTATTAAAGAATTGGATCTGAAAATAACCAACAAAGGTTGTGGCCGCCAATGGGAATCAAAAGAAGGTAAGGAGCCCTATGAAACAGCCTATTGTGAATTGGTTTATCAGCTTAAAGATTCAGTAAAATACGCCGGAGACAGTTACAAGCCTGTATATTTCGGCGATATTGAAATCAAGCTTACAGGAATGAATCCCTGGAGTGCTGCTGAAAAAGGTATTCCAGGCGGCGGCTGCAGGCTATCCATCAAAAGGATTGTACAGAAATAGGGCTAGTGGTAAATATATGTCAGAAGCAAATCATCTTTTCCACCCGAAAAATGGAATTCTGTGGATATGAAATTTTACCAATACTGATTTTTATTTTACTTTTACACGACCTCACGGAGTTATTTTATACTGAGTTTATCGAAGTACAGTTCCGCTGGTCATTTGGACTGGGTAATTTCAACAGATCATTTTATAGCAAATAACTAAACAAATAACCATTTGTATGGCTAAATATATTTTTGTTACAGGAGGTGTTACTTCTTCGTTAGGAAAGGGAATTATTGCCGCCTCATTGGCAAAATTATTACAGGCCCGGGGTCTGAAAGTTACCATTCAGAAATTCGACCCCTATATAAATATTGATCCGGGCACCATGAATCCTTACGAGCATGGCGAATGTTATGTAACGGAGGACGGAGCTGAAACAGATCTGGATCTTGGTCACTACGAAAGATTCCTCAACATCTTTACTTCGCAGGCCAATAACGTAACTACCGGCCGTATTTATCAAACCGTAATTAATAAAGAAAGGGAAGGGGCTTACCTCGGTAAAACAGTACAGGTTGTTCCCCATATTACGGATGAGATAAAAAGAAGAATGCTTCAGCTGGGTAAAGGCAATGAGTACGATATTGTAATTACCGAAATTGGAGGTACGGTAGGTGATATAGAGAGCTTACCATTTGTAGAAGCTGTTCGTCAGTTGCAATGGGAACTGCCGGAAGAAGATACATTGGTTATTCACCTCACTTTAATTCCTTATTTAAAAGCTGCGAAAGAGTTAAAGACCAAGCCTACTCAACACAGTGTAAAAATGTTGAGTCAGGAAGGCGTTCATCCCGATATACTCGTTTGCAGAACAGAAAAAGAATTAACGCCGGAATTACGAAGAAAAATTGCTTTATTCTGTAATGTAAAATTGGAAGCTGTAATTGAAGCGGCAGATGCACAAACAATTTACGAAGTGCCACTGTTAATGATGAAAGAAAAATTGGATGTCATCAGCATGAAGAAACTAAACATTGTTACAACAAAAGAACCTGAGCTTACAAAATGGAGGGAATTTCTTGATAAACTAAAATACCCGAAGTATAGAGTCACCATCGGACTTATCGGAAAATATCTTGAACTACAGGATGCCTATAAATCAATCCTGGAGTCATTTATTCATGCAGGTGCTATCAATGAATGTCAGGTACAAATAATAAACATTCACAGTGAATTTATTACGGAAGCTAACGTTGCAGAAAAACTGAATGGATTAGATGGATTGCTGGTAGCTCCGGGCTTCGGTCATCGTGGTGTTGAGGGTAAGATAGTGGCTGTAAAATATGCCAGAGAAAACAAATTACCATTCTTCGGCATTTGTTTGGGAATGCAGATGGCTGCTATTGAATTTGCCAGGAATGTGTTGGGATTAAAAAATGCTCATTCTACTGAAATGGATCCGCATACGACTGAGCCGGTTATTGATCTGATGGAAGATCAGAATGCGGTAACCTTAAAAGGAGGAACAATGAGATTGGGTTCTTATCCCTGCAACATTAAAGAAAATTCCCTGGCACATACCATCTATGGTAAAACGTCAATAAGCGAAAGACATCGTCACCGTTGGGAATTCAATAATAAATATCTCGATCAGTTTGAGGAAGCTGGAATGGTTGCCAGCGGAAAAAATCCCGGAACCAACCTTGTAGAAATTATTGAATTACCTACGCATCCATTTTTTATAGGGGTGCAATATCACCCGGAACTGAAAAGCACCGTTGAAAACCCGCAACCTATTTTTGTTCACTTTATAAAAGCTGCAAAAGCGTATGCGGAAAAGAAATCAGAAACTAAAACTCCATTATTGCAAAGTGAATTGAATTGACCGCTAAAACCTGAGTATATTCCTGAAGTTTTTATTGTCAAACTGCTTTAAATCAGCCAATAGTGAAGTGAATCCTGAAACAGGCACATGGCAATCAGAAACCGTTATCTTTGCCCACTCCAAAAAAAGAAAGAATGAAGTTTGATCGGAATACCGTCATTGGTTTTTTAGTACTGGCTGTCTTATTTATCGGCTATTTTTATTTTACCAATAAACAGCAATCTGAGTATCGTAAAACGCAGGCAGAAGCTGCAAAAATTGAAAAAATAAAGCAGGATTCTATTATTGCACTAAGAAAGCCAGCTGAAGATTCAGTAAAAAAGATCACTGATTCTGTAACTAAAGTTTCCAATGTCGGAAATTTTAAAAAAGCACTGGACAGTACAGAAAAATTAGTTGTTATTCAAAACAGCCTGATGAAAATAACTTTTACCAGCAAAGGTGGAAAGGTAAAACAGGTTGAATTAAAGAACTATAAAGAGCATGATAGCAGCCTGGTAAAACTGGCAGCAAGTGAATTTGATAAGATCGGCTATAGAATAAATACGGGCGGAAACAGCAGTGAAGAGACGGCTAATCTTTCCTTCCCCCAGATTGATTCTACTACAAAAGATGGTAATACGGTACTCTCCTTTACATTACAATCCGAAGATAGCAGCGGTGCTTATATCACGCATGAATATATAGTGAAGCCGGATGATTACATGATTGATTTCAATGTAAAGATGGATGGGGCTGATAAAATGCTGAACCAGGGAGTGATGAATTTATCCTGGCAATATACTGCCGCACAACAGGAAACCGATATTGCATTTGAAAAGCAAAATACGCAGATCGGTTATGTAGAAGATGGCAGTTTTGATTATCACACCATTGGGAGAAAAAGCAGTAAGAGTTTTGATGAGAATGTAAAATGGGTTGGTGTAAGACAACGTTTTTTCTTTACAATACTCGTTGCAAAGGATAATTTTTCTTCCGGAGCGATGGAATGGACAGTTCCGGATGACTCCACTAAAACAGTGGTTCAATCTACCGCAAATATGAAAGTGCCTGTAAAAGCAGGCTCTCCCACCATCATTCCTTTCAGTATTTATTATGGACCCTCTGATTATAATATATTAAAAACATATGATCTCAAATTTGAAAAACTGGTAAACCTTGGTCAGGGCATTTATGCATTTGTTCGTCCGATCAATAAGTATATCATCATGCCGATCTTTACTTTTTTAAGTGGCTTGACGAGTAATTTGGGTATTGTGATTATGTTGTTAACCATTTTTATCAGGTTACTTACTTCACCACTTATTTATAAGAGTTATCTGAGCGGCGCCAAGATGAAAGCACTGAGGCCAGAGATTGCCAGACTGAAAGAAAAGACGGGAGATGATAAACAGGCAATGAGTATGGAGCAAATGAAACTCTTCAGAGAAGCCGGTGTTAATCCGTTAGGAGGTTGTATCCCTGCATTACTTCAGATTCCGATATTCTTTGCACTCTTTAGTTACTTTAATTCTGAAGTAGCATTGAGGGGAGCTGAATTTCTTTGGGCTACCGATCTTTCGGCATTTGACGACCCGATCAAATTTGGCTTTCATATACCATTATTAGGAAGTCATTTAAGTTTGTTTTGTATTACAGCGGTTATAACCAGTTTCCTTATTTCAATTTATAGTATGAGTATGACTCCTGATCAGAGTAATCCGATCATGAAATACATGCCTTACATTTTTCCGATATTCCTATTATTCTTTTTCAACAGACTTCCTTCCGCACTTACCTGGTATTATACTGTTTCAAACCTGATAACATTGGTGCTTCAATATATAATTCAGAATTATATTATTGATCATGAGAAGATTCTGGCTAAAATAGCTGCGAACCGGAAAAAGCCAAAATCGAAATCAAAATGGCAGGAAAGAATGGAACAGATGCAGGAGCAACAGAAAAAGATGAAAGAAATGAAAGATCGTAATAAGCGTTGATTTCTGTTAAAATATTGATAAGAGAAACCGGGATCAGCCTTTGGTAGCCCGGTTTTTTCACTTCCTCTCCACATAGTGGGGTGGATAGAGGTGGGGCTGCAACTTAATAGCTAAATTGGCACGTCTTTTAGTTATATAACATAGTAAGATTAAAAAATGAGAAAAAGAACTTACATATTCCTTGCTTTATCGGCTTTGTTTTTGACGGTAGATGTTTCAGCACAAAGAAAGTTGACCGAAGCCACTATTACCTATGATATTGTAATCAACACAGGAAACAGTACACCACAGGCTGCAGATCTATTGGATGGAGCGACAAGTATTGTCTACCTAAAAGGTAATTCAAGCCGATCAGAAATGGTAAGTTCTTTGGGTATTCAGGCTACGGTTGTGGATGGAAAAACAGGTAATGTTACCGTTTTGAAAGAATATGGAGAGCAAAAGTATATGATCAATATGACGCCGGAGAACTGGAAGCAATCCAATAAAAAATATGAAGGGATTACTTTCAGATTTGAAAATGAAACAAAGATCATTCAGGGACATACCTGTCAGAAAGCTATTGGTGTGTTGGAAGATAGCAGCACTTTTGTTGTTTATTATACGAAAGACCTGGTTCCGGTTAATAAAGATTTTCAATACCTGAATAAAAATCTTCCCGGATTGGCGATGCAATATGAAGCATCTATTGGAACAATGATGGTGACCTATACCGTTTCAACCATTAATTTTAATCCTGTACCACAGGCAAAGTTTGAGTTACCAAAATCCGGTTACCGGGTTCTGACATATGAAGAGAGTAAAGGGAGTGGGGGAAATTAATTCCTATTAAATTGGCGGTTGCCCAATTCAATCTTAACGTTAGCAAGTATTACTTTCTTTTTAAGAGGTACAATATAAGTTGTATTCCCTTTATGATAAGTAACAACAGTGTTTAGATTAATATATTGGTTTTTTGTAGTAGAGGTTAAAACTTTACTACCACGATAAGTATATCCTGATCTTAAGGAGAATGAACCTTGTGTAAAAGATTTTCCAGATAGCAATGGAGTTTTTTTAGATGATTCAGGTTTTTTATTACCATCACCTAATGCACCAAAGGAAACAATAGTAGTTGCAGCAATTAAAACTGTAGCAATCAGTTTTTTACTGGCATTATTTTTCGCTATGTTCAACTTGGTGAGGTTCATTTGTTACAAAAGTAAAGACTAATAATGATATAAAGCAAACCGTTTATCCAGAATTTTAATACTTTATTAACGCAAAAGAGGACAAATTGTTACATCTGGTTGCCTTATTTTATAACTATTTGCACATATGGGGATAAGAATTCCCTTTTAGAGCTCATTTTTTTCGCTTAACTTGTTGAAAATAAACTTTTCAGGGGGCAAAGGGATTTTGCTGTCTGATCCGGCTCTTTAACTCCCGATAGTTATCGGGATTTGCTCACTAAAAGTCCGATAGATGAAAGAAAACAACCCATTCCGGGAAGATCGGGAACAGTTTCGGGAACTACTTAAGCAATATGAAAATTTTAGAAATGGCAGAAACCATTCGTTTATTGAAGAAGATGCATTTGAAAAAATAATAGATTATTTCCAGGAAAGAGAAGAGCTTTCCAAAGCGATGGAGGCTGCTGAGATTGGCAGCGAACAATTCCCCTATTCATCCATGTTACTCATCAAGAAGGCCGATATACTATTGGCCAACCGACGATATCAGGATGCATTGGATATACTGGAACATGCCTCTTTACTGGATGGTGCAGACATTAATGTATATATCTTAAAAACAGATGCCTACCTCGCATTGGATAAACCTGAAAAAGCAGTGGTGTTACTGGAAGAAGCATTATCTCTTTTCGATGGAGATGAAAAGATTGAAATGCTTTTTGAATTAGCAGATGTTTATGACGATTACGAAGATTTTGATAAAGTCTTTGATTGTCTTAAAATGGTGCTTGAAGATGATCCCAATAACGAAGAAGCACTTGTATAAGATTTGTTTCTGGACTGATTTTACAGGTAGAAATGAAGAAAGCATCCGGCTACATCAGATCATCATTGATGAATATCCTTATAATGAACTTGCCTGGTTTAATCTGGCTGCAGCTTATCAGGGATTAAAATTGTATGAGAAAGCGATTGATGCGTATAAATATGCAATAACAATCGAAGAAAAATTTGATTATGCTTATCGGAATATGGCGGATGCGTTGATACGGCTCAGAAAATACAAAGAAGCCATTGAAGCATTGGAAAAAGTGAATGAGTTGGCCAAACCTGAAGATGTGATCTTTGAAGCAATAGGGCATTGTTATGATCGGTTGAAAAATTATGCACAGGCAAGAATTCATTATCGCAAAGCATCTCATCTGAGACAAGATGATAGCAAGCTATTCTACAAAATTGCTTATACTTATTTTAATGAAGGGCAATGGCTGAACTGTTTTAAGCAATTGGAAACCGCCATGAAAATCCAACGACTGCAACCTGAATTCAATTTACTGGCCGGAGAATGTAAAATGAAGCTGGGAATGTATAAAGATGCTGCCCAGTATTTTTCCAATGTTGTCAGGGTTCGCCCTAAAAATATGGCTGGATGGGAAGCCTTGATACGTTGTCTTTTTAATGCTGCATTTTATGAAGAAGCACTGGAACAAACAGTAGCTGCATTACAAAATACCAGCAACAAACCCATTTTTCTTTTTTATAGATCAGCCGTTTTATTTGCCCTGAATAAATCAAAAGAAGCAATTCTGTGTTTGGAAGATGCAATGTTGCAAGCACCAAAGCTGTTGAAAAGGTTTGTGGAATTAAATCCATCTATTTTACAGAATCAGCAGGTGGTAGATGTAATCGCAAGATCTAAAAGGAATAAGTCTATCTGAGCAATAAGGTTTAGAATGTAACATCAGCGTCAGTTTTACTATGCTCAATCTTCCCTATTTTTGCCGCCATTCAAAACAAGATCTTTCAGCATCAAATTAAGTAAGATGAATTTCAAATTGTCTCAAATACCGGATAGAGTACCAAAACCCCGTCAATCAGGATTAACCATGGTGATGGATAAAGGACTTAGTGTTCAGGAAGCAAAGAATTTCTTAAGTGCAACTCATCCACATGTAGATATCATAAAACTAGGCTTTGGAACTTCTTTTGTAACGCCAAATCTTGAAGAAAAGCTGGAGGTATATCGTTCCTATGATATTCCGATCTATTTCGGCGGTACTTTGTTTGAAGCTTTTCTGATCCGTAATCAGTTTGATGACTATATCAAAGT
Organism: uncultured Chitinophagaceae bacterium; assembly: GCA_963705465.1. Taxonomy (GTDB): domain Bacteria; phylum Bacteroidota; class Bacteroidia; order Chitinophagales; family Chitinophagaceae; genus JJ008. The sequence continues at coordinate 114,487 of CAVPJN010000007.1, read as the reverse complement.
CTGTAAAGATTTTGGCATCAGCTATATGGAAGTAAGTGATGGTTCTATCACCATTCCGCATGCGGAAAAATGTGGTTACATTGAAAAACTAACCAAGCATGGGATTGTATTAAGTGAAGTGGGAAGTAAGGATGCTGCTCATATAATCCCACCGTACAAATGGATAGAATTAATGAAAGCTGAATTAGAAGCTGGTTCCACTTATGTCATTGCGGAAGCAAGAGAAGCAGGTAATGTTGGTATATACAGAGGTAGCGGTGAAGTAAGAGAAGGATTGGTGCAGGAAATTTTAACGCAGATTCCTGCGGAAAAGATTATTTGGGAGGCTCCTCAAAAAGCACAGCAACTATATTTTATTGAACTGGTTGGCTGTAATGTAAACCTTGGTAATATTGCTCCAACAGAAGTAATTCCATTGGAAACAATGCGAATTGGACTTCGTGGCGATACGTTCAACCTTTATCTTGATAAAAAAGAAAATGCATGATGGCCTCTCACCCTGCGGATGATGATAAAGCTATGCAGCTTTATGGATTGATTGGTTATCCGCTTTCCCATTCATTTTCAAAAAAATATTTTGAAGAAAAAATTTGAAAAGGGAAGGTTTAACTGAATTGCCGGTTTGAAAATTTTCCGATTCGATCAATTGATGAATTAGAAAACATACTTCAACAGTATAGATCCATACTTAAAGGATTTGCTGTAACGATTCCTTACAAACAACAGGTTTTAAAATTTCTTGATATCTCATCTGATATTCCGGATGAAATAAAAGCTTGTAATTGTATTAAAATTGTCGATGGATAAATTGATCGGCTATAATACAGATTGGGTTGGGTTTGAAAAAAGTTTTACGCCTCTTTTAAAACCACATCATAAAAAAGCATTGGTATTGGGAAATGGTGGCGCTGCTGTTGCCGTTTGTTATGTTTTAAATAAGCTTGGCATTCGTTATAAAATAGTGAGTCGCGAAAAAATGATGCATCAACTTATGCGTACGCCGAACTAACTGAAAAAATAATTGCTGAACATTCAATAATCATTAATACAACACCAGTAGGAACTTCTCCTGCCGTCAATGAATTTCCTTTAATTCCTTATGCTGGCATTACAACAGCGCATTATCTTTTCGATCTTGTTTACAACCCGGAAAAAACATTGTTTTTGCAAAAAGGAGAGGAGATGGGTGCTACTATAAAGAACGGAGCGGATATGCTGGCAATACAAGCTGAGGAGAACTGGAAGATCTGGAATAGCTGAGTTAACCAGTTATTTTTTTACGGGCATCTTCAGGAATAGCAACAATTTTTTTATTGTCATAATCATAGCAGATCATTGCCGTTTTTGCAATAGCAATAATTTTCTTTACACCTTCCGCTTCCTTTTCCAATTTATAGATCAGATCAAAACCGATTTTAGAAATTTCGTTTGCTGTTACTGAAACAGTAACAGCATCGCCATAAAATAATTCATTTTTAAATTCTATTGCTGCATCAGCCATGATCATTCCTTTGCCACCAAAATTCATTTCAGTATAGCCCATACTCGCCAAAAACTGCATTCTGGCTTCATGAACAATCGTTAGAATAGTGTCATTGCCGACATGACCACCATAGTTTATATCAGTTATACGTACAGGGATTTTACATGAAAAGGAAAAAGTTTCCGGTAAGGCGATCTTTATTCTTGCCATGAATGGGTGTTTGCAATAAAATTAGGGAAACAGACAGATAATTATAATTTATCTTCAAGAGAATTCGCCAGATTAAGAATTTCCAAAAGATTGCCGGAAGAATGTGCCGATTTTGGATTCGCCATTTTTTGCTGCCATCTTTTTAACTGATCTAAACATTCTTTATCCTGTTCTGCGCCGGCAACACAGCCAACAATGTCGCTTAGTTTTTTAGAAATACGAATAATATTTCCTTCTGGTGTCATCAGAAAAAAATAACGGTCAGTAAAGTCATTTCTTTTAGTAGGTGGTTGCCAGTTGCCTAAGCCTCTTACCCCCGGTTCATCTGTTTCAGGTACAAAATAAAAATCAGCAACATTTTTAATTTTACTTTTTGCAAATTTTACATCCAGCTTTGCATAAGTATTTTTACTTGCTTCCAGTGCAGCATCATTTCGGGCTTCTTCAAGCGAAGCTGTAATATCGTCAATAGCAATACTACCATCTGGAAGAATGGCTGTTTTATTCTTGGGTATTGATTCCGGATTATTTTTAGGGGTTGATTCTGTTGCTATAGGGATTTCTTTATTTTTATTATTGAACAATTGAAATGCACCCCAGGTCAGCATTCCGATGATAGATGCGGCGACAGCATACCGTAAAAAAAGTGGAATTATTCTCCTGACAGGAACTGCAGTTTGCTGTTTCTGCATCCAGCTGATTTTTGATATTATCCCAGACAGATGCAGGTGGTGGAATTGTTAATCCTGATAATTTAGTAGAGTAATCATCCACCAATATCGATTCATCTAATGCAAGCGAAATATTTTGCCAGGCTTTTGCCGGCGGTATAACCTTCATCTTTTGAAGTGTACCGGATAATTTTCTATTAAGAGCAGCCTCATCTAATTCAGGGACAATCTTATCCCATACTCCTGCAGGAGGAGTTACTTCATATTTATACATTTTATCCCGTAAATCCGCTGCTCATTATTTTGTTTTTGTCCCTCTGTGCTTATCTATAAATGTTTTTACCATATCCTGCAGTATCACTTTAGCTCTTGATAACTGCGATTTACTGGTGCCTTCACTGATTCCAAGAATATCGCCAATTTCTTTGTGTGTATAGCCTTCTACAACGTACATATTGAAGACGGTTCTGTAACCGGGTGATAATTCCTGTACCAGATTTAGGATATCCTGTTCGGCCAGTTCATCCAATACAGAAGTATACTTTGCCTTCTATGGTGTTCTCTTCTTTTTCTGTTACCGGCATCAGGTACTTTCTTCTGCGAAAATGCTCGATGGCAGTATTTACAAAAATTCTTCGTATCCAACCTTCAAAAGAACCTTCGCTTCGAAAAGTGTCAATTTTTTTAAAGATCTTAATAAAACCTTCCTGTAAAATGTCCTCTGCCTCTGCTGCATTGGAGGCATATCGCAAACAGACCGCATACATTTTAGAAGAAAAGCGGCTGTATAATGCTTCCTGCATTCTGCCGGTTGCCTTCTATACATCCTTCAATTAGGTCGCTTTCAGCAATATTTTGGTTGCGTTCTGGTGTCAAAATCAGTTATTTATTTATAGTTTATTCAAAAATGCTACCAGTTTATCGATAGCTTTTCGCCGATGACTAAAAATGCTCTTTTCTTTTATGTCCATTTCTGCCAAATGTTTTGTTTGATCCATCCGGAATAAAGACCGGATCATAACCAAAACCCTATTGTCCACGATTTTATTTCAATGATTTTGCCATGACAAATTCCTTCAAACTGGGTCTCAATTCCTTCAATGATCAATGAAATTACAGTTCTGAACTGAGCCGTTCTATCTGGTTTTCCTGCCAAATTAATCAAAAGCTTTTCAATATTAGCATCAAATGATCTGCTTTCACCACCATATCGGGCACTTTTTACGCCTGGTTCTCCATTTAATGCGGCTTACTTCTAATCCAGTGTCTTCACTAAAACAATTGGTACCCGTTAATTCGAAAATAGTTTTTGACTTTGCAGATGCATTTTCTTCAAGTGTATGGAATGGTTCAGGAATATCAATATCAATACCGGCTTCTTTTAATGTAACAATTTCCAGTTCTCTTGTCCAATACTGTTCTGATCTCATCAACTTTATGTTGGTTGTTAGTAGCAAATATTAATTTCAAGCTTTAATTTTTATTTTAAAGTATGGATGTATGTCGGTATTGAAAAGCAGTATTAAAAAGAATCTCTCGGTGCGTATTTCGCTATGATTACAAATTAAAAAGCCGTTTGAGTGAAACCCATAATTTGCTTTTCTCAATTTTATCATTCTCCAGATCTTTTAATGAAGGGGCATATAAAAAAGAATTATTAGCAAATGCCTGAATCTGATAATGAGGGAAACTCATCGGCAATCCAAAAGCTGAAGGTTCAATATCAAAAAGTAAAACAATTTTTGAAGCAAAGAACTTTGTTAGTTCTTTATAATCAGCATCCGGATAGTTTGTACTATTAACGATGGCCACATCTGCAAGGTTAAGTTTACAGGCACTTAATATTCCGGTAAGAAATGTCAAGCTCATTGTCAGGCAGGTAAACAGCTTCTATCAGCTTTAAGAAGATCAAGAATATTTTTGTTATTATTCCCTAAGCGACTTCCATTGCAAATTTTGCTTGGCTCATTTGATGCTGAATCAGATTCAATTGCCGTTGAAGTGGGAGTAGGTATCTTTTTATCAGCAACGGAATTATCACTAATAAGAGAAGAATGGTATAATTCCTCAACAACAAAAGCAGGTAATTCGATCGTATTTAAGTCCCATAAACCAGTTAACTATTTTATACGAATAGGTGTTAGTTTTTTTTCGTTTCTTTGACCTGTCAAAAATAAACTTTTATGACCGCAGCAATGGATATTTTAATTAGAAAAGCAGAACAGAGTAAATTAAAAGATCTGAACCTGGAAAATCTTTCTTTTGGAAAATATTTTACTGATCATATGCTGGAAGCAGATTATGAAAATGGTGAATGGAAAAATATTGAGATAAAACCTTATCAACCATTATTGTTAAGCCCTTCATTAGCAGCCTTGCATTATGGACAGGCCATATTTGAAGGAATAAAAGCATATAAAGATAGAAAAGGGAATGCCTCATATTTTCAGACCACAGGATAATTTCAAACGATTTAATATTTCGGCAGAAAGAATGCAAATGCCGGCTGTGCCTGAAGAATTATTTATGGAAGGAATGAGAAAGTTGGTTGAACTGGATAAAAGCTGGATTCCTTCGAAACACGATCATTCATTATATATCAGGCCATTTATGTTTTCATCTGATGAATTGATTGGTGTTCGTCCATCAGATACGTATAAGTTCATGATCATTTTAAGCCCAACCGGTCCGTATTATAGTGCACCAATGAGGATCTATGTAGAAGAAAAATATGTAAGAGCTGTACCGGGTGGTGTTGGTTATGCAAAAGCTGCCGGTAATTATGGAGCTGCCATGTATGCTACTGCAGAAGCTAAGAAAAAAGGATACGACCAGGTTTTGTGGACAGATGCTTTTGAACATAAATATGTTCAGGAATGTGGAACGATGAATGTGTTTTTTATAATTGGGAAAAAAGCCATTACTCCTGTCAATGGAACAAGGAACCATTCTGAATGGTGTAACCCGGCAGAGTACAATTACTTTGCTGCAGGAAATGGGATTTGAAGTGGAAGAAAGAGCTGTTAAGTATTGATGATATTATTGATGCCTACAAAGCGGATCAATTGTTTGAAGTTTTTGGAACGGGTACTGCCGCTACTATTTCCATGATAAAAGAACTTACGATATAAAGATTTTGTGATGAACTTTGATGTTGAAAACTGGAAAACAGCCCCAACCATTAAAAAATGGCTAACAGATATCCGGGAAGAGAAGAAGAGAAGATAAATACAATTGGATGCAGAAGGTTTAATTCACCTGATTATGAGATGTTTAAAGTATAATAAAATACCCCGACATATCGTCGGGGTTATTTTATCCCCAAAACAGTCGAGTATCTTTAAAATCAATCATCATTTTTTTGGAGATTAAACCTCTCACCGTTACCTTTGCCCTCCCAAAAATAAGGGTCTAAGAATGCCTACAATTCAACAATTAGTACGAAAAGGAAGACAAATTATCAGGGCCAAGAGTAAATCAAGGGCTTTGGACCAGTGTCCACAGCGTCGTGGTGTATGTACAAGAGTATATACTACTACGCCAAAAAAGCCAAACTCTGCGTTGCGTAAAGTAGCGAAGGTTCGTTTAACCAATAAAATTGAGGTGATTGCCTATATACCAGGAGAAGGTCATAACCTGCAGGAGCACTCAATCGTTTTGATCCGTGGTGGAAGGGTAAAAGATTTACCGGGTGTTCGTTACCACATTGTTCGTGGTTCTTTGGATACTGCAGGTGTTAAAGACCGTAAGCAGAGCCGTTCTAAATACGGAACTAAAGAAAGAAAAAGCTAAAAAATAATTTTAAATAAAGTAATTCAAGAATAAGATCATGCGTAAAGCACAAGCCAAGAAACTCCCTTTAGCTCCGGATCCAAAGTTTAACGACAAACTGGTTACCCGTTTTGTAAACAACCTGATGTGGGAAGGAAAAAAGAGCGGAGCTTTTAATATTTTTTATGATGCATTGGATAAAGTAGCCAAGCAAACCAGTGAAGATGGATATGAAGTTTGGAAAAGAGCTTTGGCGAATGTTACACCTGGTGTAGAAGTTCGTAGCCGTCGTATTGGTGGTGCTACTTTTCAGATTCCTGCAGAAGTTCGTCAGGACAGAAAAGTATCATTAAGCATCAAATGGCTGATCCGTTATAGCCGCGACAGAAACGGTCGTAGCATGGCAGATAAATTAGCTGGTGAGATCGTAGCTGCTTCAAAAGGTGAAGGTGCTGCTTTCAAAAAGAAAGAAGATACACACCGTATGGCTGAAGCTAACAAAGCTTTTGCTCACTTCAGAATCTAAAAGATTCAATATAAATTTTTAAGCGACCATTTCGATTCCCGGAATGGTCGTTTTGTTTTAGCGGGAGTTTATAATAGTTCTTTACCGCAAAACTTGCAATGTTTTGCATCATCATCGTGCGTATCTTTTCCACAACCCCTGCAGGCTCTGATACCTGTTTTTGATTTTAATTTATTTGACATTTCTACAGTAACAATGCCGGTAGGCACTGCAATTATGCCATAACCCAGCAACATAATAATAACTGAAATAGATTGACCTACCATCGTTTGTGGAGTGATGTCTCCGTAGCCAACCGTAGTTAATGTTACGATCGCCCAGTAAATACTTTTAGGGATACTTGTAAAACCATTTTCTTCACCTTCGATCAGGTACATTAGTGAACCAAGTATGGTTACTAATGTCAATACTACAAAAATGAAAATGGTGATCTTTCGCCGGCTGGCTTTTAATGCCTGTGCTAATAATTTACTTTCACTTACATATTGCATCAGCTTTAATACCCTGAAATACCCGGAGAATTCTCAGTAAACGAATAACGACTAAAAAATGACCACCTGCATAAACCAGGCTGATATAAGATGGAAGTATTGCCAACAGATCTACAATACCATAAAAGCTTTTAGCATATAGTTTTGGTTTGGTAACAGAGATAAGACGAAGTACATATTCGATTGTAAAAAGAATTGTAAATACCCATTCTGCATAATTCAGTAGTTCACCATATTTTGCTTTAATGGATTGTACACTTTCCATCATTACAGCAATAACACTTAACCCGATGCATAGGATGAGAATAATGTCGAACCACTTTCCCATAGGTGTATCTGCCTCGAAAATTATTTCATGAATTTTTCGTTGCCAGGGAGAAAGTTTTTTTTCTGTTTTCTGTTCAGTCATTAAGATGAAATGAGAATTATTGAAAATCGGTAAAATGTTTTAAAGTCAACTAAATATACGAAGCTCCGGCAAACAAAAGAAAAGCGTCTTACCAATGATCAGTAAGACGCTTTAATAACGATTTGATCTTTTATTACTTCAGTTTCTTCTGCAGATTTTCATCGATGGCTGCCAAAAACTCTTCTGTATACAGGTAATGATCACCATGCTTTACTTTGTTACCATGTATACAAACTGCCAGGTCTTTTGTCATCTTACCTTCTTCAACTGTTTCAATACAAACAGCTTCCAAGGCATTACAAAAATCGATCAACGGCTGATTGTTATCTAATTTTCCACGGAAAGCCAAACCTCTTGTCCAGGCAAAGATGGAAGCAATCGGATTGGTAGAAGTTGGTTTACCCGCCTGGTGGTCACGGTAATGTCTTGTAACAGTTCCATGTGCCGCTTCTGCTTCCATTGTTTTTCCATCAGGAGTTACTAATACAGAAGTCATCAAGCCAAGAGAACCAAAACCCTGTGCTACGGTATCACTCTGTACATCACCATCATAGTTTTTACAAGCCCATACAAAATTACCATTCCATTTTAATGCACTGGCAACCATATCATCGATCAGGCGATGTTCGTAAACGATACCTGCATCAGCAAATGCTGTTTTAAATTCTTTCTGATAAATGTCTTCAAAAATGTCTTTGAACCGGCCATCATATTTTTTCAGAATCGTATTTTTTGTAGAAAGATATAAAGGCCATTTTTTGCTTAACGCCATATTGAAACAGCTTCTTGCAAAACCCGTTATACTTTCATCTGTATTGTACATACTCATGGCAACACCATCACCTTTAAAGTTGAACACTTCAAAAGTTTGCACATCACCTCCACCTTCGGGTGTAAACGTCATTGTCAGTTTTCCTTTTCCTTTGATGACGGTATCAGTTGCACGGTATTGATCGCCAAATGCATGACGACCAACGATGATCGGTGCTGTCCAGTTGGTAACTAATCTTGGTACATTACTGATAACAATTGGCTCACGAAAAACAGTGCCATCCAGAATATTACGGATAGTGCCATTCGGGCTCTTCCACATTTGTTTCAGATTAAATTCTGTAACCCTTGCTTCATCTGGCGTTATCGTTGCACATTTAATTCCCACACCATATTGTTTAATCGCATTTGCTGCATCAATAGTTACCTGATCATCTGTTTTGTCACGGTATTCAACTCCCAGATCATAATATTTAATATCGACATTCAGATAGGGAAGAATTAATTTGTCTTTAATAAATTTCCAGATAATTCGGGTCATTTCGTCACCATCCAGTTCCACCACCGGATTGGCCACATCAATCTTTTTCGTCATAAGTTGTTTATTTAATTTTTCTTTTAAAATCTAATGATTATCAGCTAAGTGTGCAAACTTACAATTTTATTAAATGTGACTAATTTCTCCCGGTATTTACTTGTAAGGCTTTTAGTTTGCTCATTTTTTATAAACGGTTGATTTAAATCAAGTCAAAAGTTGTACCTTTTAGCTATTCTTGTATGATGAGTAAGGAAATTGCATTTAAAATATATCTAAAAAAATTTGTTGACCTGACAGATGAAGAGTTTGATCAGTACCTGCTGCCCATAATAAAAATAAGAGAGTTCGGTAAAAAAGAAACCCTGACAAAAGCAGGAGAAATTGAGAACCATTTCAATTTTATTATTAAAGGGTTGATAAGGAAATATTACAAAAAGGGAAGTCAGGAAATCATTACACAGATCTCAAATGAAGGTCATATCATTCATTGTCAGGAATCTTTTCATAGCCGGCAGCCTTCAGAATATACAGTAGAAACGATTGAACCCAGTACAGTCATTAGTATTACGTATGATGATCTTGAAAATGCATTTGCCAGTTCTCAGAAAATGGAACACCTGGGTCGAATGGTAATTACACATACGATGGTCATTAAAGACCGGTGGCAATTGCAGATGGTGAAAATGACACCGAGAGAAAGGTTCCTGAATTTTGTTACAAAGAATCCCGATTTAATGCAAAGAGTTCCACAAAAATTTCTTGCTTCTTATTTGCATATAAAGCCAGAAACATTTAGCCGGTTTAAACATTTAATAAAAGGTTGCATGAAAACTAAAATGTAATTAACTTATCCTAAGCAACATCAAGAATCATCATAACAAGAAAACCACCGATAAATCCAAGTACTGACCGGTCAGTATATTTATCTCTTTGTGTTTCCGGAATTACTTCTTCAACTACTACAAAAATCATAGCACCAGCAGCAAAGGCCAAAGCAAATGGTAATAAAGGTTGCATATAAATTACTGCAACTGCACCAATTACACCTGCAACAGGTTCTACAATTGCAGATAAGCTGACCATACCAAAAACTTTTTTTACGACTTACTCCATGTCTTCGTAAAGGCATAGCTACTGCAATGCCTTCAGGAAAATTTTGTATGCCTATTCCGATGGCAAGTGCAATAGCTCCGGAAATAGATGCATCTTCCATTCCAATAGCGGCAGCACCAAAAAGAACACCAACTGCCAAACCTTCAGGAATATTGTGCAACGTAATAGCCAAAATAAGTAAAGTAGTTTTATGAAGTTTGGTTTTAATGCCTTCTTATTCTTCTACTCCAAAATTGATATGCAGATGAGGAGTGAATTTATCTAAAACAAAAATGAACATGCTCCCAAGAAAGAAACCTACTGCTGCTGGCATCCAACTCATTGATGGGATACATTTTCTCCGACATTTCAATGGCTGGGTTTAACAATGACCAGAAACTTGCTGCTACCATTACACCTCCTGTAAAACCAAGCATAGGATCCAGTACGCCACGGCTGAGTGTTTTAAAAAAGAATACCAAATGAGGCTCCTAAAGCTGTTACAAACCAAGTAAAAGAGGTTGCAATTAATGCAGACCAAACAGGTCCTATCTCGGTAAAGAATTTTTCAATTGTTTCCATATCATGATTTATATACAAATATGTTTTTTGCTAATTGTTCACTTATCGTCATTAATGGGTGACGATTGATCTTCATTTCAAAAGAGTTATCAAACTCAAATTTCTTTTTTATTTCCAGCTTTGTTCCGATGGCGATCTTTTTGTGCTCCAGTAATTCTAAGATTTCGCTTGACTGATCACCTACACTTACAACAGTAGCCATTGTATTTAAGGGAAGTTCTGTTAAACAGATCTTTTTACTGATTTCAATTTTACCATTTGCATCAGGTATAGGATCGCCATGCGGGTCCACTCTTGGAAAACCTAAATATTCGTCCAGCTTGTCAATTAATTTTTTGTTACTCACATGTTCCAGGTCTTCTGCTACTTCATGTACTTCGTCCCAGGTAAATTTTAATTTTTCCGCCAGAAAAAATTCCCAAAGCCTGTGTCTTCTGATAATCGTTAATGCCACTTTAGTTCCCTCAGCAGTTAACCGAAAGCCCTGGTAGGGTTGGTAGTTAAGTATTTTTTTGGCTTTTAGTTTCTTCATCATGTCGGTTATAGAAGCTGGTTTTGTCTGTAATTCAGCCGCCAGTTCATTGGTGGTAACCATTCCATCCGCTTTTTGTAAACGATAAATTGCTTTAATATAATTTTCTTCGCTGGTTGTGTAATTCAACATGGCTAAAAATAATTTTAGGCAAATCTAAAAAACATATTGTTATAAACAAAACCACTATGAAACAAAGTTTGAAATCCCTACTTTCGGGTAATTAAAATTCAGGTATGCAAAGCATAGCAAAAGGGATCATTGTATTGGTGGCAATTATAAGTTTGTCGGCCTGTAAAGAAAAAAAGAAGATCAGCCTGGCGGGTGAAGAGGCTGTTCCGATAACGGAGTTTATTGAATTCTTTCCCATCCTTGATTTACCTTTTCAATTTGCAGATACCAGCTTCTCAAAAGCAAAAAAAGAGAATGATTCATTATTGATCAACCACAAAATATTTAAAGCGTTTGTTCCGGATTCTGTACTCAGTACCGTTTATGGAAAAAAAGAAAGACCCAAGATTTATGTAATGGGAAAAGTGGTGGTTCCCAAAGCAGAAACCTATTTATTTATAAACACGTTGACCAGCGGTAAGAAGGCTGTTTTTATTTTGGGGTTTGATCAAAATCAACAATTCATTGCCGGTATACCCGTATTAAGACCGGATCAGCGATCGGCTACAGAACAGTCTGTAACGATGGATAAACGATTTACCATTACTAAAAAGGTTTTATTAAAGAATACAGACGGTTCATTAAGCGAAGGAAGAGATGTTTATGTGTTGAACAATGAAGCAAAGGACTTTGTACTGATTATGACAGATGCACTGGACGATAAAGTAACCGAATTGATTAATCCTATTGATACATTGCCGGTAAAGAATAAATATTCGGCTGATTATAGTAATGGGAAAATGAACCTGGTTTCAATACGGGATGGAAGAAAAAACGGAAAGATCAGTTTCTTTATCCATTTTGAAAAGAACAACGGAACCTGTACCGGAGAACTAAAGGGAGAAGCAACAATGAAAACTTCCAACACGGCTGTTTATCAGGTAGATGGGGATCCCTGCCAGCTTCAATTTATATTTTCATCTTCATCCGTTACCTTAAAGGAAATTGAAGGATGTGGTTCAAGACGGCCATTAAATTGTTCTTTTGATGGAAGTTTTGCAAAGAAAAGAGTTAGTAAGTCTGTGAATAAATCGAAAAACTGATTTATTTTTTTAATTCTATCTTTCCGCATATTCCGACCTGGAATAGCTAACGAAAAAGCCGCTTGTCTGCATTTATTAACATTGAAAATCAATTACGTAGTTAAAGTATTAGATAAACTATTATCTTGCGACTTCGTGTAAAAAGAACACAATATGAATTTTACCCAGTTTTCAGTACCCTATCCAGTTGAAGAGACGTTATAAAAAAAGAGTGGCTTACTTTTCAATGGAATTTGCCACGCACCAACCTTTAAAAATTTACAGTGGAGGTCTTGGTTTTTTGGCCGGATCCCATCTGCGCAGTGCTTATGAATTGAAGCAAAACCTGATAGGTGTTGGTATACTTTGGAAGTTTGGTTATTACGATCAAAAACGTAACCAGGATCAAACGCTTGATGTAACCTGGCATGAAAAGAATTATAGCTTTCTGGAAGATACCGGTATCAAATTTCAGATCAATATACATGAACATCCTGTTTGGGTGAAAGTGTTGTACCTGAATCCGGAAACATTTAAGACGGCACCATTATTTTTATTATCAACCGATGTTGCAGAGAATGATTATGTATCGCAAACGATCACGCATCGCCTGTATGATGCGAATGTGGCAACCAAAGTCGCTCAATTTATTTTATTAGGAGTTGGAGGTGCCAAACTGATGGATATGCTGAATTTTAATCCTGAGTTATATCACCTGAATGAAGCGCATGGATTATCTGCAGCATTTTATTTATATAAAAAATTCAATAATAATATTGAAGAAGTAAGAAAGCGTTTAGTATTTACAACACATACACCCGAAGAAGCAGGAAATGAGAAGCATGATATTTTCTTATGTCATAAAATGAGTTATTTCTGCGGACTTTCAGTTGATGAAGTAAAGACATTAACGGGAATGCCGGAAAATCAGTTTAATCATTCATTGGCAGCTTTACGTTTTGCACAACTGGCCAATGGTGTTTCACAATTACATGGTCATGTGTCAAGGCAAATGTGGAGTAAATATGAAAATATTTGTGAGATCATTTCCATTACCAATGCACAGAACTGGAAATATTGGGCAGATAAACAATTGTATAAATTTAAAGAGGCGGGTGATGATTATGGTATTGATGACCGGAAAAAATATTTAAAGAAAAGAGCTTTTGAAATTGTTGCAGATCAAACCGGAAAAATATTTAACCCGGATGTGTTCACGATTGTATGGGCCCGACGTTTTGCAGGATACAAAAGAGCAAACCTGATAACAACTGCCGAAGAAAGATTTGAAAAGCTGATGAGCAGTACTAAATATCCGGTACAGATAATCTGGGCTGGCAAACCATACCCGGTAGATCATCCGGCCATCAGTGAATTCAATCAATTGGTGCATCTGAGTAAGCAGTATAAAAATGTGGCTGTTTTGGTTGGATATGAATTGACATTGTCAAAAAGAATGAAACAGGCTTCAGATTGCTGGTTAAATAATCCAAGAGTTCCAAGAGAAGCATCCGGAACCAGTGGTATGACGGCTGCAATGAATGGAGCTATTAATTTTTCAACGGATGATGGCTGGATACCCGAATTTATCAATCATGGGCATAACGGGTTTGTAATACCTAAAGCAGATTATGATAATATGGCTACGCATGAGCAGGATGAATATGATCTGAATAAATTGTATGAAATTCTTGAAAATGAAATACTGCCATTGTATTATGACAACTATGCTACCTGGCGTCAGATCATGAAAAACGGGATGCAGGATGTTCGCTTCCAGTTTGATAGTAACAGGATGGCACATGAATACTATACCTTATTGTACCGGTAATCAGGCAATTGATCAGGAAGGAATTTGAATTATTGAAACTGATTGATCAATTCTTCTGGTGAAAGCTTTACAGCATAGTAACTTGATCAATTTGTTTATTACTCCTTCCACCAACGCATCCGGACAAGAAGCTCCACTTGTCAGTAGAATTTTTACCGGCTTTCTTTCCGGAAGAAAATTGCTGGTGAGTATTTCTTCTTTGGTATGAAAATCATAATGGAGAATATCTTTTTCCGATAATATCTTTTCATCATTATTGATAAAATAAGGTTGGTAGTTTTTCTTCGCACAGTTCCACAAGATGGGAAGTGTTGGATGAATTATAACCACCCACTACTATTGCCAGATCTGCATCTGTTTCAAGCATTCCTGAAACGGCTGTCTGATTATCATTGGTAGCATAGCAAAGTGTATCTCTTGTATCAGCAAAATGATCCGCAGGGTCATCATTCGGGAAACTGATCTGACCATTACTTGCTTCAGATAATCAGCAATGGCTTGTGTATCGCTGGCCAGCATGGTTGTTTGATTGACTACACCGATCCTTTGCAAGTCTTTTGTTACATCAAAACCTTCGGAGAACTGGTTTGCAAATTCAATATAAAAATCATCTCCCTTTTTTTCTCCGGTAATATATTTTGCTAACGCAATTGTTTCTGCCATATCTTTTACAACAACAGAAGGAGCATTTTGAGCAGCATGAGAAAAAGTAGCTCTTGTTTCTTCATGGTTTGGTTTGCCATGAATAACGATTGTATAATCTTTCTTTGCGATTACTTCGCTGCGGTTCCATACTTTTTCTACAAAAGGACAGGTCGTATTATACTTTTCTGTTTGTATCCCGATCTGGCGAAGCTTTGCTTCAATATCCAAAGTGGTACCAAATGCAGGAATTAAAACAATATCTTCTTTTGTTATAGATGAAAAAGGGATCAATTGTTTGCCATACGTATCCTGTAAAAACTGAATACCATGTGCTTCCAGATCTGCATTTACCTGTGGGTTATGGATCATTTCACTTAGTAGAAATATTCTTTTTCCAGGATTTTCTTCTACGGTTCTGAAAGCAATTTCAATGGCGTTTTCTACACCATAACAAAATCCAAAATGCCGGGCCAGGTATATTTGAACAGGTCCAAAATCTAAAAGGGTAGGAGTAAAATCTTTTTTCATTTTATCCATCTCTTTCCGCTTCTTTTTGATAGCAGAAATTAATGGACTCCGGTAAATAATGGGCACCTCGAAACTTTTCATGATGGCAAAGGTACAAAGCAAATGGTGAGAAATTGGGTACTGTCGAAATTTGAAAATTAATTTGTTTGAGTTAAAGGGAATTGAACCACATAGGTACAATAGGAACCTGCCTACCGGCAGGAAGGCATAGGAATCCACATAGGCTATGTGTTGTTCTATTGTGATCTAAATACCTATGTGGTTCAGGTTAATTTCAAACGGTGATAATATTGAAAAAATTGTAATTGAGGAACTTGTTTTACATAAATCCGGATTCAGTATTTAATAAATTCTTCCTGCTTATGAGTGCTGACTTCCGACTTCTTCCTATCTTCCGGCAAAGTATTAACGATGCGATCACTTTTGCTTGCCTTTTTATCTTTTTCACTGCTGTTTACTTCCTGCAAACTCATGAAAAAGAAAGATGAAACTGAATTGAATAATAAAAAAAGCAGTATGATAAACAGAATTACTCCGGTTGAATGGGCACACCATACCAATATTTATGAAGTGAATGTGAGACAGTACAGTTTAGCCGGTACATTTGAAGGATTTGCCCGGCATTTACCCCGGTTAAAAGAAATGGGCGTAGCAACCATTTGGTTCATGCCGGTAACACCTATTTCACAGAAGAACAAGAAGGGCAGTTTAGGAAGCTACTATGCCTGCTCGGATTATACTGCAATCAATCCGGAGTTCGGGAGCCTCGAAGATTTTAAGAACCTTGTAAAAGAAGCACATGAAATGGGTTTTAAAGTTATTATCGATTGGGTAGCAAATCATACAGGGTGGGATCATAAATGGACAACAGAACATCCCGATTATTATTTAAAAGACACATCAACCAATGATTTTCAGATCGCCAGTGGGATGGATGATATCATTGAATTGGATTTTAAGAATCCTGCTTTACGAAAAGCAATGATCGATGCGATGCAATTCTGGATCGATGAATGTGATATTGATGGCTTTCGTTGTGATCTGGCATTCTGGGTGGAACTTGATTTTTGGAAAGAAGCAAGAAAGGAACTGGATGCTGTAAAACCTTTATTGTGGCTGGGTGAATATGATGAATTGGAAAAACCAGAGTACGGAGAAGCATTTGATGCCAGTTATTCATGGACCTGGATGCACAAAACAAAAGAGTTTTATGAGGGGAAGATTATGTTAGATTCCTTGTTGACTATTTTAAAAAAGTATGATGATCTGGGGGATAGTACCATGAGGGCATGGTTTACAACCAATCATGATGAAAACAGCTGGAACGGCACAGAGTATGAAAAATATGGTGATATGGCAAAAGCGCTGGCTGTATTCAGCTGTACCTGGAACGGTATTCCATTACTGTATTCAGGTCAGGAATTGCCCAATCTAAAACGGATTGAATTTTTTGAGAAGGATCCAATAGCCTGGAAAGGAACAAATGAACTGGCTGATTTTTATAAAACCTTGCTGAAGCTTCATACCAATAATCCTGCATTGCGAAGTGGCGATCCAACTGCACAAACCTTTATTTTAAAAACAAGCGAAAGTAAAAAGGTATTTGCTTTTCTAAGAAAGAATGGAAACAAAGAAGTGTTGGTGGTATTGAATCTCTCTTCTCAAAAGGACCTGCATTTTGATATACTGGATCCGATGGTTACCGGTATTTACAAAAATGTTTTTTCAGGAGCTGCTAATGATTTTACAAAAGAAAAAAGTTTTGAAATGCAGGGATGGGAATATGTAGTGTATGAGAAATAATACTAAATAAACAATATTAAAAAAGCCATCCCGCTTATTGGGGATGGCTTTTTTAGAACAAGTATTTAATTAATTATTTCAAATTCAAGGGATATCTGTAAATACCAACATATCCGGGATAGATACCTTCCAATTGAATGGTTTCTCCTTGCAGATTTTTAATGGCTTCACTCAATTCTTCAATATTGCTGATATCCATACCATTGACAGTTGTAATAATGAACCCTGCTTCCATTTTTGTTTTACTGAATACACCACCGGGGTTTATCTTTTTTACAAACACACCTCCGTCAATATTATTCTTGGAGGCTGTTTTTTCATCGATGGATTCAAGATCAGCTCCTAACTGATCTCCGATATTTGTCGATGCCAGATTTTCATAAGTGCCTGTAATCGCTTTTAATGTTGCAGCAGTAGTATATTCTTTGCCATTTCTTTTGTAAGTAATATTAATCTTATCACCGGCATTGTAAGAAGATACGGTTGCTTGTAATTCTGTCCAGGAAAAAATTGGAACATCATTGATCTTGGTAATTACATCACCGGGTTTTAATCCGATATTGACTGCAGCACCATCTTTAGCCACTTCACCAACATGAGCACCGTCGCCGGCATCAAATTTTTCTCTGTCAACTGAAACGCCCAGATAAGGACGTTTTACATCGCCGAATTTGATAAGGTCGTTAACAATCTTTTTTACAAGATTAACGGGTATTGCAAATGAATAACCTGCATAAGTTCCGGTTGGAGCATAGATAGCAGAATTAATTCCAACCAATTGTCCATCGGTTGTAATTAAAGCACCACCACTATTTCCCTGATTCACGGCAGCATCGGTTTGAATAAATGATTCAATGGGTGTTTGACTTTGTCTGCTGTTAATGCCAATATTTCTTCCCTTCGCACTTACGATACCTGCTGTAACAGTTGTTTCTAAGGTTAGCGGATAACCAATGGCTAATACCCACTGGCCCAGCTTTACATTGTCGGAATTACCATAAAGAAGAAATGGAAATCCTGTTCCATCAACTTTTAAAACAGCCAAATCGCTACTTGGGTCACGGCCAATTACTTTTGCTTTGTACTCCTTTTTATTATGCAATGTAACAGTGATTTCCGACGCTACACCATCTCCACCGTCTGAAACCACATGATTGTTCGTAATAATATAACCATCATCACTGATGATAACGCCACTACCCGAAGCTCTTTGCTCCGGTTGAATTTGTGGTCCGAAATTCTGATTAAAGAATTGCTCAAAAAGATCTTCCATACCGCCATTGTTTCTATTACGGGGAAGTCCGTTACTTACTTTTCTTGCTGGTATTTTAGTTTTAATGTGAACGACTGCAGGCACAGCAGCATTAGCTGCCTTGGTAAAATCTACCGGATCACCGGCACCTGTAGTTCCATCAAAAAATCCTGCATAATTGGCAGGTACATTGCCACCATTAATGCTTTGTGTAAATCCAGCTTGTTTAGCATTTACTTTTCCATAGACCCACACACTGGTAATGGCTGATGCCGCACTTATCGCAACGATCAGCAAAATCTGTTTTAGTTTCATAGTATTCATTTCTTTTATAAAAATTTGTAGAATAAAGCATCTGTTTCAAAATATATGCCATTGCAATACAAAATAACAAACTGTCACTCAACTTTGTTGACCATTGAATTAGTTTAACAAATATTTACTAAGACCTTCGTACTTTATTCTTGCTTTAAAATTACGACTTTTTATAGTGAAAATTGTACCCAATTTCCCTGATTTTGATTTATTAGATTATTGCAAGAGTTAATATTCTTAATTCGAAGAAAAATTAAGAGAAATGTAACCGCAGAGACAGGGAGACCGCAGAGTTATTGCTCAGTTCATTTTCTGCGCCTTTGCGCCTCTGCGGTTATTTCGCTTAAAAATTACTTTAGTCATAAGGATGTCAAAAAAGACATTGTGTCAACTCCGTCAGCATATTCATTGACACCTGGACATTGGGCATTACCAAAAGGAATATCCGTTGTGCCTACGATACATTGTAGTTCAGGGTTATTTTCCAAGGCTTTATTTACTTCATCCCCGGCTTTATAAAATTCATAATTCAACTGGCTGATCGGGGAAAAAAGATTTTTATTTTCTATTAATAGAATGGAACCATTGGTCATATAATAGACTTTGTTCAGTAGATGAATGGCCAGATTATAATCATAATTGTTTTTGTATTTATGATGATCGGCCAGGTACTCATATTTATTAAATACGCCCAATAGTTGCTCAAAATTATAGTCGTCAGGCACATATATTTTAGTAACATTTCTACAACCCAGTCCAAAATAAGGGTAAACATCATCGGCCAGTAATTCCAATTCCTCATTTGATTCATTTCCCCTCAAAATTGCTACTGATGTTCTGTTCTTTCGGATGATAGTTGGAAATTTTGAAAAATAATATTCAAAATACCGGGAAGAATTATTGCTGCCTGTTGCAATATAAGCATCACAATTTTTCAGCATTTCTGCAAATTGTAAAAACAGAGCTGCTTCCGGATCCCATTCAGTCATTTTTTCAACAAGATGTTTGATCAGTACCTGGTCTTTTGACGATGCCTTGATCATTGCAATATGGCCACTTACAAAAACACATAAAAAATCATGAAAGCCAACCAGTGGAATATTGCCCGCCATTACTATTCCTATCTTTTTTGGATGGGTACTATTTTTTTCAATTGAATATTGTTGAGTCCAGTTTTCAAGAATATCTCTTTTCAGCAACCTGTTTGCAATATTTTGTGTTGCTGATGCTACAAACTCCGGAGTAAACCAGCCATTTTCATGTTCTGCTCTTTTCTTTACTGACTCCCATTTCTCCATCATCCGATAAAATATATTCTCCCAGACGAACTAATAAATCAATACGATGTTGTAAATTCATTCCTGACTATTATTTTTGTGGTACAAAAGTAACTCACAACCTTTTAAATTAAATTATACTATGGCTATTAAGATTACTGAAGAATGTATCAATTGCGGAGCCTGCGAACCAGAATGTCCCAATAATGCTATCTATGAAGGTGGTGTTGAATGGGCTGTTTCTGATGGAACAACAGTAAAAGGAAATTTTACACTTTTAGATGGATCTGTTGTTGATGCCGACCAGAAAAATGCACCGGTGGCAGTTGATATCTATTATATCACACCTAATAAATGTACCGAGTGTCAGGGTTTTCATGAAGAACCTCAATGTGCAGCTGTTTGCCCGGTAGATTGTTGTGTGCCAGATGAAATGTATGTGGAAACGGTGGATCAATTGATGGCTAAGAAAGACATGATGCATATTTGATATGTGCTGATAGTGTGCATAATTTTTCAGGAATTTAAGGTTATATAACTTGAAAAATTTTGTAATTTAGATACTATATAGCAGTGAAAGCTGCTCAAATAGTGGCGGGTGATATTTCCCGTCGTAAAAAGGTGAAGGAGAAACGGCCTTCACCTTTCTTATTTTGTCAGATTCCCTTAGTTTTTTAGAATGTTTGCCATATTTTTTGTTAATGCCATTTGATATCAGTCATTTGCGTTGGGCATATCAGCATTTTCTGCAATATTTGCACATCTAAACCCGTTGAAACGGGAACTAAACCTACTACACCAAAAAAATGAAGCAGAATATAGCTCTTGTAACTGGCGGCTTTTCAGGCGAAGCAGTTATTTCTTATAAAAGCGCCATAACGATTGATAATAATCTGGATCGTAATCTTTTCAATGTTTATAAAATTGACATTAACCCCGATGGCTGGTGGTATGAATTGCCGGATGGCAGAAAAACAGAAATTGATAAAAATGATTTTTCTCTTCCCCTTGATAATCAGAAAATAATTTTTGATTCTGTCTTTATCGGTATGCATGGAACCCCGGGAGAAGATGGAAAATTACAGGGTTATTTTGACACCTTGAAAATACCCTATACGGGTTGTGATGCGGCCACTTCTTCACTTACATTTAATAAAAGGTATGCGGTGGCGGTAGCAGGAATGGCAGGTATTGCGGTAGCAAAATCTGTTATTTTGATAAAGAACAATTTTGAAAGCCCTGATGAAATCGTAAATACATTAAAGTTTCCGGTATTTATTAAACCCAATAATGGGGGTTCCAGTATCGGCATGTCAAAAGTCAATCATCCTTCTGATGAACTGGGTCATGCTATTGAAAAAGCCTTTAAAGAAGATGATCAGGTACTGGTAGAAGAAATGATCAATGGAAGAGAATTTACAGTTGGTGTGTTTAGAACAGAAGGCAAGATCATCGTATTGCCACTTACAGAAGTAAAAGCACATGGTGACAAAGAGTTTTTTGACTTTGAAGCAAAATACTATGGTAAGTCAGATGAAATTACACCGGCAGTAGTAGATGAAGCGATCGCAGAAAAAGTAAGGGAAGCCGCAAAGAAAGTGTATACTGTTTTTAATTGTGGTGGTGTTGTAAGAATTGATTTTATTTACAATGAGCAGGAAGGAAAACCGTATATGCTTGAAGTGAATACGGTGCCGGGACAAAGTGAGGCAAGTATTATTCCTCAACAGGTAAAAGCAATGGGCTGGAATCTTAAAGAATTTTATACAAAACTGGTTCAGGATAGTTTTAGCAAGAATAAATCATGATAACGCATAATAATCCGAATGTTTAAATTTATTACAAACCGGCCTCTTTGGCTTAATATACTTGTCGGCATCATTCTGGCATTAGGCATCTTTTCTTTATTTCTTTTGTCGCTAACCTGGTTAACAGATCATGGTAAATCTGCAACAGTACCTTCTGTTACAGGTATGAATTATGATGAAGCAATAAAGGTGCTGAAAAAAGCAGGATTTGATATCGAGATCCAGGATTCAGTTTATATTGACACAGCTAAGCCCTTATCAGTTATTAAACAAATACCTGATGCGGATGAAACAGTCAAATCAAACAGAACAATTTTTCTTGTTATCAGCAGGTCTGTACCGCCGATGGTTGAAATGCCCAACTTACTTGGTTACAGTCTTCGCAATGCGCAGATGGTGTTGAAAAATATGGATCTTAAGATTGGTGATACCACGTTTAAGCCTGACTTCGCCAAAAATGCTATACTTGAACAATTGTATAACGGAACTTCAATTGCACCGGGTACACAGCTAAGAAAAGGAAGTGTGATCTCATTGGTTTTAGGTGATGGAGTGGGAAATAAAGAATTTTCTGTTCCGATAATTACAGGCATGGTGTATAGTGAAGCTAAAAGAGTATTAGAGGCAAACGGTATCGTAATAGGTGCTATTGTTTTAGATGGAAATGTTAGCGATACATTGGGAGCTTGGATCTATAAACAAAATCCCGAAAGACTTAGATGAGGACAAAAGAATTCAAAAGATCCGTTCGGGACAAACCATTGATGTGTGGCTACAGGTAGAAAAACCTGTTATAGACAGTACGCAGAATAACCTGGATGAAAATATTTAGAATAACAATAAGTTTAACATATGCAAAACATAACTGCAGAAGAATTAAAAGCCCGGATGGATGCCGGTGAAAAAATTAACCTGATAGATGTAAGAGAACCGCATGAATTTGCTGAGTTTAATATCAATGGCACATTAATTCCATTGGGTAAAGTACAGACCATGCAGATCGATGAGATTGAAGACCTGAAAGATGAAGAGATCATCATTTATTGCCGTAGTGGTAACCGTAGCGGGCAGGCCTGTATGTTTCTGGATGCAATGGGCTATACAAATACAAAAAACCTGGTGGGTGGAATGCTGGAATGGCAGGAAAAATTTGTTGCTAAGCAGTAAGAGGTATGAAGTCGGAACTCAGACTTCCGACTTCATACCTCCGGCATTTTCTCTATAATCTTATATTCAAGCCCAGCATAAAATTCGTTCCCGCCATCGGGAAATAAAAATTCTCTGTCACGGTTTCTCCTCCTACAAAATAACTGTAAGTATATCCATTCGGTTCATACTTTTTGCCAAATACATTATTTAGCTGTGCAATGATATTTATCTCCTTTAGACATTTGCTTTTGATTGTATAAATTGCTCTTATATCCTGTACAAAAAATGCATTTAATGAACGGGCATCATCGGCTGTGTTGTCAAGATATTGCTTGCTTACATATTTGCTCAATAAACTTAACTCCGCATTTTTTACCGGAAGGAAATTGATAGTAGCTCCGCCAACCACAGAAGGTGAGTACGCTATACTACTGGACGCATAGCTATTGTTCTTCTGCCCGCCATTATCATAATCATCAATATACTCAGTAAAGTTTTTCACTTTGTTTTCACTGATGGAGATATTTCCGGATGCATTCATCCATGCATTAAATTTTATCCCGGCTTGCAGTTCTATGCCGGTCCTGTAACTATTGGGAATATTTGTTCTTGTATAAGCTCCCACATCATTTATTTTTCCGGTGAGTACCAGTTGATCTTTATAATTCATATAATAAAAAGTAGCAGACCAATTGTAAACTGAAGTAGTTTTTTCAATTCCGGCTTCTATATCATGTAATCGTTCGGGCAAAGGCTGTTGCAATGCTCCTGATTCAAAATCATCTCTGTTCGGTTCTTTATTGGCAATGCTGTAAGATGCATACACCTTCCAGCCTTTTTTAATATAACTGATACCTGCTTTTGGATTGAAAAAATTAAATTCTTTTCTTGTTGCTAAAGTTGGATTATCCCGGAATCCATTGGTTGCATAGTTTACATATCTGTATTGCAGATCGTAAAACCAATGCCAGTTACCTGCAAATTTTGTTTGTTGCTTTACAAAAATATTTACATCGTCTTTTCTTGCATCCAGATCGTACCAGTTATCTATACTTGTCAATCCTTTTTCTGCCCATATCACTTTTCCAAAATGTGAACCATCATAACGGGTGATACCTCCACCTAATACCGCTTCTGTTTGATTCGTTTTTAACTGGAGTGAAAAAATATTTCCAAAGAAATCATTATCCAGCCACAAGCGACGAATCATATCCGATTGGGTAGCAGCTGCAGGATTCGGCATGCCGTATTTTGAATATTGCTGATCAGCTTTATATTGTTCATAGAAACCTTTTCCTTTTGTAAGAAAAAAGGCAGTATTAAAACTTAGTTTATTATTTAGTTGCTGATGAAAGAACAACTGGTAATGTGTTTGCGTATAGTCGTCAATTTCGTTATCATAGGGTACTCCCGGTTTTTCTGTACCCGCACTGTTCACCGTTCTGTTTCCTGCAATAAGATCGGCTTCAGAAATACCATTCCAGGCCTGGTATGTTTTTTCTTTGCCAGAGAAAACATTGATCCGCACAGCTGTTTTTTCTTTTATATAGGCAGTAGAGAAATGAAAGGATTTTAGATCACTGCTGGCTCTGTCAATAAATCCATCGCTTTTGATTTTAGAGAATCGTATATCAGTTGTAAAACCATTTTGCAATCCCGTTCCGGCTTTAATGGTGTGTTTCCATGTGTTGAATGAACCGAAGCTATTGTTGAATTCGGCATACTGCTCTTTTATTACTTCATTGGTACTGAAGTTAATACTGCCACCAAAAGCTCCGGCTCCGTTTGATGAAGTACCAACACCTCTTTGTATTTGTATGCTTCCTGTGGAAGAACTGAAATCCGGCAGATCCACAAAAAATGTTCCCTGACTTTCTGCATCATTATAAGGAATGCCATTGAGTGTTACATTAATTCTTGTTGCATCCGAACCCCTGATGCGTATACCGGTATAGCCTACACCATTTCCGGCATCAGAGTTAATAACTACCGAAGGCGTCTGATTCAATAAGAAAGGAATATCCTGACCAAGATTTGTTTTGGCAATTTCCTTTCGGGAAATATTTGTTTTAGTAAAAGGGGTGTTTTCTCCGGCACGGACGGCTCTTACCTCTACCGGTGTTAATGAATAAAAACTGTCTTTTATTGCTTGCGATAAAATAGCATTAGCTGTTATAATAAAACAACCAAGCATGATGATCCTCTTCATTTTTTAATGATTTTATGCCTGCCCGAAGGCCGGCGGGTTTAAAAAATAAGAGGGAAATGCTAAAGAAAGGTCAACTGTTGAAATCACCGATTGATGATCCCACTCCCTTCGCAGGCATTACCCTGACCAGGTTCTACGGGTTTGATCTCAGATTGCATCTGTGCTTGAGGAAATAAACTCCGGCAAACACAGGGCAAACACCCCGGAAACCTGCCTGCCGTGAGGCAGGCTTGAAAAACTAAAGCCTTCTTATTCAAAGGCTAAGAACTGGTGCAAAAATAAGGAAGAATTAAATTCTAATAAGCTGTAACTTTTCTACACCACTCTTCGTATAATAGTTTAAACCATCGTTTATGCAAAAAATTATTCTTACGCTATTGACAATTGCTTTATTGTCAACTACTTCATTTTCTCAGAAAACCATTAATGATGCCAATGCAGAAAAAAGAACTGTAAGCAGTTTTCATGGAATTGATATTGGTACGGGTATAGAATGTGTATTAACTGAAGGAAAAACAGAAGAACTGGCTGTAAGTGCCGATAAACCGGAGTACAGAAATAAAATTGTTACGAAAGTTGAAAATGGCATTTTAAAGATTCATTACGAAACTAAACCGGGCGCAATCAATACTAAAAAGGAAACAAAGAATCTGAGAGCATATATTTCTTACAAATCGTTAGACAAACTTTTTGTAAGTACAGGTGCTTCTGTAAAGATGGATGGAGTTCTTCAATCTTCATCTCTGGAGATGAAAGCAAATACCGGCGCTTTGGTAAAAGGTAAGGTACAGATCACTTCTTTAAAGGTTAGTCAGAGTACAGGTTCTAAGATCACCTTAACCGGTGCAGCAGAGTATTTGGAAATTGATGGAAGCACAGGTAGTCAGTTTTCCGGTTTGGATCTTGCAAGTGCAAATTGTGATATATCGGTAAGTACCGGAGCAAATATTACCGTGAATGCCAATAAAGAATTGCAGGTAAAAGCCAATACCGGAGGTGTTGTAAAATACAAAGGGAATGCTTCGTTAAAAGAGATTAAGAAAAACACAGGTGGAACGGTATCCAAAATATAAAAGAGAATAAATTTAATAAAATGAAAAAATTACAATTGATTGTATGGGGAGTTTTATTTGCTGCGGGAATAAATGCCCAACAAATAAATGATCCCAATGCAGAAATAAGAACGGCAAAGAATTTTCATGCTATCAATCTTTCCAGTGCATTTGATGTATTTATTACGCAGGCTAATGAAGAAGCAGTAGCTGTAAGTGCTGCAGATGCAAAAGACCGTGAAAGAATTAAAGTAGAAGTAAAGAATGGTGTGTTATTTATCGACTTCGAAAGCAAAGGGATGAAATGGGGTAGTGGTAATAAAAAACTGAAAGCATATATTTCATTTAAACAAATTGATGCGTTGAATGTGAGTGGTGCCTGCGATGTTTTTATATCCGGAACATTAAAAGCTCCTGAACTCTCACTTCATCAATCTGGTGCCAGTGATGTTAAGGGCAGAATCGAAGTAGGTAAACTTAAAGTTGATTTAAGTGGTGCTTCGGATGTAACAATTACAGGTACTGCCACCCATTTATCTATTGAGGCCAGCGGCGCCAGCGATTTTAAAGGGTTTGACCTTATTACGGAGATCTGTAATGCACAGGCCAGCGGCGCCAGCGATATAAAGATCACTGTAAATAAAGAATTATCGGCCCAGGCCACCGGTGCCAGCGATGTGAAGTATAAAGGAAATGGCGTAATCCGGGAACTCAAAAGCAGCGGCTCCAGCAGTGTTAGAAAAGTATAGTCATAACGAAAGGGGTATAACTGATAAAAACGTTCTGATTCTTTTAATTCAGAACGTTTTTTCTTTGGTAAATAGGCCCTATACGGCTACCTTTGCACCGCGAAGTAGAGCAGCGGTAGCTCGACGGGCTCATAACCCGTAGGTCGGGAGTTCGATCCTCCCCTTCGCAACAAAGGCCCCGCAAAAGGCGGGGCTATTTTTATTTTTTAGCCACAGATTACACAGATTAGCACAGATAGGAACTTTTGTAACTGACAAACAATTAATAGCTGTGAACTTCCGGAACTGAAAGCCGGATATGTGATTAAAATCTGTGTTAATCAAATATTCCGACTGATAATAACAAGATTGTACTTTTGACAATATATACAGATACATCAGTGTAATCTGTGGTAAAATATCATGAAATCAGGTTTTGTAAACATATTTGGAAGACCCAATGCGGGTAAAAGCACTTTGCTCAATGCACTGATGGGTGAGAAATTGGCTATCGTTTCGCATAAAGTGCAGACAACAAGGCATCGCATTAAAGGGATCATTACCGAAAAAGATTACCAGGTAATTTTTTCAGATACACCCGGCATCATTGAACCGAGATACAAACTGCATGAGAAAATGATGCAGGCGGTAAAAGGTGCTTTGGAAGATGCGGATGTAGCGTTGCTGCTGGTGGATGTAAAAGAGAATTGGGAAGAAGTGGATGCCATCTTTACGGCATTGCGGTTAAAAGTTCCTGCTATTGTTGCTATTAATAAGATCGATCTTGAATCTGAAGCCAGGATAAAAGAAGCTGTTGATTTCTTTGCTGCAAAACCTTATTGCAAAAAAGTAATTACCATCTCTGCACTTTCAGGGATCAATAAAAAGAAACTGGTCAATGCTTTTCTTGAATTTTTACCGGAAGGAGAACCTTTTTATGAAGGAGATGATATCAGTGATCTGAATACAAGATTTTTTGTGAGTGAGATCATCCGTGAAAAGATATATGAGCTGGCGCAGGATGAGATCCCTTATCATACCGCTGTACTGATAAGAGAGTACCAGGAAAAAACAACGCTGGTAAAAATTGTTGCCGATATCATTGTACATCGGGAAACGCAAAAAGTAATTCTGATCGGTTCAAAAGGGGAGAAGATAAAAAGAATTGGCTCCGAAGCCAGAAAAGATATTGAAGCCTTCATCGACAGAAAAGTGTTTTTGGAATTATTTGTAAAAGTAAAACCAAAGTGGAGAGAGAATGATATGCAGTTGAGGGAATACGGATATTGATTGCAGATTGGCGAATGCAGATTGCCGATTACCAATGTAAATTTTCTTAAAGATGGATAAAGAGATTTTTAAGACAAGAACAAAAGCATTTGCAATAAATATTGCCAGGTTTTGTAAGTCACTCAGTTTTGATCCGGTAATAAAATCATATATCGATCAATTGGTGAGATCATCTGCTTCGGTTGGGGCTAATTACAGAGCAGCCTGCAGGGCGAAATCGAAACCTGATTTTATAAACAAAATGAGGATTGTTGAGGAAGAGGCGGATGAGTCGATGTATTTTCTGGAATTACTCAGTGAGTTCTATCCAGAAAGAAAAAATGAAATAAACGTATTGCATAAAGAAGGGAATGAATTGGTAGCCATGACAGTCTCTTCCATCAATACAACATTAAAAGGGTTAGTAAAGTAATTTGCAGTAGTAATCTGCAATCTAAAATCTGAAATCTAAAATAGCATGTCATTTACCGTCGCAATAGTTGGTCGGCCCAACGTAGGAAAAAGTACACTCTTTAATCGTTTGCTGGTGGAACGTAAAGCCATCGTAGATGATGAAAGCGGTGTTACCCGTGACCGCCAGTATGGTGTTACCGACTGGAACGGAAAAACCTATAACGTTATTGATACCGGTGGATTTGTTTCCGGTAGTGAAGATGTTTTTGAAAAAGAAATTGCCAAGCAGGTAATGATTGCCGTGGAAGAAGCGAATGCCATCATTTTTATGGTAGATGCTACTACGGGCATGACCAATCTTGATGATGCCATGGCCAGTGTGTTACGAAAAAGTACAAAGCCTGTATTGCTTACGGTGAACAAGGTAGATAATAACGACAGGATGATGGAAGCAACTGAGTTTTACAGTCTTGGTTTCGAACATGTGTTTTTTATTGCGGCAGCCAGTGGCAGCGGCACCGGCGAATTGCTGGATGAAGTTGCATCCATGATAACCGAAGATGATTCGGAAGAAGCAAAAGCCATTGATGCCTTACCAAAGATCTCCATCATCGGACAGCCGAATACGGGTAAGTCTTCTTTATTAAATGCATTGGTAGGTGAGGAGCGAACGATTGTAAGTGATATCGCAGGTACTACAAGAGATTCGATCCATACCCATTATAATTTATTCCAGAAAGAATTTGTACTGATCGATACAGCGGGTATCCGCAAAAAAGCGAAGGTGCATGAAGACCTGGAATTTTATTCCGTTATCCGTGCCATCAAAGCGGTGGACGAAGCCGATGTTTGTTTGCTGATGATCGATGCGGAGAAAGGAATTACTTCTCAGGATCTGAATATCTACAGCCTGGCAGTAAAAAAAGGAAAAGGGATTGTGGTATTGGTGAATAAGTGGGACCTGATGGAAAAGGAAACCAATACGGCCAAGGAGTATGAAGCGGCATTGAAAAAGAAGCTGGCACCTTTTAATGATGTACCCATCCTGTTTGTATCTGCAAAAGAGAAAACAAGGATCTTCAAAGCCATAGAAATTGCTTTGCAGGTATATGATAACCGTAAGCAACATATTGCAACTTCCAAACTGAATGATACGATACTGAAAGCCATTGCTTCCTATCATCCGCCGGTGGTAAGGGGACATTCAGTTAAAATAAAATTTGTTACACAGTTACCGACTGCTGTACCATCCTTTGCTTTCTTTTGTAATTTTCCGGACGATATAAAAACACCGTATAAAAATTACCTGGAAAATAAATTGCGGGAAAATTTTGAGCTTTCGGGTGTGCCGGTGCGGCTTTTCTTCCGGAAAAAATAATTAGTAGTAACATCAACCATTATTTTTGCTAATAATAAAGTCAGAAATCTTATCTTGGTAAGCTATCCATCATCTCTGAAATTCTTTTCGATAAACGTCAACTCATTTTTTTAAAATGTTGAGATGAAAAGAATTGTATTTACACTTATTGTTTTGTTTTCTTTATTAACTGGTATTTCAGCACAAATTACCTGGATTGGTGGAGGAGGTGATATTTATGGTCAACTCCGTTCAAATTGGAGTGGGAATGCTGTTCCAGGTAATAGCGATGATGTATTGATTAACGTTCCTGTTACAATAACACTTGATGTATCGCCTAATATCAATTCTTTGCGGATAACCAGTACTGTAACTTTAGCAAGCTCTGTATCTCAAACTATTCTTTTAAATAGCACGGCATCTTCTCCAAAAGGACTACAAATTGATTTGGGTGGTACACTTACATTAGACTGTACTAACCCCAACCCTATTGGACCTAATAATCTTATTCTTTCACTTACTGGTACATAATGGAGTAACTGGTTTGGTTGATGGAAATTTATATTTTACAGGTAGTGGCGGTTCAACAAATTCTGCTGCCAGGTTTGTAACAACTATTCTGGAGCCTATATTAATGCAAATATGCAAGTTAGTGCAACAGGGTATATCAAATTCTTTGAAAATACTGGTGACTCCTTCACAAGTTCGGTAACAAGTTTTACAATGCAAAATGGAGCTATATATGAGATTGCAAAAAATGGTGGCATATTTCCGAATGGAATCATGGGCATCAAATTCATTAGCAAAGTTTATAAATCTTACCGGTACAAATGGAGCTTCATTTGTTGCCACTCGATTATGGAAATCTGGAATGGAATTCTCCTGCATTAACGGCGTCTATAATACCATGGATTTATCAATCCATACTACTTTTAATAATGTAAATTTTATTTCAACAAATAATTTTTCATTTATTGTAAGAAATAGTACATGGTATCAGAGAGTTAACTATTGAAGGAGATCTGACTTTAAGTTCTGATTCAAAGATTGAGCTTACAAGTAGTTCCGTTACTTCTGGTGGTGGTGGTCGTATTTTCTTATGGGGAGATTTAAATAACTCAGGAACAATAACCTCAAGTGGAGTAGCTGGCACCATAAATGATTTTGAACTTAACGGTTCGTCCAATCAATCATTCACAGTTCAGGAACAATTTCCGGTCACAGTAAATTTTATAATGAATAATCCTGCTGGTGCAACATTACTTCACCATCTTACACTTCCTGATAGTCTTGCACTTACTAATGGAATCTTAACTACAAAAGCGGATAGTCTGCTGACCATGGTTGATGATGCAAAATATTCAGGTGGTTCGATAAATAGTTTTATTAATGGACCAATGAAAAAAATAGGAAATGATGATTTTATTTTTCCTGTTGGTACAAGTACTGGTGCTGGTGGAATTTATGCACCAATTGGTATATTCCGGATCTGGAGGTGCTACATCTGATGAATTTACAGCTCAATATTTAAGAACGAATCCACAAAATATTCATGGTCAATATGTTGAACCTCCGTATTAATCATGTAAGTTATGTTGAATACTGGGAATTAAATCAGAATGTAGGATCTCTTCAAAAGTAGGTATCATTGGATGTTCATCAAACAAGTTTTGCAAAAATTCTTGCAAACACATTTGTTAGCAGATGTGATCGGCATGTAAGTGGACAAATGAAGTACTTCAACACCTCGGTTCCATAGGTCTGTGTGACCAATGGATTGATTTATGAATGTGGTTCACTTATACTACAAACAAGGTGTACAAATGTTTTGGCAGTTTTACATTAGCGACTGATTTACGATTTTGCTGCAAATCCTCTTCCAATCAAACTAATTGATTTCTCTGCTGAGAAAATTTCTGACAATCTTTCAAGAATAAACTGGGAGTTAGCAGATTTTACTACCGACAAAGCAACCTTTGAACTGGAGAAATCTGTTGATGGCAGCAATTTTAGTTTGCTGACCATTATTAATGGATCTGATAACAATCGTTTTTACGCTTACAACGATAGCAGGCTTACTAAAGGAACAAACTATTATCGTCTGAAAATGACCGATGTTGATGGATCAATAAAATACAGCAAAGTAGTTGTCATAATTAATGATGACAAAGGATTTGTCATTTCTTCCATCTCTCCCAATCCTGTTCAGGATGCGGCTACAATATCACTTACTGCAGCCAAAAAAGGCGCTGTTCAGTTCACCATATATAATGTATCCGGTAATATTGTAAAGCAATGGTATTCAAATATTACTGAAGGAGTTAATACCATTAATATGAATGTACAAGAACTTACAAGCGGCATTTATTGGGTGCTTGCCTATTCGTTGGATACAAAAGCGACATTTAGATTTATCAGGAAATAACCCCTTTTTTTTCAGAAAATTCCCCAGTTTTTTATTAAAGCAACTTCTACATTTAGACAGAAATCTTATCCAGGTTTCTGTCCATTATCTTAGAAAATCTATAAAGTAGAATCCAATCCGCTATAAATAAAAATGTAGTGATGAAAAAGATTTTATTGATTGTATGTTTTTTATTGCTTGAAAAAGCGATCGTTCATGCTCAATATTCATTGACGCTTACAAGCTATTCACAAAACTTTGATGGACTTGGTACAGAAAACGCAACTGTCTCCGGAGGAAATTTAAATTTAGTAAATACATCCTTAAATGGATGGTTTTTTGCTGAGACCGGGACAAGTTCAAATACTGAAATCACAGCTGGTACAGGATCCGCTAGTGTGGGTGACACGTATAATTTCGGACTGGCAGGAAATGCTAATAGAAAATTGGGAGGTTTGCAATCTGGTAGTTTAGATCCTGCAATTGGGTTTTATTTTACCAACAATACAGGAATCACTATAACAGATCTGGCAATTACTTACAATGGAGAGACATGGAGAGTTGGAGCTGCAAACAGAACTGACAGACTGGATTTTCAATATAGTACAGATGCTACAAGTCTTACCACAGGTTCATGGACTGATTTTGATTTGTTAGACTACGCAAACCCTGGTCAGGCTACCGGAAATGGCAGTATTCAGCATACTTCGTCTGTTACAAATACAATTACCGGATTGAATATAGCTATTGGAGCAACTCTTTTTATTCGCTGGACAGATAATAATGCGACTGGTGGTGATGATGGAATGGCGATTGAAGATTTCAGTTTTACTGCATCCTATGTTCCTCCAAGTACAGATTATTTTCGTTCCATACAAACAGGATCCTGGAATACTACTTCAACATGGGAATCTTCTCCAACTGGATTGCCCGGAACATGGTTGAGTGCAACTGCAACACCAACCAGTGCTGCCAATACTATTCAGATTAGAAACCTGCATACTGTTACCATCAATTCAACTGTTGCAGCCAATCAGGTTGTTATTGAAAATGGAGGAATCTTAGATTATACAGCTGGTACTTTTACAGTTGACGATGGTCCCGGAGATGATGTTGACATACTTACTGGTGGCGTTTTTACCCTTTCGCTGGCGGCTACTATTCCTGTATTCAGCTCAGGAACCGCAACATTAAATGTTAGCACGGGTGGGATAGTAAGAATAGCTGCTGCTTCTGTTACGATCACTGCGAATGCAGGTGTACATATTGCTAATATTATTTATCAGGATCAGTCAATTCTTGAGTATACATTATCCGGCGGGTTTGGTACAAATGGGGTTACCTATTTCCCAAATGTTACTGCAACTACGATCCCAATATTTAGAATAACGAACAGTTCTCCTACAAATATGATTGTTGGTGCGAATGCCAATACAGCTTTTAATGGTGTGTTTGAAAATAATGGAACGGCATTGATTGTCTGGCAAAATTCCGGGGATAAAATATTCAGGAATGGGATCAGCGGGAATGGTAATATTAGTGCTAATGCAAGTGCAGCTACGGCTAAATTTATTATTAACGGAATAACGGCTGAATTAGGAGGTTCAGGTTCATTAACAGTTCCAACTACGGGAGGTTTAGAAATTGGTTCGGCACTAAACAACACAACTGTAACCCTTACTACAAACAAAACAGTAACGGGAAGTGTATCATTATTATCAACTAACAATACGTATGTTGATCCCGGCACTAACAATTTAACGGTGACTGGTACTGTAACAGGAGGTTCTGCAACCAGCTATATACGAACTGCAGGTACCGGAGCATTGATCTTGAATACTGTCAGTACTTTTAAAGACTTTCCGGTTGGTGATTCAAAATATAATCCCGTTAGAATTGAAAATGTCAGTAACCATGATTGGATTGTAAAAGTAAATGATGGAGTTACTCCGGATCTTCCCAGGACTACAGACGGAGCTGTATTACTTACCTGGAATATTACACCATCTGTAAATCCACCAGCTACCGGTGCAGATATTACTTTTCAATTTGACAGATCTTCGCAAGTTGGTTCCGAATTTGACAATCCACTTTACAACAATCCGGATAATCTGCAAGCCTGGCATCGTAAACTGGGTTACTGGTATGCTTCGGGTGTGCCGGCTCCGGTCAATCCTGTATCAGGGAATATATACAAGGTAAAAACCCTGGGTGCAACGCAATTTTCTCCTTATGGGTTATCAAGAATTTCTCTTCCACTACCAATAAAACTTATTGATTTTACTGCAGTAAAAATTTCGGAAAATCTTTCAAGAATTAAATGGGAGTTGGCGGTATGTTGTTCTAAAGATGCAAAATTCGAATTGGAAAAATCAACTGATAACCAAAACTTCAGTTTACTGTCAATAATTAACGGAAGTGAAACAAACCGGTATTATTCATTCAACGATTCAGGATTAGGAAAAGGCATAACATGGTATCGGCTGAAGATGATTGATGCTGATGGTTCAATAAGGTATAGCAAAGTTGTTGCCATCGTTAATGATGAAATCGGATTCATAATTACTTCTATTGCTCCAAATCCGATTCAGGATGCTGCAACTATTACACTTACTTCGGCAAGAAAAACTGTTGTTCAGTTTAAATGTGTATGATGTAAATGGAAATATAGTAAAGCAATGGTATCCCCGTATTATTGAAGGAATCAATTCTATTAATATGAATGTGATGGAACTTGCGAGAGGTACTTATTTTATACTGGCATCTACTTTAGATACCAGTGCTACTTACAGGTTTGTAAAACAATAAAGAGATTTTTAGGGAAAGATTCCGGGTCAAGCCCGGAATGACGTAATTTAATTACTTCGTTTTCTTTTTTGCTTTTCTGACCATCGGAATGTTGAGTTGCTTTGCTTCCTTGTTCCATTCAGCAGCAGTAATGATCATTTGTCGCAGATCGAAATCAGTAATATCTTTTTTTGTTTTGATACAAACCGATGCGATGATTGCCCTGTCTTTCTGCTGTAGTTGCGGAAAAGCTTCCAGGAGATCTTTACCCCGGCAAAAAGCCACATCAATACCTTCTTTGGTTTGGTTGAGGAACATAAACATGCCGAAGTAATGATAGAAAGGAATTTTAAAGCTTAGTTTTTCTTCAATGCCAGGAACATTTTCCAGGATTAGTTCCCTGATTTGTTGGCATAGTTCCTGCCTCTCCACGGGCAAACTTTCGATGTATACATCAACTAACCTGTTCATTCATTACTTGAATTGCTGCTTTAACTGTTCTACATTTTCAGTAAAAGCACAAAGTTCATCCTGTTTCATTTTTATGAAACTGTTCTCTCCTAATTTTCCAATCACTTTTTCCATTTCCTGTTCGGTCTCATACAGCATGGACCTGAAAGGATTGATATAATCCTTTAGACGGGAGGCATAGATTCCGGTACTCATCCATTCTTTGGTAGTGATGGCATTCTCCAATAATTGAAGGAATAATTTTTTGGTAAATCTTTTAGGGGTCAATTTTAAAACTTCAAGCATTGCAGCAAATGCATGCCGGAATTTATCAGCAGCGTACTCTTTACTTTTTTTAGTATAAAAAACATGTACTTCGTCCCAACTGTTTATTTTGCCCGAGCGGATATTTTGTTTTAGTGTGTTGACCGAAGGTTCCGGGATTAACTGACCTCCTATATTGATCCAGGTTGTACGAATGGGTTTTGCAGGTAACGCTTTTAATAAAGCCTGCCAGTTGGATATTTTTTTATCGTTGATAAGTTCTATTAATTGTGTTATTCCATAATAAACGATCATTTCTTTAAAAAGCGAATAAGCTTCCGGCATTTTCACCAGTTCCACTTTTCTTTTGCTGTTTTCAAATCCATCAGCCACTATTTCCAGTTGTTTGATCCCGGAGGTTTTTGTTTCCAGCAAAGCTTCTCCTTTTTTCAGCAGCTCTTTTTCCGGAATGTTTATTTTATTTTTCAGTGCATAAGCTTTTGCCGCCAGCGATTTAAATAATTGTAAGGAGTCGAACATTTCATTAACGCTATCTGGTGCCAGGTAATCATATTCAATGGTCAATGCCTTGCTGGTACGCTTATCCCGGTCGGCATATTTTCCGGCGTTACGGGCCAATGCATACATATTATACATGAACCAATAACCCGGCATCACTACCAGTTTATCATTACTGACATCATTGCTTACCAATGAAAAGGGAACCGGAATATTTAATTCAGCCGGAAAATCGCCTTTGGCAATAATGGTAAACGATGCAAATTTTGAATTGTGTTTCAGGCTTACGCAAAGTCCCGGCCAGAAACCACGGCCTGCCATTATTTCACCATCGTGCACCGCTTGAATTATGATTGGAACCAATGGTGGCACCTGCTGCCATATTGCTTTGTCCCAATACAGTAGCAGCGCATAAAAACGAATTATTATGATGCTGTTCATGTGCCGGAAAGATCAACGAGTTCAAAACTTCACAACAAGAGATGGTTGAGTTGTCAGCCGAGATAGGAATTAATAAGTCTTGCTCCATATTTTAATTGTGAGTTATCACCCATTACAAAACGAACTGCTTTTACACCATAAAAGATGCGGCAACCAAATCCAATAATTCCATTTACCAATTCACAACCTTCGCCGATCTGTGATTTTGCCTCGCGGCGATGAATTGATCGTGATATTTTTTATTTTATTGGCACCTTTCAGATAAGCATCGCTTCCAATCCAGGTATCTTTCATGATCTTACAATTTTTGATCACCGTACGGTCACCGATCTTTCCATAGTAACCTCTTTGTGTATCAAATCTCTTGTCAGTGAATTCCTTGAACTTGTCTCAATAATTTTTCATCCGCCCTGTTCTTCGACCAGAGCCAGGCATCGCCGGGTTGCATACCGTTAAATGGAAGAACACTTCTTCCTCCGTTTTCATTGCAAATCTCCATCCAGATACGGACAGATTCTTTTTCACCGTCTTTTAAAATACCATTACCAAATTTGGAATGATCCGTTGCGGCCAGTTCATTGATATTTACAAGCATTACATCATTGCCGATAATATAATGACTCATAAATGCGACATTGTCAATACGAGGCATTATTGCCAATATCACAACTGATGATGGTACTGTTGTATAAGCCTACGGGCATTCGCAGGTTATTAAATTCCACAAAATAGGGCTCCAGGTTACCAATGCGAACAAGTCCGTGAAAAGAACAATTCTTTACTAACTGCGGATCAAAAGTTTCAGCAACTAATACTTTTTTCCAGTCATCTGAATAGTTTCCATTGCGTAGTAGTGTTTTGATTTCAGCTACTGTTAACTTTCGGTATTTGATTCCACTTCTGTTCTGAAGATTACGTAGATGATATTCATTTTTTCCTTTGGGAATAAATTCTTTGGCAACAAAATCGTAACCAAGAGAAGAGATGGGTCTTTTAATGATATTGTTCATACTTGCTTATTCTACAGTAACTGATTTTGCCAGATTTCTCGGCTTATCCACATCACAACCTTTTGCAACGCCAATATAATAAGATAATAATTGTAACGGTATCACACTGAGCATCGGCGCAATTATTTCATCTGCTTCAGGTACGATCATTACATCATCTGCAATGTTCAGCGGATACTTCATCACCCTCCGTTATCACAGAAATCACTTTTCCTTTTCGGGCTTTTATCTCCTGCATATTGCTCACCACTTTTTCATGGTAAGTATCTTTGGTAGCAACAAAAACTACCGGCAGATTTTCATCAACCAATGCAATGGGACCGTGTTTCATTTCAGCTGCAGGATAACCTTCGGCATGTATGTAAGATATTTCTTTCAATTTTAATGCACCTTCGAGTGCAACGGGAAAATTATATCCTCTGCCAAGGTATAAGAAGTCACGGGCATCTTTATATTTTTCTGCTAACGCTTTAATAGTATTCACTATGATTTAATGTCCAGGCCACTTTTTCCGGAATTTCATTCAGTTCATTCAATAGATGCATGTAACGTTCCTGCGAGATGGTTCCTTTCATTTAACCGATCTTTCAAGGCGATCATCGTTAAGAACGGCCAACTGTGCCGTAAAAGCTTTGGTAGATGCAACACCGATTTCAGGGCCGGCATGTGTATAAGCACCGCCATGACTTGTTCTTGCAATAGATGAACCAACAACATTTACAACTCCAAAGTATGATGGCTCCTTTTTCTTTTGCATTTTCAATGGCTACTAAGGTATCAGCCGTTTCACCGCTTTGCGAAATGGCAATGATCACATCGCCTTTATTGATGACCGGATTTCGATACCTGAATTCAGATGCATATTCAACTTCCACATTGATGCGGCAGAGTTCTTCAAAAATATATTCTGCTATCAACGCCTGCATGCCAGCTGGTGCCACAGGCAACCATGACGATGCGGTTGGCATTCATGATCTGGTCAGCATATTGCTGAATACCACTCATGGTGATCGTACCGGCAGTTGCATCCAGTCTTCCTCTTAGGCAATCATAAATGGTTTGGGGCTGTTCAAAAATTTCTTTCAGCATGAAATGATCGTAACCGCCTTTTTCTATTGCTGCCAGTTCCAGATCAAGCTTCTGAACATAAGGGGTTATTTTTTCATTACCCAGATTTTTCAGGATCAGTTCATCGGGTTTAATAATGGCCAGTTCATAATCATTTACATACACGACTTCTTTGGTGTATTCCAGCATGGGGGAGGCATCAGAACCTAAAAAATGTTCACCTTTACCTACACCGATAACCAGGGGACTTCCTTTTCTGGCTGCAATGATCGTATCAGGATTATCTGCATCCAATAATAAAATAACATAGGCGCCGGTTACTCTTTTTAATGCAATCCGAACGGCTTCTTCCAATCCACATTCATTGTTCTTTTTGATCTCTTCAATAAAATTCAATAAGACTTCAGTATCCGTATCACTGGAAAAAGTATATCCTTTATTAATGAGTTCTTTTTTTAACTGTGCATAATTTTCAATAATGCCGTTATGGATCATCGCCAATTTACCACTGGCTGATTGATGAGGATGTGCATTTCTGATCACTTGGTTCACCGTGTGTTGCCCATCGGGTATGGCCGATGCCGACATTGGCATGAAGATCTTTTCCAACAATATTTTCTTCCAGTTCGGCTACTTTGCCTTTTTTCTTATACACTTTAAGACCGGTACTGTTTTGCAATGCAACACCGGTACTGTCGTAACCCCGGTATTCCAAGTCTTTTTAATCCTTTAATGATAATGGGATAAGCTTCTCTTGGGCCGGTATATCCTACAATTCCACACATGGTAGTTTATTTAGTTTATAGAAGTTCTGCGGGTTTTCGCAGGCTATGCAAATGTAGATATTTCAAAACGGATATGAATTTTACGGAGGCTGTACGATAGACTGTTCCTGTTTAACCAGCCCTGGATAAGGATTGTGGATATTGCACGAATAAATACTTTTAAAGGATATTAAACCTTCAGAATATTGTTATACATTAGCTGATTCCCACCCTTTACTCGGAAAGTTTCGTGCCAACAATGAAAAACGGTTAATCAAATTCTTATTAATGTTTCGGGGTTTGAAAAGTTAGTAGCTTTTTTTAATACCTAAATCATGCTAAAATGAAAGCAACTTCATTCCTGTGCCTGCGAATAAGCTATTGCTTGGTGCTACTGTTCACGTCAGTGTTTTTTGCAAAATCACAGACTGTACAAAAAGTAATTAACGTTAACCTTTACGGAGGCTCTTTTCCTGCAGGGGCAGGATGGAATAACTGGAATATTGCTGTTAATCCAACCTTTGGGAACCTTTTATACGCTGATGGAGCATTATCCGGAATAAATGCTACGCTTAATTTAAGTAATACGATTGCAGACAATGGTTCGGCTTACCCGGTAACAATGTGTCCGGTTGAGGTTGGAAGAACTGCCAGTTATAGTACGGTAACCCGGTCTCTAATTCTTTCTGGCTTAAATAATGGTAAAAAGTACAATATCGAAGTTTATGGGACAAGAACTAATAACGGTAACTCTACGAAATATACAGTAGGCAGTTCGGTTGTTACAATAAATACTCATAATAACTATTCCAATAAGGCATTGTTTTCGAATATTGCGCCTGTTAACGGGCAACTGATAGTAAAAATTGAAAGGGTTAATACCTGGACCTATATCAACGGCTTTGTTCTTTCTGAAGTTGATGGAGGACCCGTGCCCAACCAATCACCTGTTGCTATTGCCGGGGAAACACAAGCAATTACATTACCTGTATCTTCCGTAACGTTAAATGGTTCTTCATCCTATGATGCTGATGGTTTTATTACTGGATTTAATTGGGTGAAATTATCAGGACCCACAGCTATAATAACTACAAATAATTCAGCAATAACTACAGTTACCGGATTAATAGAGGGCGTTTACATTTTTCGACTTTCTGTCACTGATAATCAAGGTGCAACAGGATCTTCCCCTGTTCAGATTAGTGTAAGTCAAGCCTATATTCCCCCTTCGGGTTCAGATTCTCTAAACTGTGGTAAAGTATTTAATATCGTGGTACTCGGTTCATCTACTGCCGGAGGCGGAGGGGCTAGTCCTTTTGATAGTGCCTGGGTCAATAAATTCAGGGTATATGTTAAAAGCAAGAATACCCAAAGCCAGGTAATAAATTTGGGATATGCAGGATACAATACTTACCATGTTTTAAATCCGACGGGTTATACCCCGCCACCTGGAAGACCCTCACCTGATAATGAAAGAAATATTACCAAAGCATTGTCGTTTAACCCCGACTTGATTATCATTAATCTTCCATACTAATGATAATGCTAATACCTATACGATTCAGGAACAAAAGGATAATTATGAAAGGGCCATGGCTCTTGCAAATGCTGCTGGTATACCAGTCTTTGTTTCAACTACACAGCCAAGTAATAATTTGGTGCATCACAAGTGAATAATCAAATTTTATACGGGACTGGACCTATCAACGGTTTGGTGAAATAGCAATAGATTTCTGGACAACTCTTGCAAATGCTGATGGTACAATTAAGTCAATTTATAATGCAGATGGAATACACTTAAATAATGCCGGCCATCATATCTTATATTCGAGAGTTGTGGCTGAAAAAATCCTTGATACTTTATGTTTAAGGAAAAATATCCAACCAACTGCACATGCTGGGATTAACCAAAACATTCTTTTGCCAATTGATTCTGTCTTACTCAATGGTAGTAGTTCCATAGATCCTGATGGAAACATTATCTCCTATCAATGGTCGAAGATATTCGGTCCAAACTGTACTTTTAATAATCCGAATCAATCAATAACAACAGTTACTGGATTAGTAACTGGGGTTTACCAGTTCCAACTGAAGATAACTGACAATTACGGCGCTATTTCTTTTGACTTCTGTAAAGGTTACAGTTACTTCCCCCTGTTCCGCAGCATAATGAAGGAGGAGCTGGTCTTGATTCGGTGATGGTAACGATCGGTTTACCACCCAATCAGCCACCTGTTGCGAATGCGGGAAGTGATGCTTTCCGGGTATTGCCTGTTAATTCAATTCAATTGAACGGGAGTAACTCAACTGATCCGGACGGCAGTATCATCCAATATCATTGGTCAAAAGTTGCAGGTCCAGCTTCGTTTTCTATCAATCGTCCAATAGCGTTAACCCCACGATCAGTAAGCTTATTGCGGGCACCTGTATTCTGGAACTCACTGTGACTGATAACAATCTGGCCACTGGAAAGGACTCTCGTTATTATAACGATATACCCTCCTTTAAATACGTTGCCTCTGGCCAATGCAGGTCCAGACCAGGTTATTTCGTTACCTGTAAACTCCGTTATATTAAACGGTTCAGCATCATTTGATAATAATGGCGTAATCGTTTCTCTATCAATGGCTACAATTAAGTGGACCTTCTTCCGCCGCTCTTAGCGCTCCGGGTTCTGCCAATACGAGTGCCGGCAACCTGGTGGCAGGTATGTATCAGTTTGAATTGCAAGTGATTGATGATAGCACCACATCGGATAGGGATACTGGTACGAAGAATAACTGTTAATGCCGCACCTGTTGTCACGCAAAAATTTATTAAGGTAAATATTTACGGAGGCTGTTTTCCTGCAGGCGTAGCGGATGGAATAACTGGAACGTATCTGAATAATCTCCGCTTGACAACGGTTTTATATACTGACGGAACCGCCATCTGCAGCGAGAGCAGTGCCTGAACCTGAGCGATGCTGTTGCAGATAACGGTAGCAACCTATCCTGCCTCGATGTGCCCGGTCGGAGAGCAGGCAGAACAACAAGTTATAGTAACTGTTCTCAGACACATTAACGCTTTCTGGTTTGGATAATACTAAAAAATATGATCTGGAGGTTTATACGCATCAAGGGCGGGAAGTGGTAACTCCACTCGGTTTAGCACAGGGTAATACTATCAATAAACGATATAAACAGCAAAATAACTATACAAATAAGGCAATGTTTAATAGTCATTACTCCGATCAATGGGCAGATCATTTTAAAAATTGAGAGAGTTAATACCTATAATTATATAAACGGATTTACTACTGACTGAAAACTCGAAAATTCAGGCAATCGGAATTCTAATCATAGCAATCAAGCTATTGTTGAATCAGAAATTAAAAAAGTGACGGTAACTGATATAACTTTCAAAACTCCCCAAATAACAGCTTATCCTAATCCAACTGATGATGTTTCGATAATTTCATTGAATAACCCCGCCAAAGGAACTGTAATGGTTTCGGTGTTCAATATGAGTGGCAGGCTAGTTAAACAATATACCACGATTAAAAAAGAGTTCTCTTTTAATCATCCTTTGTCGTTACACGATCAACCTCGGGGAATTTATCTGGTGAAATTTAAAATAGATAATATCGTCAAATCTGTAAAAATCTTTAAACAATGATCTTTACAAAATAATTAAGCTGTATATTTTGAATGCTTCGAACTAGAATATCTACAGCAATACACCTTTTAACAATAGAAAAGCTGTTCCAAAATAAATCAGCAATCCGGTTACATCCACCAGCGTAGCAATAAAGGGGGTGGAGGAAGTAGCAGGGTCAGCTCCTAATCTTTTTAATAATAATGGGAGCATGGAGCCCATTATGGTACCCCACAATACGACGCCGACTACGGCAGTGCCGATTGCAAAACCGATACGTATAAAATG
Source organism: uncultured Chitinophagaceae bacterium (assembly GCA_963705465.1). Classification (GTDB taxonomy): domain Bacteria; phylum Bacteroidota; class Bacteroidia; order Chitinophagales; family Chitinophagaceae; genus JJ008. The sequence continues at coordinate 70,950 of CAVPJN010000007.1, read as the reverse complement.
TTCTCCAAATAAACTGAAAGCATAGTGCCCTCCAAATACGATGAAGAAACCAACGATTCCCAAAGTAACTCCCATCAATATACCCGACTTTACTTCCCGCTTGGCGATCTGCCACCAATCTACAACCCTTACTTCGCCTAATGCCATCGCCTGAATGATTAAGGTCGCAGCTTGCGAACCACTATTACCGCCACTGGAAATAATCAACGGTATAAATGTAGAAAGTACTAAAACCTGCTCCAATGTTTCCTGGAAACTGGCCATTGCTGCAATGGTCATAGTTTCTCCTGCAAAGAGAATGATGAGCCAGATAATCCTTTTTTTGTAAAGCTTGAAGATCGGTACATCCAGATAGGGTTCTTCCAATGCGGCAGTACCTCCCATTTTCTGCATGTCTTCGCTAAACTCTTCGGTTGCTACCCAAAGTATATCATCAATCGTTACGATGCCTAACAATTTATTGGATTGACTGATAACAGGTAAGGCTACCCTGTTGTTCATTTTAAAAATTTCTGCAGCTGTTTCCTGATCGTCAAGAGAATTTAACGATATGAAACGTTCGTCCATCAGGTCAGAAACTTTCTTGTCGGGTGCATTTAAAATAAAATCACTGATACGGATGTCATCAAGCAATTCTCCTTTTTCATTGATGACATAAATTACGTTGATGGTCTCACTGTCTTTTCCATATTTGCGTATAGTGGCAAACACTTCTTCTATGGTATTCCAGGGATATACATATACATAATCCGGCGTCATTAACCGGCCAATGCTGTTTTCAGGATAACCTAATAATGTCAGCGTCACTTTTCTTTCTTCCGGATCAAGCAATTTGATCAATTCCCTTACATCATTACTTGTCAACTCTTCTAAAAAATCGGTTCGGTCATCGGCAGGTAATTCATTCAGCAGAGTTAGCCGTAGCATTTGCGGGCATTTCCTTAATAATCCTTTTTTGAGCTTGTGTATCAAGGATCTTAAATACACTGGCAGCCCGGTGTACAGACATATTCGCAATGATCTGGCTGGGGTATTCAGGAAATTCTTCTACCAGTTCAGCCACATCACTGATGTTTTGATCGTCAAGAAATTGTTTGATGACCAGTTTATCTTCTGTTTGAATGACTGATTCAAATTGTTCCTGTAACGTTGGTTCTTCGAATTCTGTCGTCATTGTTCAAAAATACGAAGTCTCGGGTGAGATGTGGATGGATGAATTGTAAGATCAAAAGGAAAAAACAAAGAAATCCACTTACTTCGTACTATAAGTAAAGCGACCATGGTACTACCATATCTGTTTATTGCCCCAACTGCATCAATGGGACGTGGTGTATATACATCAAAAGATATTGCATCCGGAACGGTCATAGAAATATCTCCGGTAATCGTTATGAGTAAGGAGGAAAGAAAACTGTTAGATCAGACAGCCTTGCATGATTATATATTTGAGTGGGAAAATGACCATTGCTGTATGGCGATGGGGTATGTCCCTGTTTACAATCATTCATACCAGAGCAATTGTGAATATGTAATGGATTATGCAAATCAGCAGATAAGCATAACGACAGTAAGTTCCATTAAAGCAGGAGAAGAATTATTGATCAATTATAATGGCGATTGGAATGATAGCACAGCCCTTTGGTTTGATGCAAAATAAAAAACCGTGTCGCTGTTGACGACACGGTAAAATACTATTTACAATAGCTTATTGAAATTTTATTTGTCCTCTGATCTCTCCACCTGGATAAGCTGCAGTATGGATATTGATGTAATAGAAACCATTTAAAAGATCTTGTTCTTTGATGGTAACCCCATCAACGAGTAATGTACCTGATTTGGTTCCTGTAGCAGTTAATCCGCTGGTAGAAATTGTCTGGTATACACCAGCAACATAACCAACTGGAGCCTGTCCATGTACATGCATACCAGATGGATTGCCAGCCAAACCAGACCACCTGATTTTGTAATTTAACATTCTTGTTCCCTTTGAATAAGATACATCCATTGAGCCAAGGGCTGAGGAAGTTACAGCAGGTGTTTCTTGAGCACCTGTCATTGGGATATTAGTTTTGCTGTATTCAGTAGTTTTCTTCAATTCGGCATCAGGTTCACATGATGACAAAGCTAGAAGAGATACGAATAATAAGAAGGGTAATGCAGTTAGTTTGATCAATTTCATGATTGTGGAATTTGCAGTAAAAATAAGGAGTTTTTCGAAATGACAAGACTTTTCAGAAAAAGGATAAAATGCTGTGGGTAAACTCTTTATTTAAGCTTGTTTTTGATCTCCTGCAATTTTAGCAGGGCTTCTACCGGAGTCAGCCTGTTTATATCCATTCCCTCCAGCAATTTTCGTATTTCTTCGAAGGTTTCCGTATGTGCATCAAAGATGGAAAGTTGCATCCGATGGCTATCGGATTTTGGCGCAGAAAGATTTTTGACAGTATCCCCAATATCATCATTTACATGCTTGGTCTCCAGTTGCTTCAAAATATCGTTGGCACGGTCTATTAATGAGGGAGGCATACCTGCCATTTTTGCTACATGGATACCAAAACTATGGGTACTGCCCCCCGGGGCCAGTTTTCGCAGGAAGATGATCTTATTGGCAACCTCTTTATTCGTTACATGAAAATTCTTTGCCCGGGAAAATTTTTCTTCCAGTTCATTCAATTCATGATAATGGGTTGCAAATAAGGTTTTGGGTTGATGTGGAGATTGATGCAGGTGTTCGGCTATACTCCAGGCTATGGAAATGCCATCATACGTAGAAGTGCCACGGCCTATTTCATCCAATAAGATCAAACTCCGGTCGGTAATATTATTAATGATGGAAGCGGTTTCATTCATCTCCACCATAAAAGTAGATTCGCCGCCACTTAAATTATCGGAGGCCCCAACTCTGGTGAATATTTTATCCGTCAATGAAATTTTTGCTTCTGCCGCCGGAACAAAAGAACCGGTATGAGCCATTAAAGTGATCAGGGCTGTTTGGCGTAGCAGGGCAGACTTACCACTCATATTCGGTCCGGTAAGAATAATGAGTTGTTGCTCCGTTTTATTTAACTCAAGATCATTACTGATATACGACTCTCCGATTGGCAAATTCCTTTCAATCACCGGATGCCGACCGTCTTTAATAATGAGTTCGTCGCCGGTATGCATTTGCGGTTTCTTATACTGATGATGAATTGCATTATGAGCAAAGCAGCAAAGACAATCCTGAATGGCTAATAAATTACCATTGGTTTGAACGGGAGCTAAATAATCAAACAACTCGTTCAATAATGCCTCGAATAATGTTAATTCAATTTTCAGGATCTTTTCTTCAGCCCCTGTTATTTTCTCTTCGTATTCTTTTAATTCTGGGGTGATGTATCGTTCGGCACCGGTCAGCGTTTGTTTACGTATCCATTCAGTTGGTACTTTATTCTTATGCGAATTGGTTACTTCCAGATAATAACCAAACACATTATTGAAACCGATCTTTAAAGAACTGATGCCTGTAAGCTCTGCTTCCTTTTGTTGCAGTTCAGTAAGGTATTCTTTCCCGCTGTGAGAGATCTTTCTGAGTTTATCTAATTCTTCATTTACGCCATTCATCATCATCCCCCCTTTTGCTGCAATAGCCGGAGGATTGTCCACTATTTCTTTAAATATTTTATCAGCGATATAGGGGCAAGGATTTAATGCATCCCCCAATCGTTTTAAATATTCGTTGGACGACGTTGAACAAAGTAGTTTTATATCCGCTACCTGTCTTAGTCCTCTTGCTAATTGCAAAACTTCTCTTGGATTTATTTTCTTCAATGGAATTTTAGAAACTAATCGTTCAATATCCCCACATTGTTTAAGGTGTTGCGATAATTTATTTCTAAGATCCGTTTCTTTGATCAGGTATTCCACAGTATCTAACCGTTCATTGATCTTCTGAATATTTTTTAACGGGAAGATGATCCAGCGTTTCAATAGTCTGGCTCCCATTGGCGAAACCGTATTATCCAAAACACTTAGTAAAGTATGATTGCCATCGGAATTACCAAAGACCAGTTCTAAATTCCGGATGGTAAAACGATCCATCCATAAAAAGTCATCCTTATCTATTCGTTGCAGTGCAGTAATATGTTGAAGATTGGGATGTTCCGTATCTTTTAAATAATGAATGATGGCACCGCCAGCGGTCAACCCGTTTTTCATTTCATCCACACCAAATCCTTTTAAGGAATGCGTCTGGAAATGTTTCAATAAGGTGTCTTCTGCATAAGCTTTATCAAATACCCATTCATCCAACGTATAGGTATAAATCTTACTGCTGAAATATTCTTTGAATTTTTTCTGTTGCTGCCGTTGAAAAACTACTTCGGCGGGCTTGAAACTCTGCAATAACTTATCGGCATATTCTCTGTCGCCTTCGGCAATAAAAAATTCACCAGTGGAAATATCCAGAAAGGCCAGGCCATACTGTTCATGCTGAGCAGATGTCGAAGTATCTGCAAAATGGATGGCTGCTAAAAAGTTGTTGCTATGGTGTTCAAGAATTTTATCATTAACTGTTGTGCCCGGTGTCACCATATCGGTCACACCTCTTTTCACTATTCCTTTTGCTAGTTTGGGGTCTTCTAACTGATCGCAGATGGCAACACGATGGCCCGCCTTTACTAGTTTATGTAAATAGGTATCCAATGCATGATGTGGAAAACCGGCCAATTCTGATGAGGAAGCAGCGGCGTTATTTCTTTTAGTCAGCGTAATGCCCAGAATACCTGAAGCTAAAACAGCATCTTGCCCGAAAGTCTCATAAAAGTCTCCGACACGAAATAACAGGATGGCATCCGGGTATTTTTGTTTGATAGCCCGGTGCTGCTGCATCATTGGTGTGTCAGATGGTTTTGTTTTCGCCATTCTGGCAAAAATAAGGAAGTGTTTATGTAACCCCTTCTCTTTCTGCATCCCGTATAAAACTAAAATAGCCATGATAAAAAAATGCCTGATTGCCGGGATAATAATCCTTTGTGCCCAATTGAATCCCCATGCCCAAAATGTTGCAAGAACAAGCAGCGATACAGTAAGAGCAGCTGCGACCATACCAAATGCCACTGTCTATTTTGGCTATGGTGCAGAACTTACCCATTCAGCCAAAGTAAAAGTGGAAGCCACTACAAGAACCATAGTGATCAATCAACTGAGTACTAGTATTGATATTAATAGTTTACAGATTAGTGTGCCGGAAGATGTGGCTTTAATGTCGCATAAATTCAACGTATTTTATCCGGTGGCACCTGCAATGGTAAAGCCCAAAGAAGTTGAAAAGCTGGAAGACAGCATTGTGCTGGTCCAAAAGGAGATTGGAAGAATTAATAACCTGATCGCTATTGATAAAGAAATTCTTGATAAAACGGGTCTGTTGATTGAAACAACTATTAAAACAAACGGTAACAAAGAAATTACCAGTGCTGAATTAGTAAAACTGCTTGATTATTACAATGCAAAGATCGAAAAATCAAAAACAAGCATTTATTATCACAACCAGACTGTCAGTCTGCAAAATGAAAAAATTGCAGTCTATCGGAAAAAAATAAGTGAATTGACCATTAAAGCAGCCCCAAGAGAAAAACCGTATGGACAGGTGATCTTACAGGTGATGTGTAAGAGTGCAGGAGAGATTCCCGTTGAGTTATCCTATTATACTGCAAATGCAGGTTGGACAGCTATCTATGATATCCGGGTGAATTCAAAAACCAATAAAGTGAAAATGGTGTACAAGGCATCCCTCACACAAACTACCGGTATCGACTGGAAAAATACAAAACTCACATTAAGCACCGGTACACCCAATTTTGGTGTAAATGCTCCTGTTTTAACGGCCTGGTATCTGCAACTGTATGTACCCGGTATATATACCGATCTGCAAAAAAGAGCTGCACAGGGAAATGCAACCAGAAATTTGGTCCAGTCGTATGCAGATGATAAATCATTGTCAGAAGTTATTGTAACGGATGCGTTCGGACAGATAAGGCAGGAAAAACTGAAAGATGAAACAATAGACCCCAGTACATTGCAGCAATACACTACGTTGAACGAAGGACAACTGAATACCAATTTTGAAATTGACCTGCCTTATGATATTGAAAGCGATGGGCAATTACACAGTGTAACGATCAAAGACCAGGAAATTGCCTGCACCTTAAAGAACTATGCAGTGCCAAGGATCGATAAAGAAGCTTACCTGCTGGCAGAAGTAGCCGATTGGCAGAATTTAGATCTGTTACCCGGAGATGCCAATATCATTATGGATGATACCTATGTTGGTAAATCAGTGATTGATCCGAATACAACAGCCGATACATTGAATCTTTCATTAGGGAGGGATAAAAGGATTGCAGTGAAACGTTCATTGGTAAAAGAACTCAGCAGTATCAAAACATCGGGCAAAGAAAGCAAACAGGTATTTACCTACGAGATCATTGTAAAGAATAATAAACTTACAGATGTAAATCTTTTATTGAAAGATCAGTTCCCGTTAAGCACTATTAAAGAAGTAGAAATAAAACTGGATGAAGAAGGTGGTGCCATGGTGAATGCAGAAACAGGTGTACTGACATGGAAGCTTGATTTGAAGCCCGGAGAAAGTAAGAAAGTAAGATTTAGTTATACGGTCAGGTATCCGAAGGATAAGAAGATTGTGAATTTGAAATAAGCAATTGGTTGAATGGTAAACCTTGCCTACCGCAGGCAGATGGTTAATTGGTTGATCGAAGGAATTCCCTTTCCTGATTAACCAATTAACTCCTATAAACTAATACCTACTTTTGCCCGATGCGAAAACTAAGCATGGAAGAACTGGGCCGTAAATCGGTAGAAGAAGTAAAGCAGTCGGAGAAAACCCCTGTTATTGTAGTATTGGAAAACATCCGCAGTGCCTATAATATCGGAAGTGTATTTCGTACGTCTGATGCATTTTTGGTAGAAGCAATTTATATCATCGGCTATTCTGCTATTCCTCCGCATAAAGAGATTAAGAAAACGGCATTGGGTGCAGAAGAATCAGTGGAATGGAAGCATTTTCCAACTACTGCAGAAGCTATTACTGAACTAAGAGAAGCAGGTTATAATGTGTATGCGGTGGAACAGGCAGAAGGCAGTTTTAAATTAAATGCAATCGGGTTTGATGCCAATGAAAAAATTGCAATCATATTTGGCAACGAAGTAACGGGTGTGGAGCAATCCACTATTCATTTATGCGATGGATGTTTAGAGATACCACAATTAGGAATGAAACACTCGTTGAATATTGCAACGGCGGTAGGAGTGGTGTTGTGGGAATTGGTTCGTACAAGAATAAATGCCACTGAAGCACAGAAACACTGAGTTCATTTTCTGTGTTTCAGTGCCTCTGTGGCAAATAAATAAAACATGAGTAAAGTAAAAAACTATCTGTCGCTTATAAAATTCTCTCACACCATTTTTGCAATGCCTTTTGCATTGATTGGATTTTTTTTGGGATTTAAATCATTTTCTGACACAAGTTATAATAATGGTCAATGGAATTTAAATAAGGAAATTTCTCTTAAATGGGATTTGGAGCAAGGTGTTTTGCCTTTCTCCGAAGATTCTTTAATTGCAAAAATTGCCATGGGCGAAGCAGACGTCTATACTGTTGTGAAATATTTCCTTTTTGTAATTCTCTGCATGATCTTTGCCCGGAGTGCAGCCATGGCTTTCAATCGGTATCTCGATAGAAGAATTGATGCAAAGAATCCCAGAACAGCAATAAGAGAAATTCCTTCAGGAGTTATTTCTGCAAAGAATGCATTGTTGTTTACGCGTGGTTTCTTGTGCCTTGTTCATTGTTACTTGTTTCTTTATAAACCAACTTTGTTTTTATTTATCACCAGTTGCATTAGCAGTTGTGCTGGGATATAGTTATACAAAACGTTTTACTCCGCTTTGTCATTTAATATTAGGCCTGGGTTTATCATTAGCACCAATAGGAGCTTATCTGGCCGTAACAGGTCAGTTTGCTTTGTTACCCATCTTGTTTTCAATTGCAGTTATTTTTTGGGTAAGCGGTTTTGATATTATTTATGCATTGCAGGATGAAGAGTTTGATAAATCACAGCAATTATATTCTATTCCTGCATGGTTGGGTAAAGTAAAGGCATTAAGAGTTTCAGAAACTTTTCATTTATTAAGTGCAGCTGCAATTGTTTATGGGGGTATATATGGCGAATTTGGGTGGGTGTATTGGATTGGCGTTGCTGTATTCATCGGCATGTTATTTTATCAGCACTCAGTTGTAAAGCCAAACGATCTGCGGAAAGTAAATCTTGCGTTTATGACAGCAAATGGAATTGCTTCCGTTGTTTTCGCCATCTTTGTTATTGCTGATCTATTTATTAATTAAAAATTAATTCAAAAATTAATAAAAAATCAAAAAGGGGCTGGTATTTTGAATTTTGATTTTTTAGTTATTCATTCATTGATATGGCAAGAATACTCTGCATAGACTTTGGCCTCAAAAGAACCGGCATTGCCGTAACTGATCCGTTACAGATCATTGCAACCGGTCTAACAACATTGCACTCAAAAGAATTAATGCACTTTCTAAAGCAATATTTTATAAAAGAAGAAGTAGAGCTTATTTTAATTGGCTGGCCTACAAACTGGGATGATAGCAGCACTCATGCCACACCATTGGTAGAAAAATGTATTAAGGAGTTACAGAAAAATTTTCCAACTATGCCCATTACAAAAGTGGATGAACGATATACTTCCAAAATGGCAAAAGCAGCTATGCTGGAAATGGGTATGAAGAAAAAAGATCGCCGGAATAAGGCATTTGTTGATGAAATTGCCGCTACAATTATGCTTCAGGAGTATTTGCGGAACAAATCATAGTCAATTGATTGCGATTTTCAGCTCGAAAATTTGTAATTTTGCCGCTTCAATCATCAAAAATAAGAAATGATTCTTCCAATAGTTGCATATGGTAATCCCGTATTAAGAAAACTGGCTTCACCGATTACTCCTGATTTTCCTCAGTTAGAAAAATTACTGGAAGATATGTGGGAAACCATGTATGCAAGCAATGGAGTAGGTCTGGCGGCACCTCAGGTTAACAAAGAGATCCGTTTATTTATTATTGATACGGCACAAATGTTTGCCGGCATGAATGAGGATGAACAAAAAGAATACAATGATGCGCCGGGTGAAAAAATTGTTTTTATCAATGCACAGATTGACGAATTAGATGGCGATGAATGGTCCTACAATGAAGGATGTCTTAGCATTCCCAAAATAAGAGAGGATGTTTACAGACAGGAATCTGTAACAATGACTTATCAGGATGAAAATTTTGCCTCCCATACAAAAACATTTACCGGCCTAACGGCAAGAGTTATTTTGCATGAATATGATCATATCGAAGGAAAACTTTTTATCGATCATATCACTTTACTTAAAAGAAAATTGATGAAAGGCAAACTTAACGATATCAGTAAAGGAAAAGTATCGGTTGATTATAAGATGTCTTTTCCCGGTTGATGATTAAGGTAGTATAGACCCAATCAAATTTCAGCTTTTTGTTTACCATACTTTCTCCATTTTTCAATCACCTGTTCAATGTCTTCCGGAAGGGGTGCTTCAAAAAACATTTCTTTACCGGTAACAGGGTGAATAAAACCTAATGTTTTAGCATGAAGAGCTTGTCGTTGACAGATCTTAAAGCAATTATCTACAAATTGTTTGTATTTGGTGTACACCGTTCCTTTTACAATTCTATCACCGCCATAAAAGTCATCGTTAAATAATGGATGACCGAGATATTTCATATGCACTCTTATCTGATGCGTTCGACCGGTTTCCAACACACATTGCACTAATGTAACATAGCCAAACCGTTCCAGAACAGTATAATGTGTAGTGGCATCTTTTCCATGGTCGCCATCCGGATACGCTTCAAATAATTTTCGAAAACGTTTATTTCGACCGACATGTGCAACAATTGTACCTGCATCTTTTTCAACATCTCCCCAAACCAATGCGATATATTTTCTGCTGATACTATGATCAAAAAACTGTTTAGCCAGATGCCGCATGGCAATATCTGTTTTTGCAAGCACCAATAAACCACTGGTGTTTTTGTCTATTCGATGTACTAATCCAAATCTTGGTAATGTTTCGTCAGTCAGTGCTGGATTTTGCTGTTGCAGATAATAAGATACACCATTTAATAAGGTTCCGGTGTAGTTGCCACTGCCCGGATGAACGACCATTCCCACTGGTTTATTAATGATCATCAGGTCGTCATCTTCATATACAATATTCAGCTCCATTTTTTCCGGCACTACATCGGTTTGTTCCGGACTCATATCAGAGAAAATTACAATTGAGTCAAGCGGTTTTATTTTGTAATTCGACTTAACTTCTTTCCCATTTACCTGTACCATACCCATGGAAATGGCTCTTTGCAGTTTATTTCTCGTAGCATTTTCTATCCGCTGCATTAGAAATTTGTCAATACGCAAAGCTTCTTGCCCTTTGTCGATCGTAATGGCAAATCGTTCAAACAATTCATCATTTATCTCCGACGTCTCTGGGTCATTATTTTCAATCTCTTCCTTCATAATCCTGCAAAGGTAATGGATGAACTTTTGTTGCTAGCTTTGTAGTTCAAAATGGAAAAACAATCAATCATATTCAGGGATCTGGGGCAAATGGAGTATCAGGCTGCCTGGGATTATCAGGAAAAATTATTGAAGGAAAATGTAAGGAAAAAGTCTGGAGTTGGTAGTCAGGAGTCTGGAGCAGACACACAACATTATTTGCTGTTTGTAGAGCATCCACCTGTTTATACATTGGGAAAAAGTGGCAAAAAAGAGAATGTGTTATTAAATGAGGATGAATTAAAGGAAAGAGAGATACAGTTTTTTAGCACGAACAGGGGAGGGGACATTACTTTTCATGGCCCGGATCAATTAGTAGGTTATCCCTTGCTTGACCTTGAAAAATTCTATACAGATATCGGCAGATATTTGCGTAGCCTGGAAGAAGTGATCATCATGACTTTAAAAGAGTATGGGATCAACGGTGAACGATCTTCAGGTGAAACAGGTGTTTGGATTGATTCCGCCATTCCGGGAAAAGAAAGAAAGATCTGTGCGATTGGGGTTCGTTGCAGCCGTTGGATCACTATGCATGGGTTTGCATTCAATGTAAATACGGATCTTTCTTATTTCAATCATATCATTCCCTGTGGTATAGCAAATAAACAAGTCACATCCCTGGAAAAAGAGTTGGGATATAAAGTGATTATTAATGAAGTAAAAGAAAAAGTAAAACGAAATTTTGAAAAAGTGTTTGATTCCAGGTTAGTATCAGAAGTCTTTCTCTAGGTAGAATTTATGTTTTTCAATAAGTTTATTGTCTTCGTACAGTTCAAATTTAAACCAACCTGCATGGAAGAAATTTGATTTATCCAATTTGAAATTTTGCTCTTTTATATCTTTCAGTTCGAATAAAAATTCTCCTTCTTCTTCAAAAAATCTGATAATGTACTTTTTAGGCTTTTCATCATCAGGTAAATTGATATTTACATTGCCATCTCTGTAAGTATACACATGAAGGGATGGCATAAATCCCGTTGGTTTATTTTTAACAGTTACAGGATTTGGTGTAGCAACAGAATCTGAACCTGGAAAGCCACCTAAATTTGTAACAAACGGGTTGGCGGGTTTAGCAGAATCTCCCATTGGAATTGGTGGAGGATTGTTATCTGTTTTTATGGAGGCTATTACTTTTCGTACTGTATCTCTTTCTGGTCTTTTTACACTGCTGAACTGATACATACCTTTATCCTGCTGGATATACAGCCGGTAAAACATATGGTCGTTGGTGGCGTTCAGATCTGCGAAACCGTTTTGAGGTAATGTTGGATCCAGTACGGTTAGAATGGTTTTGTATCCGGTAAGACTATCAAAAGAACGCTGAATACTGATCTGTTTTACATCTGGCAGACTATTCACCCATCCGATGATGATACGGTTATTACCCGCATTAATTACAGAAAATCTTGGGAGCGTATCCTGTGCAAATAACTTGCCAACAGAAATTGAGAAAAATAATATAGTAAGTAAGGCCAGTCTTTTCATATCTATAAAACGAAATAAATATTGGATTCGTTTACCAGTTGAGACAAAGATAAGATAGCAGGCCTATAAAAATTAGAATATTAACGTTCTATTGCTGAGTGAATCATTGCCCTGAAGTCCTCCACTATGGATTAGCAGTACATTACTACCTTTTTCAAAATGATCTTTTTCTATTAAGTCTAGAGTGGCAAAACATAATTTTCCGGTATATACAAAGTCAGTTGGAATTTTAGTTTGCAGATAAAAATCGTTCATGAATGCTAAAAGATATGGCGGCATTTTGGCATAACCACCGCAATGATAGTCATGAAAAATTTTCAGTTTATCAATATTCAGTGTTGTAATTTCTTTTATTTTCTCTTCCATCGCTAAATAATTTTTCAAAACAGAGACAGCAATTACCTGCTGTCCTCCCGTTATTTTAGTCAATAAACCAGCTGCCATGGTTCCGGTACCTGCTGCACAACAAATATGGCTATAGTGATCAATGCTGCAATAGTTCAGCATTGTGGCAGCGCCTGCTGCGCCTTTTACACCATAACCACCTTCAGGAATTGCATAGTAATCGGAAAAGTTCAGTTCCGCTGGTATTATTTTATGCTTGTATTGAATGCGATCAATAAAAACCAACCGCATTCCTATTTGTTTTGCTTTTTGTAAAGTGTCAGATAGTTTTTCAGCTTCTTCTCCCCTGATAATACCGATACTATTCAGCTTATTTAACTTACATATTGCGGCTGTTGCGAGAATATGATTAGACCAGGCACCGCCAAATGTCAGAACTGTTTTTTTATTTTGTTTTATTGCATCTTCGAGATAATATTGAAGTTTAAACCATTTGTTTCCGGAAATTTCCGGATGAATTTTATCTAAACGTAATACAGATAAGGAAACATTTTTTTCAGAAAGAAGGGGTAGTGACAATTCATCAATGGTAATATTTTCAGTATTGATTGATTGCATAAAATTGCTGTAGAAGTCTGGGCGAATTTAGTTTAAATTTGTGCGTAAGTAGTACAATGCAATATTGCTTACTAACTGAATAAAAATTTACATGAAACCAACTTTAGTTATTCTGGCAGCCGGTATGGCCTCCCGTTACGGAAGTATGAAGCAGGTAGAGGGGTTTGGACCGAATGGAGAAACGATAATGGACTATTCTATTTTTGATGCTATCCGTGCCGGATTTGGCAAGGTTGTATTTATTATCCGTAAAGAATATGCTGAAAGTTTTCAATCTGTATTTGAGCCTAAGTTGAAAAACAGAATTGAAACGGCATATGTATTTCAGGAGTTAGATATGTACACGGATGGATTTGAAAGAAATGCCGAACGAACAAAGCCCTGGGGTACTTCTCATGCAGTGTTATGTGCCAAAGAGGCAGTGGATGGGCCTTTTGCAGTAATCAATGCAGATGACTTTTATGGAAGCAATGCTTTTAATAATGCAGCCGCTTTTTTAAATGTGGCTTGTAATGAAAAAAATTATGCCATTGTTGGTTATGATCTGGTGAAAACACTCTCAGCTCATGGTACTGTAAACAGGGGAGTCTGTAGTCTGAATAATAACGGAAATCTCGCATCGGTTATAGAACGGATTAATATTTCGAAGAAAGGCGATGTGATTGTATGTGATGATGGAATTGAACCAGCCGAGCTTGCAGCAAATACAAGAGTGTCGATGAACTTCTGGTGTTTTGATCCTTCTTTCTTTGGTTATACGCAAAAATTGTTTTCTATTTTTCTGAAAGAGGTAGGTACTGAATTGAAATCTGAATTTTTCATCCCTCTTGTTGGTGACCAGTTCATAAAAGAGGGTGGCACTATAGAAGTGATACCTACAACTTCATTATGGTTTGGAGTTACCTATAAAGAAGATGCTCCTTTCGTAAAACAATCGCTTGATAAATTAATTAGTGACGGAGATTACCCCTCCAATCTTTGGGAATGATTTTTTCACCTGAAACAAAAAAGCTATCCGGAAATGGATAGCTTTTTTGATAACAGTATATATTGCTGATTTTTATTTTATTAATCTGCCTTAACCATAAATACAAAGTCTTGTATTTTTTTCACTTGCTGTTTTTTATCCATGCCGCGAACGGAAGACTTAGCAGATATTTTTAATGCTTGATATGCATTATCTTTTTTTAACTCTTCAACAGCTGTATAAATATATTTCGATTGTATAGCAAAGGCAACACCCTCTGCTTCCATTTCTTTTGCACTGATAACTCCGATTATTTCGCCATCATGATTAAATACCGGACCGCCACTATTACCTCTGTTTGCGGCTATTCCTAACTGACAACTTAGTGTATCACCATTAAAACCGGTCTTTGCACTCAAATAACCTTCGCTGTACACAATTTCATTTCTCGGATAGCCCATTGTAAAGATTGGTTCAGCAACATCAGTCGACAGTTTACGAATTCCATAGGGGAGTGAACCAAGCGGTTTGTAAGCTTCGTCATCGATCTTTAAGATAGCGATATCCTTATCAGCAAAGATCTTTGCCACGACCGCTTTAAACTGATCGCCTTTGCTATTGATAACAACGATGTTTCTTGAATCGGGTCGGATAATGTGGGCATTTGTGATCAGGTATCCCTTTCCGTCAATTAAAAAGCCTGAACCTCCTGCTTTAAATGGGATAGTAGCAGTTGAGATCTTATTTTTTAATTTATTCACTTCATTATCCTGAACATATGCTTTTTGCTTCAGGTTCTGTACATCTCTGCTTAACAAATTAAGCTTTGCAATATCTGCTTTCGGAGAAAAAGTATTTACTAGTGCAGAAATGCTGATGGTGGTAACACCGGCAATAACAGCTGCAATTGCGGCAACCCTTTTATACCTTTTAACCAGGTAAACGACTTTGGCCTTACCTTTTAACCGTGTTGAATCGATCTTCCCTTTTTCTGCTAATTCTGTATGAACATTATTTAAAGAAGAACGAAATTTTTTCCATTCCCCAAAACGATTCATTTGTTGTAAAAACAGCGTATGCTCTACTACTAACTGATCAATTTCTGAGTTTGTTTTACGAAGATTTTCAAAATGTAACCTTTCATCAGGATTCATTTCTCCTCTTATATACCGTTCAACAGCGTCTAATACTTTAATATCCTCCATCACCATTTCCGTTTTTATAGTCAGTAAAAAATATTTTTTTCAATCTCATCAGGCACTTGTACTTCTGGTTTTTCGCATTATCGGAATTGGTATATCCAAAATTGGCAGCAATAACCTGCATATTTTGTTTCTGTAAATAATAAGCTTCTAAAAGGCTTTTACAAGGTTCGCCAAGATTATTCAAGGCTTTTTCCATTATTTCAAATTCAGCGTTAATCTTTTCATGATCATCGATCTCAGATTCTACAGTAACGAGTGCTTCCAGATTATCGCTTGTGGCAGTATATCGATTCTGCTGTTGTAATCGCTTGAGCCACAATCTTCTGGCAACTGAATAAACAAAGGTTTTTATCTGGCAATTCAGTTCAAAAGTACCCGATCTCACTTTTTCATAAAGAACGATCATCGCTTCCTGAAAAATATCTTTTGCATCGTCTGAAGAGCCGTTGTTGTTGATTATCAGGGCCTGAACCATATTAAAGTTCTGCTGATAAATTGTTTCTACGGCCTTCTTATCGCTGATAGCTAATCCTTTCAAAAGTGCTTGTTCGTCAGTCTGTTCTTTCACATTCCATTATTTAATACAGAAAATTAAAAATAGTAACCCTCCCTGACTATTAAAAATAAAAATGGTGTTCAGGCGGGCCTGCCCCACTATTAAAAATAAAAAAGGTGGTGAGGCGGGCCTTTGTTACTTAAAATCTTTTTTTAAATCTTGGGTTACCTTTTCCCGTTTTGCGTATAAACAGCGAAATATTTCAAACAATCCAAAAATTACAACAAAATGAAGAAGTTTTTTGCAATTGCAGTTATCGCTATCGCATTCGTAGCATGTAACAACGAAGCTGAGAATAAAGAAACACCTGCTGATTCAACTGCGGTTGAAGCTCCAGTTGAGGCTACTCCTGCTCCAGTTGTAGATTCTACAGCTACTGTAGCTCCAGATTCTACTGTTGCTCCTGCTACAAACTAATATTTTATAGCAAGCAAATAAAAGAGGCCTTCCCTTTGGGAAGGTCTTTTTTTTCACTTTAAGAAAGCAAAATTCATTAGTCTTTCCTTTTATTTAAGGCTACCTTTGCCGCCTTATTAAAATTTTTTATCAGTGTCCACATTTGAAGCATTAGGATTAGAAGAAGGTTTACTTCAGTCCATCCTAACATTAGGATTTACAGAACCAACTCCCATTCAGGAAAAAGCAATCCCTGTATTATTGCAGGGAACAAAAGATTTTATCGGTTTAGCACAAACCGGTACGGGTAAAACGGCTGCCTTTGGCTTACCACTTTTACAATTAATTGAAAAGGAAAATAAGTATCCACAGGCTTTAATTGTTTGCCCCACAAGAGAATTGTGTTTGCAGATCACTAAAGATCTGGATACGTTTAAGAATAAAAAGGATCATATAGCGGTTACTGCAGTTTATGGTGGAACATCCATCTCCATGCAGATCCGGGATTTGAAGAGAGGTACACATATCGTTGTGGCTACTCCCGGAAGATTAATTGACCTTATCGAAAGAAAGGCTATCAATCTTGAGCATATCCATTATGTAGTATTGGATGAGGCAGACGAGATGCTTAACATGGGTTTCAAGGAAGATATTGAGTTTATCTTAAAGAATACACCGAACCGCCAAAGTACCTGGTTATTCAGTGCTACCATGCCTGCGGGAATCCGTCAGGTAAGTAAGAAGTACATGGATAAACCTTTTGAGATCACAATTGGCAAGACGAATGCCGGTGCATCTACAATCGATCATCAGTATTATGCAACACAGCATCATAACAGATACGAAGTGTTGAAACGCATTATTGATTTTAATCCCGGAATTTTTGGGATCATCTTTGCCAGAACAAAACTGGATACACAAGATGTTGCGGAAAAATTAACAAGAGAAGGATACGATATTGATGCGATACATGGCGACCTTACCCAACAGCAGCGGGATAAAGTGATGGGGCTTTTCAGGGATAAAAGCATAAAGCTTTTAGTAGCAACAGATGTGGCAGCCAGAGGTATTGATGTAACGGGCATTACACATGTGATCAATTACGAATTACCGGACGATGTAGAAGTGTATACACATAGAAGCGGACGTACTGGAAGAGCAGGTAAAAGTGGTGTATGTGTCTCGATTGTAACTCCCAAAGAAACCTATCGTCTTCGCCAGATAGAACGGTTGGTCAATACCAAAGTTCATCGGATGGATATTCCAACTGGTAAAGATGTTTGCCGCAAACAGTTCTTTCATTTTATTGATAAGATGTTAAGTGCCGACATCAGTCACGGTGAATATGAAGCTTACCTGCCAACACTCAGAGAAAAATTTGCTGAAGTGGATAAGGAAGAAATAATGCAAAGGGTTGCGGCTTTGGAATTTGATCGTTTTCTGAAGTATTATGAGAATGCTGCGGATCTGAATATAAGAGGTGATGACAGAAGAAGTGATAGAAGGGAAAGGTCCACGGACAGACCTTCTGCTCCAAGAGATAGAGACAGAGATACCAAAGGGAGAAAATTCAGTGGTGGAAGTGGATATCAACGACTGTTTGTTAATCTTGGAACCAAAGATGGATTTTACAAAGCAAGTTTTCTTCAGTTTATTCTCGATATGAGTGATCTTAAAAAAGAAGTATTGGGCAAAATTGATATGAAAGAAATGACCAGCTGGATCGAAATTGAACCAGATGCAGGATCTAAAATGATAAAAGCGATCGATGGAAAGAATTATCGTGGAAGAAAGATCAGGATGAACGATGCCGAATCAGGTGGTGGCAGAAGAAAATAATTTTTTAAAAAATTTGAATTCCTGAACAAGAAAGCTATATTTGAATTCTAATGAAAGCAACAAGGTCATATTTTGGTTTCTATTTTACATACTTCTTTTATCAAAAGAGGCCGGGAATGCTTTTGTTGAAACGATATTAAGAACAACTAAAAATCAACATAAAGAGTCCCGGCCAGATTGGCCGGGATTTTTGTTTTTACCCCAACCTCCCGAAGTAAATTCGGGACAGGCTCTGAAGGGGAGCTGGCAACATTTATAAAGTTTTGAATATAGTAAAATGGCAAATAGTAAAGAAACATTGAAAAGCGAGGATAGTGTGAGTGCAAGTTCCCTCCTGAGTCAATCGAAGGATCAGGGGCGGAGGGGGTATCGAATCGCAATACAAGGTTACGAAGGTAGTTTCCATCAGGTGGCGGCTCAACTTTTCTTTGGAAAGGGAGTTGAAGTAATTACTTGTAATACGTTCAAAGAAGTTTTTAAAGTTGCCAATAACAAAAAAGAAAGTGATGGTGGCATGATGGCCATTGAGAATTCTATCGCTGGTAGCATTTTGCCAAATTATAATCTCCTACAGAAAAATAATCTGAAAATTATTGGCGAAGTTTATTTGCATATCAAACAAAACTTATTGGTGAACCCGGGAGTGAAGCTTGAAGATATCAGGGAAGTACATTCTCATTCTATGGCCTTACAGCAGTGTTATGATTTTCTGGATCAGTATAACTGGAAGCTGGTGGAAACAGATGATACGGCTTTAAGTGCAAAGCATATTCATCAGCACAGAAGTAAACATATTGCCGGTATTGCCAGCAAGTTAGCAGCTGAGCTATACCAGTTGGAAATAGCGGCGCCGAATATCCATACCATTAAAAATAATTACACAAGATTCTTAGTGTTACAAAGAGAGGATTCACAGGAAATAATTGCGGAAGCAAACAAAGCTTCAGTAAATTTTCAAACAGATCATTCTAAAGGAAGCCTGGCAAAGGTGCTAACAAAAATCGCCGACGGCGGTATTAACTTAAGCAAGTTGCAGAGTTTTCCGATTCCGGGAAGTGATTTCAAATATAGTTTCCATGCCGACATGGAATTTGATTCAGTGAATCAGTTCAATAAAGTAGTAGAACAAATACAAAAGTTAACACCGGCTTTAAGAATATATGGTGTTTATAAAAAAGGAATATGGAAGTAGCAAAACGATTAGAAGGAATTGGCGAATATTATTTTTCTCAGAAGCTGAGAGAAATAGAAGAGCTGAATAAAGCAGGAAAGAATATTATCAATCTGGGTATTGGTAGTCCTGATCTGCCACCGCATCCGGAGGTGATAAAAGTATTGCAGGAAGAAAGTGCAAAACCAACTGTTCATGCTTATCAATCGTACAAAGGTTCACCAATTTTAAGAAATGCGATCAGCAATTGGTATAAGCAATGGTATGGAGTTGATCTGAATCCTGACAAGGAAATTTTGCCATTGATTGGAAGTAAAGAAGGAATTATGCATATCTGCATGACCTATTTGAATAAAGGTGATGAAGTGTTGGTCCCTAATCCCGGCTATCCAACCTATCGTAGCGCCGTAAAATTAGCGGGGGGGAAATGTGTAGATTATAAGTTGAGTGAAAAAAATAATTACGAACCTGATTTTGATAAGCTGGAAAAAGGAAAGCTGAAGAAAGTGAAATTGATGTTTGTGAACTATCCGCAAATGCCAACGGGAAAATTGCCTTCTTTGGAACTATTTGTGAAATTGGTAAAGTTTGGGAAGAAGCATAATATTTTGATCATTCATGATAATCCGTATTCATTTATTCTCAATAATAAGCCAATGAGTTTATTGAGTATAAAGGGAGCAAAGGCTTGTGTGATCGAATTAAACTCATTAAGCAAAAGTCACAACATGGCTGGTTGGAGAGTTGGGATGCTTTGCGGAGCCAACGAAAGAATTGAAGAAGTGCTTCGCTTTAAAAGTAATATGGACAGTGGCATGTTTTTACCGGTTCAGTTAGCTGCTGCAAAAGCTTTGTCATTGGGTCAGGTTTGGCAGGATGAAGTAAATAAAGTTTATAAAGAAAGAAGAGAAAAGGTGTATGAATTGTTACAATTATTAAACTGTGATTTTTCTAGTGAGCAGGCAGGAATGTTTGTGTGGGCGAAGGCCTCCCCAACCCCTCCGCAGGAGGGGCTTAAGCAACATACATTAGGATTGGGTGGTTTGCTTAGCGATGAAGTGTTATATAATTCAAATGTATTTATAACACCCGGTGGAATTTTTGGGAGTGCTGGTGAAAAATATATCAGGATAAGTTTATGTGCTCCGGTTGAAAAATTTGAAGAAGCGATTAAACGAATTAAGCTAAGAGTTTAAAGGAGCGGAAAGGAGTTCCCTCTTATTCTCCTTTTCTCTTTTTTCCTCTTAGCTTCAAAAAGAAAAAATATGTCAGACCGAAAAAAAATTGCAATCGTTGGTGTTGGTTTAATTGGCGGGTCATTAGCCATCCAATTGCATGAAAAGAAATTATCATCCAAACTGATTGGTGTTGATCTGAATGATGAGCATGCCAAACAAGCTGTTGAACTGGAACTGGTGGATGAAACAATGACATTGGATAATGCAATTGAACAATCTGATGTTATTATCCTGGCAATACCGGTTGATGCATTGGTAAAATTATTGCCTTCCATCATGGATAAAATTGATCAGCAGATCGTCATTGATCTGGGATCTACAAAAGCACAATCCATTGGGGCTTTAAAAAATCATCCCAAAAGGGGGAGATATGTTGCCACGCATCCGATGTGGGGTACTGAGTACAGTGGTCCTCAGGCGGCGGTGCGTGGCGCCTATGAAAATAAGGCTGTCATTATTTGTAATGCGGAAGAAAGCGATGTGGATGCATTGGAATGGACGAAATATATGTATAGGAAAATAGGAATGCATTTGCTGGAGATGGAAGCGAAAGCCCATGATCTGCATGCAGCTTATGTAAGTCATATTTCACATATCACCTCTTTTGCTTTAGCAAATACGGTATTGGAAAAGGAAAAAGAACAACAGGCAATATTTGAAATGGCATCGGCTGGTTTTGAAAGTACGGTGCGTTTGGCAAAAAGTAACTCTGCTATGTGGGTACCGATCTTTATGCAGAATAAAGAAAATGTATTGGATGTATTAAAAGAACATATTTCTCAGTTGACAAGGTTTAAAGAGAGTATTGAAAAAGAGGATAATGAATACTTGTTGAAGTTGATTGAGGAGGCGAATAAGATTAGGAAGATTATAAAATAGCGGCTTCCCATGAACTTCGTTCGCAACCTTCTCCCGATATTTATCGGGATCGGTTGCCTCCGCAGGAGGTGCTTTAAAAGTCTGAAACTTTGAAAAGTATTTTTTGTTTTGAAAAGCCCCGTAGGCCTGCCAGACTAAGTCGTTCAGGCGGGGGCGAAATATTAAAAGCCCCCGATTTATTGGGGGGGAATGAAAATGACGAATGTATTAGAATCCGCCAGATGGCGGAGTGATATAGTTTGATGAATAGTCCCGATGGTTATCGGGCTGGCATTCGGACGGACAACGAAGATGACCAAAGAACAGAACTCCGCCTGACCACTATATAAAAAATTTGTTGACGGGCAGGGATGACAAAATAAAAATTTAACACCGCTTCTTAATTCCCCTTTAGGGGTTAGGGGCTAAATTTGTACAAATGCAAACAACAGAACAGACAACAAACGAAACAGTACAGGCGGCATGGAACAAAAGACCACTGATCATCAGCGGGCCATGCAGTGCCGAAACCGAAGAGCAGGTATTGGCAACAGCACAGCGCTTAGCCGCCACCGGAAAAATAAATATGTTGCGGGCCGGCATCTGGAAACCCAGAACCAAACCGGGTATGTTTGAAGGCATTGGTGCCAAAGGATTGCCCTGGTTGCAACAGGCAAAGAAAATTACCGGTTTACCAACAACGGTAGAAGTGGCCACCTCCAAGCAGGTAGAAGATGCACTGAACTTTGATGTGGATGTATTATGGATCGGCGCTAGAACAACAGTGAATCCATTTAGCGTACAGGAAATTGCTGATGCATTGCGGGGAACCAATGTGCCGGTGCTGATAAAAAATCCTATTAATCCCGATCTTGAATTGTGGACGGGTGCAGTGGAAAGAATTGCCCGAGCCGGTGTCAAACAAATTGGATTGATTCATCGTGGGTTTAGTTCTTATGGCAACACGGAATATCGCAATGCGCCGATGTGGCACCTCGCCATTGAAATGAAATTGAAACATCCGGAGATGTTGATCGTAAATGATCCTTCGCATATCTGTGGTCGTCGGGATATATTACTGGAAGTAATGCAAAAAGCCATCGACCTTGATTATGATGGATTGATGATCGAAAGTCATATTGATCCCGACAATGCATGGAGCGATGCGAAGCAACAGGTTACTCCCGAAGTGTTGGGCGAAATGCTGGATACAATTATCTGGAGAAAAGAAGATGTTAATTCAGATGAGTATCATGCGGCGTTGGAAAAATTACGCCAACAGATCAATCACCTGGATGATGAATTGATGCAGGTATTAAGTCAGCGGATGAAGATTGCCGAGAAGATTGGAGAATTCAAAAAAGAAAATAATATTACCATTTTGCAAACCAATCGCTGGAATGAAATTATTGAAAGAGCCAGTGCAAAAGGAGAGAAGATCGGTTTGAGTAAAGAATTCATCACCAAGTATTTTGATGCGGTGCATATGGAAAGTATCAATCATCAGAAAAAAATTCTCGATTCATAAGTGATTAGTGAACCTTGCCCACCGGCAGGCAGGTAGCGCAATGGGGCTTGCAAGTTTATTTCGATTTATTCTGTCGAATTTGCGACTGCAGCACTCTTTGCAAGAAAAAAAATTATGCAAAAACGCTAAAAACTCCCCTTTAGGGGTTAGGGGGATTACTACAAATTTTCAAACTCCTCCACAGATTTTTATCTGGCTCATGGAATCAGTCATCTTAAAAAGATAACTGACCAGAAGGCCACGATATTAATAACGGATGAGCATGTTTACAATGCACATACCAAACGTTTCAAAGGTTGGAATACGATTGTATTAAAACCCGGCGAAGAATTCAAGATCCAGGAAACAGTTGATGCAGTAATTGAGCAACTGATTGAAATGGAAGCCGATCGAAAAACAACACTGGTTGGAATCGGCGGTGGAGTAATTACGGACATCACCGGCTATGTAGCTTCTGTTTACATGCGGGGATTACGTTTTGGTTTTATTCCAACAACAGTATTGGCATTGGTAGATGCATCTATCGGAGGGAAAAATGGAATTGATGTTGGTGTATATAAAAACATGGTAGGCATTATCCGTCAACCGGCTTTTATTTTACATGATATGGTTTTCCTGAATACACTGCCGGAAGTAGAATGGGAAAACGGATTTGCAGAGATCATCAAACATGCCTGTATAAAAGATGCGGCCATGTTTGCCACATTGGAAAAGAGTTCGTTGAAAACATTTCAGAATAAAAAAACAGCCATCTGCGAATTGGTACAGCGAAATGCCTTGCTGAAAACAAAAGTGGTGCAGAAAGATGAATTTGAAAAAGGTGAAAGACGATTATTGAATTTTGGTCATACACTTGGTCATGCTTTGGAAAATCAATATGAATTATTTCATGGTCAGGCTGTTGCTATTGGAATGACCTATGCCTGTCATATTTCAGAACAACTAACAGGATTTAAACAAACAGAAAGAGTAGTTAATCTTTTAGAAAAGTACAATCTTCCAACCTATGCCGCCTTCGACAAGCAAAAAGTATTTGATGTGTTGAAGATGGATAAGAAAAGAGAAAAGAAAGAAATGAATTATGTGTTGCTGGGAAAGATAGGAAAAGGAGTTGTTAAGCAAATAACATTAAGTAAACTATACAAAATAATCGGAGACCTATAAGCCCCTCCTTGGAGGGGTTTGGGGAGGCCTTATGAAAATAACAATACATCCATCAAAATTAAAAGGAACAATACAGGCACCAGCTTCCAAAAGCTCCATGCAAAGAGCTTGTGCTGCGGCATTATTGCGAATTGGTGAAACAAGAATTCTGAATCCCGGTCATTCCAACGATGATAAGGCAGCTTTGGATATAATTCAAAAGTTAGGCGCAACTGTTGAAATTAATAAAGTGGCACATCCCGATTCTTTCGGGAAAGAATTAATAATTAATAGTGCAGGCATTAATCCGGTTTCAAATGAAATTAATTGTGGCGAAAGTGGATTAGGCATCCGAATGTTTACACCACTCGTCGCATTAAGCAATAAAAAAATTACCATCAATGGTTCTGGAAGTTTGCTAACAAGACCCATGGATTTCTTTGACGAAATATTGCCGCAGCTTGGTGTAAAAGTGAAAAGCAATAAGGGCAAACTGCCGTTGGAAATTCAAGGTCCGTTTACACCTGTGAATATTGAAGTGGACGGCTCGTTGAGTTCCCAGTTCTTAACAGGGTTGTTGATGGCGTATGGGGCGGCCCCCCTAAATCCCCCCGCTGTGGGGACTTTGGAGTCCGAAAGCTCAAGTGTTTCTATAAAGGTTCGGAATTTAAAAAGCAAACCCTATATAGATTTAACATTGGATGTAATGAAGCAGTTTGGTATGAATGTGCCAGAAAATAAAAATTACGAGGAATTTGTTTTTAATTGGAACTATCCTCTAAGCCCCCCTACGGGGGGTGGGGGGGCTATATATAATGTAGAAGGTGATTGGAGTGGAGGAGCCTTTTTATTGGTGGCAGGTGCAATCGCAGGGCCAATAACAGTTAGAGGTTTAGATCTTACTTCAGCACAAGCTGACAAAGCTATTGTTGATGCTTTGATGGCAGCCAATGCTGGAATTGCTGTTGAAGCAAAAGGAATAAAAATTCATCCCTCGGTGATGAAGGGTTTTAATTTTGATGCCACTGATTGCCCTGATCTGTTTCCACCATTGGTAGCTTTGGCGGCTTTTTGCAAAGGCAAAACAACAATCAAAGGCGTTAGCAGATTGACACATAAAGAAAGCAACAGGGCCATAACATTGCAGGAGGAATTTGCGAAGATGGGAGTGAAGATTGATTTGAATGACGATGAAATGATCATTCATGGTGGCGAAAAAGTAAATGGTGCAACTGTACATTCAAGACATGACCATCGTATTGCAATGGCTTGTGCCGTTGCAGCATTAATAGCAGATGGCGATACCATTATTGAAGAAGCGGATGCGATAAATAAATCATATCCTGATTTTTATAATGATTTGAAAAGCCTGGGTGCAGGGGTTGATAATTCTTATTCCTTATTGGGGTTGGATTTATAAAAGTATATTTGAATATTGTATATGAATTCATTCGGTCGCATATTTCGTATTTCCATTTTTGGCGAATCACATGGTGAATGTGTAGGCATTACTATTGATGGTTGCCCTGCCGGTTTATCATTAGCGCCAGAAGATTTATTGGCTGATCTTGAAAGGAGAAAAGGTGGGAAACAAAAAGGAACTACACCAAGACAGGAAGAAGATTTTCCAATTTTTAAAAGTGGTTTGTTCAAAGGAAAAACAACGGGCTTTCCGATCACCATTTTATTCGAAAATAAAAATACACGCAGCGAAGATTATGATAAGCAAAGAAGTATTCCCCGTCCCGGTCATGCGGATTGGGTGGCACATCAGAAATTTGGTGGTCATGAAGATTATCGTGGTGGCGGACATTTCAGTGCAAGGTTAACGACGGGTATTGTTGCTGCCGGGGCAATCGCCAAAAAATTATTGACTTTGGTTGAGACCTCACCCCAAACCCCTCTCCAAGGGAGAGGAGCTTTCGAAGACTCCGCCAATCCCGGGTATATTACAAATCCAACAGAAAATTTTTCATCATTATTAGCTTTTGCAAAACAAAACAGGAAAAATCAAACGCTTGCCGAGCGGAAACTTTGGGAGGAAGTTAGAAACAGAAAGATAAAAGGATTCAAGTTCAGAAGGCAACATCCGGTAAATGGATTTATTCCTGATTTTGTTTGTCTTGAGAAAAAGTTAGTTGTAGAAATTGATGGAGAATATCATAATGAAGTAGAACAACAGAAATATGATTCCATTCGTTCAAAATGGTTGGAATTAGGAACATATAGAATGATGCGGTTTACAAATGAAGAAGTATTAAATAATATTGAAAGAGTTGTAGAGAAAATAGGAAACAAATTACTTTCAGAAACCGAAATACAGGATACAAAAGAAAAAATTAATCAGTCGGGTTATGGCTCTCTCTCTCCTTTGGAGAGGGAGTTGGAGGGTGAGGTCGAAAATAGAATCACCATCAATGCTCAAGTAACCGAAGTAGGTGGCGAAAAAGATATAGAGAAAGGATTACAAAAAGCAATTGATGCTAAAGATTCTGTAGGGGGCATCATTGAATGCAGGGTGAATGGATTACCTGTTGGTTTGGGTGAACCCTATTTTGATTCTGTTGAATCTGTGTTATCACAAATAGTATTTGCTATTCCTGCAGTAAGAGGAGTGGAGTTCGGAACCGGTTTCGCCGCAGCAAAAATGTTTGGCAGCGAACACAATGATGCGATTGAAAATATGGATGGTAAAACAAGAAGCAACCATGCTGGTGGAGTAGTAGGAGGAATTACCAATGGAAATGAATTGGTATTCCGGTTAGCTGTAAAGCCAACCTCCTCTACACCCAAAGAACAAAATAGTTTGAATTGGGATACGGGTAAGACAGAAGATTTTTCTATCAAAGGCCGTCATGATCTTTGTGTGGCTCTCCGGGCACCTGTAATCGTGGAAGCTGTCACAGCAATTGTATTAGCCGACTTTATGTTATTGGAACAAAAAATTAAAAGAAGTTTTATAATGCCAATCATTTATCATGTAACAACTGCTGCTGACTGGAATGCAGCAAAACAAAGAGGGGAGTATATTCATCCATCTTTAGAAGCAGAAGGCTTTATACATTGCTCACAGGATCATCAGGTAGCTGGTGTAATAGAAAGATATTTTGCCGCTAAAACTGATCTGGTAAAACTGGTAATTGATACTGATAAGCTTACGAGCAAATTTGTATTTGACTGGTCCAAATCAACTGCAGATACATTTCCTCATGTTTATGGTCCGATAAATATAGATGCAGTAGAAGAAGTAACAGGCCTTTGATAGTATATACAAATTGTAAATAATAGCATCGAAAACTTCTTACTTCAAAGAACCTTGCTGAATAGTACTCTCAATGCCTAAATGATTGAGATAATTTTTAGGACATCTTTTCCGCTTTACATCTGCACAACTATTTCATTAACAACACTAATAAAAAAATGGACATCTCTATTGCACGAAGCAAAAATGTTTGCTTATATTACTATGCATTTCTGTTTGTAGATTTTGTGCAGAATTTTGAAATGTGGTTTTATGCCAACTGAATTTATGAGAAAGAAATACATGAAGCACCCTTATTTAGTGACCATTGTCCTGGTTTCCGTTTTTTTGATTTCCTGTAAGAATAAAACTAATAAAAGTGAAAACATTGCCAATACACCTGAAGAGTTAAATGAGAAGACAAAAGAACTTATCAAAAACTCTTTTTCGCAAAAATATTTATTTAAGGATAGCACCTTAAAACTACAACAACCTCATCTCACAAAGCTGTTATATACCAGAAATGAATTCAATTCATTCTGGAGTGACAAGGAGCAATGGTTTTCATCCGGCGACTCGTTGTATTATTTTATTGAGAATGCTCAACTCTATGGCTTATTTCCGGAAGATTATTATGTTGATCAATTAAAGGCGATCAAGGAAAAATTTATTGCAGATAGTCTTGGAAAAGAAGATAGAAAAGATGCGGCTTTATGGGCAAAAGCTGAGCTATTGTTAACGGATGCATTTATACAGATTTTAAAAGATGTAAAACTTGGGAGGCTTCCCAATGATAGTGTTTCTCTCAGGAAAGATTCAACTTTGTCTGAAGAATTTTATCTGCAACATTTCGACCTTGTAAAACAAAAAGGCTTAATTGCCGTAATTCATTCTTTAGAACCAACTCAACCTGAATATACTTTATTGAAAAAGGGGATTAAAAAATTCCTTGACAGTGCTGATTATCGGCAATTCACAAAAGTTCCCTATCCTGAAAAAGATAGCAGAAAATTTAACCGCATTTTGCAAACCCGGCTTTATGAAGGTGGGTTTATCAGCTTTGATAGTACTGCTGCTGACTCAACCCACTTGGCCGAAGCTGTAAAACGATTTCAAAAGAAAAAAGGAATTACTGTAGATGGAAAAGCAGGAGAGGGAACCGTAAGAATGTTAAATATTAATGACAGGGAAAAATTTATCCGGATTGCTATAAGTTTGGATAAATACAAACTATTGCCTGAGAAAATGCCGGATAAATATATTTGGGTAAATACATCTGCCAATTATTTGCAGGTAGTGGAAGGGGAGGATGTAAAACTATCATCAAGAGTTATATGTGGCAAACCAAAAACAAGAACACCGTTGCTCAATAGTGCCATATCAGTTCTTATCACTTATCCGCAATGGTATCCTCCTCCCAGTATTGTTGGTAAAGAGATTTTACCTGCAGTCAAAAAAAATCCGGGATACCTTGCCAAAAAGGGATTTAGCATTCTTGATTCAAAAGGGAATGAAGTAGATCCGTATACAGTAGACTGGTCAAAGTATTCAAGGGGTATGCCTTATAGGGTGGTCCAGGGAAGCGGAGATGCGAATTCTTTGGGAATAATGAAATTCCATTTTGACAATAAGTATTCCGTTTATCTGCATGATACGAATCAACGATATTTGTTTGGGAATGCTATGCGATCTCTAAGTCATGGTTGTGTAAGGGTTCAGGAATGGCAACAATTAGCTTTTTACCTTTTAAGAAATGATAGTGTTATCAATAAAGGGAGTAATTATACCAGAATAGATTCAGTCAGATCCTGGCTCACCAAAAAGCAAAAACGTAATATTTCGGTCAAAAACAAATTTCCCCTTTTTATCCGGAATATTACCTGCGAAGGAAGAAACGGTACAATCTTGTTTTATGATGACATATATGGGGAAGATAAAATACTTCGGGAGAAGTATTTTGCAGCAAAATGAAGCATTAAACCACATATACCTCCAATAATTCAGAATTTCAGGTTTCAGGCTAAGCATTAATGCTTTCAACCCTGTGAATGCTAAGTAAATAATTTATTTTCTGATATTGAACTTAGCCGTTATTTTTGTTCAGTTTTAAAACCAAACTATCTCTTTATGAAGAAGATATTATTATCATTGTTTGCTCTGTACTTTTTAGCACCATCAAGTTTTAGTCAGGATGATGAAATCTTGCCAAGATCAATTGGCGTGAGTTTTTTTATGAATGACTTTGTTTCTCCGGCTCGTATTCGTACTACCTCTTTAACGCAGGTACTAAGTACCAAGTCGATGGCCCGTTTAAGGGAAATGAATCCTGGCTTGTCAATTAACTACTATAAAGGATTAAGAAAGCATGTAGATTTTACAGCTTCTATCGGTGGTTCTTTTGTTAAATATCCGATGCCAAATAGAACTTTCCTCAAGGATAATTTATTATTAGAAGCGAGTACTTCAGTTAACCTGAAGATGACTTCTGAGAAATATTTGGTTCAGCCTTATATTACGTTGGGACTTGGTGGCCATAAATACCGTTCCTATTATGGAGCGTTTATGCCTTTGGGACTGGGTTTAAAATTTAATATTCTGGATCAGACTCATATATTTATTACATCAACCTACAGAGTGCCGATTACAGTAGAAACTTCCAATTATCATTTACAGCATAGTATAGGATTTGCCGGAAGATTAGGTAAGAAAAAAGAACCGGTGGTCATTCCTCCTCCGCCTCCTCCGCCGCCTGCAGATACGGATGGCGATGGTATTATCGACGATGAGGATAAATGCCCTACTGTAAAAGGATTGGCCAAATACCAGGGATGTCCGATTCCGGATACAGATAAAGATGGCATCAATGATGAAGAAGATAAATGCCCGACTGTCGCTGGTTTAGCTCGTTACCAGGGGTGTCCGATTCCGGATACTGATGGCGATGGGATCAATGATGAGGAAGACAAATGTCCGACAGTAGCAGGATTGGCTCGTTATAATGGATGTCCGATTCCAGATACCGATGGAGATGGTATAAATGATGAAGAAGACAGATGCCCCAATTTGAAGGGAACTGTAGCAAACTTCGGATGTCCTGAAATAACTGAAGCAATAAAAAAGAAAGTAGAAGTTGCTGCTAAAAATATTTTGTTTGTAACTGGAAGTGCTAAACTTCGTCCTCAATCATTCGTTAAATTGGCAGATGTAATTACTATTTTGAATGATAATCCTGACATGCTTCTGTCAATTGATGGTCATACAGATAGTGATGGATCTGAAGAATTGAATCAAAAATTAAGTGAAAACCGTGCAGCAGCTGTAAAAGCTTATTTAGTAAGCAAAGGTATTGCTGAAAACAGAATTACTGCAACCGGACATGGAGAGTTAGAGCCGATAGCTACTAATAAAACATCTGCCGGGAAAGCTCAAAATCGCCGTTCTGAGTTAACACTTAGCTATTTTAAATAAATTACATATTTTGTTAACTTTAAAATGTCCCGTTTTTTACGGGACATTTTTTGTTTCAGGTCCTTTTTATTTTATCCACACCTTTTTAGATAGATTTTTTACTCCAAAATTATCGATGATTTTTCCCTACCTTTGCGCCTCGAAAACCGAAAGGGTTTATTATTAATTAGATTTAAATAACTGGAAATAAAGCAGTCATGGCAGATTTAAAATTTCAAAGAAACTTTGGTATTGCGGCTCATATTGATGCCGGTAAAACGACAACTACAGAACGTATCCTGCGTTATACGGGAATGATTCACCGGATTGGTGAGGTGCATGATGGTGCAGCTACGACTGACTGGATGGAACAGGAAAAAGAAAGAGGTATAACGATTACTTCTGCTGCAGTAAGTTGTGTGTGGAATTTCCCTACAGATAAAGGGAAAGAGTTTGCCGACACTAAAAAATATTCTTTCAACATTATTGATACTCCCGGTCACGTTGACTTTACTGTAGAAGTAGAACGTTCAATGAGAGTATTAGATGGTTTGATTGCTTTATTTTCTGCAGTTGACGGTGTAGAACCTCAGTCTGAAACTGTATGGCGTCAGGCGAACCGATATGGAGTTCCCCGTATTGGATTCGTAAATAAAATGGATCGTGCCGGTGCTGACTTCCTGATGGTTGTTAAGCAGGTAAAAGATATGTTAGGTTCAAAAGCGGTTCCGCTTCAGTTACCAATTGGTGCCGAAGATGATTTTATAGGGGTAGTTGATCTTATCAAAATGAAAGGGATCATCTGGCATATGGAAACTGAAGGAATGACTTTTGACGAAATAGAAATTCCGGCAGATATGTTGGAAGAAGCAAAAGAATGGAGAGCTAATCTGGTAGAAGCAGTTGCGGAATATGATGATCAGTTAATGGAAAAATTCTTCGATAATCCAGATACGATTACAGAAGATGAAATACATGAAGCAGTACGTAAAGCAACAGTAGACCTTAGCATTGTTCCGATGATGTGCGGTTCTTCCTTTAAAAATAAAGGCGTTCAAACCGCTTTGGATGGTGTATGCCGTTATTTACCCTCTCCATTGGATATTCCTGATACTGTTGGAACAAATCCGGATACTGGTGAACAAGTTACCCGTAAGCCAGACCCCAAAGCACCCTTTGCCGCTTTGGCATTTAAGATCATGACAGATCCATTTGTAGGTCGTCTTGCATTTTTCCGGTGCTATTCCGGGCATTTGGATGCAGGTTCTTATGTATTGAACGTAAGAAGTGGTAAAAAAGAAAGAATCAGTCGTATTATGAAAATGTTTGCTAACAAGCAAAATCCGATTGACTTCATTGAAGCAGGTGATATCGGTGCGGCAGTTGGATTTAAGGAGATAAAAACCGGTGATACGTTGTGTGATGAGAATCATCCGATCACTTTAGAGAATATGTTTATTCCAGAGCCTGTAATTGCTGTAGCAATAGAACCAAAAACGCAGGCTGACGTAGATAAAATGGGTATGGCTATTGCCAAATTGGTTGAAGAAGATCCTACGCTTCGTGTAAATACAGATGAAGAAACCGGGCAAACCATCCTTCGTGGTATGGGTGAATTGCACCTTGAGATCATTATTGATCGTATGCGTCGTGAATTTAAAGTGGAAGTAAACCAGGGTGCGCCTCAGGTGGCATACAAAGAAGCTTTCCAGGCAACTGTAACACACCGTGAGACATTGAAGAAGCAAACGGGTGGTCGTGGTAAATTCGCCGATATACAATTTGACTTAGGTCCTGTTGATGCAGAATGGAAAGCAGAAAATCCTGACAAATATTATCAATTTGTAAATGGATTATTTGGTGGATCAATTCCTAAAGAGTTCGTTCCTGCTATTACTAAAGGTTTTGAACAGTCAATGACAACAGGTGTATTAGCAAGTTATCCGGTTGATAATATGAAGATCCGTGTGTTTGACGGAAGCTTCCACGCTGTTGACTCTGATGCGATGTCATTTGAACTTTGTGCAAAGCAAGGTTTCCGTGAAGCAGCAAGAAAGGCGAAACCAGTATTGCTAGAGCCAATCATGAAAGTGGAAGTAATAACTCCGGCTTTGTACATGGGTGATGTTACAGGTGACCTTAACCGTCGTCGTGGAATGTTAGAAGGTATGGATACAAGAGCAGGAGCAGAAGTAATCAAAGCGAAGGTTCCTCTGAGCGAAATGTTTGGTTATGTAACCCAGCTTCGTTCATTGAGTTCAGGCCGGGCATCCTCAACAATGGAATTCTCTCACTATAATCCTGCACCAACCAATATTGCTGAGGAAGTAATAGCGAAAGTGAAAGGAAAGGTGAGTGCCTAAAATTTTGATATAAGATTATTGCTAATCCCGTAATACATCAAGTATTGCGGGATTTTTATCGAATAAGGGAATACTTGCCACTGATTAAACAAATTTCTTAAACATGGCATTGTGTTTGTGTTAAAAACAAAGGTTAGACTCGTTTTTAGTAATCCTTAGTAGCTCTCTAAACGTTGTATGAAAAACAAAAGATTAAAAAAGACTCCGTTTGGAGTCTTTTTTTAAATCCAGTTAAGCTTAATATTTTTTACTCCTTTCTCCTTCAATAACATTTTAATATTTTTTAATTCGCTTACATGAGCCGGAATTTTAGTTTCATGTGTTTCCACATACATCCTGTCAAATAAATGCCAGCTTTCTGTTTCAAGTATTTTATAAAGGATCTCAATTTCAGCCCCTTCAATATCCATTTTTATAAGATCAATTTTTTGAGTTTGCTCTCGTAAAAACTGTATCAGATCTATGACTTCAATTGAATGAGCATTTTCTCTGGAGATGTTTATTTTATCCGCCTTTATTGATGAACCCACTGTGAAGCTTGCATCTTTTGTATTTCCATCCAAATGTTGGTATAATTGTATCTCTGCATTTTTATCCCAAACACCTTTTTGTATAAGGGTTATATTTTCTTTTTCACCACAGCGTTCAGTTAATTTAGAAAATGCTAATGGGTCTGGTTCAAATGCTATAATTGTTGCACCGGTAGAGCCTAAAAACTTAGAAATATGCCCAACATTTGCACCACAATCAAATACCAAAGAAGATTTATTAAGCCTGTATAAATCAGGTAGTAATTTAAAATAACTAATCGCTAGTGCTCCACTATTCAATATTTTTCTCTTCAATAAAGTTTTATTCATGTTCGACGGATGTTTTCAGTTAGGGTAGCCGACAAGTAAACAATAGATAGTGTTAAGTTTTTTTTAAAGGGTCTTTAATTACAAATATAATTCCTACTAAAGAACATATAACTGTTATTAAATAAAAAAGTAAACTTAATAAAAGTGCATTGTGTTGTCCCTGGGAATCAAGTCCGGCATATTTCGCACCTTCAATAATTGCAAACTCTCTTACGCCTAATCCCCCTCCAATAGAAATTGGCAATACTGAGATAATTACGGCAATTAAGAAAACAAAAATCAACGTAGCAATATCTCCATTAATGTCCAATGAATTTAAAATATTATAAACACATAGTAAAATACAGAGTTGAACCAAAATGCCTAAATAGAATGTTGGCCAAAATCCTGATAAAAATTCAGGAAAGAATTTATTAATAATAAAGTATAGTGTGGGGATCGCTATTATTGAACTAGAAATGAATAGAACAATCAACCAACTTTCATTAAGTACAAAGCAACTATAAAGTGCAATAAGTAAACCAAGTGCTAAAAGTCCACTAAACCTGTCCAGGATTACAGCCGCAGTCGTTTTTTTATAGGGAGTATTGAATTTTTTAGAGAGAACAATCACCTTATACGCATCGCCGGTAATGGCCCCCGGAAGAAAAAGATTATAAAACATTCCAAGCCAATAAAGCTTTATATTCTGCATCTCCGGCAGGTCTATTCCTATATTTCTGAAATTGATGGATAGCCGTTTAGCGCCTAAAAATTTTGAAAATGAATAAACCAACAATGCTACAAAAAGCCAGAAAAGGTTGGCTTTTTGCATCCCACTCATCGCTTCACTAAAGTCAATTTTTGTAAAAACATACCATAAACAAGCTACTGAAACGGCTATTTTTAAAACCAGTTTTAACCAGTTTTGTTTTTGGGATTTTATAACCTGTTCTTTTTTCATTGAAAGCCGTAAGTTAGCATTGAAAGTCAAGCAAATACGTAAGATTTCATTTTTTAATTATAAGTTTGTCCACAGCCTTAAAAATATTCTATAACTATTTGGATGGAATGACTGTCACCCTTACCTTTGCACTCCCAAAAGAAAATTGGGATTTTATACATGTCGCAACGAATCAGAATAAAACTACAGTCTTACGATCACAACCTGGTTGATAAATCAGCAGAAAAGATCGTTAAAACAGTACGCAGTACAGGTGCAGTAGTAACAGGACCCATTCCTTTACCTACTCGTCGTAAAATATTTACCGTATTGCGTTCACCACACGTTAACAAGAAAAGCCGTGAGCAGTTCCAGTTAGCTACGCATAAGCGTTTACTGGATATCTACACGTCAAGTTCCAGAACGGTAGATGCTTTAAGTAAGCTTGATCTGCCAAGTGGTGTAGAAGTAGAGATCAAAGCGTAGAATAAAGAAAGAAGGAGGCATCGCCTCAATAGTTCTTATAAATTGAATTTTAAATTTTAGCTAACTCTCAACCTTGTCCACTATAGCTTTTTAGCGACGGTGGACTCTCCTTCGCCAAAGGCTTCGGAGGGTAAAGAAAAAAGAGCTCTGGCCGATAAACATAAAACAAGCCATTCAGGGTTTGTTTACTACCGGTACTTCCCCAGAAAGGAAAAGGTCGGTGGCAAACGGGGATTGACCCTTCGTTGCACTCAGGGTGACAAGTTCACTTGCAACGTTGAATGTCCCAATAACCTTGAAGGCATAAATTGAACAACCATGAAAGGTATTATTGGGAAAAAAATTGGGATGACCAGCATCTTCGATTCCTCAGGCAAACAAACAGCCTGTACGATTATTGAGGCAGGCCCATGCGTTGTTACCCAGGTTAAAACAACTGAGTCTGACGGGTACAATGCGCTTTCGCTTTCTTTTGGCGATAAAAAAGAAAAGCACTCCACTAAAGCAGAAGTTAATCACTACGCAAAAGCACAAACTGCTCCTAAAAAGGTTACAAAAGAATTTCGCAACTATTCCATCGAAAAAAATATTGGTGAAACGATTACACTTGACATTTTCGCAGAAGGCGATAAAGTTGAAGTAGTAGGTACCACTAAAGGTAAAGGCTTTCAGGGTGTTGTTAAGCGTCATGGTTTCCATGGTGTTGGTCAACAGTCTCATGGTCAGCATGATCGTCAGAGAGCCCCTGGTTCATTGGGTAACTCTTCCGATGCTGCAAGAGTTATGAAAGGAATGAAAATGGCCGGCCGCATGGGTACCGACCGTGTTAAAATGAAAGGATTGAATGTGGTAAAGATTTTTGCAGAGAAGAATTATATCCTGGTGAGTGGTTCTGTACCAGGTCATAACGGATCAATAGTTTTAATTCAAAAATAACGGACGACCCCGATATGATCGGGGTTATTAAACAAATAAAATGCAAGTTCAAGTTTTAAATACAAAAGGAAAAGAAACCGGCAGATCGGTGGAATTACCTGAAGATATATTTGGTGTAGAACCAAACAATCATGTTATCTATTTGGCCGTTAAGCAATATTTGGCTGCTCAGCGTCAGGGAACTCACAAAGTGAAGACCCGTGCAGAAGTACAAGGTGCAAGCCGTAAACTTCACCGTCAAAAAGGAACTGGTGGAAGCCGTAAGGGTAATATCCGTAACCCTTTATACAAGGGTGGTGGTACCATCTTTGGCCCAAAGCCACATGCTTATGACATTAAGTTGAACCGTAAGGTGAAAGACCTGGCTAAAATTTCTGCGCTTAGTTATAAGGCAAAGGAAAATGCAATTGTTGTTGTGGAAGACATTACAATGGATTCTCCAAAAACAAAAAATTTCATGGATATCATGGGTAGTTTGAAGATTGCTGATAAAAAAGCAATGTTCATCATGCCTGAGAATAATGAAAATGTACAATTATCAATGCGTAATATTCCTTCTGTATTAGGTATGTTGCTGAGTGATATCAATACATATGATATTGTAAACTCTGAAGTATTGATTTTGACAGAGAGTGCAGCAAAGATTTTCACTGATGATGAAAAAGCAGAAGCATAATTAAAAACATTCTAAAGAAAAGAACATGAATCCTTCTGATATTTTAATAAAACCCATTTTGACTGAAAAGGCGAATGCACAGCAAGATACTTTGCGTCGTTATACTTTCAAAGTGGCAAGAAAGGCAAACAAACTGGAGATCAAAAAAGCGATAGAAAGCTTTTACGGTGTAACCGTTACGAATGTTAACACTGCTGTGTCTCCGGCAAAAGACAGAAGCCGCTTTACAAAAGCTGGAATTTTGAAAGGCCGCAAACCGGCTTACAAAAAAGCTTTCGTTACGGTAGCTGAGGGTGAAACAATTGATTTGTATTCAAATATTTAACCCTTTTATTAAGTATGGCAATCAACCGCCGCGAAGTGTTGGAATTTGGAATTTATAAATTGGAATTTAAGAGATGGCATTAAGAAAATTTAAACCCGTTACAGCCGGAACTCGTTGGAGAATCGGAAATGCTTACGCAGAAATAACTACAAATGTTCCTGAAAAGAGCTTAGTAGAAGCGAAGCCAAGAACTGGTGGACGTACTGCTACTGGTCGTATGTCGATGCGTTACATTGGTGGCGGTCATAAGAAGAAATATCGTATAATCGATTTTAAAAGAAATAAAGAAGGAGTAGCTACTGTTGAATCCATTCAGTACGATCCAAACCGTACCGCATTTATTGCATTAGTAATCTATG
The DNA here is from genome assembly GCA_963705465.1 of uncultured Chitinophagaceae bacterium. GTDB lineage: Bacteria > Bacteroidota > Bacteroidia > Chitinophagales > Chitinophagaceae > JJ008. The sequence goes on along the minus strand of CAVPJN010000007.1, from coordinate 33,322 downwards.
CTGATGGTGAAAAGCGTTACATTCTGGCTCCTCAGGGATTAGTTGTTGGCGCAAAAGTGGAAAGCGGACCCACTGTGGCACCGGAAATTGGTAATACATTACCAATGAAGAATATGCCATTGGGTACGAATATTCACAATATTGAAATGCAGCCTGGTCAGGGTGGTAAATTAGCCCGCAGTGCAGGCTCTTCTGCTCAGTTAACGAACAAGGAAGAGAAGTTTGCAGTATTGAAAATGCCTTCTGGTGAGTTGAGAAAAGTATTGGTTAATTGTTGCGCAACCGTTGGTGTTGTAAGTAACAGTGATCATTTCTTGCAGAGCATGGGTAAAGCTGGTCGTAACAGATGGAAAGGTATTAAGCCAAGAGTTCGTGGTGTAGCGATGAACCCGGTAGATCACCCAATGGGTGGTGGTGAAGGAAGAGCTTCAGGTGGTCAGCCTCGTTCCAGAAATGGTCAGTACTCAAGAGGTCTGAAGACAAGAACAAAAGGAAAAGGAAGCGATAAAATGATTATCCAGCGTAAAGACGGAAAAAAGCTGGCGAAATAAATTAATTACTAATACAACGACTTAAACATGGCTCGTTCGATTAAAAAAGGACCTTATATAGCATCAAATCTTGAAAACAAGGTAATGGCTATTAATGAGGGGAAAAATAAGAAAGGTGTAATTAAGACCTGGAGCAGACGCTCAACTATTTCACCAGACTTTGTGGGACACACTTTTGCTGTTCATAATGGTAACAAGTTCATCCCTGTGTATGTAACTGAATTTATGGTAGGTCATAAATTAGGTGAATTTGCACCAACCCGTCATTTCAAAGGACACTCTAAAAAAGAAGGTTAATAAAGAAACCCGCCTTCGTTAAAACGTTGGCGGATAAACAAATAACAATGGAAGCAGTAGCAAGACTGAGAAATCATCCGACATCACCCCGTAAAATGCGGTTACTGGTGGACCTTATCCGAGGTTTAAAAGTGGATAAAGCATTGGCAGAACTGGAGTACAGCCCAAAGGACTCTGCAGTTCCACTTCGTAAGTTAGTACTTAGTGCTATCGACAACTGGAAGCAGAAGAATGAAGGCGGCGATGAAAGTCAACTAATCGTTAAGACCATTATGGTTGATGGTGGCAGAACATTGAAACGTATGCGTCCTGCTCCGCAAGGCCGTGGTTACAGAGTTCGCAAACGCAGCAATCATGTAACCGTGATTGTTGACACCAAAGAAGTGGTGGTGAAAGCAGAAAAAGAAATTAAAAACTAAACGAATTAATAAACCAATAACATGGGTCAAAAAGCAAATCCGATTGGTAACAGACTAGGTATCATCCGTGGATGGGAATCTAACTGGTACGCAGACAAAAAGAACTATGCTACAAGACTGATCGAAGATCATAAGATCAGAACTTACCTGAATGCCCGTATCAACAAGGGTGGTATCTCCAAAATAGTTATTGAGAGAACGTTAGGTAAACTGATCATTACGATTCACACATCAAAGCCGGGTATCATCATTGGTAAAGGTGGCGGTGAAGTAGATCGTATCAAAGAAGAGCTGAAGAAATTAACTGGAAAAGAAGATGTTCAGATCAACATTCTGGAGATCCGCAGACCTGAGTTAGATGCGATGATCGTGGGTGATACCATTGCCCGTCAGATTGAAAATCGTATCAATTTCAAAAGAGCTACTAAAATGGCTATCGCTTCTTCATTGCGCATGGGTGCAGAAGGTATCAAAGTGAAATTGAGCGGACGATTAGGTGGATCTGAGATTGCCCGTAGCGAAGAATTCAAGCAAGGTCGTACACCATTACATACATTTCGTATGGATATTGATTATGCTAACGTTTTTGCACAAACTGTTTACGGTAAGATCGGTATCAAGGTTTGGATTTGTAAAGGCGAGGTTTTAGCGAAAAGAGATCTGAATCCAAATATTATTGCTGGTGGTAAGAATGACGGACCGGGTGGCGACAGAAGAGAAAGAAGAGATGATCACCGTGGCGACCGTCGTGATGATAGAAGAGGTGGTGGAGATAGAAGAGGTGGTGGCGGAAGAAGAAACTAATTAAAATAAACAAGAATCCTGTCTGCCGATAGGCAGGCAAGTAACTAGAAATTTTATAAAATGTTACAACCGAAAAGAGCAAAACACAGGAAGATGCAGAAAGGTCGCATGAAAGGCGACGCAAAGAGAGGTACAACCATTGCTTTTGGAACTTTTGCTTTAAAAGCATTAGACCAACACTGGATCACTGATCGTCAGATTGAAGCTGCCCGTCAGGCATTGACCCGTGAAATGAAAAGAGAAGGTAATGTTTGGATACGCATATTTCCTGATAAGCCAATTACGAAGAAACCAGCTGAAGTAAGAATGGGTAAGGGTAAAGGTAGTCTGGAGTATTGGGCGGCTGTTGTAAAGCCAGGTCGTATCATCTTCGAAGTGGATGGTGTTGATGAAAAAGTTGCGAGAGCATCTTTAGCATTAGCTGCCGGAAAGTTACCGATCAAAACAAAATTTATTGTACGCCGTGATCTAGTAACTGCGTAATAATTAATAAATCGAATAAGATGTCAAAAAAAGCTGATTTTGTAAAGAGCATCCACGGGATGAATGAGCAGGATCTTACTGCCAGGATCGAAGAAGATAAATTACGGTTGAAGAAACTGGAATTTGCTCAGGCAATTTCTCCATTGGAGAATCCAATGGTAATCCGTGCTGTTCGCAGAGATATTGCACGACTGAAAACTGAATTGAAGGTAAAGCAAACACAAGCATAATAAAGCTAGTAAAATGGAAGCAAGAAATTTAAGAAAGACCAGAATAGGCGTTGTTACCAGCAACAAAATGACGAAGACCATTACGGTTGAAGTTGAAAGAAAAGTAAAGCACCCTATCTATGGTAAGTTCGTAAAAAAATCAACACGATTCCATGCTCATGATGACAAGAATGAGTGTAGCATCGGAGATGTGGTAAGAATCATGGAAACTCGTCCGCTTAGTAAAACAAAGCGTTGGAGATTAGTGGAAGTGGTTGAAAAGGTTAAATAACAATGTTAAATGCTGAATGATGAATTATGAATGCTTTCTAAAATGAACGCAGAAAAATTCAAAATTCAAAATTCAAAATTCAAAATAATAATAAGATGATTCAGCAAGAAAGCCGGTTAAAAGTTGCGGACAACAGTGGTGCCAAAGAGGTGCTTTGTATCCGTGTACTGGGCAATAGCGGTCAGCGTTATGCAAGAATAGGCGATAAGATTGTAGTTACTGTAAAGGATGCAATGCCTGCAGGTGGTATCAAAAAAGGTACTGTTGCAAAAGCAGTTATCGTTCGCACTACAAACAAATTGCGTCGTAAGGATGGTTCTTATATCCGTTTTGATGACAATGCAGTAGTGATATTAAACCAGTCTGATGAGCCTAGAGGCACTCGTATTTTTGGACCAGTGGCCAGAGAGCTTCGTGATAAAGGGTACATGAAAATTGTTTCACTGGCTCCGGAAGTATTATAATTGATTTAAAAGGGTTTAACCCATTAAGATAGATAACATGAAAGCAAGATTTAAACCAAAGTACAATATCCGCAAGGGTGACAATGTAGTGGTTATTACAGGTAATGATAAAGATTTATCAAAGCCCCGTGTTGTAAAAGAAGTATTGGTAGATGAGGCTAAAGTATTGGTAGAAGGCGTGAACATCAAAACCAAGCATACTAAACCATCAGCACAAAATACCAAAGGCGGCATTCTTAAAGTTGAAGCTCCGATCCATATCAGCAATGTTATGCTTTGGGATCCGGCTCAAAAAGCTGGCGCAAGAGTGACAAGAGTAAGAAAAGAAGGGAAAACAGAAAGAGTTTTCAAAACAAAAAAAGAGCAGGGAGGTAAAAAATAATGAGTACAAAAAATTATAGCCCAAGACTGGCAGATAAGTATACAAAAGAAGTAGTACCTGCCCTGGTGAAGAAATTCAGTTATGATACTGTAATGCAGGCACCTAAACTGGAAAAAATTTGTCTGAACCGTGGTGTAAACGGTGCCGTTACTGATAAAAAGTTGATTGATATAGCTCTTGATGAGTTAACAACGATCTCTGGTCAGAAAGCGGTAGCAACAATGTCTAAAAAAGACATCTCTAACTTTAAGTTGCGTAAGGATATGCCAATCGGTGCAAGAGTTACGCTTCGTGGAGTAAAGATGTTTGAATTCTTAGATCGATTGATCTCTGTAGCCTTACCAAGAGTTCGTGACTTTAAAGGAGTAAATGAAAAATCTTTTGACGGCCGTGGTAACTATACGATGGGTGTTACTGAGCAGATCATTTTTCCTGAGATTGATATTGACAAAGTAAATAAGATTACTGGTTTGGATATCACTTTCGTAACAACAGCGAACACTGACGAAGAAGCTTATGAGCTATTGAAGGAATTGGGAATGCCTTTTAAGAATGCAAAAATCACTTCAAACTAAAAGATAATAAACAAACATGGCAAAAACATCAATATCAGCCAGGCAGCGCAAAAGAGAGAAGTTGGTAGCACAGCATGCAGAAAAAAGAGCTGAGCTAAAAAAAGCTGGTGACTGGAAAGCTTTGGACGAAATGCCAAAGAATTCTTCTGCAGTTAGATTGAAAAATCGTTGCCAGATCACTGGTCGTCCAAGAGGATATATAAGATACTTTGGTATCTCCCGTATCATGCTTAGAGATATGGCCTTGAATGGTAAAATTCCTGGATTGAAAAAAGCAAGTTGGTAAAATAGTACTATAACTCGGTTGCTCCGGCAATCAGAATAGCAAACAAAATTTTGAACTGAATAATTGAAATAAAATGGTAACAGATCCTATAGCAGATTTTCTTACAAGAATACGTAACGCACAGATGGCAGGCCATCGTGTAGTGGATATTCCTGCTTCTAATTTGAAGAAGCGTATGACAGAGATCTTGTATGCACAGGGTTATATTCTGAAGTATAAGTTTGAGGAAGATACCAAACAAGGTGTTATTAAAATAGCCTTGAAGTATGATCCAACATCAAAAGTTCCTGCTATACGTAGTATGGAAAGAGTTAGTCGCCCGGGATTACGTCAATATGCATCACCAGCTGAATTCCGCAGAGTGAAGAATGGTTTAGGTGTTGCCATACTTTCAACTTCAAAAGGTGTAATGACCGATAAAGAAGCGAAAGTGCAGAACGTAGGTGGCGAAGTGCTTTGTTATATTTATTAATAAAAAATAGTTGCTGATACATTAAGCTGAAACTATACTAAGCTGACCGGTCAGTAAAAACAAAATAAAAATTAAGAATTATGTCTCGTATAGGTAAACAACCAGTTGTCTCTCCTGAAGGAGTAACAATTACAGTAGGAAAAGATAATGTGGTTACTGTTAAAGGACCAAAAGGTGAATTGAAACAAGAAATCGACCGTGACATTACGGTTGAAGTAAAAGATGGCACCATCACTTTTGCCCGTCCAACAGATCAGATCCGTCACCGTGCCATGCATGGCTTATACAGATCACTTATTGCCAATATGGTAAAAGGTGTTACTGATGGCTATGAAAGAAAACTGGAATTGATTGGTGTAGGTTTTAAGGCTGCCAGTCAGGGAAATGTTTTGGATCTTGCTTTAGGTTATTCTCACAATATCATTTTTGAAGTTCCTAAAGAAATAAAAGTAGCAACTGCACAGGAAAAAGGGCAGAACCCAACTATAGCTCTTGAAGGAATAGATAAACAATTGATCGGTCAGGTTGCTGCAAAGATCCGTGGTCTTCGTAAGCCTGAACCATACAAAGGTAAAGGTGTACGTTATATGGGTGAAGTGGTACGTAAGAAAGCTGGTAAAGCGGCTGGTAAATAATTAAGCAAAATATGACCTTGGCAGCATCAAGGTTGAAAAATAAAAAAAGATGAACCCAAAAGTAAAATCACAAAGAAGAACAAATATCCGTTACCGGATTCGCAGGAAGATCGGTGAAGGATCTGCTCAAAAGCCAAGACTGTCTGTTTTCAGAAGTAATACAGAAATCTATGTACAATTGATTGATGATGCAAGTGGAGTAACATTGGCATCTGCTTCTTCAAAAGATAAAGCAATCAAAGCTCAGAAGGCTAACAAAGTTGATAAGAGTAAAATGGTAGGTGATGCAATTGCAAAAAAAGCAGTTGAGTTAGGTATCAATGATGTTACATTTGATCGTGGTGGTTATCTCTACCATGGCCGTGTAAAATCTGTAGCTGATGGAGCAAGAGAAGGTGGACTTAAATTTTAAGCAAACAACTTTCAAACTTTTAATTACAAGAATAAATGTCAAAGTTTAACGTAAACAAGGTGAAAGCCGGAGACCTGGAACTGAAAGATAAAGTGGTAGCCATTAACCGTGTAGTAAAAACTACAAAGGGTGGCCGTGCCTTTAGTTTCTCAGCACTGGTTGTTGTAGGAAATGAAAATGGTATTGTAGGTCATGGTCTTGGTAAAGCCAAAGAAGTACAGGAAGCAATCGCAAAAGGAATTGATGATGCGAAGAAGAACCTGATCAAAGTGCCGGTTATGAAAGGTACTATACCTCATGACCAATGGGCTAAAGAAGGTGCTGCAAAAGTATTGATTAAACCAGCTGCTCATGGTACTGGTGTTATCGCCGGAGGTTCTATGCGTGCCGTTCTTGAAAGTGCTGGTATTACTGACGTATTAGCAAAATCATTAGGCTCTGCTAATCCGCACAATGTGGTAAAAGCAACTTTCAAAGCATTGGCTTTGCTTCGTGAACCAATTGCAGTAGCAAAAACCCGTACACTGGGTTTGAAAAAAGTATTTAACGGGTAATCCCGAATTCAAAAGAATTGAATTATGAAAAAGGTAAAGATAACATTGGTTAATAGTCCTATCGACAGATCTAAACGTCAGAAACTTACAGTTCAGGCGTTGGGATTAGGGAAAATGAATACTTCTAAAGAAGTAGAAGCGACTCCTCAGATATTAGGAATGATTCGCAAAGTGAATCACCTATTAAAAGTAGAAGAGATAAACTAATTGAAATTGAATGCGGATCTATTCGCATTTTATTCATTATAAACAGCGAGCTCCGTTCCGATCGTTTTCGGAAGCTTTCGGGGCGTTGAGTTAAAAATAAAAGCAACAAAAAATGAAACTACACGAATTAAAACCTGCAAAAGGTGCAACTCACAAAGTAAAGCGTATTGGTCGTGGTGATGGTTCCGGACATGGTGGAACTGCAACAAAAGGAACAAAAGGCGCTCAGGCACGTACTGGATATAAAAGCAAAATGGGTCACGAAGGTGGACAGATGCCAATTCAACGTCGAATTCCAAAACGTGGTTTTAAAAATAGAAACCGTATCGAATATAAAGTACTTAATCTTGGTCAGATAGAGCAATTGGCCGAAAAATATAGTCTTACGGAGTTTAGTCTTGAAAATCTTTATATCAACGGATTGATCGGACAAACTGATCGTATCAAGTTGCTGGGTAATGGTGAAATTAAAGGCAAGTACACTTTTATTGTGAACGCTGCAAGTGAAAAAGCAAAAGCGGCAATTGAAGCAGCTGGTGGTACGGTAGAAATTGTAAAGTAAATTAGCTAAATTGCAACGACGCATTAATAATGCGTCTTTTATTTTTACTGCAATGTCCCGTTTTAAAAGGGACAGAGTATTATTTTAAATTGGTTTTTAAATTTTTTAATTCCCCGTGAAGAAATTTATACAAACACTTAAGAATATCTGGAGCATCGAAGACCTGAGAGGTAAAATTTTGTTTACCTTAATGATGATAGCCATCTATCGTCTGGGTTCTCATATTGTATTACCAGGTATAGATCCTACTAAGATTGATGCAGGAAGTCAGAGCAGTACAGGTATTCTTGGATTGATTGATGCTTTTTCCGGAGGTGCATTTAGTAATGCCTCTATTTTTGCATTAGGAATCATGCCATACATCTCTGCGTCGATCTTTATGCAGTTAATGACGGTATTAGTTCCGAGTTTTCAGAAAATGCAGAAAGAAGGCGAAAGTGGTCGTAAGAAAATCAACCAGTATACCCGTTATCTTACTGTAATTGTTACACTTCTTCAGGCGTCTGCTTATGTTTCTTATTTGCAAGGGATGTTTGCACAATCAGGTGCCATTATGCCCGCATTTTCAGGATACTTCTGGTTGTCTTGTTTGTTAGTGTTAACGGCAGGAACCATGTTTGTTATGTGGATCGGTGAGAAGATCACTGATAGTGGATTAGGAAATGGAACTTCACTGATCATTATGATTGGTATCATTGCCCGTTTACCACAATCATTCCTTCAGGAATTAAGTGCCAAGTCGGTAAGAAATGGACAGATCCTTATCTTCATTATTGAGATTGCCATATTGATTGCAATTATTCTTGGTTGCGTACTATTAATTCAGGGTGTACGTAAAGTGCCGGTGAACTATGCAAAACAAATTGTTGGTAACAGGCAATTCGGTGGAGCAAGACAGTTTTTACCACTGAAAGTAAATGCTGCTGGTGTAATGCCTATCATCTTTGCTCAGGCAATTATTTTCATACCTACCATATTTGCAAATTTCAGCACTACAGGAGGCGGATTTTTAAAGCAATGAATGATCATACCAATATCTGGTATATGCTTATTTATTCTATTGTGGTAATTGGATTCACCTTTCTTTATACGGCATTAATATTTAATCCAAAACAGATCTCTGATAACTTGAAACAGAATAATGGTTTTATTCCGGGTGTAAAACCAGGACAACCTACTGCAGATTATATCGGAACTATCATGGATAGAATAACATTACCAGGCGCCTTCTTATTAGCATTTGTTGGTATTTTGCCGGGTATCGTTGCCCGTTTTGGAGTAACTCAACAATTCTCTACCTTTTTCGGCGGTACTTCATTGCTGATTATGGTAGGTGTTGTTTTGGATACGTTGCAACAGATCGAAACACAATTATTAATGCGTCAATATGATGGATTAATGAAAAGCGGAAGATTGCAGGGAAGACAATCTGCATCTCCGGTTCAGATTTAATAAAACACTAAAGATATACGACCCGTCTTGCCTCTGGTGAGACGGGTTTTACTTTTTTTAAGGATATTTGCAAACTATGATGATCTATAAAACAAATGAAGAGGTAGAGCAGATGAGGCAAAGCGCTTTGCTGGTAAGTAAAACCCTGAGTGAAATTGCTAAGATACTCAAGCCGGGAATTACAACACTTTCTATAGATAAAAAAATAGGCGAGATCATAAAAGATCATAATGCCATTCCCTCTTTTTTGCATTACAAAGGATATCCCTTTAATTCCTGTATTTCTGTAAATGATGTAGTTGTCCACGGTTTTCCAGGCAAGAATGAATTAGCAGAGGGTGATATTATTTCAGTGGATATTGGGGTAATATTGAATGGATGGCATGGGGATCATGCATACACATTTGCAATAGGCGATCCGGGAGAAGATGTAATGCAATTGATTAACGTTACAAAAGAGTCATTGTATAAAGGAATTGAAAAAGCAGTTGCCGGAAATAGAATAGGTGATATTGCTTTTGCAATTCAAGAACATACGGAAAAGAAAAATGGATATGGAGTAGTGAGGGAATTAGTTGGTCATGGATTAGGAAGAAGTCTGCATGAAGATCCGCAAGTGCCTAATTATGGAAAAAGGGGAAGTGGTCCTAAGTTAAAAGAAGGATTAGTGCTGGCAATAGAACCGATGATTAATATGGGAACAAGAGATGTATATACAGAAGATGATGGCTGGACAGTACGTACAAGTGATGGAAAGCCCTCCGTACATTTTGAGCATGATGTATGCATAAGAAAAGGCAAAGCTGATATTCTTTCTGATTACAGTATTATTGAAAAGGAAGAAGAGGCCAATCCGAATTTATTTACTAAACAAATAACAGCAACCCTCCCTTGAGGGTCTGCCTGCCGTCCTTGCTCCGCTGTAGCTTTGCGATGGCGAGTAGGCAGGGTTTCTTCTTAATAAATGTCTGACAGGAAAAAATTAATTGTTATTGGCGGCGGTGCTGCCGGATTTTTTTGCGCTATAAATGCAGCAAGAATGAATCCTGCATTGGAAGTTGTGATCATTGAAAAGACAAATAAGCTTCTATCAAAAGTAGGGGTAAGCGGCGGCGGACGTTGTAATGTAACACATGCCTGTTTTGACATTTCTGAAATGAGTAAGAAATATCCGAGAGGAGAGAGCTTTGTAAAAAAAACATTTCATCATTTTTTTACGACTGATACAATTAATTGGTTTGAAGAACGGGGCGTGAAGCTGAAATCAGAAGCTGATGGAAGAATGTTTCCAACTACTGATACTTCTCAAACAATAATCAACTGTTTGTTGAACGAAGCGCAGCAGCATGGTGTAAATATTCTCATGAAGACAGAAGCAAGTTCAGTGAAACATGAGCATAATAAATTTCATTTGGGAATTGTAAACGGCAACTCGCTGTCCTGTGATTATTTATGTATTGCCAGCGGAGGGTATCCGAAAGCCGCTATGTTTTATTGGCTGACAAAACTGGGCCATACATTTGAAGAACCTGTTCCATCACTATTTACTTTTAACCTGCCTTCCGGACCGACAGGCTTTTCAAAACATCCGATAACAAAACTGATGGGTGTAAGTATTGGTGATGTATCAATTAAAATTGTTGGAACGAAATTAATTCAGTCAGGCCCGATACTGATTACACATTGGGGATTAAGCGGCCCGGCTGTATTAAAATTAAGTGCATGGGGAGCAAGAGAACTGGCACAAAGAAATTATGATTTCAATATTTCAGTAAACTGGTTGCCAATTTATAATGAGCAATTATTGGCTGATAAATTTCAAATGATTCGTTTTGAAATTGCTTCACAAAAAATGATAAATAGAAATCCTTTTGGATTGCCTCAAAGGTTTTGGGAATTTATTTTAGAATTATCCGGAGTTAAGAACGAAACAAGATGGGCAGATTTACCAGCTAAAACACAAAATAAATTAGTGAAGAATTTATGTTCCTGCGAATTCAATGTAAAAGGGAAGACAACTTTTAAGGAGGAGTTTGTAACAGCTGGTGGAATTAAATTAAATGAGATCGATCATAATTCAATGATGAGTAAGAAAATATCCAATCTATTTTTCGCAGGCGAAGTAATGGATGTGGATGGGATAACCGGTGGGTTTAATTTTCAACATGCCTGGACCAGTGGGTTCATTGCAGCGAAAAGTGTTGCTGAACTTTCAGAATAAATTTATTTGTCCAATTGTGGCTTCAGCTGAATATATGACCAGGCTGTAAATGGCATTACTACCAGTAGAAAAAGTACCCACCAGCTTTTAAGAATGATCAATACTATCGTAGTAAGCAATATCAGATAAAGGGGATAAGTGAAAATGAGTATTCCAGTCATCACAGAATCATAATGGTCATTATCACAGGTTCTTTTCCAAACAAAATATTTTACCGGAAGATAGAGCAGTGCATGGGTCAGTAGCCCAAATATTGCCGGGATTGTCAGCATCAATTTCTTGAAAACTGAAGGCTTTAATTCCAACAAATCCTTTTGCGCTTGTTTATCCTTTTTCGGAATTTCAAAAATAAGTTGTTCCAATTGTGATTGTAGAAAGCTATTAAAAGTCTGATGTCTTAACCCATCAGCATCCTTAAAATTCAAGGTTTCTTTTTTTATCGGATCTCCAAAGTTGATAAATATATTTTTACCGAATCTTGTAAACGAACTATAGTTAAGTCCAACTGGAATTACTGTTAGCGGAATACCTTGCCTGCCGGCAGGCAGGTTTTCTTCCCATGCTTTTATTGCCAATCTTGCAGTTCCTTTCTTTAACGGGCGCAGATGCCATTCATTAATGCATTTTCCTTCACTAAAAATGGTGATGATGCCATTTTGCTTCAGTATTTCAATACAAGTTTCAAATGTTTTATAATTTTCAGTAAGATTTTCAACTCCTTCGCTCGGTCTGTAAACAGGTAATATTTTTAAAGCATTCAATGTTTTTATAAATGGTTTTTTAAATGCATCACCTCTTGCCAGTGACCAAACGGATTCTTCAAATAAAGTATCAATTATAATGGAATCTAAAAATGAGTTGGGATGATTGCATGCCAGCAAAACCGGACCTTTCATTTTCAGAATTTCAGGCTTGTTAATTACAACATTTCTGCACAAAAAGGGAAGGGCCAACCGGGCTATTCGTTTGAGTATAAAATACAGCAAGCAGCTTGTTTTTGTGAATATAGGAAAATATACAGATGAATAGCGAACAGAACCCCAAACGGAGCGTCGCAACGGACGCTTAATCAAGGCTTTACAGCTGGGCTAAAAACTTAAAATCTCTTCTGAAATGCTTCCAGAGTAAAGGCGATAATTCTTATCTTTGCTCCCCCGAAAATAAAACCCTTCGGGATTTAAAAAATGTTTGAAAACAAAAATTTAAAGAACCTAAACGCTGATGCAGAGGAGAATGCTGCTGCCGATAACGCAGCCGATTCTACAGCGACACCAAATGTACCTGCTGCGCAAGCTGAAACGGCAGTTGAGGAAGTAGCTGTTGCTCCTTCGTATCCTGCTGAAACAGCACATGATGATTTTGACTGGAATGTTGACAAACGCAATGTAACTTCTTACTCTGAAGAAGAGAAAGAGAAGTATCACAGCGTGTATGACAATACTTTCAAGCAATTGAATGATGGTGAATTGATGAATGGTACAGTAGTTGGTTTAACAAAAACTGACGTTGTATTAAACATCGGATTTAAAAGTGATGGCTTGATCTCTTTAAACGAATTCCGCGACCTTCCTACACTTTCTATTGGAGATGAGGTGGAAGTAATGATCGTTGAGAAAGAAGACAGAGACGGACATTTGAACTTAAGCCGTCGTCAGGCCCGTATTACAAGAGCCTGGGAAAGCATTATGGAAGTGCATAAGACTGGTGAAGTGATTACTGGTACTGTTACTTCTAAAACAAAAGGTGGTTTGATCGTGGATGTATTTGGAATGGAAACATTCTTACCAGGTTCACAGATTGATGTGAAGCCGGTTACAGATTACGATCAGTTTGTTGGTAAGACAATGGAATTTAAAGTAGTTAAGATCAACGAGACTATTAAGAATGCTGTTGTATCTCACAAAGCATTGATTGAAAGTGATATTGAAGCACAGAGAGCAGAGATCATGAGCAAACTGGAGAAAGGACAAGTATTGGAAGGAACTGTGAAGAACATCACAGACTTCGGTGCTTTCATGGATCTGGGTGGCTTAGACGGTCTGTTATACATTACTGATATTTCATGGGGTCGTATTTCTCATCCAACTGAAGTATTGAAATTGGATCAGAAGATCAATGTAGTGGTACTTGATTTTGATGATGAGAAAAAACGTATCAGCCTTGGCTTAAAGCAATTGACGCCGCATCCTTGGGATGTATTGGCAGAAAATATTGCTGAAGGAAATGTGGTGACAGGTAAAGTGGTAAACATTGAAGACTACGGAGCATTCCTTGAAATTCAACCAGGTGTTGAAGGTCTTGTCCACGTTTCTGAAATTACATGGGCAAATACACCGATCAACGCTAAAGAATTCTTTAAGCTGGGTGATGAGCATGAAGCGAAAGTGGTAACACTTGATAAGGAAAGCAGAAAGATGAGTTTGTCTATCAAACAACTTTCTGAAGACCCCTGGAATGAGATCGAAACTAAATTTGCGGAGAACAGCAAACATCCTGGATTAGTAAAGAACATTACTAACTATGGTGTGTTTGTAGAATTATCTGCAGGTATTGGTGGAATGATCCATATCAGCGATTTAAGCTGGTTAAAGCGTTTCAATCATCCAAGTGAGTACACAAAAGTTGGTGAAACGATTGATGTAGTTATTTTGGGAATTGATAAAGAAAACAGAAAACTTCAGTTAGGACATAAACAATTAGAAGAAGATCCATGGAATACACTGGCTGATACTTTTGCAATCGGAAGTTTGCATGAAGGAACGGTAAGCCGCCGTGATGACAAAGGAGCTTCTGTTCAATTGCCTTATGGATTAGAGGGATTTGCGCCTAACCGTCATTTGTCAAAAGAAGATGGGAAGAGCATAGGTGCTGATGAAACTGCACAGTTTATGGTTATTGAGTTTGACCGCAATGAAAAACGCATTGTTGTTTCTCATACCCGTATCTGGGAGCAAGGTCAGATAGATGTAGCTGAAACAGCGAAGAAAGAAGCAAGAACTGAAGCTGATAATACCAGAAAAGCAGTTAAATCTGTTCAAAGTAAGGTAGAGAAAGCTACACTTGGTGATCTAGGTGTATTAGCAGATCTGAAGAAAAAGATGGATAGCGGAGATAGTGGGGAAACGCCTGCTGAAGAAGCTAAGCCAGAATAATCTTAATATTTATTTTTTGTAATACCCTCCATTTAATGGAGGGTATTTTTTTTTAATATGATGCCAATCAAGTGCAATTCAAGATTTATTTGTAAAATTATTTTTTGTCTTCATATTATATGGCTTTAACTGTATTTTTATTAAACTCAACTAATTGTTTGCGTTAGCATAAAAATAAAAAATATATTTGTTTGAGAGTCAGCTTATAGCAAGAGAATTTTATTAAAATAAATTTCTTAAAACGCTATGAATTGTAAAATCTGCTTTGTATGTTTGTAATCTCCTGCGGAAAACTAACCTTACTCTAAGCAAAAAAACCAGTCCGCTCCTAAGAATTTCCTTCTGAATCCCCTTTGATACCACAGTATTTTAAGTCAAATTTTATTTGATTATTATTTCGTATCGCTAAGTCTATGGCTTGCAATATGAAAACATTGATTTATTCTAAACTACCGTACAAATGGCAAATTCTGAAAGGAAGCACAACATTAAACTTTTACAAAAAAGTTTAAAAAGACAAATTCATCATTACCTCAAACAGGTAATGCGACAACATCCAGTTTTTCAATAAATAAATGGGTGCAATGTTGCATACTTGCATTTGGGTTATTAATTTTTAGTAACTCTTCTGTATTGGCGCAACGTACTGCCAGCAGAGTTGGTGTACCCGTTACAATTGAAAATGTAGTAATTGTAGATGAATCCAGAAGCGGATTGATCGATGGTATGATCAAGGTGACCATCAGTGATAATAATCCGCAGCGTTCTACTTATAAGTTGTCTTATGATTTTCTTGCCGAAGGCAATAATTTTGTTTCTGAAGAATTAACCAGTGTAAATAATGTAATTACCCTTACCAATGCAAGAATCGGTGGATATTATAATTTAAAAGTGATAAGAACTGCCGATAACCAGGCAAGTGAAACAGCAAGTACATTTTCTGTGAAGAACGGACCTGTAGACGAATCAGACAATGGCAATACATCCAACCTGCAGTGTTCAGGTACTTTATCGTATACAAGCTGTTCTGGTTCTAGCAGATCAATCTCAAACCCCACCAATAACAGGGGTTATAATAGTGATAATGATTATAGTCCTTGTGGATTTGAGGTGGCGACTAATTGTACGGCTACTCAAATTGGAAGATGGCATTGTATCGATGGAAATCTTTCCAGTCCTCCAACTAATCTTAGTTATACAATTACAGATTATGCAGGTGTAGGTTTGACAGCGTTACAGGCTGCCCGGATGAATTATATATTATGTAATTACAATTATAATGCTTCAAATGTAGCAAATGCAGTATGGTATATTGCAGGAACCGGTGGCTCTAATAACTCCATTGCTCAGGCTGCAATTGCTGCGGTTACAGCACCTAATGGGTCTGAGAATAATATTAAATTTTATAAATCTTCCAATGGTTCTTATCAGGATATGATAAAATGGTCCTGTGTAACAAACACCACTGTTACCCTGGGAAACAGGGTTTGGTATGATGTTAATAATAATGGTATCAATGATAGTGAGGGTGGCATAGCCAATGTAACTGTTCGTCTATATAATGATGCTAACAATGATAATATTGCTGATGGAGCAGCTATTGCTACAGAAGTGACTGATATTGATGGCTTTTATAATTTCACAGGATTAGCTGGTGGGAATTATATTGTAGGGGTTGTTATACCACAAGGTTATGCAAGTAGTAGTGTTGATGGAGGAGATCCGGATAACAATATCAACCTTGATGATAACGGTCAGGTTTTTGTTGGTACTGAAGTAAGAGGATTAGCAATCACATTGGTGCCTGGTGCTGAGCCAGACGGTGGCGGTTATGAGAATATCTCTTATGATTTTGGTTTTTATCAGGTGCCTATCCCTCCTTGTAATTTAGGTGGCGTTAATCTTGGAAACCTTACCAATTACTTATTTGTATTTACTGATGGAAATGATGAAGCAAAATGGCAGAGTGCTTCAAAAGGGTATGTTGGAAATGTAGCAATCGATGGTATTCAGGCAAATGAAACTACTTCCGGATCATTTGCATATGCAGGAACCATTTATTCCAATTCATCTTCATTAAGTAATTGGCAGGATATAATTGATAATAATACAGGACAGGCATTTTCTTCTTTGAATCAAACATCTAGATTAAGTGGGTTGGAGTCTGATTTTAATAATGCTTTAGCTCAAATAAAAGCATTGCCGGTTACCACTGGTTATAATAACAGGTCTTCAATATCATTAAATGGATTAAATACCCAAAATAATATTGCAGAGACATTTGTAATAAATGTTACCAGTGGATTTAAATGTCGATCAAAAATTAATATCACCGGTGATGCAAGCGATATTTTTATTTTCCGTTGGGATGATGATGCAAATTTCAATAATGGATTTGATGGACAAGTTAAATTTCAAAGTGGTGGTGCTATTGTTCCGTTGGGTGGTTTAAAGGCTTCAAATTTTATTCATGTTGCGGGAAATATTAATGCAAGTGGTGGTGGATACTAATCCTGCTGCTCCTTATCCACAGGGTCCCCGTACAAATAATGGAACAGGTGCTTTGATATCGGTGGTTCAGATTTTAGCGGTGGTGGTTTCTTTACTGGTTATTGGTTAACTACCGGAAAACCTTCTGATAGGAAAACAAGTGATCTTAGCAATGCGATTTTTGTGGGTGGATGGTATTCAAGTTCCATTCAATTTAAAATGACTTCAGGTACAAGTGGCGTTTATGTTGCACCACTTTGTGCTGCAGGATCTGGTTCCATTGGCGACCGAGTTTGGAATGATGCTAATAATAACGGACTTCAGGATGCAAGTGAAACTGGTGGGATTGAAGGTGTTACTATTCAACTAAAGAATTCAAGTGGCACTGTTATCGCTACTACAGTTTCAGGACCTAATGGCACCTATCTATTCCCTTATTTAGCAGCGGGTACATACACTGTTGTATTTCCTCCAGCTTTTGCAGGCGGTGTTTTATCTCCTTCAAAAGTTGGTTCAAATAATAATATTGATAGTGATCCAAATCAAACAACTGGTGCTACTGGAAATATTGTCTTAGCAACAGGCCAGAATATAACAACGGTTGATGCAGGTTATTTTGGTTATGTAGGTCTTACATTAGGAAATAAAGTATTCTTTGATGCAAACAGAAGCGGCACATTTGATGCCGGTGACGGACCTATTGCGAACACATATGTAAGATTATATAAAGATGATAACAATGATAATGTTCCGGATGGTAGTGCAGTAGCTATCACTACTACCGATGCCAATGGTATTTATCAATTTGAAAATCTTGCACCAGGAAATTATATAGTAGGTGCAGAAATGCCTTCTGGATATGCTATTACAGTTATTAATGGTGGCGATCCGGATAATAACATTGATAATGACAATAATGCAATTTCCCGTGTAAATAATGAAGCAAGAGGTCAAACCATTACATTAAGTTTTGGCAATGAACCCGGTGGAGATATTAATAACACATACGACATTGGAATATATAACCCAATCGCTCCACCAAATGGCGGTGAAAACTGTTTTGCCGGAGTAAATCCAGCAATTTTTGCCAAGAGTTTCTGGACTGTAAATGCCAATGCACAAACGGTTACCCTCAGAGTAACTTTCTCAAAATCATTTGTTGACAATTGCTATACATCATCAGGTAATGCAAACAACTGGAACCGTTCTCATACATTTGGCAACCTGGAAGGTTCTGATCATTTACAATGGTCAATTAAAGATGCCAATGGTGTAGAAAGATTAGCTTTTAAACAAGATTATATTGAACAAGACGCATCTTTCCCTTCAGGATATGGTACAGCAGGTTTTGGAGGTGATGGTGGAAGTCCTTCAACAGGAAATGCTTCAGATGTATTGAGCTTCAGAACATCATTGTCAACTAATTTAAACGACTTTGGGTACATCTATCTAACCAACTCACCTTCCACAGATGCAAATTATACACCTAACCCTGTTGCGCCAAACTGGATTTATGATGTTTGGTACGAGGTTACTGTAAAAGCTTCAGTATTTGGTACAACCGGATTTGGATCTGTAGATGTAGCTTCTGTTCATGCAAGTCCAAGTAAAACCGGAAACAATACTGAAACTATTACAAGTAATCCGTGTGCAGCTGGTTCTATCGGCGACCGTGTATGGAATGATATCGATAGAGATGGTATCCAGGATGCAGGAGAGGTAGGTCTTTCCGGAATTTTAGTCACACTTTATGATAATGCAGGAATGCCGATAGCAAGTACTGTAACGGATGGTTACGGTAACTATAAATTCAGTAATCTCGAAACAAGTGTAGCAGGAACTAATTATCAGGTGCGGTTCAGTCTTGCTCCGGGATATCAATTCAGTCCAAATAATGGAGCAGTATCATCTACAACTAATAGTGATGCGAATGTGATTACTGGAAGAACAGCAAATATTACACTTACTAATGCTGCTCCTAACGTTACTTATGTTGATGCGGGTATGTATTATTCAGTTCCGGCAAGGTTAGGAGATTTTGTTTGGAATGATTTGAATAAAAATGGAATTCAAGAAGCAGGAGAACCAGGAATAGCTGGTGTAACTGTCATGTTATATACCAGTGGAGATGTATTATATCGCTCTACAGTAACTTCTAATAATGGCTACTACTTCTTTAATGATGTAGCACCGGGAACATATTATGTAAAAGTAGCACCTCCAATCGGCTATCAGGTTTCTCCAAAAGATGCTGGTGCTGATGGTATTGACAGTGATATTGATCCTGTTACATTTAAGACAGGAAATATTACGGTTGTAAATGGCACTAACAATCTTACAATTGATGCCGGATTAAACGTTACCCCTACAACAGGAGCGTCTGCTTCATTGGGTGATAAAGTTTGGGAAGACCTGAACAATAATAACATTCAGGATCCGGGTGAACCTGGTATTGCCAACGTAACAGTTCAATTATTCAATGGCAACACAAATGCATTATTGAGAACTGTAACGACTGATGCCTTTGGAAATTATATTTTCAATGGTCTTACTCCGGGTAATTACTTTGTGAAATTTACTTTGCCATCAGGATTTACTTATGTAACAGCAAACACTGGTGCCGATGATGCAGTAGATAGTGATGCAGATGCCGGATCGGGAAATACTCCGACAATTACTTTGGTTGCTGATGAAATCAATACGACTGTTGATGCCGGTATGAGACGTACTTCTGCAGGTGCATCATTGGGAGATTTTGTTTGGTATGATCTGGATAAGGATGGCGTACAGGATGGTGGCGCTGAAGTAGGTGTACCGGGTATTACTGTTGTACTTTATAATAGTTCAAATGTTGTCGTTGCTACAACTACAACAGATGCTAATGGTGCTTATTTATTTACAGGATTAGCTGCCTCCACTGCTTATACAGTAGGGTTTGAAAATATTCCTGCCGGTTATGGATTTAGTCCAAATAACGGAGCTGTTTCAGTTACTACTAATAGTGACGTAAATCCTTCTACCGGAAGAACAGGAGTGGTTACAACAGGAGCCGCTGGTTCTACTATCAGATATGTAGATGCTGGTTTAATAGCAACACCTAACACTTTTGATAGTAAGGCGACGGTTGGTGATAAAGTTTGGAATGATCTTAATAATAACGGTGTTCAGGATCCCGGAGAGCCTGGTATACCTAATGCAACTGTAACGCTTTATGCGGCAAACGGAACTACTGTTATAGCAACTACTACTACTGATGCTTTAGGAAACTACCTGTTTACAAATCTGAATGCAGGCACATATGTTGTTGGCTTCAGTGGGTTGCCTGCAGGTTATGTTTTCGCACCCAAAGATGCGGGTGGAAATGATGCTAAAGACAGTGATGCAGATGCAGGTACAGGAAAAACCGCTCCATTTAATTTAGCACCGGGTGAGATCAATCTTACCATCGATGCTGGAGCAAGAAATAGTAATGTTAACCTTTCTTCATTAGGAGACTTCATATGGTATGATATAAATGGTAACGGTACGCAGGATGTGAATGAGCAAGGAGCGGCTGGTGTATCTGTTGTATTGATTGATATGGCCAATAATGTAGTTGGCACTACTACAACTGATGCTAGCGGCAGATATTTGTTTACTGATTTACCTGCTAATAATTATTTTGTAAAGTTTGGTAACCTGCCTGCAGGATATACTCCGACTACAAAAAATGCTACTGGTGTATCTGCCGATCTGAACAGTGATGCTAATACTGTAACTATAAAAACAGATATCATCGTTCTTCCGGCTTCTACAACTGATCTGAATTGGGATTTAGGCATCGTTTCTACAACAAGAGCCTCAGTGGGTGATTTTGTTTGGAATGATACAAATGGAAATGGCCGTCAGGATGCAGGGGAGCCAGGTGTAGCAGGTGTATTGGTAACATTGTACGATAACAGTAACAACCCTGTTGCAAGTACGGTTACTGATGCCAATGGCTTCTATTTATTCTCGAATGTAGTGCCAGGCACTTACAGTGTGGGATTCAGTAATATCCCGGCATCATCAACTTTCACTACTCAAAATGCTGCTGGTTCAACTGCGGACAACAATAGTGATCCTAATCCGGTAACGGGTAGAACCGCAACCTTTACGTTGGTTGCTGGTCAATCTAAAACGGATGTAGATGCAGGTTTGGTAAGCTATAAAGCTGCTGTGGGTGATTATGTGTGGTATGATCTAAATAAAAATGGTATTCAGGATGCTGGTGAAGTGGGTGTGCCGGGTGTAACGGTTACCATGTATACGTCTACGAATGGAACAATTGGTGATGGCGATGATGTTGCAGTGGCTTCAGCAGTTACGGATGCAAAAGGATATTACTTTATTAACGATGTTGCTGTTGCTGCAACTGGTTCTCAGTTCTACATGAGATTCACGGATGTGCCAACAGGTTATACTTCATTTACATTACCATTAATAGGTGGTACAGGCGCAGCCAATAACAGTAAGGTAACTGCCCAGGACCTTACCAATGGAAGAACAGGGTTCTTTACACTAAATCCAAATCAGATATACAGGGATATGGATGCAGGTGTAGTCAAGCAGATCAATTTGAGTGGTAATGTGTGGAATGATGTGAATGCAATGAGTGATGGTTTTGTAAATAACAGTGGTGCTGCACAAACACCACCGGCGGAAGGTATTCCGGTAGGACTAAAAGCCTATCTGGTTAACGCAAGCACAGGACTTATTGAACAAGAAACATTTGTTGCCGCTAATGGAACCTATTCCTTTAATAATGTTAATGCAAATACTATTTACAGGGTTGTAATTAGTAATACACAAGCATTTGTTGGTGATCCGCAACCACCTTCTATTTTACCAGCAGGTTGGTTACATACCGGACAAAATATTGGAACTGGTGCCGGAAATGACGGTATTAATGATGGTATTCTGGTTGTTGAAACTGAAAATGCGAATGTAGATAATGTCAATTTTGGTATCAGAAGAAAAGGCGGTGACGTGGTGGTTGGTTAATAGTTAAAAAAAGAATGATGAATTGTAAACACTTAAAACAAAATAAAATGAGCACAAATTTTAAAAAAATCAAATGGCTTTTTAGCCTTCTGCTGATCGGAAATATTCTTTCGGCACAGACATCTAGAGTTGTCGACAAGACAGTATTCCCGATTACCGTTAGCACAACCTACAGTTGGTCCGGTAACCAGTTTACTGGGCCCTATTGACATGGATTATGACAATACTGAAAACAATCAGTTTGCAAATCCAACACCAGCCCTGGCAACTTCTGTATCATTTGCCCTGGCAAATCAGCAGTTTGCTCCGGGTAATGTTCCTCCAAAATATACAATGAATAATTACAGTAATATATCTACTGGTTTGGTTTTTGGAGCACAGCCTACAACAGCATTTGATGGCGCAGCATTGCCTCAACGTGTAGACCCACTAAATAATTATAGTTTGTTGGGATCATATAATGCAGCAGTTGGTGGACCAACAAATGCAATGTTTACGGCCAAAGGCGGTGGTGCAGCAGGTACAGGAGTTATTTGTGATGGATTTCACTCAGCTCCTGCTAATGGATCTAATAATGCAGTTTCAGTTTTTACAGCAACACAAGCTTTGTTTGATCAGCCGGGAAGCCCTTTGCCAAATGGTACCGCTAATAGATATTATATGGGTGATTTAGTTATTACCTTCAGCAGATTTATTGCTGATCCAGTAATACATGTTGCGGGATTAGGAGGCTCTTATCGTTATAATCCAGCTTCAGCACCTACTACATGGAAATCTACTTATTTTTCTACAGAGCTTGAATTGCCAAATGGTACCATTTTAGATAATTTATCTGGGAACCAATTTTTTCAAGTAGCAGGAAATAAGATCTTAAATAACGCTGTTACGCCAAATGGTGCTTCTGTTAGTTCGCCAAATGGTATTTTTAATGACCTTGGTGCTGCAACAGGAAGTGTGAGAGCAAGAGGTACTTTTAAAACATTAGTGATAAAAGTATTTGTAAGAGGTAGTGATGCATCTGAGTTTTCATGGTCTGAAATACAGGCTAATATTGCGCAGCCTAATAACAGAAATCCTTTTACGGGTGATATCTGGTATATTTCAACCAGTTTTGGAACGCCACAATTAATTCCTCTTCCATCAACAGGACTATATCTTCAGGGTGCTTTAAATGGATCAGATGTAAAACTGAACTGGAAAACGCAAACCGAGATCAACAGCAAGAATTTTGTAATAGAAAGAAGTTCAGATGGAACTAATTTCACTGAGATAGGTATCAAAGATGCAGCAGGAAACTCAACTACAGAAAAGAGCTACGATTACCTGGATCAAAATATGGCAGTTTCAATCTATTACTACAGATTGAAGATGATTGATCGTGATGATCGTTATGGATACAGTAACATTGTTGCTATCCGTAAAGCTGGTGGTAGTAAAAGATATCAGAGTATATCCGAATCCGGCAACAGATAATGTAAGCCTTGAGTTTAATAATGCAAAAGGTAATTACAGTATCAGGTTATTCAACCAGGCTGGTCAGGAAGTGATGAGCAAAGTGGCAACGGTACAATATGAAGTACAAACTATCGGCGTTCAGAGAAATAATCTGCCTGCTGGTTATTATATGATCCAGGTTAGAAATAACAATGACGGATCAGTAAGAGCAGAGAAAGTGATATTTCAATAAATAATTTCATCCGGATTCGATGTGCAATGAATCCGGATGATTCCTTTTATCAAGTACGGAATTTATCCATGTGAAAAACCAACTTTTTTTCTACTGGGTTTAAATCGCCTGGAAAAGACGGTATCAGCTGTTTTTTGTGCTCAACATTTTTCAGCTGAAAAGGCTCCCTTCGGGGGGCCTTTTATTTACATAAAGATTTATATTTTATTTCTTCCTTTACAATCAGTTATTTTGAAACATTATTGCTGACAAACTAAATTGTATGGCTTCTATTGGCGAAAGGTTAAGGAATATTCACCTGTTAAGAAAAATAGTGTACTTTTTTGTTGGACTTGTTTTCTTATCCTGGTCTAGCTATTGTCAATAAATTAAAGATTTCCGGTACAGAGCATTTTGCAAAATTGCCAAAACAAAAGGTGCTGTTTGTCAGTAATCACCAAACGTATTTTGCAGACGTTATCACTTTTCTACATATTTTCTGTGCAGTTAAATGGGGTAAAAAGAATCGACTGGGTATTCCTTATTATTTATTGAATCCCTTCACCAGAGTAAATTATGTAGCTGCAGAAGCAACGATGAAAGGGAGTTTTATCAGCCGTTTGTTTCTGCTGGCAGGTGGTATTACCGTTAAAAGAACCTGGAATGCAGAATCAAAAGAAGTGAGAAAAGGGTTGGATGTTTCTGATACAAGAAAAATACACCGGGCATTGGAAAAGAACTGGGTCATCACCTTTCCGCAAGGCACTACCAAACCCTTTGCACCCGGAAGAAAGGGCACTGCCTTACTGATAAAACAAGTAAAGCCGGTTGTGATACCGGTAGTCATTAATGGATTCTGGAGAGCATTTAATAAAAAGGGGTTGAAATTTAAAAAGAAAGGAACTATTCTCTCTGTTACTTTTAAAGCGCCGTTGGAAATTGATTATGAAGCTTCAACAGATATTATTCTCAACCAGATAATGGAAGCAATTGAACAAAGCAAAGACCACATGATGAAAGGAAAGCATCATTGGATAACAAAAGAATAAATCCTTTATTTTTTAAACAGTGCTCTTAATTCATCAGCATCATCCGGATGCATTTTCCCACCAAGTATTAGTCTTAAGTTGCCGTCTTCTTAAAGCGCCGTCAAATAATTTCTTTTCATCTTCAGTTTCAACAGTAAGCTGTGGTACAGCTTTTGGTTTTCCATGGGGGTCTAATGCTACAAAAGTATAGTAGGCCTCATTGCTTTTGTATTTAAACTGTTGTGTAAGATCCTCCCCCCATACACTAATATGTACCTCCATCGATGTATTAAAAGATCTGGTTACATTCGCTTTTATATGTACTACATTGCCCAGTTTGATAGATTTTTCAAAGGAGATATTATCAACTGAAGCTGTCACCACCGGTGAATTACAATGTTTTTGTGCCGCCAAAGCAGCAGCAATATCCATCCAATACATAAGCCGTCCTCCCATTAAATTGCCGAAAGTATTGGTATCATTTGGCAATACTAATTCGGTCATAATGATAAGACTTTCAGCTGCTTTTTTGGGCTCCATATACTTGTAATTTTTGACAAAGTTAAGTTTTGATGAGTTTGCTCATCAAATAACATTTTGCATTTTACTATTTTGCCTTTCAACTATTCACCTTGTTTCCTACAGCTTATCTTTGCCACCAATTACGATTGTACTATGACTTCAAATAATGAGATCTCATTCGAGAATACGGAATTCGCATTTGAGTATAAAACGGATCAGCAATTAAAAAAGGCCCGTTTTTTATTCAACCTGATGGGTAAACCCTGGATAGTAAATTTGGGTACAAAGTTAGCCCCCTGGTCTCTTAAGGTTGGATTGCCGGTAAAAGGGATTATCCGGAGTACAATCTTTTCTCAATTTTTAGGCGGGGAAAGTCTCGAAGAAACAAAAGCTGTTGCTCAAAAATTAGGTGAGTATAATGTTCAGGTAATCCTGGATTATGGTGTAGAAGGAAAGGAGGGGGAAGAAAATTTTGATCATGCCTGCGAAGAGTTTATAAAAGTGATTGAATATGCCGGAACGCAGCCAAAAATTCCTTTTATCAGTATTAAAGTAACCGGTTTTGCAAGATTTGCTCTATTGGAAAAGCTGGATGCGATGATGAAAAAAGAGGAGGGGACTTTAATGAAACGGTTTTTGTCATCAGTCGAAAAACTGGATGCTATTGAAAAAGAAGAATGGCATCGGGTAAGAAAAAGGATGATGCAGATTTGTGAAACAGGAGCAGAAAAGAAAACAGGTGTGTTGGTAGATGCTGAAGATACATGGATACAGGATCCTGTAGATGCACTCGTTATATTAATGATGGATATATTTAATAAAGATCGCTGTATCGTTTATAATACAACACAGCATTACCGGCATGACCGACTACAGTTTCTGAAGGATTCATTTGCTGCAGCAATAGAAAGAAACTTCATATTAGGGGCTAAATTGGTAAGAGGGGCCTATATGGAAAAGGAACGAAAAAGAGCAACAGCATATGGATATCCATCCCCTATACAACCTGATAAGGCGAGTACTGACAGCGATTTTAATGAAGGAGTAAAATATTGTATTGAACATATTGACAGGATAAGCCTGATTGTGGCTTCGCATAATGAGTACAGTAACCTTTACGCAACACAATTACTTATTGATAAAGGATTGTCACTACACCATCCGCATATCCATTGGAGCCAATTATATGGCATGAGCGATAATATCACTTTTAATTTAGCACATGCCGGGTGCTCAGTCAGTAAGTATCTTCCTTTTGGTCCAATAAAAGATGTAGTGCCGTATCTGATGAGACGGGCACAGGAGAATACTTCTGTAAAAGGACAAACAGGAAGGGAGTTAAGCCTCATAAAAAAAGAAATGCAACGACGAAAATCAATGAGTTAAACATTCATCAATTCTTTTAACCTCATTAAATAGTCTAACTCTTTTTGATTGATCTTTCTTACACTCTCAGCAATATGCCGGGCACTGATAAAAATTTGTTCCCTTGTGTGAGTGTCAAATTGATTTTCCACTTCTTTAAAATAGGTTTCAAAAGAAACATAGGCATTTGCTGCGGGTTCCGATATTTCTTCCATTGATTCAAACTCAAATTCTATAAGGAAGGCCCTGTCTGATCCAAACCTGTCAGTACTTTTTTCAAAGTGCTTCCAGCAATACTGAACTTCATCATCAAGCTTTTTTCTTTCCGCCTGACTGATATTATTATCGGCTGCTGCAATAGCATAAAAAAGATTACCTAGTTCTTTATAAAAGCGTCTTGTATCTTTCATAATCAAATATATAAGGTGACAGCAAGGATATTGCTGATAATTATCAATTTTAAATATGTTTATCATCAATAAAACTAATAGGAAGAAATAAGCCCCTGAACGAAAGAAGCAGGATTTTTACACATTTGCCAGATTCAGGGGGTTCAAAAGAAAGATTCAAAGTCCACAATTTTCCCACAAACAAATAAATCTTTCAAAATACTACTACAAAAACCAAGTAATTTGCACTATGCAGCAATACCTAAATCTTCTTCAACATATTCTGAATAACGGTGCCCATAAAACAGATCGGACTGGTACTGGAACGCAAAGTTGTTTTGGTTACCAGATGCGGTTTGATTTGCAAGAGGGGTTTCCCTTAGTGACCACCAAAAAAGTTCATCTTAAAAGCATTATTCATGAATTGCTATGGTTTTTAAAAGGTGACACTAATATTGCATATTTAAAAGAACATGGAGTAAGGATATGGGATGATTGGGCTGATGAAAACGGCGATTTGGGACCGGTATATGGAAAACAATGGCGAAGCTGGAAAGGAAAGGATGGAAAAGTTATTGACCAGATCTCGGACTTAATTGAACAAATTAAAACCAATCCTGATAGCCGCCGCTTAATCGTCAGTGCATGGAATGTTGGTGAATTATCAGAAATGGCATTATTGCCTTGTCATAATATGTTTCAATTTTATGTAGCTGACGGAAAATTAAGTTGTCAGTTATACCAGCGTAGTGCAGATGTATTTTTAGGTGTACCGTTCAATATTGCCTCTTATGCTTTATTAACGATGATGATTGCACAGGTTTGTGATTTGAAACCGGGAGAGTTTGTACATACTTTTGGTGATGTGCATATTTATAGCAATCATGTGGAACAAGTGAAGTTGCAATTGAGCAGAACACCGTTTGCTTTACCAATGATGAAGTTAAATCCGGACGTGAAAGATATTTACGGGTTTCAATTCGGAGATTTTACTTTAGAGAACTATGAATACCATCCGGCAATAAAAGCTCCGGTGGCAGTTTAACTTAACTTTGCTCATGATTATATCTTTAGTTGTTGCAGCAGCAACAAATAATGCCATTGGAAAAGACGGAAAAATGCCCTGGCATTTGCCCAACGATATGAAACATTTTAAAAATGTAACATGGGGAATGCCTGTCATAATGGGCAGGAAAACTTTTGAATCGCTGGGGAAAGCATTGCCGGGCAGAAAAAATATTGTTGTTACACATAATCCTGACTGGAAAGCAGAGGGAGCGATCGCTGTTCAAAAAATAGAGGATGCCTTGTTTGTAGCACAGGCAACAGATGCAAAAGAGATCATGGTAATAGGAGGTGGAGAAGTTTATAATATCCTATTTGCTAAAGCAAAGCGGATCTACATGACAAGGGTAGAAGCTGAACCCGAAGCGGATACTTTTTTTCCCGTCATCAACCCGAAAGAATGGCAATTGATCAGCCAGAAAAATCATGATGCCGATGAAAAAAATGCATATAACTATTCTTTTCAAATCTGGGAAAAGTAGAATGTCATTATTGAACAGTTTTAATCTTTTGGTTGCCGCAAAAAAATATTGAGACTAGTATATCTACGAAAGACTTGAAACTATATATCATTATATAGAAAATCTATCGTAGTTCTACGTATAAATCCAATTTTTATTTTCGTAAAACTTGCATCTTGATTATTGGGGTATTACTTTTACGAATAGAATT
The DNA here is from genome assembly GCA_963705465.1 of uncultured Chitinophagaceae bacterium. Lineage (GTDB taxonomy): Bacteria > Bacteroidota > Bacteroidia > Chitinophagales > Chitinophagaceae > JJ008. The sequence continues at coordinate 4,674 of CAVPJN010000007.1, read as the reverse complement.
CTTCCTAAATAAAAACCCTAATGAAAACGTCTTCCTTGTTTATTGTAAGTTTACTGGTTACGGTAAACATATCAGCTCAATATTTTGTTTATCCTGCTAGTGGCAACGCTGTTGCTAATGAATTACCAACATTGGTATCAGAAGATAATGTACGTCTTGTCACAACGATAAGATCATTTGGCTGTGCACCTGGAGGCGCAAGTACATTCCGGTTTGGTACAGATCATTTTTCTACTGGTGCTATTTACAGAAATACAAGCTGGAGTGCTGATTGTGCAGGTTCCCGGGATCTGATTAAGTTTGATTTTTCCACTACACCCAACAGACCTTTGGGGATGCAATTTTCTATTTTTGATGTAGATAATGGATCTGATTCTGTTAGTGTCGAAATATATTCTGCGGGTATTTTGGTCAATTACTCTTACTTTTTATATTCTCCAACATTTGTGGCGGCCAACGGTGCTATGCCAACTTTGGGTTTTGTAGGAAGTGCCAGTAATAATTCAGGACTGAATGATAACAGAGGCAGAATTGATATTGCTACCAATAGTTTTTCAGACAGGATCGATAGTATCTTAGTTTATAAATATAACAACCGGAATGTTAGTGGAAATCCTTCACAATCTTTTGCTGGTTTTTCCTGGCCAACCACAATTGTTTTGCCAGTTAAACTAATTTACTTTAATGGATTTACAGAGGAGAATGACGTGCAATTTAACTGGAAAGCTACGGAAGAAAAGGGTACTGCTTTTTATGCAATAGAATATTCAGAAGATGGATCACATTTTTTCCAATTAGGAAATATAATTCCTGCAAAGGGAACATTGGGTGGCGAAGCTGCTTATTCTTATAAACAGGCTATACCTTCCCGGGCGAGTTCACTCTTCTTTAGGTTGGTAAGTACAGACCAGGATGCAAAAAAATATTATAGCCATACCATTAAGGTGAAGCAAAGCAAACAATTTTCTGCTACTGCATTTCCAACACAATTCAATTCTGCATTTTCTGTGCTTGTAAATTCAGAAATAGAAGCGAAAGGCACTGTTATGCTTAGTGGCACCGATGGACGTATTGTTTATAAAAAACAAATTGTATTGCAAAAAGGGCAAACGCTATATTCTGTTAACATCACTAGTTTTTTATCTCCCGGGGTGTATATTTTAACAGGTGAGTTTGACAGTGAAATTAAATTCAGGCAGAAATTGATAAAACTATAAAAGACAGTTGCTTTATTTGCAGGTATGTTATCAATTTCATTGTTGCTTTGTTCTTTTTATTTATTTTGCCGTTTATGTACTCCCGGTTTCGCCTCCTGGCAAAATATATTCGTTATTATATCAGTGCTGCTAATTCAAAAGGGCATGGAATGCATTCTCCGTTCCTATTTCATTTTATTACAAATGTGCTGAACGATAAAAAAGAATATCCTGCCTACAAGAATGTAGAAAATCTCCGGAAAAAATTATTAACTGATCACACTGAATTGACCATTGAAGATTTTGGAGCAGGGTCATCCACCAATAAATCAAACAAAAGAACGATCGCTTCGATAGCGAATAGTGCAGCGAAACCAAAAAAGTTTGGTCAATTGTTATTCAGAATGGTAAAAGTGTATCAACCGAAAACAATTTTGGAGTTAGGTACCTCTTTAGGTCTTTCAACCTCTTATCTGTCGTTGGCAGACCCCGAAGCAGCTATTGTAACGATGGAAGGCTCCAGGGAAGTAGCTGAAGTTGCAACAAAAAATTTCAATAGTATAGGCTTGAATAATATCAATATAACTACAGCAAATTTTGACCTGTCATTATCTGCTGTCGTCAATGGATTGTCGACTATTGATTTTGTCTTCATAGATGGGAATCACCGTCAGGAACCAACGGAGCGGTATTTTGAAGCGTTATTGACTAAAATCAATAATGAAACGATCATGATCTTTGATGATATTCATTGGAGCAAAGAAATGGAAGCTGCCTGGAAAACCATCAAAGAGCATCCGGATGTGCGATGTACTGTAGACCTGTTTTTTATTGGTATTGTATTATTCAGAAAGGAATTTATGGCCAAACAGCATTTTGTTATTCGTTTTTAACCCAAATGCAAAATCCGGGTTTAATTAATCAGTATCTTTCCACTAATCTAAATTTACGTTTCAATTATGACCATCGGACTGCTGAAAGAACCCTCCCACGAAACAAGAGTATCCATGTTGCCTGAAGCAGTTGCAGCACTTACCAAAAAAGGTATCACCTTTTGGGTGGAAGATAATGCAGGAGAAAAATCCTATGCAGACAACCAATCTTATATTGATGCAGGGGCAGAAATTAAAGGGAGAGATGAAGTCGTATCCCAGTCGGATATACTGCTGACCATTCATCAGCCGGAGCCATTTATACAATTAAAAGCAGGCGCAATTTTAATTGGTGTTTTTCAACCACTATTCAATGTTGATTTGGTTAAGCAATTTGCTACATCAACTATTACTTGTTTTTCGATGGATATGTTGCCTCGAACCACCAGGGCGCAAGCAATGGATGTATTGAGCTCGCAGGCAAATATTGCCGGTTACAAAGCAGTATTGACAGCTGCTAATTTATACAGCAGGTATTTTCCCATGTTCATGACCGCTGCCGGAAGTGTGAAACCTGCAAAGCTGCTGATATTAGGTGCAGGTGTTGCTGGATTACAGGCTATTGCTACTGCAAAAAGATTAGGTGCTGTGGTGGAAGTATTTGATACCAGACCTGCCGTGAAGGAAGAAGTAATGAGTCTGGGTGCAAAATTTGTAGAAGTAGAAGGGGCCGCTGATGCAAGTGCAGCCGGTGGTTATGCCGTTGAACAAACTGAAGATTACAAAAGAAAACAGCAGGAGAAAATCGCAGAAAGTATAGCGAAGGCTGATATTATTATTACAACTGCTCAGATTCCCGGCAAGAAAGCGCCGATACTAATCACTGTAGAAATGTTGAAGACCATGCGGAATGGATCAGTGATCATCGATCTTGCTTCTGCTACGGGTGGTAATACTCCTTTCACAAAAAATAATGAAACGATTAATCATCATGGTGTAACTATTTTAGGTAATAGTAATTTGCAAGGCACCATGCCTTCGGATGCAAGTAAATTATACGGAAAGAATATTTTGAATTTTCTACAGCTAATAATTGATAAGGAAAGTAATATTAACTTGAATTGGGAGGATGATCTGGTGGCAGGAAGTTGTATCACTTTTAACGGGGAAATAAAGAACGAAAGAGTAAAGGCAATCATCAATAATTAAATCAACCTATTATGGAATCAGTTTTTCATTGGATCAGTGCAAATGAACAGATGGTGTATATCCTGATCCTTGTAATATTCCTTGGCTTTATTGTTATCAGCCGGGTACCAACTGTTTTGCATACGCCGTTGATGAGTCATGCCAATGCAATCAGCGGTGTTGTAATTATGGGTGCTATCATTGTAATGGGCAGAGCTGCTTCTGATAATTACATTGCATTGATACTTGGTTTTCTTGCTGTATTGCTGGGAACGATCAATGTGGTTGGTGGTTTTGTGGTTACCGATAGAATGCTGGAAATGTTTAAAAAGAAGGGAAAATCGTAAATACAAAATTCGAATCTCTAAATTCTAAATGGCAGCGACAAAGGAATATGATTTGGAAAAAAGAACTCAGATTTTTTCTCTTTCAGTACGGGATTTCTGTTTGTTATTGAAGAAAGATATAATAAATATTGAGTACATAAAACAATTAGTAAGATCAGCAGGATCAGTAGGGGCAAATTATATAGAAGCGAATGATAATCTTGGGCCAAACGATTTAAAAATGAGGATAAGAATTTGCAGAAAAGAAAGCAAAGAATCTGTGTATTGGTTAAGACATGTACTTGTTTACGGCAATGAGGAATATGAAATAAGGCGAATAGAATTGATGAATGAGGCAAATGAGTTGATGTTAATTTTTGCTGCAATACTCAGAAAATTGGATAACAAATAGGTGTTTTTTTAGAATTTATATTTTAGAATTTAGAATTTTTCACTTTATGGGAGTTTCAATACTTGCAGTTATTTATATTGTTGCAGCGGTCACATTTATAATGGGGCTAAAAATGATGTCGAATCCTGCCACCGCCAGAAAAGGGAATATGATTGCGGGTGTGGGAATGGTGGCTGCTATTTTAGGTACCATTTTTTTATATCGTAATCCGGATGGCAGTTTATTACAAAATCACATCTGGATTTTTGGTGCAATAGCATTGGGAACCTTGATCGGCATTTTTGCAGCCAAGAAAGTGAAGATGACGGCGATGCCGGAAATGGTGAGTCTGTTCAATGGGTTAGGAGGTGCAAGTGCTACTTTGATTTCTGTGATTGAATTTAATTATCTGGCCAAACATGATTTCCCGGTTGATGCATCATCGGTTGGAACAATGGCTATCATTTTTGCCGGTGTCATTTTGGGTAATATTACCTTCTCAGGAAGTTTGATCGCCTGGGGTAAGTTGAGTGGTAAAGTGAAGGATTTTGCGTTTAAAGGTCAGCATATCATTAATATGATCTTGTTTGGGGCAGCTATTGCTCTTTCGATATTCATTACTTCAGACTTGCAGGCCAGCAACACGGTTATTCTTTTTTATATTGTATTTCTCTTGTCACTGGTTTACGGAATCTTCTTTG
>CAVPJN010000006.1:0-371440 GCA_963705465.1 uncultured Chitinophagaceae bacterium | reverse complement strand
TGCCTGTTCCTATTCCTTTGGATTTTGAAGTGTAAGTGGAAAGGAAAATTTTTCCATCACTTTTTCTTATATGCTGCTACCGTTAACGGCAACACAAATAACAACATCCGCCCCCAAAGAGAATATTTTAGATATTTTTACAATTACTGTTGGTTCTTAGCCTGCCTGTCCGGTAGGCAGGTTTGTAATACCTTGTTTATGTTTTTCGTATATGGCGTACAATACGTTAGTGACTAAATTCAAAATCACACTTCTCATATTCCATTTAAAGACGTTCTGGCTACCTATAGTTTCATTTTAAGTTGCATTCATGTTGCATTGAATGATTTACTCTTTGGCTGCAAACTGTGCTATGATAGTCGCAACTATTCATCGGACGTTGTGTTATTGCAAGCTTGTTTCTCTCAGTTGTTAATTTCAGTTTGTGTAAAAATTGAATCAGAATGAATTAGTAACTGTGAAATTTAAAAAAATTTCTGAGAAAATATTAAAGATCAATAATGATTCTTAAATATAAGCAGAGTTAGGGAAAATATCCATTTTTATGATTACGCCTTTTAAACAGATAATATAAATAACTTATTCCGGAAAAAAGCCCTGACAAAATATCAGCGCTTTATATAATAACGAATAAAAATCAACCCGTTTGGAGTATTTAAGAAATACTTTTTGAAATCACGGTATAAGCAAAATTGGATTCAACATTTTTCCAAATAATAAATAAGATAGAATTTACTGCTGCGCTTTTTAAAAAAAAAATTTCATAATTGTGTCCGTTTATTATGCTAAAGGCTACCGCATCGGTTATTTTTTATCGATATAATTATTTTTTAGTTAAGGCCGTGGTAATACAATCACCACGGAAAGCCAAAGTGTAAGCAAAATTGGTTTCCACTCTGACCTCATTTAAACAAATCATTAGCCTTTGGCCATATGACAAAGCCACGTTTTGAATTACATTGTTGCAGTCAACATATATAACTCTGTATTCCGTTCTGCCTGGTGCTGTTTCTATATTACTTAGTAAATAACAATTTTTGACATTAGAAATTTTGCTTAAAGTTTCAACAGGCTGTTGAATCGGAATAATATCTACCTTTTCGCAACTGATAAATGAAAAGCAGGTTACTACGGTGATTATTAATAACTTTTTCATAAGTTTAATGCCCGTTTGTTTTGCGGAAGGCGACCGCTTTGGTTAATTTTTTATTTACATGAAGAAGCATGCTCTCGTTGTTGATGTAAAAGTATTTTGGGAATAAAATCTTCATGCTCCGCTTTGTGCCAAAAACTCTCAAGATTGGGACAGGTTAAAAACGGCTGAAATGCAGTAAGGACAAGGCTCTCAGATTTGGGACAAATCTGCTAAATTTTGGGACAGGGGGAATCTACCGGATATATATTTAACAGCTGAATTAACTACTGTTTCATAACAGGGCTCCTGTATGATCTGTACTGAGGGATGAAATACCGGGAAAATAAAATAACAGATAATAGATTATTTACGCCCGGTTCTTTTCTATATAATCTGAAGGAGTAAGACCATAATGATCTTTAAAACACTGGCCAAAATAAGAAGGACTTTCAAAGCCACTTCGGTAAGCAGTTTCAGAAATGTTAGAACCGGTGCGTAACATTTCAGCGCCTTTTTTCAACCGGTATTGTTTGATGATCTCACTCGGAGGTAATCCAAGCACCGCAGATAATTTGCGGTTTAGTGTTCTGCGACTGAGTGCCATTTTTGTAGCCAGGAATTCAACACCCAGTTGTGTATTATCAATATATTCTTCAATGATGTTGTACATAGATTGTACAAACTCATCTTGTATAACAGGCTCATCAATTTTATTTTCAGGTTCTGCCAAATGTGCCCTGAAATATTGTTTCAGTTTTTCAAGCCGCTGCAGGCGGTTTTGAATACGCAATAACAATTCATCAACCTGGAAAGGTTTGGTGATATAATCATCAGCGCCGCTGCTCAATCCTTCAATGATACTGGAAGATGCCGCTTTTGCTGTAAGCATGATTACGGCGATATGTGCGGTGAGCGGATTTGTTTTTATTGCAGCACACAATTCATTGCCATCCATACCGGGCATCATCACATCGCTGAGCACAATATCAGGTATCTCATTCTGGCAAGGCTGCCAGGCATCCAGGCCATTATCTGCATGAATGACCCGGTATTTTTTTTGGAGGCTGCTTACAATGAATGCGTTTAGTTCCGGATTATCTTCTGTCACTAATATTAATGGCGCTTCGGCAGGGGAATAGATATCTTCTCCGACGGTTAAAGGAATTATATCGACTGGCAGAATTGCTGTTTTTCCAGGGATGATCATTGCTGCTGTTTCTTTACCGGCAGCAACAGCCACAGGAATATTAACATGAATGGAAGTTCCTTCACTCAGTTTACTTTCCACATGGATGCTGCCTTCCATCAGGTCAACAAATTCCTTTACCAACGCCAGGCCAATACCAGTGCCTTCATATTTTCTGGTGGCGGTTGTATCGGATTGATAGAAACGGTCGAAGATATGCTGCAGTTTTTCAGGCTCAATTCCAACACCGGTATCTTTTACCAGAAGTGAAACAATATGTTTTTCCCCGTCCAGATTTTCAAGGATGCTTACTTCTATCTTTCCATTGGCTTCGGTAAACTTGATGGCATTGGACAAGAGGTTGTTAATAATTTTTTCCCATTTACCTGCATCAAATAAATATTCCCTTGCTTTTACTTCATTATTGATTTGTAGTTCAAGATTTTTTTGCAGCGCATAAGGTATGAAGTTTTCGGCCAGTTCAGTTAAGTACATACCGATATCACCCCGTTTCATACTCACCTGCATCTTTCCCGCCTCCAGTTTGGAGAGGTCGAGCAATTGGTTGATAAGTCCCAGCAACTGGTTGGCATTGCGTTGTACGATAGACAATGTTTTTTTGTAAGGCGTGGGCATTCCCTTTTCTTTAAGCAACTCGTCCACCGGCGAAATGATCATCGTTAATGGAGTGCGGAACTCATGAGTGATATTGGAGAAGAACCTTGTTTTTATACCATCCATCGCCATCACCTGTTCGGCTTCTTTTTGTTTTAAAATTCTTTCATTTTTTATGCGGTGACGTTTTACTTCCCTGCGATTGATGAAGTAGATAATAATTGCAGCCAGTAAAATATACAAGGAATAAGCCAGCCAGGTGCGGTACCAGGGTGGCATCACTTTAAATGCATAACTGGTTTCGGTCCATTGACCATTTGGACTGAGGGCTTTTAACCGAAAAGTATAATTGCCCTCTTTCATATTTCCAAAATTTGCTTTTGTTGTATAATCAGGATTGCTCCAGAATTTGCTATATCCTTCCAGCATATACTGGTATTTTACCTGGCTGGCATTGGCGGGATCAATGGCGGCAAATTCAAATCCTATATTGTTGTGCCGGTAAGGGATTTCTAAATATATAGGTACCAGATTGCCGGGGCTGATGCTGTCGAATGCAACTCCTGTAAAACGATCTGACATATCTTTTAATGCTTCCGCAGAAAGTGGTTTTTGAAAACGAATATTCACTTCGTTCATAACGGCCAGGCTGTCATAAATTTTATTGCCCGATCCTGAATGCAGCAGGTTATGCCAGGAAATAGTTTCATTATTAAGAGTTACATTTTTAATAAGCAGTTTCGGCACAAGGTATTTTTTCAATTGCTGGTAATCAAATCTTGTCATGGATTTATCCGTTTCAGAAAGCCAGAGAACACCTTCATGATCCTGTATTATTCCATTGAATTGTTTGCTCAATTCATGGAAACCGGTTTGAAAATTATAATTCTCTACCGTTTCTTTACCTGTATTTTGGTTTTTTAGCTCCGTATTAATGGCTGATAAACCATATCCTGTTGTAAGCCATAATTTTTTATTGACGGTATCTTCGATTATTTTGTCAATAGTTGCATTTGCTAATCCATCAGCTGTTTCAAAATAGGTAAATGAGTGTCCATCGTATTTGACCAGTCCGGAATCTGAAGCATACCAGATCTGGCCTTGCTTATCTGCAATGAGGCGATAACTTGAGTAGCCGTAATCCAGATTTTGATTCGTTGTATAATTGGTAAAATGGCTACCGTCAAATTTGCTGAATCCATTGGTGGTACTGATCCAGATATTTCCTAACCTGTCTTCCGCAAAACTATGGCCATGGTTATCAGGGAGACCTTGCGCAGTGTTATAATGAGTAAATAAAGTTCCGTCATATTTGGTGAGGCCGGTTCTAAAATTGGTAAACCAATATATTCCTTTTGAATCCTGAAATATGCCATCAAACCCTGTATTTATTTCAGGGTAGAATAAAAAAGTTTTACCATCAAACCGGTAACATCCATTATCATCAGTAGAAAACCAAATATCTCCTTCCTTATCAAGGAAAAGAGATCCCAGGTTATTCCCGGTTTCCGGGATGGTAGTTCCTGCTTTTGTATAATATGAAAACTCCTGCCCGTCATATTTACCAATCCCTCCTAAAATTGTAAACCATAAATTACCATTCCTGTCATTGATAAAATTTACAAATCCAAATTCTGTTCCTTTGAAACCCTCTGCAACAGTATACCGGGTAATGTATGTTCCGTTGATTTTATTCAGCCCACCCCAACCTGAAGTCCAGATATTTCCTGCCAGGTCTGTATATATTTTAAGGATAAAATTATTGCCCAAACCATGTTCTGTAGTATAATTAGTAAAATGAGTGCCATCAAACCTGCTAACTCCATTATCCGTAGCAAACCAGATATTCCCGGTTGAATCCTGGGTTGCATCTCTAACATTGTCTGATGGCAAACCATGTTTGCTGGTAAATTGAGTAAAATTCTTTCCATCAAATTTTACAACCCCATTTCGAAAAGTACAGAACCATATATTTCCTCCAGATCCTGAAAGAAAGAATATATTACTTTGGATAATTCCGGGTCCATTTCGGTAAATGCTTTATAGGTTTTGCCATCAAAGGTCCCGATACCCCCATTTCTGCTATTTAACCAGAGTTTACCTTGCCTATCAACCATTAAATTTTCTATTGTGTCGGATGGCAGTCCTTGTTGGGTGGTATAGGTAGTGAATAATTCTCCATCAAATTTGCCAATACCCTTTCTATATATTATAAACCAAAGATCTCCTTTGTTATCTTTTTTCAGATCAATAAAGGATCCTCCTCCCTTTGAAATATCGGCCTTATCATAATTGGTGAATACATGCCCGTCGTACCTGCTTATGCCATTAGTACGGGTTATCCAAAGATTACCTTTATCATCTTGTGCAAAGGAGGTAATAGAACTTGCCTCTATTCCGTTTTTCAAGCCAAATCCTGTAAATCCAATACCATCATATTTTAACAGATTAGTTTCATCAGCCATCCAGGCCATGCCAGCATTATCAAAAAACAGATCTACTACTTTGGAAATCTTAAAACCTTGTTCCGGTGTGAGGCTGATAAAATAATTTCTTCCGTTACCTGCTGTAAAATCATTTCCTTTTGCAACCGTTTTTGTAAAAGTCACTATTTGCGAAGGTGATGCCTTTGTAATTTCAGGGGGGGCAATACTGTCTGTATTTACACTGCCGATGGCATCATTTATTTCATTGCTGTTTGAAACAGATTCCTTCTTTTCCCCGCAGGAAAAAATGAAGATGTTTAAACAAACAAAGCTTAATAAATAATTTTTCATCATCATCTATTAATTTATTTGATGATCGAATGATGAATGTCTTAATTGTAAACTTCCCAGAAATTATATATCGGCTGTTATTTTAACCTTTGAATTATCGATATTGTATTGCATGCCGGCTTTGCTACCGGTTAACAGAATAATAGAACTTAGCTTGCTTTAAAGTACAGATTTTTTTTGAATTTTAATGAATACCATTATTTGCATGCTTCGAATTATAAAACAGGTAATTGAATAATAAATTCCGTTCCTACACCTTCTTTTGTTTCTACCTTTATCTCTCCACCATGAGCTTTCACAATATCATAACTTAAAGATAAACCTAATCCTGTTCCCTGTCCTGTGGGTTTGGTGGTAAAGAAGGGTTGAAATATTTTGTCCAATACTTTTTGAGGGATTCCGTTGCCGTTGTCAGATACACTAATCACAACTTCGACCCCCCTGCCCCCCGAAGGGGGGTTCACTGAAGTCTTCAACAGTAACAATTGGTTCATACTTGTCCTCCGAAGCTTCAGACGACTGAGGAGGTCTTCTTTTTTCTGAGACTGCATAAAAAGCATTGGTAATTAAATTCAAAATCACTCTTCCTATATCCTGCGGAATAACATTTACTTTTTCCAATCCTTCTTCATACTCCGTTTTCATCGTGGCATTGAACGATTTGTCTTTGGCTCTTAAACCATGATAAGCTAATCGTAAATATTCATCTGCCAATGCATTAATATCTGTTGGTTCTTTTGTACCCTGAACTGCTTCTGGCTATGTTGCAACATGCCTTTTACAATACCATCTGCTCTTTTCCATGATGATTTATTTTTTCGAGGTTCTGTTTTACATCATTCAGTATTTCTTTTACTTCCTCATAATTTCCTTTCGCCAGCTTCTTCCAGCATTTCATCGAGTAATTCATTACTTACTTCAGAAAAATTGTTGACGAAATTCAACGGGTTCTGAATTTCATGAGCAATGCCAGCAGTCAATTCTCCCAGCGATGCCATTTTTTCTGATTGAATCAGTTGCGTTTGTGTTTGTTTCAGATCTGCCAATGTATTTTCAACCTGTAGTTTGGCTTGTTCAATCTTTACAAAGTCTTCGTAACGGGCATAAGCAATGGCAAAAGCATCTGCTAATGCATCTACCAATTCAATTTTATCTTTTTGCAAAGGTTCACTATTACCAACGTATAACATCCCTTGCTTAAAAGGAATGAAATGCAGGTCTAATGACTCCGGAGCGGAAGCTGCCCCTTGGTAGGTTTGCTGATCTCTTATTTGCCCCTGTTCGCTCATGGTTTTCATCCAATTGGTAAAAGCTTCCTTATCCCAATGGGCTGTGTAAACTTCTTGTTTGCGCCAATTTTCAACTGCATTCGCAGTTAACTCATTTGCACCAAAGGGTAAATGCATGACTCCCAATGAATGCCCATCTGGTGCTGAGAGATACACATTCACTAATTCTTGTTCTTCATTAATGATGAATACACCACAACGGAAAAAAGGAACTTCTAATGTTGTCAGTTCTCTCCAGACCAATGGAGTAATACGTTGCAGATCTTCGGTAGACCGCATAGATGCGATCTCTGCACGGACACGGTCAAATGAAGATTCCTTGATAGCTTCTCTTGCTCTTTCTTCTGACTTTAAAATATCATCGTATCGCTGATAAGTAACCCCATCACGGATGTAAACTTTCCTGTAAATACTTAGCTCCTCTTCGGTAGCTGGAATTGTATTGTGACCACATAAATAGCACCCTGAGGAAAGAAAAAATAATGATCATACCTCGCAGCATCTTCCGGCCAAGCAGGAATCTTCATATCTTGTTTCAATACAAGGTTAAATTCTTTTAACTCTTCCCCTCCAATACGGAGTGATATTCCTGTTGCTTTATCCCAATGCTTCATAGATTTGCTCAATACATAGGATGTAAGCCTAGACTCTATGTTCCTGCAAAATTACAGTATGTTACTTCCTGCTGCATCTTTAGTAGTCAGCCCATAATTCTACTTCTTGGATTTCCTTTATCTATAATACCCAGTCCACATCTTACCGGCGTAACTCCAGCATATCTAATTCATTAAACAAAGTATTGACCGTACTGAAAGATCATCTGAATTATTCATTGCCATTGCTTTGGCCTCTTACCCTTTCCAGCGCAGCTTCAATCTGCGCTTCTCTTGCCTGTGCTTCTGCCTGTTGCAGATCAAGAAAACGGCGGTAGGTTAAATTAAATACATCTGCAAACCGTTCCAGCAAATGCAGTGATTCTTCCGGCAATGGTTCCGGAGTAGTCGTTAATACCATATCCATGTGAGAAGAAAGCCACACTATGTATCCTGTGTTCCTTTACTAATTCTGCTTTTATGGTCATCCCCATCACTTCTCTTACATACTGTAACCAGTCATTCAATTCTTGTCCGCTCAGATCAATGATAATCGATTTCTTTTTTTCTTTCCAGGCTTTATATACCCTTTGACCGGTAGTAGGTTCATCCAGGCTGGCATTAAAATGATGATTGATCTTCGTACCCTCCTGGTCGGTAGACCAGACTTCCAATACATTCGTGTCTTCTTTTATCAAACAGATATTTAATCGTTCTGGTGTAACACCCAGTTCTGTCATTTGCTGGAAGAGTACCGCTGCCGTTTCTGCCAGTTCCTCACTCTTATGCATTGCCATGGTTCTGGCTCTTACTCTTTCCAGTGCTAATTGAATTTGTGATTCTCTTGCCTGCTCTTCTGATTTTTTGATATCCATAAAACGGATATAGGCCTGCTCAAAAACATTTGAAAACCTGATTAAAATTGTTTTATCTTCTTCTTTTAATAGTTTTCCTTCAAGAGAAGGAACCATCAAAGAAGAATTTTTTTGAATTGCAAATGTCAATGCGTGTTGCTTGGCATTGAGCAATAACTCTTTGTATTCTTCCGGAAGGTTTTTATAGGCCGTATTTTCCAGTGCATTATCAAAATAATGTTTATTGTCTTCTGACGAATAAACTTTTTCGAAGAAGCTATCCCCATTTAATTTGGCAGCCCATGGTTCGTTATTCATGGGTGTATCATAATGCTCAATATAATAGGGCTTAGAAGGCATTAAATGGATTGTTTGATGCCGTCCAATGAATAACGTCTTTTGAATTTTCGAAATAAGTGCATATCGCAATTCCTCCTATTTCCAGTACAACTCCTAATTCTGTAAGTTTTTCCGCCACCACCTGTACCACATCCTGAAGTTCATCAGAACTTTGCATGGACAATGAACGGGACCGCACTTTTTCCAATGCTGCTTCTATCTGCGCTTCTTTGGCCTGTGCTTCTGCCTTTTCCAGATCCATAAACCGGATATATGCCTGCTCAAAAACTTTAGCGAATCTTTTTAGTATTTCGTTTTCGGCTTCCCTATATGGTTCCGGAGTGTAACGTACAATCTGGATTCCTGAGTTTTTAGTTGGGGCGATGGAGGTAGAAAATGCCGTAGCATTGATCATCTTATTTTTTAACTCCTCCGGAAATTCACCATGGGTAAGTAATTTGTCGATGTACTCTTTTTTCACCTGGCCTGAATAGGTTTTGGCAAAAAACGGTGGCCGGGTTTTAAGTACCTCATTGTATTCCCGCTGCACCTGGGTATCATCATTAAAAGGAATACGTAATGGTTTAGTGGCATCGGCACCTCCCAGCCATACATCATAACCTTCTTCCAGGTGGATGGTACCACTCATACCTACTACATCCAGTTCCAACCCAAGGCCTCTTAACTGATTGCTGACTTCATTGGCTACCAATTGCATTTCACTGCTGGTATGCATGGCGAGAGATTGCGACCGTACTTTTTCCAACGCCGATTCTATCTGTGCTTCTCTGGCCTGTGCTTCAGCTTTTTGGATATCGAGAAAGCGTTGGTATAATCTTCCAAACTCTTTTGCAATACGAACAACGATTTGTTTTTCTTCTTCGGTGGCCCTCCTTTTGTGATTGAAACCAATGTACCCGAACTTGCAATGTCCTTGTGTAGTGTATAAGCCATCCGGAAAATCTTCGGGATAAATTTTATGACCTTCAGGTAATGCCGACATTACTTCATCCATCAGTTCCCATATAAAGGGCAACGTCTCTGGTGGATAATCAATACAATCAATTGCATGTAATTCACTCTTCTTCCAATTGGCAAAGGAGGTCTTCCAACTTTCTACCGCATTAACATCAATAATCTGATCCGCTACGATGCGTTTCTCTGCGCTGGTTGTTATCCGTAAGGTAAAGGTTTCATTTTCTTCATCGAATAATGTAAGATGTGTCAGTACAGGGTTGATGCCCAGAAAATCAAACTGATCAAATAATACACATAGCACATCTGTCAGTTCATCCGTCTGGTGCATGGCCATGGCTCTTGCCCTTACTCTTTCCATGGCTACTTCTATCTGCGCTTCCCTTGCCTGTGCTTCTGCATTTTGCAGATCGAGGAAACGCCGGTAAAGTCCTCCAAATTCCTTTGCAAAGCGAAGCAAAATATGCTCCTCTTCTTCAGTCGCTTTTTCAGTGTTGTTTAAACCTATATAACCAAATTCGCAATTAGCCTGTGTAGTATAAACGCCTCCGGGAAAATCTTCCGGATGAATTTTAAATCCTTCGGTAAGAGTAGAAAATATGCCATCAAAAATTTCCCAAATACCTGGAAGGGATGCTGGTGGAAAATAAAACTTAACAATAGAATCGGGTTTTTCAGCTTTAAATGCTTCAACGGCATTTTGCCAAATATCAGAAGCATCCATATCAACAACTTGCTCGGCAAAAACTCTTTTGCCTTCACGGCCAGTCATACGATATGTAAATGTATTCTTCTCCAGGTCCAATAATGTAAGATGTGTCCAGACTGTTTTAACACCCAATCCATCCAGCTGTTCAAAGATGATAGGCAACACTTCGGTTAGTTCTTCAGATTCCCGCATGGCCATTGCTTTTGCCCTTACTCTTTCCAATGATAATTGAATCTGTGCTTCTCTATTTTGCTTTTCAGATCGTTCCAGATCCATAAACCGTATATAGGCCTGCTCAAATACTTTGGAAAAACGCTTTAGTATAATTTTATGTTCCTCTGGTAATAACATACCATTATGAGAAGCAATCATCAATGCAGAATTGGTTTGCCATGCAAATGACAAGGCATGAGTTTCTGCTTCCAGCAATGCTTTTTTATACTCTTCCGATAAATTCTTATAATCAGAGTGTTCAAAGGCATATTCAAAAAAATGGTTCTTGTCTTCGAAAGAATATATTTTTTCAAAAAAATCATCGTCCGTTTCCCATTTAGAATGCCATGTTTCTTTCCAGATAGGTGTATCAAAATACGGGAGATAAAAGGGTACTGATGAATGAGAGGAATCAAAAGTTGCTGTCCAGTGCATGACGTCTTTTGAGTCAGGAAAATAAGTACAGATCACCACTCCGCCGGTATCCAATATCACTCCTAGTTCCTGTAATTTTTCACCTACAACAGTAACGACTTCCTGTAATTCTTCTCCATTTTGCATTGCCAAAGAACGGCTCCGGACTTTTTCCAATGCTGCTTCTATCTGTGCTTCTCTTGCCTGTAATTCTGCTTTTTGAATGTCTAAAAACCGGGTGTAGGTTTGTTCGAAAACCGATGCAAACCGCATTAAGATTTCTTCATCTTCCTTTGTAGGCGCTTCTTTGGTAGTTTTACTTATAAAGCCAAATTTGTGTCTTGCTTCAAGGAATTCCAGTTTATTATTATTTCGTTTTTTCTGACTATAGGTAAAATATTTTGAATTTGTCATCTCATCACAAGCGGACAAGAATTGGTCAACCTCTGATCTTGTTTTAAGTGACATATAGGATAGAGGTACCCCTGCTTTCCAATTTTTTATAGCGGTATCTTCAAAAGGGGCACTTGGCATTTTAAAATGCGTCGGTTTATCGTAAATACCATCAATTGGTGAAAACCAGGTATCAAAATAGCCTTCTTCCAACTTTAAAATGGTGATCCAGGCCTGCTCAAAGGGGATCTCAAGATATTTTAGCTGCTCGAAATACACCTGTACCACATTACCAATGTCCTCCGTATGATGCATGGCCATGGAAGCTGCACGCACCCGTTCCAATGCTGCTTCAATTTGTGCCTCTTTAGTTTGAGCTTCTGCTTTTTCAATATCTAAGAAGCGTTGATATACTCTTTCAAATTCTCTGGCAAACTTTTTTACTATGTCTTTTTCTTCCTCAGTGGGTGGATTGATATGGTTGTAACCAATGTATCCAAACTTGCAATAACCCTGTATATTATAAAAGCCATTTGGGAAGGCTGTAATATTAATACGTTCCTTCTCGGGCATAGCCATAAATGTTTCTTTAAAAATCTCGAACATTTCAGGAAGCCTCTCCGCAGGATAGTGGGTTACCAAAACAGGATCTACAGTACCGGATTTCCATTGTTCCAGCACCTCTTGCCAAATGTCCATAGCATTAAAAGCAATGACTTGTTGGGTATGTGTCCGTGAACCACTAATGCCGGTTGATCTATAAGTAAAAGTTCCTTTTTCTTCATCTAACAAACTCAACCAAACATTGATTGGTTTAATTCCGAGTACATCAAATTGCTGAAAAAGAATACTCAATACTTCATTTAGTTCTTCAGAAGAATGCATGGCCATTGATCTTGCCCGTACTCTCTCCAGCGCCAATTGGATCAGTGCTTCCCTTGCCTGTGCTTCTGCTTTTTGAAGGTCAAGGAAACGTTGATAAACCCGGGTGAACTCAATACAGAAACGGGAAAGGATATTTTTCTCTTCGGTTGTGGCTTGTCTTTGATGATCATAGCCTAAGTACCCAAAAGGTGTATATCCGGCCATGGAATAACCTCCTTCTGGAAAATCATCAGGACCCATACGATCTTTTTCAGGCATTGAAGCGAATGAGTCGGCGAAAATTCCAAAGAGTTCCGGCAGCACTTCTTTAGGATAATAAATCACTTCTACAGAATCGGAATTGTCATTTATCCATTTATCATAAAGTGCTTTCAGAGGTTCCATACTATCTACTTCTACTATCTGCTTACCAGGCATTCTTTTGCCAGATTTACCAGATGCTCTATAGGTAAGGGTTCTCTCTTTGCGATCAAAAAGACTTAAAAAAACATTAACCGGTTTTATACCAAGACTATCAAATTGTTGAAACAAGACGCTGAGTACCTCATGCAATTCATCGGAGGATTGCATCGCCATTGACTTTGCTCTCACTCTTTCCAGTGATAATTGTATTTGTGCTTCTCTTGCCTGTGCTTCGGCTTTTTCAATGTCTAAAAAGCGCTGATAAACTCTTTCAAACTCACTGGCAAATCGGATGACGATGCTTATTTCTTCTTCTGTAGGCGGTCTTGAATTATTAAATCCTATATAGCCAAATTTGTTGTGGCCTTCACAATCGAAGATCCCATTTGGAAAATCCTTTATCCTGATCCGCTCCTTTGCAGGAAGTGACTGCAATGATTCATCAATCAACTTCAAAAGATCTGGCAACATTTCCGGTGGATATACCAGACATTGGTGGCTATGTGCTTTCGCCTTTTTCCAGTTTGCTACTGTCTCTTTCCATATGGGCATAGCATCCAGATCTATGATTTGTTGCCCTATATTCTTTGCGCCACTTTTTCCTGTAATTCTAAAGCTGAACTTATTGTTTTCTACATCCATTAAGGTGAGATGGGCACATTTGGCATCAATACCTAACAGGCCAATTTGCTGAAACATTACACTCAACACATCATTCAGCTCTTCCGAAGAATGCATGGCCATTGACCTGGTACGTATCCTTTCCAGTGCAGCTTCAATATTTGCTTCTCTTGTCTGTGCTTCGGCTTTTTCAATGTCCAGGTAGCGTTGGTACAAACGGCCGAACTCAGTGGCAAATCTTACCACAATTTCTTTTTCATCTTCTGTTGCCGGACGATTGTGATTAAAACCTATATATCCAAATTTGCAAAACCCTTGTGTATTGTATATGCCATCAGGGAAATCTTTTGGGTATATTTTTGCTCCTTTCGGTAAAGAACTAAAGGTTTCACTAAACAACTCCCAGATCTGCGGCAATGCCTCCTTTGGAAAATGTAGACAGGAAACTGTATTTGGTTTTCCTTTTTTAAATGCTTTTACCGAATCTTTCCATTCATCCCTGGCATTCAGGTCAACTACTTGTTTCGTTAATACTCGTTTTCCTCCTCGACCTGTCATACGATAGGTAAACGTATTATTCTCCAGGTCAATCAGACTCAGATGAGCAAAGACAGGATCAATTCCCAAAATATCAAACTGATCAAACAAGACCGTCAACACTTCACTTAATTCATTGGAATGATGCATGGCCATGGTGCTGGCTCTCACTCTTTCTAATGCTGATTCAATTTCCAGCTCCCGGTTCTTTTTTTCCAGCTCAACGGTTCTTCTTTTAATGGCTTCTTTAAGCTCCAGATTTTCTTTTGATATTTTTTCCAACCCAATGGTCTGACCTTCGTCTGCTTTTGTGTCTGGAAAGGAAATATGTTGCTGTACCAGTTTCCAACCTTGTGGCTTTTCTTGTAACCAGGTAGACACTCTTGTTTTAGAATAGAAATTCCAATCATCTTCAATCAACACATAAGCATCAAACTGTTCAGTAATTAAAACGAGATCACCAACAGCTTCTATTTTAATTTCAGGGTTTCTTCTTTCAATAATACCGGCCACCTGATCGGCGGTATCTTTTAAAAATTTAACTGCTTCTTTTCTGTTATTGAAAAATTCTGTTTCGGTAGAACCGATCAATTTGAAATTTTCGTCCTGTACAGCAATATATGTTTCCAAATCTACATTGAGTAAACTACCCCAATAGGCTTCGTAGACATCCAATATTGCTGCTTCCTGTTGTTTGGTCAATTTCATCCTCAAATAATTTTAATCCGGCAATGAAATAATAAATTTACTTCCCTCCCCCTCGGTTGTTTCTACTTTTAACTCCCCACCATGCGACTTAACGATATCAAATGCTAATGATAAACCTAAACCTGTTCCCTGTCCGGTGGGCTTGGTGGTGAAGAAGGGTTGGAATATTTTGTCTAATACTTTTTGAGGGATACCGTTACCGTTGTCAGATACACTAATCACAACTTCGGCCCCCCTGCCCCCCGAAGGGGGGTTCTTGGAAGTCTTCACAGTAACAATAGGTTCATACTTGTCCTCCGAAGCTTCAGCGAAGGAGGTTTTCTTTTTTTCTGAGACTGCATAGAAAGCATTCGTTATTAAATTCAAAATCACTCTTCCAATATCTTGAGGAATCACATTTACTTTTTCCAATCCTTCTTCATACTCTGTTTTCATTGTAGCATTGAAGGATTTGTCTTTTGCCCTCAGGCCATGATACGCTAAACGCAAGTATTCATCTGCCAATGCATTGATGTCTGTTGGTTCTTTGGTGCCACTGCTGCTTTGGCTATGTTGCAGCATGCCTTTTACAATAGCATCTGCTCTTTTGCCGTGATGGTTAATTTTTTCTTCGTTATCAATAACATCTTTTGCAATTGCTTTTACTTCATCTAAATTTCCTTTTTTAATTTCTTCATTCATCTCTGAAAGCAATTCTTTATTTACCTCTGAAAAATTATTGACGAAGTTTAACGGGTTTTGTATTTCATGTGCAATACCTGCGGTGAGTTCACCCAGGCTTGCCATTTTTTCTGATTGGACTAACTGGGATTGGGTAGATTTTAAATTATTAAGAGCGGTTTCTAAAACTGCATTATTTTTTTGCTTTTGGCGGTTGTTACGGTAAAGTAACATGGCGACTATTAAAATTATCCCTAACCCGGTGAGCAAAGCAATCATCCTGTTTCTACTTTTTGCCTGTTGCTGTTCTTTTTCCAGCTCTTGCAAACGCATTTTCTGATCAAAATCAAGGTTCTGAAATTGCATAATTTTATCAACGTAAGCATTGGAGAGAGAGTCACCAAGGTTTTTACCCTTTTCTAAATAATCATAAGCAATGGAATATTCTTTCTTGGAATGGTAGATTGTTCCAAGCTGGGTTAAGCCAATAACTTGCGAGGATAAATCGTTTGTAGAAATGGCAAGCTTTTGTGCCTGTAACGTATAGATTAATGCTGAGTCTAATTGACCCGTTGCTAAATATACTCTTCCCAATAACCCCATGGTGTTGCCCCGCAGTCCCATGGAGGCCGGATCTAAGCTTACATCCATACCCTTACGATAATTTATTTTTGCGGAGTCAAATTGCTTCTTTTGGAAATAATACTGACCTAGTTGAAGGTATACAGCTCCAATATTTTTTTTATAAGGCGATTTTTGATAATGGAGTAACGCTTTCTGAAAATATATAAAAGCTGAATCAAGTTTATTTGCATCCAAATAATGTATACCAATGTCCCGGTTTGCCAGACTCAAGATTTTCTGGTTGTTCAAACTCTCTCCAATCGCTAATGCCTTTACAATATGATTGAAAGCTTCTTCCAGGTTACGGGTGCGATTATAAAAATTATAAAATTCAAAATGAATCATTCCAATAATAGACTGTCGGGCTTCATCAGGACTTTTAGAATAAGAAAAACTGGAATACCCCCAGCCATTTGCGGCACTGGAAGGATCCTCAGCAATTTGTAAAGCCTTCATATAATTTTCATAAGCTGCCGGGAAATTCCCATTCCCAGTATAACAATAGCCCAATTGCTGATGAGCATCAGCCTCCCAAAGTCTTAATTTTATTTTTTGTGCCAATTCCAATTGCGCTTCATGGTAAACCCTTGCCTTATCTGGATCATTGTCCTGTTGATAAAATCCAAGGCTCCTGTTTATCTCTAATCGAATGGTATCGTTGGTAGTATTTTTCAATACCATTAACAGACTATCCTCGTAACTATTTCCATCTTGTGCAGTGGCTAAGCCGGGTAATAGAAGCAAAAAGAATATTTTTAATACAGACTTCATACAGTTTTTTTATGTAATTGGTAACCTAATAATAAACTCAGTTCCTTTATTTTCTCTTGTCTCAACCTTTATTTCACCCTCATGCGCTTTTACAATATCATAACTCAAACTCAATCCCAAGCCTGTTCCCTGGCCGGTGGGTTTGGTGGTGAAGAAGGGTTGGAATATTTTATCTAATACTTTTTGCGGAATGCCGTTGCCATTGTCTTTTACTTTCACTTCGACCCCTCTCGCTCCCCCCGAAGGGGGGATGACCAACTTCGTAGCAACTGTTACCGTTGGTTCATACTTGTCCTCCGAAGCTTCAGCGAAGGAGGTAATCTTTTTTTCATTGACTGCATAAAATGCATTTGTTATTAAGTTAAGAATTACCCGACCAATATCCTGAGGAATTACATTTATTTTTCCAATCCTTCATCATAATTCCGTTTTCATTGTTGCATTGAAGGATTTGTCTTTTGCTCGTAAACCATGATAAGCTAAACGCAAATATTCATCTGCCAATGCATTAATATCGGTTGGTTCTTTTACACCACTGCTGCTTCGGCTGTGTTGCAGCATGCCTTTTACAATGGCATCGGCTCTTTTGCCATGGTGATTTATTTTTTCTTCGTTTTCTTTTATATCTTTTGCTATTGCTTTTGCTTCGTTATAATTTCCTTTGTCAATCTCCACTTCTAATTCATCAGCCAACTCTTTATTTACTTCAGAAAAATTATTAACGAAGTTTAACGGGTTCTGAATTTCATGGGCAATGCCTGCGGTAAGTTCACCCAACGAAGCCATTTTTTCGGATTGGATGAGTTGGGATTGAGTGGATTTCAAGTCCTCCAGCGATTTTTGCAATTCCGCTGTTTTCTCATTGACAAGCTTTTCCAACTCCGCATTTTTTTGTTTCCAGTCTTCTATTCCGAAAGTGTCTGCTTCACTGAGTACATTTTCGGGCTTTGAAGTATGAAAATGCACCATCAACCATTTATTATCCTGAAATTCAAAAACAAGCGTAAGCCGCATATCCATTTTAATGGTCTCGTTGTTAACAGTAAAGCTGGCGGATACATCATCGGCAAATACAGCTACATTACCATCTGCTGATAACCAATGATGCATAGGCACAAAAATCCATTCCATTTCAATACCCTCGCTTTGTTGTCTCTGTATTTTTATCAGGTTACGGAAACCTGATAACGAATTTATTTTTTCATCTATGGTAGTACCAAACCCCATTACATCTTCAGCAACAATCTCATCAAGAATATGTAAAGGCTGAATTGATTTTAATGCCACATCCATAACCATTCTGGTACGTATCGTTGAGTGATTTTTCTTTTGAAGAGTTCATATAAATTATCGTATTTTATAAAGGCAGTTGAATTATAAATACAGTTCCTTCACCTTCTTTCGTTTCCACTTTTAATTCTCCGCCATGTGACTTTACAATATCAAATGCTCAATGATAAACCCAACCCTGTTCCCTGGCCGGTAGGTTTGGTAGTAAAGAAAGGTTGAAATATTTTGTCCAGTACTTTTTGGGGAATGCCGTTGCCATTGTCTTTTACAGCTACTTCCACTTTACCCCGTCCGACTGGGTCGTCCGGGCGGGCATTTATCTTTTTTGTACTTACTGTTACAGTTGGCTCGTACTTGTCCTCCGTAGCTTCCAATTTTGCCAAGGCTTCATTGGATAAATCAGCGAAGGAGGTCTTCTTCTTCTCATTCACCACATAAAAAGCATTCGTAATTAAATTCAACACCACTCTTCCAATATCCTGCGGAATTACATTTACTTTTTCCAAAGCTTCCTCATACTCCGTTTTCATGGTGGCATTGAAAGATTTGTCTTTTGCTCTTAACCCATGATAAGCTAATCGTAAATATTCATCCGTCAATGCATTAATATCTGTCGGTTCTTTTGTACCACTGCTACTTCTACTGTGTTGCAGCATGCCTTTTACAATACCATCAGCTCTTTTACCATGGTGATTTATCTTTTCTAAATTCTGAATGACATCATTCATAATTTCCATTACTTCTTCTGCATCGCCTTTTTCAATGGCTTCTTTCATTTCATCGAGCAACTCTTTACTTACTTCCGAAAAATTATTGACGAAGTTCAACGGATTCTGAATTTCATGTGCAATGCCGGCAGTTAGTTCTCCAAGGCTGGCCATTTTTTCGGATTGCACCAATTGCGATTGGGCGGCTTTTAAATTTGTCAATGCATCTTCGGCTCTTTGTTTTTCTGTTTTTAATTTCTCCAAATCAATTCTTGCCTGTGTAAGATCTTTAAAACGTGAATAGGCCAGGGAAAAAACTGAAGCAGCCCTTCTTAATAATGCCCAGCTTTCTTCCGAAATATCACCGGCAGATGCAGCACCAATGGCGCCGTGAGAAAATTTATACAAATGATATGTTCGATCCGGGATCACTTCTCCATAATAACCACGGAAGGGTTCAGATTTTTCTTCACACATCCGTATCCATTCTACCCGGTTATCGCCGGTCATTAAAATGGAGGTTTGCTTTTCTGCTGATTGATAAAATTGCAACATCTCCCTCCCCACCCATGTATCATTTAAGTTCAACGCAAAATGATCATTTACTAGTTTCTTTTCCTCTGATCGTTGATCTTTTAACGCATACCAGCATTCGGCTTTTTCTGTTTGTTCATCATTGATATAAATACTACAGGTTTCGAGCTCTTCCACACCAAGCAATCCCATTTCATGTCGCAATACTTCTGCTACTTCTTTTAGTTCTTCGGGTTCCTGCATGGCCAATGCCCTTGCCCTTACTCTTTCCAGGGCCACTTCTATTTTTGATTTATGCGTTAAAGCTTCTGCATTTTTCAGATCAAGAAAACGGGTATAAGCCTGATCAAAAACATGTCCTACTCTTTTTAGAATGGCATTTTCCTCATCAGAATAAGGTGCTGGTGCATAATTGCCAATGGTAAGTAAAATATTGTTCATTAAAACCATAGACCTGGCAAAACCTCCGGTACTTAAAAGGAATTCCTTGTTTTTTTCAGATACATTTTTTAATACTGAATGCTTAAAAATATGCCGTAACCATTGCTGGTTCTCTTCAGGGGTTAGTATATCGGTAATAAAATCTTTTCCTTTTTCCTGGGCTTGTATGGGATGATTGAGTGCCGGATTATCTAAATAAGGCACTTCAATTTTAAAAGGTTGCGGTTGCCCGGGCGATGCCAGCCAGAAATTGAGTCCCAGATGTTCATTGTTAACACAAAAACTTACATTTTGAAATCTGAAATGCAATTGTTGTAATTGTTCTGAGACAACAATGATCACTTCCTGCAACTCATCACTTTTGTGCATAGCTAAAGAACGGGAGCGGATTTTTTCCAAAGCATTTTCAATCTTTGCTTCCCTTGCCTGTGCTTCTGCTTTTTGCAGATCGAGGAAACGGGTATAGGTTTGCTGAAAGACTTTTGTAAAACGCACCATCATATCTTCCTGTTCGGCAGTAAGCTTTGCCGATCCAACAATTAATAAATAACCCTCTTTGAAATTAAAATTATGTAACACGATTTTTGAGGGAGAGAATGAAATCAATTGGGCTGCTGTATAGGGGAAATTGATACTCCGTTCTGCAATAAATGTTTGATGGGCGATGGTTTCTTTTTCATCCATCTCAACAAAATGGTAGGGCTCTTGTTTTTTCCAACTGGCGAAAACACTCTTCATGTTTTTTGTTTCGTTATGCCATACCCCAACTGGTTCAGCCAGAATTTTACCATCTGCAGGACTTGCTGTATAATTCCAACCGATCTTTTCATCTTCATCCATTAGTACATACCCAATGGTAAGACTTGGAATACCCAATTCAGAAAGTTCCCGGTATAATAGTTCTCCGGCATCCAGTAATTCATCACTTTTATGCATGGCCATTGATCTGGATCTTACTCTTTCCAATGCTGCTTCTATCTTTGCTTCTCTTGCCTGTGCTTCTGCTTTTTGCAGATCGAGGAAACGTGTATAGGTCTGTTCAAACACTTTGGCAAAGCGTTTAAAAATCTCATGTGCTTCCGGTACCGGATCATAAGTTATGAATATGATATAACCGTATTTGAAAAAAGCTACATGATCAATCTGTGAAACAGGGAATGGAATACCGGCAGCTTTCATACCGAGTAGTTGTTCACCTACACCCGGCAAACTGCAGAGGTATTCGTAATGAGCAGGACATTCCTCTTCACCAATTTCATTGACCAATAATGTTTCTCCTTTTTGTCCGGCTTTATAATAACGGAGAAAAACTCCTTCTCTTGGTGTTCTGTATTTTGGAAATGTACCAATGCCATTGCTTCCCCATTCCATTGATCCATTTCCGTCTTCATCATTGATATTGAAAGCACAAAACCAGGTAGACACACCTAAAGCCTGCACCTGTTTTACCAATTCAAGTGAAAGATCCGCCAGTTCCTCACTTTTATGCATCGCCATGGATCTGGATCTCACCCTTTCCAAAGCTGCTTCTATCTGTGCTTCTCTTGCCTGTGCTTCTGCTTTTTGCAGGTCGAGGAAACGGGTATAGGTTTGTTCAAACACTTTCGCAAACCGGATTATTGTATTACACTGGTCATTGGTAAAATGAACGAGACTAACTACAAGCAGATAACCATGTTTGAAATTAAAGCTGTTTGAAATAGTAAGTGGTGGAAGATATGGCCAGTAACTGCTGCGGTGTCAATGGAAACTTATCTGCATTTTCGGCAAGGTAAAGGTTGTGGTCGGTGTTTTTCTTACCTGCAAATTCAATAACCTTAAAAGGCTCATGCTTTTTCCAGCTCTCAAATATGGCTAAAAAACCAGGGCTGCCCTTATGGTTCAGAGTGAAAGGTTCAAAGCCAAAGATTCCTTCCGGGTTTGCCATGTAGCAGCTTCCAATACCTTTTTCTTTATCAAGCAAAGTAAAGCCACAGGTAAACTTTTCAATACCAAGTTTGGAAAGTTCAGCATACAGTAACTCGGCAGCTTCTGTTAATTCAGTGCTTTGATGCATTGCCATCGTTCTGCTTCTTACCCGTTCCAATCCTGCTTCAATCTGTGCTTCCTTTGCCTGTGCTTCTGCTTTTTGCAGATCGAGGAAACGGGTATAGGTTTGTTGAAATACTTTTCCAAAACGCATCAACACATCATTCTCTTCATCGGTGTAAGGAATACCATCAAAATTCTCAATGTACAAACCAACATTGTCCAACAATACAGTTGATATGGCAAGGCCGGCAGCTTTAAATAATAATCTATTGTTTCCTTGGGTATGCCGGGGATCAAGCTTAAACAGTATCGGTTATAGAATTTATTTTTTTCTTTGAAAGGAAGCTGGTTGGCAAAGAAATTTTCTCCTTTTTCTTTTGCCTTCTATAAAACTATTCCAGTGTGCAAATCAAAATAAGGAAGGGTTATCTGGGCGAGGAACTTCATGTCTAGTCAGCCAGCCAGATAAACATATCATCCCTTTCTTTATAATCTAAAATAAAACCGGTATGTTCAATATTTATATTTAATTGAATGAATTGATCATAAACGGTCTGAATGACTTCTTTCAGTTCTTCACTTTTTTGCATGGCCATTGTTCTGGCCCTTACTCTTTCCAATGCCAATTCTATTTCAGACTCTCTTGCTTGTGCTTCTGCTTTTTGCAGATCGAGGAAACGGGTATAAGATTGCTCAAATACTTTTGCAAACCTTTTTAATATTTCATTTTCATTTTCTGTCAACGGTATTCCAGAATGACTGACCAGAATAATAGCCGAATTTTTTGCAAAAGCTATTGCCACATCGTAATATTTAAATGCAAGGGCCTTTTTCTTTTCGGCTTGCGGCATACTTTTTAAGGCCGGAAGATCAAAAAGGAATTTAAACAAGCTATTCTTTTCCTTTACCGTGTAGGATTTAGCATAGAACTCCGTTCCGTTCTGGCGGGCATTCCAAATATCATTTTGAACAGGGTGATCAATATAAGGTGTGAGAAAGCTAATGACTGAATTATAAATAGGTGAAGCTACCCTTTGATAATAATCTTTGGATCCTGCTACGAAAGTGAAAATTGCAGTAGCTCTGTTTTCCATTTCAATACCCAGGTCCTGTAAATTTTTAGATACAGCAAGGATAACCTGATTCAGTTCATCGCTCCTATGCATCGCCAAAGATGTTGAACGAACTCTTTCGAGTGCTGCTTCTATCTGCGCTTCCCTTGCCTGTGCTTCTGCTTTTTGAAGATCGAGGAAACGGGTATAGGTTTGTTCAAATACTTTTCCAAAGCGTTTCAGAATTTCATTTTCTGCTGTTGAAAATTTTTCTCCAAAATGATTGATGATAAAAATGCTGGTGTGTTTCGATACACAACATGACCTGGTATATCCTCCGGGGCTTGACAGGGTTTCTTTTTTCTCTTTTGCCTTCAACTTCGACCAGGGTTCATGTTTAAACAAAAAGCTGAAGAATTCTTTTTTCTCTTTTTGCGAATATACTTCTGTAAAAAATCCCGGTGCTTTTTTTATTCTTTTTACCAGGTTGGTGTAAAAGGGTTTATTAAAGTAGGGGATATGTACTTCTTCCGATGTATCGGCCGTGCCGCCGGAACCCCAGCAATGCAGCTCTTTATCAATTTCGCTATTGATGGCAATGAATGATCCTCCGTGAATGCCTAAATTCAATTTGAGTAATTCCTGGTGTACGGTATGAATGACTTCCTGTAATTCAGAAGTTTTGTGCATAGCCATTGATCTGACCCTCACTCTTTCCAATGCCGTTTCAATTTCCAGCTCCCGGTTTTTTTCTTCCAGTTCTGCAGTTCGGACTTTAACTGCTTTCTGTAGTTTTATATTTTCAGATTTTAAAGCGTCAACAGAAAAAGCTTCTCCTTCGGCTGCTTTTGAATCAGGAAAAGATCCATGCTGGTGCAAGACTTTCCATCCACCTTCCATTTTCTGAATAATAGAGGATAACCTGAATTTTCCATAGAAGGTCCATTTGTTATCTACTTTAACAAACATATCCGTAAACTCATGCACCATGATATAAGGATCATAAGGAAAGATCTGGGTACTTCGTATTCCTGATCTCCGCTTGTCCTACCATCTGGTTGATGATCCGTTTTGAATAATCGAGTATTTCCTTTTTAGAATTCCATAACTCTTCTTCGGTGCCGCCAATATTTTTATAATCGGCCGGTAAGAAAGTAGCCCATGTTTTGAGATCACCTTTAAAATAGGTATCCCAATAGGTTTTCATGAACTTTTTAATTTCTGCTTCCAGTTTTTTGGTCAGTTTAATCTTATTAATTTTTAATTGTTCTCCGCTACTTGTCCGGACATCAGGTAGTGAACCATGCTGCTGAATGATCAGCCATTTTCCATTCGATTTTGCAAACAATGTCGATATCCTGCCTTGTCCGTGCAAAGTCCATCCTGTAGCTTTTAGCACAAAAAAATCAGATTCTTCTGTAACCAAAACATTATTGCCCGCAGGTGCCAGTGAAATCTTCCTGTTTCTTATATCTCCTTTCCCGTTATCTGATTGGCTCTGGCTCTGTAAAACTTTACGGTTTCTTTCTTATTCTTAAATACTTCACCCTGCCCCGATCGTATAACCTGGATATTTTTATCCATAATGGATGACATGGTCCACATTTTACCCATTAAATAGGCATCCCAATACCTGTGGTACAATTTCAGGATCTCTGCTTCCAGTTTTTTTGTCAGTTTCATGTTTAACTATTATTTGGAATGCTAATAATAAATATTGAGCCTTCACCTTCCTTCGTTTCCACCTTCAACTCACCACCATGTGCTTTTACAATATCATAACTCAAACTCAATCCCAATCCCGTTCCTTGCCCGGTTGGTTTGGTAGTAAAGAAGGGTTGAAATATTTTATCTAACACTTTATGTGGAATGCCGTTTCCATTGTCAGTTACACTAATCACAACCTCGGCCCCCCTGCCCCCCGAAAGGGGGTTCTTTGAAGTCTTCACAGTAACAATTGGCTCATACTTGTCCTCCGAAGCTTCCAATTTTGCCAAGGCTTCATTGGATAAATCAGCGAAGGAGGTCTTCTTTTTTTCTGAGACTGCATAAAATGCATTCGTTATTAAATTCAACACCACTCTTCCAATATCCTGCGGAATTACATTTACTTTTTCCAACGTTTCATCAAACTCCGTTTTCATCGTGGCATTGAAGATTTATCTTTTGCCCTCAATCCATGATATGCTAACCGTAAATATTCATCTGCCAATGCATTGATGTCAGTTAATTCTTTTATTCCACTACTGCTTCGGCTGTGTTGCAACATTCCTTTTACAATACCATCAGCTCTTTTTCCATGATGATTTATCTTTTCTAAATTATCAATTACGTCATTCATAATTTCCTTTGCTTCTTCTGCATCTCCTTTCTCGATGTCTTCTTTCATTTCATCGAGCAACTCTTTACTTACTTCAGAAAAATTATTAACGAAGTTCAACGGGTTCTGAATTTCATGGGCTATACCGGCAGTGAGCTCTCCCAGGCTGGCCATTTTTTCTGATTGGATCAATTGGGATTGCGTGGTTTTTAAATCCTGTAAAGTCTTTTCTAAAATTTTATTGGCTTTTTGTTTCAGACGATTGTTCCGATAAAGTAACAATCCAATTAAAAGAAGTACTACAGTACCAGCAATAAAAGCATAGGTTCTGTTCCTGTTTTGAACGATCACTTTTTCTTTTTCCAGCTCCTGCACTTTTAGTTGCTGGTCAAATCCGATGTTTTCAAACTGTTTTGTTTTTTCAGTATTATGCAAGCTGTCCTTTATTGCGCTAGCCAGTTGCTGATAATAAAAAGCACTGTCAATCTGCCCCTTTTGTCTATATAAGGATACCATCGATTCCATTGCTTTGAACAAACCGTCGGGTTCTCCGTTTTTAGTATAGATATCTATTGCCTTCCTGGCATAATAAAAACCTGAATCCGGTTGGTTCGTATCCCTGTATAGATTAGCGAAGCCTATGTATCCATAACCAGTAATAGAGTTGTTAGCTTCAGTCATGCCGACATCTACCGTTCTTTGAAAGTATTTAGAAGCGGAGTCATATTCCTTTTTACCTAAATAAATATTTCCCAGCGAAACATAGGAAGTGCCGCTGTATTTATAAAAATTTGCTTTGTTAACATACTTCAGTGATTGATTATGGAATTGGATCGCTGAGTCGATTTTACCCAATTCCACGCACATGTCTCCCAGATTTCCAAAAGCATAAGACATAACGATATCATCATTAATTTCACGGGCTACGTTAATTGATTTATTAAATAATTCTCTTTGCTTTTCCTCTCGCCCACCCATTGTTTTATAAAGCAATCCAAAATCGTTATATATATTAGCCAGTGAGGTCAACCTGGCCCTTCTTGGATTTCCGTTTGTTGAAAATTTTGTGATCCGCCATATATTTTTTTCACTTGAAACATTTTCAGCAAGTTGTACCGCTTCCAGAAAATACTGCAGCGCCACCGGATAATTTCCCCTTTTTGTTTCAACATACCCGAGCATATCATTGCCATCAGCCATCCATAATTTCAAATCCAGCTTTTTCGCAAACTTTAACTCTATCGCATGAAAATAATAAGAGCTATCTGAATCGGATTCACCATGATAGAGACCCAAATCACGGGCCACTGCCATTCGTACTGTATCATTCTGTGTTTCTTTAAACAACTGCCGGAGACTGTCCACCCTGTGCTGGCTATAATTGTTATAATCATAATACGTACCGGTTTGAGCATATAGCCATCCAGAGAACAGTAAAAAGAAAATTGTATTTATATAGAACTTCATCTGTATGATTTAACCTGTCGGAAGTTGAAGGATAAATGCTGTTCCCTCATTTTCTTTAGTTTCCACTTTTATTTCTCCACCATGTGCTTTTACAATATCATAACTCAACGATAACCCTAAGCCTGTTCCCTGTCCTGTGGGTTTGGTGGTAAAGAAAGGTTGGAATATCTTGTCTAATACTTTTTGTGGAATGCCGGTGCCGTTATCTTTTACTTGTATCTCAATTAAATCATTTATTTTTTTTGTACTTACTGAAACAACTGGCTCATAGCCTTCTGGCTGTTCTTTTTTTCTTTGTGTAACTGCATAAAATGCATTGGTAATTAAATTCAACACAACACGACCCATATCCTGCGGCATGATCTTTATCAAACCGATACTTTCATCGTAATCCGTTTTCATGGCGGCATTGAACGTTTTGTCTTTGGCTCTTAATCCATGATAAGCTAATCGTAAATATTCATCTGCTAATGCATTGATGTCAGTTAACTCTTTTACACCACTACTGCTGCGGCTGTGTTGCAGCATTCCTTTTACAATGCCATCGGCTCTTTTTCCATGATGTAAAATTTTTTCTAAATTCTGAATGACATCAGCAGCAATTTCTTTTGCTTCTTCCGCATTGCCCTTATCCAATTCCTCATTCATTTCTTCCAGCAATTCTTTACTGACTTCTGAAAAATTGTTGACGAAGTTTAACGGGTTCTGAATTTCATGGGCGATACCGGCAGTGAGTTCTCCCAGTGAAGCCATTTTTTCTGATTGCACCAATTGTGTCTGTGCAGCTTTTAAATCTTCCAGCGATTGATTCAACGCCACATTTGTTTCTTCAATGGCCTTTCTTTTTTGCTCCAGCTCTTCAATGGTTTCTTCCAGTAAAATAGCAGTCGTTCTTTTTACCTTTTCAGTCCTTTCTAATTTGAATTCGGCAATTTCCAGATCACTTTTTACTTTCTTAATGGCTTTAAGAACTGCATCTTTTTCTTCAGCGGAAACATTTTCATTTTGCTGTAGAAAGTCAAGTATACTTTGTAAATGCTGATTCATTTATTTTTCTTTTATTACTACGATACTACAGGTGTTGTTATGAAACTCATTACTGTTATTCAAGGTGGATTTACCAGCATTCAATGGTCGGCCAAATTCACCATAACTGAAAAAACCAATCAATGGGCAATCCCATATTCCCTTAACTTTCTCAATTTCGATACTTACCAGCTGGTTCAAAGAAATATACCGGCTGATGCAGGAAAACATGATCAACGCATCGGCTTCTGGTTGTTTCTCTTTTTTCAATTGATAAAATTCGTCGCTTAACTTTTCAATTTCCCGCATGCCTGGAGGTAATGAAAAATAAATTTCTGCTCCCTCAGTTACCAAGCCGGCACAGATCATCGACCGGTCCTCCTTGTTCACAAACATAGCCGTTCGCATGATATGGAATACATCGTCTTTAACAATATAAAACGGGAAATACGACCCTATATTAACTACAATTTCTTTGCTGGAATATAGATTGAGGTCAACCCCCAGAAAATCTATCACCTGATCCAGGGCCGGCACATCATCGATGGTGTAAATAATATTCTCCCTACTCCTGGTTACGGTTTTGCTTGATCCGGTAGGCTCCCACCCACAGGTGGAGTGTCCTTGTAAACTTATTTTGTTCAGATCTACAATGACTGCCACCAATGCATTATTACTGATATTATTATTGGTAAAAACAAACGTCTCATTCAGATTTAAATCATCACCCGCCATGCCTCCGTATATAGCTATATCTTTTCCCAGTATTTTTTCGAGACCGGAAATAATGTTTTCCCCGATGCTATCAATACCTCCCGAAACAACAATAAATCCGGGATTGTCAAACATTGCTTTTCCTTCGCCTGCAAGTTCTTTTGATATTTCATGCTTTGTTTTCTTCCCGGTTTCATAAAATCCAACGCGGAAATTAGCTGCATCCATATCCATCAACATTAGGGTTATGGATTCCTGACCTATATCCCCATCAATGAATTCACCAGCAGTGGTTGCCCCAAAGATTAATATGCCTTTTTCATCTAACAGTTTACAGACTAATTCAGCATTTCTTTTTACCGACAGAAAAACAACTGCCAGTGTTGGAATAAAATCCCCTGAAATGGCCTTATCCATTAATTCAGCCATTTCATCAGCTGAATCAGCTTTAATTGTTTTTACAATCATCGATTGCTATTTTTTTTGTTAAACTATTTTTCTTTGAGTGTAACTACACAACAGGTATTATTATGAAATTCATGCTTCCCGGTTTTTGATTTTCCAAATTCACCGTAACTAAAAAAGCCAGCCATTGGTGCATTCCATACATTTTGCACCTGTTCAATTTCTTCTTTCATTAAAATACCAAATGATAAATTTCTGCTGATGCAGGAAAACATGATCAGCGCATCAGCTTCAGGCTGCTGTTCATTTTGTAGTTGCTTGCATTCTTCTATCACCTGTTCAATGGCATCAAAATCGGGAGGCAGCGAAAACTTTACTTTAGAACCCTGTGGTATATTGCCTGCACAAATCAGGGAACGGTCATTCCTGTTGGCAAACATGGCAGTACGCATTACAGGTGCAACACCTTCCCGTTCCATTTGTAAAGGATAAAGGGCACCCAGTTGCGTAACAATTTCTTTACCGGAATCGAAATCATAATCAACCCCCAGGTATTTCAGGATCATATCCAGCGCCGGTTTATCATCAATGGTATAAACAATATTCCCTTCGCTTTTGGTTATGGTTTTGGTTGTGCCAACCGGTTTCCAGCCACAGGTTGCAATACCGTCGATCTGAATTTTATCTTCATCAATGATCAATGCCAGCAAACCCTGTGAGCTGCTGTGCCCGTTCGTAAAAACAATGGGACCCGTTAACGCCAGGTCGTCGCCGGCCATACCGCCAAATATGGTTACATCGCCGCCAAAGCCATCTGTAATTCCTTCCACGATGTTTTCTCCATCCTGCGTCAGCCATCCTGAAGCGATGATAAAAGCCGGATTTGAAAAAGCGTTTTTCCCAGACAAGCCAATCTGCTTTGCATTTTCAAGTGTGGTCTTTTCACCTGTTTCAAGGAATACCAATTTGAAATAATCAGGATTCATATCCAACAACATGATAACAGTGCTTCCGTCTTCTATTTCACCATCAATAAATTCACCCGAAGTGGTTGCACCAAAAATGGCAATGCTTTTTTCATCTAGTAATTTGCAAACCGCATCCCTGTCTTGTTTAATAGAAAGAAAAACAACGGCCAATGTAGGTTTGAAAGTATCGGATAAACACTCGTCAAAAGCTGCTTTTATTTCTTCAGTTGATTTTCCCTTTATCGACTTTGCCTGCATATTGAAACGGGTTTAATTTTAGTGATTAATACATTACTTCGCTGATCTGCACCACGGGTGCTATATCTGTAAAGTTGGGCAGGTCGCCCATTAATGTTGGAGCAGCAGCACCAAAGGCCTGGCCAAATTCTTCCATAGAATTAAAATACAGATTGGCCATAGCTACATTAGGTGCAGGTGATCCCGGAGCTCCACCTCCTAATCCTTTATCATAACTGGCTCCTTGTAATGCATCACCTAAAGTTTTTGCAACCAGCGGTACATGTTTGTCGATATAATAATCCATATCAAACTTTTTACCCTCTCCATTGGGATATAGTACACTTACTTTAATCATTCCTTTTTTCATTTGTATATTTTTAGTTATGAAAATTTGTCAAACGGAATTCGACATAAAAATTATTATCGCTGTTGACTTAAATTGCTCAATAATTTTTATCTCTCATTTCATAATTGTTTGTTTTATTGTTATTAAAATACGATTCTTATTTTTCTTTGAGTGCGACCCAGCTGACCGTGGTACCATGAAATTCCGGACGACCTGCATCCAGTTTTCCAAACTCCCCTAAGGAGAAAAAGCCAATCATCGGTTTATTCCAGGTAGCCCCCAAGCCGTCTAACTCTAATCGGCAGCATAGGGCCTAACGACAGCAGCCGTCCCACACAGGAAAACACAAGCAAGGCGTCTGCTTCAGGCATGTTGTTTTCTTTTATGGCTTTGGTGGTTTCAATCACCGTATCTATCACATCGAAGTCGGGTGGCAATGAAAAACGAAACAGAGAACCTTCTGTTACCGCTCCCCCCAACATCACTGATTGATCTGCTGTATTCCAAAGCAGCGTAGGGCGCATGACCGCATTTCCCGAAGCCAGCTGTATCTGCAAAGGATAGTTATCGCTAATGGGTACAATCCCGCCAGCGTTTTCTGTGATTTCAATTTCTTTGCCCAGGAATTTTTTAAGTACATCCATGGCCGGTTCGTTGTCTATTGTATAAACCCAGGGTCCTTCGCTTTTTGTGATTTTTTTTACGGTTCCAACTGGTTTCCATCCGGAAACGGCAATTCCTTTTACATCAATTTTCTCTTCATCCAAAATGAGTGACAATAGCCCACTGATTGCTTCTTTGGTGATTGGTAAATATGGTTCCTGTGAAATTTTTATTTCACCCCCCATTCCACCAATGACGGTAACATCTGCTCCTGCTCTTGTCTAAAAGGCCATTGGATAATCTGCTCACCGGGAATGTCCTATAGTCTGCAATAGCAATGATAAAAAGCAGGATTTTTGAAAGTACATGCACCCACTTCTCCAGTCTGGCCATGCTGCATCTACACAGTCCGACTTGAAAGTCTTTTAAAACCACTTTGAAATAATCCGCGATTCATATCCAGCAGTAAACCAGTATGCCATCGTGGGTGTATTCCCTATCTGATCATCTCACCTTTTGAAATGTGCTGACTCCATAAATCTAATTGTTCCTGCCGCATCCAATACTGCGGTAACAGAAGCTATCTCTTGTTTTCCGAATAAGAATACAAGGCAAGTGTCGGGTTGATAGCCGTTCAGCCATGCATTCATTAAAGCGGCTCTAATTTCTTCTGAAGATTTCCCTCTGATTGATTTTGCCTTCATTATTTTTCTATTTTTAAGAAAAGGGGTTCCCTTTTAGGAGTTAGGGGCTTTTTCTTTTAACGCTACACAGCAAGTAGTCAGGTTATGCATTTCTAAATTTCCTCCGGTTGCCCTGCCCAATTCTGCATTGCTGAACATGCCAGCCATCGGTACATTCCATACATTTTTTACACCTTCCAATTCCTGAGACATCAATGGTCCCAGTGAAAGTATTCTTCCGGCACAACTGAATACAACGAGTGCATCTGCTTCGGGCATTTCAGTGGCTTTTAGATTTTCTACACCTTTGACTACTTTTTCCATCACATCAAAATCGGGAGGTAAAGAGAAACGAACTTTGGAACCCTGCGGTACTGTACCACTGGTATAAAAAGAACGGTCTGTCCAGTCTACTATCAAGGCCTGGCCGCATAACGGGTCTCCTTTTTCCCGTTGTAATTGCAGAGGAAAATTGGCAGCAATTTCTAAGAGCAGATTATCATTTTCCGGTGTTACATTTTCCAGTCCACCATATTTGGCAGTAATATCCAAAACAGGAATATTGTCTACCGTATACACATGATTGCCTTCACTTTTTGTTACTATTTTTTCTGTACCTACTGCTTTCCATCCACAGGTGGCAATACCTTTTATCTCTACTTTAGTTTCATCCAATGCAATACATACCATGGCATTGCCGCTATCTTTTCCGTTGGTAAAAACAAAAGTGTCCTGTAAAAGTATAATCATCTCCTGCTCCACCACCATAAGCATTTACCTGTTTGCCGACAACATCTTCAATACCACGCAAGTATTTCTTCTCCATCTGCAGCCATGAATTGCTTGTGCCAATTAAAAACGCAGGTGTTGCAAATTTTGCTTTGGCTTTTTGTGCAATAGCGCTTGACACTTCCCTGTAATTGCCTTCAGGATATTCTTCAAAATAAATTTGAAAATGATCTTTCTTCATATCGAGTAAGAGAATGGCTGCTGAACCTTTTTCCGTTTCTTCATCAGTAAACTCACCATTGGTGGTGCAGCCAAAAACAGCAATATTTTCAGCATCTAACATTGCAGTAATGGCTGTTCTGTCCAACGCTACAGAAATAAAGCAGATGGCAAGGGTGGGTTTAAAGCCATCAGCCATGCTTTTGTCTAATGCAGCTTTTATTTCTTCTGTTGATTTTCCTTTGATTGATTTTGCTTTCATGTGTTAATTATTATTGTTTTTGGCCCCATGGAATTCGCCATAAAAATTATCATCGTCTTTGGTTTAAATTACCTGATAATTTTTAGGGTTCATTTCATGATTTTATTTAGTGTTATTAGAATACTATTTTACAAATCCCATTTTTTTAAGAATGCTTTGATGTGCCGCACCTTGAAAATATTCCTTATCATAGAATAAAGGAATATTCAGCAGGTATGCAGAAAGAGATTTCATTTCAACTGTTTTCAACTCCCACTCATGTGCTTTTTTATAATCCCCTTTATGGTAATATATAAATGAGAGATTTATGGGATCTTCCAATGTATTTTCAGCAGCATATTTCAAGAATCGGTTTATTAAAGCATCTGCCTTTTCATTTTCATTACATTTTTTATAAATAAAAACCAATGTTTCCTGCAACATTTCAGACCCCCATCCATCTTTAAACAATGATTCTGCCCTTTTGCCAAGCGGCAGTGCTTTGTCATACTCTTTCAGAAAAATATGCCCATAAGCTTTTTTGATATGGCCCCATATCCAGTTGGGATGCAGTTCGAGTGCTTTACCAAATGCCTCTGTACTTTTTTTGTAATTACCTGCAATCAGGTTAACCCACCCCAGGTTGTGTAAGCTGGAAATAGATACAGGGTCCAGTTCTACTGCTTTATCTGCAAATGGCAATGCCTCTTTATACCTGCCAACATCTGCTAAGGTTGCTGAATACCTGATATAAATTGTTGCATTCCCGGGATCCAGTTTCAATGCTTTCTTGTAAGACTCTACAGCACCCTGCCAATCCCAATCATAATAAAATTTTAAGGCGCCTTCGGTAGAATAAATATCTGCCAGATCAGGATCCAATGCTTTCGCTGCTTCCAATGCTGTTCTTGCTTCGTTAATTATTTCATTTTTACTTGCTGTGGAGAAAAGCGCCTGGTTAACTTTCTCGTTGGCGATTGCCGCATACGCTTTTGCATATTTCGGATCTATATTAATTGCTTCCCTGAAATGCGATAATGCTTTTTCTGATTCTTCAGATGTGGACCCATAACTCAAATAACGTCCTTTCAGGTATTCAGCATAGGCAAGGGGATTAACTTCCTTTTTTTGTTGATTGATTTTTGACTTACTGATCAATGAAATTTTCAAGGGGTTGAGTAAAGAAGTAATAATAGAATCTTCAATCCTTGAAATATCTGTTGTTCCCAATTCGTATTTATTTCCCCAAATCAAGTTTTGATTCTCGGTATCTACCAATTCGCAATTCAAAAAATAACCTGCTCCTTTTTTCTGTAATTGACCTGTTAATACCATATCGGCATTCAGTATTTTTCGCAGGTTTTGAATGTTACGGCTTGAATCAGCTAATCCAAAGGTGGCGGATCGGGCAAAAACTTTAATTCCTTCCAATGCGGAGAACCGGTTGATAAGATTTTCGGGTATACCATCTGCTAAATATGCTAAAGTGCTATCATGAAACAGATTCTCAAACGGAAGAATGGCTAGTGATTTCATTGCTCCAACTTTGCTGTTTTTCTGAAAGATTGAATCCTTAAAAATAAAAACTGTTGCAATTGCCAATACAACAAATGCCGAAATAATTAAGATCCCTTTTTTACTTTTAGTTTTAACAGCAGGTTGTTGTTTACTAACGCCATCTTCAAAACCGGTTATCACCCTGTAAATCCGGATAGGTTCTTTTACATTTTTTAGTTGTTCAACTTTTACAAACTCAGTGTTAATGGACTCTTTATTACTTACATTATTATATACTGATTCAGAAATATAGATGCCTCCAGGAGCAGCTATTGATTGAATACGGGCAGCAATATTTACGCCATCTCCAAACACATCATCGTTTTCAAAAACTACTTCACCCAAATGAATACCGATACGTAACTTAAAATCTTTTGTCGCATTACAAGCTTCCTGAATCTGTATAGCTGCATTCACCGCATCTGAAACTGTATTGAAACTGGCCATAACGCCATCACCCAATTCTTTTAGCCATCGTCCATTATATTGTTCGATAACAGGCTTTTGCAAATTCCTGTTTTTAATAAGAATGTCAAAAGCTTTTTGTTCATCATTACCCATCAACGCAGTGTACCCGACGATGTCGGTAAACATGATTGCAGCTAATTGGCGGGATTGTGACATATTATTTAATTTAATATTATTTTTCTTTTAATGCTACCCAACTATTGGTAGTGGAATGAAATTCGTGTTTGCCATTGATGGCTTTACCATATTCACCATAAGTGTAAAAACCGGCCATGGGTACTTTCCACACATCGGTCAATCCCTCGTTTTCCTGTTGTGCCATGGGTCCAAGTGCACCCAATCTGCCCGCACAGGAAAATATCAGCAAGGCATCAGCCTCAGCATTTGTTTTATTTTTTAGATCACTGGCTGATTTAACCACGGTATCAATAATATCAAAATCGGGTGGTGTTGAAAACCGGAATTTTGATCCTTGCGGCGTTTCCGATTCAAACATTAATGCTTTCTTCTCTTTATCATATCCAATTGGATTGCACATTTTGGGCTCCCTGTTATCCCTTTCTATCTGGAATGGATAATGAGTTCCAATTGTATCAAAAAAATTAATCTGGTCATCAGCGGTTGATAGGTCCTCTCCCAAATAGTGCAGGTACATTTCCAATGCAGGCTTATCATCAATTGTATAAATAAGGTTGTCTTCGCTTTGGTAATAGTTCTGGATATACCCATTGGCTTCCATCCGGAAACTGCCATTCCACTTAAACTTATTTTGTCTTCATTCAATATCAATGCAACCAAACCATAATCAGTGGATTGATCCTGCGTAAAAACATAGGTGCCGGTAAAAGAAATATCATCACCGGCCATGCCTCCGAAAATATTTATTTCAGGGCCAAGTACTTTTTCAATACTATGAATGAGTGTTTCGCCTTCAAAAATTCTTCCATCGGCAGCTAATAGTGTGCTGCATAAAATAAAAGCAGGTTTATCAAATTTTTGTAACGCTGCTTTCCCAGATCCGTTCCGGCTTCAGCAATATTCCCATTTCCTATATCATCAAATAAAAAACAATAATCCTGCTTATTGATATCCAACAGCATAATAACAATTTCTCCTTCACTTTGATGGCCATTAATAAATTCGCCGCAGGAAGTGGCCCCAAAAACGTCAATTCCTTTTTGACTTAATATTTCTGAAACTGCTTTTCTATCTTGCTTGATGGAGATAAACACAACAGCCAGGGTTGGCTTATAATTATCTGACATGGCTTTTTCTAAAGCCGTTTTTATTTCTTCTGGTGATTTGCCGCTGATTGATTTTGCTTTCATGCTATTATTTTTTTGAAACATGTGCTTCCAATTCAATCTCTATCATAAACTCTGACAGTGCTAACTCTTTTACTCCCAACCATGAACCCGTAGGGAAATGTTTCTTGTAAATTTCGTTTCTGTATGCAGAGGCTTCTAAAAACCTGGGCATATTAGTCGTAAATATATTTTCTACAATTACGTCATCGAAAGTGCAGCCATAATGCGCCAGTACTTTTTCCAGGTCGGCATAGCAGTTTTTCATTTGTTGGGTTATATCCCCCGCTGCGGTTGGGTTGCCTTTGTCATCCATGCTTACAGCGCCAGATATTTTTATGTCGTCTCCAATGCGTACTGCATGTGAATAGCCATACGCTTTTTCTACATCTGGTCTCAGGAGAAAATAGTCAGGGGTATCTTTTGCTGCTTCGGTTATTTCTGCCGATGCTGATTTTGAATTTCCTGAATCTTTACAAGATGTACCGATAATTGCAATTGTTGTCAGGAATGCGGCGAAGGATGTTACAAATTTCATTTTTGGTGGTTTAATGAATGAACAAAAATGTTACCAGATCCTTAAGATTAAATCGCTGAATCTGAAAATCAGGAAATGGAATAAAAAATGATTTAACAGGGTAAGAATCCGTTACTTATGAATAAACTTAGATGTATCGGAATTGACCTTAAATCTACTTATTTTTTTGGGACTTGAAGTGTATTTTATTTTAGCATACCATCTGAGGCGGATAAGCGAAAATATCAACATTCTTTTTCGAGGACAGATACAATTTTTGCATAATATTCTCTGGCTCTTTGTGGAGTACTGCCAACACAAACAACTCCTAACTTTCCATATTGAGATAATGCACCTATCAGATGAAACATTACTCCTTCCTGTGAAGTGCCATCATAATGAATATCATTGACCATCGCAATATCAATGAGGTCATGAGGGCTTAGTCCTTTGTAATTGTCACTTTTCAAATTATCGGAGCAGAAATAATAGCGAACCAAATGTCCTTTTGAAGTATAATACTTTCCATCTTCGGTATTATATTTTCCATCCGTTAAAAACTGTAACATCAAAAACGGATGCGTAGTGCCACCTTTACGAAGATTGATCTCAATCGGATAATGCTTCCACACATTATTTTCTTTTACCGAAATAAAATCAACAGCAAACCGGCCTAATACACCCCGCTG
Source organism: uncultured Chitinophagaceae bacterium (assembly GCA_963705465.1). Classification (GTDB taxonomy): domain Bacteria; phylum Bacteroidota; class Bacteroidia; order Chitinophagales; family Chitinophagaceae; genus JJ008. The sequence continues at coordinate 334,189 of CAVPJN010000006.1, read as the reverse complement.
TTTTAATGCGTCTGCTACTTTTATTCCCATTTCACCTAACTCAACAGCATATTCAACCGATGCCGGAAAATGTGCACCGAAATAAACCTGACCACTTTCACCACCCAATTCCTGATCATGCGTAGAAATAATTTCACTATGACCGGTTGGAGTAACCCTGCATTGTACCGAAGGTGATTCCTTACTATCTCCTTCCAGAAACTCCTCCACAATGCCACCCATACTTTTATACTTTTCTAAAAAGTCAGTATAGGTCAGATCGGTTGCTACCAGTTTTAATTTCTGTTGAATATTTTCTTTTATCCATATTTTCAGATCAGTAGCATTTTCAGAACCAGCATATGAAAAAATCGCATTCCCATCACCAGAGAAGCCATCATTTACTTTTACTACTCCTTTTTTTAAACCGGGGTTTTGTTGCTTCATTTTTGCCAACCCATCAATAATATCATCTTCAGAATGTAAGTCTTCAAAACCTGGAGGCACCATTAAACCACATTCTCTGAATATCTTTCGTCCATTACTTTTGCTTCCCAATTCGTATAGGTCCGGATCGCAACCGTAAATCGGGATTTGTAATTGAACTGCCAATGATCTTTCCTTTTCAGTTACAATAAAACAAGACATATGCGACTCATGATCCGGCGGAATACAATCTTTTATTCGTTGTATCAATCTGGGCCTTTCCAATATTTTTTCTATCAACGGTCTGTGTGATGAATCATGACAGCTTAAAAGTGTTAATCGACTCTGTGCATGATAACCTGTAATTCCCGGTAATAAATGCAGGTAATAATCCACAATGATCGGGTCAATCGTTTCACTGGTAATATAAATAACATTGGTGCGGGGCATTCGTAATAACATTAACATACAAAGCAACCGCTCTTCGTAATGATTAACGCCACTGATCTTGGAAAGTATTTCGATATCCATTGTCAGTGATGGAATAATAATCACCGTTCTTGGTGCCAGTTTATCAGGAAATATATTCTCAAATTGTTGAGGGAATCGTTGCTGTAATTTTTTGAACTGCATGGCTTCGGCTACAGAATCCCGTACAGGCATATCCGTGTTGCTGTTTGCTGAATTATTTTTTTTGATTTTAGCCATTACAGATAGAATTTCACCAACTAGTTGGTTGCCATGAAAATACTGATTATCTGCAATCTATACAGTTTTGACTTACGATAACAACTATGCATCCTGCCCAATCCATAATGCACCACCAATACTATCCCGGGATGCACCTGATTCTGTTGCAAAAACATTGTATTCCTCTCTCCATCTGAGAATACCCATAAAAGCACATAATACCGTTTTACTTATCATTGCTTCATCAGTAAGTTTTTGTTGTAATAAGTCCCATTTTTTTTCATTTCCACCCAAAGCTGCATCTATGCTAAAAAAATCAGTTATTACTGGTAACCCCGTTAGAGCAGCAATGGCCCCGCCATCCCCCAATTGAGGGGTCATTTTTTGATGGGGCAAATGCAAAGCTGAATGTCCATGAGAAGCAATAACTGCAACTTTATACTGAAGTTGATTTTCTTCAATAAATTGATTAACCTGCAGGCCCGTATAATGGCCATAATCTGCATGCAGGACCTGGTAATCCAGTGCTGACAAATCAATTGCATTCTTTAATCTCTCCTTCCATGCTGAGTCATACTGATAACAATCAGCATTTAGTATCTCAAATGACCATTTACCGCCTTGCTCCTGAAATTCAACAAAAGCTATGTCAAGGCCCTGCTGTATACTGTTACTTATTATTCCCATTGACCGGTAAATCATGAATTTGTTTTTGATTAGATTTGCCAAAAGTAAATCTTCAAAATGATTGTCAATCTAAGTCAGCAACATTCTTTGGTCAGTAACTGGGTAGGTGAATTAAGAAATGTAGATATACAAACCGACCGGATGCGTTTTCGCAGAAACCTTGAACGTATTGGTGAAGTTGCTGCTTATGAAATAAGTAAAGTATTATCTTTTGAGGAAAAAGAAATACAAACTCCACTTGGCATTTCCTTACATAAAGTTTTAAAAGAGCAGCCGGTTTTGGCCACCATCTTACGGGCTGGATTACCATTACACAATGGGCTTTTAAACTATTTCGACCAGGCAGACAATGCATTTATATCAGCATACAGAAAACATAATAAAGATGGCAGCTTCGACATAAGCCTGGATTATGTTTCCTGCCCTGAATTAGAGAACAGGGTGGTTATTATTTCTGACCCGATGTTGGCGACGGGTTCTTCCCTCGTAAAAACCATTCATTTTCTGAAAGAAGAAGGGAAACCCCGTGAAATACATATAGTTGTGGCCATTGCCTGCACGGTTGGCATAGAATATGTAAAAAGAGAAGAGCCTTCAGTAACGATCTGGTGTGGCGATATTGATGATGAATTGACTGCCAAGGGTTATATCGTTCCGGGATTAGGAGATGCAGGTGATCTTGCTTTTGGAACAAAAGTGCAGATGTAATTGTGCCGTTAGTCTTTAGTCAAAGGATTTTTGTTGTAGATATTATTTTTCTATACCATTGATTATCTGACTACTGACTGAAGACTGTTTTACTCATGTCTCGGCAAAAAGCAGCAATAATTCTACAAATAAGGTCTTAAAATAGTTGTACTTTTCCAATTCGTACCAGACAAGAAGATTAATCAAAATGAAACAGGCAATTTGAAAGCTGTTTATTTCGTTACAGTCTGAACTTCAAGGACTTTGATTATTCATCTATCTGATCAGTGAAAAAACATTAATGTAGTGATGAAAAAAATTCTTTCAACCCTAACGGTATGTGTAGTAATGGTGAGTGTTTCAAGTGCACAGGACCCTAATTTTTCCCAATTTTTTGCTTCCCCCCTTACATTAAATCCGGCACTAACCGGAAAGTTTGATGGCACCTTTCGGGTAGCAGGGAATTATCGAAATCAATGGCCAACTTTCATTAATGCTTATGTAACCAAAACAGCTTCGGTAGATTTTGGGATTTTAAAAAACAGATTACCTGAAATTGACCAGATGGGAATTGGCATATTAGGCTATACTGACCGGGCCGGTGATGGTGTTTTAGTTACTAATGGAGCAGGACTATCGCTTGCTTATCATAAAGGATTGGATGAAAATGGCTATCATACAATCAGTGCAGGTTTTCAGGGGGCCTATCTGAATAAGAGATTAGATGTTACCAAAGTTTATTTTGAAGATGAGTTAACGCCGCTGGGCTTTGTACCCGGTACTACAGGTGAAATATTTCTGAATAACCAGATGAATGTCAGTTATGCAGATGTAAATGCTGGCTTGTTATATTCCGGCACAACGAATGGGTATAATACTTTTTATATCGGTGCTTCTATGTATCATATCAACCGGCCCAAAGAAAGTTTTCAGGGTGGAGAATTTATATTATCCCCAAGAACTACTATACAGGCAGGTGGAAAAATTCCAGTTGGCAGTTATAATTCCTTGCATGTATCTGCTTATTATAGTACACAGGCAAAGGCTCAAAATTTAATGGCGGGTGGTGCATTTGCTTATAATGTAAACCAAAATGAAGATGATCCTGTTAATGTATATTTAGGTGTTTGGTCCCGATTCAGTGGTTTAAATGATGCGATCATTCCTTATTTTGGACTTGAATTTAAATCATTACATCTTGGATATACTTATGATGTCAATATCAGTTCATTAAAAAAGCGAACAAATTAGTCAAGGTGGTAATGAAATTTCGCTGATCTATATCAGAAAGCCTTCTGATCCGGGTTTGAAAAAGTTAAACTGTCCCCGATTTTAATCTTATTTTTATTTTATAAAATAATACACCAAGAATCATCACAGATGTTGCTTTGTGTTTTAGACACAATTTTTTGCCATCTTCCTGAATTATATAAATAGGCTAGTCTGGCAGTTGAATTAATTTGGGAGGATTCACTCTACTTTGGTTTACCGCTCACATATGGATTTTCTTTTTTGAAAAATCGGAATGGCAACAATGCATCTTCACCGGCATACTCAACTCCAATTCTTGGAGTAGCAGCAATTTCTTTTTTGGAATAAGTTACTCCATCATCAGCCAAATAGATATGATCTCCATTTAATCGCAATCCGTTTTGTTGTAAACTAATTCCCATTGCCTTCGATAGATTTCCAGGGCCGCTTGTTAACGAAAAGTCTGATTTTTTCTTTTTTGTTTTCCTTATCATTTCATCGATTCCTGAAACAGGTTCCAACGCCCGGATAAGAATGGCATGTGGCATTTCTTCTCTATTTGTTACCACATTAAATAGATGATGTATTCCATAACACAGATAAACATAGGCCACTCCCCCTTCAGCATACATTATTTCTGTCCGGGCCGTTCGTCTGTTATTATATGAATGTGAAGCTTTATCAATAATCCCATTATAAGCTTCGACTTCAACAATACGTCCAGCAGTTTTTTTACCTGCATTATTTACAACCAGCATCTTACCTAATAATTCTTTTGCAATTTGCACTACATCATTTCTTAAGTAGAATTCCAGTGGTATTTTTTCCATAACTACATCAGATTTCAATTTACATTGCGATATTATTCCTTCACCCTGCACATTCACTATATTTACCACCCAAATTAAGGCTTTGCTGAAAGAAATTGTCATAGCATTTCAATCATGGGATGAAGCTCGTCGCTTTATCCGTCAGAATAAATTAATCAAATGGATCATTGGTCCGGGAATAATTTATACACTACTGTTTATTGCGGGAATGTTTTTTTTCTGGCATTCTTCCAACCAGGTGATTTCATGGGTCAGCAGTCAATTACGAATAGAAAACTGGCTGCAACAGGAAAGGAATGAGTGGCTAAGCTTTTTATTTTTAATGACAGGGATGATGCTGAGGCTGATTCTTGTATTATTCTACTTTTCCTTTTTCAAATATGTCATCCTTATTATTGGCTCACCGGTGTTTGCCTACCTGAGTGAAAAAACTGAAGCAATAATAGAAGGCAAAGAACATTCTTTTAACTGGAAGGATATTCGAAAAGACTGTTACCGGAATATAAAGCTGGCCTTACGCAATTGCGGATGGCAATCAATTTATTTGTTGGCCTTGATATTATTATCCCTGATTCCTGTAATTGGATGGATTACTCCGGTTATCGCTTTATTGATGGAGTGCTATTTCTTCGGATTTTCAATGCATGACTATGGTTATGCAAGGGCAAACTTAACACCTGCCCAGAGTATTGCATTTACAAGCAGGCACAAAGGGCTTTCCATTGGCAATGGTCTGTTATTTTACCTGATGCATTTACTTATTATTCTTGCACCTGCTTATGCTATTATCGCAGCAACATTAAGTGTACACAAAGTAAAAAACAGTTAAGTATCGTGGCTACCGTTTATCTTATACCATCACTATTAGCAGAAGACAGCCTCGATGCAATTCCTGAATATGTAACTACCGCCATCAAAGATTGCCAGGTCTTTTTTGTCGAAAATGAAAGAACAACCCGCCGTTTTTTCAAACAACTCTGGAAAAACTTATTTGCCCGAACAAGATATTGTGATCGATGATTATGAATGGCATGTTATATCCGACTAAATCCACCGGCGATTTTAAAGAACGATTAAAAGAAGGGAAAAATATCGGAATTGTAAGTGAAGCCGGTTGTCCGGGGATTGCTGATCCGGGTCAACACTTAATTGAAATTGCCCAGGAATCTGGTGTAGATATAAGACCGTTGGTTGGCCCCAATTCAATATTATTAGCCCTGATGGCAAGTGGAATGAACGGCCAACAATTCCAATTTGTTGGCTATCTGCCGATTGACAATAATTTACGGACCAAAGCAATTAAAGAGTTAGAAATAGAATCCGCCAAAAAAAAGTGTACACAGCTCTTTATTGAAACGCCTTACAGGAATAACCAGATGATTGAATCACTGCTAAAAACCTGTAATAATAAAACGAGAATTTGTATAGCTGTTGATATAACCGGAAAAAAAGAATGGATCAAAACAATGACGGTAGCTGATTGGCAAAAAAATAAACCTGACATACATAAACGTCCGGCAATCTTTTTACTGTACGCCGGGTAATGAACTACTGTGTATCCATCGCAATAATACTGTCGACTATATACACCGTATTCCCCGCCATGGAATAGCCCCGTGATACTCTTTATAATGCAAGTCGAACCTTTTACCGCTATTAGCCGAAAGTATATCATAGATCGCTTTGCTCTTAATGGAAAACTCAAACTCGTAGGATTGAATTGTTCCTGCAGTTTTACTTCTGTATCCTTCCTGAATTAACTTTCCTTCATAGGTTTTAAACAAATTGCCTTTTTTAACGGCATAGTTCAAATGACCGCTTTTCACACCATCACCAAAAACAAAAAAATATTTATAATAGGCAAGTACGATTAACGCCAAAGCCACAATAATCATTAAAGTTCTGGTAAACCGCCTGAATCCCGATCTGCGCTTCTCCTTAGATGTCATTCCTAAAGGTTGTTCAATACCAGATAAGTTCTCTGCATCCATACTGCTTATTTTATAACAAAAATTTTATGAAAAAAATCAATTAATATTATACATTTGTTCTCAATTTACAACATGTTTTAATACATGACGAACATTCTGACACATACAAAGCAAATGGCCTTCCATGCACCCATAACGAGTGGTGTGTATGCTGTTGGATACGACCTGTTTACTTTTTCCCGCCCACGACGTAGTCCTGAGTTCTGACAGGACGAACCCTTCACCATGGTCCCTGTCAGTGAAGCAATCCCCGGAAATAATTTTCAGGTCTGGTGACCCATTTTTTACAAATACTATTGAAATTGGAAAATCATAATATCGTTATAAGGGTAGCCGTACCTGCTGACAAAGTCTACGCTACCACCATCACTGATGAAATGGCTTCTTCAGCAGTTGCCAGAGGAACCGGCATTGCCAAAAGAACTCCTGAATACATCGAACAAAAAATTGATGAAGGAAAAGCAGTCATCGCCATCACTGATCTTAATGAATGGGTAGGTTTTTGTTATATTGAAACCTGGAGTCATGGAGAATATGTTGCCAATAGCGGATTAATAGTTGCTCCGGCTTTCAGAAAAAGTGGTGTTGCAAAAGCCATTAAGAAAAGAATATTTGAACTGTCAAGAAAAATATATCCGGAGGCAAAAATATTTGGATTGACTACAGGACTGGCAGTGATGAAAATTAACAGCGACCTCGGCTACGAACCAGTTACGTATTCTGAACTAACACAGGACGAGGCCTTTTGGGCTGGATGTAAAAGCTGTGTGAACTATGATATCCTGATGAGCAAAGAAAGAAAGAACTGTATGTGTACGGCTATGCTCTATGATCCAAAAGATCATTACGAACCAGCAGAAACAAAACAATATTTTAAAGAAAATGTAAAAGGCTTTGAACGACTATTGCGATTTAAAAAATGGAAACTACTAAAGCCATTTATGAAGAAGGACAAACCGGATAGCAATGGTGGTAAACCAAAATCATTTTTACACCATTTATTTCATCTTTAAAAACTAACTTAAAATAATGGCAAAAAAAATTGTACTGGGTTTTAGCGGCGGATTAGACACTTCGTATTGTGTAAAATACCTGACTGAAGAAAAAGGGTATGAAGTGCATAGCATTATAGTAAACACTGGTGGTTTTGATAAAGAAGAATTAAAACAAATAGAAGAACATGCCTATAAGCTTGGTGTAAAATCACACAAAACGGTGAATGCTGTCGAGAACTATTACGACAGTATCATTAAGTACCTGATTTTTGGAAATGTGCTGAAAAATAACACCTATCCGCTTTCTGTATCAGCTGAGCGATTAAGTCAGGCCTTGCATATTGCAGAACATACAAAAGAATTAAATGCTGATGCGGTTGCTCATGGTAGTACCGGTGCAGGAAATGACCAGGTTCGTTTTGATATGGTCTTTCATATTATGATTCCCGGCGTAGAGATCATTACACCTATCAGAGATCTGAAACTAAGTCGTGAAGAAGAGATTTCGTATCTTAAAGAGAAAGGCGTTGATATGAATTTTGAAAAATCAATGTACTCGATCAATAAAGGCCTTTGGGGAACCAGTGTTGGAGGTATTGAAACACTTTCATCAAAAGGTGTTCTACCCGAAGAAGCATGGCCTACACAAGTTACTAAAACTGAAAGTGAAGAAGTAAAATTGAGTTTTGAAAAAGGAGAATTGAAGAGAATAAATGATAAAAAATTTGGACATCCATCTGAAGCGATTCAATATTTACAAATCGATTGCCGGCGCTTATGGTATTGGCAGAGATATACATGTTGGTGATACCATTATTGGTATAAAAGGCCGTGTAGGTTTTGAAGCAGCGGCTCCGATGGTAATAATAAAAGCACACCATGCGTTGGAAAAACATGTGTTGACCAAATGGCAATTGCAATGGAAAGATCAGTTGGCTCAATTTTATGGCAACTGGTTACACGAAGGACAGATACTTGATCCGGTGATGATTGATATTGAAGCTTACCTGGAGAGCAGTCAGCGAAATGTAACAGGTGATGTATTTGTACAATTATATCCCTATCGTTTTCAGATAATAGGTATAGAATCAAAATATGATCTGATGAATAGCCGGTTTGGTAAATACGGAGAAATGAATACTGGTTTTACCGGAAATGATGTAAGAGGATTCAGCAAAATATTTGGCAACCAGACAGCCATTTATCATTTGGTAAAAGATGATGCAGATGGAAAAAATTAGAGTTGGTATTATTGGTGGAGCAGGATATACCGGTGGCGAATTAATTCGTTTATTGATTAATCACCAGTATACCACTGTTTCTTTTATTCATAGCCGCAGCAATGCCGGCAAACCTGTTTATGCTGTTCATCAGGATTTGTTGGGTGATACAGAATTAAACTTTACCAATGAGTTGAGTGATGATATTGATGTCCTCTTTCTTTGTCTTGGTCATGGAGAATCAACAAAATTTCTGACTGAAAATAAAATTCCTGATCATATTAAGATCATTGATCTGGCCAATGACTTCCGTTTAAACCAGACTTCAAAATTTGGAAACAGGAGATTTTGTTTATGGATTACCTGAATTAAACAGAGAAAAAATTAAGATCTGCAAAAAACATTGCTAACCCCGGTTGCTTTGCTACCACTTTACAACTTGGTTTATTACCATTGGCAAAAGCAGGTTTACTAAAAGATATTTATACAACCGGCATTACCGGTTCTACAGGTGCCGGACAATCATTGACACAAACATCTCACTTTAGCTGGAGAGCAAATAATATTCAGGCCTATAAAACATTAACGCATCAGCATCTTGGAGAAATTGGAGAATCTCTTACTTCAATTGCAACCCACCCCTTTAGGAGAATGGGGGCATAGACCTGAGTTTTGTTCCCTGGAGAGGTGATTTTACAAGAGGAATTTTTATAAGCTCAACGATTGCACTGTGATCTTTCTGTAGAAGAGCTTTTTGTTTTGTTTAAAGAATTTTATGCTGAACATCCCTTTACACATGTAAGCAAAGAACCTATTTTTTTAAAACAGGTCGTTAATACAAACAAAGCAATGATTCAGATAGAAAAAGCAGGAAGTAAACTGGTTGTGCATTCCATTACTGATAATTTATTAAAAGGTGCCAGCGGGCAGGCTGTTCAGAACATGAACCTGCATGTTTGGTTTTGATGAAACAACCGGACTCAAATTAAAAGCAAATTATTTCTAAAATATACAAATGAATTTATTCGACGTCTACCCAATAAATGAAATCACCATTGTAAAAGCAAAAGGCTCTTATGTGTGGGATGATAAAGGTGAGCAGTATCTCGATCTTTATGGCGGTCATGCTGTTATCAGTATTGGTCACACACATCCGCATTGGGTAAAAAGAATTGAAGAGCAATTGAATAAAATTGCTTTTTATTCCAACTCAATAAAGATTCCTTTACAACAAGAACTGGCAGAAAAACTGGGAAAGGTTTCCGGTAAAGAAGATTACCAGCTTTTTCTTTGTAATAGTGGTGCAGAAGCCAATGAAAATGCATTGAAGCTGGCCAGTTTTTTCAATGGCAGAAAAAAAATCATTGCTTTTAGTAAAGGCATTTCATGGCAGAACTTCTTTAGCCGTAGCTGCAACAGACAATAAGAATATTGTTGCCCCGGTAAATGAAACCGATAATGTAATCTTTCTTCCTTTTAATGATGAAGATGCATTAGTAGATTGTTTTAAAAAAAATGGCAAAAGAAATTTCTTCTGTTATAATCGAAGGCATCCAGGGAGTTGGTGGAATTAATATCGCTGAAGATTCTTTCTTACAAAAGATCCGTTCATTGTGCGATGAACATGGAGCTATTTATATTGCGGACAGTGTTCAGTGTGGTTATGGAAGAAGCGGTAAATTTTTCAGTCATGATTTCGCAGGTGTAAATGCTGATATTTATACAATGGCAAAAGGAATGGGAAATGGTTTTCCAATTGGCGGCATAATTGTTTCGCCGAAGATCAAACCAAAACATTTTCAATTAGGAACCACTTTTGGTGGCAATCATCTGGCCTGTGCGGCAGCATTAGCGGTGCTTGAAACGATTGAAGAAGAAAAATTAATGGGCAATGCCGTCATGGTAGGCAAATACCTTAGAAATGAATTGGAAGCAATTCCTGAATTAAAAAATGTAAGAGGCAGAGGATTAATGATCGGGTTTGATGTGCCAGATGAATTAAAGGACCTGAAGAAAAACCTGCTTGTGGAAGCAAAAAATCTTTACCGGAGAAGCAAAACCAAATGTTATTCGCCTGCTTCCTTCATTGGCATTGAAAAAAAGAGATGCCGAGCAATTTATAGATTCAATTAAAGAAGAAATAGAAATATTAATTTCATCTACAACCCCTGTTAATTAAAATGAGGAATTTCACTTCTGTAAATGACCTTATAAGTCCCTCCTTCGGAGGGGTTGGGGAGGTCATTGATGCATTAGTTCAAAAAGCATTGGCTTATAAAGCAAATCCGTTTATCGATAAATCGCTTGGTACAAATAAGCGAATTGGCTGCTTATTTCTAAACCCTAGTATGCGTACAAGATTAAGCACACAGATCGCTGCGCAAAATCTTGGTATGGAAGCTATCATTTTTAATGTAGGCAATGAAGGCTGGATGCTGGAATTTGAAGAAGAAGCCATCATGAGTGGCACTTCTGTAGAACATGTAAAAGATGCAGCACCCATTTTTGGAAAATATTTTGACATTCTTGCCATCCGAACATTTCCTTCGTTAAAAAACAAAGAAGACGATTACAGCGAACTCTATATTAAACAGTTCATCAAATATGCCGGCATACCAGTCGTAAGTCTTGAAAGTTCAACATTGCATCCCTTACAAAGCCTTGACAGATATTATTACAATTACAGAAACTTTTAAAGAAACCCGGAAACCTAAAATCGTATTAACCTGGGCGCCACATGTAAAACCTTTACCACAATGTGTAGCGAATAGTTTTTCGCAATGGATGAATGCATGGGGTAAAGCCGATTTTGTAATTACACACCCTGAAGATTATGAATTGAGTGAAGAATTTACAAAGGGTTCCAAAATTATACTTAATCAAGATGAGGCTTTGGAAGATGCAGATTTTGTGTATGTAAAAAACTGGAGTACATATAAGGACTATGGAAAAATGTATGAGGCCGATCCGAAATGGATGATGACCAATAAAAAATTAGCATTGACCAATAATGCCAAAGTGATGCATTGTCTTCCGGTTCGCAGAAATGTTGAATTGAGTGATGAAATTCTTGATGGACCGAATAGCATTGTTACACTAGAAGCATCGAACAGGGTTTGGGCGGCGCAGGCAGTCATTTCAACCCTCCTAACTTCCCTAAAGGGAGGAGTAAATCCTTAACGGATGAAAAGTCCTTTATATATTGTGAAAATCGGAGGTAACATTATTGATGATGACAAGAAATTGAATGTATTCCTGAAAGAATTTGCAGCAATAGAGGAGAAAAAAATATTGGTTCATGGTGGTGGCAAACTAGCCACAAGATTAGCAGAAGACTTGGGAATTGAACAAAAACTGCTAGATGGCAGAAGAATAACTGATGCTGAAACGTTGAAAATTGTAACAATGGTTTATGCCGGTTACATCAATAAAAATATCATTGCTACACTACAGTCCTTTGATTGCAATGCTATCGGATTGTGTGGTGCAGATGGCGACAGCATTTTAGCACATAAGAGAGTACACCCGGGAATAGATTATGGTTTTGTTGGAGATGTAGATGCGATAAATACAAAACTTATTTCAACACTGCTTGAACAGAATATTTCAATCGTATTTGCACCCATCACGCATGATCAGCAAGGGCAACTATTAAATACAAATGCCGATACAATCGCTCAGGAAATTGCAAAAGGCATGAGTGAATTGTATGATGTTGAACTCATTTATGCATTTGAAAAGAATGGTGTACTACTTGATGTGAATAATGAAGATTCTGTTATACCAGTAATAACTCCTGCAAATTATGATGAACTGAAAGCCCCCCTTGCGGAGGATGGCGGGGCTAAAATATTTGCCGGAATGATTCCCAAGCTGGACAATGCCTTTGCAGCATTGAATAGCGGCGTAAAAAAAGTTATAATTGGCAAAGCTGAAAATATTAACCAATTGATCAAAGGAAATTCCGGAACAGCTATTATTAATGAGTAATAACTATACACATATTACAAGATGAAGCTATTGATTTGCTAAAAGAATTAATAGCCACTCCTTCCTTTAGCAAAGAAGAAGAGCAAACCGCCAGCATCATTGGAAAAATGCTGGCTTTAAAAAATATTGCTGCCACAAGAGTGGGAAATAATGTGTTTGCCTTGAATAAACATTATGATGAAAGCAAGCCCACAATTTTGCTAAACTCTCATCATGACACGGTAAAGCCAAATCCGCAGTACACAAGGGATCCCTTCTCTCCTATTGTTGAAGAGGAGAAGCTATTTGGACTTGGCAGTAATGATGCTGGTGGTTGTCTGGTTTCATTGATCGCTACATTCTTATATTTCTATGAACAGTCCAATTTGAAATACAACGTAATTTTAGCTGCTACCGCTGAAGAAGAGATTTCAGGTGCAGGTGGAATAGAATATACCCTACCCTATTTACCTGAAATTGATTGCGCTATTGTTGGCGAACCTACACAGATGCAAATGGCAGTGGCAGAAAGAGGATTGATGGTGTTAGATTGTATCAGCTATGGAAAAGCTGGGCATGCTGCAAGAAACGAAGGAGAGAATGCGATCAACAAAGCAATAAAAGATATTGAATGGTTCAACAGTTATCAGTTTCCAAAAGTTTCTGACCTGTTAGGGCCGAATAAAATGAGTGTAACGGTTATTGAAACAGAGAACAAAGCGCATAATGTAGTTCCTGCACAATGTAAGTTTGTAGTGGACACCAGGATAAATGAATTATACAGTTTTGAAGAAGTGCTGGAAGTAATAAAAAATAATGTACAATGTGAAATTGCTCCACGAAGCACAAGGCTTCGTTCCACTTCCATTGCAATGGATCACCCCTTAGTAAAAGCCGGAACAATACTTGGAAGAACCTGCTATGGCTCTCCCACAACATCCGACAAAGCCTTGATGCCTTTTCCTGCATTGAAAATGGGTCCGGGAGATTCTGCCCGTAGTCATTCGGCAGATGAGTATATTTATATTGACGAAATAAAAGAAGGAATTAACCTTTATATTAAATTATTAGAACAAATTGTTTAGATACAAGTTACCTGTTTCCGGTTACCAGTTAAGAACCCTTTAAGCATGAAAAGTTACAGAGATCTGGACGTATATAAAGAATCAAAGCGATTGGCAGTTGCTATTCATAAAGCTAGTCTTATGCTTCCGAAATTTGAACTTTATGAGGAAGGAAGCCAGATTCGCAGATCATCCAAAGCTGTAACTTCATTAATTGTTGAAGGATATGGCAGACGGAGATACAAAGCTGATTTTATTAAGTATCTCATTTATTCCCAGGCAGAATGTGATGAAACAATCGTTCATCTTGATTTCCTTTTTGAAACAGAATCACTCAAAAATGCAGATCTGTATAATAGCTTAAACAGGATTATGATATGCTGAGCAAAAAGATAATAAATTTATTCAATGGGTTGAAGAAAACTGGAATGATTTCCCCGATAAAGCAACAGGAAACAAGTAACTGGTAACCGGAAACAAAGTATTATGAAACTCTGGCAAAAAGACAAAGCATCACTAAAGGAAGTAGAAACATTCACTGTTGGTAAAGACAGGGAAATGGATATGTATCTGGCTGCATTTGATGTAATAGGATCATTGGCGCATATCGAAATGCTGGAATCAGTCGGATTACTTACAAAAGATGAATTGACTCAATTACAATCTGCACTAAAAAATATCTACAAGGAAATTCAAAAAGGACAACTTCAAACTACAGGATGATGTGGAAGATATTCATTCACAAGTTGAATTATTACTGACACAAAAACTGGGAGATACCGGTAAAAAAATCCATAGTGCCAGAAGCCGCAATGATCAGGTGCTGGTAGATATAAAATTATTTATGCGGAATGAATTGGAAGAACTGGTGAATACGATTCAACCCTTCTTTGAATTGTTACAATCGCAAAGCGAAAAATATAAAGACCATTTGTTGCCAGGCTATACACATCTACAATTAGCCATGCCTTCATCGTTTGGCTTATGGTTTGGAGCATATGCAGAAAGTTTAGTTGATGATGTAGTTACAGTGAAAGCAGCGTACGATATAGTCAATAAAAATCCCTTAGGTTCTGCTGCAGGCTATGGGTCTTCCTTTCCTATCAACCGAACATTAACAACAAAGCTGCTGGGTTTTGATGATTTGAACTATAATGTTGTGTATGCTCAAATGGGAAGAGGGAAAGCGGAGAGAATTGTAGCACAATCATTATCGAATGTTGCAGATACATTAGCCAAGCTGAGTATGGATGCTTGTCTATTTTTAAATCAGAATTTTGGTTTCATTTCAGTTTCCGGAAGCGCTTACCACAGGCAGCAGCATTATGCCTCATAAAAAGAATCCGGATGTATTTGAATTGATCCGTAGTCATTGCAACCGCATTAAAGCATTACCGAATGAAATAATGCTGATGACCACTAATCTTCCATCTGGTTATCACCGGGATCTGCAATTATTGAAAGAACATTTATTCCCGGCTTTTAAAACATTAAAAGATTGTATTGAAATGGCAGGACTAATGTTATCCAACATTGAGATTAAAGAAAACATACTTGCTGATGAAAAGTATAAATATCTTTTTAGCGTAGAAGAAGTAAATAAACTTGTAAATAGCGGAATCCCATTCAGAGATGCCTATAAAAAAGTAGGAACCGATATTGAAGCCGGAAACTTCAGGTACGAAACTTCGGTGAATCATACTCATGAAGGAAGTATTGGCAATCTTTGTACATCAGCAATAAAAAAACAAATGCAAAAATTAATTACATCATTCCCTTTCCCATCTGTACGATCTTCAATCGAAAAATTATTAAAATAAATTACAACCCGTATTTATCTACCAGATAAATCAATGCAGCCATATTTACAGCTCCTAATTCAAGTTCCCTTTTATTAACTGCTTCGAACACATCGCTTCTTGCATGATGAATATCAAAATAGCGTTGTGAATCAGGATTCAAACTTGCTGTTGGGGTTTTTAATGCTCTGCTCAATGGACCAATATCTGCCCCGCCACCACCTTTATTAAATTCAGTGCAGCCATATGGAGCAATCAATGGTTTCCAACTTAAGAATTTCTGAAATTGTTCATCAGAACCGGAAAACCCTAAAGCCCTGGGTGTAAATCCACCTGCATCACTTTCCATTGCCAGAAGATGTTTTTCATTTTTTGCAACGGCCTCTTCTGCATATTTGTTTCCGCCTCTTAATCCATTCTCTTCATTGGCAAACAAAACAAAACGTATAGTATGTTTTGGCCGGTATCCCAATGCCTTAAATGCTCTTAATATTTCTACTGTCTGTACACAACCCGCCCCATCATCATGAGCACCTTCACAATTATCCCAGCTATCCAGATGCCCTCCCACGGTAATAAATTCATTGGGAAATTGAGTGCCGATTAACTCACCAATAATATTATGACCGATGGTGTCAGGAAGAAAATGACCATTAGTTTGTATGTTAACCGTCACTTTTGATTTGTCAATCTGCGCACTTAACCGGTCCGCATCTCTTAAACCAATGGCAACAGCAGGAATCTTTTCATATAATGAATCATATCTGGTTGCTCCTGTATGCGGATTATTATCTGCCGCATGACTCATACTTCTTACAATTACAGCTTTGGCTCCATATTTAGCTGCGCGGCTTGGACCCTGACCTCTGTATTGCCCTGCATCTCTATAGGAAAGGAACGTATTTACATATGTGTCATTAAATTTATAATTGTAAAAAACAATCTTCCCTTTCACTTCATCTTTTCTTTTTTCTAATTCATCAAATGAGTCAACTTTTATTACTTCAGCCATAACGCCACTCTTTCCAGTACCTACAGCGTTCCCTAAAGCAACGACATCCAACTTTTCGTAAGTTTTTTCTCCATAAACATTAAAAGAAGCTTGATCTTCGCCACCCCTCACCCAATGTGGCACCATACATTGCTGCATCCATGCATTTTCCGCACCAGCTTCTTTCATTACAATCATGCCCCATTGCTCTGCCTTTACCATTTGTGGTGAACCTGCTAACCTCCCCCCGATATTTTTGGTAAGGTCTCGAAGATTATCATATGCCTTTCCATTGGTGAGTATCTCATCTGAGATTTTTTTAATAAAAACAGAATCTGCATTTTGTGCCTTAGCCGGTCCTGCCATGAAAAACAATATTGCCCCGAATAATAATTTTCTGCATATTTACGAATTTGGATAAAGTTAAGTATAAAGCTTAAATGCAATAACTATTTTTTAAGATAAACGGCAAACCAAACCCATTTAAAACTGTTACCTTAGTTCATCATTAGTAGTAGATTTTATGAAAATTGGAATTGTTTGTTACCCAACATTTGGCGGCTCCGGAGTTTTGGCTACAGAATTAGGTATAGCCCTCGCTAAGAAAGGTCATATGGTACATTTTATTACTTATCAGCAACCTGTAAGATTGAATGGCTTCATTCCAAATATCTTTTATCATGAAGTGCAGGTGCCAACCTATCCTCTTTTTGATTATCCGCCTTATGAAACGGCGCTGGCCAGTACAATGGTTGATGTGATTAAAAATAATAAGCTGGATCTGTTACATGTTCATTATGCAATACCACATGCATCGGCCGCTTATATGGCCAAGCAAATATTGAAAAAAGAAGGATATGAAATTCCGGTGATTACTACCTTACATGGTACAGACATCACTTTAGTTGGCCGTGATAAAACGTATGCACCAGTTGTTACTTTCTCCATTAATGAAAGCGATGCAATCACTGCTGTTTCTGAAAACCTGAAAATGGAGACTTTTAAACACTTTGAAATAACAAAAGATATAGAAGTAATTGTCAATTTTGTGGATGTTAGCAGATTCAACCGTCAACCAATAGATGCTTTTAAAAAAGTGATTGCTCCCAACGGAGAAAGAATTTTGTTACATGCTTCCAATTTCAGAAAAATAAAAAGAGTACAGGATGTTGTAAAAATATTTGCTGAAGTAAATAAGCAAATGCCTTCTAAATTACTTTTCGTAGGTGACGGACCTGAACGGTCTACAGCTGAAGATCTATGCAAGAGAATTAGGTGTTTGCGATGAAATTCGTTTTGTAGGCAAGCAGGAGCAAATGGAAGATATAATGGCCATTGCAGATCTTTTTCTTCTTACTTCAGAATATGAAAGTTTTGGCTTAGCTGCTTTGGAGGCAATGGCAGCAGGTGTTCCTGTTGTTTCTACCAATGCCGGCGGCTTAAGTGAAATTGTTACGGATGGCGAAAACGGCTATATGAGTGATGTAGGCGATGTGGCTGCTATGAGTAAACAAGCGCTGGCAATATTAAAGGATGATAAAATATTAAATCAGTTTAAGAAGAATGCTGCTGCTCATGCAAAGAAGTTCGACATTTCGAAGATCATTCCCTTGTATGAGAAACTATATGAACGATTTCTATAAAAAAATCCCGGCTACAAGAGCAGTCGGGATAATTTTAAACTTTGTCAACTTATTTTAGTACGATTGAATTATAGCTATCTTCTTAACCATGGCTTGGGATCCACATTCTTTGTTTCTATCATCAAAATAAAATCAATTTGCCCGGCATTTCCAGCTTCATTGCTACCTGCTCTTCCAATTTGCTGGCCGGTTTTTACCATATCACCTTTCGATACTGTTACACCAGACAAATTACTATACGTTGTAAAATATTTACCATGTCGGATAGTAACTGCCATTCCATCACCCATATTATATATACCCCGAACCTCGCCTTCGAAAACGGATTTTACCGAAACGCCTTGTGATGGCGTAGCAATCGTAATACCAGGATTATCAAAAGCAAGATTATCTATTCTATTAGTGCCAAAATTGAAGGTCACAACTCCGTTATCAACAGGCCATGGCAATAATGCCCTATTGGACTGGAAACTGCTATTTAATGCTACATCCTTTGCATTCAGGTCAAGATAACTTACTGGTTTTGTTTCAGGCTCATTACGTTTTGCAACCGGAGGTTCAGCTACAGCAGTAACTTTTTTTTCTGTGTTATCAGTTTTCTCAGTTGCAGGGGTCACTGGAGCTGTTTTCTTAACAGTTGCTTCATCTGCTTTCCGTTTGGCTTCAGCTGCAGCTTTTGCCTTGTCTTCCGCAGCTTTAATTTCCCTTCTTACTATTGCAACAATTGCATTATTCAAATCCCTGTCTCTTTTTTTCTTTTGTGCAATCTGGTTACTCAGATCTTTCTCTTTTGACTTTAGTTGAGAAACTGCAGCAGCTTTTTCCTTTTTCTGAACGGCATAGCTCTTCTACCTGCTTTGTTTGATTTTCCAACGCAACATTCTTTGAACCTTTTCTGACTATTTGCTGCTGTTTCCGTTGTGCAATCAACTGTTGTGTCTCTAATATCGTACTTACTTGTTTTTCCCGGTAAGACCTATAACTTTTAAGATAGGCAATTCTTTTTACCGCATCATTAAAACCGCTGGCCGAAAAAATAAAATTCAAATAATCATAATTACTTCTGTTCTTATATGCATACACAACAGTTTTTGCATATTGTACCTTTAACGTATCAATTTGTTTATTTAGCCGGTATATTTCTAACTCACTCAGATAAATATCATCATCGATAGTTCTGAGTTCTTTGCTGATACTGTTAACATATTGTTCCTGAAGATTGATCTTTCGGTTCAGTACTGCCAGTTGACCCAGCGTCAATTTAGTCTGGCCTTTTACTTTATTGTAAAGTCCCTGGATTTCATTTATTTCATTTTGAATTTCTTTTCTTTCCTTCTCCAGCTCTGTTTTATCCGTAAGCGGTTGAGCCATTACCGAAACTAAAATTCCTGAAAAAATAAATGATAAAAAGATTTTTCTGATCATGCTAAACGGGATATGGGTTTATAAAAGAATTATTTGTTCTGACTACAACGTATGATTGCAAATTTAATTTTATTCAATTAATTACGTTTATAATTTTTAGGTACATTAAAGGGAAAGCTTAACGTTTCATTAAAGTTATACTGCTTGAATTCCAGTTCAATGTCAAGTGTTTTCTTTTCGGCAACATTGATGACCCTGTTGACAGAAAAATTTATGCCTTTCTTATTTTCATAATCTTTATAAGAAAGAAAGCAGGTCCTGTTTCGCAAATCCGAAACATCATCCAATTTACAGCTAATAGCCAGTTTATTATTTATATCAACCGTATATAGGTTTTTAAAAAATGCTCCATTACATAAAAATGATATGGCGTCTGCAGTACGGTTAAATGATGTAATATTTGAATCCAAAAAGATAGGGTTACCTAATATCAGGTCTTGCAACGAAATAAGATCCAACGGTAATGCTGTAATTTCCTGTAAATAAGAAACACTTTTAGCCGTATAAACTTTATTTTGTTTATCAATCAATTTTACAGAATCATGAGTTATATATGCCCGTATTCCTTCGATGCCTAAAGCACCGGTAACAGAAATCCAGATCACACTATCATAATACATTCTGACATGTGCATTCACATCATACTTTTTTCCCTTCCGCATCCTTATACTTCACATCGATCTTTGCAGAGAAGGTAGTTGCTTTGATAAGGTTATTTTTAATCTCTTTATAATTATTTCTAATAATATCCGCTGAATCTTCTAAGGGAATATCTACAGTGTTTATTTCAGTAACAGTTGTATCCTTGATTACTATTGGGGATTGGATTTTTTTTGCCGATCTGCAAGACGCAAGAATACTTATACCTGCAATAATTAATATGATTATTCTATTCATTTTTTTAATTGCTTCCCGTATGACCGAATCCACCATCATTTCGTTCGGTTACAGATATTTCTTTAGTTTCAACCCAGCTTATTTTTTCCACCTGTTGAAAAATCATTTGAGCAATCCTGTCACCCGGTGCAATGATTTGTTCTTCTAAAGAAAGGTTGATTAAAATAACCTTAATTTCTCCTCTGTAATCGGCATCAATAGTTCCAGGTGAATTAAGACAAGTAATACCATTTTTTATTGCCAAACCACTTCTTGGACGAATCTGCGCCTCATAACCTGCCGGAATTTCTAAAAACAAACCCGTTGGCACCAAACATCTTTCCATAGGTTTGATGGTTAATGATCCAGGCAGATTTGCCCTCAAATCCATCCCGGAAGAATTATTAGTTGCGTAAGCTGGTAGTGAATTATCCGATTTATTTATGATTTTAACTTCAATTGCTGACATCCGGCAAAGATAGGAAGCACGCAACGTTTAGCAGTAGGTTCAACTTAATTATAACGCTTTCTTTAGCAATACCGTGGCATAGGCCATTAATCCTTCTTCCCTGCCGATAAACCCTATTTGTTCAGATGTAGTTGCCTTTATGGAAATATCCTTTTCATTTACCTGCACAATTGTCGCAATCGCCTCCTGCATTTTTTTAACATATGGACTTATTTTAGGCGATTGAAGACAAAGTGTACTATCTATATTGACTACTGAATACCCTTCCGCTTTAATTAAAGCTATTGTTTTACTTAACAATATTTTACTATCAATATTTTTATAAGTATCATCAGTATCCGGGAAATGAATACCAATATCGCCCAGACCTAGTGCCCCAAGCAGTGCATCGCAAATGGCATGCAAAAGAACATCTGCATCGCTATGCCCTATAGCTCCTTTATGATGAGGAATTTTAACTCCCCCGATCCAAAGGTCTCTCCCTTCTGATAATTTATGAAAATCTACACCTGAACCGATTCGATATGACATTGATTTATATTTTGACAAATATCCTTAAAAATAAAAACGTCCCGCCAAAGGCAGGACGTTTTTATTATAATTAAGTTAGACTATTATTTATCGATATCAAATAAGATTGAGAAACGAAGTGTATTAGACAATGGATTACGGCTAACTCCGCTACCAGTTGGAACCAGATAAGCAAAGTTAAATCCAAACACATTATATTTTACACCAAGTCCTGCAGTGAAATAACGACGATTTCCTTTTGTTTTATTCTCATAGAAATAACCGGCACGTAGAGAGAACTGATTATTATAAGTATACTCAGCACCTAAAGAAACCTGAAACTCTTTGATTTCTTCGCTAAATCCACCTGGAGCATCTCCAAAAGAACTGAACCAGCTATTAACAATACCCTTATTTCTGTACTCAGTTAATTCAGCCTAGTAGTAGCAGGATCAGCAGGAGGAGTTGGAACTAAAAGCTTATTCAGATCCAAACCAAACATGATTTTGTTTTGGGTATTCATTTGCTTTGTATAAGTAGCACCTAATCCAAGATTTGCAGGAATAAAGTCTTTTGCATCTGCATTATCTGTATAAGATATCTTAGAACCAAGGTTAGATAATACCGCACCAAAATTCCATCCGCTACCAGCAGAATTTATTCCGGTATGGAAATAAGAAAGGTCAGCAGCTACTGCATTACCAGCTTTGTAAGTTGTGCTACCTACAGTTGTATTTCCAGCCAAGATTAGAATTAATGAACTTCAACGTAACTCCAACACCATTTTTGGCATTTAATTTACGGGAATATCCAACGTCAATTCCGAATTCACGGGGACGGAAGCTTCCAAAGTCATTACCCAGATTATCAGTAAAAGTGATATCACCAAGACTGAAATAGCGTACAGAAGCATGAATGGCCTGATTATCAGCAAATTTGTAATATCCTGCCAAAGTAGCAAGGTATACATCATTTGCAACATCTTTCAACCATGGAGTGTATGTAGCAGCTATTCCACCTTTACCAGTGTTGAAAGCGACTTTACCACCATTCCACAATCCAGCATAAGTATCAGGAGAAGTGGCAACGCCAAGATCTCCCATACCACCAGAACGGGCATCGGGTGAAATACGTAAAAAAGGAACAGCAGTTGTTACTACATTGAGGGGGTCGGTTTGAGCTTTTACAGTTGTGTTTAAACCACAAAAAAGCAGAATTCCGGCAGTTAGTTTTAAAGCAGTTGGTCTCATTAGAAAGTTTTTAATAATGGTGTAAATATAGAGCTTTTGATTAAATACAAAACTAAAATATAGAAATTTATCTGAAACTGAAAAAATTGTTCTTGTATAAGATATTCAGTCTTTTATAAAATATTATCTCATACTAAAATGACTTCCAAATATTCGAAAAAACGTATTCTTTTAGAAATTATTGTAAAAAATATCTAACTTTTTAATAAAAATCAACAAATCACGTTATAAATTCATCAAAATCCCATGCTCATTGCCGTAAAAAACAAATTTTACTGGCTGCTAACTTAATAAAGACCATTCGTAATTACCAATTATACATTTTAATCACTTTAAAATAAAACTACCTTTAGCTAATAGGCATTCAAACTTCAACTGCTTTAGATAAATCGTTATTGATAACAGCTCCGTATATAAGTCGCTGTTTCACCCTTATATATTATTTGAAGTTCTTCCTAATTATTTATACTGCATAGCTTGAAGATCTTCAAAATAGGGCTTTCCCCTTTTAAATTTAGTAGTTCTCCGCATCCAACTATTCTTAAAGTTTATATATTCGCATTTCGGGTTACAAACATATATTCGGTGCAATATTTTGTTTCATCCGGCGTTAGATTTATTCCAATTCATAGGTTTATGCAAAAAACAATGAGAAACTTAACAATCCTAGTATCCTGTATGGTGCTTTTAGCATCATGTAAAGGCAAAGGTCTATTCGGTAAAAAGAAATACGACAAGTCCGACGTAACTGGCTGGAACTACAATGATAAAAATCAGGGTGGTTTTCAAGTATCCAAATCCAAAGAGCAAGGCTTGGGCCAGGCCTCGTATTTGTTCAGGGTGGTACCTTCACAATGGGCCAGA
The DNA here is from genome assembly GCA_963705465.1 of uncultured Chitinophagaceae bacterium. GTDB lineage: Bacteria > Bacteroidota > Bacteroidia > Chitinophagales > Chitinophagaceae > JJ008. The sequence continues at coordinate 310,573 of CAVPJN010000006.1, read as the reverse complement.
CTGAAGAAGACGTAATGGGTGACTGGAACAACATTCCACGCCGTGTATCAGTACCTTCTTTTTATATTGATCGTACCGAAGTAGCTAATGTCCATTACCGTGAATACCTTCACTGGCTAACCAGAGTTTTTGACCCTTCTGATCCTGTAAACACCGCCATATTTGGAAGGTGCTTTACCTGATACTTTAGTTTGGAGAAGTGAACTAAGTTATAATGAACCGATGGTTGAATATTATTTCCGCCATCCGGGTTTTAATGACTACCCTGTCGTAGGTGTTACCTGGAGACAGGCACATGACTTCTGCCTTTGGAGAAGCGATCGTGTAAACGAAGGCTCTTTAGTAAAAGATGGACTATATCAATAAAGCTAATTTAAAGCCCGGAGCACAACAGGGCGATAATAATTTTACAACCAAGTCTTATTTACTTGGATTATATACCGCACCTCCGGGTAAAGTGAAAACTAAGAAAAATGAACCAAGGGTAACCGTCGGCAACTTTGGAATCAGGTGCGTTGTTACCTGATTATCGCCTTCCTTTTGAAGCCGAGTGGGAATATGCAGCTTATGGTTTAATTGAGCAAAACCCCAGACAAGGAACAAAGAAAAAAAGAGGGGAAGAGTTAGTTTCTAACAAACAATTATATCCCTGGGCTCAAAATGTAAATGGATTAAGAGATACCCGTCATGGTAGCTGGCAAGGAACTTTCCTGGCTAACTTTAAAAGAGGTTCAGGAGATAATGCCGGTGTGGCTGGCGGATTAAATGACAATGCTTTCTATACAGCTCCCGTAGAATCTTTCTTTCCGAACGGATTTGGTATTTATAATATGGCAGGAAACGTAAGTGAGTGGGTAGAAGATACTTATCGTCCGCTTTCTTCTCTTGACTTTGATGACCAACCTGCTCCTTTCCGTGGAAACGTATTTAAGAAATTATATGTTGCTGATTCATCTTCAATGGATCCTTCTACCCGATATGAAAAAGACAGTACTGGTCGTGTTAAGATGGTAAATGTTACGGATAAAGAAAGTAAGGACCGCAGAAACTATCAAAGAGGTAATGTTATCAATTACCTTGATGGTGACTCTCTTTCTCAAGCTTCTTATGGTTATGGCCTTACCACGTTGGTAAGTGATAAATCAAAGGTTTACAAAGGAGGTAGCTGGAATGACAGGGCTTATTGGCTTACACCTGGTGCCCGTCGTTACCTGGAAGAAGATCAGGCATTAAGTACATTAGGTTTCCGTTGTGCAATGAACCGTATGGGAAGTCCTGAAGGCAATGGCCGCAAAACTGGTCAGCACTACAAAACCCGCAGACAAAAACGTTAATAGTCTTTTCTAAATAACTAAACCCTCCTCCTGAGCTTGTCGAAGGATGGAGGGTTTTTTGTTTACCCTCTTGAAACTTCTGTAGAAACAGGTTTACTCTCTGAAACTTTAGTGGAAGAGGGTTTACCAATTGAATCTTTAGTTAAAACGGGTTTGTGCTTTTCACAACTATCTTATAATTATTTTTGCTTTATGCAGATAGAAGCGCTTTACAAGATTTACCAACAATACCCTTCAGTTCAAACTGATACCAGAAAATTAACAGCCGGGGATATTTTCTTTGCATTAAAAGGGGACAATTTTAATGGGAATGAATTTGCAAAAAAAGCATTAGAGAATGGAGCTGCTTATGCTGTAATTGATGAAGTTAAATTTGAAATTCCGGGAAAAACAATATTGGTGGATGATGTATTGACTGCATTACAACAACTAGCAAAGCATCACCGGATGCAATTTAATGTACCCTTTATAGCAATTACCGGAAGCAATGGCAAAACCACCACAAAAGAGTTAGTTCATGCTGTACTTTCTTCTTCATTCAAAACGTATACTACCGAAGGCAATCTTAATAATCATATCGGCATTCCTCTTACTATTTTAAAAATCAAAAAGGATGCAGAGATGGCGATTATTGAAATGGGCGCCAATCATCAAAAAGAAATTGCATCTTATTGTGTATACACTTTACCGACACATGGACTAATTACTAATTGTGGGAAAGCCCATCTCGAAGGTTTTGGAAGCATTGAAGGTGTGAAAAAAGGCAAAGGCGAATTATTTGATTACCTCAGAAAGAATAACGGAACGGCATTTGTAATGTGGGATTATGATTATTTACAGGAAATGAGCAAAGGAATTCCTACTGTTATAAAATATGGAACTGCTGATTCTTCTATTGAAGGCAATGTAATAAAAAGCGATCCTTATTTATCAGTTAAAATAAACAAAGGTGCATCAACCAGCATTATTAACACACAATTGGTAGGAGAATATAATTTACCCAATGTGTTAGCGGCTGTAACTATTGGAAAATTTTTTAACGTTCAGGAAGACAAATTAAAATCAGCGCTGGAGAGCTACACTCCTTCTAATAGTCGTTCTCAATTACTGGAAAAAGGTTCCAATAAAATTATACTTGATGCGTACAATGCAAATCCCAGCAGCCTGAAACTAGCCATTGAAAATTTTGCAAAAATAAAAGCTGAGAACAAAGTACTGATGTTAGGCGCAATGGCAGAATTAGGAGCTGAAAGTCTGGCTGAACATAAAGCTATTATTGATACAATTGATCAGTATAAATGGAAAGAAGTTGTGTTGGTCGGTGGCGATTTTTTGAAAATTCAACATCCCTATATATCATTCAACACATCAATTGAGGCAAAAGAATGGTATCAAAACCAGAATTTCGAAAATACAAATCTCCTCTTAAAAGGAAGCAGAAGTATTTATATGGAAAAAATCATTGAACCTTAACTTTACAGAATGAACTGGAAACTACTTTTCCCGGATTTTGAGCCTGAGCTAATTGAAATCATCGAAAAAGAATCGGTGCAAAAAAGATTTTCTGCCGGTGAAATTATCATGCGTACCGGTCAGTATATTAAATCAACTGCATTGGTTTTAGAAGGGCAAATAAAAATTTACAGAGAGAATCAGGATGGCGGCGAATTTCTTATGTATTATCTGGGGCCCGGGCAAGCTTGTGCAGTATCCATGATGTGTGCCATACAAGCTGAAACGAGTGAAATAACTGCCATAGCAGAAGAAGATACAGAAGTCTTACTCATTCCTGTTCAATTGATGGATGACTTGATGAATAAATATAAAAGCTGGTACCAGTTCGTTATTCAAACTTATCGTAACCGTTTCGATGAATTAATAACTGTAGTAGATAATATTGCATTCCACAATATGGATGAACGCCTTGAATTTTACATGAAACGACATATTAAAAATTCTGGAAAAAAAATAATCGAAACATCACATCAGCAAATTGCAGATGATTTAAACAGTTCAAGAGAAGTTATTTCACGGCTATTAAAAAAAATGGAGCAACGAAACCTTGTTAAACTTCATCGAAATATGATTGAACTGATTTAGTCCATTGTATAAGCTGTGATTTCTGTCACAATGTGAGTTTGACCTTTGGCTTAATCTTGCACAAATAATTTAAATGGAAATCATAGGCTACATTGCTTCACTTGTTATAGGAATTTCACTTGGCTTAATCGGCGGAGGCGGCTCAATACTTACGGTCCCTGTATTGGTTTATTTATTTGGCGTTAATCCTGTATTAGCAACAGCCTATTCATTATTCATTGTAGGAACTTCAAGTCTGGTTGGTTCTTTTCCAAAATACAAACAAGGCCTTGTAAATTTAAAAACTGCTGTAATATTCGGAGTCCCTGCCATTGCAGCAGTCTTTGTTACCAGAAAATTCATAGTTCCGGCAATCCCAAAAGAAGTCTTCAACATCGGAGATTTTGTAGTTACAAAAAGCATCCTGATGATGATCTTGTTTGCCATCCTGATGGTGTTTGCTTCTATTTCTATGATCAGGGAAAAAAAGAAAACAGGTAAAGAAGAATTAGTTGAAGAGCAAAAATTTAATTACCCGATGATCTTAATGGAAGGAGCAGTTGTTGGTATTTTAACAGGTCTTGTAGGTGCAGGTGGAGGATTTCTTATTATTCCGGCATTAGTATTATTCAGCAAACTTCCAATGAAACAAGCTGTAGGCACTTCTTTATTGATCATTGCTGCAAAATCCCTGATTGGATTTACAGGTGACTTATCCAATTACACAATGGATTGGAAGCTCTTATTAACAATTACCGGACTTGCTATTGTTGGCATTTTCATTGGCGATGCACTTAGTAAGAAAATCGATGGAAATAAACTTAAAAAGGGCTTTGGTTGGTTTGTCCTTGTAATGGGTATCTATATCATTATTAAGGAGTTATTTTTCCCTGGCAGCGGCGGCCATTGATTGTGATTCAAGTCACTGTTTTTTAATATTACTCAAGCGATATTTGTATTCTAAATTAAAAAAATAATACTATGATAGTAGAACAAATTTATACGGGATGTTTAGCACAAGGAGCCTATTACATTGAAAGTAATGGTGAAGCTGTAGTCATTGATCCGCTACGTGAAGTGGAGCCTTACATACAGAAAGCAGAACGGAATGGTGCCAAAATAAAATATGTTCTGGAAACTCATTTTCATGCAGATTTTGTTTCGGGTCATTTAGACCTGAGCAAAAAAACAGGTGCCCCGATTGTTTATGGATCCAACAGCTAAACCTTCTTTTGAAGCACATATTGCAAAAGACGGTGAGGAATTAAAAGTGGGGAATCTTACTATCAAAGTATTACATACTCCTGGTCATACCATGGAAAGTACCTGTTATCTTTTAAAAGATGAGAATGGAAAAGACATTGGACTTTTCTCAGGTGACACTTTGTTTATCGGTGATGTTGGCCGTCCTGACCTTGCACAAAAAGTAGTAGCTGATCTTACACAAGAAAAACTAGCAGGATATTTATTTGATTCACTTAGAAATAAAATAATGCCTTTGGCAGATGACATTATTGTTTATCCTGCTCATGGTGCCGGTAGTGCTTGTGGTAAGAACATGAGTAAAGAAACAACAGATACGTTGGGACATCAGAAAGAAACGAATTATGCATTACGGGCTAATATGACCAAAGAAGAATTTATCAAAGAAGTAACGACTGGTCTTGTAGCTCCCCCAGCCTATTTCCCGTTGAATGTAATGCTGAATATACAAGGTTATGAAAGTATTGACAAAGTTTTGGAAAGAGGTCAACATGCATTAAGTCCTGAAGCATTTGAAGCTGCTGCAAATGAAACCGGCGCATTAATTCTTGATACAAGAGATCCGCAAACATTTGCAAAAGGATTTATTCCAAACTCAATCAATATTGGTATTGATGGAAGTTTTGCTCCATGGGTTGGTGCTATGATACCTGATATTAAGCAGGAAATTTTATTGGTAACTGATGAAGGACGGGAAGAAGAAGTGATTACCAGATTGGCCAGAGTTGGATATGATTATACCATCGGGTATTTAAAAGATGGTTTTGCTGCCTGGCAAAAAGCAGGAAAAGAAATTGACCAAATCACTTCTATCAGTGCTGATGAATTAGCTGGCATAATGAAAAAAGAAGAAGTGAATATTCTGGATGTTAGAAAAAACAGTGAATTCCAGAGTGAACATATTGTTAATGCAGAAAATACTCCACTTGATTTTATCAATGATAGTATGGCACAGATCGATAAAAACAAAACATATTATGTACACTGTGCCGGTGGATACCGTTCAATGATCTTCAATTCAATTCTTAGAGCAAGGGGTTTTGATAAGTTGATTGATGTGAAAAGTGGTTTTAAAGCAATTAAAGAAAGCGGCAAATTTAAAGTAAGTGATTATGTATGCCCTTCGACATTATTATAAATAAGTTGGTTGGTTAATGCCCTTATAGGGTAAGGTTTAATGGTTAAAATCCGGCCGGGGTTTATTCCCCGGCTTTTTCTTCACTCAAAATAAAATTAAAATGAATACTATAAAAGAATTAGTAAAAAACCCCTCGACGATTGTTGTGGATGTAAGAAGCCCATGGGAATTTGAAATGGACCATATTCCCGGAGCAAAAAATATTCCGCTTGAAGAGGTTGCAATAAAATTAGATGAATTCAAATCCTTCAATAAATCCATAGTCCTGTATTGCAGGAGCGGAAATAGAAGTGGGATGGCAGTTACTATTTTAAAACAAAATGGAATAACCAACACTTACAATGGTGGTGGTTTAGATGATATGAAACACCTATTAAACTGATAATTTATGTTAACATTTCTTAAAAAATTATTTGGAGGCACTTCTGTAAACTATAAAGAACTTATAAATAATGGTGCAATTATCGTTGATGTTCGTTCTGCAACAGAATATAAAGCAGGACATATCCCTGGTTCAAAGAATTATCCGCTGGATAATATCCGTTCCAAAGTGGCTGAACTGAAAAAACTGAATAAATCGGTGATTACTGTTTGCCGAAGTGGTACAAGAAGCGGGATCGCTAAAGGTATTTTAAAATCTTCCGGCATTGAAGCTTATAATGGTGGGCCCTGGACAAGTTTAAAAAATAAAATAGCATGAGGTTGTTGACTTTAATCATATTGCTCCCATTTTTAGCACATGGCCAGTCACATCATGAGTTTTGGAGCAAAATCAATATCACTAAACAACTCAATAGCCGTTGGGATGTTGGAGTAGATCTTCAGTTCAGGCAACAATCAAATTTTAAAACCGGCGGAAAAGATATTTTTCATTACCCAATGACAAGAAGTATACGGAACTGGGCATACTTTCACTTAGAAAATAAATGGACTTTAGTTATTTCTCCTATGGCATTTTTTGTTTCTGATGAAATATTAAATAATTCCGGAGATTTTAAAAAAACAAAAGAGATCCGATTCATAGGCGGAATAATGAAAGCATTTCAGCTTAATAGAATAAAACTAAATAATCGTTTTCTTGGAGAACACCGGATTATAGACATAAGTCAACCAGAACAATTTTCGCAATGGAGATATCGTATACAAAATGCCTTTACTTTACAGATCTATTCATATAAAAGAAATACAGAAATAAATTACATAATCGCAAATGAATTTTTTCTTAAGTCACAATCACACAAAATTTCATTTGATCAGGAACGGTTACTTAATTCGCTTCAATGGAAATTTAAATACTTTGATATTGATGCAGGTTATCAATGGACAATACAAAAAGGAAATACTTCAACACAACACAGGAATCAATGGATGGTTATGACCAACTTTATAATTTGATTTTATATTATTTATGTGATAACTATCACTTTCAGAAAACTTATTTAAATTCACTTTTGCAAAAAATATAAAAAATATGCTTGATTGGCTTAAACAACCCTGGCCCTGGTATGTGGCGGGACCTTTGATTGGACTAACCGTACCTGTATTATTATTATTAGGCAATAAATCATTTGGCATCTCATCTTCACTTCGCCATGTTTGTGCTGCCTGTTTACCAGCAAAAATTCCATTCTTTCAATACAACTGGAAAAAAGAGATCTGGAATTTATTCTTTGTATTTGGAGTATTAGCAGGTGGTATTTATTGCAGCTCAATTATTGGCTAATCCCGAACCAATACAAATTAATGCAAGCCTCGCTAATGAAATGTCATTCTTAGGAATCAACGATACCAGTTCATTGGTTCCAGCTGATCTATTTAACTGGTCTGCATTATTAACCTTGAAAGGATTCGTTATGATAGTAGGTGGTGGCTTCCTAGTTGGCTTTGGCACCCGATATGCCGGTGGTTGTACCAGCTGGACATGCCATCATGGGACTTAGTAATCTGCAATGGCCTTCATTGGTGGCTACCTGTTGTTTTATGGCCGGTGGATTTATTATGGCAAACCTTATTCTTCCTTTTAAAATTATAAAAATAATTAACATGTCGAAAGATAAAATCGATGATATCTCAATGAGTGAAAAGCCTTATGCCACAAATAAAACAGATTTTGAAGTTCGTTCAGAGAATGCAATGTGTGTAAATCAATCTGAATTAGACAAACCACTTGTTTCGAATATCAAATACATTTTTGCAGGTATTATTATTCGGAATCATTTCTCGTAAAATCAGAAGTGATCTCATGGTTTCGAATACAGGAAATGTTTCAACTGAAAAGTTTCCATATGTACGGAGTCATTGGTTCGGCAGTTGTTGTAGGAATCATCAGTGTTTTGCTGATAAAAAAATTCAAAGCAAAATCAATAGATGGAGAAACGATAAAACTGGAACCTAAAAAATTCAATAAAGGACAGATCTATGGTGGCTTAACTTTTGGTTTAGGATGGGCTATAACCGGTGCATGCCCTGGTCCATTATTTGCACAAATTGGTACAGGTGCTACAGTTATTATTGTTACTTTATTAAGTGCAATTGCAGGCACCTGGGTCTATGGTAAATTCAGGAGATAAGTTACCCCACTAAAAATTGAATTTCAATACTAATAAAACAAAAGTCGGATCAATACCGGCTTTTTTGGAAGTAAGGTGATCAATATCACTAATTTTTTATTGCTACAGCCATAACTTGTTAAAAAATTATACCCATGAAATATATCTTTCATATTCTTTTTCTATCTATATCTATCTCACTATCAGCGCAGGAAAAATTTCCATTCAAAATTACTCTGGAACCAGTCATTCCTGAAGGTTTTACAGGATTACAATCTTATGCATGGGCAAAAAGTGGTGACAAGATCTTATTAGTTGGAGGAAGAACAGACGGGTTACACAAACGTCAGCCATTTGCCGCCTTCAATAAAACATTTAATAATACGGAGTTGATCGTATTGGATTTGAAATCCAATAGCGTCTGGAAAAAAAATATTCTATCGTTGCCTGCATCCATTAGCGAACAATTACAAAGTTCAAATATGGAATTCTATCAGCAAGATGATCAATTAATAATAATTGGCGGATATGGATATAGTGCTACAAAAAGAGACCACATAACATATCCATCAGTGATAAGCATCAAAGTAAATGAAATCATTCATTCAATAGCAAACAATCAGTCTGTTGAACCCTATATTTTGCAACTGTCGGATGAAAGAATGGCTGTAGCTGGTGGAAGATTAGCAAAACTCAATAATGTTTTTTATCTCATAGGCGGACAACGATTTGATGGCCGTTATAATCCACATGGCCCTGATCATGGACCTGGCTTTTCACAACAGTACACTAACCAAATCAGGAAATTCAACGTAACAATTAAAGATGATAAATTTAGTAATTGAAAATTATTCGGTGATCACTGATTCATTACTACTACATAGAAGAGATTACAACCTGCTTCCACAAATCGATGCAAATGGAAAAGCATCACTTACCATATTTTCAGGTGTATTTCAGTATGAAAAAGATATTCCCTTTACTACACTTGTTGATGTTAATGAATCCGGCCATTCTGAAGTACCTGATTTTAATCAACAGTTCAGTCATTACCACACATCCTCATTACCTTTATATAGTAACCTCAACAAGACAATGTATAATGTCTTTTTTGGAGGTATTGCCCAATACGCTAAAGATGAAAACAAGGAGATTGTTAAAGACGATAACATACCCTTTGTAAAAAGTATAAGTGTGGTAGAAAGAAAAAAGGACAAAGTAAAAGAGTATGTCTTACCCGATCCGATGCCGGGTTATTTTGGGGCAGCATCAGAATTTATTCCACTAAACAATAAATTATTTCTCAGCAACAACATATTGGATTTTGATAAATTAACAGATAAGCGAGAACTTGTAGGCTACATTATTGGTGGAATCGATAGCAGGGCACCTAATGTTTTTTGGAGTAATGAAGATGATGCTTCCCGGGCTTCTCCTGTCATCTGGGAAGTTTATATTACAAAATAAAATCTATATAATGTTAAGAGCAATCATTTTTTCAATTATAATCTTCTTCCTTTTTTCTTGCAATGAAAAAAGTGAGAGTGCCGATATTGAATTATGGAAAAACAACGGAGACTCCATCATTGCAAAAAGCTTTGATACGCTTAAAAATTCATTATCAAGAATAATTGGACAAAAAGGATTTGCAGAAGCTATCAATTATTGTAATACTGCTGCCTCCTCCTTAACGAATACGTATAGTAATGAAAATGTAACGATACGTCGTAGTTCCGAAAAATTCCGAAACATAGAAAATGCTCCAGACAGTTTAGAAAAAACAATCTTCGCAGTATTAAAAGAGTTACAGGAAAAAAAATCCCCACTCACGGCTCAATTTATTGATCAAAAAAATCAATTTCACTATTTTAAACCAATCATCCTACAGTCGATGTGTCTTAATTGTCATGGGGATAAGACATCACAAATTAAACCGGATGTCTGGAATGTAATTCAGCAGAAATATCCCGCCGACTTGGCTTTTGATTATAAAGAGGGCGATCTCAGGGGAATATGGCATATTACATTTACAAAAAATCAAAATGAATAAATTGAAAACCCGGCAAAATAAAGATCTGATTCTCCGGGAACGTCTTGCAATGGAACGGACTGACATGGCAATAGATCGGACCTTTTTATCCTTCCTTCGCACTTCTTTATATTTTGCTATTGCCGGAATGACAGTAAACAGTTTACTTAAAGTATACTATGGATGGTGGGTAGAAATACTCTTTTGGGCAATTGGCATTGTCATTTTGTTTGTTGGCGTCATACGATTTTTCAAACAAAAGAAGAAATTAAAAGAAAATGAAAAAAATATCGGCAATTATAAACTTGAATGGGAGGAAGATATTGAATAGTTATAACCGTTGCCCGGTCATTCTTAATAAAGCAGCTTTACCTTTATGATATGCACCTTCATCCAATTCAACAACTGATTGGCCGCAACTTAGTAAATGAATAAAAGGAAAATCACTGCAAATTGATGGCGCATCATATAAAAGGGCTACATCCTTTGGCCCTCCGCTGTCAAATGCAAGTTGCTCTTTAGCAAATGCTTCCACTACCAGGTAACCGCCGGGTTTAATTGAGTCGTAAATTGCCTTATGAAATTGTTGCCTGATCGCTTCCGGTAAGTGAACGTATAACAAGGCTACTACATCATATTTTTTATCCGCTTTAAAATCTTCAATACTTTTCAACTCATAATTTATAACTACTTTTTTTTGCTTTGCAAAAGCTAAAGCCTTTTCCTGTGCTACTTCGCTAAAATCAAAAGCATCAACCTGCCAGCCCTTCGATGCAGCATATATTGCATTTCTTCCCTGTCCTTCTGCCGGCAATAATATTGTACCCGGTTTATGCGAATCAATAAACTGTTTAAAATATTTATTGGGAGCCCTGACCGTAAACCCACTCCTCTTCAGCGAAACGTTGATTCCAGAACTCTTTCATACCATTTATTATTTTGTATTCATTCCTTCAAACCAAAAATGCCGGAAACATCACCGGCATTCTCTATTCAACTATTTATATGCTCAGACACTCTCTTCATTTTTTACCGTCTGAGCAATTTTTCTTCGATCACTTGTCTCAAAACATGCTTTGGCAATGCTCCCGGGCTGCATCATTGGCTCACCATCCGCACCGATGAATAAAATGGTAGGTATACTTTGTATACCAAATACTGCTGACAGTTCCTGCTCAGCATCAGTATCTACTTTATAAATTATTATTTTCCCCTCATAATCCTTTGAAAGTTCTTCCAGAATAGGGGCGACCATTTTACATGGGCCACACCAGTCAGCATAAAAATCAATAATCGCCGGCAATGTTCCCAGGTATTTCCAATCCTGTTCAGTTTCGTAATTAAAAACTTTATCCTTGAAATCCTGAGTCGTCATTTTTACTGTAGCCATATTAAATAATTTGTATAAAATTAAATGAATTCAAAAAGCCCCTTTCGTGTTACTTATCACATTACTTTTTCCATTATGAGGAAGTGTAACTTTTGCGAAAGCCTGTTCAATATCCCAGATGATATCTTTATAATTTTCTATTCCAATACTCAACCGAACCATTTTATCGGTAATATGCAATTCTTCTTTTTCTTCAACCGGTATATCAGCATGAGTCATACTTGCAGGATGTTCAGCCAGGCTTTCTGTTCCTCCCAGACTAACCGCCAGTTTGATATGTTGCAATGAATTTAAAAAAGTGAAAGCTTCTTTTTCACCGCCTTTAATATCAAAACTTAACATGGCGCCATTACTTAAATATTGTTTTTTAAAAATTGCTAATTGTTCAGGATTATTTTTCTGCTGTAAATCCAAGATAATATACTTTCTCCACTTTTTGATGTTCAGACAAATAAGCTGCGACTTTTTCTGCATTAGCAGCGGCAGTTTCCATTCTTATTTTTAATGTTTCCAGGCTACGCATTAACAACCAACTTGTATTCGGATCAATAATCGTTCCAAAAAAAGTTCTGGTCTTTTTAATTTTAACAATCAATTCCTTACTACCTACAGCAGCACCGGCTATCACATCGCTATGTCCGCCGATATATTTTGTAGCAGAATATAAAACCACATCAGCACCATGTTTTAACGGATGTTGCCATAATGGGCCCATATAAGTATTATCAACTGTCAGACTATAACTTTTCTCTTTGCAGTAGAATATTTTTTTGCTATCGTACTGCACATTTCAATATCAATCAGATCATTGGTTGGGTTAGCAGGAGTTTCCACGAAAATCATCTTCAATTTTTTTGCATGGCCACTTTCTTCCAGCATCTTTTCTATATCCTTTCTGATCTGTGGCTGGCATTAAAACCAATTACTTCAATTCCAAAATGAGTAAGGATATGATGAACAAATTTATGGGTGCCCCCATAAAACGGATTGCTATATAACAAAACATCACCCGGACTTAAAAAGGTCATAAAGTTAGTTGCAATAGCACTCATACCGCTTGAAAAAGCAGCTGCTGCTTCTCCCCCATCCCATAGTTTTAAGCCGCTCTTCCAATATTTCCATATCCGGATTATTGATCCGGCTATAGATTAACCCCATAGTTTCTCCTTCATGTCCGGGTTTCCCATGTGCCATTTCAAAAAAAGCTTTTCCTTCCTCTGCACTTTTGAAATACAAAAGTTGAGGTCTGGAATATGGGGCATTTTACAGCACCTTCACTTAAGGATGGATCATAGGCATAACCCAACATTTGCGTTTCAGGTGATAATTCAGATTTTTTCATATTGCTACAATTTGCAACTAAGTTGGTCAATTAGCAGCAGGAATTCTATGACTTATGTTACATTGACGAAAAAATATTCAACGATAAAAAGTTCTGCAAGAGTGTATTAAAAATGATTACCGTCATTGATAACAATGACATTAATCATCTATCTAACCTTTTATATGTGACTCTTATTCATTTCAATTACAATGTGATTTGAATCACATTCAAAAGCAACAGTCTTCGTTACTTTAGCCATCTAAATTAATTGACATGGCAAACCAACATCAAATAGTAATCATCGGCGGCGGCAATGCCGGCATATCAACTGCATCACAATTATTAAGAAAAAATAAAAGTCTGGATATTGCCATCATTGAGCCGTCTGAAAAACATTATTATCAACCTGCATGGACCTTAGTAGGTGCCGGTGTCTTTGATATTAATAAAACCAGAAGGACGGAAGCATCAGTGATACCCAAAAAGGCAACCTGGATTAAACAAAGAGTTGTTTCATTTCAACCAGAAGAAAATACAATTACATTAGACAATAATGAAAAAGTAGGTTATCAATATTTAATCGTTGCTCCGGGTATCCAACTAAACTGGCAATGAAATAAAAGGATTAAAAGAAACACTTGGGCAAAAACGGAGTTTGTTCTAACTATAGTTTTGAACAAGCACCTTATACATGGGAATGCATCAGGAATCTTAAAAGGTGGAAAAGCATTATTCACCAATCCAAACACTCCTGTAAAATGTGGCGGTGCTCCTCATAAAATAATGTGGCTGGCAGCAGACTATTTTAAAAAGCATGGTGTTTTTGATAAAACAGCAATCCAATACTGGAGTGGCGGCACCCGTCTTTTTGGAGTTGATAAATATGAAAAAACACTAAAAGAAGTTGCTGACAGGGATAAAGTAGAAATGAATTTCTTTACAAAACTGGTTGAAATTGATGGTCCCAATAAAAAAGCAAAATTTGTTGGTATCGGCGAACAAAATAAGGACAAAGAATATCTTGTTGATTTTGACATGATACATGTTACTCCTCCGCAAAGTGCTCCGATTTTGTAAAAAACAGTCCTTTGGCAAATGAAGCGGGCTGGGTAGATGTAGATAAACACAGTTTACAACATCTTAAATTCAAAAATATTTTTTCGTTGGGCGATGCGTCTTCATTACCAACTTCCCGAACTGGTGCAGCCATTCGTAAACAAGCACCTGTAGTAGTAAAAAATCTTTTGGCTGTAATGGATGGTAAAGATTTGACTGGAAGTTACCATGGATACACCAGTTGCCCGGTAGTTACAGGCTATGGCAAACTGGTTCTTTGTGAATTTGATTATAACAATAAACCGGTTGAAACTTTCCCTTTTGATCAGAGTAAAGAAAGATGGACCATGTATCAATTAAAGACAAAAGTTCTACCCTGGTTATACTGGAATAAAATTCTACCGGGTAAAATGTGATCAAATAAACAACTTTTATAAGCGGTTGCCTTTCGCAACCGTTTTTTGTAACAATAGTCACCTATAAGATCACTATTTATTCAGAATTTTGTAATGAAAATATTTGAATACATGAAGTTATAAATAAACTAATAAGCGGCTGGACAACATTAAAATTCGTCAGAGTAGGTTTAGGTAGCTTAATTTTGTACTCCTCTATTGAATCCGGACAGATTCATCGGAATAATAGTTGGAGGCTTATTTACAACTATTGTCTTTATTTTCTGATGGTGTTTGTGGCGTTGGCAGCAGTTGCTATTCTCACTCTGAATAAAAATAATTCATCACAAAATGAAACAATTGAATATGAAGAATTGGGTGCTAAATAATAAACTTTTGATCGCTGGAATTATCATTGGTGCAATTGGAGGCTATGCTTACTGGCAACAAATTGGTTGCAGCAGCGGTACCTGTATGATCACTTCCAAATGGCATAACAGTACAGCTTACGGTGCATTGATGGGTGGTTTATTGTTTAGTATTTTTAAAAAAGAAAAAAATGCAAACAAGTAAAATGAAAGAAAGTTTTGGTGAAATAATCAAAGGGGAAAACCCCTGTATTGGTTGATTTTACAGCCACCTGGTGCGGGCCCTGTAAAATGATGAAACCAGTATTGGATGAATTACATCAACGAATGGGCGATAAAGTTCGTATCATCAAAATAGATATTGATCAAAGCCCTGCAGCTGCTAATGCATACCAGGTACAAAGTGTGCCTACATTGTTACTATTTCAGAATGGGGAAATTCTTTGGCGACAATCAGGAGTAATGCCGGCAGTACAATTAGAAAAAATTATTCAAACAACATATAATCAAAGAATTAACATGTCAGAAAAAAAAGTGAGTCGTGGATATGCTAACTTCAACATTAACCTGTCGTTGCCCCAGATGTCGTGAAGGAAAATTATTTCAACATCCTGTTACAATTATACGTTTTAAAAGGAACATGATGATGAATAAAGAGTGTACCGTTTGCGGTCAGGCAAGTGAAATTGAAGTGGGATTTTATTATGGCACCAGTTATGTTAGTTATGCAATGACAGTGGATTAAGTGTGTATCAGTCTTGCTATTTGGGCATTGACCATTGGTCTTATCAACATAAGATAATCGTTTTTTTACTGGATGGGTGTTAATGCTGTGTTGTTAATTTTATTGCAACCCTGGTTAATGCGGCTCAGCCGTAGCCTCTGGATATCCTGGTTTGTTAAATATGATCCCGATTGGAAAGATCATCAACCGATTGATGTTTCTGAAAGAATGAATGCTGATCAGGCAAATAACTGGTAAGTTAAGAATCCCTATTTTTGCACCCCTTAATAATGGAGACCTGCTCGAGTGGCTGAAGAGGTACGCTTGGAAAGCGTATAAACGGGAAACTGTTTCGAGGGTTCGAATCCCTCGGTCTCCGCAGATTTCTTACAGTTTGCCGAATAATTTTTCAGTATTCCCGGTAGTAATCTTCCCTATTTCTTCTGCACTAAGATTTTTTAATTCAACCAATTTCTCAACCACATATTTCAAATAAGACGGTTCATTTCTTTTACCTCTAAATGGAACCGGGGCTAAATAAGGAGCATCCGTTTCCAATACAATTTTTTGAAGATCTATGTTCTCCATCACTTTATCCAATCCTGAATTTTTAAAAGTGACTACCCCTCCTATTCCCATGTAAAATCCAAGATCAATTATTTTTTCTGCTTGTTCCAGATTTCCGGAAAAACAATGAAAAACTCCTTTCAAATTTCCCTTTTGGTGCTCAGCGACCACATTTAATAGCATTCATCAATTGAATTCCGGGAATGAATGACAACGGAATATCATAATGAATGCCCATTCAATTTGCTTTTGAAAAGCAGCATACTGTTGTTCTGTAAAAGTTTTATCCCAATAAAAA
Source organism: uncultured Chitinophagaceae bacterium (assembly GCA_963705465.1). GTDB lineage: Bacteria > Bacteroidota > Bacteroidia > Chitinophagales > Chitinophagaceae > JJ008. The sequence goes on along the minus strand of CAVPJN010000006.1, from coordinate 294,059 downwards.
TCAAAACCTATTTCACCAATGGCAATAAACGTTCTTTTTTCAAGATAATCGCGGACAATTTTCAATTCATCCTTATAGTTTTCTTTTACCGAACAAGGATGAAGTCCCATCATAGCCAAACAAACTTCTGTATTCTCGTCTTCCAAATCCAGCATTTGTTCATGGGTTGCTGAATCAATTGCCGGTAAGATAATTTTTTTAACTCCTTCATTTTCAGCACTTTCCAACATCTCTGGTCGGTCATTTGCAAATTCCTGCAAATAAATATGTGAATGTGTATCTATCAGATTCATTATCAATGTAGATTTGTTGACAAAACTCAGCAAAAAAAAGCACTAATCCGTTAAACTAACCTCAATAAAAACAATCATACTTCCGTTAAATCTTTACCAATTAAATAACATATTTATGAAACTCAGGTTTTTACCAGTTAATCTGGCCGTTGCTAATTCTGTCTTTCTTTTTACGTTTTTACAGCCTGTCAGAAAGAAAACAGCCAAACAGGTACTGTTGATGAACAAGAAATTGAAGCTGCAAAAGTTTCCAGCGAAGCAGATGGAGAAGCAGAAATCGTATTTCAACGGAATTTTTGATGATGCTTTTGGAGTAAATGATGAAGTGGGTATTGCAGGGACCGGTATTTTTGGTCGAGTTACTGCTTGCCCTGATGTAACATATTGAGCGATTAGGGTCTACCAAATGCTTTTCCGGTGAAAATAACCCTTGATTTTGGTAATACCGGATGCGTAGGAAGAGATGGGCATATCAGAAAAGGAAAGTTATTATTGTTTATACAAATCGGCTTATTTATCCCGGAGCAATGGCCACTACTACTTTTGATGGTTTTTATTTTGATAGTATCAAAGTGGAAGGAACGCATAAAATTACGAATATCAGCCCTGCGTACCTCCTGTAACATCACAGACAGTTTACAGTTGATGTTACTAATGCAAAGCTAACCAAACCGAATGGAAATTATATTGAATGGAACAGCCATAAAGTAATTACCCAAGTTGAGGGTATTGGACACCAATATTCCCTTTGATGATATTTTTAAAGTAGAAGGTAATTCCAGCGGTAAAGTGAAAAGAGGCAATTTGATAGTGCTTTGGGAATCAAACATTACTGATCCTCTTAATTAAAAAATTTAACTGTCGTTGGATTGTTAAAGGAAAAGTAAGGACTGTACGTCGTAATGCAGCTACAAACAGCCCCTGGATAGCAGTTCTTGACTTTGGTAACGGCAACTGCGACAATCAGGCTACAATTACCATAAATGGGGTTACCTATCAAATTACTTTGCGGTAATTAAAAAATTATTATACCTTTAAACCAGTTTTCATAGGGTACGGATTAAAAACGGGCCAGGGTTTCTACCCAGGCCCTAACTTTTTTATAGACCTCATTCTCTCTGCAGAATACACTATTAGAGTCTGCTTTAAATACATATCCTTTCTTAGCTAAATTCTCTTAATACCTGAGGTAAAGCATATTGCAAACGGTGAAAGGCCTTTTCACTATCATGAAAAACGATAATAGATCACCGTTTGTTGCATTTTTAATTACATTATTCAGACACACTTTCCTTACTCAATGATCTGATCAAAATCTCCAGCTTAAAACATCCCACATTACAATTTTTGACGATTTATCATTTAATGCTTCTGAGCAATATGCTTAGCCTGGACAGATCTCGTAATCCTTCCGTAAGGTGGCCGGAATAATTGGATTAATAATTTCTGCGGCTTCGGTTACATCATTCAGATAAATTTCATTTTCAGTTTTCCATCCATTTAAATGATGCTGTGTATGATTTCCCACTACATGGCCTTCATCTATAATTCGTTTATAGATATCCGGAAACTGTAATTACATTTTTTCCAATGCAAAAAAAAGTAGCTTTTGCATTATACTTTTTCAATTCATCTAGAACAAAAGGCGTGTGCTAGTCCGGATGAGGACCATCATCAAAAGTGAGATAAATGTTTTTTTCATTATGTATCAATATGCCAAATCCTATTTGGATAAATTTTTTTTAACCACCAGGGTGTTTTGACAAAATAATTATTCTCATTGTCAAATGCAAATATAAAGCCCCTTTAGGGGTTGGGGTTTTATCTTTGCAGCTTATGAGTAAAAAAGTAAGAGTTCGTTTTGCCCCAAGTCCAACAGGTGGTTTACATCTTGGGGGAGTAAGAACTGTTTTATACAATTATCTTTTTGCTAAAAAAATATAATGGTGATTTTATTGTAAGAATTGAAGACACCGACCAAAGCCGATATGTACCCGGAGCGGAAGAATATATTTTTGATTGTCTGAAATGGTGTGGTCTGGAACCCGATGAAAGTGTACAGCATGGAGGCGACTTTGGACCTTATCGCCAAAGTGAAAGAAAAGATATCTTACCGGCAATATGCAGAACAATTAGTAAAAGATGGCCATGCTTATTATGCATTTGATACAACGGAAGAACTGGAAAAAATGCGTATCATGATTTCAAATCAGAAACAAATCCTTCGCCTCAATATGATCATAGCATCCGGATGAAGATGCGAAATTCATTGACATTACCGGCAGATGAAGTAAAATCACTTACTTGATACAGGAACCAACATGTCATCAGAATAAAAATGCCTGAAAAGGAAAGCGTTTCTTTTACAGATATGATCCGTGGTGAAGTTCATTTTGATTCTTCATTAGTGGATGATAAAGTTTTATTGAAAGCAGATGGAATGCCAACCTATCATCTTGCTGTGGTAGTTGATGATTACCTGATGAAGATCAGTCATGCATTTCGTGGTGAAGAATGGTTACCATCAGCACCCGTTCATATTTTATTATGGAAATATTTATTCGGTATAGAAAATATGCCTCAATGGGCACATTTTCCACTGATACTTGGACCCAATGGAAAACTAAGTAAAAGAGATGGAGCCAAATATGGTTTCCCTGTTTTTGCAATGAACTGGACCGATCCCAAAACCAATGAACTGACAGAAGGATTTAAAGAAAAAGGATTTATTCCAGAAGGCTTTTATCAATCTTCTTGCATTGCTAGGTTGGAATGATGGTACAGAACAAGAAATTTTTTCATTAGAAGAATTAGTTGAAAAATTTTCCATGGAAAGAGTACATAGTGGTGGTGCACATTTCGATTATGAAAAAGCAAAATGGTTCAATCATGAATGGATTAAGAAGTCGGGAGTCGGGAGTCTGAAGTCAGGAGTAAGAAACTTTTGGAGAAAAATGGTTTTATTGATTTCAGATGATAATAAATTGGAAAAAGTGATTGAGCTTGGTAAAAGATCGTTGCACATTGCTGACTGATTTTACTGAACAATCTTCTTTCTTCTTTAAAACGCCAGAACAAATTGATACAGCTTCAATTCTTCCAAAATGGAATGAACAAAAACAACAATTCTTCAGAGAATTGATCAGAACTTATAAACTAACAACTATCTGGAATGCACATGAAACTGAAAATGCATTAAAAGAAATAGCTGCAGCACATCAACTAAAACCGGGAGAACTGATGCTTCCCTTTACGGATCATGCTGGTGGGAGGAAAATTTGGACCCGGTGTTTTTGATATTGCTGAAATTATTGGGAGAGAAGAAACGATTCTTCGCATCACTAATGGACTAACTTTCCTTGACCTTAATTACTACAATTCACCGAAATAATTTTTTAACCCAAGTAAAAAATAGAAAGCTTAGTATCTTTTCGTATGTAAAAAAACCGAAGCTTACTGGCCGCTAATATTATTATTAGCCATTACAAAATTTGTTCTTACCACTTTTTCTGCAAGATCCAATCTTCGAATTACAACGGGACGAATATCTTATATTATCAGCAAGGGCAGCATTTTGCTTTTGGGTATATGGAAAATCCTCCGTTGATCTCCTATTTAGCAATGATCTCTTCATGGTTTGGTGGTGGAGAAGCATGGGTAAAATTCTGGCCCTGCTTATTTGGTGCTGCCACAGTTGTTGTTACCTGTTTAATAGCTGCAGAATTGGGTGGAAAATTATTTGCTCAGTTTATTGCCGGACTCAGCATTATTACCGGAGCTTATTTAAGGATGCATTTTTTGTTTCAACCCAATATGCTTGATATCTTCTTCTGGACATTAAGTATATATTTTATTATTCGCTACATCAATGACAAAGAGGATAAGTTTATTTTCTGGTTTGTATTGAGCCTTGCCCTTGGTTTCTGGGGAAAATATTCCATTCTTTTTATTGCGATCAGTATCACTGCTGGCATTATTGCTTTCCCAGCATCGAAAAATATTTCTGCAAAAGAAATTTTATGTTGCTGCGCTAATTGGATTGGCAATCATACTTCCCAATATATGGTGGCAGTATCAGCACAACTGGCCATTAATTCATCATATGAAAGAGTTACAGGAAACGCAGTTGAAATATATGAATCCATCTGGTTTTCTTGATTGATCAGTTAATGATGTTTATGGCTACCGTATCTGATCTGGATCGCCGGATTGATTTGGTTTTTAAAAAATAAACAATGGCGATTTCTGGCAATTACCTATTTTCTTGTAATCTTACTTTACTAATATTTGGAAGAGGCAAAAGCTATTATTCAGCCGGAATTTATCCTATGTTGCTGGCCGCCGGTGCTGTTGCCTGGGAACAATGGACAGCAAAAAAGAAACTGGATCCGTTATGTAGTTACCATATTCATTATTGGATCAACCTATATGATTTTACCAATGCTATTACCCATCTGGAAACCCGAAAAACTGGCAGCATTTTATAAAAAATATGGAATTGAGCAAAAATGGGAAGATCAAAAAAATCATGACTTGCCACAGGATTTTGCAGATATGCTGGGCTGGAAAGAACTGACAAAAAAGACAGAAACATTTTTTAATTCGCTTCCCGATTCGACAAAAGATAATACCATAATATTTACCCGTCATTATGGGCAAGCTGGTTCATTAAAGTTTTATGGCAATGAATAAATAATTTAAAAACCAGGTTTATACAGATAATGGAAGTTTTCTTCTCTGGATTCCTGACAGTTATGGATGAAAAATATGATACTTATTAGCAAACGATTTCCGAAAGGACGATGAAGTATTTCAACATTTTGAAAAAGTTTCAGTAATTGACTCTGTCACAAATCCCGTATCTCCAGGCAATACGGTGATAAGATTTTTTTCTTTGAAAATATAGATTCAAGTGGATTAAAACTGGCACAGGATGGTTTAAGAGAAATGAAGAATCAATTTAAACGATAACTATCCTTGTTGTTGTATTAGTTCCATTACTTCCAACAGACTGTTTCTTGCCTAATTGTTCAATCAATATCATGTCATCAGATGATAATAGTAAATAATCCTGTCGTATTTAATTCCACCTGTTTCGGATTTCTGATGCCGGGAATTACTGTTGACACTTCCGGATAGCTTAATATATAACTCAATGCTAATTGTGTTTTGGTGCAGGCATATTTTTACATAAATCCCAAACAGGTTTTAATTCATTATTTGTTTTTTCGACCACTTCCTTTGTTAACCTTTTTTTCGGTGATCATTATCAGGAAAAGAAACTCCTTTATCAAATTTTCCGGTTAGCAATCCGAACTGCAGAGGCATCCTTGCTATTACACCGTATCCATTTTGTTTCATTTCGTGTAAAAATGGAACTGCTTTTTGATTCAACATATTCAGTACCAACTGAAATCCATTCCCGTAATTCTCTTCTATTAAAAATTTTGCTTCCGGCTCCGGATCAAACGTATTCAATGACAATCCCCAATACCTGATCTTACCTTGTTGCTGTAGCATTGCCATTGCTTCGATACAATCAAATTGTTGCAGATGCTCCAACCTGGCTGTATGTAACTGATAGTAATCAATATACTCTCTTTGTAAACGCACCAGGCTTTTTTCACAGGCCTCAATGATATATTCCTTAGAATAATCTACTGTAAACTGATCATTCCGGGATACATTACCCACTTTCGTTGCAATAATCATATCTGATCGGTTTCCAATTACTTTCCAATAAGCTTTTCAGAATGCCCAAGTCCGTAAATATCAGCCGTATCAAAGAAATTAATCCCTGCATCCATCGCTGCATTAATTGCTTTCATCGAGATGTTATCATCTGAATCACCCCAACCTATTGATGTGCCGCCGATCATGGCACCACCGCCAATAGCCCATGCCCCAAAACCAATTTCACTTATTAATAAGTCTGTATTTCCAAATTTCCGGTATTGCATCGTGTAATTTACAAAGTAGTTACGGAAAGAAATGTATTTTTGATAATATATGAAACGACCCGTAAGAGTATTAGTTGCAAAAGTTGGATTAGACGGCCATGACCGTGGAGCCAAAGTTATAGCTACAGCATTAAGAGATGCTGGTATGGAAGTAATCTATACAGGTCTTCGACAAACCCCTGAAATGGTTGTGAATGCTGCGTTGCAGGAAGATGTGGATGCTATTGGAATTAGTATTCTCTCTGGTGCCCATATGACCGTATTTCCAAAAGTGATTGCAATGATGAAAGAAAAAGGGATGAATGATGTTTTACTAACGGGTGGTGGTATCATCCCAGAAGATGATATGAAAACATTGAATGAATCAGGAGTTGGGAAATTATTTGCACCCGGCACACCTACATCGGAAATCGGTGATTACATTACAATGGGTAGAAGAAAACAGAAACTTCTAAATTCTCGATACGATTGCTTCCATATAATTGCTACTGGTAATCAATTCTTTGTAAATTGAATTGCTATGGAAGGACATTCACTACTGAATAAATATTTTGAGCATCCAGACATCTGGGATGAAATGTATGGCAACAACGAAGTCAGAGCACATTATAAAAATTTCGTATCAGCCATTGGAAACATTACTCCTGAAGAATTAACGCATAGGGATGAGCAGGCAAAAAAACTGTTCATGTCGCAAGGCGTCACCTTCACCGTTTACAGTAGCGGAGAAAGGTATCGAAAAAATATTTCCGTTTGATGTTGTTCCCCGCATTATCAAAGCTGATGAATGGTCGCTGATAGAAAAAGGAATCAAGCAACGTTTAAAAGCACTGAATGTTTTTCTGAAAGATATTTATCATCAGCAATTCATTATAAAAGATGGCATCATTCCTGCCAAGTTGATTTACTCCTGTCCCAACTTTTTAAGAGAGATGGTGAATGTGGATGTACCGCATGATATATATACGCATATTTCTGGTGTTGATCTTATCAGGGATTATGATGGTCAGTTTTATGTATTGGAAGATAATCTGCGTACCCCTTCGGGTGTTTCTTATATGCTGGAGAACAGGAGCATCACTTACAGAATATTTCCTGATCTTATTCCAAAAAATAATGTTCTTCCGGTAAAAGATTATCCCGATCAGTTATTAAAAAATTTATTGGCTTTATCTAACAGACAAATCAGTAACCCAACGGTTGCGCCACTTGACCCGGCATGTTCAACTCTGCTTATTTTGAACACACCACACTGGCAAGGTTGATGGGAATTGAATTAGTAGAAGGCCGTGACCTTGTTGTAGAAAATCATCATGTGTACATGAAAACAACAAAGGGTCTGGAAAAAGTGGATGTAATTTACCGCCGTGTAGATGATGAATTTATAGATCCTTTGGTTTTTCGTCCCGATAGTATGTTAGGTGTACCCGGTTTGTATTGGGCGTATAGAAAAAGGAAACGTTGCCATTGTAAACGCTATGGGTAATGGTGTGGCAGATGATAAAGCCGTTTATTCCTATGTGCCGGATATGATAAAATATTATCTGAATGAAGAACCGATTTTAAAAAACGTTCCCACTTATCAGTTAGCCGATTCTGAAAACAGGAAAATGGTTTTTGAAAAAATGAATAAGATGGTGATTAAGAAAACAAATGAATCCGGTGGATATGGAATGTTGATCGGCAGTGCTGCTACTGAAAAAGAAATGGATGATTTTAAAATAGCTATTGAAAAAGATCCAAGGAGTTTTATTGCGCAACCTATTATCAATCTTTCATCAGCACCTTGTTATATAAATGGAGAGTTACAACCACGAAGAGTGGACTTAAGACCTTATGCTCTTTACGGTCCCGAAGGAATAGAAATCGTTCCTGCGGATTAACAAGAGTTGCTTTGAGGGAGGGTTCATTAGTGGTAAATTCATCGCAAGGTGGTGGAAGTAAGGATACATGGGTATTGGGGGCCCCCTAACCCCAGCAGGGGGAAAATAAAAAGTCGTAGAGCATTATGTTTAAAATATCTTTTTTAATTGTTAATAGCAGGGCTTGTGCTCTGATGGCCTCCTCCAGCGGAGGAAGTCGGGAGGAGGCCCAATTACTATGTTAAGTCGTGTCGCTGAATCAATTTTCTGGGATGGCAAGATATATGGAACGTACCAATCGTATGCTCCGGATGTTGCACACAAAATATATTTCTTCACAAGATGAGGTAAACGATTTCAGCTGGAAGTCTGTTTTACAAACCTATAGCGAACTAAAGGAAGATGAGATTGCAGCCATAGAAATAACTCTTCCAAAGTATTGGAACTTCTTGTGGTTGACAAGGAGAATCCTTACTCTGTTATCAATAATATTACACAGGCCAGAGAAAATGCAAGATCAGTGCAGGACCACATCACCAAAGAAGTGTGGCTTTGCCTGAATGAATATTATCATTTGGCAAGGGAAAAACAAATAGCAACCAATATTATATCCGGCGATCCGGTTACTTCACTTGATACATTGATCCGTCATGGCATGTTATACAACGGTACTGTTGACATCACCATGGCAAGAGAAGAGGGATTTAATTTCTTAAACATCGGTCGTTTTCTTTCAAGAGCAATTATCACCATCGACCTGTTAACGATTAAATTAAAAGAATATGATTACGATCTGGTGAAACATGCAGAAGATCCCACCTGGCGTTTTCTTTTATACTCTTTATCAGGATATGAATTATATCTGCGAACCAACAGAGGAAATCTGAATTCTACACTGGTGATCGATCATGTATTGTATAACACAGAATTTCCCCACTCACTGATATATTCAATGGAAAGGCTAAGCCGTTATTTTGAACGGTTAAAAACCGAAAGCGAGGCAGAAAGCTATTCCCAGCTTGAATTCATTATTGGCCGTTGCTATAATAATATCAAATACAGTAATGTTACAGAAAATGATCAACAACTAAAACAATTTTTATTACAAATCCGTTCAGAATTATTTGACATCGCCAACCGGTTCAATCAATTCTATTTCGGAAACACCTGACACTAATTTTATGGCCGACTTTCATGTCAAACATATTACCCGATACACTTACGCATCCACAGTTATCGACTGTACCAACCAGCTCATGCTGTACCCGCTCAACGATGAGCAGCAAACAGTAAAAAAGCATGAACTGAAGATCACCAATAACCCGACCATTGAAATGTTTATTGACTATTTCGGCAACCAATCTGGCATGTTTTCAATTATTGCACCACACAATGTATTACTTATCGAATCGGATAGTATTGTTTCAATAAATCCAATCATATTTCCGATAGATAATCAATCAGCAGCATTGCAATGGGCAGAGATGGATCAGTTAAAAGAGATCTATCCCTACCTTGATTTCATGTTCCATGAAAAATTTACAGCAGTTGATTCATTACAAAAAATAGCTGACAGCATTGTAAATAAAACTGACACGCCTTTCATCGCCGCACAAAAATTATCAGAATATATTTTCACACAGTTTGAGTATAAAAAAGGTGTAACCAGTATCGAAACAAAGATTGATGAGATACTGTTATTAAAAGCAGGGGTGTGTCAGGATTTTGCTCATCTTTTGTTAGTGTTGTTACACATGAACGGAATTCCTGCACGGTATGTAAGCGGTTATATCTGTCCAAAAGATCAGGAGCTCCGGGGCGAAGGTGCCACCCATGCATGGGTAGAAGCTTATATACCTTTTTATGGATGGCTTGGACTTGACCCAACCAATAATTGCATTGTAAGCGACCGCCATGTACGTCTTGCTATTGGTAGAAATTTTTGTACTGTACTCCCGTCAAAGGCACTTACAAAGGTTCGTCCGAACATACATTGGAAGTATCTGTAATTATTGAAAACGGACATATCAAAACAAAAGAAGAAATAGAAGCGACACCTACTTATAGTTACACTTCTAAAAATCCTGATATGAGTAGTAATTCATACCGGCATTATCTGGAAATGCAACAGCAGCAGCAGTAGTATTTATTAAACCGACTTTTTTAAATATCACTCCCACCACCGGTTTTAGTGATCGATAATGTTATCGGATTTGCTTTGTCTTCACCATTTATAATTATAATGGTATACGTACTTTTTCCATCACTATTCAGCGTAATATTTGATCCTGTTGTATGGCCGCTTGATAAGAATTCACTTCCACGTTTTAATTCATACTTAAAATCGACACCAGCAGTCTGTGTAATTTGTAAGGTGGCGAACTCCTTTCCCGAAACAGAATAGATCAATTTACTATTGGCTTTCACTGTTGTGCTGACAGTCGCTTTACCTTCTCTGTCAAACTTAATTTTCTTTTGTGCAAAAGAATCAGTTGAAGAAACTGCCAGCAAAAAAAATGACAGCATAAAGGTTACTAATGTTTTCATACCCGAAAATGTTTGTTTAATAATTATACAAAGACCACATTGTACCCGCAACACTCAAATCCCACTTTTAGGCCATTTAGTCCACATTCACTCCCTTTCATTAAGCATCATCTCCTGATTGTTAGACACTCACTCCTGATTATCTAAATACAGTCCTGCGCTATATCAGCCCTATATTTACACCATTAATAAGTGCCCTCTGGCAGTCTTTGTCAAGGCTTTAATTCTCCCTATTTTTGACCAAACAAAATAGCTATGTATCAAACGCTGCTTTCCACTTTAGAAAACGGTATTTACACCATCACCATCAACCGCCCCGATAAGTTAAATGCACTTAACAAAAGCTAGATTCACCGATCCTCACTACAATGGTGGATGAAATAGAAAACAACAGCGATATAAAATCAGCCATCATCACAGGGGCTGGCCCGAAAGCCTTTGTTGCAGGTGCTGACATTAGTGAATTTGAGCAAATGGACAAAAACGAAGCAATTGCAATGGCCATCAGGGGTCAGATTATTTTTGCAAGAATTGAGAACTCTCCTAAACCAATTGTAGCCGCCGTGAATGGTTTTGCATTAGGCGGAGGTTGTGAATTAGCAATGGCTTGTCATTTTCGATTGGCTAGTGAAAATGCAAAATTCGGGCAACCAGAAGTATCCCTTGGTTTAATCCCTGGTTATGGCGGTACGCAACGGCTGGTTCAGCTAGTTGGTAAAGGGAAAGCCATGGAAATGCTAATGTCTGCCCAGTTAATTGATGCACAGGAGGCCAAACGATTAGGTTTAGTTAATTATGTAACTACTGAGGATTCATTATTAACTGAAACAAAAAAAATATTAGCTCTCATTAACACAAAAGCTCCATTAGCTATTGCAGGTTGTATAAAAGCAGTTAATACAGTTTATAGTGAAACTACCGATGGCTTTGAAGTGGAAGTAAATGAATTTGGGAAGACCTTCGCAACAAAGGATATGAAGGAAGGAACAACCGCTTTTCTGGAAAAAAGAAAAGCTATCTTCAAAGGAGTGTAATTATTTTTTCATTTTTAAAACATACAAAATGGCATCGGCAACCGGATGTTTAGCTTTGTAAGTATAACCCATCAGCATTGCAAAGGTTTGAGCAAATTGCTGCTGGTAGAGTTGCATTTCTGATTTTAATTCTCCTCTTACCGGTGTATCAGGCCCCTTTACGGCAAACCACATTTCATGTGAATCTGCAATTTTATTATTATGGCTTGTCCATTCATCTTTATTTATATCTCCGCGGCCATGATCTACAGTTATAAATAAAGTTGTCTTGTTTTTATACTGCGGATCATTTTGTACAAAGTCCCAGATCTGTTTGATCCATGCATCCACCTGCCAGCCGGCATCCAGGTAAGACCGGTATTGACCGGCATGTGCCCATTCATCGGTTTCACCATAAGCAACATATAGCACTTTTGGTTTTTTTGTTTTTAAATATTCAAATGCTGCGTAATGGGTAAAAACATCCAGGCACTCTGCTTCTCCCCAGGGGCGATGTGCGTCTTTATTCATTGCATTGATGAGGCGCTCATTTGCATTTGGATTTTTACCGCCAACAAGATCAAATCCTGAAACAACAGGTATGCCGCTTCTTTCTTCATTTAATATCCTGTCAAAAGCATCCCATGCACCGAAAGCCGCCACTTTGCCTTTTAGTTTTGGTTGTTTATTTAAAAATTCCAGGACAGTTACATGAGGATTGGCCGGGTAATCGTTTTTGTTTATTGCTGTATCAGCAAACCCTGTGAATATTTCATTGTAACCCGGATAGCTGAACCAGTAAGGGTTCATCACTCCACTTTACTACCAACGGGCCTGTTTCCAAAAATTTGTCCCTTGTCAACCACTGCACTCCACAAAAAAGGCATCAATTTTTTTCTTCTTTCAAATTCGTCATTACTCCAGTACTTTTTATAAATGTATTCACTGTCGCCCTGGTTGTATTTGGGATTATTGGCGATGGCAGAATCCATTCCTTTAAAAACTTCCTGCCAGCGAAAACCATCTGTAGTGATGATAATAATGTTTTCCGTTTTCTGCTGGGCATTCGAGATGCAAAAATTAGCAACAAAAGTGGTTCAACAGCATTTTTCATACAGCAATTTAGTACAGTGTCCTGAACTTTAAATGTCAAAAATCATGCATCCCAATTTTCCGTTTGGAATACCTTTGCGCAAATAAACTAAAATTTAATATGGAATACAGAATAGAAAAAGACACGATGGGTGAAGTAAAAGTTCCTGTCGATGCTTATTATGGTGCACAAACACAACGCAGCATTGATAATTTTAAAATTGCACAGGATATCAATAAAATGCCAAAAGAAATTATCGAGGCATTTGCTTATTTGAAAAAAGCTGCTGCAATTACCAATTGTGAAGCAGGTGTTTTACCAAAAAAGAAAGCGATACTTGATTGGTAAAGTTTGTGATGAAATTCTAGAAGGAAAATTGGATGATAATTTTCCATTGGTGGTTTGGCAAACAGGAAGCGGTACACAAAGCAATATGAATGTAAATGAAGTGATTGCTTACCGTGCACATGTTTTAAATGGCGGTAAACTAACTGATAAAGAAAAATTTCTACATCCGAATGATGATGTAAATAAATCACAATCATCAAATGATACTTTTCCAACTGCAATGCATATTGCAGCATATAAAATTTTAGTGGAAACTACATTCCCGGAATTGAAAAATTAAGAGATACCCTGGCTAAGAAAAGCAAAGCAGTTTATGAAAGTGGTAAAGATTGGCCGTACACATTTTATGGATGCAACACCATTAACAGTGGGTCAGGAATTTAGCGGTTATGTTTCTCAATTAGATCATGGAATGAAAGCCATAAAAAATACTTTAGCTCATTTAAGTGAATTGGCATTAGGTGGAACTGCTGTTGGTACAGGAATTAATACGCCCCCAAAATATTCTGAAAATGTAGCAAAACATATTGCAAAACTTACCGGATTACCTTTTATAACTGCTGAAAATAAATTTGAAGCACTGGCTGCACATGATGCCATTGTAGAAGCACATGGTGCATTAAAAACAGTTGCAGTTAGTTTAATGAAAATTGCCAATGATATCCGAATGTTTTCATCCGGTCCACGTAGTGGTATTGGCGAAATCTTTATTCCGGATAATGAACCAGGTTCTTCTATCATGCCGGGTAAAGTAAATCCTACACAATGTGAAGCATTGACCATGATTGCTGCACAGGTAATGGGAAATGATGTTGCCATAAGTATTGGCGGCAGCAACGGTCATTTTGAATTGAATGTTTTTAAACCGGTAATGATTTATAATTTTTTGCACAGTGCCAGATTGATTGGTGATGGTTGTGTTTCTTTTAATGATAAATGTGCTGTAGGCATTAGAACCTATTGAAGCAAATATTAAAAAACATGTTGATAATTCTTGATGCTGGTTACTGCATTGAATACAAAAATTGGTTATTATAAAGCTGCAGAAATTGCACAAAAAGCACATAAGGAAGGAACAACTTTAAAAGAAATGGCAATTAAACTCGGTTATCTTACTGCCGAAGAATTTGATGAATGGGTAAAGCCAGAAAATATGGTAGGAAAACTTAAATAAAATCGTAAAACTGCTATCGTAAAAACCAGAACATAAATATTTTTTTACTTTTTTCTTTGGTAAACCTTGTAATTAAGAATACTTTGTATCTATCTTAACAGTAGAATTGATCCGAACCAATTTTTAATTAAAAATATCCGCCTTATGAAAAGTATTATTCCACTACGAAATTTATTTTCGTCTTCACTCAAAGTTGTTAAACCTGAACTTCCAAAAGTTGAGCAACAACAAACACCTTATTTAAGAGCCATCTTATCGGCTACTCCAACTCCATTAAATGCAGAAAAGAAAATTGAACTTTCGACACCAGATCTAACTGCCGCCCTTCGCTATATAAAAGAAAGCGCATTACTCAAAAGATAGTTTTTCAATCCATTGAAATTTTACTAAGATATTTTAACCTATACGCTTGAGCATTTTACTTTGTAAAAACCCCCGAATGGGGGTTTTTAATTTTCAATGCATTGACTTAAAAGCTTTCAGCATATCTACTTATTTAAAAGCAACATAATTTTCTCCTCCTCTCCTTACTACAATTGTAATTATCTTAATCACAATTGAGGATAGTATAGTATGAATCAGAATGGTAATATCCTTCTGTAAAATCCACCGGGATTTTTTATTTAAATCAAAGGAAAATCCTATTGACGTCAACAATGCATTAATCTAATTTTATATTCAGGAGTCAGATTTGTGAACCCGAAAATCCAGTCTATGAATAAACCTATACCTAATTTAATTTTAAAAACCCAGCTTCTTTTTTCATTTACACTATTGATGGTGCTCAATTGTCAATTCTCATATGCACAAAATATTGATTTTGGAAAAAGTTATATAAATATTACGAAGGGTTTGAATGGTGGAACGGTTGAAACTGGCGATACATTAGAAATAAGAGCATCTCTTGTTGTTCGATCAGGTACCTATGATAGTTGTCGCTACCAGGATGTTGTTCCAGTTGGAACAACATATATTCCTAATTCATTAAAGGTTCTTACAAACGAAGGAAAGGTCTACAAATCTTTTTCAGATACTTATGGCAATGATGAAGGTTGGATAAGCGGATCAAATATTACTATTCATCTTAGGATTTAATCAAACCGCTTCCCCAGCAACAGCATTTCAGAAGAGGCCGGGTAAGAAATACTCATAAGCCTTCTTTTTATGGAGGCACTTGTATAATGATAGCATCATTCAGAGTGATAGTGACTGCAGTTACCGGCACAAATATCAGTACAGGCGGCGGGAATATGACATACAAAAGTGGCGCTGCTGCTATTCAAACATTTACATTTCCGGCTAACACTTTAAAAGTGTATCCCAATTATGGTATTTGTGCAAACACCATCGGTGGTAATGCCATTGGTACAGAGTTCAATGGTACATTTGGAAGCGGCCAACCTCGCAATAGGGGAACATCAGCAAATGTACCTGCCGGTTATACTTTTAATTATTTTAATTCCAACTCACCACAGGACTATTATTATGGAATAGCAAATAATACATCTACCCGAGTCAATTATACTACATCAAATGCCTGGGCCTACCCGGATCTTTCTTCACCCTCACATAGAGTATTTGGTGTATGGGATATAATCGGCGATCATACCGGTGCAGTTGATCCAATTGCAGGAAATCCTGCAGCAGATACTGTTGCTAATCCTAATGCCGGTTATATGCTTGTAATTAATGCGGCATATCGTATTGATTCAGCTTTCCAACAAACTATTTCAGGGCTATGCCCGAATACCTATTATGAAATTTCTTGTTGGATGAGAAATATTTGTTCAAAATGTGGTTGTGACTCAAATGGCAAAGGTGCTACTAATGGTAGTGGTCCTGTTTTTTATATTCCAACTGGCCCTGGAGACTCATCAGGTGTTACTCCTAACATAACCTTTGAAGTAGATGGCATTGACTATTATACAACCGGAAATATAACTTACAATGGTCAGTGGGTTAAAAAAGGTTTTACTTTTCTTACAGGTCCATTGCAAACTAGTTTTACATTAAAATATTTTAATAATGCACCTGGCGGAGGAGGTAACGACTGGGCATTAGACGATATTTCAGTTGCGACATGCTCACCAGACATGAGGTATGGGCCAATCTATAATCCAATTGTTTGTGATAGTAATGTTATTCTCTTATCGGATACAATTCGTTCTTTTTTTAATAACTACACAGAATATAAGTGGCAACGAAGTACAGATAATGGTGCCATCTGGAATGATATACCAGGTGCTAACGGCTCTGGTTCGCCTGTATGGAATGGAACTGCCTGGGAGTACGTAACCCTTTATACTGTACCTATTTCTCAAACACAGCCTTCAAACAATGGTGATATGTATAGGGTTGTAGTAGCTACAACAGTAGCTAATCTTACAGATGCAGCTTGTAGCTTTACAGATCCGCTTCGTATCCGGCTTACAGTAATAAATTGCGGACCTATACTAAGCACTAAACTAATTGCCTTTAATGCCCGTACCGCAAATAATAAAGCAGTATTACAATGGACAACTACCGGAGAAAATGAACCATTAATTTTCTATGTAGAGAAAAGTACAGATGGAATTAACTTCAATCAAGTGGCTACATTGGAAAGTTACAATGACTATGTATCTGAAAAAAGCACTTATTCATTCACAGACCCTGTTCTATTAACTAGTAAAGCATATTACCGTATTAAAATGGTAAATGGCTCAAACTATACTATCTATTCCAGAATTATTCAGCTTGCTAATGATAAAGAATTATTCTCTTTAATGTCCGTAGTAAACCCCTTTAGTAATGAACTTACAATGAGTGTGATGTCAGTACAATCAGGAATTGCCAAAGCTGAAATCATTGATCAAACCGGAAAAATTGTAACAAGAAAAGAATATTCAATTTTGGAAGGTGTAAATAACCTGGTAATTGAAAATACAGATGTGCTTGGAAATGGAATTTACTTTTTAAGAATAGAGTTTGCAGGTACGCTAATTCAAAAAAGAATATTAAAACAATTTAAATAATCAGATACTCATCAAATTATTATATCTGCAAAGGCTATAATACATGAACCTTATCACTCATTTCTGTTCTGGTCTCTAATGTAGAATTATTTTCTGTTGGTACATTTTTTTTGAAAAATCTATTTTGAAAAAGTAATAAAGTAATTACACCAACAGAAATTGAAGCATCGGCAATATTAAATATTGGGCTGAAAAATTCGAAATGTTCTCCTCCAACAAATGGAAGCCAATCAGGAAACCGGCCATCAAAAATCGGGAAGTATAACATGTCAACAACACTTCCATGTAAAAAAGAAGAATAGCCATTCGACGAAAATTCAGCAATGCCAGGATAGCTTAAATAATCGTTGATAGCGGCATCATAGTGAAGACCTTTGTCAAATAACATCCCATAAAACATACTGTCAATCAAATTGCCAAGTGCTCCCGCATAGATAAGAGCAGCGCAGACAATAAAACCTCTTTTATATTTCTGTTTGATTATCTTACTTATATACCATGTACCAAAGATAACAGCAGCAAGGCGAAATAAAGTAAGAATCATTTTCCCCGTTTCATTACCAAATTTCCAACCCCAGGCCATGCCAGGATTTTCAATAAAATGTAGACGGAACCAATCCATACCAAACACCCTTACTACCTCACCAGTTGGATAAGAGGTTTTGATCCAGATTTTTAATACCTGATCGATAAGTATAATTGCAGCTATGATTAATATAACATGCCTGGCCTTCAGTGACTTCATAATGAGCACAAATATAGGAAAGAAAGACGCAGTGAGGAGGCCAAAAATATCTTAAAGTCAGTCAAGTAAAGCCCTTCTTTACTTTTTACATTTTGGAAACAGTTATTCTTCAAAATAAATTCTCTTTACCCTTTGAGAAATACCGGTCAATATTTCATAGGGAATCGTATTTGCCCATTCTGCAATTTGCTGAACGGGTATTTCTTTTCCAAATATGATAACATCATCTCCTTCTTTTACATTCTCCAAATCGGTGATGTCTACCATAAACATATCCATACATATAGTTCCGATTATTGGCATCAATTTCCCATTGATCCAAACTTTCCCATACCATTGCCCAGCCTTCTTGGATAACCATCCGCATAACCAATTCTTATTGTCGCTATTACGAATCTTTTTCAACGACTCCCTTTCGATTATAGCTTACTGATTCGCCTTTTTTTAAATGCTTTATTTGAGCAATAGTTGATTTTAATGTAGCTACTGATTGTAGTTTTAATTTATTACCCGCCGTACTATCTACTCCATAAAGACCAATCCCTAACCGCACCATATCCATTTGCATTTCCGGATGACGAACAACGGCTGCTGAATTTGCAATATGACTTATAAATCTAAGTCCCGTCTTCTTAATTTTTTCAACTGCTGCTTTAAACTCTGTATACTGATGAATTGAAAAGTCATCCAGCGTTTTTTTCTTCACTGGCAGCAAAGTGGGTGAATACTGTTTGAACTTTCACAGAAGATGTTTCCATTAATACCTGTGCCAGTTTTTCAATTTCATTAATAGAGAACCCTAATCGGTTCATTCCTGTTTCAATTTCAAGATGAACAGGATAATGTTGAATAGCTTCCTGCCTTAAAAACTTGTCAAATGAATTAAGCAATTCAAAAGAGTATAATTCAGGTTCCAGATTATGCTCAATAATCGTTTCAAATGCATAGGATTCCGGATTCATTACCATGATCGGTAATCCGATTCCTGCCTTTCTTAATTCAACCCCTTCATCTGCATAAGCCACTCCCAGGTAATCCACTTTATGATATTGAAGAACGCCGGCTATTTCTGCACCACCACTTCCATATGCAAAAGCTTTTACCATTGCCATCACTTTGGTATCAGGTTTTAAAAGTTGTTGATACTCCTTTAGATTATGAACAATCGCATTCAAATTAATCTCCAGAACAGTCTGATGTGCTTTTTGCTCAAGTAACTGAACAATCTGCTCAAATGCAAAAACCCTTGCTCCTTTTATCAGTATTACTTCCTCTTTAAAATGAGAAGAAAGGAATTGATCTAAGTACGCATCGGTTGAATCAAAAACTTCAATCTCTATTTCCGCTTCTCTATTTTTAGAAAATAGTTCAAGTTCTTTTGAAATTTTTTTCCCGATTCCAATTACTCTTTTCACACAATGGTTCTGTAAACTTTCAATCACTGTTCTGTACAATTCCGAATCAGGCATTGCACTTTGTAAAAAATCAGAAAGAATAACAGTTTTTTTGGCACCAGCACTCTGCTGGGTAAGAAAGTTCAAAGCAATTTCCAGTGAGCTAATATCAGCACTATAACTATCATTTATAATTGTACAGTAATTGATACCCTTTTTTAATACAAGACGCATATCTACAGGCGTCAGCAACTTCATTCGCTCAGCGATTTTCTTATTGGGATATCCCAGATGCAACATTACCTCGCAGCAGGTAATTGCATTTTGAACTGAAGCGTCATCATTAAATGGAATTTTAAATGAGATACTGTATGACTTGAAAATTGCTGAAATATTAGTTGCCTGTTTCCCTTATTAATTCTAGTAACGACTATTGATTCAGGCAATGCTACACTTCGGAATAATAATCTCTTTTCTTTTTCTTTTTGTGATACAGAGTTAAATCCTTCACTATGAGCTTCTCCAATATTCGTTAATACTCCGATAGTAGGTTGAATTATTTTTTCCAGCTTGTCCATTTCCCCGGGCTTTGAAATACCAGCCTCAAATATGGCTAGCGTATGATGTTCATTCATCTGCCATACGCTTAAAGGCACACCTATTTGAGAGTTAAAACTTCTGGGACTTCGTACAATATTATAATCCTGATGCAATAACTGGTAAAGCCATTCTTTAACAATGGTTTTTCCATTGCTCCCGGTGATACCAATAACGGGAATTGAAAATTTCCGCCGATGAGATGCAGCAAGCATCTGTAGTGCCTCCAGGGTATTGGCAACGTTAATGAAATTCGCCTCAGGAAATTTACTGATCTCTACCTGTTGACTAACAACAAAGCTTCGTACGCCCTTCTTATACAGCTCCGAAATAAACTGATGTCCGTCTCTACGATCTCCTGCGATTGCAAAAAACAAAGAAGATTGGGGTGAATACACTTTACGACTATCAAATAAAAGATGCTCGATGTGTACATCATTTGTTATCGTCGTTTCCCCCTTAATTACTGAGGCAATATTTGAATAGAATAGATCAAAAGTTTACATCAATATCGTCTGGTATATCCTCTGCTCAGCAGTCTTTATACTCGTATTTCGTTTGTCCATAAATAATGAATAAAAGATGGACCCCGAAATACAAACCATAATTACACCTAACGAAATTATTACCTGTATCTGCTTATCAATAACCTGATTGATCCATTTCTCGCAAAGCATCTTTAAGCCGATAAACACCAACACAATAGCAATACCCTGTTGCAGGAAATCAAATTTATTAACAGCTCCTCTTAAAAGAAAGAATAATGACCGCAAACCCAATACAGCAAAAATATTCGATGTGTAAATAACCAACTTATCTCTTGAAATTCCCATCACGGCCGGTATAGAATCAAGAGCGAAAACCAGGTCGATAGCAGCCAACATGATAACAACAACAAACAAGCTGAAGTATAAAAGGTCTCGCCGTTTTCGAGTGGTGTATTTGCCATCACCATCATGTGCCACTATGGTAATACTCTCTCTAAACATCGAAAGACTTTGCTTTCCTCTGGATTATACTCCTCATCATCTGTTGAGGTAAACATTTTATATCCGGTGTACACGAGAAATACACCAAATATATAAAGTATCCAATGAAATCGTTCAACCAACGCAACACCCACTGTGATAAAAATGACCCTGAAAACAATTGCCATCAGGATTCCTACAAGTAATACCCGACCGTAATTCTTTTCTTTAACACCGAAAGCGGAAAAAATAAGAATAAAAACGAAAATATTGTCGATACTTAGGCTCCACTCCATCAGGTACGCACCCAAATATTCCAATGCCAGTCCCTCCCCTTTTTCAATCCACATAAAAACAAAAAAACCCAATGCAAGTCCAACCCAAAAAAAAGTTTGATATAACGCCTGTCGAATGGTAACCTTCTGGTCTTTCTTGCTCATCAATCCAAGATCGAATACCAATGCGACGGTAAGGCATCCAAAAACGAGATAGGTAATCTGATCAGTATTCATTATATGAATTTATACAATTTGCAAAGATAGCGGGAATGATGAAGTTGTTTCAATAAGCCTAAGCCGTGTATTTACGTTTTCGAACTTGCTGATAAACCCAACCAAATAGTAAGACCAATAAAACAGGTAATGCGATATTGATAAACTGCCAGGTAGTTTTTTGCTCATTTACTTTCTTCGCGTCAATTAAACGTAAAACAATGTCCTTGTTTCTCGTTTCGCTTATACCAGGCTTATTAACCAGGTATTCAAGACAATTATTCAAAAAATCCCGATTGGCAACAGGAATAAAGTATTTTCCGAATTCCGACTGTTTCAGATACTCCGTATAGGTGTATTTATTCCAACCCATTGGCAGCGGTGAAGGTTGCCTATCTTTTCATTACCAGGTGAGAAATCATTCAAAACATATCACCATCCCCGACTATAATCATTTTGTTTTCAAGGAGTTTGGCTTTCACTGAAATCCATTGCATGCAGGCTATCCAACTGACTTTGGGATGCCTGTTTCTATAAAGAGAACTAAACTTTCCTTCCAGTAAATATGCCACAGGAATATTCTTCTTTTTAAACTTAGCATCTTCCGGCACATTTTTATTTTCGTTGATACTTATTAATGCCGGTGTACTAATAGCTCTTGAATTAGCCGAAGAATACATTAATGGTATCTTTTCTAACGCCACCTGAATCGTATCAATAGAATTAGCAAAGCGGCTTGCCACATAGCCCATGTCTTTACCATTATGATTCCCCCGGAGAAAGTACCGGAAAATAATTCCATTGTAAAAATTCCATCTGCGGATTTTCCTGGCTACCGCCTACGGCGAAAGGCATATAATCGCATTGCAGATCCATTACCAGATCGGTATTAATTCTAATACCATATCTGAAAAAATGGTCTGTGAGATTAAGGTCTCTGTCAAAAGCAATGGTTTCAGGTGTATATCGTAAACTATCTTGCTCGGCAATCAGGTTATCTATAAAGCACAACAATTTTCCGCCCCGCATGATATACTGATCAATTTTTAATTTCTCCTCCTCAGTAAACTGTAAAGTTGGTTTTACTATCAGCAATACTTTAATGTATCGGAAGGTACTGGTTGATTTGTTGTAATAAAAATGGCCCAAAACTATAATCCTTTTGAACTGTTTGCTGCAGATCATAGGCCCTGTAATCAGTTGGCTCTCCATTGCCCATTGAATAACCAATCAATGGCCTTTTCTTGCTAATTTTATCCAATGCTTTTGCAAACTGGTATTCCATCAACGCTTCCCTGCACTTTCATTTCATACAGGTGTTATCATCCGCCCTTCCACCAGCATATAAATTTACTAATGGCCTGCCTGTCTTTATATTTAATAACAGCAACAGGATATACCCTCTTATTTCTCCTCTCCTGCTTTAACCTGAACCGGACAGATTAATAGCACAGCTCCCAATCCAATTAATGTGTCCCGTACAGTTCTATTGATCGTTCCTGGCATTTCATCCTGTGGAGAAATAAACCGTAGTGGATCTTTCGCACGAGTTTCTATCTTTCAACAGCCCAAGAAATTCCTTTGTACTATTCGCCAATTTTTTAAACCCTGCGGGAAATTCTCCTTTCAAAAAAACATCTATCTGCACTTCTTCATCCAGATTCTTTAACAAATTTTTTGTGGCTTTGCTGAGTGTATATCTTTTTTCTTTTGTAAGATCAAAACGGGCATGAATTGCTTGAAGCCAGATAATTAACTGCAAATAAAATAACCAATAGCAACAGCCACCAGAATTTTGAAGCAAATATTTTATTTACAATGTTCTTCATTTATCGTTTTAATAAATTACGATTGGTGATACGTTAAGAACAAGAAATATTACTGATAAAAAATAAACAATATCTCTTGTATCGATCAACCCACGGCTGATGCTACGGTAATGAAAATCATATCCCACCATTTCTGTATAATAATCCGGACCATTGCTCAATGCCGGCAATTTGCTGATTGCACTAAATCCATAATACAACAAAGCACAGCCAATAAACTCACGATAAATGCAACAACTGCATTATTGGTAAAACTGCTGCAACAAATACTGATTGCTGTAAACACAGCTGCCAGAAAAAACAATCCGATATAAGAACCGACTGTTGCTCCCATATCCAACCCCTCATTCGAAGAAAGTCGCTGAATCGAAAAAATATAAATAATCGTTGGTAACAATGCGATGAAAACAACGATCAGGCTACCCAGTATTTACCACCAATGATCTGCCAACGGGTCAATGGACGGGTTTGCAAAATCTCGTAAGTACCCGTCTTAAATTCTTCAGAAAAGCTGCGCATAGTAATGGCAGGAATCAATAATAAAAGTATCCAGGGAGCTAATTGAAAGAACCGATCCAATGTAGCATATCCAAAATCGAAGATATTGTCATCAAAGACAAAAAGTACCAGCCCGTTTACCAACAGGAATACGATAATGGCAATATAACCGGTAAGGCTACTGAAAAATTGACGGAGTTCTTTTTTACAAACAGACCACATAGGCTTGGAATGCTGCAAAATAAGCCAAAGCGCTTATATTTCAAGCCAATGGCTTTTATTAAAAGCATAAAAAAATCCCTCAAAAAGAGGGACATTTATTTTCATGCTCGGGATTTAATATTTTATACAGCAAAACTTTCCCCACATCCACAGGTTCGACTGGCATTAGGATTACTGAAGTAAAATCCTTTACCATTCAATCCGTCTGAAAAATCCAGTGTCGTATTCACCAGGTAAAGAAAACTCTTCAGATCGGTTACGATCTTAATTCCATTGTCCTCAAAAGCCTGATCCATTGGTTTTGTCTTCATTGTCAAAATCCAGCTTATAACTTAAACCTGAACAACCACCACCCACTACACCAACCCTAACAAAATAAGACGTGATCATCTGCCACACCAGCATCTTTCATTAGCTGATGCACTTTTTCTTTCGCCTTATCACTTATGTATATACTGTTTTCTAATGCTACACTCATCTTACTAAGTCAAAAGTAAAAAATCAAAAGTCAAATAGCTATCCACAAATCTGACCTCTTTTTTACTTATTAATTTTGAGTTTTTACTTAATGAATTACACTTTCTTCAAATTTCAATGCTTCCATTCCGTTCTTCTGACGATAGTCATTGATTGCTGCTTTGATTGCATCTTCAGCCAATACAGAACAGTGAATTTTAACCGGAGGAAGATTCAATTCTTCAACAATAGTCATGTTATCGATTGTTACAGCTTCATCAATTGATTTTCCTTTTAACCACTCTGTAGCTAATGAAGAAGAGGCAATGGCAGAGCCGCAACCAAAGGTTTTGAATTTAGCATCTTTAATAACGCCGGTCGTTTCATCAACTTCAATTTGCAGACGCATAACGTCGCCACACTCAGGTGCACCAACAAGACCAGTACCTACAGTTGCTTTGCTTTTATCAAGTGTTCCTACATTTTTAGGATTCTGATAATGATCTATTACTTTTTCGCTATATGCCATGATATATATAAATTTAAAGGTTATAAAAATTAGTGATGCGCCCATTCTATTGTATCTAAATCTATGCCTTCCTTATACATTTCCCATAAAGGACTCATCTCTCTTAATTTATTTACAGTATTTGTTACTTGTTCAACAGTATAATCAATTTGCTCTTCCGTTGTAAATCTTCCCAATCCGAAACGTAAAGAACTGTGTGCCAAATCATCACCCAATCCTAATGCCTTTAAAACATACGAGGGCTCTAATGAAGCAGATGTACAAGCCGAACCAGAGGATAAGGCAATATTTTTATTAAAGCCCATTAGCAAGCCTTCGCCTTCTACATGTTTAAATGAAATATTCGTTACATGTGGAAGCTTATGTTCCTTATCACCATTAAGGTATGATTCTTCAACTTTCAATAATTCAGTTTGTAACTTATCTCTCAGTTTACTTACTCTTGCAGTTTCTTCTTCCATTTCATTCATGCAAATCTCACAAGCTTTACCAAAACCTACAATTCCAGGAACATTTAAAGTACCGCTTCTCATTCCTCTTTCATGTCCGCCACCATCTAACTGGGCAGTTACTTTTACTCTTGGATTTTTTCTACGAACATATAAAGCACCAACACCTTTCGGGCCGTACATTTTATGTGCTGTAAAAGCCATCAGGTCAATGCCATCTTTATTTACATCAACAGGTATTTTACCAACTGCCTGCGTAGCATCGCTGAAAACAAGTACACCATGCTTTTTAGCAATAGCACTTATTTCTTTCATTGGCATAACTGTACCGATTTCATTATTTGCATACATGATTGAAATAAGGATCGTATTTGGCTTGATTGCCGCTTCCAGTTCTGCCAGATCGATCAATCCATTATCTTTTACTTTCAGGTACGTTACTTCGCCACCCTCTTTTTCAATATGCTTACAGGTATCCAACACAGCTTTGTGTTCAATATTGCAGGTGATGATATGATTGCCTTTGCTGGCATACATTTCAAAAACACCTTTCAAAGCAAGATTGTCGGCTTCTGTAGCACCGGAAGTAAAAATTATTTCTTTCGGTTCGGCACCAATCAATTTGGCCACCTGCTCTCTTGCATAATCAACTGCTTCTTCCGCCTGCCATCCAAAAGGATGGTTACGACTTGCCGCATTTCCGAAACTATTGGTAAAATACGGAATCATTGCCTCCACTACCCTTGGGTCGCAGGGTGTCGTCGCATTATGGTCTAAATAAATAGGAAAATTCAACATAATCTTGTTATTGTACGTTTTTGTTTCTTAAACACAAAATTAACCTAAAAGGTTCTAAGTGAAAGGGGTAATTTCGGACTATTGACCGATTTTACCGAAATCGCAAGTCATTAATACACATCAATTTTATGCAAAAAGTAGAACATATCGGTATCGCAGTAAAAAACCTGGCAGATGCTGTTTCTTTATTTGAAAAACTATTGAATACCAATTGTTACAAAACAGAAGAAGTTATTTCTGAAAAGGTAAATACTGCTTTTTTCAAACAAGGAGAAACAAAGATAGAATTACTCGAAAGCACAGATCCGGATGGTGTAATAGCCCGTTTTATCGAAAAAAAGGGAGAAGGTCTTCATCACATTGCATTTGATGTAACGGATATTGAAGCAGAAATGAAAAGATTAAAAGAAGAAGGTTTTGTTCTCTTAAATGAAACGCCCAAAAAAGGGGCAGATAATAAGCTGGTATGTTTTCTTCACCCAAAACATACCAGCGGCGTATTGATTGAATTATGCATGGAAAAGCCGAACAGCTAACTGTCTTCTTTAATCAGCAGCTGCATCAATTTTCTTTTGAATTTCATTATCCTTCAATCTCATATTATTCTTTTTCGCAAATTTCTCTTGTGCATTATGAAAGGTTTTGTCTACAACCGTTTCTTCTGCCGTAAGTTTTTCCAGCACGATATCGATTTGTTCATCTGCATCAGCTGCATCTTCTTTTCTTATGCGGATGATGTCCTTATAGAACCCATCAAATAATTTTCTGTAAAAAGTAAATGAACCGATGGCGGCATCCCTGAAATCGGTATCTTTTTTATAAGCCGGCATACCTTTTATGTCTTTGATCATAGCGGAAGCATCCAGGGCATACCCATCCAGTAGTTTATCAGCTGCGTCCAGATCAGTTTGGGCGGTAGTGGAAAATTTCATGATCTTTTCAATCAATGTGGTTTGCCGGCTGATAATATAATCATTGTATTGAACCGGTGATTTATACGTTACACCATTATCACCTTTTTCAGGACTGTTACAAGCCATAAAACCAGTAACGACGATTAAAACAAGGATAATTTTTTTCATACTAAATTGATTTGTTGGATATATAATGTTTCGGAACTACTTAATATTCTTCCGCAACAGAATCAGCGTTGATGATACCTAACTTATCAACGGCAATTTGTGCAGCTATCTGAGAAGCATCTTTTTTATTAAATGCTTTCCCTTCAGCAATATTTTTTCCATCTACTACCGCAGCAACGGTAAACAACCTTCGTCCGTTTTCGAGCCGCTCATTCAGCGTTTCAAACTCAAGCACCTTTCCATTCTTATTTGCCCAACCATATAATTTATTCTTATGATTGATCTCCAGATTCTCAAGATCATCCATAAACATATGCGGCAAAATGATACACTCCAGCACCCATTTGGTTGTTTTCTTGTACCCATGATCGAGATAAATAGCTCCTACCAATGCTTCCAGTGTATTGCCAAAAATCTGACTCACTTTTAATGCGCCATCCATTTTATTGTATAGCGTAACCTTCTTTAAACCCATCCTTACTGCTATTTCATTTAACTGCTGCCGATTCACCATTTTACTGCGCATCTCGGTAAGAAATCCTTCTTCTTTGTAGGGGTATCTTTTAAAAAGATAATCAGCTACTAATGCACTCAGGATTGCATCGCCCAGGTATTCTAACCTTTCATTATTTTCATCTGCGTTTTCTCTGATGGACCGATGGGTGAGCGCCGTCTGGTATAAAGAAATATTTCCAGGTTTAAAACCCAGAATATTTTTCAATTCTTTCTTAAAAGAGGATCCGGTATACTTTCCGGAAAAAAATTTTAGAAAATCCACAGGCGTTAAGCTACGAAAAAGGTTGGTTAGTTAATTGGTTTATTAGTTATTTAAGTATCAAGCATTCTTCAATTTTTCCCTGTTTTCTGACTTCATGAATAATCGATATAAGCCTGACTAATGAAGAACTAACTGCTAATTAACAAATAAACAATTAACCATTATATTCCTTCACAATCACACAGGCATTATGCCCTCCAAATCCAAATGTATTGCTTAAGGCAGCTTTGACAGTACGTTCCTGCGCTTTGTTAAAAGTAAAATTAAGCTTTGGATCCAACTCCGGATCATCGGTAAAATGATTGATAGTTGGAGGAATAATATTAGTAATGACTGCCTGTATACTTGCAATAGCTTCGATTACTCCAGCTGCACCAAGGCAATGTCCGGTCATCGATTTAGTAGCACTTATGTTTAATTTGTAAGCATGTTCGCCAAAAACCGCTGTAATCGCTTTTACTTCTGCACCATCACCAATGGGTGTAGATGTGCCATGTGTATTGATGTAATCAATATCTTCTGGTTGCATACCTGCATCATCCAAAGCGGCAAGCATTACATTTCGGGCCCCTAATCCTTCCGGATGTGGAGCTGTAATATGATAAGCATCGGCAGTAGCACCGCATCCACCAATTTCACAATAAATTCTGGCTCCTCTGGCTTTTGCATGTTCTAATTCTTCCAATACGATTATTCCACAAGCTTCTCCCATTACAAAACCATCTCTGTCTTTATCATATGGGCGACTGGCTGTTTTTGGATCATCGTTTCTTTCACTCATTGCTTTCATAGCATTAAAACCACCAACACCTGCTTCGCTTATTACGGCTTCGCTTCCACCACTAAGAATAATATCCGACTTACCCAACCGTATCAGGTTAAATGCATCCATAATGGCATTGGTACTGCTGGCACAGGCACTTACCACTGCAAAGTTTGGACCTCTCAGGTTATGCCGCATACTGATCTGGCCAGCTGCAATATCCAATATCATTTTGGGAATAAAGAATGGATTGAATCTTGGCGTTCCATCCCCTCTGGCAAACTCTGTAACTTCATGCTGAAAGGTTATCAGACCGCCAATTCCACTTCCAAAAACAACACCTATCCTATCCGGATTGATATTTTCTTTATTCAGACCGGCATCTGTCATTGCCTGATCGCTGACCACTAATGCCAGTTGTGTAAAACGATCTATTTTTCTTGCTTCCTTTCTTTCCAAAAAATCAGTTGGTTCAAAGCCTTTTATTTCACAGGCAAATTTTGTACGGAATTTTGATGCATCAAACAAGGTTATCATATCGGCACCCGATACCCCATTAATTAATCCATTCCAGTAATCAGGAACATTGTTTCCAAGTGGTGTTAATGCACCCATTCCTGTTACTACTACTCTTTTTAATTCCATATAATGTTAAGTTAATGTATTTGAATAACAATACAAGACACTTACAAAATTCAATACTTAATGTAAAAAACCGCCTTCGCTGCTAATGACAGTCAGAAGGCGGTATAAAAATATTTCCCGCCCTAGCGGGACATCCAATAATTATTTGGCATGCTCTTCCAGATAAGAAACAGCCTGACCAACTGATGTGATGGTCTCTGCCTGCTCATCAGGAATAGAAATATTAAATTCCTTTTCAAATTCCATAATCAATTCTACCGTATCTAATGAATCGGCGCCGAGGTCATTTGTAAAAGAAGCTTCGTTGGTTACTTCTCCTTCGTCAACGCCTAGCTTGTCTACGATGATTTTTTTAACTCTTGATGCAATGTCTGACATGTTCTTAAAGTTTTGTTTATTGGTTGCAAAAATATACTTTTTGAATTAATAAGCCTTGTAAAGGTATTATTTTCCAATTTTATTCCAAATTACTGAAAACGAATTATTAAGATCACTATAATTCCCTGTTTCCAAACTTTAAAATAAGCTATTAATCCGTTGGCAGTATTATAAGTTCTTTGTATTTTGTCCAAAGGACTCCCTTTGGAGAACAGCTGGCAGCTTAATTAGTTATGTATGGCATTGAAAATTATTGATCATGGAAGTCCCGAATACCAGCAAATGGTCAAACTCCGCAATGATATTCTGCGCAAACCCCTGGGCTTAAATTTTACTGAACAGGAATTGGATTCCGAAAAAAAAAATATGCTGATCGGCGCTTTTGAAGATGAAGACATGTTGGGCTGCTGTATGCTGGTAGAAGAAGATTCCCGAACCGTCAGACTCCGGCAAATGGCTGTATTAAATGACTTACAGGGAAAAGGCATAGGAAGAGCCCTCATGAATTTTGCTGAAAATCTTGCCCGGGACAGAGGTTTTAAAATCATTTCAATGCATGCCCGAAAGAATACTGCCGGCTTCTATGAAAGAATGGGATATAAAGTAACCGGAGATGAATTTTTAGAAATAACCATTCCGCATGTTATTATGGAAAAACAGTTATGATCGATTTTATCCTTTCTTCACTTTCGCTTTTATCAATTTACGTAATTCGAATACTTCATCACTATCCTTGCATCCACTTTTGGGAACCAAAAAAAAGGAACGGGAATCAAAATACAGGTGAAAAAAATGCGGACTTTCCAAATAGTTTTTTAATGACGTCCATTGCCAGTTTTTAGAACCCTTCTCATGCCCCAATGAAAATCCCTCTTCTTCAAATGTCATACTGAATTCATGCCTGAAAGTAACCGCCTTACGATAGACCATAAACGGGCAGTATGTACCAGAAACTTATCATTAAAACGATCCACATCAATGAAGCAAACAAGAAAAGCCATCGGCTGTATCTTTTTCATGAAATAAAGTGTAAAAGTGGCTATCGCAAATACATTAACCAATATGATCATGATTCGTATTTCCCGTCTGCTGATAAAATGATATCGCAATGCCTGCAGCACTTTCTTCTTTTCGTATCCAAAATAGATCGTCATCTTATAAAAATACTAATGTGTTTTTAATTCTTTTTCAGCTATACTCCATTCGCCGAGTTTTTCTCCTTTTATACCCAAGAATTCAACTGTGAGTTTTCGTTCATGCTATTGCTCCGCTGATTGAAAACCTGCCATAATTCTGTTTTTCATCGATACCTACAACCCGCATAGGGGTTATTTACTTCAGGGCCAAAGAATTTATGGGTGCCCGATGTCAAGTGGTGAAACAGTGATATCATACAGCGGATAGGTTCCCGGTCTTTCCATTTTTATTACCTCACTATGATGCCGATCGCCTGATAATAAATAACACTCCATTGTACCTTATATTCTTTTAAAAAATCCATCAACTCATAATATTCCGCAGGAAAATCCAGTAACTTATCAAATGGAGAAACAGTATTCAGCACCTGGCTACCGGTAGCAATTATTTTAAACGGTGCGGTACTGAATAATAATGAATTCTTCAACCATTCCATTTGCTGCGCACCAAACATTGTTTTTTCAGGATTCGGTTTTCCATCCACAGAATCTTTCATTCTATCAGCACTCCGCCACCAGCGGTCATCCAGCATAAAAATATCGGCATCACCCCAGCTTGTCATGGTATAAATGCCTTGCCCATTTTCTCCGGCGGAGGGATTACAGAAATAACTATTAAATATTTTCCGGCTGGTTTCTTTTAGAATATAATTTTTACCAATATCATTCGGGCCCATAATCATGATCATCCCAAATGGCAAACTGCGGCATCGCTTTTAAAAATTTTTGTAAAACGGGTACTGCCCTGTCATGACTGGCCCGGTACCAAAGTCCCCATTCACTGTAATAATCCACTTCACGGCCATACCAGGCATCACCCGTCCAAAGCATGAATGCTGCTTTCTCCTTAGCCATTGTTTCAAAAATGGAAGAATCACCACCATAAGGTTTTCCTGGTCTGTCATAAACAGGTTCATTGGTATAAGCACAACCACCCACTAAAAAACTAAAGTCCGGTGCCGGTTTACGCCATTGCCAAAGATCTTTGGTTGTAAATTCTCCATTAGCAGCCGTTGGTTTTCCATTTACCCAAATACTGTATTGATAAGTGGTATTAAAGTCCAGATCCACCAATAGTGAAATAATGCGGATTAAAATCATTCCCTAACTCTCCTTTGTATAATATTGTCTTTGTAGCAATTGCGTCATTTTTTTTCTTGTATTGGAGTGAAACTGTTTTTACTTCTGGAGAAACCTCCACCCACACTTTTGCATCTCTTAACTCCACCGGCCCCAACATTGGACCAGCAATGATACGAGGCTGCGCAACTACAATTGTTGAAATCAACAAAAAACAGAACAGAAAATATTTATACATACAAAATCTTTTGGGTGCGCAAAGTAAGACAGAAAAAGAAAGTTAGGGTAAAGAAAAAGCCATCCCAAAAATGAGATGGCTTTTATATAAAAATTTGAAAATATTATTGCGCTATACGAAGTAAGCTACAAACTTGCTGATAAGACATATCTTTTAATTGGCTTTCTGTATATATCCGGCCATTGATATCAGCCATTTTTTCTGAGTTGGTACCACGACCACCAGCTACTCCGCCGGGAATTAGTATATACCTCATAGAGCCATTTGGAGTACTTACAGTTCCAGGAACAGAAAGATTAGCAAGATAGAACATTACCCTTCCTACATAAGGTATAAAAGATACTTGATATATATTTGCCACCAGAAGGTAAGTATAAGGCATTGGAAATGTATTGTTGCCATTTTGCCAATAACCTAAAATAACAACCCTGACTGATAATAGTAGCAGTAACTGTAGCGGTAAAGGCATTTGCACGTCGGATAGTTCCTAAATCTAGCATTAGAAGTATCAATCCAAGTCAAACTTGCTGAAGGAATCCAAGCAGAATAAATAACATTGGCAGAACCCGTTGCACCCGTTGCTCCAGTAGCACCTGTAGGACCAGCAGGACCCGTTGGGCCGGCAGGACCCGTTGCGCCAGTAGCACCATTTTGTCCGGTTGCACCTTGTGCACCATTTGCACCTACAGGACCTTCGGGACCTTCTTTGGTACAACTAAAAGTAAAAAAAGTAATAGCTAAGGCTAATAAGGATAGAAGTCTGAACTTTCTCATAGCGTTTTTAATTTGGCTGTTTTAATTAGTTTCGGTTTTAAAAGTAAAGGGAATTTTCCGCTTCACCAAGACAAACTAAAGGTAATGGAAAAAAAGTCATATAAAATCAAATGTCCAAAAAAAATGCTGCCTTTAGCGTACATTCTATCACTTATATTTGTTCCCTAACCAACTCAGTTTTATGCAAACCCGTATTTTAATTTTAGCCCTGCTGTTTCTTGCAGGAAATACTGTAAATGCCCAGTTTAGCAAAGGCGATAAAATGGTCGGGACCTCTATCGGCAGCGTATATATTAATTCAGGTTCTTCCGATGTTAGCTTTCCCTTCTTTTAATGGATATGATACCAAAAGCAACAGCTTTGGTTTACGGATCGAACCCACTATGGGCTGGTTCATTTCTGAAAAGACGGCGGTGGGAGCATCTTTAAATATCAACCCCAGTAACAGCAAGGTTTCTTATATGTCCGGCGGTACTACTTTTCAACAGGATAAATCCAACAATTTTAATATAGGCATAGGTGCATTTGCCAGAAATTATTTCAGTGCCAACAATACATTTATGCCGTATGGCCAGTTTGGCATTAATGCCGGCATCAGCTCACAAAACAATGATGGTTTTTTGTATACCGGAACTGGCCCTACTGCTACTAAAGAAACCTATGATGGAAAAGGATCGGGTGGTTTTTTTGCGAATGCTGCTTTGCAATTAGGGATGACCAAAATGCTGGGTGAATCTACCGGCCTCGATTTTTTTGCAGGTTATTCTTATTCATATAATAAGAATACGCTGAAAACAACTACGCAGACGGATTTTGGAAACAATGGAAGCATCGATCAAACAGCGGTTAGTGAACCTACCACCAAATTCACTAATCACGGATTTATTGTAGGAGTAGGTTTCCAGATCTTTTTAACGGGTAAAAAGAAATAATACGCAATAAAATTTTTAAAAGTAACCCGTTTTATACGGGGTTTTTTAGTTTTTGATACATGCTATTTTAATTTGCCTTACCCTTATTAAAATCGTATTTTCATCATTATTCTCCCCTTTAGGATTCTTACTCTAATTCTGCCCTTAGTATTTTTTAACATTTCAAAACAAACCAACATGAAAAAATTTTTAATTGTTATTGCAGGCCTGTTTATTCTTTCCTGTAATAACGAAAATGACAAAAAAGCCGATTCAGGTATGGTTCCCAGTGACCTGATACAAAGTGAATTAAAAGGAGATATCGCTATGATAGAAGAGACTCCTTATAAAGTAGACAGTGCCGGAGCAATGGGTGCTATGGATAGTTGTTGTATTTCAATTGAAGAGTATGATGAAAATGGAAATCAGGCAAAGTTTACTTCAAAAACCAGCGATGGGAAGATAAGCAGTGAGGGTATTATGACACGTCACCCGAATGGTGCCTGGAAAGGAATGACCAATATGAAAGATGGCAAAATGCAGTCTTCCATGGAAACCATGATGGACGATAAAGGCATGTATACAAGTGCTGTAGCAAAAGATTCTGCTGGTAACCTGGATCTATATTATACGGATATCACCCAGACAGATTTTGGAGGTGTTACCGGTTGGAAACAATATGATAAGGATAGTGTATTCAGAATGTCAGGCGAATCAAAATATGATAAATACAGACAAATTGAATTTAAGAGTTTGGATAGTGTAGGAGTATTAAAAAGTTCTGGCACAACCAAATACAATGACAAAGGGGAAGAGATAGAACGTTCTTTTACCAATGTTGGTAAAGATTCTACAACTACAACGGTAACAAAATTCACCTATGAATCACATGATGAAATGGGAAACTGGACGCAACGGACTACCTGGGATGATAAAGGGAAAGCCACTAAAATTGTGAAAAGAACTTACACCTATAGAAAAGCAGATGACGTAAAGAAATAACAACTATTTCCAATTCATTATATCGAGATTCTCTTTACAAAATTCATATTCATGGTGGTCGTTTGAACTAACGACCACCATTCTTTTTTTACAATGCTCCTGTATTAGATTATTATATAAAACAACCCCTTCTGCATCTAAATTAGTACAAGGTTCATCCAGCAACACAATTGCCGTATCAGAAAAAATACATTGTGCCAACTTTATTCGTTGTTTCATTCCGGAAGAAAAATTCCGGATCTGTTTATTCCGGGCTTTTTCCAATCCAACAGTCATAATAATTTCATCAATTGATATTCCCCGGTAATAAAGATTTGAATTTTTGATGAAACTCCAGAAATTCAAACAATGTCATTTCTTCCACTACCTCCAGATAAGGGGCACAAATAGAAACATGCTTATATACTTCTTCATTGGCACATTCTTTCTCATCGATTGAAAATTGGATTGTTCCTTCGTTGGCATACATAGCGCCGCTTATTACCTGTAGTAAAGTACTCTTACCCGATCCATTGGGGCCGGTGATAGCATACGACAAACCTGTTTCAAATGTGTAATTGAAATGGCGAAAGATCCATTCCCGGTTGTACCGTTTACCTGCATCAGTCAACGATACTTTCATCGCCGTTTGTTTTAGTAAATCGTTTGATGATCCCCCGTTGCGATTCACGGATGAATGTCAGAATTTCATCCCTTTCATCTGAAACAGGAAAATCTTCTTCCAGCAATTCCAACGCTTGTGAGGTATTGAGTCCTTTATTGAATAGCACCCTGTAGATATCGAGTATATGGTTAATTTTTTCTACGGTAAATCCTCTTCTTTTTAATCCTATCGAATTGATACCTGCATAGGAAAGAGGAGTACGGGCCGCTTTTATATATGGCGGCACATCTTTGCTAATTAATGAACCACCACTACAAAAGGAATGTTTACCAATTTGTACAAACTGATGTACAGCACACATTCCTCCTAAAATAGCCCAATCACCAATAGTAACATGACCGGCAACCTGTGTGTTGTTACTGAAAATACAATTATCACCCACTAAGCAATCATGTGCAAAATGGCAATACGCCATGATGAGGCAGTTTTTACCAATCACTGTTTTATCCCTGTCTGCTGTGCCACGGTTGATCGTTACAAATTCCCGGATGGTAGTATTATCGCCTATTTCAACAGTAGAATATTCCCCTTGAAATTTAAGATCCTGAGGAATGGCTGCAATTACCGAACCCGGAAAGATCCGGCAATTTTTTCCAATTCTGGCTCCTTCCATAATGGTGACATTGGAGCCTATCCAGGTACCCTCGCCTATCTCTACATCCTGATGAATGACGGTAAATGGGTCAATTTTTACATTGGTGGCCAGCTTTGCATTCGGATGAATGTATGTATGAGGATGAATCATTTAACTAATTAAATCGGCTTCCATGATTTTTTTGGAAGCAGCGCAAAGTTAGCAGATACAGGCAGAAACAGAATTTTTTTTAGCCATATAATGTTAAAAATCATTGATAAAAGCAGTAAATCAAAGTTGCACCATTAAAATTGTCGAATTAATTGTAAATTTGCAGGGATATGCATAATCCTCCGGATATATTAGCGCTGGCACATAAACAACCCCTCATGCAGGACCAATTGGTATTGCTACAGGAAAGAGTGCAGGAAATTCCGGGTTCCGTGCAGTATACCATCAACCGGTACAGCCGTAATCCACAATGGAATATTGAAGATACTGGCATGCTGGTATATCATTATGAGAAAAAAGTTGCAGAAGAAAATTACCTGGAACTCCGGTTTTGTGTAAGTGGGAACGTCTATTGTCGTAAAAAAGATACGGAATGTGACTTGTGCCAGTTCAGTGCTTCTAAAACCTGTATGGAAAGAGTGGATAGTGTAGATGTGGTCAGTTTTAAATTCTCACCAACCCATCTTAGCCAGTTTTTGAAACCCCGAAAAGGCGATTCTGTATTAACGGATGATATTCTCAATTTCACACATCACTCCTCTTTTACCAAGATCCTTCCTTTATGTGGCAAAACAAGAATGGTATTGGAAGGGGTATTGAACCATACCTATTCCGACTCCCTTGAAAATATCTACATCAATGCACAAACGCAGATGCTATTATTATATAGTCTGGATTGCATGTTAGGTGAAAAAGAAATTGATGTGGTGAATTGCAAATTTCTTGCAAATGAACTGGACAGAGAAAAAATTGTAAAAGCAAGAGAAATTCTTATTCAGCATATCGGCGAACCTATTACTATTAAAGAATTAAGCCGCAAAGTAGCCATCAACGAATGTTATCTTAAAAAAGGATTTAAAGAACTTTTTGGCACTACCATTTTTGATTTTTATCAAAGCCAAAGAATGGAGCATGCAAAATATCTTTTGTACGAAAAAGGGTTAAGCGTTACAGAAGTATCTATGCTTTTAGGCTATTCTTCTATCTCCCACTTCTCTACTGCTTTTAAAAAGCATACCGGATTAAAGCCTTGTGAACTTTTACTTAGATAAAGTAGTATTATTTATTAGTAAAAAAAACATTCCGTTTAGTTTACCTTTATATTTTACCGCAATTTTTGATTTGGATCATGGGTCAATAATTGGATGGCATCATTTTTGAATATTAAATGTCACGAATGCGTAAAATCCTGATAATATCCTTTCTAAGTATTCATTTGCTTGGTAATACCGAAATTGGTCAGCTATTCCGCCTGCCTCTTCTTATTTCTCATTTTTTACAACATCATCGCCAGGATCATTCAATCAATTTCCTGGATTTTATGGCCTTACATTATCTGGGAAATGACGGCACAACAGCTGATGATGATATTGATAAAAAACTTCCATTTCATAATACTACTCACAATACAATTTCTATTGCGTATGTACCAATGGTCAATGATATAATATCAACTGAGCTTTTCTTACCAGCATCAATTGAATATTCCAACCAAATCTTAGTTGGAAAAGGCAGGGAACATGTTCATCAAATGCTACAACCTCCAAGAGTAGCTTAATTCTCTATTATTACATTTCTTCTTTTGATCTCAACAAATTCCTGAGATTTTTATCACATAGTAATAGCTAAGCATTATCGCTTACATATATTAATGTATAATAAAATTTATGAAAAATAAAATTGCTTCTATTGTAATTCTTATTGCAGTTGCAGTAACAATGTTGAACTCCTGCCGCCATGAAATATCCGATTTAACGGGTGGAAACGGTAATGGAACAGGGGGCGGTAATCCTCTTCCGACTTCAACATGCAGTCCTGATTCAGTTTATTTTGTAAATCAGATCATGCCAATTATATCTTCCAATTGTACTACAAGCGGGTGCCATGATAATATTACACATGCAGACGGCGTAAATCTTACTACCTACACAAAAATTTTGCAGTATGTTGTTCCCGGCAATGCGACTAACAGTAAGCTATATAAAGTAGTCATTAAGACAAATGGTGACCGGATGCCACCACCACCAATGCCTCCTTTATCGTTAGCTCAGAAAGCGCTGATCCAAAAATGGATTAATCAAGGTGCAAAAAATAATAATTGCTCCGGCAGTTGTGATAGCACCATTTTTACATACAGTGGTGCGGTAAAACCAATTATGGATAACAAATGTGCAGGTTGTCACAATCCTGCAAGTCTTGGGGGAAATATTGACCTATCCACTTATGCTACTGTTAGGGTTTCGGCACTCAATGGCAAATTATATGGTTCTGTAGCACATCAAACCGGCTTTTCACCAATGCCAAAAAATTCAGCTAAACTTTCTGATTGTGAAATAGCACAAATTCAAAAATGGATCACAGCCGGATCATCAAACAATTAAAGCACTAAAAATGAAACAACTATTGATTTTTGTAGTACTCTGTTTGCTGGTTTTAAGTTCCTGCTATTACGATAAGGAAGAATTACTGTATGGCGGAAC
The DNA here is from genome assembly GCA_963705465.1 of uncultured Chitinophagaceae bacterium. Taxonomy (GTDB): domain Bacteria; phylum Bacteroidota; class Bacteroidia; order Chitinophagales; family Chitinophagaceae; genus JJ008. Next base: position 254,983 of record CAVPJN010000006.1, on the reverse strand, counting down.
AGCAAATAGTCCTTGTACAGACACTACAACAAATATTTCATACTCACAAAAAGTAGTTCCGATGCTACAACAAAGCTGTTATAGTTGCCATACTGGAAATTTTCCTTCTGGCGGAATTGCAATGGGCACTTATGCTACTGATAAAGCGATAGGGCTAAATGGGAAACTGTATGGTTCTATTTCGCATGGTACAGGTTACTCCCCTATGCCACAAAGTGCTCCTAAAATGACGAATTGCCAGATTCTTTCCATAAAAAAATGGATTGATGCCGGCATGCCGAATAATTAATTTATAAAAAAAGAAAAATGAAACGAAAAAATATCATTCGGTATATAGTTCTACCGGTCATTCTTATTATATCAGTTGCTGCAATATACATATACAATGAATATAACCGGACACATAAGGACACATTGAAATTAAAATCAGACTACTCAATTACTGCTTCAGCATTTCTAAAAGAATTTGAAACAAATGAAGATGGATCCAATAAAAAATACTGGGATAAAGTAATACGGGTAAATGGAATGATAAAAGAAATTCTACAAGACGACAGAGGCTTTTATTCCATTGTTCTTGGTGACACATTAGGTATGTCCTCGGTAAGATGCAGTATAGACAGTTCACACAATGCTGCTATTAAATCGCTTACCAAAGGAAATGAAGTTGCCATAAAAGGAATTTGTACTGGCTATAACGCTGACGAATTATTAGGATCGGATATCATACTTGTAAGAAGTGTAATTGATAATAAAAAATAACTTAAATAATTTTAAAAATAAAAATTTATGAAAAATTTGTTTTTATCGGCATGTGCAATGTTACTGATTACTTCATGCCCTTTTGCTCAAAAATACTATACTAAAACGGCTAAAATAGATTTTGATGCCACCGCTCCATCTTCACCAGAAAAAATAATCGGCACCAACAGAAGCGGCACCTGTGTAATTGATAGCAAGAATGGCAATATGCAATTTGTAGTGCTGATGAAAGGTTTTGAATTTGAAAGGGCTTTGATGGAAGAACACTTTAACGAAAATTATGTAGAAAGCAACAACTACCCAAAGGCCGAATTCAAAGGTGATCTAAAAGATATTGATAAAGTAAATTTTTCGAAAGACGGCACCTACACTGTTAAAATAAAAGGCAAACTTACTATGCATGGAGAATCGAATGAAATTGAAACGACTGCGAAAATATCTGTAACAAATGGAAAGGTCAGTGCAACTGCTGATTTTAATGTAAAACTTTCAGATTATAAAATATCTATTCCGGGGCTGGTGGCTGATAAAGTTGCAAAAACTGCACAAATTAATATCTCCTGTTCACTTGAATTACTGAAAAGCTAATTATCCAAAATCCACAATAATGAAAAAACTATTAATTAATTCAATTTCATTCTTATTCCTGTTTGCAAGTGCTGATTTATTCGCCCAGGATGAAGACCTGATGAAGTTATTAGGTGATGAAACACCCAAAAAAACAATAACGAAATATGCATTCAAATCTCCAAGAGTCATTAATGGCCATTCAATGGAATTCCTGAATCCAGGAACTATGGATTTCAGAATACTTCACCGTTTTGGTCAATTCGATCAGGGATATAAAAACTTTCTTCGGATTGGACCAGGCCAGCATGCGAATGGGGTTTGATTTCGGAATTTTACAAAACCTGATGGTTGGCATTGGCAGGAGTACTTATAAAAAAGAAGTAGATGCTTTCTTAAAGTATGCTCCCATACGGCAATCCAATGGGCCTTGGAGTTCACCAGTAACTTTTGCTATTGTTTCCGGGATGACTATGGATGGCTTACCGTATGCGGATCCCGGACGAAAGAATTTTTTCACTTCCAGACTGGCCTATTATTTCCAGGCAATCATCGGTAGAAAATTCAGTGAAGGATTTACACTTCAGATAGCACCTACTATGGTTCATAAAAATCTTGTACAGGAACAGACTGATGTCAACAATATATATGCTCTGGGAATTGGAGGCAGACTGAAATTATCAAAACGAATCGCTTTTACCTGGGATTACTCACATGTAGTTATCGGTATGCCGGACAGTGGTTACTATCATCCCTTATCTGTAGGTTTCGATATTGAAACAGGAGGTCATGTTTTTCAATTACATTTTTCAAATTCCACAGGGATGAATGAAAGAGCTTTTATTACAGAAACAACCGGCCAATGGGGTAAGGGCGAAGTAAGGTTTGGGTTTAACCTGTCAAGAGTATTTCAAATCAAGAAAAAGAAAAGAAAGGGATAATCATCTAATATGTTTTTTTCAAGCCGGGATCAGTAATAATTATATAATCACCCAGGTGTTTGAATTTTTCCCATCCGATAGCCATCGGATCAGGATTAGCAAAAGAACTATCGCTAAAACAACTGATATTTAAGATCTTCAGTTTTGAGTTTCTATTTTGCAGCTGCGCCGCTGTCCCCAGCTTTTCATCGCTATGAAAACGTCCAACCAGGTGAAATATCTTTTTGTCTTTATTCTTCCTCCAGAATTTATAGATACTATTACTCATACCTGCATCCCATAGGTTCTGACTATAATAAATTTTAGGGTTATTGGTGCCCGGGCTACCTCCTCCCATAAATTCCTGAAATTTTTCATAATACCTGCCTGCCAACGTATCATATGGCAAAGGCGGTAAGTATTTTTTGGATGACTTTGGCAGTCCATCTAATGATTGCATTCCCTTTCCACTTACCATACTCACATATCGTCTTGGGGTATTGGCTGCAATAACTGATAAGTTATTTTGTTTTGCATATTCAACTGCTGGTTTGTAGTCTTTATAATTATTCCAGGCTCTGGCCTCTTTTTTCATTTTATCCTCACTTATAAAACCAGCGAGGTATTCATTCAAAACCAGCTGGCAATCCGTTTCAAACATTTCCATACTCAACGTCAGCTTGTTGCCATACAGGCTATGTAATGCTTTAAATATTGCAGCTTCCAGAAAATGACCAGCACTATCATTATGTTCTTCCCCAAAAAATAAAACATCTGCGTTTTTACAATCAATTGCAATTTGATCAATCGTTGTTATTTGTTGGGTACGGGTATCATATATCCTATAATGCTTTTCAATTCCTGTTTGTGAAAAAGCAGCAATAAATGACAGCAAACTGAACAAGAGAAAAGTTATTTTCATATTACTTTTTGTTGGACAAATCTACACGTTTATCATTGATTATTTTGTGAACTAACGTTGCATTAAAAAATAGATTTAAAACAGAAGCATATCCGGGAGTTTGGCTTCATGGCTGAAAAAATTTTGGGAGGGATTTTCAATTTCCATAAACTTTGAAAATTTTACGGACATCAAACAAAGTAACTTTAAGCGGGAAGTAAATGATCCGCATCTCCATCCAAATTTTAATGATAACTGGACGTATACGGATAGCTTTGTAACAAACGGAGCTATAAAAATCAAGCTATAATTTTGAATATAAATGAAGCAAGAAAAATATTTACATGAAGAGAAAGGCCATTCGGGCAAGAAACCTGGCAATAAAACAGAGCTTGGTTTTTCAATCCTTTGCGGGTTATTTCTCGGTATTGGTTTTTTAATACAATCTTTTTTTTCTCAACTACCGAACTGGATCAGTATCGCTTTTTACATATTATCCTACTTTTTCGGGGGTATTTATACTTTCCAGGAAGCAGTAACGGGCTTGCGTAACAGAAAATTTGAAATTGATTTTTTAATGCTGATAGCAGCAATTGGTGCCGCTGCATTAGGCGAATGGCCAGAAGGTGCATTGTTATTATTTCTGTTCAGCCTGGGTCATGCACTTGAACACATGGCAATGGATAAGGCCCGAAAATCAATTGAAGCCCTGGCTGGTTTATCAGCAAAAACGGCCATTGTGCGTCGGAATGGCATTCAGGAAGAAATTCCGGTAGAACAATTACAAGTAGGCGATATAATAATTGTAAAGCCCAATAGCAAAATGCCAGCGGATGGGATTGTAGTTGCAGGGCATAGTAGTGTAAACCAGGCTCCCATAACAGGCGAAAGTGTACCAGTAGATAAATTGCCGGTCGAAAATCCTGAAGCAGATTACAGTGATGTAAAGAAAATAGATTCATTGCATGGAGTATACGCTGGTACGATAAATGGAGCCGGTGTGCTGGAAGTAAAAGTTTTAAAGGAAGCGAAAGACTCTACACTTTCAAGAGTTGTGCAGATGGTGAAAGAGGCAGAACAACATCAATCACCTACGCAGCAGTTCACCAAAAAAATTGAACGATATTATGTACCCGCAATTCTAATTTTGGTGTCATTGCTTTTATTTGCTTTTCTGATCATTGATGAGTCTTTCAGTCAAAGCTTTTACCGGGCCATGGCGGTATTGGTAGCCGCCAGTCCCTGTGCCCTGGCTATTTCCACCCCTAGTGCAGTGCTCAGCGGTGTAGCCAGAGCAGCACGGCAGGGTGTATTGATTAAAGGAGGAAAACCATTGGAAGATCTTGGTGTATTAACAGCATTGGCGTTTGATAAAACCGGTACACTCACAGAAGGAAAACCGGTAGTCAATAAAATCATTACATTGAATGGTATAAGTGAAGAAGAATTACTGACGATTGCAGTTGCCGTGGAAAAATTAAGTGATCATCCGCTGGCAGCAGCCATCGTAAAAGGTGGCACACAAAGACTGAATGAAAAACGTATTCCCGAGGCATTCAATTTAAAAGCGGTTATGGGGAGGGGCGTTCAGGCCGATTTTAATGATGAAAAAATCACCATTGGCAATGATGAACTTTTCCGGGAAAATAACCAATCATTACTGCCCGATGATATATTGCAACAGGTTACCGCTTTGCAAAAGGATGGCAATACCACAATGATCATTAAAAAAGGTGAACAATTTATTGGAATTATTGGTGTGATGGATATACCGAGGCCGGAAGCATCTTCTGTTTTACAACAATTAAAAAGAATTGGAATTAAAAAAATGGTAATGCTGACCGGTGATAATCAGCGGGTAGCCGATGCCGTTGCAAAACAGATTGGTTTGACAGAAGCACATGGTGATTTATTACCCGAAGAGAAAGTAGCAGCGATTGACCAGTTAATGCTGCAGGAAAAGAAACTGGCAATGATCGGGGATGGAGTAAATGATGCACCGGCAATGGCAAAAAGTACGGTCGGCATTGCCATGGGGGCGGCAGGCAGTGATGTAGCTCTGGAAACAGCTGATATTGCACTAATGGGTGATAAACTTTCCCTGTTGCCTTTTGCTATTGGGTTGAGCAGAAAAAGTAAAGCAATTATCCGGCAAAATCTTTTTATCAGCATGGGTATGGTCGCAATTCTTATTCCATTGACCATTACCGGAATGGCGAGTATGGGCCCCGCAGTAATCGGACATGAAGGTTCCACCTTGCTTGTAGTGTTAAATGCTTTGCGTTTACTCGGTTATAAATCAAAGCAAGAATAGTATCTTTTTTAATTCATCAAAATTTGAAAATGAAAGACCCTAAGCTTTTAAATGAATTGATACGCAGCCGCCGATCCACTTTCCCCGATCAGTTTGAAGCGGGTAAAAAAGTAACTGATGAAATAATAAAAGAAATATTGACCAATGCCTGTTGGGCACCCAATCATGGCAAGCAGGAACCCTGGCAGTTTACGGTATTTACCGGCGATGGATTAAAAACATTTGCAAATTTTCAAAGTGAATTGTATAAAGAACTGGCAGGCGAAAATTTTAAAGAGGTCACTTATTCCAAATTGCAGCAAAATCCTTTAAAGGCTTCGCATATCATTGCACTCGGAATGAAAAAGACTGAAAATAAAAATATCCCGGAAGTAGAAGATATTGCTGCGGTAGCTTGTGCCGTTCAGAATATTTATCTTTCAGTTACTGCTTATGGATTGGGTGGTTACTGGACAACTGGTGGTATCACTTATAAAGAGAAAGCTAAATCATTTTTTGGTTTGGGTACAGCAGATAAACTGCTAGGCTTTTTTTATATTGGGCATATTGCCATCCCATCAACAGGCGGCACAAGAAAATCAATTGAAGAAAAAGTAAACTGGATCAATAAATGAGAAAAATTATCACTCCTGATTATAAAATTGCATACCCGGTGAAAGTTGCCAAAAGTAAAATTGCAGGCAAAGGCGCATATGCTTTGCAACGTATTCCAGCCCGGAAAAAGATCGGTGATCTTGGCGGCGTTATCATCAGTATGAAAGAAGCTATGAAGCTGATAAGAGATTTGAAAGTGATAAACCTGGTAGAACTTGACAACGATCTTGCCTTGAATGCATCTGCCAACCCAAATGATATGCGTTTCATCAATCATTCCTGCGGCCCGAATACTTTTATGCGGGTACTGAAGGACAGGGTGGAGTTTTATGCCTTGAAAAATATTAAAAAAGGTGAAGAGCTAAGTTGCGATTATGGCGAAACACATCATGATGGAAAATTGCCCTGTCGATGTGGTGCAGAAAATTGCAGAGGATTTATTTAATAGAGTCGCAAAGAGAATAAAAGGATTTTTTATGAGAAAATTATTTGTTTTATCAAGCTTTTGCTTGGCAGTATTTCTTTCAGTTTCATTTACAAAAGAAAGTTTACGTAGCATCTACTCCCGACCGTCATCCAGCTGGCCTGAAGCAACGATTGATGAAGGAGTGGTATGGACTGAATTGGGCATTTTACCTGAAAGCCCATTAGCATCAAAAAAAGATTCACTACAAGAAATCATTGAGTTAGGAAAGATCTTATTCTTCGATACACGACTAAGCAGTTCAGGAAAAATCTCCTGTGCTACTTGTCATGATCCCGAATTAAACTGGACGGATGGAAAAGAAAAGTCGGTTGGTCATGAAGGCACCATCAATAAAAGAAATTCACCAACTATTCTCAATTCCTGGTTTTATAAAAGACTATTCTGGGATGGCAGAAGTACCAGTTTGGAAGATCAGGCCTTTGCCCCTATCAACAGTGAATCCGAAATGCATCATGAAATGCCGGTATTGATCGGTCAGTTAAGAAAAATCAATGGTTACACAACTTTATTTCAAAAAGCCTTTGGAGATCCGGCTATTAATCCTCACAGATTAACGGAAGCTATTGCAACATTTGAAAGAACATTGGTAAGTGAAAAAAGCAGGTTTGATCTGTTTCTGGAAGGGAAAAGAAATGCATTATCAAAAAGTGAATTAAGGGGGCTTCATTTATTCCGCACTAAAGCAAGGTGTATGAATTGTCACAACGGGCCACTTCTTACTGATAATCAATTTCACAATATTGGGTTTTCAGGGAGTGACAAAGGCTATTACCAGGTTACGCATAAAGATGAAGATGTTGGAAAATTCAAAACACCTTCGTTGAGAGATGTTATGAAAACCGGCCCATGGATGCATGACGGGAAAATGACCGATATGCGAAAAATAGTAGAAAAGTTCAATTTACCTGAAATGCCAGATGGCAAAGACAAATTGATAAGACCGCTTCATTTATCAAAAAAAGAAATAAATGATCTAATGGCATTCTTAAATGCAATTTCTCAGCCTGCACCTGCATTTAAACAACCTATTTTACCAAAATAAGCAACTATTTCCGGTTTAAAGTTATCTTTGCTGACCAAACTTAAAATAATATAAAAATATAATTATGAAAAAAGTATTGTTTGCATTTGCCATCGTTACGCTTGCCTTTGTTTCAAATGCGCAACCTCCTGCCGGAGATGCAAAACCTGGTGACTGGTATGGCGAAAAAGTATCAACTACTTCAGATGCTATGAATATCAATGATGTAGTTACCAAATTAAATGCAGGTGCAGAATTTCCTGATACAAAGATCAAAGCAAAGATTGTTGAAGTTTGTCCGAACAAAGGTTGCTGGTTAAAACTTGAATTGGAAAATGGCGAAACCGCAATGGTTAAAATGAAGGACTATGGATTCTTTCTTCCAACAGCAGCAAAAGGGAAAACCGTATTGATTGACGGCGAAGTAAAAATAAAAACTACTTCTGTAGCCGAATTAAAGCATTACGCAGAAGATGCTAAGAAATCAAAAGAAGAAATAGCGGCAATTACTAAACCTGAAAAAGAAGTTCGGGTTACCGCAAAAGGAATTATGATCGTAGATTAATTCAACTATACATTTTATTTAAAAGCTGCTCATTCAGAGCAGCTTTTATCATTTCGTCACTTTTACGCTTTGCGTAAACTGATTTTCTTTTTCCGTAAGCAACTTCCCCATGTCCTTCCCACTTTTGCAGCATAAAATAAAATTATGCTCAGATCGGTATTATTCATTGCGACAGGATTGATTTCTTCCATTATCATAAACGCACAACAAAAAGAAAAAATATTTGCAGACGATTCTACAAAACCTCAGCATAAATATTTACCGGACATTACAGTAGTAGGCAGGCAGAGCAAAAGTGATTACCAGCAAATGCCCGAAGTAGTGGGCACTTCTATTTATGCTGGTAAAAAAAATGCATTAATAGTATTGGATAATGTGCAGGGAAATGTGGTGAACAATACCATGCGGCAGGTATTAGCAAAAGTCCCCGGCATTCATGTTTGGGAAAGCGACCCGAGTGGTATACAGATTGGCATTGCCGCAAGAGGATTAAGTCCTAACAGAAGTTGGGAGTTCAATATCCGTCAAAATGGATATGATATTGCCGCCGATCCTTTTGGTTATCCGGAAGCCTATTACAATCCACAATTACAGGCGGTTCAACGAATTGAAGTAGTTCGTGGACAGGGTTCTTTACAATACGGTCCACAATTTGGCGGTTTGGTAAATTATATTTTAAGAAATGGAAGTGAGGTTAATAAGAAATTCGAATTTGAAACACAGCAATTTATTGGAAGCAATGCGATGTTCAATAGTTTTAATGCCATCGGTGGCAAGACTGAAAAATTCCATTACTATTCTTTTTTGGATCATCGAAATGGTGATGGATGGAGAAACAACAGCCGCTTTTTTTCCAATGCAGGATTTGGAACGGCCACTTATTATTTCAATCCCAATTTATCACTGACGGGTGAAATCATGCATTCGCATATCCGTAGTCAGCAACCTGGGGGATTAACCGATATTCAATTAACAGCGGAACTGCCTACCGGACAGGCGGGTGCACAACAAAGTTTTCGCAGCCGCAACTGGTTTGATATTGAATGGACAAACCCTGCACTGATCCTCAACTACAAATTAAATGAAAGCACAAGATGGAATACAAAATTATTTGCCACAATCGGTAACAGAAACAGCTTAGGCTTTTTACAATCCATTACTACAAAAGATACCATCAATACAACCACTGGTGAATACAATAACAGAACCATACAAAAAGACACCTACCGGAATTTTGGATTAGAAAGCCGGTTCATTACGGACTATTCCATTGGCGAAATGAGTAATACTTTGTCGGCAGGTATTCGTTTATATTCCGGCATCACCCATCGCCTCGCTGATGGCAAGGGTACAACAGGAACTGAATATGAACCAACAATTATCGGAGATTATCCAAGAGATATTGAATTCAAATCAAATAATGCAGCCGTATTTGTTGAAAATATTTTCAGGATCACCGACAAATTTTTGTTGATTCCCGGAATAAGATATGAGTGGCTGGAAGGTGCAGCATCGGGAAGAAACGGATATGCTTCCGGAGGTTCGCCAATTATTTTACAGGATGTTACCCGTAGCAGAGATTTTATATTGGCAGGCATAGGAGCTGAATATCATATTTCTGACAACACAGAATTTTATACCAATATTTCTCAAGCATACCGCCCTATTCAATTTGCCAACTTACAGGCACCGCCCACAACAGATGTGATTGACAATAATCTGAAAGATGCCAAAGGGTATAATTTTGATTTTGGATACAGAGGAAAAATAAAAGACTTTTTACAATTTGATATCAGCAGTTTCTATTTACAATACAATAACAGGATTGGAACAGTTACTGTTGCTGGTACACCATCCTATAGATTAGTTACCAATGTAGGCAACAGTAGCAGTAAAGGAATTGAAAGCTATGTAGAATTTAATGTGGCAAGATTAATCTCGAAAAAGAAAAATACCGATCTGACCATTTTTGGATCGTATGGATATACTGATGCCAAATACAGTGAGAACCATAAAGAGGCTAACACAAAAGGGAAGAGAGTTGAAAATGCACCGATGAATATTTTCCGGGGAGGGATTACAGCCGGATATAAATCTTTTTTATTGACCGGACAGGTAAGTCATGTTGACGAATCATTTAGTGATGCCAATAATACCTTGATGCCAAGTACCAATGCACAAATTGGCTTAATCCCTGCTTATACCGTTATTGACCTAACTGCTACTTATAAGTTTTCCAAAGCATATAATATTAAGACCGGTATCAATAATTTATCGGATACTAGATATTTTACCCGCAGAGCAGGTGGTTATCCGGGTCCCGGCGCCTTACCTGCAGATGGAAGAACATTCTTTATTAGCATTGGAGCAAAATTCTAATTCGTCAGGTCCTGATTAAAATGAGGCTGTCTCAAAAGTTACACATTCATCTTCGCGAGGGAGGTACGACAAAAGCAATCTATTGAATACTACTGATGAAAATTTTTCAGATTGCTTCATTTCATTTGCAATGACGACTTTTGAGACAGCCTCATTTTTTTGTTCATGATTTTTCCAAATAGCGTATGACTTTAATCAACAAGTGATATGACAGTTCAACAAAACGCTGTCATTTATTTGTCAAACAATTTTCTATTGCTACTTCATGACAATAGCATGATAAATCTCTATGATTCCTGATTCACATTTGCAGTGAATTTTGAATAATGAAAAGACCGGCTGTATTATTATTTACTTTTTTTATTGGAGTTGTTACTTACGGACAAACCGATACCCTGTTCAATAAAACGATGGATGAGATCGTTATTACCGCCACCCGAACAGAAAGAAAGTTGGGCAATGTTGCAGTTCCTGTCAGCATCATTAATCAAAAGACAATTCAACAAACCGGTTCTCTCCGGTTTCAGGATATCATACAAGAACAAACAGGTATTGTAATCGTCAATAGTAATTTGGGTACTTCATTAAATGGCTATCCAAATCCATTTGGCCAGGGTGTGCAGATGCTTGGACTTGATCCTGCTTACACATTAATTTTATTAGATGGCGAACCATTGATAGGACGTAATGCAGGAATATTAAAATTAGGCCGTCTGGCTACCGGAAATATCCGCCAGGTAGAAATAGTAAAAGGCCCCTCTTCCAGTTTATATGGAAGTGAAGCGATGGCCGGAGTTATCAATATCATTACTGCTTCCCCGCAAAAAGAAAAAATTGAACTGCAACTGCATGTAGCAACAAATAATACATTCGGGACTACATTGTCTTATGCTAACAGATTTAATAAAACAGGAGTTCAGTTCTTTCTGAACAGGTATTCCTCTGAAGGGTATGATCTTGATAAAACCCTTTATGGAAAAACAGTTGATCCATACAGGGATTGGAACGGGCAACTAAAACTCACTCATGATTTTTCTAACAAACTACAGTGGCTTATTTCCCTTCGGAATTTTGATTCCAAACAGGATAATAATTATGAGATATTCTGGCAGAACAATCCGGCTATTGTAAAAGGCTATATCTCAGAAAAAGATAAAACAGCTTTCTCTCAACTTCGCTGGAACTGGAAATCCAATCACAAAGTCTATTTCCGTACGTTTTATAATAAATATCAGAACCGGTCTTTTGTAAATCTTGATAAAACGAATACACAATTTGATGAAACTACTTTTAACCAATCCATACTGAAACCGGAAATTCAATTTGAAAGCGGAAAAGAAGGAATGAGTAAGTATGTCGCCGGTTTGGGAAGTTATTTTGAAATGATTGACGCATCAAGGTATGCCGGTAAAAAAATGCTGACAACCTTTTATGCATTTACACAGGAAGAATGGAAAATTCTCAATCAAAAATTAACTATAATAGCAGGTGCAAGAATTGATAAAAGAACTGATTTCAATGCCCGGCTTAGTCCAAGAATTGGATTGGCTTATAAACCCAATGAAAAATGGAAATTCACTGCCTCTTCCGGCTGGGGATTTAAGGCCCCGGACTTCAGGCATCAATATTTGAATTTTTTCAATTCTCAGATTGGCTATTCGCTGTTGGGAAGTAAGACCTTATGGCCCGAATTACAACGGATGCAGCAGCAGGGATTGCTACAAGCCGGAGCAGATATATCTGCCTATCAAAATAATACTAATCTAAAACCAGAAAATTCTTTTGGTTTGCATGCAGGAGTAAAATATAAAGATGCTGATTGGACGATTGAAGGCGGTCTGTTTCGAAATGATATCCGGAATCTGATAGATGTTTTTACCCTTCCCTTTTCTCAAAGTAATAACCAGGCCATTTTTAGTTACCACAATATTGGCAATGGTTTACACACAGGGTTTAGAAATAGATTTAAAATATAAAATATTCCCGCAACTTACAATTTCCGGTGGTTACCAGTTTTTAGATGCAAAAGACAAAGATGTTGTTCGGCAAATCAGGAATGGCAGTTTATACAAAAGAGATCCGGTTACTTTTCAAACAACAGTAGTTACTAAGGCAGACTACTTTGGTTTATTCAACAGGTCAAAACACACGGCCAATTTCAAAATATTATATGACAACGAAAAAACCGGATGGAATACCTATTTACGTTTAGTGTATCGGGGAAAGTTTGGTTATGGGGATATTAACGGAAATAATATTGCAGACGATCCTAATGAGCTGGTGAAGGGTTTTCTGATGGTAAACATTGCATTCGCTAAATCCATCAATCATCATATTCAAGTTCAGGCAGGTATTGAAAATATGCTGAATTATACTAATCCTCAAAAAATGTCCAATATACCCGGACGTTTGTTTTTTATTAATATCAATTACTCATTTGGAAAAATATTTCAACAACAATAAAATATAATAAACAATGAAAAAGGTTCTTTTACCCTTCGCTACGCTTGCACTACTATTTTCAATCGCTTCCTGCAGCAAAGACAAAACAACTGATCCGGTCTTCAATCAATCCATTACAAAAACAAAAGACATAACAGTCAATTTTAGTAGTTCCTCGTCCTTTACACTTTTTAGTTTCAAAGACACAACGGTTGTTGCAAATACCGATTCTACTTCTACAAAATGGGATTTTGCATTACGTCTGACTACTTTTTTGGTCAATAGTAATAATGGTGGGCCTGGAAATGCCGGAGTTATCGAACAGAATGGTGTTTTTGATAATATTCTGACCGCACCTGCAGCTGGTTATGCTTATGATACGACAGCGTCACAAAGAGCAATAAAAGACGGTAGCTGGTATGATTATAATCCGACCACACATAGTTTTATTCCTAAAGCTGGCAAAGTATTTATTTTCAAGACAGGGGATGGATTGCATTATGCAAAAATGGAATTGTTATCTGTAAACTATGCCCCTTTTGTTGGGCCGGTTCCTCAACAACTCATTTATAAGATGCGATTCACTTATCAACCTGATGGATCTAGAAATTTCTAATTATTAATCTTCAAAAAAAGCTGTTCATATACACCTGAACAGCTTTTTTATTGTATTAACCCCGCTGATTTTTCTTAACTTTGCAGCCATTTTAGAATGGATATGAATGTAAAATATCATGAATTCAAGGGGTTGAATTTACCGGCTTTCGAGCTGGAAATGCTGGCTAAATGGTCTGAAAATCAGGCTTTTGAAAAAAGTGTGTCCCTAAGGGAAGGAGCTACTCCTTTTGTGTTTTATGAAGGGCCGCCCAGTGCTAACGGTATGCCCGGCATTCACCATGTTATTTCCAGAACATTAAAGGATCTGGTTTGCCGCTACAAAACCATGAAAGGTTTTCAGGTAAAACGTAAAGGTGGTTGGGATACACATGGCTTACCAATTGAATTAGGAGTTGAAAAAGAATTAGGCATCACCAAAGAAGATATTGGTACAAACCATATCGGTTGAAGAATACAATCAGAAATGCAGAGAAGCCGTATTAAGATATAAAGACAAGTGGGACGACATTACCCGGAAGATGGGTTATTGGGTTGATCTGAATGATCCCTATATTACTTATAAGAACGAATACATTGAATCCGTTTGGTGGATACTGAGTGAATTGTATAAAAAAGGATTCCTGTACGAAAGTGTAAGTATTCAACCTTATTCACCGGCCGCAGGAACCGGATTAAGTTCGCATGAACTGAACCAGCCGGGAACATACAAAGATGTAAAGGATACGAGTGCCGTAGCGATGTTTAAAGCCTCCCCAAACCCCCGTCCGACCGGATCATCCGGGCGGGCCTCCGCAGGAGGGGCTTACAAAAACCCTGGCATTGCAAAAATGTTTGCTGCGGTGGAAGAGTCTGACACTCCCTCTCCTGAAGGAGTTCCCGAGCAAAGCGAAGGGAAGGAGCAGAGCTCGAGGGGTGAGGTCTTTTTCCTGGCCTGGACGACAACGCCCTGGACACTTCCGTCTAATCTTGGATTAACGGTTGGTGGCAATATTGATTATGTTTTAGTAAACACACTCAATCCTTACTTACATAATGCAATAAATATCATTTTAGCAAAAGCATTGTTGGGGAAGTATTTCAAAGCAGAAAATGAAAATGCTGATTTTACTGCGTATAAAAATGATGGGAAGAATATTCCCTATAAGATCATAGCCGAATTCAAAGGAAAAGATATCGAAGGCTGCGAATACGAACAACTTCTACCCTACGAAGCCAATTCATTAGCGGCAATTCAGGAAATAACTCCTGATGCCGAACCATTCAAAGTAATGGTTGATACATTCGTTACCACTGAAGATGGTACAGGTATCGTTCATACTGCTCCGGCATTTGGTGCAGATGACTATAAGGTTGGTAAGAAATATAATATCGGTATTCTAACGATGGTTGACCGTCAAGGTAAGTTTGTAGATGGCCTTGGAGAGTTCAGTAACCGTTATGTAAAGAATTATAAAGACGAACCGGATTATGAAGATGTAAATGTTGACATCGCGTAAAACTAAAAAAAGAGAACCGGGCCTTTAAAGTAGAAAAGTACGAACACAATTATCCGCATTGCTGGAGAACAGATAAACCCATTCTTTATTATCCGCTGGATGCCTGGTTCATAAAAACCACGGCTGTAAAAGAGAGAATGGTGGAATTGAATAAAACCATCAACTGGAAACCAAAATCAACCGGCGAAGGAAGATTTGGTAACTGGCTGGAGAATATGGTGGACTGGAACCTGAGTCGTTCAAGATTTTGGGGAACTCCGCTTCCTATCTGGAAAACAGAAGATGGTGAAGAAGAAATTTGTATTGGTTCTATTGAAGAATTGAATGCAGGAATTCGTCATGCCAATAAAGTATTAGGTGGTGATGTCAATACACATTACTTACACGAAGGGATACTTGATCTGCATAAACCTTATGTTGATGATATCATACTGGTAAGCAAATCCGGCAAACCCATGAAAAGGGTGCCTGACCTGATCGATGTTTGGTTTGACAGTGGTGCCATGCCTTATGCCCAATGGCATTTCCCCTTTGAGAATAAAGAAAGCTCATCTTTGGAACAAAAGTTTTCCCGGCTGATTATATCGCTGAAGGTGTGGACCAGACAAGAGGCTGGTTCTATACACTACATGCCATCGCAGTCATGTTATTTGACAGTGTTGCTTATAAAACCTGTGTTTCAAACGGACTGGTGCTGGATAAGAACGGCAATAAAATGAGTAAGCGGTTAGGCAATGTAGTTGATCCGTTCTCTACAATCGAAACGTTTGGCGCCGATGCCACAAGATGGTACCTCGTTACCAATGCATCGCCCTGGGATAACATGAAGTTTGACCTCGAAGGCATTAAAGAAGTACAACGTAAATTCTTTGGCACATTATATAATACCTATCAGTTCTTTGCTTTGTATTCCAATGTGGATGGATTTGCTTTTAAAGAAAAATATATTCCATTAGCCAAACGTCCGGAAATTGATCGCTGGATTCTTTCTTCATTAAATACAGTGGTGAAGAAAGCCAATGCCTATATGGATGATTTTGAACCTACACAGGCTGGTCGTGTTATTGAAGATTTTGTAGATGAGCATTTGAGCAACTGGTATGTTCGTCTTTGCCGTCGTCGTTTCTGGAAAGGCGAATATGAACAGGATAAGATCTGTGCTTACCAAACCTTATACGAGTGTCTGGAAACAATTACCCGATTGATTGCTCCGATCTCTCCATTCTTCAGTGATACGGTTTTTCAAAATCTAAATGCAGTTACAAAGAGATTTAATGTTGAATCAGTTCATCATGCCGATTATCCGGTAGCAGACGAGACAGTGATTGATGTTTTGCTGGAAGAAAGAATGCAATTGGCACAGGATGCCTCTTCTTTAATATTATCGCTTCGCAAAAGAACAAATCTTAAAGTTCGCCAGCCTTTGCAGAAAGTATTGATACCGGTAATGAGTGCTTTGATGAAAGCGCAATTACAAAAAGTGGAAGACCTGATAAAGGCAGAAGTGAACATAAAGGAGATCGAATACCTGGATGCCGACAATACATTCATCAGCAAAAAGATTAAACCCAATTTTGTTGCTCTGGGCAAAAAACTGGGGCCAAAAATGAAAGCTGTTTCTACGGCACTGGCACAATTTACACAGGAAGACATAGCTCATATTAGAAAAAGACGGCGAATTTAGCTTGTCAGTTGATGATGAATCGGTAGTATTGCAACTTTCCGAAGTTGACATAAGTAGTGAGGATATTCCGGGCTGGACAGTGGCTAATAAAGGTAGTTTAACTGTTGCTTTAGATATTACCATAACACCGGAATTAGCGGCGGAAGGAAACGCAAGGGAATTTGTGAACAGAATTCAGAAGATCCGCAAGGATAGCGGCTTTGAGCTTACGGATAGAGTAAAAGTGGCAGTATCTGAGGCGGATGCCTGCCTGCCGGATAGGCAGGGATTAAAAGAATCATTGACAAAGTATAAAGACTATATTTGCGCCGAAATTCTGGCTGATGAGTTAGAGTTTTCGACAACTATAACAGATGGTATAAGTATCGATATTAATGAAGTTTCTCTAAATGTGATTGTTTCAAAAAAAGGGTAATTTATGGCTACTAAAAAGAAAAAGGCTGCACCAAAAAAGGCCGCCAAACCCGCCCCTAAAAAGGCTGCTTCAAAAAAACCAGCAGCAAAGAAAACTGTGAAAAAAACGGCACCTAAAAAAGCGGCTAAACCTGCTCCTAAAAAAGCAGCTAAACCCGTAGCAAAAAAACCGGCTCCTAAAAAGGCAGCTAAACCAGTGGCTAAACCTGCTCCAAAAGCAGCAGCGAAACCTGCAGCTCCGGCTCCAAAGCCAGCACCCGCCCCAAAAAAATCTGGAAAAGTTGATCCGAAATCGTTGGTTTCTATCAAGCAAAAAGTAA
The DNA here is from genome assembly GCA_963705465.1 of uncultured Chitinophagaceae bacterium. Taxonomy (GTDB): domain Bacteria; phylum Bacteroidota; class Bacteroidia; order Chitinophagales; family Chitinophagaceae; genus JJ008. Next base: position 237,499 of record CAVPJN010000006.1, on the reverse strand, counting down.
AACCAGTGATAAAAAAAGAGCCCCCTAAGCCAACTAAAGTTGTAATTCCAAAAACTACGACCAAGAGTTCTGTAAAGTATGAACCTGATTTTACGAAATCAGTGCTGGATCAAAGTATCCCGATTTACAATGGTCCAACAATGCGCTATTCTGATAATGATCTGGTTGAATTCAGAGAAATCATTACCAGAAAGTTAGATGCTGCTAAAAAAGAACTTACTTATCTCCAGGGTCTAATCACCCGCAAGGATGAAGGTGGTGATATGGACGAAGCCCGTTACATGACCATGGAAGACGGTAGTGTAAGTATGGAAAGAGAACAATTGAGCCAGATGGCCAGCCGCCAGATCACTTTTATTGATCATTTGGAAAAAGCAATGATGCGTATAGAAAACAAAACCTATGGCATCTGTCGTGTTACCGGTCAGTTGATCGATAAAGCAAGACTAAGAGCTGTGCCACATGCTACGCTTAGTATTGAAGCGAAGCAAACGATGAATAAGTAATAAGAAATATTCACGATATCAACACCCCGCCTTGTTGTAAGCAAGACGGGGTTTTTTCTTTCTAAAAAGGATGCTGGCTCTACGAAAAAATATGGGAGAGGCAAGCCGGAATGACAAATCGTAAATGAAAAAGAAACTATATTATCGCTGACTGGCGATCAGCAAATTCAAATCCGTATACTTCAGATTGAATCGTTGACTTAAATAGAAGTTGGTAAGCGATCCTTTGAAAAGATAAATTCCATTCCGTAAATGGATCTGATGCCATAGCAGATTTTCAAATCCACCCTCTTCACCGGCCTCCAGCAATAATGGCATCAATACATTACTGATTGCCTGAGAAGCGGTACGGGAGAATCCGGAGGGAATATTAGGAACACAATAATGTATTACTCCATACTTCATAAAAATGGGATGCTCATGGGAAGTGATCTCAGATGTTTCAAAACAACCCCCTCTATCGATACTTACATCAACAATAACAGAACCCGGTCGCATATTACTCACCATTTCCTCATTTACTACCATGGGTGTTCTTCCTGTTTGCGAACCCAAAGCACCTACTGCCACTTCACAGGTCTTTAATTGTTTAGCCAGCATCCGTGGTTCGATTACCGATGTCCATAAACGATGGCCAATATTATTCTGTAGTCGTTTTAAGCGGTAAACACTATTATCAAATACTTTTACAGAAGCGCCTAATGCCAAAGCAGCTCTTGCAGCATATTCACCTACTATTCCGGCTCCAATGATGATAACTTTAGTGGGTGCAATACCGGAAATACCTCCTAACAACACGCCTTTGCCATGATTGGCAGATCCCAGATATTGAGCAGCGATCAACATGACAGCACTTCCTGCAATTTCACTCATACTTCGAACGATGGGGTAAGAATCACTGTCATCTTTCAGGTTCTCAAAAGAAATGGCCGTTACTCTTTTATCCATCATCTTTTGTAAAATTTCCACCTTCATTACAGAAAGGTGAATCGGAGAAATGATGACCTGATTTAATTGTAACAGCGGCAAATCTTCATCTATTATTGGAGCACTTTTTACCAGAATAGGTGCTTTAAAAACAGTTTCCCTGTCATAAACTATTTTAGCCCCGGCTTCGCTGTAATCCTTATCTCTGAAATGAGAAGCCTCTCCTGCATTATGTTCAATCATTACCTGGTGGCCGTTACTTATCAAAACACTTACGGCGTCTGGCGTTAATGCGATCCTGTTCTCCTGAAAAGCAATTTCTTTTGGTATGCCAATCATCATTCCCTGTACTTTGGGCTTAATGTCCAACGTTTCTTCCAATGTTTCGTAGCTGAAAGAGGTACTTATTTTAGGTTTTTGCTGGCTCATTAAATTGATTGCTGGTTAAGAATTCCGGGTTACGGGGAAATTAAGTATAGAAGTTTTACCTATTTCAAATGTACTCAATTTTAAGCGATTTTTATTCTCCTTGTAGTATTATCTATACACGTCTACATAAACATGTAATGTGTCATCAGGAAAAATACCCGGAGCTTTTTCCGGCCACTCTACCAAGCAAATAAAGCCACTAAAGAGGCAATCCTCAACTCCTGCCCTGATCGCTTCTTCTTCATCCCTCAATCGGTATAGATCCATATGAAACAGTAACCTCATTGTTCCTTCACAATCATATTTATATTCATTAATGATGGGGAAGGTTGGGCTGGTCACTACATCCTTCACTCCTTTCATTTCACAAAGTGCATGAATGAAAGTGGTTTTACCAGCTCCCATTTCGCCATGAAAAGCAATTACTTTACTATTTGCTGTTGCTTTCCAAAAAGCAACAGCAGTTTCTTTTATCTCATTCAATGAAAAAGTCCATTCCATGGTTCAAATTTACAGCGTTATAGCAACCATGTTGTAAACATTTTCCGGTTGTTTAAAATAAAGCTCCTGCACGTTAAAGTAAATTTGCAGTATGGAAAAAGTACAGTGGAAAGTAGATGGAATGGATTGCACTACCTGTGCACTCAATATTCATAAGTACCTGGAGAAAAAAGGGATGAAGAATGTAAAAGTGAATTTTGCTACTGGTGATGTATTGTTCGATGCAGAAAAGAATTTTGAAAAAGAAAAGATAAGTACCGGTATAAACGATCTTGGCTATAAAGTAATAAGTGATGAAATAAAAGTTACCGCTTCAAAAAGAAAGCCTTTGTTCTCAACACATCTTGCAGCGTTTCTTGTTTTGCCTTCCTTTTACGCTGGTATTAATGCTGCACATGATACCGGGTTTACACATTCATTGGTTAATGAATCATTGGGTTCAGTTAGCACTTACCATTCCTGTTTATATAGTAGGGATGAGTTTCTTCGGAAAAAGTGCATGGAAAAGTATTCGCAATGGAATGCCCAATATGAATGTGTTGATTGCGATTGGATCTACAGCAGCATTCATTTATAGTTTATACGGTTCATTAACCGGGCAGGCAGAACAGTATATGTTTTATGAAACTGCAGCTACCATCATCACATTGGTTTTTCTGGGTAATTATCTGGAAGAGGCTTCTATTAATTCTACCCAAAGAGAATTGAACAAATTGGCCAAGTCACAAAAAGTGATGGCGAATATGATCGCATTTGATGATGAACATAAAGAACAGATCTTTCCGGTTGAAAATACGCAGTTAAGAGTTGGCGATCTTATACTCATAAAAAGTGGAGAACAGGTACCGATTGACTGTAAAATTCTTTGGGGTGATGTGCAGGTGAATGAAGCCATCGTTACCGGTGAAAGTGCCCCGGTTCATAAACTAAAAAAAGATAAACTGATTGGTGGAAGCCTGATCAGTGATGGAACAGTAAAAGCACAGGTTACGGCCGTAGGAAATGATACTGTGCTATCAGGTATCATCAATATGGTAAAACAAGCACAGGGAGAAAAGCCGCCTGTTCAGCAATTGGCAGATAAGATCAGTGCCATATTTATTCCAATTGTTTTAGGTATTGCGGCATTAACGTTAATTCTAAGTTGGATCGTTTTAAAAGACTTTACTCCTGCCTTAATGCGAAGTATTGCTGTATTGGTAATTGCCTGTCCCTGTGCCATGGGATTAGCAACTCCTGCCGCCATTGCAGTTGGATTAGGTCGAGCAGCAAAAACAGGAATTCTTTTCCGTAATGCTACCAGTCTAGAAACATTTAAAGACATCAAACGAGTTGTATTTGATAAAACAGGAACACTTAACAACAGGAAAATTTCAAATTGCTGATTACAAGTTACTAGATGGAAGAAAATTGAATTTAAAAAAATAGTTTACTCATTAGAAAAATATTCTAATCATCCGATTGCAAAAGCAATTACAGAAGAGTGGAAATCAAAAGAGATGAAATTCGCTGGAAAAAAATTGAAGAGATAAAAGGCTTTGGGATGAAGGCAGAAGACAATGAGGGAAATACCTGGTGGGCCGGCTCATATCGAATTGCTGACAAACTAACGGATGAAGACACGCATAATGTTTACATCACTAAAAACGAAACGCTGATTGGCTGGATCAATGTAAAAGATGAAGTACGGCCAGAAGCAAAAGCAGTTATTAATTATTTACATAGTAAAAACATTGAAACAATCTTACTAAGTGGAGATCAATTGGAAAAATGTAATCAACTGGCAACACAACTGGGAATTGATACGGTGATTGCAGAACAAACTCCCGAACAAAAACTGGCAAAAATTACAGCGCTTACTGCAATATCACCAACAGCAATGGTTGGCGATGGTATCAATGATGCTCCTGCATTAGCAAAAGCGACTATCGGTATATCAATGAATGATGCATCACAAATAGCCGTTCAATCTGCTCATGTTGTATTGATGAATCATGGATTAAAAAACTTACCAACGGCATTAGGTTTAGGAAAACATACTTATATAACGATCAAACAAAATCTATTCTGGGCTTTTGCTTATAATATTGTTGCCATTCCGGTTGCTGCTTTTGGTTTTCTTACCCCTACATTCGGTGCATTGGTGATGGGACTGAGTGATGTGGTGCTAGCTATTAATTCTGTTCGATTATTCGTAAAGAAAGTAGTGTAAATTCACAGCCTACCATGCAGGATATACATTCCATATTAAAACAATACTGGGGCTATGATGCTTTCCGCCCCTTACAGGAAGAAATAATTAATGCAGTATTGGATGGAAAAGACACCCTGGCATTAATGCCAACCGGTGGTGGCAAATCCTTATGCTACCAGATTCCTGCCATGGCCATGGATGGATTATGTCTTGTTGTTTCTCCATTGATCGCTTTAATGAAAGACCAGGTGGAAACGCTTCGAAGAAAAGGGATCACTGCATTTGCTGTTTATTCTGGCATGAGCAGAAAGGAAGTGATCAATACCTTTAAAGTAGCCAGTGAAAGCAATTGCAAATTCTTATATGTTTCTCCCGAACGATTAGAATCAGCATTATTCAAAGAATACCTTCCCGGTCTTGGTATAAACCTTATTGCTGTTGACGAAGCACATTGTATTTCTCAATGGGGTTATGATTTTCGTCCTCCTTATTTACGAATCGCTGCTTTAAGAGAAGAATTGCCTGATATTCCTATTCTTGCATTAACAGCTTCGGCTACACCTGCCGTACAAAAAGACATTTGTGATAAACTGGAATTCAAAAAAGAAAGTATTTTCCGTCAATCGTTTGAAAGAGCCAATCTTTCTTACAGCACTTTTAAAGTGGATTCCAAGATCAACAAAATAATTGAAGTAGTAAGAAAGGTTAATGGCTCCTCCATAATTTATTGTAAAAGCAGAAAAAGAACAAAAGAACTCAGTGACCTTTTGAGTTTACAACAAATCTCATCCGACTATTATCATGCTGGTCTTATTCAGGAAGAAAGAAATAAAAAACAGGAAGCCTGGATCAATAATAAAACAAGAGTGATCGTTTGTACCAATGCATTCGGTATGGGAATCGACAAGCCAGATGTTCGCACTGTTATTCATGCAGATGTACCCGATTGTCTGGAAAATTATTACCAGGAAGCTGGTCGTGGTGGCAGGGATGGAAAGATTGCTTATGCTGTTCTTTTGTACGATGACAGAGATCTGCATGAATTTGAAAAACTGGCAGACCTTCGTTTTCCTGCTTTGGAAGAGATCAGAAATGTGTATCAAAGTGTCGCCAATTATTTACAAATACCAACCGGCAGCGGAGAAGGTCAATATTATGATTTCGATTTAGCAGATTTTTTGAAAAAATTCAAACTAACTGGTCACACAACATTATACTCACTCAAAGCATTGGAACAAGAAGGCTGGCTGGCATTTAATGAACAGGTTTTTCTTCCTTCCAGTGTTGTATTTACTACTGATAAAAATCAATTGTATTCTTTTGAAAAAGAAAATCCTGAACTGGATGAATTAGTTAAAACATTGCTGAGAGCTTACGAAGGAATTTTTGATCAGCCGGCTTCCATCTCAGAAAAAATGATTGCCGGTTTAATGAAAAAGGATTTTGAAGTTATAAAAAAACACCTGCATCATTTACAACAGACAGGTATCATCGAATATCAGCCACAAAAAGATTCGCCACACCTTTACCTGCTTCGCAACAGGATAAAAGCAGAAGATATTACGATTGACATGATTGCTTACAATAAAAGAAAGGAACAATTTCAACAGAAGGATGAAACAAATGGTATTTTTTGTAAATGAAAATTCGGAATGCCGCAGCCGCATCATCGGCTCATACTTTGGTGATGAAAAAATAAGAGCTTGTGGCATTTGTGATAATTGTCTTCGCCAAAAAGCGATTTCCCTCAGTAAAGAAGAATTTGAAACCTTACATCACCGGATCATAAATATTGTAAAGTATGAACCATTGCATACAAAAGACCTGATGCTTAAGCTAAATGGTATTAAAAAAGAAAAAGCCTGGAAGGTTATTGAATTCCTTCAGGCTGAAAATAAAATCAATGTGGATCAAACCGGTATTGTATCGCTTAATTAATTATTAAAACAAACTTTTTCGGCCTTTTCCGCCCAATCCTAAAACACCCAACAACGTTCTTACAATAGAATTTCCCGCAGTTCTTGTCATACTTCGCACGGTAGGATCATCAAAGAAGCCCTTTTCTTTTTTGGCTGGTGCTTTCTTTTCATTTTTTTCCTTTTCCTTCTCATCCCGTTTTGCCGCATCTTCCAATTTCTCAGTTAATATTTCATAAGCACTCTCGCTATCAATTATTTCATTGTATTTAGCAGCAATCTTTGATTTACTTATTAATGAATCGATCTCCGCATCAGTCAGGATATCCATCCTGCTTTGTGGTGCCCGCAGCATACAATGTACTAGTGGTGTTGGAATACCTTTTTCATTCAGGATCGTTACTAATGCTTCTCCGGTTCCTAATTGTGTGATCAGATCTTCTGTTTTATAAAAATCTGTTTCAGGATAATTCTCTGCTGTTTGTTTGATCACTTTTCTATCTGCAGCCGTAAATGCTCTAAGTGCATGCTGCACTTTTAAACCCAATTGTGACAATACTGAAGCAGGAACATCCATCGGATTTTGTGTACAGAAATAAATACCGATTCCTTTGGAACGGATGAGTTTGATGATCGTTTCTATCTGTTGCAGCAATGCATCATTCGCTTCCTGGAAAATAAGATGTGCTTCATCGATAAACATCACCAGCTTTGGCTTATCCATATCTCCTTCTTCCGGACAAGTAGCGTATAACTCTGCGAGAAGTTGCAACATGAAAGTGGAGAAGAGTTTTGGCCTGTCCTGCAGATCTGTTACCCTTACAATAGAGATCATTCCTTTGCCATCCTCATTAATGCGCATCAGATCATCTACTTCAAAACTTTTTTCGCCAAAAAAAACATCGGCGCCTTGCTGTTGTAGTTCAATTACTTTACGAAGAATGGTTCCGGTAGATGTTGTAGAAATTTTTCCATAGTCTTTCTCCATATCTTCCTTTCCTTCATCACTTACATATTGTAACACTTTAATAAAATCTTTCAGATCTAAGTAGTGGCATTTTATTATTGTCGCAATACATAAAGATCATGGCAACAAATCCGCCTTGTGTATCATTCAATCCAAGAATCTTTGAAAGCAGTACCGGCCCAAATTCACTTACCGTTGCTCGTAACCTTGCGCCTTTCTGGTTACTTAAAGTAAGCAGGTCAACGGGATAAGCGGTCGGTTTGAATGTCAAATTTAATTTCTGGCAACGATCTGCAATTTTTTCATTTGATACGCCTTCAGCAGCAATACCACTCAGGTCACCTTTTATATCCATCATTAATACAGGAATGCTTGCATCACTTAATCCTTCTGCCAATACCTGCAATGTTTTTGTTTTACCGGTACCGGTTGCACCGGCAATTAATCCGTGCCGGTTTAATGTTTTGAAGGGGATCAACACATCTGCACCACTAACCACTGCTCCATCCAGCATTGCAGAACCCATTTTAAATGATTCGCCTTTGAAAGTGTAACCCTTATTTACTGTTTCGAGAAACTTTGAACTATCTGCCATTTGAAAATTTTTATTAGCTGTTAATATACCAATTTTATTGTTTTATAAGCATGGCATAATTTTTACTATATTACTTAGCTAAAGCTACGTACCACGAAGTAATTAGCAAAAGTAGAGAGCTAAAGGTTTAAAATTGAGTTCTTTTAACAAAATATTCGTCCCCGATACTTGAACCCCTGAAATGCTTTAACTTTATTTGTATCATATAAAACCACCAGAAAAATGGAAGCAAAGAAATCTAAACTATTATTGTGCGAAGATGATCCGAATCTTGGAAGTGTACTTAAGAATTATCTTGAATTAAACGACTACGATGTAACCCTGGAAAGAGACGGCCGTCTTGGTCTTGCTGCTTTTCAACGGGAAAAATTTGACCTCTGTCTGCTAGATGTAATGATGCCCAATATGGACGGATTTACACTGGCTGAAGAAATAAGAGATGTAGATCCTGATATACCTCTTTTCTTTTTGAGTGCAAAAACTATGAAAGAAGATGTCATACAGGGCTATAAACTCGGTGCGGATGATTATATCACCAAACCATTTGACAGCGAAGTATTATTGTTGAAAATAAAGGCCATCCTGAAAAGAAATGAAGAGCAGAATAAAGAAAGTGAGAACATGGAGTTTGATCTTTCTACTTATCACTTCAATCCGAAATTACGTCAGCTTATACATAAAGACATTACACAAACACTTTCTCCAAAAGAAAATGAGTTGTTGAAAATGCTGGCCGAGCATTTAAATGATCTGTTACCAAGGGAGCAGGCGTTGAAAAAGATCTGGGGCAGTGATACTTATTTTAATGGCAGAAGTATGGATGTTTATATTGCCAAGCTACGTAAGTATTTAAAAGATGATGAGAAGATCGAGATCGTCAATATCCATGGTAATGGATTCAGATTGGTAGTGACGGAGTAAACCCCAACCTCCCGAAATAAATTCGGGACAGGCACTAAAGGGGCTTATAAGCTTTAAGTTTTAAAAGTTATTATAGAATATCAAAAGAAGGAAGTCGGGTTATTGAAACTTGGCTTCCTTTTTTTATGAAAATAATGTTCCATATTCTCAGGTTTTTTTTCCCAAGATGCTCATAAGCTTTTGCCGTAACTTCTCTTCCTCTTGGTGTTCGTTGCATAAAGCCTTCCTGTATTAAGAAATGGTTCATACACTTCTTCTAATGTTCCGGATTCTTCTCCAACGGCTGTTGCAATCGTTGTGATGCCCACCGGCCCGCCTTTGAATTTATCAATGATCGTAGCAAGAATTCTATTATCCATATCATCGAGGCCATGTTCGTCCACATTCAATGCTTTTAAAGCATGCTGTGTTATTCCAATATCAATTTGTCCGTCATTTAATACTTGCGCAAAGTCTCTAACTCTTCTTAATAAACCGTTGGCAATTCTTGGTGTACCTCGGCTTCTTCTGCCGATTTCTCCAATAGCATCTGTTGAAATTTTAGAGCCAAGGATATTGGCAGAACGTTGAATTATTTTATTCAACACATCAGAAGTGTAATATTCCAGTCTTGACTTAATTGCAAATCTTGATAATAATGGCGCTGTCAACAAACCACTTCTTGTGGTAGCACCAATTAATGTAAATGGATTTAAGTTGATCTGGATGCTTCTTGCATTGGGTCCACTATCGATCATAATATCGATCCGGTAATCTTCCATGGCAGCATAGAGATATTCTTCCACTACAGTACTCAGCCGATGAATTTCATCAATAAATAAAACATCATTTGGTTCAAGGCTGGTTAATAAGCCTGCCAAATCACCTGGCTTTTCTATTACAGGACCGGAGGTTTCTTTTATGTTTACGCCTAATTCATTAGCAACTATTCTTGACAAGGTCGTTTTACCCAATCCCGGAGGGCCATGAAACAATACATGGTCTAATGCTTCGCCACGGATCTTTGCAGCTTTTATAAAAATGCGAAGATTCTCGATGAGCTTATCCTGTCCTGAAAAATCATCCATCAGTCCGGGACGGATCGTATTCTCAAACACGGCATCTGCCGATGTCAGGCTTTCTTTATCACTGCTCAGATTTGGATTAGACATGAAATTTTGAATTGACTAAATGTAAAACTAATCAATAATAGAGAGATGATGATTTAAATGGAATAAACTCACTATTATCATATGTACTGATTCATCTGAAGAATCAGATCGGGATCTGGACTATTCTCCAACCAGCCTTTTCTTTCAGAGAATTTACAAACGCCGGGATAATCGCCTTTAAATGTTCCAATATCCATTATTATTTGAAAATGTAAATGCGGGGGCCAATGTCCATTTTCAAGTGGTAGACCAAACTCAGAAAAGATCTCTCCTTTTTCAATATGCTGGCCTTCCTGTAAATTTTTAAGCGAATTCAGGCTCAGGTGCCCGTATAAAGTAAAAAAACTTATATCGTCCAAACGATGAACTAAAATGATTGTTCCGCCATAATCTCCAAAATCATTATTAAAAGCAAAGCTATGTACCAATCCATCCATTGGTGATATAATGCCAGTATTAGGCTTACCCCAAATATCTATTCCGAGATGGAGTCTCCTTGGTTCATCACTTCCATGTGTGCCATCAAACACTTTACTTACCTTATAAATAGTACGATGTTCTCCATATCCACCAATACCATAACGGGCAGAATGCCTGTGCAGTAGATCGTCTATATAATTATTAAAAGTTGTTGTGTCTTTTAAGATCTCAGCAGTCAGTTCTTTATTATCTGCAGTGAAATCCAACGGCAACAGTTTGTCCAGTTTATTATCAAATGGTACTACAGGATGAAAATTCTGCTGATACTTTTTAATGGTTGCTACTATCTTATTTTCTATACTCATTTGATTTAAAGTTAATGGGTATCAGAAAATTTTTCAAATAAAAAAAGAGCACCCTATCAGGATGCTCTTTTTACAAATAAAAATTTTAGTTATTGTCTTCCTATAACAACAGGGAAGGTTTTTTCAGAAGTCCTTATTCCATCATCGTAGAATATTTTAACCATATAGATACCAGATGGTAGATGGGTCAGGTTAACCGGCACCACACTTCCATATGATAACCCGCTGAAAGTTTTTGTATAAACCTGTTGAGCTGAATTGGAATACACAGTCATACCAAGATAATTATAAAGCACACTATTCATCCGCAAGTTAAAGTTGCCACTATTTGGATTCGGATAAACGATGACTGCATCATCTCTTAGTAATCTTATTCTTTCCGGACAATCTTCAACTTTTGCTACCAGGTTAGTACTTGCTGTGCAACCAGCTGAACTGGTGTACGTGTACGTGAGTGTGTAAGTACCAAAAGAAGTAGCACCCGGTACAAAATTAAATCCGGATACACCAATACCGCTCCAGGTTCCACCAACGGGTGAACCGGACAATGCAATCGGACCATCGCTGATACAAATTCTGGCTGGTAAAGCTGTAGCTGTAACAACAGGTGTTGCATTAACCGTTAAAACAGCAGCATTAGAAGTTACAGACTGACCACAGATATTAGTGACAATTACACGATACCAGCTTCCTGATTGTGCAGTTGTCGCTCCTGTAATAGTAAATGAAGGAGTATAAGAACCCCCTGTTGTCAGGTTTGTCCATGTTCCGCCTGCATTGGTACTTACCTGCCATTGATAGATAGTTGGTGTTGGTACACCAGCAGCTACCACGGTAAATGTAGTATTCGTACCAGAGCAAATAGTTCTGCTTGGAGGATGTGTAGTTACTGTAGGTGGAGTTGCAACCACCAATGTTACTGAGTTAGAAGTAGCAGGTGGAGGACAGGTACCTGAAACAACACAACGGAAACGATGTCCATTCTGTGCCATTGCTACACTTAATACAGTAAGGTTTGAGGTAGTGACACCACTATACTGAGGGCCATTGGAAATGTTATTCCAGCTTCCACCATTATCTGTGCTTAACTGCCACTGATAAGTGAGTCCGGTGCCTGTAGCTGTTACAGAATAGCTTGCATTAAAGCCCGAACAAATCGGAGCAGCTGCTGCAACCGGGTGCACTGTTATAGCTGGTAATTGATTTACTGTTATTGTTGTACTTGCTGGTGCGGAGGTACATCCGGCAATAGTCGCTGTAGCTGTATAAGTTGCAGTAGTTGGCGGCTTCGCCCAAACTGTATTTACAGGAGTACCTGTATATGGAATAGTAGCTGCTGCATTAGTAAATAAATTTGTAACCGGTGAGAACACTACTGCACTTGGAGCAGTATAAATTATAGACCAATCAATCAAAGCACCCGTGTCTCCACCACCATTATCAGCAATATTCAGGGTCCAGTTACCAGTTGCAGCACAAGGGAAAGTAAATCCAGCCCAGTTATGCGCATTGCCATTTACATCAGATGGCCTGTAATTGCCTGTCGGAATAAATCCAGCAGGTAAAGCTGTTTCAGGGATTACTGTAGCTGCGGTCAGATCAAAAACATAAACTGCCGGAGGTGGTGTAGAAGCATTACTTGTACCAAGGTTGCTTGAATTGCCAAAAGTAAGTGGCGGAACACCTGGCCTGTCAAATAAGAATGTAGTTCCACAAGGACTGGTTAAAGTAAATCTTAAATCCCCTACCCATGAATGGCGGGCATTGATACTAACTTTCAAGTCACCTGCACTTGCGATAGACAAAGCGGCCGGTAAAACAATCGGAGCAGTTGTGATCCCCGCTGGTGTGTTATCCGGAATAGAAAGATTAATTGCACCTGAAGAGAATGTCTGTGTAACACCAGGTACTGCTCCACCATTTAGTTGTATAATATTTCCTGAACAAATAGTAGCAGCTGCTGGCGTTATCGTTACAACAGGTGTTGGATTAACTGTAACTGTAACTGGCGACGAAACTGTACAACCAGACAGATCTGTCGATGTTAATGTGAACGTATGTGTACCTGCAGCTAAAGCAGAAACACTAAAGTTGGCAGTCTGGTTATTAGGTCCTGTTGACGGGTTTTGAACGATGGTACCCGGACCCGTTAAGGTATGGGTATAATTTCCTGAGACTGCTACCGGGCCAATGATTGCCCAATCGACTAATGTACCCACATCAATACCAGCATTATCTGAAACATTCAATGTCCATAAACCACCGCCTGTACAAGGGAATGTAAACCCAGCCCAGTTCTGCGATGCACCATTGATGTCGGATGGCCTGTAGACTCCGCTAGCAATAAATCCAGTACCCACATTTGTTTCAGGGATTACTGTTGCTCCGGCAATATCAAATGTATATACTGCAGGAGGAGGATTAGGAGAAATATTACTTGTACCGAGGTTATCAGAATTACCAACAATACCTGCTGGCACACCCGGTCTGTCGAATAAATAGGTAACGCCACATGGGCTGGTTAATTTAAATATCACATCTCCTACCCAGGTATGGCTGGCATTTATCCTGATCTTTAAATCGGCTGCAGAAGCAAATGTTGTAGCCGGTATGGTCAGGTTAGAATTGATACCAGCCGGACTATTATCCGGAATAGCAAGATTAATTGTTCCAGAGGAAGCAATAACACCAGAGCCGCCTCCTATTACATTACCATTTATAGCAGTTCCAGTGATCGCACTGGTACCAGGAGAACATGTGGTAGAAGGAGTAGCCGAAACATTGATATGCGCTAACGGACTAACATTCACTGCAAATTCAGTTGTATTGGAAGATAATCCACTTGCAGAACAAGTCACCGTAACGATATAATAACGGGTTGCACTTGTGGTAAAGGAATACGAATTATTAGTTGCTCCGGGAATTGCCGTATAAGGGCCTCCTGCTGTGGCAGAAGATTTCCATTGGAAAGTAATTCCTGTAACACCAGTTGTATATCCACTTAAATTCAACGTAACCGGAACTGAACCACATAAGGTTCCTGAAGGGCCAGATATTAAACCAGGTGAAGGAACGCCTGTACAAGGGAATACACAGGTTCTGGCCAATGAAAAGGCTCCGGATCCAGTCCCAAATCCTGTAACCAGTATATAATAATTAGTACCTACTGTCGTAGTAAATGTTACCTGCGATTGTAATCCGCAAAAATCATCGTTTCCGGTTACACAAGTCAATCCAGCGCAAGAACCGCTGAAAACACCAATTTTTGTATCATAGCCTGAACCACAAAGACTCAACGTAGTGTTAGAACCATCACCCACCATTGAATACCATACACCAGGAGCTGTTCCTAATGCTGTTACACAAGTACCTACGGCGTCAAGTGTAGCACCTACTGTAGTGCCAGCAATAGTTTGACCACAGGCGATACTTATAGCACCAGTACAAAGATCATTTGCAGGTGGTGGCGGAGGAATGCAACTGGTACATTGTACGGTTGTAGTTCTACAGGCAGACTGTGTACCACAAGCAGCATCAGCGCTCCAGTGTGCATATAAAGTACCTGTAAATGTATTGGCAAACGAAAGTGGTGTTTGACCAAATGCAACGACAGGTCCATTGAAAGTGCCTGAATGTATTGTAATAAAATCTGTTCCTATACTACTTGTAAAATTAAGTGTCTGTCCATTTACAGCCCCGCTGATTGTTGAATATTCACCGGCAAAAGAACAGCTTGAAATTTGAGTAATAGTGCCAGATGTATTGATCGTGGCAGATCCAAAGGCCGAAGTAAATGTGCACTGGCTCTGAGCTGCATATCCCGTTAACAATAAAAACGAAAATAGCAAGAAGTATAATTTCCGCATAAGCATAATTTGGTTGTTAGTTATGATTCCTTCAAAACGAAGGTAATTTAAAAGGAAAGTTATGATTTTTTTCAAGTTTTGCAACATTTATGAGAAAAATATTACTACAAATAATTCGTTTAGAACTAAATAAAGGTGCATGCAAAAACCCGTACGAAAATTATTACTGCTTTTTACGCTGATTATTGGTGTTTCTGGAGGAAAAGAAGCAAATTCCCAAATGATAACCGGAACCTGGAAAGGGAAGATCAACCGGCAAAAAGTGGAAGTAAAGATCATTCAACAAGGCGATAGTCTTACCGGTACTTCTTATTATTATGAATCTCCCAATAACTACAGACGGTATTCTATTATTGGATACTTTGATGCAAATACAAATGAAGCTGTTTGGTGGGATGATAAATTGCTCGAAGAAAAATCAACCCGATTCAGCATTTCAATCCCGGGGAAAATACCAATGCTTTCCCGTGCTGATTTTAATTGTCCCGGTGGTAGCCGCATGATGCTTGATGGCAAAGTTGCCGCCAAAGAAAATGAGAGGAATATCAAAGGCGAAGTCCATATGGACAAAACTTATCAATCTGACTTTGAAGACGAATGGGATTTTGTAATTGATAATTTTACAAGTGGCACCAACGATCCTGACATTATTGATAGCGTAAAAAATATAGCCTATCAAAAAAACCTACCAGTAGAAAATTCCCTGAAATCTGCAAAGCAAGAAAAACCAACTGTTCAACCCGCGCCGGTATTGGTAACAAAAACAAAAAATGATCCACCTGTAAAAACCAAAATACCGAAAGAAGAAGTGAGCCCGGTTGTCAAAATTGCTGAACCGATAAAGGCTCCCACAATTGAAGATAAATTTATCACCCGTACAAAAAATTTTATCAAAGAAATTCAAATCAGTGGTGATTCCATTGAACTTCGGTTTTACGACAATGCAGAAATAGATGGTGACTCCATATCCCTTTTTCTGAATGGCAAACTTCTTTTCCAACATATCACGGCTTACGGCAAATCCATATGTTTTTAAATTGTCAGTAACTGATCTGAATGAAAGTAATGAACTTATTATGGTCGCTGAGAATCTTGGAACCATCCCTCCTAACACATCTTATATGGTTGCCATAATTAATGAAGAGAAGTTTGACGCCTATCTTGCCAGTTCTGAAGGAGAAAGTGCGATGATCCGATTGGTTAAGCCAAAAAATAATTAAACAGATTGACTCAATAAAAAGCCATCCCGGAAATTTCCGGGATGGCTTTAGTTTTTCAGAACTGGTTTGTTCTGTTATTGTTTGTAAACAATTATTCTTCTATAACCCACTTGTCTGCCATCTGCGCCTCTCACATCCAAAACATACACTCCACCGGCAAAGGCTCTGTTAGTAGTCAGATCCACATTGATCGTTGAGTACGGTATCGTTGTCTGTACTTTCTGACGATATACTTCTGCACCCTTCGAATCAAATATCCTTAATGTAATCTGCTCATTGCTCTGGTTGTAGAACCTTACAATAAACCTGCCATCATTTGGAACAGGATACACATATATGTTTTCTGACGACTGTGCCGTTACTTCTATGCTTGACGAAGTTGAACTACATCCATTACCATCGGTGTACACTACACTATAGGTTCCGATATCACTTACCGATAATCCTGATAAGGTAGTACCACTTGCACCGGCTATCACTACACCGTTCTTACGCCATACATATGTTCCTCCACCCGGTATCGCTGTCGCTGTGATCGTTAACACCTGGGTTGGTAACAGATTCGGTGGTATCGATGTGGTCAGGTTGATCGTTGGCAACGCATTCACATACAACGTAGCAAACGCTGGATGGTACCGTTGTACATAAGCCGATCACATTCACCCTGAAGCTGTTCGTATTCATACTCTGCGTAGTGTTGGCTACCGTATAACTTGATGAAGTAGCTCCGGCTATATTATTCCAGGTGGTGCCATTCCACATCTGCCACTGGTAACTCAACGGACCGCCTGCACTTGGTGCTGTTACAGCCGCTACACTAAAGGTGGCACTGCTGCCCGCACACACTGTCCTGTTCGCAGGCTGGGTATTGATAACCGGTAACTGACTGTCGGTAACTGTTATCGTAAAGGTGCAGCTTACTGTTGCACATGTATTCGTTGCCGTTACCGTTACCGTAGTTACGCCTACATTGAACAGGGAACCACTACCCGTACCACTGCCACTGCCTGTTGTTGCTCCACTGAAGCTATAAGCTCAACGTTGGTGTTGGTGTTCCGGTTACCGTTGGTGTATACGTTACCGCTACATTACATGCTCCAACCGTACTGGCTCTTGTTATATTCGCCGGACAAGTGATCGTTGGTGTTGGATTCACCGTAATATCAAAGGTCTTCGACGGACCTGAACAGTTCTGTGTAAGACCCGTGATGGTTACATTATAACCAGGACATACCTGACTTGGCTGTGGTTCGAACACATGGAAGACTATCGTTGCTCCGGCTGGTGCTGTAAAGGTAAAGTTCACCGGTGCACCTGTTGAACTGCTGCCGCCATCTGCTATATAGTTGGTGCGCTATGTTAGCAGGATTGAAGCTGCCGTTATAAGCCGTCACATGCACCTGATTGGCTGTTGTGGAACTATAACTTACCGTTACACACTGTGCAGCACCTGTTGTATTGATCAAGGTATACAGATCATAGAAATAAGGACCTGTACCAAATATACCCGGGAATGTTTTTGGCACAGCACAGGATGAAGCAACAGCGTTTCTGTTGATCCGGCCTGCCGTTAACGTTGGATCACCTACATCCAGTGAACCGGTGAATACTACCGGACCTGGTTGTGCTATCTGAGGTGTTACCGTTACAGTTGCCGTAACTGGGTTTGTTGTTGCATTCGTTGCCGTAAAGGCTGGTATATTACCTACACCACTGGCAGCAAGGCCTATCGATGGTGTATTATTGGACCAGGTAAATATTGTTCCCGCTATCGGACCTGTGAAATTCACCGGTGCCGTCATCGTACCATTACATACTGTCTGGTTTGGTATATTATCTACCGATGGTACCGGGTTAACAATAACCGTTGCAGTTGTTGTTGGCCCTGTACAACCATTCGCTGTTGGAGTGATCGTAAAAGTTACCGTTACTGCCGCACCCGTAGTATTGTTTAACACACCTGTGATATTTCCACTTCCACTGGCTGCTATACCTGTTACCGTTGCTGTATTGTCTCTTGTCCATGTAAAGGTCGCTCCCGCTACACTGCTCGTTAATACGATCGGTGTAATCGCTGATCCACTACATGCATTCTGACTCGATGGTGTCGCTACCGCATTCGGTGTTGGATTGACCAATACCGTTGCCGTTGTTGTTGGACCTGTACAACCATTCGCCATTGGCGTAATGGTAAACGTAACCGTTACCGGTGCTGAAGTAGTATTCGTTAATGAACCACTGATATCTCCGCTACCACTGGCAGCTATACCAGTTACGGATCCTGTATTGTTTCTTGTCCAGCCATACGTTGTTCCGGTAACGGATCCAGTTAATACAATTGTTGTTATTGCTGAACCACTACAGATCGTCTGACTCGATGGTGTCGCTACCGCATTCGGTGAAGGATTTACGGTGATCGTAAACATTTCAGATGGCCCATCCGGACAACCTGGATAGGTTGGTGTAACTGTAATGGTAGCAGTTACTGCTGTAGTTCCAGTATTAGTAGCTGTAAAGCTGGCAATATTGCCGGTTCCACTGGCTGCCAGGCCAATTGATGGCGTATTATTTACCCATGTATAAACAGTTCCAGGTTCCAGACCTGTGAAATTAATGGCCGTTGTTGGTAAACCATTACAAACTGTCTGGTTAGGAACTGGGTCTACTGATAAAGTAGGACAAGTACAGGTAAGTGTTAGATCAAATGTGCCAACACCTGCACCAAAACCATGTACCAAAACATAATAGGTGGCACCTGGTGTTGTAGCAATAGTTACAGAAGATTGAAGACCACAGAAATCATCATTACCTCCCTCACAAATCAGAGCAGCACAAGTGCCTGAGTAAACTGAAATCTTTGTGTCATAATCTGCAAAAGAACAAGTACTTACTGTAGTATTTCCACCATTGCCAATAAATCTATACCATACTCCCGGAGCAGTAACAGATGTACCGCAGAACGGATTTACAGGAGTTTCTATTGTAGCTAATAAAGTTGAACCACTAATTGTTTGTCCGCAAGTGATCAATGCTGCATTTGCACAATCATCATTTAACGGTTGAAGTGAAAAATTAACTACGTTATCCGTACTGGTAGAAGCACTATTGGGATCCAATGCTGCATTGGTACAAACACCGGCAGCAATATCAGCTATCACTGTTCCAGTAGCTGTCATTCCAGATACTGCGATATTAAATGTTGTCGGACCACCTGTAACAGTAGCAGTTGTTGCACCCGCAGTTCCAGATAAGGTAACATCCGTATCTGTAAATCCGATTACCGGCTGATCAAATACTGCTGTAAAGTTAATTGGTGAAGTAATCGTTGGATCGGCTTGTCCTACTGCCTGGTTAATAGTAACATTTGGATTTGCAAGCGGCAAGATCATTGTCACTGTATCTTTAATATCTACTCTTGTGTCAACAGCGTTAAATAAGCTGGTACGCATATTAACCGTAGCAACTGTTTGCAATTCTATATCGTCCACATTCCAACCAGTCGCTGAAACGGAGTTGTCAGAACCTAATCTCCAACGAAGTTTAACATTTGCCTGATTAGCATAAGGAGCCATATTTACTTTGGTTTGAACAAATGCAGCACTATTGCCAGACCAGGCTTGTCTTGCAACTCAGTGGATTTACTGTAGCATTCAATGTTGCAGTATACCCATTTTGAATAAAGTTAGCAGCTCCAATATCAGACCATGTAGTTCCTCCATTTGTGCTGATCTCTAACACAGCACCATCCCAGCCAGACTCTGTATTATACCAATGCCAGAAACTTAATGTTGGAGGCGTAGCGCCAATTGCAAAACTGCTTGTTGTTGCCAGCGTTTGATCTGATGTAATACTGGCATTGGGTGTAAAGAATGAATTCGGTGCACTATTACTACGAACGTTATGCGCTATCCAAACATTTGTTGTTGTAGAAGCAGGAGTCCAGAAAGCAGAAATTGTAGTGGAAGGCACTGTTTCATTTATCAGCACTACAGGAGGGAAATAACTTCCCGGATTGATCTGAACCGTTAAACCATAGTTACCAGTAGCATTAATAGCTAAGTTAACCGGCCATGCTACCACTCTGGTTGCCGGTGTATACACACCGCCATTTGTAGCACTTACAAAAGTTACATTCAACGGCAATGTATCTCTGAGTGTATGACTTGCTATAGCCTGGCAATTTGCTGTTATAGCATGATTATATGTAATATTCTGACCCTCTGGAACACCAGCGGCGCCATTTTGCGTAAATGCCATAACCGGACCACCACCTGTAAAATCCGGTGTTTGGTCAGTTATACTAGATACCGATCCTTGTAATGCATTTACACCCACACCTCTTCTTGCAAATGCACGGATAATAGCACATTGATTGGCACCTGCGTATAAATTCATATCAGCCTGAAGGATCGCATTCTTTGCATCTACAAAGCCAGGACTACATGGTTGTAATCTTAATCCTTCCATCACTAAATTTAAAGCCACTACATTACCACCAGTTGCTGTTGCGTCATAAATATTGGGGCTAATTGTACCAATGGTATTGATTACCTCCCATGTCATTTCCCATAACATAGTACACCAAACATAGCCTACTCCATGTGGAATTGCCTGTCCAGGTACATTCGCATAGGTATCTCCATTTATAGCAAAATTGGTAGTATACCTTTTAGGCCTGATACCAACACCTGTAATAGGTTGATTCAATGCATACGTACCAATACCTCTTGGGGAATTAAAACCGGTTGCCAAAGTGGCTGTAGACCAGTCCTGTGTAAGCATTAAAGCAAAATAATCACTGATCCCCTCTCCTCCTTGTTCTGCGTTACTAAGACAAGTTGTATTCGCTGGTCCTCCTGTTGCTCTTTTTGCAATACCATGGCCATACTCATGAACAATGATACCATTGTCTACATCACCATCTCTGTCAGGGGTTGGTGCCGTCCATAAATACATTTGCATTCTTCCACTACCACCATCTGCAGGTGTAGCAAAGTTTGCATTGTTTGTACCGCCGGAACTATCTTGTGCTTCGGCATTTACATGGTCATTTCCTACACCGCCACGTCCCATATTGTCATCCTGAAAATTTCCTCCTACTTCTGTAAAACCATATTGATAAAAAACATCATGGATTATATTATTCCAGTAGAATAAATTGGTGATATTAAATTGCTGATTGGGAATGGTGTCTGTATTGACTGTGGTTCCATTGTATAGTCAGGAACAAAATTAAATGTTAGATTAGGAAGAGGAGTTGTAGAACTTGCTGATTTTGCAATTGTCCCTGTATTATTTCCTGTGTCTATCCTGATAAGCCCAAACATTATTGCCACGGGTATAATCATAATCTGTTCCCGCCAGTTCCGGTATTCCATTTTAAAGTTGTCGCATTTCACCGGAGCAGCCAGCCATGGATCAGTTACAGTGGCTGATGAAGGCGGCGATGGCATATGAATAGGACTTTCAAAAGGGAAAGGAATAACACGATAAGTAGCTGATGTAATTAAAAACGGAGTTAATTGTTTTTCCCTCTTAGCTATGGTCAGGTCACTTTGTATATCATTTGTTATATTATCTGAAATATTTTCAATCTGTACATTTTCATTATGCGTATGAACCTCTCCGTATTTTTCAGTATGATCCGGATTACCCCAATCACAATAAACGGTAAGATTATCAACACCAATGGTTGTACGATTAGTTGCATCAATCCTCACTAACCAATAATCAGAACTTGTAGTTGGAATTATATAAATCTGCCATGCTAATTTAACTCCTTTGCCATCATCAGATGGCGACCACATTAACTTTGCTGTTATATTCTCACGGGAAACTCCCATTTTATTAAATTCAACTTTTCTCCCATTATCACTTGTAGTAAGGGTTACTGTTCTTTCTGTAGTTGAAAGCTTTCTGTCAACTAGTGCCGCAATTAATGCAGCTTCAGCCGTAATAGAAGGAGAAGCACTCTTTACATTAACCCTTTGTTCCATTTGAGAAAGTCTGGAACCAAAATTAGAAAGCAACTTACCCTCTCTAAAAGAGAGTACCTGCATTTGGTTAAATACAGGAATACCAAGATAAGTTTGTGTCAGATACACATATCTAATCCCGTTAATTGGATTAAGAAATGAGCTTGAAACTTCCAGATTACTGATATCATCAGCACTTAGTCCTATTGCTGATTTATTAGTATTAAGCAATTGCATCGTCGCACTTCTATCATTTTCACTAACCTGTGCATTGATACTAAAAGTAAAAAAGAAGCTTACAAAAATAAAGAGTAAGATTTTTCTCATAATACAAGTTTTGGTAATAAAAAAAGCAGATTAAGGTTCTTTAAATAACATAGGTCTTATTAATTTAGATTTAATAAGCCTATGAAATTCGATATTACGATTTTTTTTGTAAATAAAAAAAAACAAAAAACCATCCTGAAATTTCTTAACAGGATGGTCTTCTACTACTTAGCTTATTTATTTATTCTTTAAACACAATTATTCTTCTTGTTCCCGCCAGTGATCCGTCGGCTTTTCTTATTTCAACAACATACACCCCATTTGCAAAGGCTCTGCTGGTTGTCAGATCGACATTGATCGTCGAGTATGGTATTGTTGTCTGTATTTTGCGATTATACACTTCTGCACCCTTCGTATCTATAACCCGGATCGTTACCTGTTCATTGCTCTGGTTGTAGAACCTGACGATAAACCGGCCATCGTTTGGAACAGGATATACATACATATTGTCTGACGACTGTGCCGTTACTTCAATGCTTGAAGAAGTTGAACTACATCCATTACCATCGGTGTACACTACACTATAAGTTCCGATATCACTTACCGATAATCCTGATAAGGTAGTACCACTTGCGCCGGCTATCACTACGCCGTTCTTACGCCATACATATGTTCCGCCGCCCGGTATCGCTGTCGCTGTGATCGTTAACACCTGGGTTGGTAACAGATTCGGTGGTATCGATGTGGTCAGGTTGATCGTTGGCAACGCATTCACATACAAGGTAGCAAACGTGGATGGTACCGTTGTACATAAGCCGATCACATTCACCCTGAAACTGTTCGTATTCATACTCCGTGTAGTGTTGGCTACCGTATAACTTGATGAAGTAGCACCGGCTATATTCGACCAGGCACTGCCTGTCCACATCTGCCACTGGTAATTCAACGGACCGCCTGTACTTGGTGCTGTTACTGCCGCTACACTAAAGGTTGCACTGTTGCCCGCACACACCGTCCTGTTCGCAGGTTGTGTATTGATAACCGGTAACTGGCTGTCGGTAACTGTTATCGTAAACGTGCAGCTTACTGTTGCACAGGTATTCGTTGCCGTTACCGTTACCGTAGTTACGCCTACATTGAACAAAGAGCCACTACCCGTACCACTGCCGCTACCTGTTGTTGCTCCACTGAAGCTATAGCTCAACGTTGGTGTTGGTGTTCCGGTAACCGTTGGTGTATACGTTACCGCTACATTACAGGCTCCAACCGTACTGGCCCTTGTTATATTAGCCGGACAAGTAATCGTTGGTGTTGGATTCACCGTGATATCAAAGGTCTTCGACGGACCTGAACAGTTCTGTGTAAGACCCGTGATCGTTACATTATAACCAGGACATACCTGACTGATATTTGGCTCAAACACATGGAAGACTATTGTTGCGCCGGCTGGTGCTGTAAACGTGAAGTTCACCGGTGCGCCGGCTGAACTGCTGCCGCCATCTGCTATATAGTTAGTCGCTATGTTAGCAGGGTTGAAGCTGCCGTTATAAGCCGTCACATGCACCTGATTGGTCGTTGTAGAACTATAGCTTACCGTTACACACTGTGCAGCACCTGTTGTATTGATCAAGGTATACAGATCATAGTAATAAGGACCTGTACCAAAGGTGCCCGGGAATGTTTTTGGCACAGCACAGGATGAAGCAACAGCATTTCTGTTGATCCGGCCTGCCGTTAACGTTGGATCGCCTGCATCCAGTGAACCGGTGAATACTACCGGACCTGGTTGTGCTATCTGAGGTGTTACCGTAACGGTTGCCGTAACCGGTGTAGTCGTTGCATTCGTTGCCGTAAAGGCTGGTATATTACCTACACCACTCGCAGCAAGACCTATCGATGGTGTATTATTGGACCAGGTAAATATTGTTCCCGCTATCGGACCTGTGAAATTCACCGGCGCCGTCATCGTTCCATTACATACTGTCTGGTTAGGTATATTATCTACCGATGGTACCGGGTTAACAACAACTGTTGCAGTCGTTGTTGGTCCTGTACAACCATTCGCTGTTGGAGTGATCGTAAAGGTTACCGTTACTGCCGCACCCGTAGTATTGTTTAACACACCTGTGATATTTCCACTTCCACTGGCTGCTATACCTGTTACCGTTACCGTGTTGTCTCTTGTCCATGTATAAGTTGTTCCTGCTACACTGCCCGTTAATACGATCGGTGTAATCGCACTTCCACTACATGCATTCTGACTCGATGGTGTCGCTACCGCATTCGGTGTTGGATTGACCAATACCGTTGGCATTCCACTATTTCCAACACCCGGATTCATACCTGCATCAGTTATAGAAACCAGCGAATAGGTTGTTGTAACCGTTGGTGACACAGGAATATTTGTTCCACTTACATAATTATTGACTGTGAAGTTGGTTGTACCATTGGTATATACTACTGTATAAGGTGAAACTCCTCCTGTTATAGTGACAGCCAGGTTAGATGTTGCTCCACTACATATTGGTGACGGACCCACAAGGGTTAATACTGATGAAGTTGGTCCCAGGGTTACCGTTAGTAAAGCGGCGGTAGTGGTGGCAGATGGTGCACAAATATTGGTCGCCACACAATGGTAATAATTACCATCCATGCCGATTGAGGCCGGGTTGATGTTTAAAGTACCGGTTGTCACTCCGGAATATGGAGTAGCATTGGTCAATGGTATCCATGGACCACCAGGGCCTGTGGTACTAACTTCCCACTGTAATCCAGGCGTTGGTGAACCGCTAAAGGATGCAATTAAAGAGGTATTGCCAGTATTTGGTACCGACGTGTTCATTGGATTTGTAACGACTGCCGGAGGTGTATTGATGGTAACAATTGCATTTCCTGTCATTATTATTGAGCAAGTCGTTGTTGTGTTAGTAGCCAATACTGTATATGTTCCGGTTGTAGTTTGATTGCCAAAGTCTAAAGCAGCTCCGGTACCTGCAAGCGGTGCTCCTACATTCGTTGATCCATTTAATACCAATTGATAATTTACTCCTGTTTCAGAACCATCAAGTCCAACCAGTACAGTTCCGCCAGCACATGTCGTTCCTCCGCCTGTAACATTGAATACTGCCGGAGGTGCTACTATAGAAGCCGTTACAGCCGTTCTGGCTGATTCGCATCCACCTCCACCTGATCCGTGTGTCACACTCCAGTTATAAAAATAGTAATACAGATCAAGTCGTGTTGTATTCGTAGGTGCAGCAGTTAATGTACTATGGTTAATACTTAAAACTCCTGGAATCGTAAACGGATAACCATAATTACCGCTAGGAGCAGAAGCTGAAGGCTCAAAGATTAAACCAGTTATTCCAGGTCCCCTGCTTCCCGGTCTTAATTTATAATTAGTGCCCGGGGCAATTGTAAAGTTTAATGGAACTGTTTGTGGCGTTACAGATGCAGTAGGATTACCAATAACATTTACTGTAGCAGTATGAACTACAGTTCCTGCAGAATTAATTACATCTATCGTTACTGTTCCCGCTGTACCAGCAACTGTGCTTACAGGATATACCACCACACTATTTAGTGTAAATGTTGCAAGAGCGTCAAAAACCAACCCGAAATTGGTAGTTCCCGCACCAGATGTACCGGTTATTTTAGCTGGCAACCCAACGTTTGTAGTAGTTGATCCTCCTGCCGTTGCGGAAACATAAAAAGTAGTATTTGAATTGATAGGTGGCGTATTAAATGGAGAACCATTTCCTAAAAGTGTTCCGCCTACCGGCATATCGTACCAATTGAAAGTTGACGGAATTGAACTGGTTGCACTTAATACAACTGAAACCGGGCCTGGTCCGCAGGCTGATCCAGGTGTTGTACTTGTTATGGTCGGGCATCCAACAATGAGATTAAATGTGACAGTATTATCTGTGCTTGTTGAAGCAGCATTACCTGTTACATTCACCGTACCAGTTGCTACTCCTGCATTTATACTTGCTATTACAGTTCCACTACCGGTCATTCCGGATACTGCCACATTATATGTTGCTCCGCTACCTGTTACAGTACCAGTTGTTGCTCCGGCTGTGCCGCTTAATGTTACATCACCAGTAATGAAACCAGTTACGGGTTCACTAAACACTACTGTAAAGTTGATTGGTGATGTTGATGTCGGATCTGCCTGACCAACCGCCTGATTGATTGTAACCGTTGGTGGTACTGCCGGTACATTATATGTTACCGTATTATCTGTACTGGTTGAAGCAGCATTTCCCAACACATTTATTGTTCCTGTAGCCACGCCTGCCATTATTGTTGCAATGACTGTTCCACTACTGGTCATTCCGGATACTGCCACATTATACGTTGCTCCGCTACCTGTTACTGTTCCAGTTGTTGCTCCGGCTGTGCCACTTAATGTTACATCACCAGTGGTGAAACCAGTTACTGGTTCACTAAACACTACTGTGAAATTGATCGGTGATGTTGATGTAGGATCTGCCTGACCAACCGCCTGGTTGATTGTAACAGTTGGTGGTCCAACAGAAGGAATTGTAGTTGTCCATACTCCACGACCATGTGTACCAGCTGCTATTGTACGATCTGATGCACGGTATTTAATCATATCAGTTCTTACATTTGGGAAAGTGGAATTAGCAGTCCAAACGGTGCTGGCTCCATTAATAAGATCAGTCTCCCAAACACCTGTTTCGGTTGCTATATATGCTTTTGTATTAACATCAGGATGAAATAATGCCCAACGAACTGGCATATCTGGTAGGTTCCCATCAATAGCAGTCCATGAAGTACCACCATTTGTTGAAACCCATACATTATTAACACCATAACTGGAGTAAGTAGCTAACAAGTTCTGATCAGAAGAGCCGGTTACAACACAATTAACGTATCCTGAAGAACCTGAAGGTGTAATATTTGTTGCGGTAACAGTTGTACCTGTATTTGCATTGTCAACATACTGTATGCCACCATTTCCCATTCCAAAATAAACCCTGTTTGCCGTATAAGGTGAGACATGAACCGCAGAAACATTACCGGTAAAGCCAGTAGCAGTAACAACTTCGTTAGTTGTACCTGTTTGCGGATTATTCCATCTAAAATAAGTTCCGGTAGTATTACAGGCGTAAACAATATTTCCCGTATTATCATAATCCCAGGGATTAATAAATCTTCCGGTACTTTGATTATTTATAGGTGATGACCATGTAGCACCATTATTAACAGATCGTCTGTAAGAATTAAAAACATAAGAGCCAAATTGAAATTGCGGTTCATTCTGATCAATTGCACAATAAGCTCCGTCACCACCAGTTACTTCTATTGAACTATCTAAACCGGGATGATTCAACCTGTGCATTCCGTTATCCTGCGCCCCCGCAAGAAAATAATTTGTTTCATTCGGATGAATGGCAACAGAATAAAACTGTTTCATTCTTAATCCTTTATTACGATGCTCATTAGTAGTACCTCCGTTAGTCGAAAAATGAAGTCCCCCATCGCAACCAAAAAGCAATTTAGAACCTCCATCCCACCATTGAATATTGTGCTGATCTGCATGAACATAAAAACCTGCTGTAGATGTTGCCCAAGACGAAATCTTAGTCCAGGATGTTCCACCATCGGTACGTTTTCCAAAGATCCAATCCTCCAACAATACATTGGTCGGGATCGGAAGGATTAATTCCTACAGTAACATCATACCATCCCTGTCCATTGGTCCAGGTAGAAGAGGGTTGAGTTGCTGTAGCTACCCAATTATCGCCTCCATCAGTAGATTTCCATATAGTTGGAACCTGATAGCTACTATTAACCGGACAAGCATATAATACATTTCCACTAACGCCTAATTCAATTCTTTGACTAAATGAAGTAAAAGGAGTTGTTGGTGAAGTCCATGTACCTGATGTTACTGTAGATGGAATATCTGTAAACCTATACCCTGATGCAGTAAAAATACCGGAGGTAACATGCAATCTTCCAGCCGCACCAGTAGTGCTGATTCTTAAGTCACAAATATCATTATTTAATCCGGTAGGTGTGATATTGGTCCAGCTTGTTCCGCCATCGGTTGACCGTTGCAGGCCAGTACCCCGGGTAGCTAAGTAAACATTTCCTTGAAAATCGCAAATTATTCTGGTGCCATTAATAAAACTACTCGTACTGGAAAGAAAACTCCAGGTAGCACCGCCATCAACACTTTTAAAAGCACCCACACCTCTAACCGCATCCGCATTGCCAAACGACTCTCCTGTACATAAGTACATAATATTTTGAAAACCGGGACGTGGATCCTGACAAATTGAAGCGATTGCCAAGATTTGAAAGAAAATCGTTTACCAGTATCCAGGTAGGAGTAGAAGAATTAATATTGGTTGATTTCCACAGACCACCGGAAACACTACCCGCAATAATAG
Source organism: uncultured Chitinophagaceae bacterium (assembly GCA_963705465.1). GTDB lineage: Bacteria > Bacteroidota > Bacteroidia > Chitinophagales > Chitinophagaceae > JJ008. Next base: position 208,851 of record CAVPJN010000006.1, on the reverse strand, counting down.
TATTATGTGTTGCATCCAAAGAATCAACAATCATTGCCCTTATCCTACCCGCTGTCTGTTGGCCGGTTGGCCTGGGATTTCCTTGAGGCCCGGTAAAATCTCCATCAGGGCCTCTTTCTATCCATGAAAGGGCAGCTGTTCTGTTAGCAGCATTTTGTTTTGAATGATCAGTTTCAATTATCGCTGTACGTAATTTTTCCCATGGCACTTTACCAGTAACAGGATTTTTGGTTCTCTCAATTTCAAATTCAAGTGCCTCGCCTGGTTTATCGTAGCCATCTTTACCCTTTTCTTTAACCTTTTTTTCGTTAGCAAATTCTAAGGCCTTTTGCGCTTCGATTGTTTTTAGGTCTGATTTCTTTTCAACGACTTGTGCAGATGCACTGCCGCCGATCAAAAACAGCAAAAATCCAAAAACTAAAAATTTGTAAAACCGTTGCTTTTCTAAGCGAAAGGAATGGTGAGAGACTGGGTAAAAAATGTTTCATATTAGCAGGTTTTTGGTTAAGCTAATTACCCAACTTACTACTGCCAGTATTTTCTTATTAATTAGATAGAATAACGGCTAGATGAGTTGAATACAAATAATTACAAATAATATTGAACCACTTTGTTTTTTACAAAGCATATTATTTCCAATATTTTGACACCAAGGTATTTACTTTTTTCTTTTAAACAATATTTTTTATAGAACCTCTGTTTTAATTATTATAAAAAAACATCAAGTTGACTGTTAGTTAGCAATTTCTAAATTTTTCTATTTCAATTGTTTAAGAATTTCTTCAATCGCTTTATCCAATTGCGGATCTCTTCCATTTAATTTATCATCAAAACTATTGATGACAAGAAAATCTGGCTGCACTCCGGTAATTTCAAGATCTTTACCATCTAAAGTATAACATCCCCAGGCCGGCATTCGAACAGAGGAACCATCAACCAAACTAACACCACTTGTGAAAATGATCCAACGATAGGTTCCGTTTCCAATAATCTTACCAAGTTTTAATGCTTTAAAACCTTGAGCTGTCATTTCTGCATCGCTCAGCGATTGTTCATTTATTAATAATACAATTGGTTTATCCGCAGGTGCAAAATTGGATTGCGGAGCCAGCTTTCCTTCCCGGTATTTCCAATTCAGATACGATTTTTGGGATAAGAATTTTAGCACCTCATCGTGTACGTTACCTCCGGTATTATAGCGCAGATCAAAGATCAGGGCATCTTTTTTGTTTAATTCCTGTGTCATATCAATAATAAATTGCTCCAACTCTCCCTGCCCCATATTCTTCATATAGCCGTAAGCGATACGTCCTTTGCTTTTTTCATTGACCCTTTTCTGATTATTATCAATCCATTCATCATAAAGGTTTGTAGCCAATGTTGATTGCGGATGCACTTTTATGTTTATCATTTTACCCGCTCTGTCAAATGTCAATTGCAATTCTTTATCTCTTGAAGGCAATGTGAAATAATAGCTACGATCTTTTTTACTATCCACCGTTTCGTCATTTACTTTCACTAATACATCGCCTGCTTTTATGTCAATCGACTTTTTATCTACAGCAGATCTTTTCACCGTGTATTTTACTTTGTACGGATTTGTTTCTTCGAAGATGATACCGGTTTCCATTGTCTGGTTCTGCAATTCGATCTTTTCATCATCGCCGGCTGTTCCAAAACCCTGGTGCGATGAATTCAATTCCCCCAGCATATCATTCAACATAATTCTGAGATCTGCCCTGTTATTTAAATAAGGAACAAACTGACTGTAATAAGTTTTTGTTTTTGTCCAATCAATACCATGCATTTTTTCATCGTAGTAATTTTCTTCCATCTGCGCCCAGGCTTCGTAAAACATCTGGTCGAATTCTTCGGAAAGGTTTCTTCTGAACGTATAACTGATCTTTATAGGTTCTACTTTATTGCCTTCAATATTTAATTTATAGATGTTGCCATTGAATAATGCATATAGCTTATTACTTACCTCCAGAATACCAAAACCAAAACTGTTATCTGTACCTGCAATCTTCTCCGTTTTATTTTGCTCGAATGGCTCTATCATTGTTTTCCATAAAGCAGGTTTTCCTTCTCCATGATTACTGGCATACAGAACAGTCGTTTTATCCCCTTTTTGATAAACCGCCTGCAAAAACTGAGCGCCCAGTGATGGACTGACCTGCTCCATTCTTTCCATGATCATATCTGCATCTATCACAACAGGAGTAGTCACCACTTCTTCAGCAGACTTTTCTTTTTTAGAAGTATCTTTTTTCTCTTCTTTAAATAATTCATTGAATTTGTCGATGCGATAGGGTTCATCTATATTTTCCAATGACATACGGTACACATGAGCATCCGCCATGCCGAATGGATAAGATGGTTTTAATCGCTGAGAAGTGAAATAAATATATTTTGAATCCGGTGACCAGATAGGGCCTGTTTCAGTAACACCTGTATTGGTAAGATTGGTTGTCTTATTTTCTTTAATATTATATACAAGAATATCTTGCTCAAAATTTCTATACGCAGTAAACAAAACATATTCATCATTCGGAGAAAAGCCCAAACTCCCTCCCCGAAAACCCCAAAACTCATCTTTTATTATTGTTTTATTTTCCATTGATTTTAAATCCAATAAATGAATTTCATTTCGACCACTTTGATAAATCGCCCTGGTTCTTTTTTTATTCATCACCAACGACTGATTATTCTTTGTATCACTTGTTAATTGTTTTGCTGTACCATTACCATCTGCAGCAATGGTATACCAGTTAGTATAGCCATCCATGGTTTGGTTAAACAGTAAGGTTTTATTGTCGCTCATCCAATTCACTTCTTTTACTCTTTCAGCTGTGCCACGGTTTATTTGTTGAATGAATTTTCCTTCTATATCACTTACAAATAATTCCCCTCTTGAAACCAGGGCTAGTTTTTTTCCATCCGGTGAAACATCATAAGCCGAAATTTTTCCATTGACATCAAAATCTTTTTCTTTTGGTAACGTATTATTGCGGATAACGGCAATATCGAGTTTACTTTCTTTGTCCTGATTGCACTTCATATAGCCACAACTGGTAATCTTTTTCAAAAACGACTTTTCCTCCGTTGGCATTTACCTGTGGGTTTTTGATAGAGGAAGAAAATCTTGTCAACCCTTTTTTCTTCCCATTATCAATTGTATATAAATTGTATTCGCCATTGGCTTCGTCAGAAATGAAATAGATATTCCCATTCTTATCGATAGTGGCACTGAAATCTTTTCCTTCCCAGTCCGTATATTTTTTATGCTGCTTTGTTTTTAAATTATACGATTGAATATCTGGATTGAAAGGCCCTTTGTATCTTTTTCTTGCTGCCTGATTGCTGCTTTCCCAGGTATCATTGAAAAATATTTCGCCACTTGTCGGATGCTCCACTAAATTATGATCGTACTGAAAATAATTATTTCCAAAAACTCTGACAGGTGTACCACCTGTTAAGGGAACTTTATAACCACCAGATCGGCTGTATCTGGTACTGGTAAAATATAGATGCTTGCTATCCCATGATCCAGCTATCCATTCATCATTTGCACTGTGAAAAGTAATTTGTTTACTTCACCCCCATTTACGGACATTACAAAAACATCTGCATTGCCGTATTGTCTTCCGGTAAAGGCGATCCACTTGCCATCGGGAGAAACTCTTGGGTTGGTTTCATTTCCCTGCCATAGCTGTAAGTCTTGCTGCCTGGCCGTTACTTATATTGGCTTTCCACAAATCTCCTTCAAAACTAAAGATGACGGTTTGCCCATCGGGAGTTAAGCGTTGGATTGGAAAGAAAATAAGTGGATTGACTTTGTGCAGTTAGTACTATTGAAAAGAAAAAAGCAACTGCAGTGATTATCTTTTGCATAAAAAACGGTTTTGGCTGCTTAATGTACAACCAAAACCGTTTATAAAAATGCCGTTTGTAAAAAATATGTATTAAAGCTAAGTAATGCAGACCCACCCCGTTCTAAGAATCAATTAATTTAAGTTTCTTTCTCCCCTCCGAGGAGGGGATGAATACCATGTCAATTAAAAATTTTAGATAACTACATTAATCATCTTATTTTTTACAAAGATGATTTTTTTCGGAGCTTTTCCTTCTAACCATTTTTGAACTACTTCATTATCTAAAACAATCTTTTCAACTTCTGGTTGTGCGGCATCTAAAGAAATGTTCATGGTCGTTCGCAGTTTTCCATTGATGGAAACTGGATATTCCTTACTGCTTTCTATAACATATTTTGATTCGAAAGTTGGATAAGTAGCATTTAGTATTGAGACCTCACCCCGACCCTCTCCATTTGGAGAGGGAGAATTGCGTAGCTGCGCATACAATTCTTCTGTAATATGTGGTGCATAGGGAGCCATTAAGATTAAAAGTGGCTCCAAGTATTTTTCTTTTATGACATTTTAAATCTGTTAACTCATTTGTTGCGATCATAAAACCACTGACACCGGTATTGAAACTGAAACGTTCTGTATCCTGTTCTATTTTTTTAATGGTGTTGTGTAATACTTTTAATTCTGCTGCGGTTGGTTCTTCGTCTGTAACAATAAAGCCTCCCCCCGAACTTCGTTCCCAACCTTCGCTGAAAGCTTGGTTGCCTCCGAAGGAGGGGTTTTAGTTTCCCTAAAGAAAAGTCTCCAAAACTTTTTCAGGAAGCGATGTACACCTTCTATGCCTTTGGTATCCCAGGGTTTGCTCATTTCTACCGGACCGAGAAACATTTCATACATGCGGAATGTGTCGGCGCCGTATTTAGCAACAAGATCATCAGGATTAACTGTATTGAATTTTGATTTGGACATTTTTTCAACTTCAGCACCACAGATGTATTTGCCGTCTTCTAATATGAATTCAGCATTTTCGAATTCCGGTTTCCATTTTTTGAATGCTTCGATGTCCAACTCAAAGCCATCAACCATGTTTACATCGACATGCATATTCATTTGTTTCATACTTTTCTTTAAACCCGTTTGAAACAAATTTATTCTCACCATGAATTCGATAAACAAACCTGCTACTCCCCTGTATCATTCCCTGATTCACCAACTTCTTATACGGCTCATCATGTCCGATCAAATTCAGATCATACAATACTTTCGTCCACATGCGGCTGTAGAGTAAATGGCCTACTGCATGTTCGGTGCCGCCAATGTATAAGTCAACCTGGTTCCAATAGTCAGATATTTTTCTATCGCAGAATTTTCTTTGTCATTATGCGGATCCATGTAGCGAAGAAAATACCAACTGCTTCCGGCGTAGCCGGGCATGGTGGAAGCCTCCCCCGACCCCCTCCGAAGGAGGGGGAGTTAATCCACTCTATGATATTGGCCAGTGGACCTTCACCTTCAGGTCCGGGTTTATAACTATCTACATGTGGCAATTCCAATGGCAAATCCTTTTCATCTAAAGGAACTGCAATCCCATCCCCGCCTCCCGGCCGGGCAGGTTTCCAATAAATCGGAAATGGTTCGCCCCAATAACGCTGACGACTAAAACCGGCATCCCGCATTTTATAATTTACCTGCCGCTTGCCAATGCCGAGTTCTTCAATTTTATTTACCGCAACATCAATGGCATCTTTCATCAACAAGCCATTTAAGAAACCACTGTTTTGCTAATATTGCTTCTTTGGTTGGGTTGGCTTCTTCACCATTATAATGTTCACCAATAATATTAGTGATTGGAATATTGAAATGTTTGGCAAATGCAAAATCCCGTTGATCGCCGCAAGGCACCGCCATGATGGCTCCAGTACCATAACCAGCCAATACATATTCAGCGATCCAGATCGGAATTTCTCTTCCATCAAATGGATTGATGGCATAAGAACCCGTAAAGCATCCAGTAATTTGTTTTACATCGGCTTGTCTTTCTCTGTCACTGCGGCTTTTTACATACTGCAGGTATTTTTCTATTGCTGCTTTTTGTTCGTCAGTTGTTATTTCAGCGACCAGCTCATGCTCAGGTGCTATCACCATAAAGTCAACGCCAAAGATGGTGTCAGGTCTTGTTGTGTATACTTTAAGTCGTGAGTCGGACCCTCGCGAGTTGGGAGCTAGTGACTCCTGACTCTTGACTTTTAACTTTCAAACTCTATCTCCGCCCCTTGGCTTTTGCCGATCCAGTTGCGTTGCATTTCTTTCATACTGTCACTGAAGTCAACTGTTTCCAATCCTTCCAGTAAACGATCTGCATAAGCAGTAATTCGTCAAATACCATTGACGCATTTTCTTTTTTTCTACCGGATGGCCGCCTCTTTCACTTACGCCATTTACTACTTCATCATTTGCCAATACGGTTCCCAATGCTTCGCACCAATTTACTTCACCATATTTACTGAAAGCCAACCGGACATCCATCAGAATATTTTGCCTGGTGGCTTCATCAAAATTCTTCCACGCTGCAGCTGTAAACAGTTTTTGATTTTTGATTTTTGATTTTTGATTTCCCTCCATTTCAAAAATCTTCACTAACTCAGCAATTGGTTTTGCCTTGTTATCCTCTGTATCGAAATAGCTATTGAACAATTGCAGAAAGATCCACTGGGTCCATTTGTAATAATTGGGATCGCTGGTTTGTACTTCACGGCTCCAGTCGTAGCAGAAACCGATATTATCTAACTGCTGTTTTGAATGTTGCAATATTTTTCCTGGTTGTTTCGGCAGGATGCTGACCGGTGTCCAATGCATATTGCTCGGCTGGTAATCCAAAACTGTCGAAACCCATCGGGTGCAAGTACATTGAATCCTTTTAATCTTTTGTAACGGCTATAAATATCGGATGCAATATAACCCAGCGGATGGCCTACATGCAAACCGGCACCACTTGGATAAGGAAACATATCCAGCACATAATATTTTGGTTTGGATAAAGTCATTCTCCACTTTATAGGCATTGGTTTCCTTCCACTTTTTTTGCCAATTTTTTTCTATTCTTCTGAAATCGTATTCCATTTCAACTCCTGATTCTTTTATAATGTTTGCTGAACGCTATTTCAGTTGCCCAATTGCGGACAGAACGATGAAGAGTGCGACGCAACGATGCTGATACTAGTACTACAGCTGGGTTAATAATAATTCTTTAACAATTCTCTTGTAATTCATACGGCAATATGAACCGGTAGCCATCGTTTAAACCTACCTGAAGCAGGCAAGATGGGCCGCAAAAATACTGATTGTAAAGCTGAATTGGTTACTTTTGCCCGTCTGAACGAATGAATGGTTTTTAAAAAAAAAATCTCCATTCATCCGGGCGGGCCGCAACCCAAAAAAATTCAAAATACTATAGAATGGCGCAAACCGGAAAATCATCTATCAAGAGAGGCAAACCTTCCTATTTTATGTCCATACTGGGCGTTACCCTGGTATTATTTTTACTCGGCATCATCGGCTGGTTGGTTATAAATGCCAACAAACTGGGTGATTATTTTAAAGAAAATGTGGAAGTAAGGGCTTATCTCCGTGGTGATCTGAATCCAAAGGACAGTGTGGCGCTGATGGATTATATCAGCAATAAACCGTATGTAAAATCGATCCAATACGTTTCAAAAGAAGAGGGTAAGAAAATTTACATGCAGGAAGAAAACGAGGATTGGAGCAGGGTGCTTGACGAAAATCCTTTACCAAATGCTATTTACTTTAATATAAAAAGACAGTACGTTCAAAAGGACACAATGGCTGCTATTAAAGCAGATATTGAACAACAGACTTATATAAGTGATGTACAGTATCCGGAAGCGCTGGTGGAAAAGTTGAATAAAAATATCCGTGCGGTGAGTATTGGTTTGCTGGTATTGGTTATTATTATTTCAATTGTTGTAATCTTTTTGATCGATAATACCATACGTCTGGCGATGTTCAGCAACCGATTCCTGATAAAGACCATGCAGATGGTGGGAGCCACCCGTTGGTTTATTGCCAAACCTCTGAATATTAAAGCCATTGTCAATGGCGCCATCAGTGGTCTAATAGCTTCTGGTTTATTATATATAGTGATCATGTTTGCTGAAAGATCCGTGAGCTGGTTGAAAACGATACATGACAATGGATTGCTTATTATTTTATTCTTGATCCTGATCGTATTAGGTATCGCTATTACCGTATTCAGCACACACCGCAGCGTAATTAAATACCTGAGGATGAAGCTGGATGATTTATATTAATAAGTTGGAAGTATAATTGACCGATAGTCCGGAAGTTAGATTTTGCAATTTCACAGACTTCATCTGCTTTTAGGTTTACACTTTCGGACATGTCACGTACATTCTGAAATTTCCCTATATTGCAGACCCAAAAGAGAAAGAAATGAGTAAGACAAAAGATATTTCGATGTTTGATAAGGAAAATTACAAATGGATGCTGATCGGTATTGTTGTAATCGCTATCGGCATGTTCTTATTATCTGGTGGCAAAAGCAACACCGATCCGAATGTATTTGATAAAAGTGCCGTTTACAGTACTACCAGAATTACCGTTGCACCTATATTAATACTTGCAGGGTTGGTGATAGAAGTAATTGCCATTTTCAAAAAACCAAAAGAAACTGTCAGTTAATAAACTTACATAAAAATACTATTGAAAGGCGATGCTGGAAACTGTATCGCCTTCTTTTATAAATCTAACTGATCCGCAATTTTAAATAGTCCAATTAAGTTACTAATGCTCTTGGTAGTATACCTAAAACCAATCACTTATGATGAGTATTCTTGAAGCCGTAATCATTGCCATTGTAGAGGGTATTACTGAATTTCTGCCCATCTCTTCTACCGGCCACATGATCATCACTGAAAAGTTGCTGAATATCCCATCTACCGAATTCACCAAATTATTTACAGTAGGCATTCAGTTAGGAGCCATTCTGGCGGTTGTGGTATTGTATTGGAGAAAATTTATTGATCCGATAAAAAATGGCAAGTGGGATTTTTATTTTAAGTTGATGATTGCTGTTATTCCGGCATTGGCACTTGGTTTTATTTTTTCAGATAAAATAGATGAATTGCTGGAAAGTTCAACAACTGTTGCTATTTCGTTGATAGCTGGTGGTATTGTATTATTATTCATTGATTCAGTTTTCAAAACAGCCAACCGTCGAAACTGATGAAAAAATAAGTTACCCGAATGCATTTATTATTGGCCTTTGGCAATGTATTGCTATGATACCCGGTGTAAGCCGTAGTGCAGCGAGTATTATCGGTGGTATGCAACAAAAACTGACAAGAAAACTGGCAGCCGAATTTTCCTTCTTTTTGGCTGTGCCTACCATGGCAGCTGCTACCGGTTATAAATTGCTGAAAGGTTATGAAACGATAACAACCGAACATGTCAAATTATTTGTTATTGGGAATGTGGTAGCATTTATCGTTGCTTTGCTTGCCATTAAATTCTTTATCGGGTTTCTGCAGAAACATGGTTTTCGATTTTTCGGATATTATAGAATCATTGCCGGAATCATCCTCCTAATCCTGATCGCAACAGGTTACCTGGCAAAATAATATTAAAAATCCCCTTTTACGGGTATTATTAAATAGGTTAAAAATGCTTACCTATGTACAGACTTTATTATTCTCCTTACCCAATAATTATCATGAGCCTTTAAACCCTCTAAATAAGAACCATGAAACAAATTATTTTTTTTCTTCTGGCAGTACTTACTCTTTCCTCTTGCACCAATTATGGCAAAAAAGTAAAAGCCTCTAATATTGAAGTGTATTATAATGACGGTATAACAAAAGAAAAGGCCCAGCAAACTGCGGATTATATCTACAGCTTAGATACCAACCCGGAAACAAAAGAAAATAAAAAAAGTTTTCAGTTAAGTGAGAACGGAGATACCATTCATTGCAAAATGGTGGTGAATGAAGAAAAGTTTGAAGATATACCCATGTCAAGCTTTCAGCAAATCGGGTTCCTTCTTTCAAAAAATGTTTTTGATGGCAAGCCTGTCAATCTCGTTCTTTCTACCAACAAATTCAAGCCAATCAAAACAGCTTATTTTACAAATGCTGATGATGCCGGAGGAGAATCAGGTTATGGTGAAAGAATTACTGCAGGTAATATTGAAGTTTTTGTAACAAAAGGAGCCAGTATGATGGATGGCGAATTACTTGCAAAATTTTTAGATGAAGAAATGCACCCTTCCAGCATGATCAGTTTTCAAATTAAAACAGATGAAAAACTTATCAGTACTGTACGCATGGTTTCCTCTGAAGAAAAAGTGGCGGGACTAACAGATGATGCTATAAATGATCTAATAAAAAAGATTGCAGAGACAATATATGGCAACAACGACATTGTGTTTGAATTTACTGACAGCAGATTCAAAACCATTAAAAGATACAATTATAATCCTGAAGTAGAAATTCAGTAACAACTCATTTCCAATTGTAGGATACAACCCGTTTTGACATGTCAAAACGGGTTTTTTATTATAGCAACTGAAATCCCTATTTTTACTTAAAGCACTGGTTATGCAAACGGCATCTAAAAAAGTAGTGAATGGTTGGGCTATGTACGATTGGGCAAACTCTGCTTACAACCTGGTAATAACTTCTACTATATTTCCAGCCTATTTTGAAGCAATGACAGGCGATGGGAACGACGCTACCAATCCAGATATGATACGTTTTGCCGGAAGGGATTTTGCCAATACCTCCTTATACAATTACACATTAGCCTTTGCTTTTTTACTTGTAGCATTTATTTCACCATTACTATCTTCTATTGCCGATTATAAAGGAAGTAAAAAAAAGTTCATGAGCTTTTTTTTAACATTGGGAAGCCTGGGTTGTGCGTCTATGTTCTTTTTTGAAAAAGATACTTTATCGATTGGCTTGATAAGTTTAGTGATCGCCTGTGTTGGATTTTGGGCAAGTCTTGTGTATTATAATTCCTTTCTGCCAGAAATAGCTGCTCCTGAAGACCGGGATCGTATCAGTGCCAAAGGTTTTGCCTATGGATATATCGGAAGTGTAATATTACAGATCATTTGTTTTGTATTTGTTTTTAAACCAGAACTAATTGGCGGTAGCGAAAACAGTACTATACAATTTCGACTTTGCTTTTTATTAGTAGGTATCTGGTGGTGGGGTTTTGGACAGTATTCCTTGTCAAAACTTCCAAAACCTGTTCCTGCCGGAGATAATAGTTTAAGTAACCGGAGTATTATTACAAAAGGATATCAAGAGTTACAAAAGGTCTGGAAGCAATTGATCCAGATTCCTGTCTTAAAAAGATATCTGTTAGCTTTCTTCTTTTATAATATGGGTGTACAAACAGTAATGCTTGCTGCTACGCTATATGGAAAAAGTGAATTAGGAATTCCGACCACTAATCTTATAATAGCCATATTAATCATACAGCTGGTCGCTATACCAGGGGCATTCGCCATTTCAAAACTTTCTTCAAAGATCGGAAACATCAGAGCGTTAATGATTACAGTAGCTGCCTGGATCCTGATTTGTTTCGCAGGGTATTTAATGCCAAAGAATGGTATTACTGAATTTTATATCCTATCCGTTACAGTAGGTTTTGTAATGGGCGGAATACAATCCTTAAGCCGTTCCACCTATTCCAAACTAATGCCCGAAACAAATGACACGGCCTCTTTTTTTAGTTTTTACGATGTAACTGAAAAAATTGCCATCGTTATCGGTATGTTCAGTTTTGGTTTTATTAATGAATTAACAGGCTCACAAAGAAGTTCAGTGTTAACATTAATGATATTTTTTATTATTGGCTTATTACTACTTTTATATACGCTTACTGCACAAAAGAAAAATAAACCAGCATTAAATTAATTATGAAACTTTATACTATCAATTCGGGTTATTTTAAATTAGATGGCGGCGCTATGTTTGGTGTAGTACCAAAAAGTATGTGGAATAAGATCAACCCGGCGGATGAAAATAATCTATGCAGCTGGGCTTTGCGTTGTTTACTGATTGAGGATGGTAACCGGTTGATCTTAATTGATAATGGAAATGGCGATAAGCAGGATGAAAAATTTTTCCGCCACTATTATCTTCATGGAGATGATACATTGGATAAATCATTAGCCAAGCATGGCTTTCACAGCGATGACATTACGGATGCTTTTCTTACGCATCTTCATTTCGATCATTGTGGTGGTTCGATAAAAAGAGAAGGTGATAAATTAGTTCCTGCCTTTAAAAATGCCACTTACTGGAGTAATAAAAAACATTGGGAATGGGCGGTAAACCCTAACGAACGTGAAAAAGCTTCTTTTCTAAAAGAAAATATTTTGCCCATTGAACAAAGCGGACAATTAAAATTTATAGAAGTGACCGAAAGTAAGAATGGAAAATTAGGCGAAACGAATTTTGCCGATAATATTTCGATTCGATTTGTGAGCGGCCACACAGACAATATGATGTTGCCACAAATAAAGTATAAAGACAGAACAATAGTTTATATGGCAGACCTTTTACCATCGCAAGGTCATATCCCCATTCCCTATGTAATGGCTTACGATATGTTTCCTTTGACAACATTAAACGAGAAAAAATCATTTCTTACAGAAGCGATGGAAGGTGATTACACTTTATTCTTTGAGCATGACCCGGTGTTTGAATGCTGTAATCTGCAACAGACAGATAGAGGAATCAGACCAAAAGATTTCTTTACACTTAATGAGATTTAGACCTCCTTTTATTCCTGTTATTTTCTTTTGATAAGTGAAGTCAACGGATGGCGAAGATTGCTATATCCCATCATATCTATTTTTACTTTTCCTACAGTGATCGGACTTTCTATTCTAACCGGGATATGATTGGCATCATCGGTAACCCATACAGTCATATTTTCACCACCTTCAAAAATGGTTCCTTTTAAAAGAAGGGGCTTAAGCTTAATTGCCCTGAATTTTCCGTATTTGGTTTTTATTTCTTCTTTACCGAGATAGCGGATGTACATATTAAAGACTTCATTATCAAGAAACATGGAGAAAGGAATTTTATCCTCTTTTCTCAATTTTGAAAAATCAAGATTACGGGCATAATACATTGCACTTACCACATCCTGCACACAAGCAGGCACTTTATAAACACCATCAGTAGTAACAGCCGTATTGGCGGTTTTATTAAATGTAATATTCTGATATTTTTTATACCCGCCTTCATTTACATTACGGATAAATTTCAATGGCTGCATGGTAGCTGTGTCAATATAAGATTCATATTTATCTCTTACTTTATAAATCAAGTCGTAAGAGGAATTTGTTTTACCTTCTCCAGCCACATGATAAACAGGACGGTTATTAATTATCTCTAATTTACTGGTAAAGGTTGCGGTGCCTGCATTTACATAAATACCCGCTACGGCATAAAAAACATTAAATGTAATCTCTTCTTTTACATCGAAAGCAACATTCTTAATACCACAAAAACTATCCTGCGGAGGAGTGACCGCAGTTTTTGTAAAGCTGAATAAAACAAGTGCCAATGGTGCTACTACTTTAAATTTTCTCATATTCCTTATTTCCTTTTACTATTTTTTTAATTCTTAAGATCAATAAAGACCCAATGACTGCCGGTATTATTAAATTGATAAACCAGATAGTTGCTGTTGTCAATGTTATTCCCAATTCATTTGCCGTGAACAAACCTACAATCACAATCATTATTTTTCCCCTTTGTGCCAAGTTCCGCAATGGCGATCGTTGGAATAGCCGCCATAACAAGGAACGAAACACTCACTGTCCAAAAAGCCTGCCACCACAATAATTTCCACACCAAATAAATGAAAGAGCATATAATACTGAACGATAAAAACAGCAAAACGTAACAGTGACAAAGACAATAACGTAAGCAGTAACGTTGCATTAAAATCTTCCAAAGCCTTTACCAGATAAGCAAACCGCTGACTTCCGGGTAATCGATCCACCGCTTTGACGAGCCATGATAAACGAAAATAAAATAGTGTTAAAATAACGATTGCCGCCAAAACACCATATACAATTACATTCATCCATAAGGAAGAAATAAGCCCCTGTTCAATAATGCTGTTTTGCAACAATAATAATCCAATAAATCCCATGAGCAGGGTAATGATCAATTGACTGATGCTTCCAACGATTGTAATGGAAATTGTTTTCAATCGGTTGCCCTCATTCATATATAGCACTCTTCCCAGGTATTCACCCATCCTGTTGGGGGTGCTAACAGCAAAAGAAACGCCGGATAAGACGGCCTGCACTGCTTTAAAGAATGAAACTTTCTGAATTTCCCGAATCGATAATTTCCATTTAATTGCTTCGATAGACCAGTTAACCCCCATTAACAAAACTACAGCCACCAGGTTGAATAATTTTGAACTTCCCAACGAATCTTTTATCCCCTGCCATGCCTGCTCTAATCCCGGTTGATGCATGATCTGTCTGTAAATTGACCATGATAGCCATATAAACAACAAAGGACCTAAGAAGTAATTGATAAAGATTTTGATATTTTTGTTTAGCTTCATTTACATACCTGCCATTAAGCAGTTCTTGTAAAAATACATTCCTGATTGCAAAAGACTTCTAAAATAATACTTGGCATTGACCCCGGCACCATCGTAATGGGCTATGGATTGATAACTGTGAAAGATAATACGATCAGTTTGCTGGAACTGGGGGTACTAAAACCCGGTAATGTAAAAGACAGCTATAAAAAATTGCAACTGATCTTTAATACGGTAAGTGGATTAATTACCAAATACCAACCCACTGACTTCGCTATTGAAGCACCTTTCTTTGGAAAAAATGTACAGAGTATGCTGAAACTTGGCCGGGCACAAGGTGTTGCAATTGCTGCAGCCATGCGCCATGGATTGGAAGTAACAGAATATTCTCCCAAAAAAGTAAAGCAATCTGTAACCGGAAATGGAAATGCTGATAAAGAACAGGTAATGAAGATGCTGCAAACATTATTGTCGTTTAAAGAAACACCTAAACAGTTTGATGCTACCGATGCATTGGCTGTTGCTCTCTGTCATCATTTTCAAACAAATGCAATACTTGAGCCAAGTAAAAGGTGGAGTAAAAGGTTGGGATGAGTTTATTAAGAAAAATCCGGGTAGGATAAAAAAATAAAGACTATAATCCATCCCAATCATCATCTGTATTTTTTTCTTTTGATGTAAGATCTATTTTTTCAATATCAACCCCATACCAACCTTTTCCCTCGAAATATATTATACTGCTAAAAGATAAAAAGAATTCGGTTCTGTTAACAGTAAAGTAAATCTTTCCTTTTAAACTGGGATAATTAAATTCTTCTTCATTTATTAAAGCTGAATCAATAACAGACTTTACGAATTCTGATTTCTCCCAATCAACACCTTTTTCCTCTCCCATTTTTATGGCTCTTTCAAAATCTTCTCTATATTGAATTTCATATAGACTGTCGGTCGCAATTTCATTAAGATATGGAGCTGCTTCACTTGTATCTTTAATTATTTTTTCAAAGTAACTTATAAATGTCTTTCTATCAGGATACAATTGGACAAAGCCATCTTCATTCTTATTCTTCAAAACTTCAAAAACTTTTTTAACGATTACATTTTTGTCCACTTCTTGAGAAGAAACTGAACCTGTTCTACTTAAAATTAAAAATAATAGCAATGCTATTGAATATTGCATTCTCATGGCTTTGTTTTACAAATTTTCCAAAATCCTCTCCTGCACTTTCTTCAAACTTTCTGCTGAAGCCTGTGGTTTGGCTTGTGTAAAATTCAGATCGTTGGCAGAGTTTATCGGTATAAGATGTATATGTGCATGCGGCACTTCCAATCCAACCACACTGATACCGCAGCGGTTGCAATCAAATGCTTTTTCAATAGCTAATGCAATGGGTTTGGCAAATAATAACATTTCGCTCAAGAATTCATCAGGCAGATCAAACAATTTATCAGTTTCCATTTTTGGAACAACCAATACATGACCTTGTCGCAACGGAAAAATATCAAGAAAGGCAAAGAACTTTTCATTCTCTGCAATTTTATAAGAAGGAATCTCCCCGGCAATTATTTTAGAAAAGATGGTCATGCCTCCGAAAATTTTTGATTTAACTGAAAGTAAATGATATTTTATTCGTTTGATCATTCCTCATTAATAATACAAAGCTACTCATTGCAATAATAAAAAAGCCCCCGCAATTGCGAAGGCTGTTTTTTGTGCTCAAAGAAATATTATA
The DNA here is from genome assembly GCA_963705465.1 of uncultured Chitinophagaceae bacterium. Lineage (GTDB taxonomy): Bacteria > Bacteroidota > Bacteroidia > Chitinophagales > Chitinophagaceae > JJ008. The sequence continues at coordinate 192,626 of CAVPJN010000006.1, read as the reverse complement.
TAGCAATCTCTTCGATCTGAAATTTCAACACTCCAGCCGGAGCCTGCACTTCTGCGGTATCACCCACTTTTTTTCCTAAAATGCCCTTCCCGATCGGTGAGGTAACAGAAATTTTTCCAGCCTTCAGATCGGCTTCATGTTCGCTTACTATTTTATACGTAACCTGCTTTTTATTCGCCAGGTTGGTTAATGTCACTTTTGTCAATATGGATACTTTACTGGTATCTATACGTTGCTTCATCAATAACCCTGACATTGGCCATTGATCCTTCCATGTTAGCAATTTTTGCCTCCAGCAAACCCTGTGCTTCTTTGGCAGCATCGTATTCTGCATTTTCCTTTAAATCCCCTTTTTCTCTTGCTTCAGCAATAGCTTTACTGGCAGCCGGTCGTTCCACCCCTTTCAGGTGTTGTAATTCTGCTTTCATTAATTCCAGTGTCTCTTTTGTCACATATTGAAAGTCGCTCATATGCACCTCCTTTGTATTAATATAAAAAAATAACAACGCCCCAGTGTTTGCTGAAGCGTTGCAGTATTAAAGTACAAATATAAATTATTTTCAGAAAATAAAAGACTAATTAAGGCCTAATTTTATCCAATAAAACCTGTGCCATTCTTAAAGAAGCTTCGTGGCTGTAACCGGCAATATGCGGCGTAATGATCACATTTTGTTGTTCCAATAACCAATCCAACTGCTTTTTTTCTTCCGTGGTATAGGTATCAAACTGTTCATTTTCCAAAACATCAAGTCCTGCCCCTGAAATTTTGTTTGATTTGATTGCATTTATTAATTCCCCCATATCCACCACTTTGCCCCTTGAAGAATTGAGGATAAATGGCTTTTGCTGCAACTGATTAAAGAAATGCTGATTGGCGATATGTAATGTCTCATTGGTTAACGGTACATGAAAACTGATCACATCTGCATACTTGCCAATCTGTTCCAGACTAGCCTCTTTAATATAATCCCTGGCAAAATCAGTTTTGTACTTATCATACGCTATCACCGTTACATTAAATGGTTCCAGCAACCTGGCGAAACTGCTCCCAGTATTTCCATATCCAATTATACCCACCGTTTTTCCAAATAGTTCAGTACCCCTGTTCTCATCTCTTCTCCACAATCCTTTCTTTACTTCTGCAAATGATGAATGGATCTTGTTGAGCAGGTTCAGCAGCATACCCAATACATGTTCCGCTACCGCAGTTCGATTTCCTTCAGGACTGCTGAAACATTTTATTCCTTTACTGGTCGCATATGCTGTATCCACCAACTCCATACCACTCCCTAATCTTCCGATCCATTTTAAAGAAGAGGCATTATCAATAAGTGTACGGTCAACAGGTATTCTTGTTGTTACGACTATTCCTTCAACATCTTTAATGATCGACATCAATTCGCTGTACGTAACATTTGGTTTATTGAGTACCTCATACCCTTTCAACTTAAATTGTTCCGCAAGAAATGGATGCGCCTTTGCCGTAATAATTATTTTCTTCATTCCAATTGCTGATTTTTTTTCGCTCATCGCATTTTAAAAGTGAGTGCCGCTAATTGTGCCACCGTTAATTGCTCGGCTCTTTTATTAAACAATTCATCCTCCAAAATAGCTGCATCAAATAAACTTTTTACCGCATTTCGTAAGGTTTTACGGCGTTGATTAAATGCCGTTTTTACCAATAGAAAAAATGCTTCTTTACTTTTCATTTCAACCTTATTTTTTACAGGCAGTAATCGTATTACTCCACTCTTAACTTTTGGTGGTGGTTGAAAACATTTTTCCTGTACATCAAATAAATACTCTACTTCATAAAAAGCCTGGATGAGTACACTGATGACTCCGTAAACTTTATTGCCTTCCTTAGAGGCTATCCTTAATGCGACTTCTTTCTGAAACATTCCGATGACACATTCAACATCTTCTTTCCAATCCAGTACTTTAAAAAGTATTTGTGTTGAGATATTATAAGGGAAATTGCCGATGACTGTAAACTTTCCCTGAAAAGGTTGTTCTATTTCAAGAAAATTTTCAGTAATGATCTTACCCTTTATTGCGGGAAATGTTTTTAACAAAAAGGAAACTTTTTCTTCGTCTAATTCTACCGCCTTAAAATCGATATTTTCTATTTCCAGCAGATATTTAGTCAATGCACCACCACCGGGGCCTACTTCCAGCAATTGATCAAAAGAATGCTCCTGCAATGCCGAAACTATTTTACGACAAATATTTTCATCTTTCAAAAAATGCTGGCCTAAAGATTTCTTTAATATGAACATTCCTGCAAAATAAATGCATTTATGCCAGTGTAGGAGTTAAAGATTATATTCCAGTAAAACCGGAAAAATCAAGTGCTAAAAAATTATCGGGAAAGTATTACTTTTTTATTGAAAACCTCTGTACCGGCATAAATTACCATTTGATATACGCCTCTGGGTTTATCTGCCAATTCGTTAATACTTATTGTATTTAATCCCTTTTGCACAAAACGATTGAAAGTAGTTACAGGATTGCCAGTCACATCATAAATTATAACAACAAGTTTGTTGTCCCCTGATGAATTTAATTGTAACTGAAAATTATCAGTAACGGGATTTGGAAAAACAGCAACCATGTTTTTCCCTGGATCAGTTATCGGCATCCTGATAATATTACTATACCTGATCTTATTATTTATATCAGTTATTTTTAACCGGTAAAATAAGACATCTGAGTGTACATGCAACATAGAATCATCGAAAGAATAACTTGCAGTATGGCTATGAGAAGAAAGTGATTCAATTTGACTTAGAAGTACAAAGTTTATTCCATCAAAACTTCTTTCTAGTTCGAAAGATTTGACATATTGATTTTCCAAAACTTTCCAGTTAGTACTTACAATATTGTTTCTAAGAAAAGCCTTGAAATCAACCAGGTTATTCTTTAATACTCCACAATCTGCGAAACGATTTATTGTGATCGTATCAGTTGCATATACCCCACAACCTGCCTGTAAGTATTGCGTTACTATATATACACCCGGAGTATCAACAATAATGCTGCTACCATTTGTCGGCCCTACAATATTTCCATTCAAAGTAGTCCATTGATATACTGATGTTGGAATAGGATTAATAATATTTATCTGAGCAATACTTCCTGTATCACAGATAGTTGGTGTTTGGGTTTCCACTTCGGCTCTTGGAGCAAGGAAAAAATCAAACGGTGCAACAAAATCTTTTAATTCCGCAGAAAAGGAAGTAGATGCCCTTGTTTTTGCCATTAGTCGACGGAAGGGCATTGCACAATCATCGCCCCCAAATATTTTTGCATAATCAAGTCCCAGTTTTGAAAGGTTAACAGAAAACTCCATGTACTGCCTTGCTGAATAATTAGTCAAAACACTGTTATCCCCTTGCACTAATGAAAAGGGACCAGCCCAGGTATTATTGCCACTTTGTAATCCGGTATAAAATGTACCAGCCGTTTTGGGTTGAATGCCTGCATATCCAAATTGAGCTCCCGCACTTGCACCATCAAAACTACCTGTCCAGTTGAAGTCTGCAGGAGTAATTACCAGATCATTTTTATTGATCCATATCCTGGCTTCGACAGCTGTTAATGAGGAACTTCCATATTCAGCTGTTAAAATAATATCCCCAGGCGTTGTTATATTTCCACTTCCATCAAATTTCCAGGTTGTATGTCCGCCATCAGGACCATAATTATAAAAACTTCTGCTAGTTCTGTCATAATAAATATCGGTTTGATACATTTCAAAATCGAAATACCTGTTACCTGTTGTACTTTCTATCGAGAGTCCGGCAAAAAGCCAGAGGGAGTCTGTAATATTAGGCCCTGCTTTTCTCACATGCAACATCATGTCCAGAATCTCATTTTTATCCGGAATCGATTGTGACACCGGACAAGACCAATTAGCAGGACTCATGCCATTTTTATTAGATCCAGAAGCAAAAATTGTAGAATCATCTCCATGATAATCTCTTACAAACACAGCGTCAATTAATATTCTATTATTAACTGTGGAATAGGCGGGGAAACGCATGTTTCTGAAAAAAGGAAGTTTTCGTGAATTAGGATTTGAGATATAACCAGCCAATATTGCAGCAGCGCCACTTGTGTCTATCATATATTCTCCTGTACCACTTGAACCCGGAAGTTTGAACCAATCATCATTACCCGACTGAACTAATCCATTAAAGAAATTGGATCTGAGATCGGCGTCTACTCCAAAATTTGCCCTTATTGCAGGTGTAGTAATTTGCCCCATTAAAAAAACCGGAAACAAAATAATAACGAACAAAAAAAGTAGTGATTTAATCATTTTACACAGTTTTCCAATATTCTACTCCAAACGAAATAATTCTAATGACTTACAATATGAACAGTTGAAACAAAAGACATGGCTTCACCTCCGCCAATCATACTTGCTTTTACTCTATAACTAATAAATCCCGGAAAAACATTGCTATCTGTGTTTTTGTAAGATCTTGAATTGGTACAAGCCATTATACAAATGGTTTCCCAATTTGCATACGGATCAGACGGATCTTCATAAGTTCTTTCCAACGAATACATTTGTACTCCATTTTCGGAACTAAGACCCCAGGTGGAGGTAATTCCAAACCTGCCCTGACGATGTGTTCTAAAAAATGAAAACTCGGGACTTGCATCCCCATCTGAGATAAAAGAAACAGTTTCTGAAATTTTTACTGTTGAATACAGTGGCGCTATCCATGATGAATGCAGAATAAGTATACTAACTGCTACGTTGATAATTTTGTTTTCATGAGGTATAATTTTATACCCTAAACCTATTCACAATTTCAAACAAATACAAGGTAATTATCCATCTAAAATCAACTATAGTCAATTGTCTAAGAATATATGTGGCAATCCATAGTTTTTATGAGTTAATACCATTAAAACTTACTTCACAAAATACTATTTTCAGAGATTACACTTAGAGATAATGAGACTATAAGTTTAGAGCTTTTGCAGTTTAACCTGTTGATCTATACCATTTCCATTTACACTCAGGTAATAAGTGCCTGTTGCCAAAGTAGAAATTTTAATAGAAAAATTATTATTCCCTGAACGCAATTGTACATTATTCCTCATCACGATGCGGCCTGTATTATCCAATAGTCTCCATTGAGCTATTCCATCAGCCGATGTAAATATGTTGACATTTGCATCTTCACCACTAACAGGATTTGGAAACACTGTAATTTTTGTGATCTTCTCTTCAAGTGCTATTGCTATAACAGTGGAATAAGAATATATTCCATTCTTGTCCACAATTTTTAAGCGGTATTGAATGGATATTGCCGGTAATGTTACAATAGCTGCATCAGTAAATCCATATACTGTCCGGGTGTTGGTATTATTCCCTGCCGGCACATTTCCAATTGCTTCAAATCCGTTGCCACTATTTCTTTCAATAACAAAATAATCAGTATTTCGTTCGTTTTCTGTTTCCCATTTCAACTCAACAGCATTATATATTTTTCTACCAGAAAAATTGATAAGACTCAATGGCAATGCCAGATTTGAACTTCCAAAATAGAAAGTTGAGAAGTTGGGTATATCTGCCTGTACCACGTAACTACTGTTTGTTGTATGCACTTCAGCATAAGCAGGATTGATCATAGTAGTAGCACCCGCTACTGTACTACCACAGCCATCATTATTTTTTAAAATCTTTATATCGCTTATGGATGAAATACCACTAACAGGATCTGCATCCAATACATCAAATTCTGTTTTCGAAAAATATAAACGTATCCTTACCGGAGATGATGGTTGAAACTGCGGTGTGATCGTAATGTTTCTATCCAGATATTTATTTCCACCCTGCGATCTGAGCGGGCCGGCATTTTTATAGAAACAGGAGGTTACAGTTCCCAAGGTATTGCCATTAGCAAATATCTCTGCCAGAATATTTCCATCCGGTCCTGTCAATGGTACCCAGTAATTACTATTTGTAGCATTGATCGTTACTGTTGATCCCGTCACATTGGTATTAACCGGTCCGTCGGTTACATCTATTGAAGTTGGCAAAGTACTTTTATTATTACCTCCATTATTCTGATAACCTAAAAAAGTATATTTAAGAATCGTACCTGGTCTCGAAAGTGTTGAAGTGCCAGAACCGGAAGGTCCTGACGTAGATCCAATACTATCTGTGATTGTATAAAATGTATTTCCGTTCTTAATAGCCAGATCCCTATACCTGTCTGTTCTGAAAAAATAAGGAACAGAATCATTTATAATTCCATTTCTTGTTGCATTTAATCTAAACCGATATAAAGTTCCTCGTCTTAATGTGGGGACTAAAAGAGATTGATACCATCCCGGGATATTAGTGAAACCATAATGATCGATACTGGATGGTGCAACGGTTGGATATTGCATCCAGTTGGTACCAGTCGTTAAAGTAACATTACAGTTGGCGGCACCATTACAGGCAGGATACATTGAAACGAATCGGATCTGTAAATGTCGACGGCGGGAAACGCATTTTCCTGTGTTACTGTAGCTCCTCCAGGAATCACTACCTCGTTATAAGAAGTACTTGCACAATTTCCACCAGTCGCACTGCTCCAATTGATATAGCGATAATTCTCCGCAGGATTATTTCTAAAGCCAGCCCAATAAGGCCATGCATAATTATTTCCGGAGCTGATAATATTTATTTCATCATCTGTTCTTATTCCATGTTCGCTGCTGTATAGAAATCCCCCAGACTTCAATGAAGGGTAAGCGGTTCCACTATTAGGATTCATTTCAAAAACCAACCCTTGCGGATTTCGATGCCCAATTGTAAAGACATGACTTCTGACAGGTACCAGGGGCCCTCCTGCATCGGGATCAAACAGAGGGTTGTCAACAGGTATTGAACCATCAAGATTCAATCGTAAAATTTTCCCTTGATACTTACTATAGTTTGATACCGACATCTCGGCAGCAGTAGGAGTTTGTTGAGATACAATTTCAATGCACTTATTTCCAAATTGATTAGCCCCCTGATCACCACATGAATAATATAACTTATCATCGGCGCCATAAATCAACCGCCCCGAACTATGATCACCACCAGCAGAAATTCCATTTATCAATTGCAGCTCACTTCCCAATTGACCGGATGCTAAATTGTAAGTAAATCTTGATATGCGTAAACTTGTAGCGTTGTAAGAGTAAGCAATGTAGATATAATCCTCGCCGGCACCTTGTTTAAAATTTTTGTGTAATGCAAGTCCCATCATTCCATTTTGGCCTATACCTGTCGCCACTCCGGATCCATTTCTGGAAATGTTTAAATATATATTTGCTCTGTGATCGAGAATGATACGACTTAACCCTGTAACGGAAGAAACGATTCGGACTCTGCCGATTTTTTCTGTTATATACAAAGAATCATCCGGTCCATATGTTATTTCAAAAGGATGTGCCAGGTAATACCTGCTCCCTGCAGGTGTAAGTGTACGGTTGATAGAATCTACAGCAAATACCTCCTGGCTATTCAATACAGGAGTAAATGCAATAAGTAATAGGCAAAACAGCAAGCTGTGTTTCATTAATAGTGGATTATTAATTAAAACTATATCTCCTTTCAGACTTTACAAAGGTAAGTTTGCTTCTACTATTTACAATACCGGTTATTGTATATGAATAGTAAAGACACTGCACATTTTACGTAGTTTGGCTCCAACACAAAAAACCTTCCAAATAAAGGAAGGTTTAAGAATAATACGTTACTAATTATTTAATTTATAATACTAAACTTGGTTGTCAATACTTTTTCACCCAGGTCAATTTTCAGGTAATAAGAACCCGTTGGCAAAAGTGAAGCACCACTCCAGGAGAATGTATTGTTTCCAGCCTGCAATTTTTCATTGAAACGTTTAACGGTTCTGCCATTAGCATCAATGATGTATACCATCTGCAAATCCAGACTTTTCGCTTGACACATTTAATTGAATTCTGTCTTTAACCGGATTGGGGAATACCTGGATATTTTGTTTTGACTGACTATCATTTTTAAGAATAATAATATTACTATAACTGGTCTTTCCGTTCTTCGTTATTGTTTTCAGCCTGTAATAAATTACATGGCTTGTAATAGCTGAAATATTGTCAATTGTAGCATAGTTTTCAACTTCATTAATAACCGGGCGACCAGCAACTGTTTGCACATCGATAAAACTGATTCCGTCTGTACTTCTTTCTATCGTAAAATGATCAGCTTCCTGCCTGCAAAGAACAGACCATTCCAAGCTTACATTATGATTGAAAAGTACCGCTTTAAAATGAATGATCTCACAATGTAATACATAGAATAAACAACGCCAGTCTCTTTCTGTTCCACAACCTACTCCAACAGCAACAGGTGTTCGTTGCACTACTGTAATTGATCCAGGAGAAGGGTCGCCTGTTAAGGAACCGCCATTACCCATTCGGACCGATGTCCCTTTTATACTGGAGTTATTATTATCAAACCTGTCATCAAGACCATCACCATCTGTATCTACTCCTGTTAAGGTAACATTATCATCTCTAAGGCCATTCAGGTTAAAATCGTTTCCTTCTATTCTATCTATCACCCCATCATTATCAGTATCCAGATCAAGATAATCCGGAGTGCCATCTGCATCGGTATCAACCGGATGTATTCCATCTCCACCAAAACCAACAAAATTGTCATATGAATTATCAATTCCATCTCCATCTGTATCAGTATAAGAGGGGAATAAATAACCGTTAGTGGTAAGGCCTTCAATATTATCAGGAATACCATCATCATCAGCATCGATATCAAAAGGATTTGCTCTGCCGACTCCATCAGCATTAGGTAAGGTAAATGAACCCATTCCAGCTAATACTGTATTTCTTCCATTAAAATTAACAGCTCCATCTACACGGCCATCCCAGTTGGCATCTGTTAAGCCTGCTTCTTTTACATCGGTAATGCCATCACCATCGCTATCCAGATCGTAAGGATTTGACTTAGTATCCCCATCCATATTTTTATATGGCCATGAATCTGCCCGACCATCATTATTTATATCTGTACCAGAGCGAAGTAATGTATTAGCAGCATTTTCAGCAACACCGTCATTGCCAACATCTCCATCAATATTGTCAGCCAAACCATCACCATCAGTATCTACAAAAACATCAACTTTGGCACTGTTAGAAGCATCAGAACCAAAAGCCTCTATAATATCTGGAATACCATCATTATCGCTATCTAAATCTAAATAGTTTGGAATACCATCGCCATCTGTATCTACAGCTCCTAATCCTAATCCTGAAAGACGTAAAAAACTTATGCCAGAAGTGGTAGCATCTACATTATCTGATAACCCATCATTATCAACATCCGTGAAATTATCTATCCTGCCATCGCCATCTGCATCTACTCCAAAGCTTTCTATTGTATCAGGTATTCCATCATTATCACTATCCCGGTCAAGATAGTTCGGAATACCATCCAGATCTTTATCCATATTATCATTTACACCATCACCATTGGTATCAATGTACCCAGGAAAATCTATATCATAAAAATTAGGAATACCATCATTATCCGCATCTGCACCCGGATCGTACCAATCGTTTACTCCATCAATGTTATTATCAACCCATAAAATAGGAGCCCCTGGAACACTGTCTGCCCAGTTCGGTATTCCATCACCATCCTGGTCTGCTATAGCAGCAGGATTATTCATTTCCACATAGTCTGGTATTCCATCCCGGTCATCATCAATATCCGGGCAACCGGAAATAAATATGTTTAAACGTATGGTATCATCGCAGGAGCCTGGCCCATCATAAAATGCATATATGATTCTCGTAAACGTTACAGGTGTTCCTGGATTATATGCAGTTGCTCCGGTAAAAGGAAAACCGGTATAGAAGTTATATCCCCCATATCTTCTTATCGGTATACTTACAGTTAATGAAGGACAGGTATTTATTAAAATTGTATCCTGTAACGAACTACAGGTGCCTGCAACGATATCAATCTGATCCAGTGGTTGAGAGCAACCAGCAATTACTACGTCGCTGGAGTCCTGTAAGGTTGTACCCGATATTTTACCACCATAATTCATCCGTGCCCTGTTACGCAATGAAGTAAAGCAAGCAATGGCTTCACATGAAGAAGGTGTATAAACATCGAAGGTCACATTGCCACTGACACCAGCAGCAATTTCGCCGCCGACGGTAGCATTGGCACCTGTACCAAGTCGAAAATTAATTCTGTTATTTGCAAAATCATAATCTGCTTCATCATCACCTGCAGCATCAGTTTTAGCAACGCCATTTATGCGAATACTACCTGGCTTATAAGACGAAGCTGCAGGAATATTATCCAGTATTCTGCTATTAGTACTTGCATCATTACCTACATTATTGATAGCTCAGTGTATATCTCAAACTATCTCCGGGTGTTAATGTACCGCCGCTTAAGTCAGTAGAGGATTTATTAAAGGTAAATGCCGGATTAAAGTTTGAAATACTAGTAGTGAGTACATGTAATGAATATGTTTCAACCCCTGTTGTAAATCGTACGGTTGCAGCGGTTTTATTGTTACCCAAATTTACATTCGCTGCGTTGGGCATTTCAAATATATCTGCGTCATATCCATAAGTATTTACAAATGCCGGGTTTCTGGTGGTAACAGTAACTCCCTTGTGAGATATCGTACTATTCCACATGTCATCAGTTCTGCTGGTGGCATTACCTGGTGCAGGTGAAGTTGGCGTTAAATCTGTAAACCCAGCAGCACCAGCTTGTTGGAATAAAAAAGCATCAACTCCGTCTTGCCTGTCGCCATCAATTACAACAGCTCCCAATTCACAACTTACTGGTCCGGTAAGAGGAGTAATAAATCCAGATACAGGTACATCTACATTACCTGCACCGGGGGAAACAACAACACATCCATCAAATACTGTAAGATTTCTTACTTGTAATGCTAGGATCTGCATACACAATTACCATTGTCCAACCTCCATAACATGCCGTTCTTGTTCCATTTACAGGTGAAATCATATTCCCTAAAGAATAGGTGCCATTTGTGCCTGCTACATTTGAATTTACCAAAGTAGTTACATCAGCAAAACACATGTAGCCGGAATGTGAAACAGATGCAGCGGGAACTCCAACTCTTATTCTTTCCTGATTAAATTTATCAATTACCGAAGCAGTAACATCCGTATAAGCTGGCTGCACCCGGTAATTTGAATTTTACAGTATTTGCGGCTGCCGTAATCCATGAAGTATCATTTCTACTGGTAGCAGTTCCTCCAACCCCTGCTCGACCAATAAAGTCCTGCAAATAAAACAGAAGTACAGTGGCGTAAGATTGAGATTCAGCAGTTGATGAATTGTTTGTTGGGAATACAATAGCATCAACGTCTATATGATTTCCGGTAAAAGAATTATTTTTTCCTGTCCCAGCTGGCGGAATTTCGGTGGTTTGTGCTAGCGCCCCAGTATTAATAATACTGTTTGCTACATACACAATATTACCTCTTTGCGAAGGTCTGCTAAACCTTACTGTAGGCGGTCTTAGAATATACTGAGCCTGTACAGTACTCTCTATACATACCACAAGGGTAAAGATGATGAATAAATATTTTTTCATAGGTTAGGTTAAATTCTCTTCAAAAACTTCTTTTATCTGAACCTTATATTAGAGCTTGATAAATTTCTCTGTCCATTTCTCTTTTCCATCGATTACAGTCAGTATATAATTTCCACCTTTAAGTTTTGCTATATCTAATTGTATATTATTACGACCGGTAATAACAGTTTTTCTTTCCGTTAATACAACTCTTCCCTGCTGGTCTTTAATATTAATTTCAATTGTGTTCGAATTATCATTCGTGTATATAATATTTACTGTATTGTCAGCTGGAACCGGATAAAGAATAATTTTATTTTTTTCCTGGAATCTTACAGCTTTTACATCTGTGTATTTACATGACCCATTTATGTCGCACTGTTTGATGCGATAGTATAAAACATCAGCAGAAGGCAAGTTGATATCATTTACGTTAAATGAGCGGTTATTCTGTCCGCTAATACTTTCATTATTTCTTTTAATTTCTGCAAAATGAACTCCATCAGTTGATCTTTCGATACTGAAATAGTCGTGGTTGCTAACCTCCGCCACTGTCCAGTTAATTGACACTCCTGTTCTGATTTTTTGAGCAGTGAAATTTGTAAACGAAACTGGCAAGGTCCCTGAAACATTCACAGTGATATTATCCAGCAATCCTCCATTATTATTATCTGTAACTGTATAAACAAAAGTGCCAGCCGTGGCTGGTGTTACTGAAATAGATCTGCTTGTACCACTGGCGCCTGTGCCTGTCCAAACAAATGTTCCATTGGCAGCCGGCCAAGAAGCATTCAACACTTGTGATTGTCCTAAAACTATATTATAAACTAACGTCTTATTTACATCCTTCATCATTGTAAACTGATCGAAAATCGTACCGTTGCTTCTAAGCATCTTCGCATCTAAACGGTTGTCTTCTACTTCAAAGTAAAAAACACCTGGTGTTGCAATAGCCCAAGGCATTGCATAAGCACCAAAATTAGTAATTGAACTATTATTGGCACCTGCATTACCAGCAACCACATACACTGTACCATGATCTAAGGGAGTAGAATTATATATATATGGAGCTGTACCTGCAGCACCTGTATATTTAGCTGAACTGGTACTCACCGCATGTGTACCCATATTAAAAGTAGTCCAGTTGGTTGAAAAGTTTTTCATCAAATAACTTCTTTCATAAGCATGTGAATGACCACCAAGTACCATATCTACCCCTCTCACTTCCAGAAAGCGGATAAACCTGGTCCGGATATTAATCATCTGTGTTTCTGAATCTGAGTTATGAGACCCTTTTGAGTATGGGGGATGGTGCCAATAAGCAATAACCCATTTTTTAGTATTAGCCGCAAGATCCGCATCTATCCAATTTTTCATAATAGTTGTCGCACTATTGGTTCCCATTTCAGAATTACCATCAGTAGATTCCATACCATGAGAATCCAGGGAAAGAAAATGGATATTTCCAATATCAAATGAATAGAAATTGGGTTTGTTAGATGCTACCCCTCCGCATTCTGCATTCTGAGGGAAAGTAAATGCTGAAAAATAATGCCAGTCCCTTCGAATCCTGTCCGCTGTTAACTGGCTATAATTATATTCATGATTTCCGGGGGAAGGGTAAACCTTATGATTCCTTAAAATATTCTTTGTGCTTCCTCCATAAGGGGTAAAGAAATTGCTGGTGAATTCTGTTGAGTTGCCTAAATTATAGGCATTGTCACCCAGTAAAAGCCATGCATCTGGTGCATCTATACCGTTTGATGTTAAATAAGTTTCATACGCATTACGGCTGGCTGTTTGATTGGTATTGTTAGTTTCAGCACCACAATCTCCAAAAGCTGCTATCCTGATCTTTCGGGTAGTATTAGCCGGCGGAGCTGTAGTAAAAAAATTATTAACACTTACCTGTTGAACGGCAGAACTGGTTCCGATACTATAATAGTATTTAGTGTCGGCTGTTAATCCTGTCAACGTTACAATGTGCTCTGTAACCGAAGCAGCATCATTAATAATTGTTGAATACAGCCCCGTTGCATCATAAGTTGTTCCTATCCGAACTCTTGAATTACTGGCTGCACTTGTTTGCCATCTTATAGTGATGCCAGTTTGATGACCCATTTGCAAATAGGCACCCCTAGTAACTTGAGAGAATACATCGGTGAAAAAAAAGAAGGATACTACAATAGGTAGAATTACCCTTGGTAATTGGCGGCTTGGTTTCATGAAATTGGATTTAAAATATAGTCTGTCTGGTTTTTCTATCTAGCTAAAATGTTTCTTGCCTATCTTTCGGAAAAATTTACTCCTACAAAAAAAGCCTTTGATGATTAACTTGATATAACAATATAATCAACAGGCCTTAATCACAAATAAGCTAAAACACTTAATCAAAAGTAAAGATGATACATTTAAAATATATTTCTAAGGTAAAAACTCATAGAAAATATACGTTGTTTTTCATCGTATTAGGAGCAATAATTTTTACGTTAATCTCCTTTAACTCCCCCTTAGAAAAAACATTAATAGAAACTTATTATGCAGAAAGGATTAAAGAGGTTAAAGTCAACATAACACAATTTCAGCAAAGTGCTGCAAAGCAAGAAAATTTGCTCATCATTAAAGAGAGATTTATTCACTCCCGTTTATTGTATAAAAAACTTGCCGTTCTTTCAGAATATTTCAATCCATATGAAACGGCCATCTTAAACGGCCCTCCAGTGGATCGCCTTAGTTCTGACAATCCAGACGGCATTATTGCTCCCGAAGGGTTTCAAGCCATCGAGCAGTTATTATACAGCAATTGGACCGACACATCTTACAAAGTTTTAGAAAATTATTTAATTGGCATTACGGAAGCTTTAACCCAATTAGAAAATGAACCAGGCAGAGAAAATAAATTTAAAGATGAGTTGGTTTGGGACGCATTACGTTCTTCTGTTTTAAGAACCATTACACTTGGAATAACAGGATTTGATTCACCGATTGCTAACTTATCTTTAAAAGAATCCCGGATCAGTATTGACGCAATAAAAGAGATCCTGCTTTGTATAAAAAATAAAGAGGTTGATCAATTTGAGTTCAATCAATTATTTTCACTTCTTACTAATGCATCGCAGTATCTAACAAAAAATTACAACTTTAATACTTTTGACAGACTAACATATATTACAAAATTTGCCAATCCCCTTTATATGCAGATTAATAAAGTAAGGGCATTGAGCAATGTAGGAATTCCGCAAGGGGCTAATCCTATTAACTTTGCATCAACTTCTATTTTTGATGTAAATGCTTTTAATATTAATTTCTTTACCCCATCTAATGAGTATTGGGTAACCAAAGAAAGAACAGAACTCGGAAGAAAGCTTTTTTACGACAACATCTTATCTGGAACAAAAAGCAGGAATTGTGCCAGTTGCCATATGCCGGAAAAAGCCTTCACTGATGGATTAAAAACATCCCTTTCAATAGACAATAAAACCCCACTTCTCCGCAATAGTCCAACTCTATATAATGCCGGCTTTCAAACAAAATTATTTTACGACAGCCGGGTTTCTATTCTGGAAGGCCAATTAAATGCAGTTATTCATAATGAAGATGAAATGAAGGGATCAATTGTAGAAAATGTGGCTGACTTAAAAAAGATACAATCATACATATCATTATTTCAAAACGCTTACCCAGAAGAAGCAGAACCAATTACGGCGTATACGATAATAAATAGTATTTCAACTTATATCCGTTCTCTTACTTCTTTAAACTCCCGTTTTGATCTTTATATGCGTGGAAAAGAAAATAAATTATCTAAAAGTGAGAAAAGAGGGTTTAATCTTTTTGCAGGTAAAGCAAAATGTGCCACCTGTCATTTTATTCCACTCTTCAATGGTCTTTTACCTCCCGTTTTTAATGAAACAGAATCTGAAGTTTTAGGAGTACCTGCTACTACTTCAAAAAAGAATGCTGTTCTTGATGCAGATCTTGGAAGATATGGTTTTACTAAATCTGAAATTCATAAGTATGCCTTTAAAACGCCTACACTTCGCAATATTGAACTAACCGCTCCATATATGCATAATGGGGTGTATAATACATTGAAAGAAGTGATGGATTTTTATAATAAAGGAGGAGGTAAAGGCTTGAACATTGCCCCACCTAACCAAACGCTACCATTTGAAAAACTGAAACTTACAAAAAAGGAAATAAAGGATATTATTGCTTTTATGAAATCACTGACCGACATAAGTGGTAATTACAAATAACTGTTATAATAAAGCTTAGACCAAGAGAAGTAGACTTGTTCAAAATAATAAACCTTCCTTTTAAAGGAAGGTTTATGGAATATTCATTGCAAAATATCTAATTAATAATACTAAACTTGGTTGTCAATACTTTTTCACCCATCTCAATTTTCAGGTAATAAGAACCCGTTGGTAACAGCGAAGCACCGCTCCAGGAGAATGTATTGTTTCCAGCCTGCAATTTTTCACTGAACCGTTTAACGGTTCTGCCATTAGCATCAATGATATAAATCTGCGCAATGCCGGATTTATCACTTGATACATTTAATTGTATCCTGTCTTTAACCGGATTGGGGAATACCTGAATATTTTGTTTTGACTGACTATCATTTTTAAGAATGATGATATTACTATAACTGATCTTTCCATTTTTCATTACTGTTTTCAACCTGTAATAAACTACATGGCTAATGATAGCAGAAATATTATCAGTTGTTGAATAGTTCTCAATTTCATTGATCACAGTTCTTCCAGCAACAGTTTGCACATCGGTAAAACTGATGCCATCAATACTTCTTTCAATCGTAAAATAATCGGCTTCCTGCCTGCAAAGAACTGACCATTCCAAACTTACATTATGATTGAAAAGTACCGCCTTAAAATTTATGATCTCACAATGTAATACATAGAATAAACAACGCCAGTCTCTTTCTGTTCCACAACCTACACCAACAGCAACAGGTGTTCGTTGTACCATCGTATTTGAACCTGGAGATGGATCTCCGGTTAATGAACCGCCATTACCCATGTATGCCGATGTGCCTTTCAGACTTGCGTTATCAATATCAAACCTGTCATCAAGACCATCACCATCTGTATCTACTCCTGTTAAGGTGACATTATCATCCGGCATACCATTCAGATTAAAATCATTGCCTTCAATAATATCAGATAATCCATCATTATCAGTATCCAGATCCAGATAATCCGGTGTACCATCTGCATCGGTATCTACAGGATGAATTCCGTCTCCGCCAAAACCCGCAAAATTATCATAGGCATTATCTATACCATCCCCATCCGTATCGGTATATGATGGAAATAAATAACCATTGGTAGTCAATCCTTCTATATTATCAGGAATTCCATCATCATCACTATCAATATCATAAGGGTTGGCTCTGCCCACCCCATCGGTATTCGGTATTGAAAAAGAACCCATTCCTGCAAGTACAGCATTTCTTCCATTTAGATCGACGGCACCATCTACCCGGCCATCCCAGTTGGTATCTGTCAGTCCTGCTTCTACTACATCTGAAATTCCATCCCCATCACTATCAAGATCGTAAGGATTAGGTTTAGAATCGCCATCCATATTTTTATATGGCCAGGTATCTGACCTGCCATCGTTATTGCCATCTGCGCCTGAGCGAAGTAATGCATTGGTACTATTTTCAGTTGTGCCATCATTTCCTACATCTCCATCAACATCATCTGAAAATCCATCACCATCTGTATCTACAAATCCGCTGATCTTTGCACTGTTTCCGGCCCCGGTTCCAAACACTTCCATTATATCCGGTATACCATCATTATCACTATCCAGATCAAGATAATTGGGAATGCCATCGCTATCCGTATCAATTGCACCAAGACCCTGACCTGAAAGGCGTACAAAATTACCACCCGAAGTAACGCCATCTACATTATCCGATAATCCATCATTATCAACATCCGTAAAGTTGTCAATTCTTCCATCTCCATCAGCATCTACTCCAAAGCTTTCTATTGTATCTGGTATTCCATCATTATCACTATCCCGATCCAGATAGTTGGGAATACCATCCAGGTCTTTATCCATATTATCATTTACACCATCACCATTCGTATCTATATAACCCGGAAAATCTGTATCATAAAAATTAGGAATGCCATCATTATCTGAATCGGCTCCCGGATCAAAATTATCATTGAAGCCATCAATATTATTATCGACAAATCCAGGATAAGCCGGATCACTCCAATTGGGTATACCATTACTGTTATGGTCCAGCAATGCCAATGGGTTATTCATTTCAACATAATCAGGTATCCCATCTCTGTCATCATCTATATCCGGACAACCCGCAATGAAAATATTTATACGTATCGTATCATCACAGGAGCCTGGTCCATCATAAAATGCATAGATAACCCTGGTAAATGTTACTGGTGTAGCAGGGTTATAGGTATTTCCTGCATTAAATGGAATGCCAGAAAAGAATCGATAGCCACCATATCTGGCAACCGGAATATTAACGACAAGGGATGGACAGCTATTTAATAAAATGGTATCCTTCGTGTTCGTACAAATTCCGCTAATTATACTAACAACAGGATTAGGTGTATTACAACCTGCTATAATGACGCCACTTGTATCACTTAAAGAAATACCTGAAAGTTTTCCTCCATAATTAATTCTTGCCCTATTCGTTATTGTACTATTACATGTTAGAACAGCACAAGAAGAAGGTGTATAAACTTTAAACGTTACATAACCACTTGATGCAGGGGGTACCTCACCACCAGTAGTCCCATCAGCACCAGTTCCTAACCGGAAAATAACTCTATCGTTTGTTAAGTCATACTCTGCTTCATCATCACCTACTGCATCTGTTTTTGCTACACCGTTTATAATTAAACTATTCGGGGTATAAGTAGTACCAGCAGGAATATTATCTACAATAGTTGTAGCTGTACTGGCATCATTACCGCCATTTGTAAAATCCACCCGATAGCGAATAGAATCACCAGGACTTAGTGTACCCCCATTCAGATCAGTTGCGTCTTTACTTACATTAAAAGAAGGAGTATATTGAGAAATAGCAGTTGTTGCCACATGTAATACATAGTTCTCTGATGGGGAACTGAACCGGATACTTGCGGAAGACTGACTGTTTCCTAAAACGGTATTCCCGGCATTGGGTAGCTCAATAATGTCTGCATCATACCCCAACGTATTATAATGCATCGGGTTCCTGGTCGTTACAGTTGCACCTTTATAGGAGATAGTGCTGTTCCACATATCATCAAGATTGGCAGTAGCATTCGGTGTAAGATTTGTATACGTGCCAATTAATGGATTCGAGTTTTGTTTAAAAGAAAATTCATCGGTAGAAACCCGGTCTCCATCATATACCACAGCTCCTAATTCACAACTTACCGGACCGGAAGGAGGCGTTAAGAACCCCGTAATAGGTATATGCACTGCAGGGTCACCACCATTCATCACCACACTGCCATCAAACACAGTTAAATTTCGAACAACAGTTGCAGGGTCAGCATAAACAATAACAATTGTCCAGCCACCACAGGTATTTACAATCCCGGCCGGGCTTGCCACATTTCCAATTATATACGTACCGTTCGGATTTGTTGTATTTACCAATGAGGTAATATCTGCATAAGAACGATAACCGGTATGTGGAAGACCAGGCACCAATGTATTGTTATGATAATCTACCTGCGAAGCTGTTACGGTTTGATAATTTATGGCTCCTGGTATTTTTAATTTCACAATATTCTCATTATTTATCCAGGAAACATTGGTGCCATCCGTTCCCTGAGAAGTACCCCAATATAAACCTGCAAATAAAATCTGGCTGCATGCAGGCAGACCAAGATCAGCAGAAGAGGAGTTAAAGGTCTCGTCAGTAGAACCCAACAATTCCAGGTCAAAAGAAAGATCAGTACTTGTAGTATCATCCTGGTGCATTTCAACAGCAATCGTATTTACTCCATTCACAAAAGCAGAAGTAGGTATGGTATAACTGACTGGTGTAGTTTCGGCTGCACCGCCAATATTAGAAGCAGCAAATGTGCCATGCGTTATTACACCTCCGGGCATATTATCTCTAAATACTTCTACTCCATTAACATATACAACTGCTCCATCATCTCTTATCAGATTAATTATGAAACTTGTGAATAAAGCTGTATTAGGAATTGTTACGGTTTTTCTGAAATAGGTCGTTATATATTTATTAGTTGAACTTGGTCCAAAACTTACTACTGTAGCTTCATCTCCATCACCATAGCCAAGTTGGGCATTTCCAGAAGCCCAGGCTGCATCATTATAAGCTATCGTTTCCCAGTTAGCTGGCCTCGTGTCATTATCAAGATATTTCCAGTTTCCGCCATACGACAAATAGTGTTACACTTGTATTAGGCACACCAATAAGCTCCATATCAAAAGTCAGGTCACTACTGGTAGCCCCATTCTGGTGAAGTTCTACTGCGATGGTATTTGTTCCTGCTACAAAAGCAGACGAAGGGATTGAAGCAGTTTGTATTGTATTGCCATCATCCGGGGCTGCTGCAGAGGCCAATGTGCCATGTGCTAATGCACCAGCAGGCATATTGCTCCTGTATACTTCAACACCATTTACATACACTGCAATACCATCATCCCTGTAGACATTTAAAGTAAAATTGCCAAAAGCTGTCGGGTCTACAACATTAATATTCTTCCGAAAATAAGTAGTAATATATTTTGTACCTGTAGGTAGGCATAATGTTCCGCCACCGCCAGAAGGTACACAGGTGGTTTCATCACCATCTCCATATCCCAATTGCCCATTTCCATTGGGCCAGGCAGCGTCACTATAACCAGTCGTTTCCCATCCGGCAGGTCTTGTATTATCTGCTAAGATATTTCCAGTTGGCACCAAAAGTGAAAAAAGTTGTTGGCGGTATCCCATCAATATCTATATTCACACCTACCCTTCCATTATTAACTCCCGAACCAGTCGGTGGCACTTCTGAAGTTGTTCCACCTGATGAAGTAATGATATTATTGGCTACATAAACAATATTTCCCCGCACAGAAGGATTATTATAGCGGGGAGTCATTGGCCTCAGCACCTGTGCTGATACAATGTTTCCCACTAGTAAAAGTGGTAATACGAATATTAGTTTACGCTTCATAGGTATAGAATAAAATCAAACGAACATTAATTGATCAAAACCTTTTCTGATATCTTCACACTTTTACTGTCTACTACTTCATAAACAAAAACTCCTGGTTCCAGTAAAAATTCTTTATTACAAACTCCAGCTGCACAATTGATCATTTCATTCTTCCGGGTACGACCCAGCATATCAATTATACGTACCTGATATGTACTCTGGCTTGATGAATTTATCTGCAATCTTAATTTGCCACTTCCGAGTGCAATTGCTTTTAACTCGTAATCTATTCCTTTGTTATTGATTATTTGTTTAACACCAAGATATTCTTTCCGGTCATCATGGTTTGTTTGTGTAAGACGGTAATAACTTACACCTAATATCGGATCATTATCAACGAAGGAATAATCCTGCAGTGTATTTGTCGTACCCGCTCCATTCACCCGTCCGATAGCTATATAATCAACACCATTGGCTGACCTTTCAATAGAAAAATAATTGTTATTTACTTCTGAAGTTGTAGACCAGGTAATATCTACTTTTTTATTATTCAACTTAACATTGTAATTCAACAAAGAAACCGGCAAAGTGCCAGAAGCAGTAACACTGAACTGATCTGTAACGCACCCTAATCCATCCGATACTGTATAAACAGTAGTTGCGCTGTTGGGTGGTGTAACATTAACGGTACGGGTTGTTCCTGGTGTGGCAGTCCAGGTATAGTTTCCTGATTGAGGCCAGGAAGCTGTTAAATTAATTGAATTACCATTCACAACATTTAAATTAGAAGTTACATTCACATCTTTCATGATAGTGAACTGATCTTCTATTATAGGAGCACCACCCCCACCTGCTATACGGCTAATAAATTTTGCATCCAGTCTGTTATTATCTACTTCAAAATAAAACATACCACCTTCGTCTATGGCAAAAGGTAAGGCGTTATGCGGCCATGGATCGGTACCACTTCCTACAACTCCTCCATTTGCACCAGAAGAACCTGATAATACATATACAGTTCCATGATGTACTTTTCCGGAAGTTGTTGTATAGGTGCAGGAATTAGCCGTGCCATTATACCTGCCAGAAGAATTATTAACAGCATGTGTATTTACATTAAAGTTTACGCCATTCAATGCAGCATCACCCGGATTTGTTTTGTAATATCCTTTTAATAAATAAGACCGCTCATAATCATGACTATGCCCGCAAAGGATCATATCTACTCCGTTTCTTTCAAGAATCCTGATAAAATTTTCTCTGATATCTCTCAGATCTGTTTCGGTATCAGAATCATGACTCCCTTTTGTATAGGGGGGATGATGCCAATAGGCTACCACCCATTTTTTTGTATTCGCTGCCAGATCTGCCTTTATCCAGGTAACCTGAGCACCCAACGTATCATATAGTTTGGTTGCGCCTGATTCTTCTCCGTATGAATCCAAAGAAAGAAAATGTACATCTCCGATATCATAAGAATAGAATGCCTCTGTACCTGATGCAACTCCGCCAATTTCGGCATTAGTTGGCATCGTGAAATTCTGATAATAAGCTCCTGATCTTGATGTGGTACTGGTACCATAATAATCATGGTTACCTGGTGCGGGATATAATTTATGATTCCTTAAAATGCTGGAGCCAAAAGGCGTAAAGAAATTATTGATGTACTCTGTTTCTGTACCATTCGTATAGGCATTATCTCCCAATAAGAGCATGGCATCTGCAGCATCTATACTATTGTCAGACAAATATCTTTGGTATTGAGCCAGTGAACCAGTTTGAAAACCGTTGTCATTTCTGCCACAATCACCAAAGACAGCAAAACGTAATTTCCTTGTAGTTGAAGCCGGCGGTAACGTTGTAAAAAAATTATTAGTAGTTGCTTGTAATACCAGTGGTGCATCTGTTCCTATGCTATAAAAATATTTCGTGTCGGGTGTAAGACCTGTTACGGTTACTTCATGTTCTGTTGTTGCACAACCTTCATCCGCAGTAGCAGTTGTGTAAGTGCCGAAGGCTGTTCCTAATTCCACTCTACCAATACAGGCAATATCTGTTCTCCATCTTATAGTAATGGCTGTTTCCCTACCCATCTGTAAATAGGGGTTCCGGGTTAGTACAGGAGTGCCTCCTGTAGCACCTGGGTTGGCTACTAATCCCAAATTAAAGCTCATATCAGAGCTTGTATTTGAGGTCTGATGAATTTCAACTGCGATCGTATTACTTCCCTCCACAAGAAAACTGTTGCAAAGTGTAAGATTAAATACCTGTGCCGTATTTCCATCGTCGGTTGCTGATGATGCAGTAGTCATATATCCTGCACCAGAAGATATATTTGACGTATAAACTTCCTGGCCATTTATATACACAATAGCACCATCATCTCTGTATAATGAAAAGGTAAAATTTGCATAATTATTTATCCCCGTAATATTAAATGTTTTTCTAAAATAGGTGGTAATATACTTTGGTCCGCAAGATGCAATTGGAGTACAACCTCCATGACTTACAACTGTTCCTTCTCCACCATCCCCATAACCTAACTCAGCCAGCCCGGAAACCCATGCTCCATCATTAAAAGCTGCTGCTCTCCATGCTGTTCCCTGATCCGAACCATTATCCAGATATTTCCAGGTATCTGTTAAACCAATAATTGTAGTTGGTGTTAAATTTCCTATCAACTGCAAATCAAATGAAATATCAGAACTAGTATTTGACAGCTGATGTATTTCAACGGCTATTATATTATCCCCGGCTGCAAATGAAGTATTGGCTACATCAAAACTTACTGTCGCATTGTTAACAGCCGGACTATTTGCCAGCGTATTAAAAAGAATTGATCCGGCAGGCATTCTTTCCCTTCTTATTTCAACCCCATTGATAAATAACACAAACCCGTCATCATATTTTACATTAAAAGTGAAATTGGTAAATCCGGATGGATTTGCAATCGTTACTGTTTTGCGGAAATAGGTAGTTATATATTTATTATTTGGATCTGATCCATAACTTACAACTGTGGCTTCATCTGCATTACCATATCCAAGTTCAGCCGGACCAGCAGCCCATGATGCATCATTAAAGGTTGGAGCAGGAGCTATCCATGCGGTTCCCTGGTCTGTACCGTTATCAAGATATTTCCAGGTGGCACCAAAAGGTACCAGAATAGATTGTGAAAATGTTGTAAGAGAAAAGATTAATGCCAAAGGCAATAACAGTTTTTTGGATAAACTGACCGGTTTCATAATTATTGGATTTAAGGTGGTTTTTCTACGTATGTAAAGATTAAAAAAAAAGCCCGGGCTAAAAAGTACACTAAGTAGAATTAAGTAGTTCCTTTATAAATTAAAGGGTTTCTGCTTTGATTACTATCGTAGAATTACGAGAAAACCTTTACTTTAGTATAAATGAAGGATCTGAAAAAAATATTTCTCCTTTGCTTAATTTGTGGCTTTCTATTCTCTTTTCGGCTTATCCAAAACCCTTCCCGAGTAAAAGAAACAACAATAACCGCCTATTATTTAGAGCAACTAGGTAGCCTTGAAAACGACTTATACGATCTCGAAAAAAACATATTGCAAAAAAGCAGCCGAAGTTCCCTTCAACAAATTTTTCTGCAAGCCAGGGTATCCTATAAAAAAGTAGCCATACTAACTGAATATTTCAATGCTTATGAAACTAAGATGCTTAATGGCCCCGCTTTAAAATGGGTAGAAGAAAATGATCCGCAAAAAATAATTGAACCTCATGGCTTTCAGGTGATTGAAGAAATCCTATTTAATCCGAAAACTGAGATTGATTATTCATGGCTTAAATCCGAAACGGAGAAAATGCTTGCCGTCTTGCGACCTTTAAAAAAAGAAAGTGACATGGGTTACAAATTCAGCGACAAGCTGATATTTGAAGCGTTGCAATCTTCGCTTATACGTTTAACTGCATTAGGCATAAGCGGATTTGACTCACCAATTGCCCAAAATTCGCTTTCAGAAGCAAAAAACACTTTAGAGGGTTTTAAATCCATTTTTGGTTTGTATACAAAAATTTATGACAAAAAAACTGATGCCATACTTGACAAAGCGATTTCATACTTAACAAAGAATAATTCTTTTGTTCAATTCGACAGACTTTATTTTATCAAAAATTACATCAACCCACTTTACACATTGATCGTTCAGGCGAAAATTGATAACAGCCTGATAGTAGAGAATGACAAGGTTGCTATCAATCCATTCGCTTTATCACTTTTTGATTCAAATACATTTAATATAAACTCCTTTTCACCCACCAAAAGATACCAATCCACGCCAGAACGTATAGTGTTGGGTAAAAAACTATTCTTCGACCCCATTTTATCTTCTACCAAAAAAAGAAGTTGCGCCACCTGCCATCAACCAGCACTTGCATTTACCGACGGATTAAAAACAGCGCTGGCAGTAGATGAAAAAACTTATCTGCTCAGGAATACCCCTACCCTCTGGAATTCCGCATTACAGAAGAATCAGTTCTATGACTCCCGTGCAACTGTTCTTGAAAATCAGCTCAGTGATGTTGTGCATAATCAGGAAGAGATGAAGGGCTCCTTAAAAGAAAGTGTATCGGAGTTACAAAAACACCCGGAATATGCAGACATGTTCAGCAACGCATATCCGGATGATCATGAAAAAATAACACAGTATAATATTGCCAATGCCATTTCCTCTTATATGCGATCCCTCGTATCGTTAAACTCCCGTTTTGATGAGTTTATGCGGGGTGATGAAACAAAAATGAGTAAGAAAGAAAAAAGTGGATTTAATCTTTTTATGGGAAAAGCGAAATGCGGCACCTGTCATTTCATTCCCTTATTTAATGGTCTCGCTCCTCCCTTTTTTGCGAGACTCGGAATCAGAAGTATTAGGTGTACCGGCAACAAAAAATAAAAATCCGGCAACTTTGGATCCTGATAAAGGGAAATTTTCAATTTCACCAACTCGCCTATCCATCAATATTCATTTAAAACCCCAACACTTCGGAATATTGCCTTAACAGCGCCTTATATGCATAATGGTGTTTTTGATACGCTTGAAGAAGTGATGGAATTTTATAATAACGGTGGTGGCAAAGGACTGCATATTGCACCTGAAAATCAAACGCTGCCTTTTGATAAGTTAGACCTTTCCAAAAAAGAGATTCAGGCAATAATCGCTTTTATGAAAACACTTACTGATACAACCAGTATCATATAAGTAAGAGTATCTCAGTATCCATTTTAAAAATGTATTTTTACAAGCTAAGTAATACTTTATGAGTTATACAAAACCTGTTATAGGCATCAGTTGCGGAGATTTGAATGGGATCGGCATTGAATTGATCATTAAAACATTTTCTGATCACAGAATTATTGACCATTGTACCCCGGTAATTTTTGCTTCTAATAAAGCCATCAATTTTTACCGGAAAGCAATACCTGAAGTAAACTTCAATTACACGAGTACAAATGACTTTAGCCGCATCAATACCAAACAGGTTAATCTGTTTACCTGCTGGGAAGAGGAAGTAAATATAACGCCCGGTCAGCTTAGCAATGAAGGCGGCAAATATGCAGTTCTTTCATTACAAACTGCGGTTGCCGCTTTAAAACAAAAACAAATTGATGGATTGGTTACAGCGCCCATTCATAAAAAAAATATTCAAACAGCCGACTTTAATTTTACCGGTCATACTCCCTATCTGAAAGAGATGTTTGGTGGAAACGATGTTGTGATGATGCTATGTGCCGATAATTTTCGTGTGGCATTGGTTACCGAACATGTACCAGTAAAAGAAATTGCGCAACATATTACAAAGGAAAAAATTCTGAGTAAACTCAATATTATTCATCAAAGCCTTCAAAAAGATTTTGGTATCGACAAACCCAGAATTGCTGTGCTTGGATTAAATCCACATGCAGGTGATGAAGGACTGATCGGAAATGAAGAAGAAGAGATCATCAAACCAGCTATCCGTGAAGCAAAAAATAATAATATGCTGGTTGTTGGTCCATATAGTGCAGATGCTTTTTTTGCAAGAAGTAGTTATCGAAAGTTTTGATGCTGTTTTAGCGATGTACCATGACCAGGGACTTGATCCCCTTCAAGGCATTAGCCATCGGCGAAGGTATAAACTTTACTGCAGGACTTCCATCTGTCAGAACTTCTCCTGATCATGGAGTAGCATTTGATATTGCAGGAAAGAACAAAGCTGATCATTCTTCTTTTATGTGTTCCGTATTTGAATGTATAGATATTATAAACCGGAGAAATGGATATGCCGATAACAGAAAAAATCCATTACGGAAAATGACCGCTTCGATGTTTGCCAATGTAAAAGATGAAGCGATAGAAGAATAGCAAGTTATTACATTAATTAAATACTGAATCAGGAACTCCTTTATTAATTGTGATAACTGGAATAAGTAATTTCCACTTCTCCTTTCTTGTTTTTTAACTTATCCGGATTTGTTTCCTTTTTACTGCCATCATCATAATCAAAAGTGATCCCTTTGGGAAGTTTATAGTCTTTGGTATTAAACTGAAATTTTACTTTATCGGCCAATCCCCAGGCTGCATATTTGCCATAGGACATTTCTAATTCATAGGTGCCATTCTCTTTGGTTGTTGTCTTTGCTTTTCGTATCAATGATTGTTTTTCATCAATATAAACCGTAGATAATACAACATCAGCATTTTCGTCCTTTGGTAACAATTTTATAATCCGAAAAGAAGTTTTCTCTTCTTTACCCATATCGATCAGATCGAAACCCTCCGTATTAATAAAAATATTATTCAGATTAATATTTACAGACCCTTTTGGAATAAAAGAAATGCCCGATTCATTATTGATCCGCAACTTATTCGGCTTTTTATAATATACTTTTACGTTGGCAATCGGGTGCTTTTATAAAAATGACATTTGTTTTCATCTTCCCCTTTGCCTCATAGTCATTTACTTTTCCAAGCTTTGCTTTTACTTTTTCAATTACTTCTTCAGCCGTTTGCGCCTGTAATAATCCCGCCATACTCACCAACACCATCAACGTATAAATCTTTTTCATCTGTCAATTTTTAAGTCAAAATATCTTTTTTTCTGAATACCAAAACTGCCGTGCCCAAAAAGACGAAGATATAGACAACAAGGATGCTCAGACTTCGTAATACTGCCGGCAGGTTTTCAATACTTCCATTTATGGTTGTTCCCTCTGCGTTGGCTTTTACATAAAAGAATCCTTTCCAGGCAACCATATGCGAAGTAAATAAATAGGGCTTTATCGTTTCATCATAAATAGGAATATTCATTTCAGATAAAATGGTGAAGACGATCACAATACTCATTGTGGCAATAATAGGTCCAATCGAATTCTCCGCAAATACACTTAACAGAAATGCCAACGCAGAAACAGTTGTTAATGCTACAGCTGCATATCCGAATGCTGCAAAATATCGCCACAATACATCAAATCTTTTTATTTGTTCTATTCCTTCAGACCGCAGTACCACCATATCGTTGGTGCCAAATATCAGCATACTTCCAAATAATGCAAGTAATGCCATTACGACTAACAATGCTAACGTATAAATAAAGGAGGCTGTAAATTTCACCAGCATATATTCTGTACGGCTGATCGGTTTTGTTAATGCCAGACGAAGTGTTCCCATATTGGCTTCACCGGCAATCGCATCACCCGAGATCAACGCAATCAATAATGGCATCTGAATGAGTAGTGTATTCAGGATCACAAAACAGATCAGGTAACCATTGAGCAGTTTATCTTTAAAAGCATCATTAAACTCAAATGAACCTGAAAGATTGCTTAATAAAAGATCGATATAGGACTTGCCATCATACTTTAATGCGATCTGGATCAGAAAAACAATAGCAGCAATGGCACCAAAAGCGATATAGGTTCTGGGTCGCTTAAATATTTTGAACAACTCAATTTTTAATAGCTTCCACATGCTGCGGTCCCGTTGTTAATGATAAAAAATAATTTTCCAATGAGTGCCTGGAATGAAAAGACAATACGGGCACATCTAAACTGACCAACTGCTTAATAACTTCAGGTACTTCCTCTCTGTGTAGTTTCAATAAAATACAATCATTTCTTTTGCCATGCACAAAAGGCTGGAGTGCTGATTGCTGTAATTTTGCAAACATCAGTTCGTCATCAATTGTTTTAAGCTCGACAATGGTTTCTGCAGGATCAAACAATTCAGCTTACCTTACCTTCAACTATCTTCTTGCCTTTATCAATAATGATCATCGAATCGGCAATTAATTCTATTTCACTTAGTAAATGAGAAGAGATCAGCAATGTTTTATTTTTTTCCTTGCTTAACTGTAAAATTAAATTTCTTACATCGGCAATTCCCTGCGGATCGAGTCCATTGGTAGGCTCATCCAATATTACAAGCTGAGGATCATGCACCAGTGCTGTTGCAATGCCCAGTCGTTGTTTCATACCCTGAGAATATGTTTTCACTTTACTATGTGCTCTTGCAGCGAGACCCACCATTTCCAATTGCTCCATTAATTTTTTTTCTGAAACTTTAACGCCACTCATGGCTGCGAAAATTCTCAGATTCTCCAGTGCTGTCAGGTATTTATACAGATCAGGCCGTTCGATGATTGCACCTACCTGTCGAAGTATTTCATTGCGATGTTTCTGTAAATTCAATCCGAATATTTCAATATTTCCTGAAGAAGGTTTTATTAATGTAAGCAACATTCTGATGGTCGTAGATTTACCTGCCCCATTCTGCCCCAGAAAACCATACACTTGTCCTTCTTCAACTGAAAATGAAAGGTCGTTGACAGCTTTTATCTCATTGAAATTTTTGGTAAGATTTTTTACACTAAGAATAATACTCATAATTACTTCAATAACATATAAATGTAACTAAGGTTTGCTATTTATCAGGTGTTTCAAAATGTTTTTCAAAAAATAAACTACTAAAGACTTGCATATATAAACCTCAATTATTAGGTTTGTTCCAGTTACAGAAAACCACATAAACCCTCGTAAAACTACGATAAACATCCGTACCAGATTCTCCACTTATAGGATCCTGTACAATTTTAAAGTAATATTTGCAACCGGTTGGGGTCGTAACCAAAACTAACATCCAATATTTCTGTGGGCAGCTTGAATATCGATCCCGATAGCTATCGGGACAAACCCCTTAGAAATGACAAAGTACACAGCATTATTTTTTATAATCACATTAAGGATCATTTTTCATCCTGAAAATATAAATACAGAAATACCCCCTTTTGCAAACACATCATCTCTTCCATCCACCACCATCTCAGCAATACAAGCAAAATTTATTAGTATAGACGGTATACTAACTGAAGAGAAAGTAAAACTCACCTGGAACATCAGTGGCAATGAAACAGCCGAGATGTTTGAAGTAGAAAAAAGTACCAATGGCATAAATTATTCGATGGCTGCCCTTGTATTTAGTAGTGAAAAAGCCAACGAGGATCATATATCAGTTTTATGAAAAGAAGAGTACAGGAAAATTATTTTACAGAATTAAACTAATTAACAAGAATAAAGAAGCAACCTACTCAAAGATTATTGAAATTAATCCTGGTCAATTAATTGATTTTTATGAAGAGTACTGAACAAAACATATTTAAAAAAGAACTTGACCGGCTAAAGAGAATTTTAGAGAAAATAGTCAGGCCAAAAAAAGAAAAAGACAGTTCACAATTAATTTTACAACCGGTTCGAAATAAAAAATTTGAGGGGTACTGATCTTTCGTAATTTTTTCATACACTTAGAGTACCAATGAGTATAGGCCCTTTTTCTAAAGGGCTTACTCTTTTTTATCCCTTTCCCAAATAGGATTGAAGACTTGAAACGTATTCTTCAAATGCCTTAATACCCACTTTAGTGATCTTACAAATTGTTTGTGGATAATTGTTACTGAACTGTTTTGTTACATCAATATAACCTGCGTCTTTTAATTTTTGAATTTGTACACTCAGATTTCCGGCGGTAGCATTTGTTTTCTCCCTAATAAAAGTAAACTCCGCTTCCTTTACACTAATAAGAAGTGACATAACAGCCAACCGAAGCTGTGAATGTAATATCGGATCAAGATCTTTAAACATTTGCCTCCTTTAATTCCCTTTTAGCTTTTTGATAATCTTTTTCCATTATAATTCCGGGAATTAACCAGGCAAAAATGGCCGATATTGCAACCAATAGAAGATCAATTTTGATAGGTAGTATAAAGTGTAATGATACAGGAAATCCAGCAAATCAACCCTCCAAAAAACATGGGTTTAAATTTCATACTTACACCGGTAACAAAAGTTGGCAATCCATAGAGTAATAAAAATAATGCTGACTGATATTCATGATATTTGAATGGTGATGCATGACCGGTGAGTTCCCGGTATTCCTGCGAAACAGGTTGCAATCCGTTGTATATAGCACCTGATATTAAAACAAGCAGAAAAATACAAATACCAAATCCAATCCATAAATAATCAATAAAAGCATCGCCATATGCTTTTACCTTTCGTTCTTTTTTTCCCCGGATCGTAAAATAAATTTGTGGAATCACTGCAATAAACGTTAGCCAGTAAATATCGAATGGAAGATCATAGTTAAAATGAATTTCTGATAGTTTGACTAACGAGCAAATCGCAATAACCGAACCCCACATAATAGCGGCAATACCCGTGTCGTGACAAGCATCTTTTGCCTTATTGATCATTTGTGCAATAAGATCAAGGCTTTCTTTTTCCGTTAATTGTTTTTCTACTAGTTGACATATAAAATAAATTAATGAATGGATCGATTTATTTTTTGCTCTTAATAAATAAGCAGGAATAATATAACTGATCAATATTGCTGCAGCGCCAAATAGCAATCTGGTAATCATACTCCATAAACACGGCCCCGATGGCTAATGCCCATGCAATGATACCACCAATTACCAATGGCCTGAAATGCAAAATACATCCGGATATAAAAGTGCCTAACCCATAGAGTAAAATAAAAAAAGGGAAAACCGAAAAATCCCAGCCGATCTTTGTCAGTATCATACTTAATACAAAGATAGCTGATACCCATTCCCATCCAGAGATATTTCATGCTCTCACCGATATAGGTTCTTACTCTTTTCTTTTTCCCTTCTTTTATACCATAATAAATACTCAGAACTACACCTGCCAAGTACTAATAACCAAACCTGATAGTGCTTTTCATAATGAATGATATGTTTCAAAATAAACTGTGCCCGTACATGCCAGAAAAGTTATCCATCCCCAGATAAGAAAATGAATGCTATTGTCAGACATATCCTGCTTTGTTTTACTGATCATTGATTGAATAAGCTGGCAGACTTTGTTCCGGTGAAAATTTATGCTCTGCCATAATTTTTGATTATTTGTATTGTGATAAGAAATACTGAACAGTACCCTCTACCCCACTGAGGTGCTGTACTACTTCCTGGTTTACTCGTCATAAATATTCCATTGGCTTTCTCAAACAAAACTTTGGCTTCATCTTTACTTCCACCAAATTGTTCCGGTGTATAGATATTTATCCTGCGCTTCCAGTATATAAACTCTTGGATTATTTTCGTTTAACGTTTTTGCTTTCTTCAATGCCTCTGCTGCTTTTGGCCCTTCAATCATAAATCTTGACATTGGATTACCCAGCATTCTTAATGAATGGACCATCTTGATTACACAATAGATCTCAGAATTTTCCTTACTGAGTTCAGCAGCTTTATTGATCAATTGCTCCGCTTTATCTGCCATTGGATCTGTTGTGCCAGATACATCTTCAAAACTGCCATCCTGTGGCATAGAAAGATTTCCTGCCATTAGCGTACAATAAGCAGCATAATAGTAAGGCTCCCACTGTGTTTTTTCTGCACCCGCAATCCTTTCAAATGTATTAGCAAGATCTTTCCAGCTATCAACATGTGTTGTTAGAGTCCAACATGGCCACTTTGGGTTCCATGGCTTTGGTATATTTTTCGCTTTGTGCGAAAGAAGCCGTCATCATTAATGAAGCTGCCATTACAAATAATACTTTTTTCATTGTTGTGTTTTTTATTTTTAAAAAATATTTATTCTAAAATTACAATCCGCTATTAATTACCTCGTCACTTCTGTCTACACCAAAACTGATAAAGGCTCCGATAAATACAAACATTCTGGAAGGAGGCACGATTGCCTCTCTTCTGTATCCGTTATAAGAATACTGATACCCGAATGTCTGCTTAATGTTGAAAATATTGCTTACTGATAAAACAAATACCGGGTATGATTTCGGATTCTCCTTCCCGATAAAGGGTAAATAATTAAGCGCAAAGCTTACATTATGATAAGCAGGAATAGTACCCCTGTCGGTAAACTTATAGTCAGACCCATCAAAGCCAATATTATAATAAGGACGGCCACTGGCATAATTATAAGCAATGTTGATATTTGTTTTGATCTTCTGAACAAACTTTTTTGCAACGACTGAGGAAGTATGCTTGGCTGCAAAATTCGGAGTGATCGCAAAGGGGAAATTCAGAAAATCTCTTTTCGTATCAAGGTATGAGTAAGAGATCCAATAGTCAAAATCCTTAATACTCTTTTTATCTCTCCAGAAAAATTCAATGCCTTTTGCATCTCCAAATCCATTGTTACTGATTGCAGCTTCTGTATATCCGGTCATTCCTGTTTTTACCAGGTTATGATATTTCTTATAAAATATTTCTGCTCTGAAAGATTGCTGGTTAGCCACCTTTTGAAATTGAGCAATGTAATGCGTTGCTTTCATAAAATCCAGCGAATTGGTTGATGGCAAATAACGACGCTCCGGATTCTGATAAAATATTCCATAGGCAAGTGAGGCCTGAGATCCCTTTCCTATTTTATAAGCTAATGAAAGCCGGGGAGCAACATTTACTTTATCCAAAATAGAAGAATGCTCAAACCGGACACCTCCTTTTAATGCAAGATCATTAGTAGCATATACATCAGCCTTCTGCAAAAAATGATTTGATATGTTCTTTTACAGTATTTGGGTATTGCTGATCATCAAAAGCCGTGTAAACAAGATTGATCATTGCTATAATTATACTCTGTACCAAACCGGAATGCACTGAAGTCCTCTTAATTTTTTTTCTAACACGGCTTTTGCATTAAAATAATTTCCTTTTGTATCAATGCCAAACTTCTTAAACTCCAATCCATTTAGCACAACATCATTTTTATTATTATCCTGCATGCCCCCATTTATATTATCCTTGTTGTTGGTGTAAGAAGTTCCCAATTGAATTTTCCATCTTTTAGGTAAACTTTCTTTCCAGGCCAGGTTATGATACAGATTACTATTTTTTATTCCGAATTTATCCAGGTAACCCAACGAATCAATACTGTTGGTAGTAAAACCTAATTTATTACTACTGAAATAGCCATAATATTTTAAGATCCCTGTATTTGAAGTCTTGACCCTGAAGTTGGCATCGATATTATGATACGCCGGTACTTTAGAATAATCCTGTTTTTGTTTAATGATGGCAAATCCAAGACTTAAATCGGTATAACTATAGCTTGCTCCCCAGGATGATTTTTTATCTTTCGCCAGATGTTGATAACCTAAACTGCCACTTAACACAGAAATACCAACATTAGCAGATGACTGATCCGGCAGATCGATCGATTCCAATATCAGTGCAGAAGAAAGTGCCTGACCATACAAGGCAGAATAACCGCCGGTGCTAAAAACTGTTCCTTTAAAAATAAAGGGAGAAAACCTTCCAAACTGTGCAATGTTGGGCACACTACTGAAAAAGAAATTATTCACCAGGGTACCATCAATAAATGTTTTTGTTTCGGCCGCTGTTCCACCCCGTACAAATAGACCTTCACTTTCTCCTACCTGTTGTGCACCGGGTAATGTTTTTAATGCTCCTGTAATATCACCATTGGCACTGGCCGTTGTTACAATATCAATGGGGTCCAGTACTGCAGAGGCTCTTTTTCTGTCACTTGCTTCAAAAGTACCCGCAGTTAATACAACGGCAGTCAACTCAGTTATCTCCTGCTTCAATACCGCATCAATTGTTAATACACCGCTTACTAATGTAATTGTTTGCTCAAAAGGTTTGTAACCAAGATTTGTTATGATCAGAACTTGTTGACCTTTGTCAGAAGTCTTAAAGGAATAATTCCCCAAAGAATCGGATGTAGCTCCATCATAGCTATCCTTTATAGTAATACTTGCTCCGGAAATCGGGTTATTCTTATTATCCTTTACTACACCTTTGATCGTTACTTGTGCAGCAACCTTTTCAATAGAAACAAG
Source organism: uncultured Chitinophagaceae bacterium (assembly GCA_963705465.1). Classification (GTDB taxonomy): domain Bacteria; phylum Bacteroidota; class Bacteroidia; order Chitinophagales; family Chitinophagaceae; genus JJ008. The sequence continues at coordinate 157,460 of CAVPJN010000006.1, read as the reverse complement.
CAATAAAATAAACAACAGACCTTTTCTCAAAATATGCATAAAATCAGGTTTTGAACAACAAACATAAAGTAGTTTATATTATAAACCAAATTATTTTATAACAAAAAACCTGTCCTGAAAACAGGACAGGTTTACCCTTATTAAAACGAAGATTTAGTGCTTGATTATTTTTTGCTGAGCAAGCTCGCCATTGGCAGTTGCTTTTAGTATATAAAAGCCAGGGCTCAGGTTACTTACATGCATGGTTTCGGTCTGGCTGCTGTTACCGGTTGTTGTTCTTTTAACAACAGAACCATTTTCATTGAATAGTTCATAGATTACCTGCTTATTCTGCCAGCTGGCCGGATTCGTGATCCTTAACTCATTTGTAACGGGATTTGGATAAGTAACAATAGAAATGCCATTATCATTTTGTTTCACTATCCTGATGATCCGCACTTCCGAAAGCTGGCTCTTCCCATCAATATCAACTGATCGAAGCCTGTAATAAAGAACACCCGATTGAAGGGTATTGAGATCATCTGTCATACTATATGCCGTTTTTCCGTAAGCGTTGCCATTAGCAAATACCAGTCCTGCATTCATATAATGCTGACCATCTGTGCTTTTTTCAACCATAAAGTAATTTACATTTACTTCCGAGACTGTCTCCCACTTCACAACAACCCTATTCCTTTTCAATCCGGCAGTAAAGCCTGATAACTTTACAGGCAAAACCCTGGATGAAGGATAATCGAACTTTTTAAAGTACAATGACCTTAACCGGTAACTGTTCGCATTATTTTTATTATCCGCACCCATTCTTACCAAAAAAGTAGATTGATTTTGTGCGATCATGGTAAACATCACTTCTTTTGCAACAGTATCTACATCCAGGTACTCGCTTCCCCCGGTATTTTGTCCTTTTATCCAGGAACCGGAAGTACTATAGTTTAATTGTGCTCCGGTTAAACTGTAATCGATTACTGCACCTGAAGGAAAATTATACTCATCAAATTCATAAATAACATAATTGGGATCATTTGCCGGGCTGGACCCATCCACATCAATGGATGTAACATTAATTACTGATTGCAGAACCGGGGTGCTTGTTCCTGCAGTAACAAACTTTAATTCAAACTCCACGTATCCATAACTATTTGCATTTGCATATATGCTTGGCTGAAATGCTTCTTTATGTCCAATACCATTTCTATCTACACTATCAATGGTAGCATTCACGATCGCTTTGATCGTTACTAACCCATCCACATCCGTTTTTACATTCGGAAAACGGTATACGGAATTGATGGCGCGGTATGATCCTGTTTCCAACGACCCGGTTCCGAAATTATAATCCGGTTGTGTAAATCCAGATTGAGAAAAAAAGAGGCAGGTTGCCAGTATAGCAGTTTCTAATTTTTTTTGTATATGTGTAAAAAATGTTTTCATCACTTTTGGGTTTGGGTAGTAACCGGAGGCATGTGCCCAATCCTTTACAAAACTTTGAAAACCGTCTTAATAGATTTGATGATGCAGAAAATATTTACTGCCAATGGTACATTGTAATTAAGGTCGGATTTCGTCGTTTTCTAGTGGATACTTCGATAGTCAGTTCAAGATGCAAAATAGTAGTTATACTTTCAAGCAACACGGTAAAAAGTTGGTAGTAATTTGAAAACCCATCGGGCTTTTACGATTGCTGGGTGTATTTATTTTCGGCACAAAAAAAGCCAGGTTTTTGACGCCTGACTTTACCCTGAAAACTATTTTTATATTAATTATTTTGCTTTTACTGAATTTGAAGACGGGGCGATTGTTAAGGGATTGTTCGATTCTGACACAAACATAATACGCAGTTATTATACTTGCAAGTTTCCCGGGTATTAATTCGCAAACTAATCCGTATATCCTGTAGTGCTTTTTACGATTTAGCGTTTGAATTCAGAAAATAAAAAAAAATCCGCCCTGTTAAAAAGACGGATTTACCCTGGTGAAAACGATGATTAGTGCTTGATAATTTTTTGCTGCGCTACCTGCCCTTCACAAATCACTTTAACAAAGTAAATACCGGGAGCAAACCCAGACATATTCATTGATTCAGTCTGACTGCTGCTGGTACGATTAATTTTTATAGCGGGCTCCCCGTTTCCATTATAAATGTAATAACTAACATTTTTATTTTGCCAGTCAGATGGAATAGAAATACGAAGATCATCAGTAACAGGATTAGGATAGGTGTTAATAGTAATTGTATTGGTCTGTTCCTTGTTAATTCGAATTACCCGGACTTCAGAATATTTACTTTTACTGTCAATATCAACAGAACGTATTCTGTAATAAATCAAACCTTCATCTTTGGATGTATGATTATCCGTAAAACTATAATCCGTTATAGCCGTTTCATTGCCTGTAGCCAAAACAATAGCCTGATCAGCATATTTGATACCATCGCTACTTTTTTCAATCACAAAATGACTAAGGTTTGATTCAGCAACTGTTCTCCAGTTTAGAACAGCTTTTTCATTTATAAGCATAGTAGAAAAGGAAATCATTTTTACCGGCAATTGTGCCTGGCTAAATTGCTTGAACCAGATTGAATTAAAACGCATAGCTGCAGAAGAACCAATAGAATTAGTTTTAGCACCGATATAAAACTCAAAATTATCCTTGTTCAGATAGGTATAGGTTGCCATTACATTATTAGCGGCAGTATCAATTCCTGGTGCATTTGCAGTAGTGCCTTCTATCTTATAATCTTTTTCACCTCCATTTTCATTTAAGAATGTTAATGTAAGACTATTAGCTGCTGCTGTATCTATTTGTGATATTTTGTCCATTTCTGCCCATTCTGCCAGATCCAATCCATCACCGTCAATATCCAAACCTGTTACATTGAATGTAGCCAATTTAACTTTAGTTGATGTTCCTGCATTGTAAAAAGTTACTTTGAATTTCATCCACCAGTTTGCATAGGCAGGGGCAGTTCCCGGTATTCCCAAAACCGGTTGAAATGCTTTTTTGAAACCCATCGTTCCAGTCGCTTCAACGGTGTCAATACAGGTTAACACTACATCAACGGCTGACCGGCCTGTAATTTCAACTACCGCATCCATGTTTGGCCCTACATTACTGAATAGATATTGAGCACCATCTGCACCTGCTGTTCCATTGATCAAAACCGGGTTTTGAAAAATCATTTCTGGTATTGTCTGTGCATTCATAGTTAATGACAAAACAATACTCAAAAGCACAAGAACTTGCTTTTCTGTATTGTTTCTTAAAAAGTAAAAATATTTTCATAGTAGTGGGTTGAGTGTAAAATGTTTGATAATTCTTTTGAAAGTATCTGTGTCTTTCTCAACAGGTAAAAAAGGGGACTCACCATTACTGAGTCCCGCTTATTATTTCTTATACTTTGTATTTTTAATGTTTAATTATTTTTTGTTGTGCCATCTCACCATTACTGGTTGCTCTTAGTATATAAAAGCCAGGGCTAAGATTGCTTACATTCATTGTTTCTGTCTGGCTGCTGCTTCCCGTTGCATGTTCTTTTTACTACCGTACCATTTGCACTGAATAATTCATACACCACCTGCTTATTCTGCCAGCTTGCCGGGATTGGTGATCCGTAATTCATTGGTTACCGGATTAGGATACGTCATGATGGTGATCATCTTATCTGATTGCTTATTTAACCTGATGATCCTTGTTTCTGAATACTTAGCACTTCCGTCTTTATCTTCAGAACGTAAGCGGTAATAAATAATAGTGGCCTGCAGATTTGAGATCATATCCGGGAAGCTATAATCCATTTTATCGGTAGTATTGCCAACAGCAAATACAATACCTGCATCTGAAAAATTCTTACCATCCGTACTTCTTTCCACTACAAAATGACTAAGATTTAATTCACTGGCAGTGGTCCACTTCAGATCAACTTTATTACCACCATTATTCAAGGTAGCAGTAAAAGATTCCATCTTAACCGGAAGTGTATAATTGACAGGATAAACAAATCCTTTCGAATAAAAACTAAACAAGCGGGGAACTGATATTGCCTGTGTGTTATATATTCCCATCTTTACGGTAAAAGAAGAAACATTGGTATTATGCACCGTAAACATATTATTTTTCGACATCGTATCTACACCATTAATGGTAATACCATCTGCATTCATTCCTCTGAATGCTCCGGGACCTACCTGTGTTACAGAGATTGTTGGATTCGCCAGGACGGCTGCAGCTGTTGCACCCGGTCCCAGGTCAATTTCATCAAACTCCTTATAAGTAGCTGTACCATCAATATCCAAAGCGGTTAGTGTCAGATCTGCTATTTCTGCAGGCTCTGAAGTTCCCGATATAAAATATTCAAATTTTAATTTTACATAAGAGTCTCCTATAAAGGCACCTGAAGTTATTTGTGGTTGAAAGCCTTCTGTAAATCCAGAACCGGCTACATTATCATCAAGGTTTGTAATAATTGCACCATTGACCAGGCTATCGATGGTTACAAATGCATCAATACCCGGTGCAATACTTTCATACTGATACTTGGCTCCCATTTGCAAATCAGTTCCGGAAACCAAAATAGGGCATCTGTCATATTCATTGATGCAGAAGAAGCTGAAGCAAAAATTTTGCAGGAAAATAATTCGCTGTATAAGTAAGTGATCTGTGGTCCAACAAATTTTCCATTTGGTTCAAAACAAAGCGGAGACGTTACACAATAAGAATTCAAAACAATGCCATTTGTAACGATCCCACTATTTGCTTTGATTTTATCAACACTCATTAAATTGGTAAAACTATTTTTTAATGAAATGTGATCGATACTTCCATTAACGATACCGTTCTGAAGATAAAATTTACCTCCTAAACTTGCTACCTGCACCCGTAAATTATTATAATAGGCTATAGCGCCGTTACTATTTACAGTAAAATCACCTGATCCATGAAAACCGACTGAAATAGAAGTATAGATTAAAGTATCAATTGCATTACCTTTCAAATCATAGCTTTTCCCAATGGCCAAAGAACTGTTCTTCATTAAAACTTTTCCGCCATTATCATTTGTCCAGTCTTCTGCTATTTCCACATAACTATTCCTGATATCAACAATACCTCCATCATTATTAAAATTCGCCTGACTGAGTACGTCCCCCATTGTTTACGATTTACAAACCGGTACTGTCTTAACTCTGCATCTTCGATGATTAATTTTCCGCTAGCTTTATTTATAAAATCAATTCCGGATTCAATGATTAACCGGGGAGAAGCTTTTCCAATATTACTGATATTAATAATGCCTTCATTATTAATATCAGCTCCTGAGTACGTAACTCTTTTGGTGATATTAATAACCATACCGGCTAGTGATATTTCCATTAACAGGTGGAATAATACCTCCCTGCCAGGTGGAAGCATTGTTCCAGTCACCATTTTTTACAGAAGTGAATGTTTGAGCTTTAGCTGAGCTCATCAGCAACAGACCTATCACAAGCAGTGATAAGCTGTTCAGTAATTTGTTGTAGGGTACGTTTGTTTTCATTGTCTTGTGTTTTAAAGATTAATGATCTTTACACGGATACGCTGGCTCTTCTAAAGGATACCCTTTGAACGCATCTTTAAGATTACAATGAAAACCGATTTGATAGATTTGAAACTTTCGGGATAACATTAATTACCCTCTTGTTTAGAGTTGTTTGTTTCATGGTCGGATTACGATTGCTTTCTTAGGATTTGTTCGATTCAACTGTAAACATAATACGCAGTTTTTATACTTGCAAGTTTTTCGAGTATTATTTCGCAATAAATACCGTATTTTCTGTAGTATTTTTACGATTCCGCTTTAAAAAAATAAAATAAAATAAAAAATCCGCTCTGTGAACAGAGCGGATTTACCCAAAGTGAAAACGTAGATTAGTGCTTGATTATTTTTTGTTGTGCCATCTCGCCATTACTGGTTGCTCTTAAGATATAAAACCCAGGGCTAAGATTGCTTACATTCATTGTTTCTGTTTGGCTACTGCTTCCCGTTGCATTTCTTTTTACGACCGTACCATTTGCACTGAATAATTCATACACCACCTGCTTACTCTGCCAGCTTGCAGGATTGGTGATCCTTAATTCATTGGTTACCGGGTTAGGATAGGTCATGATGGTGATCTTATTGTCCGATTGCTTATTTACTTTGATGATCCTGGTTGCTGAATATTGACTTTTTGCATCATTATCCACCGAGCGAAGACGATAATAAAAAATAGTTGATTGAATACTACTGATATCGTCTGCAAGCGTATAATCTGATGTTGATGCACTGTTTCCAAATGCAAATACAATACCTGCATCATTGAAATGGGTGCCATCTGTACTACGCTCTACTACAAAATGACTAACATTTATTTCGCTGGAAGTGGTCCACTTCAGATCCACTTTATTAAGCTTATTTAAAGTAGCAGTAAAAGATTCCATTTTAACAGGTAATGTTGTAAGATTTGGATAAACAAATCCTTTAAAATAGATACCATATTGTCTTGAAGACTGAGAAGTATTTGTTTTTACGGATTCCTAATTTCAACGTAACAGTGCTTAACTCTTTTGCTGTTACCGTAAACATATTGGCAAAACTAGAAGTATCAATTCCCGTTCTTTCTATACCTGCAATATTCTGCCCTCTGAATGATCCGGGATTGGGTTGTGTAACAGTAATATCTAATGAAGAAGTAAAATAGCTTACCGTAGCACCTGGTGCTACAATGATCTGGTTAAATTCTTTTAAGTCTGCATTGCCATCAATGTCCAACGCAGAAATATTAAAAGTAGCTAGCGGATAGGACAGATTAGTACCTGTAATTTTATACTCCATTGTAATAACTACATACGATTCACCAATGGACGGGCCCGCTTTTACCTGTGGCTGAAATCCTTCAATATATCCCAATCCACCAGAATTATCATCAATTTTATCCAGGGTAGCACCATTCACAAAACTGTCCACCTTTACAATAGCATCAATACCCGGGTGCAATACTCTCAAATTTATAAATAGCCCCCACTTTTAGATCTCACCCCGGCAGTTAATACAGGGCTTGTACTAAAATCCAATGCACCGGGTGCAGTCGATACAAATAACTTTGCAGGGAAATAATTTGATGTGCAATCCTTTATACAGGGGCCGGTAAATTTTCCATTAGGTTTATATTTAGTGATATCGTTGATGCAATATGCATTCAACGTAATTCCCGTTGTTATTATACCTGAATTGGCAACCAGGTCATCACTACTATAAGTACCTGTCACATGATTCTTCATCGTGATATAATCAATGGTTCCGGAAAAAATTCCACTCTTCAAATTAAATTTTCCACCCGTACTTGCCACCTGAAATCTCGCCATATAAAAATAACTGCTCAATCCATCAGCAATATAATTACCGTATCCCTGCATACCGATTGAAATGGAGGAATACTGAATAGAGTCAATCGACGAATTGCTATTATCATAATTTCTTCCTAATGCAAGGGAGCTATTCCAAATTGAAACCAAACCTGACCCCAGGTTTGAAAAATCCTGTGCAATTTCTACAAAACTATTTTTGATACTTACATAGCCACTACTATTCTTAAACTCACCACTTTGTGCAATACCGGATTCAGTACCACTGGTAAAACGATATTGCCGGTATTCACCATTGGTTAAATAAAACTTGCCTGTAAGGTTATTATTAAATTTTACCCCGTCAGCTACAGATAACCGGGGTGTTAATCCAGTGTTATTTGTAATGTGGATGGTCCCGTTATTATTGATATCAGCACCGGCATAGGTAATGCGGTGTTTAATATTGATTACTGCAGTAAGCGGAATACTGTTGGCATTTGGAATGAGTCCGCCCTGCCAGGTAGCAGCACTGTTCCAGGCGCCATTCGCTATGGTAGTATATGTTTGTGCCTTACTTAAAAAGCTAATAAGAAGGCCTACCACAATAAGTGTTGCGCTGCTGAAAAATTGAATGTTGGGTACTTTTGTTTTCATTTCTTGTGCTTTAAAGATTAATGATCTTTACACGGATACGCAGGCTCTTCTAAAGGATACCCTTGAACGAATCTTTAAGATCACAATGAAAACCGATTTAAAAAATTTGAAACTGTCTGAGGTAACGTTCATTACCCCTTTGTGTAGAGTTGTTTGTTTCATGGTCGGATTACGTTGCTTTCTTAGGATTTGTTCGATTCTGATGTAAACATAATACGCAGTTATTATACTTGCAAGTTTTCCGAGTATTTCTTCTCAAAATAAACCGTATATTCTGTAGTGTTTTTACGATTTAGCTTTTAAAAAAAGAAAACCATCCTGAGAACAGGATGGTTTAAACCCATATAAAAAACGAAATTTAATACTTGATGATTCTTTGTTGCGCAGACTCTCCGTTACAAGTTACCACTACAATGTACACTCCGGCATTTAGCTTAGTTACATTCACCGTTTCAGTCTGGCTGCTGTTTGCATTTTCTGTTTTGCTGATCTTTATCCCATTAATTGAAAATAATTCGTACGTCACTTTCCTGTTCTGCCAATTGGTTGGGATAGTTATTCTTAATTCATTGCTAACCGGATTAGGAAAAGAAGTGATGGCTATTCCTGTTTTAGTTTCTTCAAGGCGGATAATTCTTGTTGTTGAATAACTAAACATATCATCTCTGTCAACACTCTTTAAGCGATAATAAACAATACCACCATTCCCTGCAGTTTTATCGGTGAACTGATAATTGATCTTTGCAGTTGAATTGCCTGCTCCAAATACGTTTGCAACAGTAGTATAGTTAATGCCATCGGTACTTTTTTCTACAATAAAATGACTAAAATTTATTTCCTGCTCAGTTGTCCAGGTTAGTTCAACATTTGGTTTATTATATTTTGCATCAAAGTTGGATAGCTTAATTGGCAAAGTGCCGCCTGACAAAGCTGCTTTTAATACAATGCTAACCATCGCCCAATCTTCAGTAACTGGAAGAGTCCAACTTGTTCTTGTTGTGCTGGCGCCTGTAGTTTGCTTATAAGATGAAGCATTAGGATGAGATCCACCAGCGCTGGTTGCCAGTGTTTGTGTCGCTGCCTTAGTAACTGAGTTGGCAATTGTTCCTATTCCATCAACTACCGTATAACCGCCTGTACTATTAATATTCAAACTTGCTGAAGAAGATTTTCCGGCAGCAGAAGCGGTTTCAAGAATCGGATTATATACATCCACATTACCATAGCTGGAAGCACCTGCAGCCAGATCAGTACTACTTATTGATTCCACTGTTACAAGATCTGATCCAATAGCTGGATTGATCAGGTAATAAATAGCTACATACATAGAACCCTGCAGTTGAGTAATTGCTGCTGTTAATGACTGCTGCCCGAATTGTACAGATTTAATTTGTTTATCCTGAGCAGTAACAGTTACAACTAAAAAATTGGTTCCTGTAGAAACGGTATGTTTAAATATTAATTTTTTTGAGTTGTTTCCTGCAACATTATCTGCTGTACCACCTAAGAATGATATTTGAGCAGAGACCGTAACAGAACAAAAAATTGAAGCCGCCAGGAACAGGCTTTTAATTTGATAAGATTGAATTGCTTTGCGTAAAAATGTCTTCATTGTTTTCGTTTTAGGGTTTGGGTAAAATCGATCGCTTTTCAGCCAACCTTTATAAACAATGAAATCCAGATTTGTAATTTGAAACAGCTGAAGTAGCTAACTTCTTTAAAGTGTAGTTTGTTTCAAGGGTTGGATTTCGTCGTTTTCTAAGGGATTCTTCGATTCTGGTACAAAAGTAATACGCAGTTTTTATACTTGCAAGTTTTTCGGGGAATTGTTCGTAAAAGATTCTGTATTTTCTGTAGTGTTTTTACGATTTGGCTTTACTTTAAAAAACCATCCTGTTCACAGGATGGTTTCTAACATTTATGAATATGGTAAATTAATTCTTGAAGATCCTTTGTTGTGCAGTGGCGCCATTACATTTTGCAACCACGATGTACATACCGGCAGTCAGCTTTTGTACATTCATTGATTCGGTCTGGCTGCTGTTTGCATTGATCGTTCTTTGTAACAGGTTGCCATTGGTATTGTACACTTCGTAGATCACTTGCTTATTCTGCCAGTTAGCGGGAACCGTTATCCGCAGATCAGTGGTAACAGGATTAGGATAGGTCAAAATATTGATCGTTTGCTCTTCCTGGATCTTTGTTTTAATAACACGAACCTCGGAATAATCAAACTTACCATCTCTGTCAACCATCTTTAAGCGATAATAAACGATAGCAGACGTTACATTATTCAGGTTATCGGTGAAATCATAATTTATTTTGGTATCACTGTTTCCGAGCGCAAAAGTTATCCCAATCTGGCTAAATTCTTTTCCATCCAGGCTTCTCTCTAATTCGAAATGACTCGTTTGAAGTTCTGTTACAGTTACCCATTTCAGTTCTACTTTTTTATTTGTCAGCAAAAAAGCGTTGAAGCTGTATAATTTAACAGGTAATGCCGGAAACGGAGCCATGTTAAATTGCTTGAACCAGATTGAGTTCATCCGCATGGCAGCAGTAGTAGACATCAAATTCGTTTTTGCACCTACCCTGATCGTTATTTTATCTGTATTTAAAAATTTATAGGTGGACATGACTGCTGTAGCACTTGTATCAATACCAGGGAAATTAGTGATAGGGCCATTGATCGTATAATTATTACCATGGCTTGGATTGGTATAAGTTGTTACTATATTTAATAAAGACAACGGAGATGTTGTAAGCTGCGGTACTTTTTCTACACTTACATGCTCATTCAGGTCACGGCTGTCACCATCCACATCCAGGCTGGTAGCATAAAACTCCTGGATATCTCTTTTCTTCATGGTACCGGCATCCACAAATTTAATTTCAAATTCGGCCCACCAGTTATCATTTGCAGGTGCTGTTCCAGTTCTGCCTACTTCCGGTTGAAATGCTTTGTCCCAGCCGGTAGAATTCATATCTATGTTTGAAATAACGACATTGTTATCCGAAAAATCTTTGATCTTCACGATCGCATCCAGGTTGGCAGACACATTTTTAAAGCGATATTCCGCATTTTTCTTCAACGCTGTTCCGCTTTCCAGCACCGGATTATTAAATACCAGTTCGGGAACGACCTGTGCCTGCAAGGAAGCTGTAGTGCTGATGATTACCAGCAGAGTAGCAAAAATTTTTTTAAGGGTAATTAATTGTACAGTTTTCATCATTGTTTTCGTTTTAGGGTTTGGGTAAATCGAAACCTTTTCAGGTTATCCCTAATCAACAATGAAATCCGGAATTTGTAGTTGAAACAGACAGAAGTAATTAACTTCTTTTACGTGTAGTTTGTTTCAAGGGTTGGATTTCGTCGTTTTCTAAGGGTTTGTTCGATTCTAAAACAAAAGTAATACGCAGTTTTTATACTTGCAAGTTTTACGAGTATTATTTCGTAAATAAACACGTATTTCCTGTAGTGTTTTTACGATTTAAGTTTAAAAACTTAAAAACAAAAAAGGCTATTCTTAAAAGAATAGCCTTTTCACAAATAATATTTTTATGATTAAAACTTAATTACTTTCTCGTGTAATAACTGATCACCTACCTGAAGTTTAATGATATACATTCCTTTTGAAAGATGCTCTAACCCATTAAAATTAAAATTGTTGAGCCCCTGAGTACCTTTTAATTGATAAGAACGAATAGTCTTCCCAGCAGCATCAATCATTGTTGCAATTACGGGTAGACTTTTTTCCAATACCATACTTACAGTTAACTCACTAACAAATGGATTGGGTCTGATTGAATTGACAATCAACTTAATACTTTCTATTTATTAATAATTAATTCCGCTAAAATTGATTCTTAATCCAGAAGACTCCTGAATAGAAATCAAATTTATTTAACAATAAACCACTCCTTAAAAGATTGGGAACTTAAATCAGGCAAGCAGTGGGAGGGTGGTCTAAAGATCAACCATTAACCGAAATTACTGGGCCCTCCCCCGCTGCCTTTTTACCTCAAAGCATTACAAAGTAAACAAATACACGTAGTGGTTTTAAAAACATTCGATGAAACGGCTTTTGAGGCCGTTGAAATTTATAATAGATGGGATAAGTATATAGAAAAATGGTCAGGCTGGGTAGAAAAAAAGCGGAAGAAAACTTTGGACGTATCAATGATCAACCTATTACCTGCGTACTGCTTTAATAATAATTTTCATAGTTTTCTTCCGCTGTACCTGAAAAGGATAAATATAATTTAAAAGAAACTAAAAGCCCTTTTCTTTATTCGATGAATAATAAGATAGCACTGCTCAAATGATAAATATCTGGTTTAAAAATTAATCAGGTAACACAACCCAATAACAAAGAACAATACGCGACGGTCATCTTCTACCTGGTAATCTTTTATTGTAGGTAAAGGAAATGCTTCTCCTTTTCCATTACCAAAATAGTTAACCTGCAAATTATCATTGCTCCTGAATTCACCGGCTTTTTTAATAAAGATCGCTTTTAGTTGTTTTATTAATTCTTCGGCCCGGAGTTCAGAAAGTTTCTGATTCAGTTCTTCTTTTGTTGCATCAGTGATACCGATAAGTGAAGTCAAGGTATCATCGTAATGGACCTTCAGAAAAACCTGTTCCATCTGCAAAACCCAGAATCAATAATGTGGCTGTTCTGGGAATTTCAGCATACTTATTTGAAAAAAGTTTTAAAGAATCAACAATCGGTGAAAAGAAAGTATGTGCCAATTCAGTTTTCTCATCGGGTATAATAAATATTCCCGGGCCAAAAAATGCTGCCAGGTCAAACAGTTCAAAATCTGCGATATTTAAACCGTCTTCAATCATCAGATAGATCTTAAGTCGGTCTGCAAATTGAACATTGTTTTGTTTCAATGAATCCAATCGTTGGAACAACAACCTCTTTATAACTCTTTCTGAATGCTTTATTATTTTCAAGTCAGCAAATCTATCCCACTTACAACATTGTTAACAGAATCAATTTTAGCTGTATACTGAATAAGTTTATCATCAATTAATCCTTTAATTGTTGACTCTATTTTCCCTTCATTTTGTTTTGAAACAGCTGCATTGGCTACAGTATTCTATCTTAGCACTTTCCGTTTTTTGAACTTCTCTTACTTCCTGCCAATGCTTTTCGGGTAGCTTCCATTTTCTTTTGTGTTCCGCAAGAACTTACAATCAAAGCCACTGTGGTTAAAAAAAATAAATTCTTCATAACAACTTATTTTGGTGTTGGTTTAATAGAAAAATCTTCTTTTTTTTTGTTATTCTTAAGTCGTTTATTTTTCGCTGAAATATCTGGTCATAAACATTTTCATTTGTATTTTCCGTGGTCGGCCTTCTGTCTTTCGAACTTCACCGGTTTTAAATAAAGACTAATAAAAGAATTTTTCTCCGCAATATTTAATTGGTCCTGCAGATAATAATAATTCATTTATTGCTTCACCTGCAGTCGTGTTTTTTTCGACTGTTGACTTTGAAAAAATTTTTGATTCTGGATTGAGTTAAATCCGTAACTTACCATCACAATTGCAGTAAAAAATGATGCCCCGATCCAAACAAGAGATACAAGCTCTTCCCTTCTTTCCAGTTTATTTGTTTTTAAATAAATTCATTTCGTATAATATTACTAATCAATAACAGTCAATTTTTGTGAAATTCCGATTCAAGAATATCTACTTGTTCTATCAGGTTATTAATCAATAATATTCATTTTCGTTAACACTTAATTCCGTTCGCTGCGCCTTCTGTAATTGCTGAAGTTCTTTCATTACTTGCCGTATCCGTACCTAAAGGGGAAAAAGTAGAAATCAAGATAATGACAGGTATTACTAATCTGCTGTCATCACATTTATCCAGCAACTCTATCAATTAGATCTTTGCAGTTGGCAATTCTTCTTTGATCTCCAATCAATATTCTTGCTGCCATCGATTTATCACCGCCTGACAAGTTCCAATAAATATGAATCCCCTTCAAATTGCTGCTGTTTATTTGTTTCAGCGTTTTAATCTTTTTTTATTCAGAAACAATTCCAGACAATTTGCCAGTTGCTTAAAATCAATTGGTTTTGCCAGATAATCATTCATTCCGGATTCAAGGCATTTATTCTTTTCACCAGGTAAAACAAATGCTGTCATTGCAATTACTGGCAAGCTATAACCCGAGTTACGGATTATCTTAATTGTTTCATAACCATCCATAACAGGCATTTGTATGTCCAATAACACAAGATCATATATAGTTTTGCTCATCGCATCAAGTGCTTCTTGCCCATTTGAGGTAACATCATCCTTTAATATCAAACGAAGCTAATGTGTGTTTTAACAATAGCTGATTTACTTTATTATCTTCTACCACCAACACTTTAGCATCCTGTAAAATGATATACAGGAAAAGATTTCATTTTCACTTTCTGTCATATTCAAAACTCGGATTATTCACTTTCTCTAATGGCAACACAACGGAAAACAAAGAACCTTTTCCTGATTCACTGATAACAAAACCTCTCCACTCCATCTGTGTTACCAGATTTTTTACAATACTTAATCCCAAGACCAGTACCATGTAAAACATGTTCCTTTCCCATATTTAATTGTTCAAAACGATGAAATATCTGTTCTTGTTTTTCAATAGGTATTCCGATTCCGGAATCCTCGACATTAAACCTTACCCATATTTTATCTTTCTCCTCCTTCGTTGAAAGGAAATGGAAGTTTTTACATACCCTTTGGCTGTAAATTTAATCGCATTACCAATTAAATTTATTAATACCTGTGAAAGTCTGTCGGGATCTCCTTTTAAATACATCAGGAACATTATTTCCAATTTCCTGAGAGAATTCCAATCCTTTTTCTCTGGCAGTATTTACAAATAGATATTCAATTGTCTTCATTACTTTTGTCAGACTAAAATCCTTATTTCAATTCGTAATTTCCCGGCTTCAATTTTTGATATATCCAGAATATCATTCACAATATTCATCAGATTGCTACTGGCATCATTTATAATAAATGAATACTCTTGCTGTTCAGTATTTAGTGTCTGTTTTGGACAGTAAACTGCTAAACCCTTTTATAGCATTTAATGGCGTTCTGTATTTCATGACTCATATTTGCGAGGAACTGATCTCTTGATCATTGCTGATTTTTTTGCTGCTGCAGTTGCCTTTTCAAGTTCTTTTATTAATTGCACCTGTCTTCAAATGCCGGTTAATGATGATGGTTCCCAGAATCAATACCGCCCCAATTGCAATAAATGCAAGTATCTTATTATAGGAAGAAAGTTTGCCCCGAAGTAATTGTATTATTCCCTAAGTGTTGTTTCAAGATCTTTCTCAAGATACTTCTGTATCGATAATGCAGTTGTGTAAATACTATCAGTTAAATTCCCCTTATGTAACGATCCGACCAGTCTGTGACTTCGTTGACTTCCTTCTCCTGCAATAGCTTCATACTGGTTTTGATCTGCAGATTGATAAACTATTAAGCTTTATAAATTGCAATGACAACATCGTCATTCTATTGATATCCTAAGAACAGAAGCATTATATCCAAGCATTGCCAGTGAATCAATTAAAGATTGGCGGATAAGAATACGAGCACTTTTGGAGCAGTCTTTGCATCCAGTTCAAAACTCAGATTCACAAGATCCTGTAATCTGTTATTAATTGTAAATGTTACAGCGGCCTCACTATTCCCTTTCTTCAACCCCTCGATATTTCGGTTCGTCAGCATTTGGGTGGCCACTACCAGCGTCATTAGTCCAAATGCAAGCATTAAGATCCAGAATAAATATCCGATCCGGGATTTCATTAATAGTAAGTTGTTTAATTATAACAATCGGAGATTCTTCAACAACTCATTCTTATAACTTTCTGATAAGGGCAATGGGGTTCCTTCAATATAAACAGCTCCATCTTCAATATAATCTATTTTTTTTATAGGAATTATATAACCCCTGTGAATTCTTATAAACTCATTGACTGATAAACTTTCTTCAAGACTCTTCAATGTGGAGTGAATAACAAAATTACCTTGTTGCGTTACAATCTTTACATAGTCTCCTTTTGCTTCGACCCATAAAATATGCTGAAGCATGATCTTTCTAAGTGTTTTACCATCTTTAATAAAGATATGATCACTTTCTACCTGATTAATTTTTGAATTTTTAACTTCCAGCAATTCAATCGCTTTATCAACTGCCAGGATCACTCTTGATATTGAAAATGGCTTAACCAGATAATCTACTACATTCAATTCAAATGCTTCTACAGCATAACCTGCTTTTCGCTGTTACTAAAATGGTGAGTGGTTTATTAGTAAGTACTTTTAATAATTCCAATCCTGTCATTCCCGGCATTTCCACATCCAGAAATAGATATATCAATATCATCTTTCTTTAATCGGTTAATGGATGAAGGCGCATCTTCAAATTCGCCAACCAATTCAATAGTATCAATCTTTCGGAGCATTTCGCTCAACATTACCCTGGCAATCTTGTTATCGTCAACAATAAGTGCTTTGTACATAACCCTTGCTGCTTTGAGATTTTGAAGCATTCAAGGCAAATAATCTGACCACAAAATAAAAAATCCTGCCGATTGGCAGGATTTATTTAATATAAATCAATTTCTTATTTATACTGAGGTATCAAACCATTGGCCAATTCCACCATTTTCTTCAACCCATCTTCCGGCAAATTACCTTTCTTAAACTCAGCCATTACTTCCGGTAATTTGTTATCCATTTCCATCAGGAAATGTTCTTCAAACTCCTTCACTCTCTTTACGGGCACATCTTTAATCAATCCGTTTGTACCCAAATAGATAATAGCCACCTGCTTTTCTACAGACATTGGTGAGTATTGAGCTTGCTTTAATATTTCCACGTTACGGGCACCTTTATCAATAACATTCTTAGTAGCAGCATCCAGATCACCACCAAATTTAGAGAAGGCTTCCAACTCACGGAACAGTGCCTGGTCCAGTTTCAAGGTACCGGCAACTTTCTTCATGGATTTGATCTGTGCATTACCACCCACACGACTATACCGAGATACCTACGTTGATCGCCGGACGAATACCTGCATTAGAACAGGTTCGTTTCCAGGAAGATCTGACCATCCGTAATAGAGATCACGTTGGTTGGGATATAAGCAGATACGTCACCCGCCTGTGTTTCGATAATTGGCAATGCAGTTAATGAACCACCACCTTTTACAAGATGTTTAATACTATCCGGTACATCATTCATATTCTTGGCGACAGCATCATCATTAATAACTTTTGCAGCTCTTTCCAATAAACGACTGTGCAGATAGAATACATCACCAGGATAAGCTTCACGACCCGGAGGACGACGTAATAACAAAGAAACTTCACGATAAGCCACCGCCTGTTTTGAAAGATCATCATAAATGATCAATGCCGGACGACCGGTATCACGGAAAAATTCTCCAATTGCAGCACCGGCAAATGGAGCATAGAACTGTAAAGGAGCAGGATCAGAAGCAGATGCGGCAACGATTGTTGTGTACTGCATGGCACCGGCATCCTGTAATGTTTGCATTACACCAGCAATGGTAGATGCTTTCTGACCGATTGCAACATAGATACAATAAACAGGTTTCCCTGCATCAAAAAATTCTTTTTGATTGATAATGGTATCAACACAAATAGCTGTTTTACCAGTCTGACGGTCACCGATGACCAACTCTCTTTGTCCACGACCGATCGGTATCATCGCATCAATCGCTTTGATACCTGTTTGCAATGGCTCTTTTACCGGCTCACGAAAAATTACACCGGGGCTTTGCGCTCCAATGGCATTTCATATAGCTCACCAGCTATTGGACCTTTTCCATCAATTGGTTGACCTAATGTATTTACCACTCGGCCAACCATTCCTTCACCTACTTTAATAGAAGCGATCTGGCCGGTACGTTTCACTTTTGATCCTTCCTTAATACCCTGACTATTCCCCATCAATACAACACCTACATTATCTTCTTCAAGGTTCAGTGCAATTGCTCTTACACCACTTTCAAATTCTACCAATTCACCATAGCCAACATTACCCAATCCATATACACGGGCAATACCATCACCCACCTGCAATACAGAACCTACTTCTTCAAGATCTGCTGCAGCATTAAAGTTGCTTAACTGCTGACGAAGTATCGCTGATATTTCATCTGGTTTAATCTCTGCCATATAATTACCCCCAACCCCTAAAGGGGAGTTTAGAAACTTCCACTTCAAGGTTTTTTTATTGTTAAAAAATATTTTCTTAAGAACTATTAATTATTAAAAAGTTTGATACTCCTAAGTCGCTCCGCCGGTTGGCGGAGGACAGGGGTTATCTCACCTTATATATAAAGTCATTATTTTCAAATTGCTTCGCAATTGTTTTAAGGTCATATGCAATACTTGCATCAATTAATTTATCACCAATCTGCAATACAAATCCACCAATCAGATCAGCATCAACTTTTTCCTCTAATTCGATCTTCTCATATCCGGCTGATCTTTTAATCTGATTAACAATTTCCTCCTTTGTTGCATCTGTAACTGGAGAGGCGGTTGTTAATTTAACCGTATGAATATTTTTTTCAACTTTATAAGCATCAATAAAAGCATTGCTAATTTCAGGAAGGTTACTTTCTCTTCCTTTAGTAGTGATCAATTTATTAAATGCTATTGAAAGTTCACTTAGTTTACCCGATGTAACTGCAGCTAATATTTTCTTCTTCACATCAGCCTTAATGATCGGGCTACGTAACAGGTTTACAAAATCAGGATTGCTTTTACAAACTGCTTTTATCCATTGCATATCTGCATACACTTGTTCTAACTGTCCTTTTTCTACAGCCAGATCCAATAATGCTTTTGCGTATCTTGTTGCTAAACGTGGGTTTGGCATTTTACTCTTTTATCTTAATTCAATTTTACTCCGTCAACAAGCCCTTTAATATGAGCTTCCTGAGATTCTTTATTTCCTAATTCTTTTCTCAGCACCTTCTCACTCACTTCGATCACCAACTTTCCTACCTGGTTTTTTACATCAATCATGGCCGCCATCTTCTGTGCGTTAATAGCTAATTGAGCTTCCGTGATGATCTTATTGGCTTCCGTTTTAGCAAGCTCTTTGGCATCGCTGATCATTTTCTCTTTTGTCTCTCTTGCTTCTTTGATCATTTTAGCTCTTTCTTCACGGGCAGAAGCAAGCAAAGCCTCGTTTTCACTTTTCATCAGCGCCATTTCCTCTTTTACTTTCTGGGCAGTAGCTAATGATTCCGTGATGGAGTTTTCACGGTCACGAAGACCTTTGATGATTGCCGGCCATGCAAATTTCTTTAAAATAAAGAATACAACAAGGAAGGCCACTAAAGTCCAGATAAGCAAACCAAATTCGGGAGTAAGAAGTTTCATAAATTAAATTCCAATTTATAAATTCCAAATTCCAGTTTAACTGGTTGTGATTTGGAATTTCTTATTTGATTTTTCAACTTAAATACTGCATCCTCCGCCCTGTGCTTTGGATGCAGTAATTTTTTGTGGCAATGATTATAAAACCATTGCAAGGAAGCCTACGATAATGGCAAACAAAGCAGCACCCTCTACAAGGGCAGCTGTCAAGATCATGTTTGCACGGATATCGTTAGACGCTTCTGGCTGACGGGCAATAGCTTCTACAGCGCCTTTACCGATCAAACCGATACCAATACCAGCACCGATTGCAGCAAGACCTGCTCCTATTGCACCACCTGCGTTAGCGGTAGCTTCCAACAGAATCACATTCAATAAATCCATTTTTCTACTTTTTATATATTAAAAAAAACAATACTCAATTTAAACTACCACTGCATCTTCATGCACATGCACATCATCATGATGCTCGCCTTCTAATGCCTGACCGATAAATACAGCCGTTAACATGGCAAAGATGAATGCCTGGATAAAGGCCACCAACACTTCAATAAAATAAATGAAAATGGTAAACCCAACAGCAAGCGGTGATGCACCCCAACCTGCAAACACATTTAATTGTCCGAAAATAAATATCAGGGATATCAAACAGATAATGATAATGTGACCTGCCACCATATTCGCAAAAAGACGAATGATCAATGCAAACGGCTTGATGAATACACTTAGAAACTCAACAGGCACCAAAATGAATTTAACACCCAACGGTACTCCCGGTGGATTAAAAATATGTCCCCAGTAATGTTTGTTGGTACTAAACATGATCACCACGAATGAAATAACACCCAGCACTAAAGTGAAAGCAATATTTCCTGTAACATTAGCCGAACCAGGGATCAATCCGAAAATATTATTGATCAAGGATGAAAAAGAACAGCGTTAATAAATAAGGCAAGTACTTTTCATATTTATGCCCAAGATTTGGCTTAGCAACTTCATCTCTCACAAAAGTGATAACCGGCTCCAATAAACTCTGCGATCCTTTTGGTGCTGAAGTAACACCTACACCACTTTTATATCTGTTCGCTATCCGCAACATGATCCACACAAAAATAATCAGCGCCAATAACATTTGTACCACATTACGGGTAAGTGATATATCAAATATTTTAACGGATGCATCTAATTTGCCATCAGCCGTTACAGCAACTATTTCTCCTTCAGCAAACTTTTTTGGATCCAGTCCCATTTCATCAATGGAATGTTCGGTCAACATTCTATATCCCTGATGATCATGATGGCCATGTTCAAATTTGGATGACATGAAACTGGTAAACCCTTTCTGAGGAGAATATAATATAACAGGCAATGGAATCGTTACCGGCTTATCGCCAATATCCATAAAATGGAACTCATGACCATTTAAGACGTGGCCAAAAATCACTTTTGCAGCATTAAATCCTTCCTTTTTTTCACCATGGCCTTCTTCTTTCTGCTCAGCAGGCTGAGGCTGATCATTCCCTTCATCATGCTGGGCAATGACCGGCAATGAAAAAAGCAGGAATAAAAAGCTGAAAGCCGCGACTGTAAAGGATTTGAAACGTTGTACTACCATACCTACCCCGAAATTTGGCGCAAAGATAAGGATGCAGCAGTGAAAATGAACCTTGATTGAAAGGAATTTGCCGAATAAATATAAATTGAAAAGTGCAATTTAATTTAGCCACAATATAATCTACCATATACGTTGATAACCAAACTACTAAACAGGATATTCAGCTACAAAATTTCTGCATTTTTCTCGAATTGAAGATCATGTAACCGGCTATAATATCCACCTTTCTGCAAGAGTTCTTCATGGGTACCCATTTCCATAATTTCTCCCTTGTCCAGTACGATTATTTTACTGGCTTTTCTGATCGTTGAAAGACGATGAGCAATGACAATCGATGTCCTTCCCTGAATCAACGTATCGATCGCATGTTGGATCAGTCTTTCGCTTTCTGTATCAACGGATGAGGTGGCTTCATCAAGAATCAGAATAGATGGTTTGTAAAGCATTGCCCGGATGAATGAAAGTAATTGCCGCTGTCCTAAAGATAATGTAGCCCCCCTTTCCATTACATTGTAATCATACCCTCCCGGTAATTGCATTATAAAGTCATGCATATCGATAAGCTTTGCCGCTTCTATAACTTTTTCTCTGGAAATGTCCGGATTTCTTAATGTAATATTATCCATTACTGATCCGGAGAATAAAAAAACATCCTGTAACACCACCCCTACATTTTTCCGGAGTGCATCCAGCTTGTAATCTTCAATATTAACATCATCAATTACGATGGAACCTTTTTGAATATGGTATAACCGGTTTAACAGACTAACAATGGTACTTTTTCCACTACCTGTATGTCCAACAATGGCGATCGTTTCTCCAGGATTTGCTTTGAAATGTAATATCCTTTAACACATAACTATCATCCCTGTAGGCAAACCATACTTTATCAAATTCAATTTTTCCTTTAACAAGTTCCGGAGCATAGGTTCCATTATCATCAGCCACATCATCAATATCCATTACTTTAAAAACCCTTTCGCTGGCAATAATACCCATTTGCAATACATTGAATTTATCTGCAATCACCCTAAGCGGTCTGAACAACAGGTTCAGGCATAATATAAAAGAAATGATGGTTCCGGCTTCCGTTCTCTGACCTGCACCGTACCAAACAATCAAACCAATGGATACGGCAAGAATGATCTCTACTACCGGAAAGAAAACAGAATATGCAAATATGGCTTTGATGTTTGCATTGCGATGTTCTTTGTTTATTTTTTTGAATTTCTCAAACTCCCTTTTTTCTGATGCAAAGGCCTGCACAATAAACATGCCCGTCAAATGCTCCTGTACAAAAGCGTTCAGATTGGCAATCGCATTTCGTACTTTAATAAAAGACTTATTGATACTTTCTTTAAAGTAATAAGTAGCAATCAGAATAACAGGAAACGGGATCAATGCAATCAGCGTTAATTGCCAATCACTCCAGAACATAAAGCCAAGCACACAAACGATGGAAAGTAAATCTGCAATGATAGGAACCAACCCGTCAGAAAAAATATCGTTAATAGATTCTATATCATTGATCGTTCTTGTTGTTAACGTACCAATTGGTGTTTTATCAAATTGTGTAAGATTCAGGTTCAGAATCTTTTTAAAAGCATTGACACGAAGGTCTTTTACAACAGACTGGCCTAATAAAGCTGTAGTAAAAGAGAACAGGAATCGCATTGCTGTTTCAATGATGATAAAACCAATCTGAATCAACGTAATTTTTACAACCATATCTGCCAAAGCATTGGCGATATATTTATTCACTGTTAGTTGAATTAAAAGCGGCCTGACAGGAGTGAACAACGCCAGTAAAATGGCCAATGCAACAGATAAATAAAACTTGCTTCTTATACGGAGCAGCGTATTGAAATACTCTGCGTAATAAAGCAACGTCAAAAAAACTTTTACCTGATGCTGAAGACAAGTTGAGTAGTTAAAGATTTAGTCCAAAGAAAGACATCCGCAAATGTAAAAAGAAGAAAACGATTAATTTGACTGATTATCTTCTTCTCCCATTGCTATCTTGTATGCTTTAATGAAAATGGCTCCCAGATTTTTATGCGGCGGCACATAGTCGTCAAATATTTTATCTGTAGCCATTTTGCCAAGTTCTTTCCAGAAAGGTATCCATTCAATATTGTTTCCTGTTCTTAACTTTTCAGCGATTAATTTTAAGAAAGGATTATTAACCGGAGCATCTGCTATCTGTTTGGTACCGATAATATGGGCATCGGGTGCCTTTACCAGAATATCGTGGATTGAACGATAGCCGCCACAAGAACCCATAAATACAATTTTGGAAGCGGTAGACATTTGCTCAATCGTATAAGGTGCATTATAACTGTGTCCTCTGTTGATCGTTACTTTCGGAACAATATTATTTTTTTCAAGGTATTTACATAAAGCTGCCTGCGCTACTGCATCCTCACTCGTTTCTTCAGGTAATGGTCTGTTCATATACAATGTTACCGGCATCCCTTTGGCGGCGGTAATAGTTACCCATTGCTTATTACTACCATCTATTTTCCAGTTGGAATTATTAAACATGTTGATCAGACTTGGGAACAGACCGATACCATCCCTGTCACCATAAATAAATAACTGGATTGCAATGTGATTACTGTCATACGTTAATGCGGAATAAGGCACTTCATATATGGGAGGAATGCTCAATTCTTTTGTCAGATCAATATTTTGCGTACTATCAGCAGAAAGAAACAGTTTATTCAATATATTATAGATGGCTATCCCTTTTTTATTATCCTGAGCAAGGTTTTGCCTATAATTATCCTGAATATTCATCAGCATCTGCTCAGCTACCGGCTTCAGTGTTTCCACAATACTCGCATAAGAATCTGCTACATCAACTCCATCCTCAATACCATCTGATTTTTCCAGATTTTTTACAAAAGCTCTCATTAATGTATTAGCAGGATCTTCTTCACCCGGATCATTACTTTTTGGAAATGATTTTAAAAAGATATCCAGCATATTAAACCCTGCTGACATTTTAATAAACTTTCTGTACTTATCAAAATGCAGGCTCATCAGCAACGAGTCGCCCCTGTTGTTTATTTTTTTCATCATCAACGGGAATATCCCTTTTACAAAACTTGACGTATATATTGATCCGTCAGAAGATACAGCAAGGTAATACAACTCTTCTGCTGTTAATGGCTGGATACTTCTGAATCTTAATTCTGAATTTTCATTATGCAATCCATTAATGATATTAACGTAGTTCAATTTTGCTTTATCGATGAGCCGTTGTGTAAGCGCTTTAGATTCAAATGCAGTGTCTTTATTCATGGCCCTCTTTGCATAGTCCATCTGTGTCCTTACAAGCAACCTGTAGTATAATAATGAATCATTTTTTGCAGCATCAATTTCTGCAATTGTCATTTTGTTGTTAACTATATTATCAAGAAAAGGAAAGTATTGCTGACCGTTTTTACTCCTGGCCATGTCAGCAATTGTTTTTATAAATTTATCATCGTCGATTTTTCTGATCAGATAACCAAGTGGATTATACGCCTGCGCATAATCATATAACTGCCGTGCATATTTTCTTTTATCAATAGCCCTAACAAGGCTATCTGCAAATGGCATGTTTGGGTTATCTTTTAATGTTGCCAGCATTTTGGAAGGATGCAGCACACAATATTTAAATACCAGATTATTCTTTGAAGATGTGTATCCGGGATTTTTTTCAAAAATATTGGCCCCCAATACCACATTGCCGGCACCATATGGCAGTTTATTAATAATAAATTCAATTGATTCCTTCTTCCTGTCTTTTTCAATGCAATCCTCATAAGCAGTCACTATAAGAGGCAGGCTGGAAGGATTTACGCTTTTATCAGAATTTTGAATCCAGGAATTGTTGAAATTTTTCAAAACGTTTTCAAGACCATAGAGGTAATTTACTTTTAACCGATGATCGAGTAAACGTGTCACTTTCTATCAGAAATTGCAGATTATCAACTTTTTTCACCAATGCTTGTGTAGCAAAATAATTGATATCATCAATTGTTGGAAGTATTGAAATAATTATCTGGAGTGCCATCAGAAGCCAGGATCGCTTTTTGTTCAGCATCTATTCTATCATGGTTGATCTGTCGCCTGAATTCCGGCTTATAACTGGAAGGGATTTTGACAGTGTCGGCAATGCTTACTCCCTGAGCCTTCAAAAAGCTGGACATCAGAAGAATAAAACAAACAAAAAGGCTATTTTTCAAATTCATCATAAGGTTTCAAAGGGCAAAGTTAGGAAGGCATTATTAAATGGAATATTTACTCTTTTATTGTTGATATTGACGTGTTTATATTCCAATATAGCTGCCTCTTGTTTTCAAAAAGATATTATTTTAAACTCGGCCAGTCATGGTAATGTTATCATATTATTAAGTATAGTCAATTCGATACAACACGATTTCACTGCCCCACAATTTCCCTTTAGGTTTGCAAAAACTAAGCCTGCATGGAATCAAAAGCCCGGAAAGTATTGATAGCCGATGACGAACCGGACATTCTTGAGATCCTGAAATTTAACCTCGAAAACGAAGGTTATGAGGTTTTTACAGCAAAAGATGGAGATGAAGCTGTTGGAAAAAGCCAGGCGAAACAAACCAGATCTGGTGATACTAGATGTGATGATGCCAAAAAAGAACGGGGTGGAAGTTTGCCAGATATTAAGAGGACAGGCAGCTTTCAATGAAACGTTGATCATTTTTCTTACCGCCGTAAATGATGAAGGCACTCATATAAAAGGTTTGGAAACCGGTGCAGATGATTATATAAGCAAACCAATCAGTCCGAAAGTATTATTGAGCAGAGTAAATGCATTGTTCAGAAGAGTGGATAAATCCGATGCAAGAATTCTGACAATTGATAACCTTACAATAGACCCGGAACGATTTATAGTAAAAGTTGGCGAAGAAGAAATAATACTTGCAAAAAAAGAATTTGAACTACTTTATTTACTGGCATTAAAACCTGGCCGTGTTTTTCTCCGGCATGAAATACTGAATGCTGTATGGGGGAAGGAAGTAATCGTAGGCGATAGAACGATTGATGTGCACATCCGAAAGATCCGTCAGAAGATTGGGATTGATTGCATTACCACGGTTAAGGGTGTTGGTTACAAGTTTGAACTGTAAAATGTAAGGAAAACAAGGTACAAGAGACAAGGTACAAGTGTACCCTAAAGCATAAATTCTTTTACAGATAGCATAATGCTTCTAGTTTTGTTAGCCTTGTGCCTTGTACCTTGTGCCTTGCACCTTGTGCCTTGTACCTTGTGCCTTCTACCTTGTACCTTCGCAATATGTTCTCCACTAAAAATATTACCCCACGGCAATTGGCTGCAATTACGGCCATTGTGCTGGCAGTACCGGTAAGTGTGCTGGTATATTTTGTTGAGGATAGCTGGTTATGGGCAGCTGGCGCATTAATCATTCTTTTTTTCGGAGCCTATTTTCTAATCTCCTTTATGCTTGAGCAGTTTATCTACCGAAAGATCAAACTCATTTATAAATTCATCTATCAGACTAAAGCAACCAGAAAAGAAGAAACCTATTATAAATATGTGCTACCGCAAAAAAGTATAGACGAAGTGCGGGAAGATGTGGAAGCATGGGCAGAAGAAAATAAAAAAGAAATAGAAGTGCTGCGGCAGAATGAACAATTTCGCAGAGAGTTTTTGCAAAACCTTTCACATGAATTTAAAACACCTGTATTTGCGATACAGGGTTATATAGAATCTTTATTGTCCGGTGCAATGGCAAACCCTGACGTCAATAAAAAATTTTTAGAAAAAGCTTCGAAGAATGTGGACCGGCTTAGCAATTTATTAAATGATCTTGATGAGATATCCAGTCTGGAAAGAGGAGAGCTTGGTTTATACAAACAACAATTTATAATACAAGAATCTGATTAAGGATGTATATGAAAGCTTATCAATAAAAGCGGAAGAGAAAAATATTCGTTGCATCATAAAAAAAGGATGTGAAACACCATTGACTGTTTTTGCAGATGAAGAAAAAATAAGACAGGTAGTTAGAAATCTTGTTGAAAACTCCATTAAATACGGGAAACAAAACGGTACTATTACTGCCAGCATGTATAATACCGATGGCAAACATATTCTTGTGGAAATATCTGATGATGGAATTGGTATCAATGAAAAACATTTACCCCGTCTTTTTGAACGATTCTACAGAACAGAAGAAGGAAGAAGCATTGATGTTACTGGTAGCGGCCTTGGCCTTGCCATTTGCAAACATATTATTGAAGCACATGGACAAACAATACATGTACGCAGTAAAGTAGATGTGGGAACATCTGTTGGGTTTACATTGGATATGCGGAAAGATTAATAGGCCGTCAACAGTTTCTAAAATCGCCGGCTTAATGATGTCTCTTCCTAAATTGGTTGACTACAATCCAACTCTTTCAATCGCCATTACTTTAAAAATTTCATGCCCCATTTCCAACTTTCATCCATTTTTTAATTTTTCATTTTATTAAATAACTGCATTTATTTATTGTTTATCAATAAATATTTATTACATTTGCTCCATCAATTTAAAAACTGAATAATTATGGAGATCAAAATCAGTACACAGCAGGTGCTTAAAATATTATATATCCTTTCCTGGATACTATTCATTGGCCTTTGCATTGAAGCAGGCAGCTTTGTATTCAATGCTTTTTTTACCATGGTGGTCAACCCTGAGAATGCAAATTATTTTGACCTGACAAGTCTTTATCAATATGACAGGGGAAACTTTCTTGCGGAACTATTACTGATGACGATTGTAGGAGTAATGAAAGCGTTGATGTTCTACCTTATCGTAAAAATCTTTTACGACAAGAAATTAAATCTCTCTCATCCTTTCAACAAGGAAGTAGGACATTTGATTTTGATGTTGTCATACCTGTCTTTAGGAATAGGACTTTTTTCCTTCTCCGGGGTTAATTACACGGAATGGTTAGTGAAGCTGGGTGTGAAAATGCCAGCTGCCGAATCCCTAAATTTTGGTGGTGCTGATGTATGGCTGTTTATGGGTGTTATACTTTTAGTGATAGCGCAGATATTTAAGAGAGGAGTTGAAATACAATCTGAAAACGAATTAACCGTGTAACCTATGCCAATAGTTGTAAACTTAGATGTGATGATGGCGAAAAGAAAGATGTCGCTGAATGAACTTTCTGAAAAAGTGGGTTTGACCTTGTCTAATCTCTCTATTTTAAAAACAGGTAAGGCGAAAGCCATCCGGTTCAGTACACTGGAAGCTATCTGCAAAGTGCTGGCATGTCAACCAGCAGATATACTGGAGTTTGTTGAGTGATTGTTGTATCTGGTAAAACCATAAGCCCACCAAATTAAAAGGGCCTGCAATGGTAAACGAATTATTGCTATCCATGTATAGGGATCATGATCCTTCATATAATTCAGTAACATTTGCACATTGGCAGGAAAAACAGCAATTAGTAATATAATAATTCCCCATGCAGCTATATGGCGGAAAGCCGGAAAAAGTAATAATAAAGCAAGTATTATCTCTGCGACACCGCTGATGATGACCAACTCATCATGAGAGCCCAACCATGGCGGCATTATTTTTAGATAGAATTCAGGATGTATAAAATGATTGAGACCAGCCACTACATACAGGAGCACCATGCTATATAGAGAAACTTTCCTCATGACTGCGTTTTAATACCAACCTTTCCCCTCTGCCAGACTCTTTAAAAAATCAGCTGCCTCATTACTCATAGCAGTACTGGTAAGTGTGCCGTTTATCTCCTGAATAAAATGATGACAACCATCGCCGGAATAATTAAAGGCAACATCGGCCATTAATTTTCCCTCTTTATAAAACATGAGATTACCATCGTAACCACATTTATATGCTTCTGCCATTTTTGCTATCTACAAAACCAGCCAGTTTTTTAATGGCTTTGGCTTCTGTAGCAGTAACAGTCTTTGCTATGTTATTAGTGCCGGGTTCATTAAAATTAATTTCCAGGCTATCGCTGCCTGAAAGTTGTTTTCTAATTTCTGATGATTCATTACAGGAAATGATTGTTGAAAATAACACAAGTATAAAAAATAAACGCATCGACAAATATTATTTTTAACTGAAATTAAGCATTTGGATAGAAACCATTGATAGAAAAAAAGTAAATAAAATACTGCCTACTTCTTTTTAATATACTTTCTGTACATCTTCATGATGCGTAGTAATACAGCTAAAATATCACGACTTTGCAAGAGAATATTTGTTTCAAGAATTGCTTGTTTAGTTCCGGGCTTTTCCTGTTGTATAATTTTTACCTGTAAATCAAGTTGTTCGTTAATATATTCCCTTACATCATCTCTGGCAATCCGGATATCCTCCATTTTCTCAAAATTATCTTTTTCCAATGCATCGATTGCCAGTGTAAAAAAGGCCTTCATTTTATATCTCAATTCTTCCGTTACCCTGATGAAATTTTTCCCTGGTTCTTTGTGGAGGTTTTGAATATAATGGAGACATTCTTCACCCATTGCAGTTGTGGAATAAGTAATATCCTGAAGCAAATCACTACTATATAAAAGAATTTGAGATGGCGCTGGTCCTTTCGCTTCCAGGTTTTTGATAAAGCGGATACTCTGCGCCCTGAGTTTGAAGCCGTGGGCTTCAATCTCTTTCAGATTTTTATATTCTTTATCTAAAGATTCAGCATCATAGTTTTTTAAACCTTCCAAAACATTATTATAAGAACGTAACAGCATGGTGAGGTTTTCAATAACAATTTTTTTATTGCCTGCATAAATATCCTGATCAGTTTCCGGCAACATATTAAACTTTGCAGCATCTATTTTATTTTTTTTCTCTTTCCTCGAAAAAAGTACATGAGAAAAAAACATATACATGCCTACTAATGTCAACAATATAATAACACCGATAAATTTCGCTTTTATTAGTATAAAAACAAATAAACCCGCTACCGCAAAAGCAATAATAGCTGTAACAAACCAACCACCAATTACACTTAAAACTCCAGCCACTCTGTAAACAGCAGATTCACGACCCCAGGCCTTATCTGCCAATGAAGAACCCATAGCCACCATAAATGAAACATAGGTTGTAGACAACGGCAATTTCATTGAAGTTGCCAATGCTATCAGAGCACTTGCTAAAACTAAGTTTACTGAAGCCCGAACCATATCAAAAGCAGGTTTATCATAAATAACAGTTGCCTGCCTTATTTTACTTTTCTGAAAACTCAGATCATAATAATCTCTTACAGATTTCGGGACAATGACAGAGAAAAAATTCCCCAACATGAGAGACGACTTTACAATCCTCCTTGAAACAGCATTGGGTTGAAATCTTTCATCCCCTTCGTTTTGACTGCCAAGATTTACTTCCGTCTCTGTAACTTTTCTGGCTTTGGAACTAAACCAAAGTGTTAATGACATAATGATGCCTGCAATGAGCAGCATATAATTTGGAACAATTACATCATTACTTGCCAGATAGGTCTGATAATATTCATTAGCAGGAATGCCAGTTGATTGCCAGTTCTCAAAAGCCAGAAATCCTGTAATAGGTATCCCTATAAAATTCACAAGATCATTTCCGGCAAATGCCATTGCCAACGAAAATGTACCCATCAACACCACTATTTTCAAAGGATTGATTTTGGCAAGTTTCTGTAATACTCCACTAACAAGTGTTCCGCTGATGAAAAGCACTCCTATTAACAGTCCTGTGTTTGCCTGTACCCATTGTGTCGTACTCTCCCTGATTAAGGTGGTCCCTTTTAATCCTTTTATCAGTAAAAAATAAAAAATAACAGTAATTCCTGCGCCAGCAAATAATGCGCCGTATCTGCTCAGTTTTTCTTGGTAATTAAATGTAAAAACCAACCTGCACAAATATTGAACAAGTATACCCATTGTAAAAGCGATGATAATTGAAAGGAAAATGCCGGTGATAATTGACAACACACTATTAGCATTAATATATCGCATCATCTCAGATACGGGTTCTTGCTTTTCGATAGAAAATAAAATACCAGCTACCAATGCAGCTCCGAGCAATTCGAAAATGATCGATACAGTTGTAGATGTAGGCAAACCAAGTGTATTAAAAATATCAAGCAGTACAATATCCGTCATCATTACTGCCAAAAAGATCCATAATACTTTATCCAACGTAAAATACTCTGGATGAAAAATTCCTTTCCTGGCGATTTCCATGATGCCGCTTGAAAACACCGAGCCAAGAATTACACCTACAGCAGCAATAATAATAATGGTACGGAAAGAAGCCACTTTGCTTCCTATAGCAGAATTAAGAAAGTTAACTGCATCATTGCTTACACCTACAATAAGGTCTGTAATGGCTAGTAAAAAGAGAACTACTATTAGAAAGATTATCAGCGTCATACAGTCAATTGAGAACTTTAAAGAAAAGAAAGATTATCCTTTTATTCATATTAAGAAATTGTTACCTCAATTCTTTAATGTGATGATAATCAAAAAACTACTACACTCATATTTTATTTTACC
Source organism: uncultured Chitinophagaceae bacterium (assembly GCA_963705465.1). Classification (GTDB taxonomy): domain Bacteria; phylum Bacteroidota; class Bacteroidia; order Chitinophagales; family Chitinophagaceae; genus JJ008. The sequence continues at coordinate 125,811 of CAVPJN010000006.1, read as the reverse complement.
AGATACAAAATATGCGAAACAGACTGTATTCTAGTATTTTAAAGCAATAACAGGTGCTGGTGTATTCTTTAATGCAAACTCTTCGCCAACTAATGCAGCTATTGTTCGGGCTATTTGTGCCTGGTAAACTTGTTCTTTTTCCTTGACTTCACCCACCGGTTTTATACCCGGGCCAATAATGCCAAACCATGTTTCTGAAGAACCTTTGATGAATCCTCCATGTGATGTCCAACGGGATTTACGACTTCCTCTTCCATGATCTGTAGTAATAATGAAAGTTGTGTTGTCTTTATATCCCGGTGTGGTTTGTACCCAATGCCATAATTCTGCGATCATCTTATCTGCCTGATTAGCTTTTTCGAGATATAAATCATAACGGCCATCATGTGCACATTCATCCGTTTCGCCCAAGCCTAAGTAAACCACTCTTGGCTGGTGCTGCTGAATATATTCTTTTGCCGTAAGAAATGTAAGCTGATCGTAACGGGTGGCCTGCTTATCATACACTGCTTCAGACTGCACCCTATTAATCATATCCATGTTATCCCCATTTTTTAGCTGCATATTTTCATAGCCGCTATTTACCGGCAAATTGTTTCTTTCTGTATTAAAAATGTAAGGAAACACATCCCATGATGTAAATACAACAACCTTTCCTTTAAATGCCGGTTTATTGTTCAGGTATTCCAATACATTGATATTAGGATTCGGTATTTTTTTATTTGAAGAAACATTAATGTCAGTCGTACCTGTAAATATTTCGTTGTAACCGGGATAGGAAATGGAATAACTATTGACTGTATTTACTTTATTACCTGATAACCTGTTTCCATAAAGTTGTCCCTTCTTTGTAAGTATGTTCCAGAAAAAGGGTAATAATTTCTTTTTCCTTTTTTCAAGATCAGCATCCCAATACAACATGTTCATCGTTGCAGCATCAGGAGTATAGTAATCATTATGAATGAGTGATGAATCTGCTCCGGTAAAAACTTCCTGCCAGCGAAAACCATCCAGCGTAATGATAAAAATGTTTCCGGCAGATTCAATTGAATTTTTATCAATTGTTTCAAACTGCGGTTGTGCAGGGAATTGCATCAATGCCATAACAAATACAGGTACTAAAAGTTTTTTCATGTGTATCGGTTTTACAAAGCAAAAAATAAACTATGACCCTGTTGTTAACTACAGATTACTATTATATTATGCCTCTGATTTTACATTTTAGTAACCGCTATTTAATATTCAGTTGATATAACAAAAGGACATTTACAAAACCTCTACCCATGCAAAAACGATCCGTGGAAGTTGTTGTGATATCTGATGTTCATCTCGGTACTTATGGTTGCCATGCGAAGGAGTTAGTGAATTATCTCCGTAGCATTACTCCCCAATTATTAATTCTTAACGGCGACATCATCGATGGCTGGCAATTCAGTACACGATATTTTCCGGCCATGCATTTGCAGGTAATAAAAGAAATCATGAATCTTATGAGCAACGGAACAAGAGTAATTTATATTACCGGCAATCATGATGAAATGCTGCGTCGCTACAGTGATCTGCAACTACATAATTTTCAGTTAAGAGATAAGGTTGTGATCGAAATAAACGGAAGCCTGGTATGGATCTTTCATGGCGATGTATTTGATAACACAACAAAAGGCAGTGCCAAATTTCTTGCAAAGCTTGGTGGCTATGGGTATGATTGGCTGATACTGACCAACCGTTTTGTCAACTGGTGTTTAAAAAAAGCAGGTCGCCCAAAAATGAGTTTTAGCAAAAAGATAAAGAATAGTGTGAAGAAAGCTGTTTCCTGGATCGCCGATTTTGAACAAACCGCTGCTGAACTAGCTATTGAAAAAAAATATGACTATGTTATTTGCGGACATATTCATCAACCACAAAAGAAAGTAGTAGCAACAAAAAATGGGACAGTAACTTACCTGAACAGTGGTGATTGGATTGAAAATCTTACTTCTCTTGAATACAGTAATGGCAACTGGAATATCTATAAATATGACGAAGCACAGTTTGCATCTGCCAGTGTAATTCCCCTAAATAAAAATGTTCCCGAGCTGGTAGTGGTTACAGATGAAGTCAACTTTTTCTTTAATTCTTTGAAGTCATAAAATGACCAAATGAAAATCCTATATTCCGTTCAGGCCACAGGCAATGGACATATCAGCCGAGCCATGGAGCTGCTTCCTTATTTACAACATTATGGCAAGGTAGATATTTTTTTAAGTGGTGATAATAGTAATCTGGCACTTGATGCACCGATCAAATACCGAAGCAGAGGATTAAGTCTATATTATAATTGTAACGGTGGTCTTGATTATTGGCAGATCACCAAAGCATTTCAACTATCCCGGATAAAGAGAGAGATAAAAGATCTTCCGGTAGAGAAATATGATCTTGTACTTAATGATTTTGAATATATAACTGCGGCTGCTTGTGCCAAAAAAGGTGTACCGTCAGTTAACTTTGGTCACCAGGCAAGTTTTCAATCCTGCAATACACCAAGACCAGCAAAAAGAAACATTGCTGGTGAATGGGTGCTTAAAAACTATGCAAAGGCAAGCCGTTATATTGGTCTTCATTTTAAAAAATATGATGATTTTATTTTTCCTCCGATCCTAAAAGAAGAAATACGCCATGCTGAAGCTGCTGATAAAAAATATATTGCGGTGTACCTTCCTTCCTTTTGTGAGCAACAGTTGAAGGATCTTCTAAACCCTTTTAAGGATTGCCAGTTTGAGGTGTTTTGCAGAGAAACTAAACAGGCTTTACATTTCCGTAATATTCATTTTCTACCAATTGAAAAAGATCGTTTTAATAAAAGTCTTATTCATTGTACTGGAATAATAACTGGTGCTGGTTTTGAAACACCGGCAGAAGCACTGCATCTTGGAAAGAAATTAATGTGCATCCCCATTAAAGGTCAATATGAGCAAAAATGTAATGCTGCGGCTCTAAAAGAAATGGGAGTATTCTGCCTGGAAAGTATCGGGTCTGATTTTGAAAAACAATTTATGCTGTGGCTGGAATCATCTCAAAAAATAACTACGAACTATACTAACAGCATTGACGAATGTTTAGCCTATCTCTTTTCTGAGCATGAGCAATCTTTATATAATCCGTCGCCTGCTACTCCAGCAGGTATGCTTAGTTTTCTTCTCTGATAAAATTCCTTTATAGCAATAAAAAAACCACCCTGGCCTGACCTGCCGAAGGTGGTATAAACTGCATGAGAAAACTGCTTTTACAGAAATAAAACTAAGTCTGACCTAAGCTATATGGTAGGATAAGAACTATAGCAAAATTGCCGGTTCATTGTTAAGCCGGTATTATTCAAAAGTTACGATTGCATTACAATCGAGCTTAACAAGGACAATAAGGATAAATACCTTACGTTCTAAAATTTAATATTACCTTATTGTTAATTTTTGTAGCTTTAAGTTGGTTACTTACCATGAAAACCAGATACCTCATATTACTCCTGTTACTTATTGTAAGTATTACACCCCAAAAATCAATTGGACAAGTTACAACGTACCCAGATCTCTTTTGATTTTTATGGAGATCCGATTGATCTGCAACTGGATAACTCCTGTATTGTCGGCTTTACAGAGCCATTGAATGCTCAATCACTTCAATCATTTCAAAAAGCAATATCGAAAGCAAATGCTTCTCCATTAGTTCAATCCTTGCTGAATTACAAAAAACAATATCAACTTGACGATTGGTTATACTATCAACTTATCCGAAAAACAGCTCAATATATAAGTCCAAAAGCAGATAACTATTATCGCTATACACTGTATAAATGGTTTTTGCTTACAGCTTCCGGCTATGACGCTACTTTAAAAACCAATGGAGAAAAATTGTTATTCTATGCTCAAACTGATGAAAATATTTATAATATTCCTTTTTATTATAAAAACGGCAAGCAGTATGTCTGCCTGAACTACCATGATTATGGATTTAATGTTGATTTTAAAAATGGAAATTTCGCAGAAGTGTCACTTAGTTGTTCCGGAAGCTAGCAATGGTTTTTCCTACAAAATAACCCGTTTGCCTGTTTTCAGATCTTCCGACTATCAGGAAAAAGATCTTCAATTTAATTACAATGAGAATGATTATCACTTTAAAGTAAAAATGAACCCTCAGATAAAAACCATCTTTGCCAATTATCCTGTGGTTGATTATGAATCTTACTTTAATATTCCGTTAAGTACAGAAACCTATAGTTCGCTGATACCGCTTCTGCAGAAGAATATAAAAGGCATGAATACCAAAACAGGAATAGATTACCTGATGCGGTTTACCCGGTATGCCTTTCTGTTTCAGCCAGACTCCGAAGTTTTTGGAAATGAGAAAAGGTTGTCACCAGAACAAACATTATTATATGAACAAAGCGATTGTGAAGACAGAGCAGCTTTATTTTTCTTCCTCGTAAAAGAGATATATAACCTGCCGATGATCGTACTGGCCTATCCGGATCATGTAACGATTGCTGTTAAGTTCAATAAACCTGTTGGCAAACCAATTGTCTATAACGGCCAAAAGTATTCTGTTTGCGAACCAACTCCTCAAAAAAAGGATCTTGCCATCGGGCAAATATCTCCTTCTCTTTCTGGTGAAAGCTACCAGGTGGTGTATGCATACACTCCTCCGAGATAAAAATTATTCTTCTTTTCGTCCCGGCAATACAATTACATTCTTCTCCAGACTATCCAATAAATCTTTTGAAACTTCGCTCATTTTTGTAAAATACTTTTCTCCCGTTTTAATAAAAGACAAAGTCATGCAATCCGGATTACGGGAAAAATAAACTGTTTCTACAGCACCAGCTTTCCCATAAAAATATATTTTCCCTGTGTTACACAACTATCTTTAGCTTCAATAACTCTGTCATTTACATCCTTTATAATAGCCGGTAAAGGTTTTGCAGTGTTTATCTTAATCATATTAAAAAACCTTGGGTCTCCTTTCGTATGATAATACATTACGACCGCACTATCAGCTTCTGCTAAAGCAGGCAGCATATTTATCTTGACAGTTTTTTGGTTACAACCAATAATAGATAAACAAGAAATGACAATCATCAGGACATTTATTCGCATATTCTTTTTTTTACAAAATGAACTAAAAAAAACGTCCTGAAAAAATCAGGACGTTTGAATTATATAGGAATATTATTAATAAGCAGCATTCTGTGGATCCCAATTAGACCATCCGCTTGTCCAGTTGGTAGTACCAAATGCACCACGATATGTTGTGCTTGTAAAGAATGCATTCATACCTGTGAAACTTGAACCGCTTAAGGCAGGAGAACCAGCAGCAGGTAAAAAGTTTGGAGTAGTAGAATAGAATGGACTAGCTCAACATAATTAATAGCAGCATCAGTATAAGTAATACAACCTTCACTTTCTGCTTTGGTTTGCATTTGCGCTGCAGTTAAAATAGCAGTATTCCCAGACTCTATAAGGATTACTATTTGCATGTACCAGATTATTCTTGAATTCTGAAATATTATTTATATAATCATTTAAGTTGCGTCCTGTTCTACATCAAAACCTGCATCTGGATGACCCATTAAAATAGAATTACGTAGTAGAAAATTTGTAGACCTGCGCCAACGATTTGAAAAATTATGATTGGCTGCTGTACCTGCTGCATTATTTGGGCCAATAATAGTAAAGTTGCTCAATTGCGGTTTTGTTCTTGGTGTAGCAAGTGATGAAGCAGCATCATTATCACACTCAATACCATTTCCTGCATCACCAGCATCTACAAAATCTGGCTTGCGGCAAGATACTGCATACTGTATCTTTCCTGTGTATCCAAAGTCAAAGTCAAAATCATCATCGGCTGTTGCAAAAGCAACCAGATTTTTTGCATTTACAGTTCCACCAAAAAATTCATACGCATCATCATTACCAAATGACACCTGTATGTTCTCAAGTATAGTACCTGAACCAACGCCACCGCAAGTCAATCCGTTTATTTCAGAACCGGGCTCTGCAGCAATACCTGCATACTCAATACGAACAAAGCGAAGAATTCCACTTTCATCCAATGGATCTGTACCACCATACTGACGACCTACACCACCTTCGATTGTTGGAGCAGGATCAAGCGGACGGTTTGTTGGAGCTTTGCCTAACAATATGATACCACCCCAATCACCCGGAGCTCTTGAACCAATTGCCTTACCACTTGTAAATACGATTGGCATTGCAGCAGTACCAGAAGCTATCAATTTAGCTCCTCTTTCTATTATCAAAGCTCCTTTTTCAGTAATATCACTTTGCACTACACAACCCGCTTCGAAAGTTACAGTAGCTCCATCAGTTACATACACATAACCTTTCAGTATCCATTTGCCTTTAGCATAAAATTTACTGGAAGATATAACACCGGTAATAATATTGCTTTCAGGAGATGGAGTTGTACAACTGTGCCTCCATCATCAAAATTTACCTTTACACAAGAGGTAGCACTGAAGAGTGTAACTAAAGCCAGTGTACCAAAAAGGATCTTTTTCATATTAATTTTTGTTTTTTATTGTTTTAAAGATTTGTATGTCGTTCTGATTAATTATTTTTTACCAATATTAAAGTCGTAAGTGAATCCAATCGTAATAGTAGAACCTGGTGTGTAGGAATTAAACAACCTGTCGGTACTACTATTAAAGGCTTTTTTGCTATCTACATTTTCATAGAAATAAAAGGCATTGTTCAACAGATCAGCCCAGGTAAGTTTTATTTCACCTTTGTCTTTCATTATTTTCTTCGCTAATTGAAAGTCCATCTGATTGCGGGGTCTTTCATAGATGTCAGCAAAATCCTGATTTCCTACCAACGACAAGACGCTGACCAATACGGTTGTAAAGCAATGAGCCGCTTAATCCACCCTGCTTGCTGTTGTATTGCAAACCAACATTTATAAGATAAGGCGATTGCCCCTGTAAAGGACGGGTAACAGAACTTGCTTGACCACCTGCAGAAGTTGTAGCCAATGTTACTTTTGAAAAACTATAGGTAAGATTAGAGAATACACTGAAGTTTTCCAATGCCTCATTTACAAAATCAAGATTTTTTCTTACTTCAAACTCTGCACCGATTGTATATGCATTGTCAACATTGCTGTATCCATAATTTCTTCTATCCAATACACTTGAAGGATCTAAACGTAACTCGATCGGATCGTCGAAGTATTTATAGAATACACCGATTGTAATTGCTTCTCCACCTTTGGGATAAAACTCATAACGGATATCCCCGTTTAGAATAGAGGTTCTTTTCAGATCTACATTACCATTTACTCCATAGTTTGCTTCATAATCGAAGAAAGAGAACGGAGCAATTTCCCTGAATTCAGGTCTTGCAACCGTACGGCTTCCTGCTAAGCGGATACTATTCTTTGCATTTGGTGATACGGTTAAGTTGAACGATGGTAACAGATCCCATTTCTCCGTATTTACCACTACTCTTTTTGAGGTTACATCTTTAGTAGTAAGGAACTGCTGAAAATTTTCAACTCTTGCTCCCCATACTAATCTTAGTTTTTCACCAAACTTATTATCAAACATTCCATACATCCCATTCAGAATAGAAACACCGAAATATTTGTCCTGATTATTGGTAAAGTCGTTTAACACAAAACCGTCATTGGCAATATTTGCATCAGCAAAAATCTGATTGAAAGGAAGTGTTGTTTTAGTACTATCAAACTGTGTAGGAGATGCCGGCTGATACTGAAAAATACGGCTCTTGAAATTTCTAATTCTGATCAACGTAGAACCACCTGCCTTAAATGTTTGCTTATCCCCTTTGAATGTAAAAGGAATAGTCAGGTTTCCATTACCACCATAGCTGAAGTCTTCCAGATTGCTGAAGAAACGGCGGGTATCATCATCATTATATTCAAAGGGATTGTTTGTTCCTTTTGGTCTGTTATAAGAAACCGTACGTAAGTCGGGTTGTGATTTCCAGTTGTAAGCAAAGTTACCGTTCCATTTCAGTTTAATGCCGCTGCTGGTAAGTTGATGATCACCTTCCAACTGGCCACTGTATAATGAACGCTGATTAAGCACAGAAGAGCGGAAATTGATATCCTGAATTCTATCATTATTAAAACCACCTCTTGTATAGTAATTGTCTTCAAAAAGCTGATTGAATAAATTTTTGAAGGATATTTTATGCTTTCCTTTTACATAAGAGATATTGGCCAATGCTCCTACATTTACGCTGTACTTGTTTTGATTATCAGTTAATGCTACTACCTCATCGCCAGTTTGCTCATATAATCTTCTTTGTACATCATATTTCAACATGCTGTTACGATACTGTAATGAAACGATCGTTCCCAACACTCCTCCGTTTTTAAACCCTGAACTTTTGCCCCATGTGAGACTGTAGGTTTGCGTAGGCAATGCATTGTTGTTTACTTCACTATACACATCACTACTCATTAATTTGCTCCACGCAATTCTTTGTTCGGTAGTTCCGCTTCTGAACTCCTGTTGTGTTTTTGGAAAACCTGAAGGCAAGCCTCTTGTTTTATCATCAAAACCAAACCAATCGTTACCATTTCTCGCATTGCTGGTAAAATCTTTAAATACCGATTGTGTATTAAAACCTAATGAAACACTCAATGTCAACAGATCTCTTGTAGGTACATCTTTAGTATTTATCTGAATAAGACCTCCTGCAAACTCTCCGGGTAGTTCAGGTGTAGCCGTTTTATTAATAATAATATTGTCAATAAGGGAAGAAGGAATCACATCGAATGAAAATGCTTTTTTATCTGGCTCCGTACTTGGGAATTGAGCATTATTAATTACAGCAGAGTTATACCTGTCGCTTAATCCACGAACTACAACAAACTTACCATCCTGAATACTGGCGCCACTCACTCTTTTTAATACTTCGCCGGTATTTCTATCCGGTGTACGGCGAATAAAGTCGGCAGCAAGACCGCTGGATAAGGCAGTATTGTTTTTTTGAAAGGAAAGTAAAGCTGAAGTGTTTTCCTGTCTTCTGGAAGTTGCTTTGATGACAACGGTTTCCATAGCTGATTGATCTATCAGTATAATTTCCAGATAATTTTCCTGATTCAATAACCCTTCAATACCTGCTACTTCTTTTGTCTGGTAGCCTGTATTAGAAACAGTCAGCGTATATTTTTTCCCTGCTTCTACCGTTAAATAAAATTTGCCTTCAATATCAGCAATAATCTGACTGGCTGTTCCATTTACAAGGATAGTAGCCCCTGGCAAAGGTTCATTCTTTGCATTCATCACTTTACCTGCCAGTTTAATTGTTTGGGATTGAGCCTGAACTGAAATAATCGTAGAAAGAAACAGAACACTCAATAGAATTCGCAGCCTGAAAAACATAGTTAGTTATTTCGGGCAAAGGTGGCCTGCTGAGGTTAACGGCATGTTACTCCTATGTTAAGCAATTGTAACCTCAATGTTACCTCAATGTTAACTGTATCTAGAACCTGAATTGAAGCCTGCAAGTGAGGATGTTATCTTTTTGATCAGCAGACGTATTGGCAAAACTTGTTAGTTCATTTTTTACAATATCGTAGTATAATATGAGTTTAGTCTGGGAATTAAAGTGATACACATACCCCAACCCCAGTGTTGCATATTCTATATCAGCCGCAGTAAGGTTAGTGCCCGATTTACCAATCTCTGCTTTTTTTACTTTTATATTAGGATCGTACCAATCGTACTTAATCAACAGCTGGTTCTTATCATTGATAATATTTTGCAGGAATAGAAAAAAAGCTCCATCAAAATGGCGGACATAAGTAGGCAACGGGGTACCGTTCACATTAGGTATGGTGCCCGGATTAGCAGTTGTAGTAGATGTGCCAGGCTGTGTACCAAACCAATATTCGGCTCTTAATTCAGTTTCGCCCCATCCATGATGCAACTTTAGCTGGGCATCGGCTCCATAATAATGCCGGGGTGATGACCTATCAATGTTAGATGACGTTGAGTCAATAAAGAAAAGCTTATCACCATTATTTGCAACGCTCATTTCATACACATATTTAGTTCCATTTTGCCAGCCACCTCTCAGGTAAGAAAGCCCACCAGTAATATCCAGTTTTTTGATATGATAGGTTTTCACAAACAATCTTGAAATAAGATCCTTATGGTTATCAAAATCTGTTGTTCCCGATAGTCCCTGCCCATTAAAAATTCCTATATCGAATTTTATATGCGATAATTTTTTATTCTTTTCCGGTGGCTCATATGAAACCATTAAACCGATATCTCTTTCGCTGGGCATTAGTATCTGCGACATTCTTCCCCGTTCAGGGGTTTCTCTAAAAGTAGAAGAAAGATTTACTTCATAACCAAATGGTCTTGCAAATAATCCTGTAGTTAATGAAAGAGCATTATTTTTTGTTTCAAATAACCTTAGGAACATATCCCGAACCACCACTCCCCGTTCAGTTGCATCAATTTGAAATGAAAACAGAGCCTTGGGTACTTTTTGTTTTGATGGAAGTACATAATCAATCTTTACCCTTGCCCTTCGCAACATAAAGCGGCTTTTGGAAAGCGGAGAAAAGTTACCTCCCGCAAAAGACGATGCTCCTGCAGATTGTGCCACCTGAAACTGCGGTTGCATATAGCCGGAGATTCGTATATTTTCAAACCTCTTCAAAAAAGGCCTGAGGGTGTCTTTTATAAAAAATGAGGAGTCTATATCCGTCAGGTATCGCTGAGAATTAGCAGAAAAGGAAAGAATAACTAAAAATAAAAAAGTTAGTAAAGCCTTATTTTCCCCTTGTTTTAATTGATACATTCCCGTTCATTAAAATTAATGCAATATAAATCCTTTGTTATTGAATTGTTACCCTAATTTTAAATCTATATTATCAAATTATTAATTCTTCATCCTACGATAGCTACAGCATCCTCACCCGGTAATTTCGTAAACTATTCCTCTAAAAACGGGAAACTTAAAAACTAAAACCAATGGCACTACAATCTTTCCTCAAAATCTTTATGCCGAAAAACAAGATCTTTTATGAGCTATTCGAAAAAGTAGCGAATAATGTTGCCAAAATGGGCAGCCTGCTTAAAGATGTTGTCGGAGAACCTGATTTCAACAAAAGAGCTACTTTAATAGGACAGTTGGAAGATCTGGAACATGCCAATGATGATCTTACACATAACTTATTTACCGAATTAGGCCGCAATTTTATTACCCCATTTGACAGAGAAGATATTCACTATCTGGCTACTTCATTAGATGATGTTGCAGATTATATATATGCAGCAGGTAAAAAAATAAATTTCTATCATGTAAACCCTAATGATACCGGCATGCAAAAATTTGCAGAACTAATTGAACAGGGTGCAGAGCAGGTTCGAATTGCAGTAACGGGACTTCGTGATATGAAAAATATGCGAGGCATTACTGAAGCCTTGGTTAAGATCAACAGTATTGAAAATCAGGGGGATGATATTTTTGATTTCAGCATTGAAAAATTATTTGAGAATGAACCCGATGCAAAAGAAGTAATTAAGAAAAGAGAGATCTACCAGGTAATGGAAATCGTAACCGATAAATGTGAAGATGTAAGCAATGTGATAGAGTCTATTATTATTAAATACGCTTAAACCAATTAGCTAATTAGCCGATGTGATAATTTACTAATAAAAACACATTCAACAAGACTTATTAGCACATTATCTCATTTGCACATTCTACTCTTATTATGACACCTTTTCTCATTACCATCATAGTACTGGCTCTCATTTTTGATTACATCAATGGTTTTCATGATGCCGCCAATTCAATTGCTACTGTTGTATCTACCAAAGTATTAACACCATTTCAGGCGGTATTATGGGCAGCCTTATTTAATTCTGTTGCCTATTTTATTTTTAAAGACCATGGTGTTGCCGATACTGTTGCTAAAACAGTTCATGCCGATAAGATTGCTGAAGGCAATATGATGATTGTTATATTCTCTGGCCTGATAGCCGCCATTATGTGGAATTTGTTAACCTGGTGGTTGGGCATCCCCTCTTCTTCTTCTCATACTTTGATAGGGGGATTTGCCGGTGCGGCTGTTGCCAGCGGAGGTATAAGTGCCATTAGCTCATCCATCGTTCTAAAAACAGCAGCCTTTATTTTTATTGCACCGCTTGTAGGTATGTTGATGGCATTCCTGATGTCGCTTTGGTTTATGAGTTCTTTCAAAAAAGGATTCCGGTCAAAAATATTTTCGCTTTGTATTTTGGTGATCGTTGCAGTCTTTCTAACCCTAAAACTAGAATTCAACAGGGAAATACTTGCCAGTAAAACACATTATGAAACTTATATCTGGCAGGTAATTTTCTATTCTAAAAATTTCAAATGGTTTCTTCTCGCCTTCATTCTAACTGTAATGGCTGTTTTTGCACTTTATTTAAGTACGTTGAATGCACATAAGTCGAATCAATGGTTTAAACGTTTGCAATTGATCTCATCTGCTGCATTTAGTATTGGTCATGGTGGTAATGATGCACAAAAAGTAATGGGTATCATTACAGCTGCTTTAATTGCCGGTGGTACTATTACTGATTTCAGTCAGATGCCTGACTGGGTTCCCATCTCCTGTTATGCTGCCATTGGTCTTGGCACCATGAGCGGCGGTTGGAAAATCGTAAAAACCATGGGAACAAAAATTACAAAAGTTACCCCGTTTGAAGGGGTAGCAGCAGAAACTGCCGGTGCCATCACATTATTTATAACAGAAGCACTCAAAATTCCCGTAAGTACAACACATACTATTACAGGTGCTATTATGGGTGTTGGTGCTACTAAAAGATTGTCTGCTGTTCGTTGGGGAATCACCATCAGTCTGATCTGGGCATGGATATTAACGATTCCTGTAAGTGCTTTGCTTGCAGCAGGCGTTTATCATATTGCGATTCTCTTTTAATATTATCCTTTCGCATTAAAATAAAAATCCTGACTTTTGTCGGGATTTTTTATGAGTAAAATATTAGTAACAGGCGGTTGTGGATATATTGGTTCGCATACAATTGTGGATCTTATTGAAAATGGATATGAAGTTATTTCAGTTGATAACAACTCCAGATCCAATCCCAATATATTATTAGGTGTAGAACAGATCACCGGAAAGAAAATTAAGAATTACAAAGTAGATCTTTGTAATTATGATGACACATTTGCTATTTTTTTAGAAAATGCTGACATTACCGGTGTAATTCATTTTGCAGCCTATAAAGCTGTGGGAGAGTCGGTAGAAGAGCCATTACTTTATTTTGAGAACAACATTAACTCATTGGTTAATTTATTAAAATGTGTTCAGGAGTTTAAAACTCCGCATTTTGTTTTCTCTTCTTCCTGCACGGTATATGGCAATGCTGATGAAGTACCTGTTACAGAAAAAACTGCCATCAAACTGGCAGAATCGCCTTACGGATTAACCAAACAAATGGGTGAACAGATTGTGAATGAATTTGCGAAAAGCTCCGGCTTACAGACAATACTTTTACGATACTTTAATCCAGCCGGCGCACATCCCTCTATTCTTATTGGTGAAATGCCATTGGGAAAACCACAAAATCTTGTTCCTGCAATTACGCAAACAGCGGTGGGTCGAATTCCAAAAATGTTTGTTCACGGAACTGATTATGATACGAGAGATGGCTCTTGTATAAGAGATTATATTCATGTTTGCGATCTGGCGCATGCACATACCTTATCGTTAAAATATCTTGAAGAAGAAAAGAACAGTACTCTCTGCGATGTGTTTAATCTTGGTAGTGGAAATGGAGTTTCTGTTTTAGAAGCAATCAAAGCTTTCGAAAAAGTAAGTGGTGTGCAATTGAATTATGAAATAGGATCCCGAAGACCCGGAGACATAGAAGCTATTTATGCCAATAACGATCTGGCTAAAAATCTGTTAGGCTGGAATCCAAAATACAATTTAGAGGACATTATGGGAACTGCCTGGAAATGGGAATTATTTTTGAAGGCGGATGAAACAGTTTTTAAAAGTCAGCCAGGGGAGTTAAACTAACAATAGTCAATTGGTAACAGGCAAAGTTCCAATTCTAAACAATCCCCAAATAAAAGAGTTATGGCTGCAATAAGTGTAAAACACACAAAAGTATACCAGCCAGGGTTTAAATTAGCAATGGACATTTTTGAACAAAGTAAAAAATTTCCCAAAGAAGAAACGTATTCTCTTACCGACCAGATAAGAAGATCGTCGAGAAGTGTTTGTATCAATCTACTTGAAGCCTATAGAAAAAAACAATATCCTGCACATTTTGTCGCTAAAGTCAGCGATAGTGATATGGAGAATTCAGAAACATCCGGATGGCTGGATTTTGCACTGAGTTGCAAGTATATGGAAGCCAACCAGCATTTAGCCTTTATTCAAAAAAATGAAGAAATTGGCAGGTTATTGAACCACATGATAAAAAACCCAGATAAATATTAATCTTCAGAATTTGTCAATTCTTATTGTTTCTCGCCTATTGTTTATTGTCCGTTGCCTATTGCCCATTGCCTTTTCACCCTTACTTTTGCGACATTAATAAATAATCATGCTAAAAGATATTCAAACAACCGGAAATAAAGATACCCGTAGTGGTTTTGGTGATGGAATTGTTGCTGCTGCCAGAAAAAATTCCAATGTAGTAGCACTAACTGCCGATCTGGCTGGTTCTCTGAAACTCAATCAATTCATGAAAGAATTTCCTGAACGTTTTTTCCAGGTTGGAATAGCTGAAGCAAATATGATGGGAATTGCTGCAGGTATGACAATCGGAGGTAAAATTCCATTTACAACTACATTCGCCAATTTTTCTACCGGAAGAGTATATGATCAGATTCGTCAATCAATTGCGTATAGTGGAAAGAATGTAAAAATATGTGCATCACATGCAGGGCTTACGTTAGGTGAAGATGGAGCTACTCATCAGATTTTAGAAGATATCGGATTAATGAAAATGTTGCCGGGTATGACAGTTATAGTGCCTTGTGATTACGCACAAACAAAAGCTGCAACCGAAGCTATAGCCGAAATGGAAGGTCCCGTTTATTTACGCTTTGGACGACCCGTCTGGCCAATTTTTACAAAAGAAGAAGATTTTAAAATAGGAAAGGCGCAGCAGTTTTCTGAAGGAACAGATGTTACCATTTTTGCTTGTGGGCATTTGGTATGGAATGCAATTCAGGCTGGTGTAATTTTACAAGAGAAAGGAATAAGTGTAGAAGTAATCAATATTCATACAATAAAACCATTGGATGAGGCGGCTGTACTAGCTTCAATCAAAAAAACAAAATGTGCCGTTACTGCTGAAGAACATAATATAATTGGCGGGTTGGGTGATGCAATTGCACAATGTGCTTCAAAAAATTTCCCGATCCCAATTGAATATATCGGCACAAAAGATACATTTGGAGAAAGTGGTAAGCCAACTGACCTGTTAAAAAAATATGGTTTGGATGTTGTTGATATTGTAACAGCAGCTGAAAAAGCAATAAATCGTAAGAAAAACAGTTAAAAGATTGTTTTAAAGTAATTGGGCAGGTTCTTTTATTATTGAACCTGCTTTTTTATTTTTAAACCCTGAAACACATTTAAACATCTTGATGATCCATTATTCTAACCGAACCAAAGCCCCTGATCAATGTCCCTGACTATCATTAGCGATACTGAATTGCTTGAACAATTCCGTAACCCCATTACGAAAGAGAAAGCCTATACCAGCCTGATAAAAAAATACCAGGAAAAATTATATTGGCATATCCGCCGGATGGTAGTACAGCATGAAGATGCTAATGATGTATTGCAGAATGTATTGATCAGAGTATGGAAAGGGCTTGAAAAATTCCGGGAAGATAGTCAGTTATACACCTGGCTTTATCGAATTGCAACAAATGAAAGCCTTACGTACCTTGAGCAACAGAAGAAAAAGTCTTCGGTAAGCCTGAGTGACGTAGAAAGTGGTCTGAGCAACAAAATAAAGGCAGACCAGAATTTCGACGCCAATAAACTAGAATGGAAATTACAATTAGCTATCCAGCAACTTCCTGAAAAACAAAGAGTTGTGTTTGCTTTAAGGTATTATGAAGAAATGCCCTACGAAGAAATGAGCCGGGTTTTAGAAACCAGTGAAGGAGCCTTAAAAGCCAGCTATCACCATGCGGTCAAAAAAATTGAAGATTATATGCTAAATCATTAAACTTTGGGGAGTTAAACCCTTCTTAATACCGTTCAGTCTGGTTTAAAGCCTTCAGAATAACTTAAAATGACTCAAAAAGACTACATATTGCAAGAATTGAAGGAGCTAAACAGCTCTCTTGTCAATTTAGGTCAGCAGAATGTTTATACCGTTCCTGCAGGTTATTTTGATGAATTAGTCAGCTCATAGTAATGAACCGTATCAAAACGTTGGAGGCTACTGAATCAAACGAAGAATTTGATTATTCATCCCCTGTTTTAGGTGCTGTTTCAAAAGAGAATCCCTATTCAGTACCGGCTGGTTATTTTGATGGACTTGCGGAGAATGTGTTGGATAGTATTCGGAATAGCACCGATCATCTTTCTGCCAAAGAAGAATTAGCATCTCTTTCGCCATTGTTAAGTGGTCTTAAGTAAAGAAATGCCTTTCGCTGTTCCTTCAGGTTATTTTGAAACTTTGACAAGGAATGTTATAACTGAAGAAAATAAATCTGCTACAAAAGTTATTTCTCTTGGAAGTCGCAAATGGATCCGTTACGCAGCCGCCGCTGTTGTTACCGGCATTATTGTTTTATCTGGGTTTTTATACTTTGGAAAAAATAATTCGACTACAGCACCCGGAAGTAAAGTAATGGCCAAAATTACCCGTGATGTTAAAAATATGAATGTTGAGGAACAGGATGATCTGATTGATTTTATTGATGCCGGACTAAACGGTAAGGAATCAGCTCAGTCAAAAAACAAATCAACTGAAATTCAGGATTTATTAATTGGCATTTCAGATGATGAATTAAAAATTTTCCAGGAACAATCTGAAGATATTCAGGCTGTTTTACTGATAAACTAAAATAGGAATGAAAAAGTGGATATACATATTAATCTTTTGCCTGCTCCCATCGGTTGCAGCATTCTCTCAGGATGAAGATGATAGTGGTCAGGAGAATAGCAAGATAGCAGAGCGGATGAGAGAGTATATCCAAAAGAATCTTGGCTTAACTAAAAGTGAAGCCCAAAAGTTTACTCCGGTTTTTACCCGATACTTCAGGGATTTTGCCTTAACACATCGTCAAAATAAAGGTGACAGATTAGTATTGCAGCAAAAAGTGATTGAACTACGTTTACGTTATCGGGGAGAATTTAAACAGATAATGGATGAGCAAAGAGCCAACAAAGTTTTTCAATTTGAAGATAAATTCCGACAGGAAGTTATCCGGATCATTAAAGAAAACCGAAGAGATAGAATTCCGCCAAGAAGAAATAAATCGATCATAAGAGATTAGATAAACATACTTTAAAAAAAACCGGCAATTTCTTGCCGGTTTTTTTATGCTATATAGTAAAGCCGATAATCAGTATCTTGATACTGAAATCAGGCATAATGAAACAGCTATTTGTATTTCTTTTTATTTCCATCAATTGTTTTTCGCAGCAACGGCCAAATATCATCTACATGATGAGCGATGATCATGATGCAGATGCCATCAGTGCATATAATAAAACGTTAATCAAAACGCCCAACATTGACAGGATAGCCAATGAAGGAATAAAATTCACCAATGCATTTGTAGGCAACTCCATTTGTTCACCATCAAGAGCAACATTGCTGACCGGTCAGCATTCACATAAAAATGGTGTAAAGGATAACAGGGATCGTTTTGATTCATCCCGGATAACAATGCCAAAACTTTTGCAGCAGGCGGGGTATCAAACAGCTGTTATTGGTAAATGGCATTTACATTCTTATCCCGCAGGGTTTGATTACTGGAAAATACTACCGGGTCAGGGATTATATGTCAATCCCCGTTTGATAGAAATGACAGGTGATACCATTACACAAGAAGGATATGCAACCGATGTTATAACCGATGAAACCATAAAATGGCTGGATAAAAGAGACCAATCAAAACCATTTGTATTGCTGTTACATCACAAAGCTCCACATCGTTATTTCTTTCCTAATCTAAAATACCTGGAAGAATACCATGTAAAAACATTTCCTGAACCCACTACTCTTTATGTTGATACCATTAATAAGGGAACAGCATGGAATATACAAACCATGAGTATTTTGAGGGATATGGAATTATGTAGTGATTTAAAAATAGACCCTGCTTACCTAATGGATATTCCTGCGTATAAACCGGATTCCCTTCAGATAATATATTACAATGCAATTTTTAGAAGAGTTCCCGAAGAACAAAGAAACCGGTATAAAACAATCTATGCGGAACGGGGAAAATTACTGCAACAGTTAAAACCGACAGGAAATGAATTGCTGAAATATAAATATCAGTGGTATATGCAAGACTATCTTGCCTGCATTGCTTCTATTGATGAGAATGTTGGCAGAATATTAGATTACCTTGATGAGAAAAAATTAAGTGATCATACTGCCGTTATCTATACCAGTGATCAGGGTTTTTATATCGGAGAAAATGGATGGTTCGACAAACGATTTGCTTATGATGTTTCCATGAGTACCCCTTTTCTGATGAAATGGCCGGGAAAAATAAAACCAGGTTCAGAGAATAACACACTAATACAAAATATTGATAATGCGCCAACCATTCTGGACATTGCAGGTGTTCCCGTTCCTGATTGGATGCAGGGATTAAGCCTGAAGCCAATTCTGACCAGTAAACAAAAAGAACTCAGCAGAAAATATCTTTACTACCATTACTATGAATACGTAAAAGACCATACCGTTATTCCGCATCTGGCCATTCGTGGAGAACGATTTAAGCTGATCTATTTTTATACGGTGAATGAATGGGAACTATATGATTTGAAAACCGATCCCAATGAGCAGAATAATCTGGTTAAGCATCTTGCTTATGCAAAAACAGTTACTGAATTAAAGAAAGAATTAATAAAACTCCGGAATCAGTACGACGATCATGAACCGGCAGGAGAACTTCATTAAAAAAGGATCAATGCAATTTGGAATTGACCAATTCTGTGAAGAAATAAAAAAATATAAACCTTACAAGTTTGGACTTGTAACCAATAACGCTGCCAAAACAGCCGATGGCTTCTTAGCAGAACAGCTTTACTTCAGGCAGGACTTAAGATACAAAAACTGTTTTCTCCTGAACATGGACTTAGCACAAAAGGTGCCGATGGAATTTATCAATATGACCATATTGATTCCACTACAAACATTCCCGTTATCAGTTTGTATAGCGACCATTTGATGCCCTCAGCAGCTGAACTTACCGATATTGATATCATGCTTTTTGATATACCGGATGTAGGTTGTCGTTTCTACACTTATTTGTGGACAATGACCTATGTTATGGAAGCCTGTGCCTTATACAACAAGCCACTGATCATTCTTGACAGACCTAATCCTATTAGCGGCAATATTGATAAAGCGGAGGGCCCAATGCTTGATGAAAAAAACTGCTCCTCTTTTATTGGAAGATGGGATATACCTATCAGGCATAGTTGTACACTTGGCGAATTAGCGATGTATTTTGCTTCGTCTCATCTGTATTGACGTTGATCTGACTGTAATTAAAGTAACATGAGTGGAATAGAAATCAATCACCCGGTAAAAACAACTGGCCATTTACACCTACTTCTCCGGCTATTACTACTATTGAAACAGCATTATGTTATCCGGGTACAGGCTTAATGGAAGGTATAAATGTAAATGAAGGAAGAGGCAGCAACCATCCTTTCACAATTTTCGGAGCACCCTGGATCAATGCTGATTTACTGCTGAGAAGAATTCAGGAACAAGATCTGCCCGGCGTAGCTTTCACTTCTATTCAATATGTTCCATCCGATAGTTTATATGCAAATGAAAATTGTTATGGATTATCCATCGCTGTTACTGATGAAAATATTTTCTTGCCAGTTCATACCGGGATCAACATCATTCAACAATTACTCCTCAATTTCCCAGAACAATGCCAGGAACGATTGTATAAAACAGTAGCGAACCCAACAGGAGAAAAACACCTGGATAAATTACTGGGAATTGCAGATAGTTTTCAAAAATTGAAAACCGGAATAAAGAATTCAAACAGGTTTAAATTCTGATTGGGAAAATAGCATCGATTCTTTTTTACTTTATCACTGATACTTTTTACTTAACTGATAAAGCACTTTAAGTTGTTCTGTATTTAATCCTTTGGTTGTATCCTGCAGCCAGTGTCTTTTAAATCCTACAATTGCAGCAGTCGTATCCTTCATATCAAAGCCAATAATCCGTAATGCCTGCAAATGGTTAAAGTTGGGTGGCAAAGTATTGTTGGCGGGGTTATCAAACCAATAACCAAATCCCTTTTCAGCTAATAATTTCCAGGGAAATCTCCAGTTCGGATCATTTTTTCTGGTAGGTGCTATATCTCCATGGCCAATAAAATTCGAAGTAGGAATACTATAAGCTTTTTTTAGCCGGTCAAGTAAGGTTAGTAAGCTATTCATTTGTGCCTCCGGTAAATGGCTCAAAGCCATTGTTGTCCAGTTCTATCCCGATACTGGATGAATTAAGATCGGTAGTATTTCCCCATTTACTTACACCGGCATGATGTGCCCTTAGCAGGTCATTCAGCATATGATGCACCGTACCATCTTTGCAAATAACATAATGTGCACTAACCTGTGTTCTTGGCAGCGTAAATGTTTTCAATGTTTGCTCACAACTATTTTGAGCAGTATGATGAATGATCACAAAATTTGCCCTTCGCATAGAAAGGTTAGTGGTGCCAACCCAATCAGCAGCATACGGTAATCCTGCAGAATCCTTTATACGGGTATTCCAGTAAAAGTTTTGAATAATTCCTGATCTCCTGTTTATACACTTTATTAGTTGCAGCATACTTACTTTGCGAACAACTATAAATAACAAACAATAAAATAGAAGTTAAGATTATAGCAGCGTTACGTTTCATCGTATATTGAATTAATACTACTAAAATAAGAAAGAAATTTTCTTATTTACGTTTAGGTGCTCCTCTGTAAAATTTCTTTTGGGGTCTTCTGTTTCCGGAACCTGTGGATCTGGTTCTGGGATTATAGATTGGCGCAGCTCCTAATTCTTTCGGCACTTCCACTTTTTCAACTTCTTTGCCCAGCAATTGTTCTATAGCCGCAAACCGGTTATGTTCTTTATCACCAA
Organism: uncultured Chitinophagaceae bacterium; assembly: GCA_963705465.1. Taxonomy (GTDB): domain Bacteria; phylum Bacteroidota; class Bacteroidia; order Chitinophagales; family Chitinophagaceae; genus JJ008. The sequence continues at coordinate 104,432 of CAVPJN010000006.1, read as the reverse complement.
TTAAAGTAAATGCCGATCCATCTGCTTCAGCTCTGGCCGTTCTTCCAATACGATGCACATAATCTTCCCCATCACCGGGCACATCATAATTGATCACTACATCAATCGTATCAATATCAATACCGCGGCTTAGAATATCCGTTGCTACCAGCACAGGAATTCTACCGGCAGTAAATGCACTTAATACACTTTCTCTTTCAGCCTGCTCCAGATCACTATGTATTTCTGAAATATTAAATCCGCCATGTTTTAATTCTCTCGTCAGTTGTTTTACCGTTTGCTTACGGCTACAAAAGATCAACGCATTTTTATACGGCGTTTCTTTTAATATTTTTTTGATCAGTGGAAGTTTTTGTGGCTCATATACCACATATGCTTTTTGAATTATTTTTTCTGGTGGTTTAGATATAGCAATATTTATCTCAACCGGTTCATGTAATATTTTTCTTGCCAGCTCTCTGATTTTGGATGGCATTGTTGCGGAGAATAATAAATTCTGCTTTTTGAGTGGAAGACTTTTGATAATCTTATTAATATCGTCCTGAAAACCCATGTCCAGCATCCTGTCTGCTTCATCCAACACTAAAAATTGCAGGCCTTTCATGTTTACATATCCCATATTCAGATGAGCAATCATCCTTCCGGGTGTGCAAACAATGATATCGGCTCCCATTTGCAATGCCTTTTTCTCTGCTACAAAACTCTGTGCATCATTACCACCATATATGGGAAGAGAACTAAGGTGAGTGAAATAAGATAATCCTTCTATATGCTGTGCAATCTGGATAGCTAACTCTCTGGTTGGTACAACAATCAATGCGCCTACTTGCCCATCTACATGATTAGCCAACAACTTATTCATCACCGGCAATAAAAATGCAGCCGTTTTTCCGGTACCGGTTTGGGCCGAAGCAATCACATCTTTTCCTGCCATAATTGGAGGAATAACCTGTTCCTGAACCGGAGTGGCATTTTCATAATTGGAAGCCTCTATCCCTTCCAGCAGGTTCGGATGAAAATTAAATTCTGTAAAACGCAAAATAATTTATTTAAAAAAGAAACGAAGGTAGATGAATTAAAACGGAGTTACAGAGAAGACTAAAACTTAAAATAAACGAACAACCTCCCGAAATTCTTACTGTCGTTCTCTATACGATGATATTGCTTTTTAATATGCGGCTGTTGCAGGAATCGTTCCACCTTTTTCCGCAACTGTCCGCTACCTTTTCCAGGTATAATCTCCACTTCCCTGATCTTTTTTGTTATCGCATCATCAAATGCCTGCTGCAGGGCATCATCAATTGCACGGCTGTTATTATAAATATGATGGAGATCTAGTTTTATTCGTGCCATATACTTCTTATTCCATTATCTGTTCAATCCTTGTAAACCGGCCATCTTGTGCCATTCCTTCAATTATTACCCGGAATGCCTTTGTTACATCATTATTATAAAAGATCAGTTTTACCTTGTTTTGTTCAGCCGTTGTAATGACATAGGGATTCCAATAAAGAGTGGTACGTAAATCCTGTTTTTCATTTGCTGAAACAAAACTGCTGTAATTAGGAGAATAAAACTGACGAATTGGCGAATAGGCACTAACCTTACTATTGGAAAGACCTTCCCCCGGAACATTTTTAGTATCGTCACCTTTACGGGTATAAACAGCTATTGCCCCATTTCCACCTCCTGAAGCTCCAAAAAAAGGAGGCCGCATCACTTTTATATAGGCAATACTGCTAACGCTGATTGAAGATAAAAAAGCAATATCTGTAGGTATTTCATCTATCAATACAACCGGTGCTCCACCCCTCCATTGCAAGGTTGCTGATGCACCAGAACCGTTGATTATCAACCCTGCCACTTTTCCTCTCAAATAAGAAAATATATCCAATGCAGTTGCAGCAAAAGGATCATTCACCAGATCAAACTGATAACCATCTCCTGAAAATAATGCTGAAGTGTATTTCTCCTCCATAATCTGAATAGGTGTTTTTGTTCTTGCTTTAATGATAACATTCTCCAACACTTTCCCTTCCTCCATTTGTAATAATCTTCTCACTTCATCAGACAATAGAAAGTGTCTGGCATAACCGGTTGTATCTTCCAACCTGTTAAAGTATCTGCCTTTTGCATAAACTCTATTCTTATAAGCCGGCAATTTACTTTCCATAAAATTGATCGTTGCATCACGGATACCTTTTGATAATTGAAAGTAAATATGTGCCGTATCAAACAAGATAGTAGACGGATCATCAAATGTTCCGTCCGGTTCAATTGGTACAAACAATATCTTGTTCTTTTCTTTATTATTCTCATTTATCACCAAAATAACACTTGGATTATCTCTTAATTGCACTGGCGTAGCTCCATATACTTTACCAGACAAGCTGAGATAAGTAGTATCCCTTGTATATTTTATGGATGGTAAAATCCCTTTTACAACCTTATCCCAATTAAACCTTCGCCATCCATTTGTCAGCATTACCAGATCAAGATGTTGTGTAATAGTATTTTCAGTTGACGTAAAATAATAAGATGGATTAAATATCTCACCTTTCAGATCAGACGACAATAAAAAGTGAGAGATAATAGTAGTGCTGCTATCTGTATCAATTGCCACATCCGTAACGGCCACTGAAAAGTTTGCATATAAACTATCGGGTACTGAAATTTCAATTTCATTCCTGGCTCTTTTATTCAATCCCCAATGAGTTACATTCATTTCAGCGGGAAAAGTATATTCCTCATTATTCACAAAAGTGATCCTTTCTGCTAATGGATTCCAATTATTATCAAAAACCGTTATCGTTAAAATACCTGAGGGAAGATTTTGTACCGGGATTATTCCCTGAGCAATCCCCGAAGTCAAATCCTTAACCACTTTGAATACCTGAAACTGATTCATTGTTCCAACCAGATAAACAGCTCCAAATTTTTTATCCGCTGCTTTATTAGTTTGTAACGTAAAACCTCTTTTACTCCCTGAAATGGTTATTTGTAAGGAAACACCGTTTCTCTTAACAGCCGGTAATGAAGTCGTATGTTCTTTTCCTTTTTCATCTTTCCAAAAGGCTTTGAAACTTTCTCCCGGATCAGGCAGAACGAAAAAATATCCCATGCCATCATGAAGAATTCTTAAACTATCCACAAACTCTCCTTTATTATTCTTTATAACTCCTTTAATTTTTACCGGTCTGCCCCATTGATCATGGGCTTTAAAAGCAATTTTATTATTTACTCCTTCCAACATATCCCCTCCTTCAGGGAAAAACCCAATTTCAGGCTTCAATTATGTTTTTAGAAAAGACAGACGCCGTGTTACTTGAAATGATCCGAATATCCTTTTCATAAAAAAATGCTGTATCAAAATTATACATCCACTTCGTATATGCTTTTACATGAATGAAATCTCCCTTATAACTTGTCGGAATATCAAATTGACCGCTGGTAGTCGCACCTTGTAAGCGGACTGACTGTATGAGATAAAAGATTTCCATTGTCATCGGTCCAATCTACATAAATCGTTTTACTCGAATACGCAGGAGTAATGCCTTCCATCAGGTAAGCTTTGAACCAGACTGTTTCACCGGCACCGTAACTTGACTTGTCAAAATGCAGGTATGCCCTTTCCTGCGCATATTCGGTTGCATACCTGTTAATGACAGAATCAATATTCTGAGAAAAAGCAGTAGTTACTATAAAGAGAAAAAAGAAAACTTAAGAAAGATTTTTTTCATTATGGGATCATTTCATTTACAAAATGGAATCTGCAATTTACACTATAATAGAAATGAAACAAGGCGATTAACAGAATTGCAACAAGTGTAATTTTCAGAGACATTACATATTTCTTCTGTACTGTCCACCAACTTCATAAAGTGCATGGGTAATTTGTCCTAAAGAACAATATTTGACAGTTTCCATCAATTCTTCAAATAGATTTCCATTATTAATAGCAACAGTTTTTAAATGATTCAACATTTCGGCAGATTTATCTTCATTTCGTTTCCAAAATGCTTTTAGATTATTTATCTGTAATTCTTTTTCTTCTGTTGTACTTCGGATCACTTCTGTTGGTAAAATGGTAGGACTTCCTTTCTTATTTAAAAAAGTATTGACTCCAACCAATGGTAATTCTCCTGTATGTTTCTGATGTTCGTAATACAAACTTTCTTCCTGTATCTTATTTCGCTGATACATTCTTTCCATCGCACCTAATACACCACCTCTTTCTGTAATTCGATCAAATTCTGCTAATACAGCTTCTTCTACCAAATCAGTTAATTCTTCAATTAAGAATGAACCCTGATTTGGATTTTCATTTTTTGCTGTACCTAATTCTCTATTAATAATTAACTGAATTGCCATGGCACGTCGAACACTTTCTTCCGTTGGTGTTGTGATCGCTTCATCATATGCATTTGTATGTAATGAATTGCAATTATCATAAATAGCATATAATGCCTGCAAGGTTGTTCTTATATCATTGAAATCAATTTCCTGTGCATGCAAACTTCTACCTGATGTTTGAATATGATATTTCAACATCTGGCTGCGTTTGTTCGCTTTGTATTTATACTTCATGGCTTTTGCCCATATTCTTCGGGCCACTCTTCCAATTACACTATATTCAGGATCCATTCCATTGCTGAAGAAGAAAGAAAGATTTGGTGCAAAATCATCAATGTTCATTCCACGGCTTAAATAATATTCTACATAAGTAAACCCATTGGACAAGTGTAAATGCCAACTGTGTAATAGGATTTGCACCGGCTTCTGCAATATGATAACCACTGATACGATACAGAATAAAAATTTCTTACTTTTTGATTTATAAAATATTCCTGTACATCACCCATCAGTTTCAATGCAAATTCTGTAGAAAAAATACAGGTGTTTTGTGCCTGATCTTCTTTTAAAATATCTGCCTGTACTGTTCCCCGTACCTGTGTTAAAGCTTCTGCTTTTATTTTTTCATATACATCTTTATGGTAAAACATCTGCACCCGATAAACCAAGTAATCTTAAACCAAGACCATTATTTCCTTTTGGCAAAGCACCTTTTAATTCACCATTTTCTGGCATCACGGTTTACCATCTGTGCCAGTATAAAATGGCAGTTCTCCCTTTTTAAATTTTGATTCAATGATCTTATTTACTTCATCTTTCAAATTATTTTCAAGAATATATTTTTCACATTGCTGATCAATAGCTGCATTCATAAAAAAAGCAAGCAGCATTGGTGCAGGACCATTGATGGTCATTGAAACAGAAGTTTTTGGATCACAAAGATCAAAACCGCTGTATAATTTTTTAGCATCATCAACTGTTGCAATACTTACACCGCTGTTTCCAACTTTACCATAAATATCCGGACGATGATCAGGATCTTCTCCATATAATGTAACACTATCAAATGCAGTTGACAATCTTTTTGCAGGTTGTTCAACACTTACATAGTGAAATCTTCTGTTGGTTCTTTCGGGTCCACCTTCACCTGCAAACATTCTTGTCGGATCTTCTCCTTCTCTTTTTAATGGAAACACACCTGCTGTAAATGGAAAATGACCCGGAACATTTTCCTGTGCCTGCCATTTTAATATATCTCCCCAATCTTTGTATTTAGGTAATACAACTTTGGGAATTCTTGTACCGCTCAGACTTTTTGTAATCATGGGTTGTCTTGATCACTTTATCCCTAACCGTATATTCATAAAAATCTTTCTGGTATTCAGCAATTTTGTTTGGCCAATTGGTAATTAATTTTTTGGCAACAGGAGTTAGCTGTTCGTGTATAAAAATCAATTTGTTCTTGCAAGTACACCCTAATCATTGACCTGATCGGCTGTTTCTTTCATAATTTCTAATAGCTCCATGAAGTTGGTATAATTTAGAAGCAATTGCAGCCTGCTCTTTTACCAATTGATCATAACCTCTGTTATTCTCTGAAATTTCTGATAAGATAACGAACCCGGCTTGCAGGAATCACCGCCTGAGAGACTTTTGCCGTTTCGATGCAAAATGATATTCACCAAATTTTACTGTTGGTTTTTGCTTCAATCTTTTTCAATAATAATTCAAATAAATGATTAACCCCTTCATCATTGAATTTACTGGCCATCGTTCCTATTACTGGAATATCTTCATCTTTTGCAGTAAATAATCTGGTGGTTTCTTTTGTATTGCTTTTTTACATCTGCCAATGCATCTAATGCACCTGCTTTATCAAATTTATTGATGCAAATAAGATCGGCATAGTCAAGCATATTTATTTTCTCCAGTTGAGAAGCAGCACCGTATTCAGGCGTCATCACATACATACTTACATCACAATAATCCAGAATGGATGCATCGCTTTGACCAACACCTGCTGATTCAAGAATGATCAAATCAAAATTCTGCCGACTTTACAAATATCAATGGCTTCCTGCATAGCACCACTTAATGCAGTGTTATCATCTCTTGTTGCCAGACTTCGCATATATGCTCTTGGATGTGAAATGGCATTCATCCTTATCCTGTCGCCCAATAAAGCACCACCGGTTTTTTTCTTCGATGGATCAACAGAAATAACAGCAATAGTTTTTTCAGTGAAATTGTTTAAGAAACCGACGAACGATTTCATCAGTAACACTACTCTTTCCTGCACCACCTGTTCCAGTAATTCCTAAAACAGGGATATTGTATTATTTGACGCAGTATCTCCTGACTGATTTAATCACCATTCTCAGCATTCGTTATTTTTCTTGCAATTACTCTTACATCTTTTACTTCTCCCAATTGCATCGGAGTTTTATAATCTGCTTGTCCCATTTAACGCAACATCACATTGTTTTATCACATCTTCAATCATTCCTTCCAAGCCCATTTTCCGTCCATCATCCGGGCTGATAAATTCTGTTGATACCATATTTATGTAGTTCTTCAATTTCCTCTGGCAAAATGGTTCCGCCACCACCACCAAAAATTTTAATATGCCCGCATCCATTTTCATTTAGCAGATCTTTCATGTATTTAAAAAACTCTACATGTCCACCCTGGTAACTGGTGATGGCAATTCCTTGCACATCCTCTTCAATAGCTGTTTCCACTATTTCCTTTACAGAACGGTTATGACCCAAGATGAATGATCTCTGCTCCTTTGCTTTGCATAATACGGCGCATAACATTAATGGCAGCATCATGGCCGTCAAAAAGACTGGCAGCAGTAACAATTCTTACTTTATTGGAAGGGGTATAATTCATCATACTCATAATCATACAAATTTAAACCTAAAAACCTAATGCCCGACCGACCGTTTATTCGCCTGAATAGTAACAAAAGTCATCCGGGCAGGCTCGTTAATCTTGTAAAGGGCGACCCAATTTGGTACATTTGCCGGATGCAACACCTTGTAGAATCAATCGCTGCACTTATACAAAAAATGGAAAGGCAAAGAAGCCGATTCTGTTGAAGTATTGCCACAAAGCGGCAGTGAAAGACGTTATTTCCGGCTTATTTGGCGAAAAAGAAATCAGTGATCGGAACTTATGGTGCCAATATAAAAGAGAACCAGACTTTCATCTATTTTTCTAAAAATTTCAAAGCCAAAGAACTGGCAGTACCAGAAATCCTTGCGATTAGTGAAGATGAAATGTTTTACCTGCAGGAAGATTTTGGAAATGTTTCCTTATTAAATCATCTGGAGAAAAAAGGATTCTGTGATGAAGTTTATCACTTTTCAAAAAAAGCCTGGAAGCCTTGCCTGCCTGCAAATAAAAGGTGATGAGCATCTGGACTATGAAAAATGTCTAACCAATAAAGAATTTGGCAAACAAGCCATCATGGCCGATCTGCTTTATTTCAAATATTATTTTTTAGATGCATTACGAAAGCCATACGATAAACAAAAACTGATCAATGATTTTGAAGCACTGAGTAATTACCTTACGCATACAGAATATAAATATTTTATGTTCCGTGATTTTCAAAGCCGGAATATTATGGTAACCCCTCACAGGAGAGATTGAGAGGCCGTCCATTTTATAGACTATCAGGGAGGAATGAAAGGTGCACCACAATATGATGTTGCATCTATGCTTTGGCAGGCAAGAGCGAATCTACCTGAAGAATGGAAAAAGAATTTGCTGGAAGACTATATGTCTTATTTTGAAAAGATAATTGGGCAAACAATTGATAAGAATATTTTCCGTAGTCAGTATTATGGTTATGTTTTAATCCGACTCTTACAAGTACTGGGTGCCTATGGTTTCAGAGGATTGTTTGAAAGAAAAGCACAGTTTCTTACCAGCATTCCACTGGCGTTGAGAAACCTGAAAGAATTTTTAAAAGACCAGAGTCTTGGTATTTCTGTTCCTGAATTCAGAAAAGTGCTGGATATGTGTCTTGCTGATGAAATAATTGAACAGTTTACACCCACACAGGCAACAGAGAACACTCCATTAATCGTAAAAATTTGCAGCTTCTCATATCGGAAAGAACTACCAAAAGATGAGAGTGGTAATGGTGGTGGATTTGTTTTTGACTGTCGTGGTATTTTAAATCCGGGCAGAGTTGATAGCATGAAAACACAAACGGGCAGAGATAAGGATGTTAAAGATTTTCTGGAACAACAAACGAAGATGCCTGAGTTTTTGAATAGTGTGATGGATATTGTTGATACATCTGTTGAAGAGTACATCAAAAGAGGATTTGAAAGTCTGATGGTTAGCTTTGGCTGTACCGGCGGACAACATCGTAGTGTATATGCAGCGGATGCAATGGCAAGACATTTAAAAAATAAATTTAAAGTGAAGATCGAATTGAGGCATATGGTACAAGATGAAAAAAACTGGCAAAACCCCCTGCCCGAAAAAAAATAATGAATGCAATGATATTCAGTGCCGGACTTGGCACAAGATTTAAACCCTGGACGGATACGCATCCAAAGGCATTAGCCATTGTGAATGATAAAACATTATTGCAACGAAATATAGAATACCTGCAACAGTTTGGCGTAAAAAATATTATTGTCAACGTTCATCATTTTGCCGATCAAATTGAAGATGCAATTCAAAAAAACAATGGATGGGGCAGTAATGTACTTATCAGCGATGAGAGAAATGAAGTATTGGAAACCGGTGGAGGTTTATTAAAAGCAAAGTCATTATTTGCACCAGGCGAAAAATTTATTACCTGCAACGTTGATATACTTACCGATCTTGATATCAGTAAAATGCTGGTCTTTCACGAAGAAAATAAAGCCTTGATCACATTTGGTGTTACCAATCGCAAAACTTCCCGTTATCTTTTATTCGATGAAAATAACCGGCTTTGTGGATGGAGAAATACCAGGACCGGAGAAGAACGCATTTCAATCTATAATAAAAATTTGAAGTTGAAAAAGCATATAGTTGTGTTGTGATCTTTGAATATGCTATTTTCAAATTACTGGAAGAAAATAATTTTTCCGGAAAATTTTCATTGATAGATGTTTACCTGAAATTGGCAGCGGCGTATAAAATAAATGGTTATGACCATTCCGGTGACAGGCTGGTGGATGTTGGCAAACCTGAAAGTGTTGCCATAGCAGCGTCACTTTTTCTATAAAGAATTGTAAATACCCGTTCAACGGTAGCTTTACTTGCATCCTTTTCCGTTATCTTTCAGACTTTAAATAAAGCAGATACATATGAAGAAATTAATGATGAGTATAGTTAGCCTCATGCTATTTATTGGTTTGTTTGCACAATCAAACTACAATCACAAAGAGGCATTTAATCCACAATTTTATCCTTATCCCGGGAATGATTACAGAAGTGCCAGTGGTGAACCCGGTCCAAAGTACTGGCAGAACCGTGCTGATTATAAGATCAATTGTAATCTGAATACTGAAACGCATACGTGTATCAGGCAATGTAGATATCAGTTATACCAACAACAGTCCTGATAATTTAAAATTCCTCTGGCTGCAATTGGATCAGAATATTTATAAAAAAGATTCCCGTGGTTCTAATACCACTACACAAACAGGTGGCCGATGGGCCAATGGAGGATTTACTGAAGGATCTGTTATCAAAGTCTATTTCTGTTGAATACAATGGCAAAACATTTACGCCAAAATTCAATGTAACGGATACAAGGATGCAGGTATGGATGCAACCCGCCCGGACGACCGGATCGGACGGGGATGCATTGAAAGCTTCCGGTGGAAAAGTAAAAGTATCTGTTCAGTTCGAATTTGTTGTTCCGGAATACGGCACTGACCGAATGGGAAGATTAAAAACGAAAGACGGAATTATCTATGAAGTAGCACAATGGTTTCCCCGCATGGCGGTGTATGATGATATACAGGGATGGAATACATTACCCTATGTCGGTGCAGGAGAGTTTTATTTGGAATATGGTGATATTGATTTCTCCATCACTGCTCCTTCCGAATTAATTATTGTTGGTTCAGGTGAATTACAAAATCCGCAAGACTGTTATACTGCAGAGCAAATGAAAAGATGGGATGCAGCAAAAAGTAGCGATAAAACGGTAATGATCCGAAGTGAAAATGAAGTAACCGATCCCAACTCAAGACCAAAGCAGGCTTCCATTACCTGGAAATTTAAAATACAAAATACAAGAGATGTTGCCTGGGCAGCGAGTAAAGCATTTATACAGGATGCTGCTAAAATAAATTTACCAAGCGGAAAAAAGTGTATGGCTGTTAGTGTATATCCTGCAGAGAGTATTAAAAAAGATGGTTGGCAGCGATCGACTGAATTCACTAAAGCAAGCATCGAACATTATTCCAATAAGTGGTTTGAATATCCGTATCCTGCTGCAACAAATGTAGCAGGCATCGTTGGTGGAATGGAATATCCCGGAATCGTTTTTTGTAGTTCGAAGTCTTCCGGCTCTGGTTTATGGGGTGTTACCGATCATGAATTTGGTCACACCTGGTTTCCGATGATCGTAGGAAGTAATGAAAGAAAATATGCCTGGATGGATGAAGGCTTCAATACTTTTATCAATGGCCTTTCTACCGAAGCATTTAATAAAGGTGAATTTAAAGAAGGTGGATTCTTTGGAGATCCGAATTCATCCTTTATGGTAAAATATGTTTTTGGTGATAAAATGGATGGTCTGTTTCAATGTGCCCGATGTAATTCAGCAAGAGAATTTGGGAATAGCAGCCTATATGAAACCGGCACAAATGCTGGATGCCCTTCGCAATATTGTATTAGGACCTGAACGTTTTGATGCTGCTTTCCGTGAATATATTAATCGCTGGGCATTCAAACATCCAACACCGTGGGACTTCTTTCATACAATGGAAAATGTAGCCGGTGAAGATCTGGGTTGGTTCTGGAGAGGTTGGGTATTGAATTCCTGGAAGCTTGACCAATCGGTAAAATCAGTTAGTTATGTAAAAGACCTGCCCGGAAAATGGTGCTGATATTACTATTGAAAATCTGGAACAAATGGTAATGCCGGTTACGGTTCTTGTAAAAGAAACCAATGGTAAAGAACATACAATTGATTTGCCGGTAGAGATCTGGCAACGTGGGGCCAAGTGGACATTTGGTGTACCAACAACCAGTGAAATAACAGATGTAATTCTTGATCCGGATAAGAAATTACCCGAATGGAACAGAGATAATAATAAATGGAAGAAAAAAGCATTTTAATTAAAAACCCTCTGATATATCAGAGGGTTTTTAATTTTTGAATTATTTCTTAATACTCCTGAAAACCAGATCTTCCAGAAAAGCCAACACTTTCGATTCATCTTTATCCTTTCCAAAATCTGTTAACGCCGGAAGATGGTGCATAAAGAAATTCTGCAAATGTGCCATTTCAATGATTGTAGTGGCTAATGAATGCGGGTATTTATATTTAGGATTACATTCCAGAATAAATTCACTTATCAATGCACAAAGATCTTTGTAAGGTTTAAAGAACTGGTCTTTATTATCTTCTGTTACATGTTTGGTCAGGTAGGTTTTACTTCCTTCAGCAATGATGATCTGGTGTAAAATACTTTCATTCACATGGGCAGTACTGATATCATCTTCTACCGTAGTTGCCAGTAACTCAATTACCTTTTTTAATTTAATAACAGGATCGGTTATATTGTTTGTGGAATAACTAACCCTGTATTCCAGCCAACCCCAATACCAGGAAGTAATATAGATCAGTAATTTATGTTTGTTCTCAAAATACCGGTACACACTGGCTTCTGTAGTACCAACTTCTTCTGCCAGTTTCTTAAAGGTAAAATCCTCAAATCCCTTTTTATGAATAAGTTGAATAGAATGAAGGATCAGCTTTTTACCCAATTCCGTATGTTCCGGATTGCGGAGAAATAGCTTTTCATTCATCTTTATCTGTAACTGCAATTCCATATTATATATATAAGTACAATTTAGTCAAAAGTAACTTCTGTCATTTAGCGGTCAAATGTACAAAATAGTTTTACAATAATTTATAATAGTATTACTATTATTTAAAATAATAATTACTATATTCGCATCCGAAACTAAAATCAATATGAAATCAAAAAACTTATTTAAAGAAATCAAAAGCGACCTACCCGCCAGTATTGTCGTATTCTTTGTAGCAGTACCGCTCTGTCTGGGTATTGCATTAGCATCCGGTGCTCCACTGTTTTCAGGTATTATTGCTGGTATCATTGGAGGTATCGTAGTTGGTATTGCAAGTGGTTCTCCACTTGGCGTTAGCGGTCCTGCTGCTGGCCTTGCAGTAATTGTATTAACGGCAATTGGCAGCTTAGGTTCCTTCCAAATATTTCTACTTGCCGTAGTTATTGCCGGTTTTATTCAATTGGCCTTAGGATTTGCTAAAGCAGGCTTTATAGCCTACTTCTTCCCTTCGTCTGTAATTAAAGGAATGCTGACGGGTATTGGTCTTTTAATTATTCTAAAACAAATTCCTCATGCGTTTGGATATGATAAAGATGCCGAAGGTGATTTTTCCTTTTTTCAAACGGATGGAGGCAACTACATTTTCAGGTATTGAAAATGCTCTTAAATGTAATTACACCCGGCGCCATTTTAATTGCAGTTATTTCATTGGCGATACTTATTTTATGGGATACTGTATTAACCAAAAAGCATAAAATATTTCAATTGATACAAGGCCCGATCGTTGTTGTAGTACTTGGTATAGTAATGTTTCAGCTTTACCAAAACGGAACATTAAATTTTAGTTTAGCCAAAGATCAGGTTGTTAATATTCCAGTACCGGCAGATCTAACTGGTTTTTTAAGTCAGTTTACTTTTCCCGATTTTTCTGCCATTACCAATATAAAAGTTTGGGAAGTTGCAATTGTTTTAGCAATTGTTGCTAGTCTGGAAACATTACTTTGTGTAGAAGCAACGGACAAACTTGATCCTTATAAAAGGATAACACCAACCAATCGTGAGTTAAAAGCACAAGGCTTGGGTAATGTTATCTCTGGTTTCATTGGTGGACTCCCTATTACTCAGGTTATTGTACGTAGTTCCGCCAATATCAATTTTGGTGGTAAAACAAAAATGTCAGCAATACTGCATGGTGTATTTCTTATTATTAAGTGCATTACTATTGCCAGCTTATTAAATATGATACCATTGGCAAGTTTAGCTGCTATTCTATTAATGGTAGGTTACAAATTGGCCAAGCCTTCTTTATTTAAACAGATGTACAAAATGGGTTGGGAACAATTCATTCCCTTTGTGGCAACTGTTGTAGGTATTTTGGCAACCGACTTGTTAAAAGGAATTACTATTGGAATTTTATTTGGCATATTCTATACACTTCGTCACAGTTATCGTAATTCGCATCATATGAATGATGTAATTACTACTGAAGATGGCCATGAAGTACATCATTTAATTCTTGGCTGAAGAAGTTTCCTTCTTTAACAAGGCCAGTGTATTAAAAGCATTGGATAACATTCCTAAAAATTCAAAAGTTATTATTGATTGTACTAAATCAAAATCAATTGCACATGACGTATTGGAGTTAATCAAGAATTTTGAAAGCAATGCAGACACCAAAAATATTACAGTTGAAAAAATAAATTTTATAGAACCAGTATTATTATAAACATATAAAAAATAAAATAATGAAAACATTAACGAAAGAAATGCAAACGGCTATTACACCGGCGAAAGCATTAGAGTTATTAAAAGAAGGAAATAAAAGATTTGTAAACAACCTGAAAGCAAATCGTAATTTATTACAACAAGCTAACGAAACATCAGACGGACAGCATCCTTTTGCTGTAATGCTAAGTTGTATCGATTCCCGTACATCAGTTGAATTAATATTTGATCAGGGATTGGGCGATGTTTTCAGTGCAAGAATTGCTGGCAATATTGTAAATGAAGATATACTGGGAAGTATGGAATTTGCCTGTAAAGTTGCAGGCTCAAAGATCATAGTAGTATTGGGTCACACAAAATGTGGAGCAGTAAAAGGAGCCTGCGATCATGTGGAAATGGGTAATCTTACAGCATTACTTAGTAAAATACAACCTGCTGTTTATGATGAGAAATCAGTTAAAGAAAACCGCAGTTCTTCGAATGATGAGTTTGTAGAAAAGGTATCAACCATAAATGTAAAACGTACCGTTAAAGCTATTATGGAACGTAGCCCAATTTTAAAAGAAATGATTGAGAAAGGAGAAATTGGAATTGTTGGTGGCACACATGATATCACTACCGGTGAAGTAACTTTTTATGATGACGTAATGATTATTAAATAACCTATATTAAAAACTATAAGTCAGGTACTATAATCATTACCTGACTTTATTATTATTTTTGGCTATGCTGCAAAAGTTTTCGATTTTACTATTATTTAGTTTATTTACATATACTTCCTTTTCGCAGGAAGCAAGGTTGAACGATCAAAATACCATCGGCTGGTTTGCCTATACCGGTAATTTTAAAATAAATGCAAAACTGGCCATTCATACTGAATACCAATGGCGCAGAACAGATGGATTTAAAAACTGGCAACAGGGATCTATTCCGCACAGGAGTAAATTATTCATTACGAAAAGATGTTAACCTGATTGCTGGATATGCATTTGCTCAAACCTACTCTTATGGTGATTATCCGGCTGCATTTGCTTTTCCTGAACATCGGATTTTTGAACAGGTACTAATTAAAAACCCGATTGGTAAAGTTGACCTATCACATCGGTTTATGTTAGAGCAAAGATTTGTTGGTAGGTTACACTTCAAAATGGTATTAAAAAAACTGATTATACTTATCTGAACCGAATGCGATACAGAGCAAAAGTCGAAATTCCTCTTCAAAAAGATAAATCCTCCATCTAAACTGGAGTATTATTCTCAGGATGAAATATTTATCGGCTGGGGTGAAAATATCGGAGCAAATATTTTTGATCAGAACCGGATTGGTAGTTTTGTTAGGCTATAAACTAAATAAACTGGTAAAACTGGAAGCCGGATATATCAATCAAACTTTACAACAGGGAAAAGAATTAATAATAAACCGGTTTATCAACACAATAATGGATTTTTGCTGGCAGCCAATTTTTCATTTGATGTGATGAGGAAGAAATAATTGGTTATTTCATTGCGATCATACTGATCTCAACATTTACAAATTTGGGTAAAGCCGAAACCTGAACCGTTTCTCTTGCAGGAAACTCACTTTCAAAGTATTTACCATAAACCTCATTAATAGCCCCAAACTGATGCATATCCATGATAAATATGCTCGTTTTAACCACATTACTGAACTCCATTCCCGCCTCACTCAATATCGCTTTCAGATTATGCATCACCTGATGTGTTTCTTCCTGTACATCTTTATTTTTCAAAGCACCTGTTGCAGGATCAATACATATCTGGCCAGATATATAAAGTGTATTATCTGCTAAAACAGCCTGATTATACGGGCCAATGGGCTCAGGAGCCAGTTTAGTTTTAATGATGGTTTTGGTCATGTTTTGATGTATTATAAAATTGTATTGGACGAATTTAGCTTTATACGTTTTCTTTGCAAAAAATAATATAGTGATTGTAGTAATAACAGACGATTTATTAAAAGAAGAGCTTTTGGCACAAGGTATTGCTGATAATGCTGCAATTCAATGGATAAAAGAACCGGCCAGTAATTACCGAAGCCTCCTGCTATATAGATCTTTTGTTTGATTATAGTGATGCCCGGATAAATCTTTTAAAGGAATTAAATGCTGAATTAATAATTGTTAATGCCGTAAATATAAAGTGTACTGATCTTCCGGAAAACTTTATCCGCATTAATGGATGGTCAACATTTCTTAGCAGGACTTTAATTGAAGCGGCTACAATAAATAAAGAATTAAAACCAAAAGCAGAAGCTGTATTTGGCTAGCTTCAACAAAACCATTGAATGGACAGCCGATATCATTGGCTTTATAACGCCAAGGGTTATCAGCATGCTTGTTAACGAAGCCTATTATGCGATCAGCGATAAAGTAACAGGTAAAGCAGCAATTGATACTGCTATGAAACTGGGAACTAAATATCCTTTTGGTCCATTTGAATGGAGCGAAAAAATAGGTATTAATAATATTTACAAATTACTCTTACAACTTTCTGTTGAACAAAAAAGATATGAGCCCTGTGATTTACTTAAACAAGATGCCTTTCAACAATGAGTTTATTATTAAATATTGATACCGCCCTTTCAAAAGCATCTGTTTGTCTGTCAAACAATTCTCAACCCATTGCATTTATCGAGAATGATCAACAACAAGGACATGCAGCATGGCTCCATACAGCTATAGATGAAATGATGAAGAATGCAGGCTTTGCAATAAAACAATTAGAAGCCGTATGCAGTTAGTATTGGACCTGGTTCCTATACGGGACTTAGGGTTGGGCTTTCTTCTGCAAAAGGAATTTGTTATGCACTCAATATCCCATTGATAACTATCCCTACAACGCAATTATTGGCATTTGCGGTTAAAGATGAAGCCGTTGACCTTATTTGTCCGGCTATAGACGCAAGGAGAATGGAAATTTATACAGCCTTGTATACTAAAAATTTAATGGAAATAAAAGCACCTCACCCCTTAATAATTAACGAAAAAAGCTTTGATGAATACCTGATCGATCATCAAATTCTTTTTTGCGGAGACGGTTGCAAAAAACTGCAAACCCTACTCACCAATAAAAAAGTAAGCTTTAGCTCCCGCATTGCTGATGCATCACATCTTGCGCAAATAGCTTCCAATCGCTTTGCCAGTAAAGATTATGCTGATTTAGCCTATGCTGAACCTTTGTATGTAAAAGATTTTTTTTCAAATAAGCGAAAGGATTAGCTCTAAAAAAACGTCTTACCTCTTTGAGCAATTAATGACATTTTTACTCATCCGGTTTTAACAGAAATTATTCTTTTGATATCAACATAAAGGGAATAATTAAACCATCTTATTTTAATTTTACACAATATGACTGAAATCTCAAACAATATATCTTCTCTGAAAATTGAAATTTTACGAATTAAAAAAGCGGCATTAATTCTTAGAGCTATAAATCATAAACTACGCCAACAAATGTTAATGATGATTGCATGATCAGGAGAAAATGACCGTAACTGAATTATATGTAAATCTCCGGCTGGAACAATCAGTGGCATCTCAACACCTTGCAATACTTAGAAAGGCCGGATTTGTAAAAACTACAAGAGATGGAAAATTCATCTATTACTCAGTCAATCACCAAAAGAATGGATGAATTAAATAAATTATTGATGATTTGCTAGATTGATAATCACCACACATATTAAAAACGTCCTGCCTTCGCAGGACGTTTTGCATTTATTAAAGTAAATTTGCTGCGAAAACTACCAATATGTTTATTAAACAATTATATACAGGCTGTCTCAGTGAGGCGGCCTATTATATCGAAAGTAACGGAGAAGCTGCAATCATTGATCCTTTAAGAGATATTGACGCTTATCTTACACTGGCCAACGAAAGAAAAGCGACGGTCAAATACATTTTTGAAACGCATTTTCATGCTGACTTTGTAAGTGGACATCTGGATCTCAGTAAAGCAACCGGTGCACCAATTGTTTATGGTCCGGATACCAAAACAAATTTTCCGGTACATGTGGCAAAGGATGGTGAAACTTTCTCAATTGGTGAGTCTAACAATCGAAGTTTTACATACACCTGGCCATACACTGGAATCCAGTTGCTATTTATTAAAAGATGCAAACGGAAACAATCACTCCGTATTCACCGGCGATACTTTATTTGTAGGTGATGTAGGCCGCCCCGATCTGGCACAAAAAGGTGCTGAGATAACTATGAATGATCTGGCAGGAATGATGTATGATAGCATCCATTCCAAACTCGTCCCTCTCGAAGACAATGTTCTTGTTTATCCGGCTCATGGGCCCGGTAGCTCCTGCGGAAAAAATCTGGGACCCAATACACACAGCACAATTGGAGATGAAAAAGAAAATAATTATGCCTTAAAAGCAACAACGAAAGAAGAATTTCATAAAAGCTGTTACGGATGGAATACAGGCACCACCCAACTTATTTTCCTGTTAATGCTAAAATAAACAAAGAAGGGTACGATAGTCTTGACGAAGTTTTATTACAAGGTTTAATAGCCTTATCTGTAAAAGAATTCAAATCGCAGTTAACGGATGATACTATTATTCTTGATACAAGAAATGCAACAACATTTACTGCAGGATTTGTTCCAGGTTCCATCAGTATCGGATTAGAAGGCAGATTTGCAGAATGGGCCGGCAGTATATTGCCTTTTGAATCACCAATGCTGCTGGTTGCTGAGCCTGGTATGGAAAAAGAAACAATTGTACGATTGGCAAGAGTAGGATTCAACAATGTAAAGGGTTATTTGAATGGTGGTTATGATGCATGGCTAAATGCCGGTGAAGAAATAGATATGATCATTGACATTGAAGCAGATGAATTAATGATGGATATACCGCATGATAAAAATATGATTGTGCTTGATGTACGTCGAACAACAGAATATGCAGACGGGCATTTAAAAGATGCAAAAAACATTCCATTAATAGATATGACAGACCCGGCAGATAGCAAATTTTGAAGAAAGCCAAAATCTTTATTTACATTGTGCAGGTGGATATAGAAGTGTTATAGCCTCTTCTTTATTAAAACGTCAGGGCGTTCACAATCTAAGAAACGTTTTAGGCGGCTGGGGCAAAATTAAAGAGCAGGAGAAAGCAGAAATAGTGAAAGAGAGTAGTGTGCTAAATTAAAAGTTGCCACAGAAGCACAGAAACACTGAAAACGCTATCTCTGTGTTCCAGTACTTCAGTAGCAATCAAATTACATCTTAGCAATTATCCAGTCATTTAATTCGGCAGAACTCTCCGTACTGATGATGGCAGCATATCTTGGTTTTGTACCGTTATGAACTCCAACATGCCACAAACGTTGAGAGTCAACAACAAAATGTGCCCCCTTAGGCATCGGCACTCTTGCTTCTGATTCTTTTATCGGAAGATTATTCTCATCACTATCGTACAAAAGCATATAACTATCTGCGTTATCTGTTAACTCGATCCACATCCTCACTACCCAGCCTTCATCTTCAGGATTAAGCCTGTTATTATCATCACGGTGTACTGAACGAATAGCCTGGTCATGTGTTTGCGGTTCTAACCTGATTATTCTTACTCTGCCAAAATTGGCTGGTATAGATTTTATATACGCCATCAGGTTTGGACACAGTTCTGAATTAGGAGTGAACTTTGCATCCTTATCGGTTTTACCATTTTCCCAAAACCCTTTACATTCATTTGTCCCATCGCAGGAAGCCAATGGAGCAAAGTTGGTATCACCCCCACTTTTCCAATCCATATAAGTCAGCTCTTCCCATTCTTTTTCCGGGATATGAGAAATATCCAGCGTTTTCATGATCACATATCCATTTTCCTCCATTACCGGCATACGGTAATGTCCTGTCTTCAATGGAATCTTAACAGACCAGTGTTCGCTGTGTGGCCAGAAAATGGTTGGTGTTGCTGACATAAAAATTATGATTAAGGTTTATAGCACTCGAGGCGCTAAAGTATGAAAAAGCTGATAATAAAAAGATGACTGACGATTTAAGAAAAATCATTTTTGTTTCCCAATAAAAAGTTAACGTCCTGCTTTTTTAACCACTCGTCAGCTACTCTCTGCCACTCAGATAAATATACTAATCTAAAAAAACAGGATAGCTATTTTTGATTTACGAAGAGCTTAGTAGTTATGCCGTCCTGCAAAGGATCCCATTGGGGCACACCAACTGATCATAATAAACCATAGCCTTAAAAGACATAACTAAAAAGTATAACCATGAAAGTCAAAACCGTAATAGCACAGGTGCTACTGACTGCCCTTGGCTTGAATGCTATGCCCAACCCCCTGCTTTTTCCCAAAGACCGGCGCAAAAAAAATTAGCTGCAAAACGTACAACAGCTATTATAAAAATCGATGGCGTTCTGGATGAATCATCCTGGAAAGATGCACCAGCTGCATTAGGATATACCGAATTAAGACCAACTCCTTTCGTAAAGAAGATGAAGCTAAACAAAACGGAAGCATATATTCTCTATACTGATGAAGGAATTTATCTTGGTGGTTATTGCCATGAAAAATCAAAAGACAGTATCTCAACTGAATTAGGGGGTAGAGATGGATTTGGGAACAATGACTGGATTGGATTTGTATTTGATACTTATGATGATAAGATAAATGGCTTTGAATATTTCACAACACCGTTTGGGCGAGCAGATGGATGCAAAAATTTCTCCCAATCAAAATGGGAACAGCGAAGATTTTAGCTGGAATGCTGTTTGGAAAAGTGCAGCTAAAATTCATGCAGATGGATGGTCTTTTGAAATGTTTATTCCTTTTTCTGCCATCCGTTTCAGTAAAAAAAATGTCCAGGACTGGGGATTTAATATTATGCGCCGTCGTCAAAAAACTGGTCAACAGGTTTTCTGGAATACACTTGATCCGAATGTAAATGGATTTCTTACCCAAGGGTGGTCGATGGACAGGTTTGGAAAATATCAAACCGCCGTTACGTTTACAATTCTCTCCGTACTTTTCTACCTACGCCAATCACAATCCATATAGTAACGGCAATGAGAAAAAATGGTCTTCCTCTATAAACGGGGGTATGGATGTAAAGTATGGTATCAGCCAGGCATTGACACTTGACATGACACTGATCCCTGATTTTGGCCAGGTAAGAAATGATAATGTCGTTTTAAACCTTGGACCCTTTGAACAAAGATTTTCTGAGAACAGAGCTTTCTTTACAGAAGGAACCGATCTGTTTAATAAAGGAAATCTTTTTTATTCAAGAAGAGTTGGTGGAAGACCAATGCATTATGGGAATGCATATAATAACCTGGCAGCCAGGCGAAAAAGTAATTTCAAATCCTCAAACAACCAAACTTGGCTAATGCAACAAAAATTTCCGGAAGATTACAAGGTGGATTAGGAGTAGGATTTTTTAATGCCATTGCAAACAGAACTTTTGCAGTGGTAGAAGATCGATAATAAAAACCGACGCAAAGTAGAAACTGCACCACTAACCAATTATAATATTATTGTTCTTGATCAAACACTAAAGAACAACAGCAGTGTAAGCCTTATCAATACCAATGTGCTTCGCAGCGGCAGTGATTATGATGCAAACGTAACTGCTGCACTTTTTGATTTTAATGATAAGAAAAACACCTGGAATGTTGGAGGTAAAGCAGCCATCAGTAAACTCTTTAATTATCAGGCAGGCGGGAAACCTCATACTGGTTATTCCGGCAATCTATATTTTGGGAAAACAAGTGGCAAATTCAATTTTAATCTTTCGAATACCATCACAGATTCAAAATATAATGTAAGGGACCTGGGATATTTTACCATTACCAATTTTACAGAACAAAATCTTTGGTTGGGTTATAGCTGGCGTAAGCCAACTAACTGGTACAATCAGCTACGATTGAACGTAAACAGCAATTATTCCCGCAGATTAAAACCATCTGTATATCAAAGCACTAATTTCAATGTGAACATGAACGGGCAACTAAAGAATCTTTGGTGGACAGGCTTCTTAGTTGGTTACGAACCAAGTGGCAAATGATTTTTACGAACCGCAAACAAATCAATCTAGAAAACCGCTTTTTTAAAACATGGAAAAGCTTTTATGTAGATGCCTGGTTTGAAACAAACAATGCCAAAAAGTACCAGCTTTATAGTGAACTATTTTATATTAACCGGAGCTTTTTCTCCGGCTTATAAACTTGAATTTAATATGTCGCATCGTTATCGTTTCAACGACAAACTTTCTGCGAGATATGCTTTAACCTGGGAACCGCAAAAAAATAATGTTGGTTTTGCATCTTCAGGTCCTGTATTTGGCCGAAGGGATGTGCAAACAATACAAAATTCGATTTCCTTAAAATACAATTTCAATAATAAGATGGGTATAACGACGGATATCCGCCATTACTGGAGTGAAGTGGAATACAAAGAATTTTTCGATTTGCTTGACGATGGTACTTTAGAAAAAAACAATGTTTTTGCCGGAAATACAAATCAGAATTACAACACATTTAATCTGGAGACTGCATTTACATGGCAATTTGCACCTGGTAGTTTTGCCTACGTGGTATGGAAAAATTTTAATGATAATGACCATACATTTAACCAAAAGATCGGACAGGGTTATACTAAGAACCTGGGAAACACGCTGGATGTAGGGCATGTCAATAATATCTCCCTGAAGAGTTGTTTACTTTCTCGATTACCTGCAATTAAAAAGTCTTAAAAAGAAAAAGTAAATGCTCAATGTATAAAAAATACCTGTTGAACTTCTAACAGGTATTTTTTTATGCTATAATTGCTCCATATTCCGGCTTCCATTCAAATTTCCATCGCCGATGGCTCCATAAATAATTAGAAGGATCTTTACGAATAATTTTCTCCAATTCATTTTTATATAAAACTGTAAGCATTTCAGGAGTATAATTCGCCGCAGTTTCAGTTATTAATTTTGATGAGAAATGATAGACACCTCTTTTCATTTTATGAAATCCAATGATCACTACTGCAGTATTATTTTTCACTGCACTTTTAGAAGGACCCGTAACAAAAGGGACCTTTTTTCCAAAGAAATCCATCCAATAACCATTTGAAGGATCTCCTGGATTCTGATCTGCTGCCAGGCCAACAGTATAGCGGGATGAATAAGCTTTATGATCTTTATTATTTTTAAAATCAGTTGCAGAGATCAATATAGTACCATATCGTTTCCTGAAATTATAAAAAATACGATCGAGGTGTTTATTGGTTATAGGCATATAAATACCAATAAAAGGCACATCCAGCTGCATTGAGGCAAGCAGATTTCCAAATTCCCAATTAAACTGATGACCGGCCATAATATGAACATTTAGCCCTTTAGCAGAAAGTTCATTGATCAGTTTAAATTCCCCTGTACTTCTTTTCTGTATTCCTTTCCTGGAAATGGTAATAAACTTTATCGACTCCAGAAATGTATCAATCAAATTATGATAGAACTGTTTCGCAATTTTAAGCCGCTCTTTATCTGTCTTTTCGGGAAAGGCAATTAAAAGGTTTTTCATTACAACATTCCTTCGGTACTTAAACACATAAAATACCAATCCATAAATACCATCAGCAATTACATAAAGTACCTTAAAAGGTATTAAAGAAACCAGCCACAATAATCCATAGATAACATAATACATAGCAGACAAAGATAAAAATTACAATACTATATTTTGTACAAGTGAACTTTTATCCGGATAGTCAGTATTAAAATGCAGACCTCTGCTTTCTTTCCGGAAAGTGGCGCCTTTTACGATCAGATATCCAACTGTGATCATATTTCTTAATTCAAGTAATTGTGGCGAAACTGTACTGCTCGCATATAACTGTTCTGTTTCTTCCCAAAGCAGATCAAGACGTCGCATAGCCCTTTGCAAACGAATATCATTACGGACAATGCCCACATAGTCACTCATAAGCAACTGTAGCTCCTTCAGGCTTTGTGTAATAAGGATCATCTCTTTGGGTTCTGATGTTCCTTTTGCATTCCAGTCCGGAATTACATTCTCAATATTATTCCAGTTAACAAAAGAGGAAGTAAATGTTTCAGTCAGCTTTGTAGTGCTATCCAAATAACAGCGATGTGCAAATACCATGGCTTCCAGCAAAGAATTACTGGCCAATCGGTTGGCACCATGTAATCCTGTTGACGAGCATTCTCCACAGGCATATAAATTTTTAATGGAGCTTTGCCCCCACTCATCCGTTTTAATGCCACCACAACTGTAATGTGCAGCAGGCGCTACCGGAATCATATGTTTGGTAATATCAATACCTATTGATAAACATTTTTCATAAATATTCGGGAAATGTTCAATAAATTTTTCTTTATCAAAATGACGGCAATCCAGCCACACATGTTCTGTACCGTTTATTTTCATTTCATTATCAATAGCTCTTGCAACAATATCTCTTGGTGCCAGATCTTTTCTTTCATCATATCTTGCCATAAAAGCTTCGCCATGTTTATTTCGCAAAATACCACCATCCCCACGGACCGCTTCTGTTATTAAAAAAGCATGGCCTCTTACACCGGCTTCATACAATGCTGTGGGATGAAACTGAATAAATTCCATATTCTCTACTCTTCCTTTTGCCCTGTATACCATCGCCACGCCATCACCAGTTGCAATTGAAGGGTTTGTTGTGGTACGATACACCTGTCCATTACCCCCGGTTGCCAGTAAAGTGATCTTTGAAAGAATTTTTTCTATTTTGTTTGTTGCAAGATTCAATACATAAACTCCAAAACATTCTACATCGGGAGTTGATTTATTGACGAGATAACCCAAATGATGTTGTGTAATAATATCAACAACAAAACAATGCTGTATAAACTCAATATTCTTTTGTTTGTTTACAGCATCTATCAAAGCTCTTTCCATTTCTTTACCCGTCACATCTTTATGATGCAATATTCTTGATTCAGAATGTCCGCCTTCTTTTCCTCTTTTATAATCGCCGTCTTTTTCTTTATCAAATTCTGCACCCCAATCAATAATTTCATTAACTCTTTCCGGCCCTTCCTTTACTACAATTTCCACTACTTCTTCATTACACAATCCATCACCTGCAATCAACGTGTCCTCAATATGTTTTTCAAAACTATCGTTCTCCCAATCATTAACCACGGCAATACCGCCTTGTGCATATTTTGTATTGGTTTCATCAGCAGCTGCTTTTGTCATCACCAATACTTTTTTATCAGGAAATTGATTTGCCACTTTTAAAGCATACGTCAATCCTGCTATACCCGAACCAATTACTAAAATATCTGTTTGTTGCATTTTTAACTTGCGAGGCCTGCCGAAGCAATCTCCTCAGGTTTTAGTAAAAATATTATTTTATCATCGCCTGTACTACTATCAGCTTCGTTGCGTCGCACACTTGTACTTTCTGTTCTTTACTCAGCAAAACTATCCTTTCTCAATCGAATTATTATAATCAATAGCACCTTTCACAATAAAAAACTGTGCAAGAGCATAAGTCAATATATATAAGCAACCCTGCAAATTCAAAAGCCTGTAAAATTTATTTATTGCCAGTAATGAATCTGAAATAACAAAAAATAATGCTCCAATCATCATCCATATTCCGGCCAATTTGTTTTTAATAAACAACATATGCATCGCCAGCATAAACATAAAACTGATAACAATTCCATAAATACGGACCGGCAATTTCATATCACCCAAATAGGCGGAAAGGAAACTAATCAAAACAGCATAGTAAACAACCACGATCACCAATAACCATGGATTACTTTTTACATTTTCCCTTACTCTTATCTGATGGAAATAAACTAATATAAAATATATGTGCCAGTAAAAAGGCCGATAAGCCTGCCAGAAAGAATAATGAATTCTTATCCTGAAACATTAATAACACATCGCCAATCCACGAAAAAAATAAGGCTATCACGTATCCATTTATTGGAGCCTTCTCGCAATATCATTGATTTGAGAATCAAAATAACCGATTACAACAGGAATAATTAACGGTTTGAAAATAAACTGAAGCAGTGTTATTCTGTAATTGAATGCCAATCAAATCACCAACAAGCACAATCGCAAAAAGAAGTATCCAGTATTTTTTGTTTCATACATGCTAGTTTATTCTTCCACCCAGGCTTCATTTTCTTTGATCAAATTAATCAATTCTTCCACTGCCACTTCACTGTTTACATTTCGTTTCATAACTTCTTTTCCTTTATACAATGTAATTTTTCCGGGACCACTACCTACATAACCAAAATCAGCATCTGCCATTTCACCGGGACCATTTACGATACATCCCATAATGGCAATTTTCAATCCTTTCAGGTGATTCGTAACTGCCCTGATCTTTGCCGTTGTTTCCTGCAGATCAAATAACGTTCGTGCCGCAACTCGGGCAACTGATATATTCTGTTTTGGAAATCCTTGTTCTGGTAGCCTGTAAAATACTGAAAGCAGTATTATTGGTAAACTGGTAAATATCTTTTACTTCCAGGTAAGTTCTGCCGGTTGCTTTTACATTTTCTAATGGAGTTGAACCACTATAACCCAAACAAATTCCATCACCCATACCTTCTAAAAACAAAGCACCTGTTTCCGTCGCAAAATGTATTAAATGCTCATCTGGTGTTTGCCATCCACTGTCGGTAATTAATACAACAGGATTTTGAATTTTTCTATTCATCAATTCAACAAACATCCGACGAACCGATTGCATTGCATTATAATTTGTCGAACTCAAACAAATAACAACTGATTTGTTATTTGCCAGTTTATCTATAAAACTAAAATCATTTATCGCTGTTTCATCACTAAAGCAATCCACCATTACAAAATTCAGCCTGTCACTTACTGTAGTTGCTTCTGCAAATCCTTTGTCGCTATAGATTGGAAAATATTTTGTTTTATCTTTTGCTTCTTCCCATGCAGCCGGATAAACAATTACTTTTAAAGTTCCCGGCAATTCAAAATCCAGTAATTGATTTCCTGTAAATACATAATCAGCTGCCGCATCACTAATAGACCATTTATCTGTTGCCTCATCATAAGTGTATCCAATACTTTGCAAATGAGTTGGAGTAATTTTTTCAATCTTACTCAAATCAGCAACGACAACCGGCACTTGCTTTCCTCCGATATTATCTACTGCAAATGTTTCTCTTCGATTATACTCAAATGGAGAATAAGGCAACTTTATACTTTCGGAATATCTATAGTCCCTCCTGCGGAGGGGTTGGGGAGGCTGTACCTCTTCACCAAATCCTTACACACCGGAATTTCAAATTCAGGGTCTTCTGTCAATGAAACACGGATCGTATCACCAATTCCATCTTCCAGCAATGTGCCAATACCAACAGCAGATTTTATTCTTCCATCTTCTCCATCACCAGCTTCTGTTACTCCCAAATGCAACGGATAGATTTCTCCAAATTCATCATGCATGGTTTTGATCAGCAACCGGTAAGCTTGTACCATCACCTGCGGATTACTGCTCTTCATACTCAAAATAATATTGTGATAGGTTTCTCCTCTGGCAATCCGTCAGAAACTCCATAGCACTTTCCACCATACCAATCGGTGTATCCCCATAGCGGCTCATGATGCGATCACTCAACGAACCATGATTGGTTCCGATCCGCATAGCCGTACCATATTCCTTGCAAATTTTCACAAGCGGTGTAAACCGTTCCCTGATACGATCTATTTCTTCTGCATATTCTGCATCTGTATAATCTATCTGTTCAAATTTTTTCTTGTCGACATAATTACCGGGATTCACTCTTACTTTTTCTACAATCCTTGCAGCTATTTCCGCAGCATTGGGAGTAAAATGAATATCGGCCACCATAGGAGTATGTAACCTCTTTTGTGCAATTCATTTTTTATATTCAGTAAATTCTCTGCTTCATTTTTTGAAGGGGCGGTAATGCGTACCAATTCAGAACCAGCTTCAATACAACGAATACTTTGCTCCACCGTAGCAATGGTATCCATCGTATCCGTAGTCGTCATCGTTTGTACACGGATGGGGTGAAAATTACCGAGTAGCAAATCACCGATCTTTACTTCTCTGGTGGCTAATCTTTTATATTCTGTAAGGGACTCGCAGTACAATTGCATAGCTGCAAAATTAACAAAGAAGAAGCCAGCAATGTTTACCAATCTTTAGCCTGAGAGCCGCCGCCTTTTACTTTTTCCTTCTGAATCCGTTGCTGTACTTCTTTTTCCTTTTGTTGAAGAAGCTTTAGTCTTTGCTCGGCTTCTTTCATACTCATTTTAGATTGTTGCCGCTGTTGTTGCTGATTTTGCTTCTTTTTTTGCTGATCGTCCTGCTTTTTAGGCGGTTCTTTCTTTTTTAATTCCAGCAAGGCTTTTTGAAGATTTTCTCTGGCCTCTTTATCGGCAGGATTATTTCGTAGTGCATTTTTATAGGCTTCAATACTTTCTTCCAGGTTTTTTTGATCACTTAATATCACTCCTTTATTATACCAGGCTTTTGCAAGCAAATCTTTATCAGTTGTTGTTTTAGTTATATCATTAAATAATACTGCAGCTTCTACTTTTTTATCCTGCTTAAAAAGTGTATTTGCCTGATTAAACTTTGCTGTATTATTAGCTGGTTCAGCTTCCAACACTTTTTTATATTCAGCTGCTGCTTTTGCATATTCCTTTTGTTTATAAAAGTCATTACCGGTCTTTAATTATTTCATTCACATCCTGTGCAATGAGATTTGACCAACCTGCTAAAAAGAATAATATGAACATTATTTTATTCATGACCTTATATTATCTTTTGCTGAGTTTTCAGATCTCTTTTCAGAAATAAAATTTTCTATCACAAGAATCACCAGCATTAAACCAACAAACCAACAATAATACGTTCTGAAGTTCATCATCGACATATCACCAAATGCCTTTTTTTCAATTTGAGAAAGCTGGTTTTTCAGTTTTGTAACAGCCTCATCACTGCTTTCCAATTTCACATAAACACCATTTGTTTTCGCGGCAATTTCTTTTAGTACATCTTCATTTAATTTTGAGACAACAATATTCCCGGCATTGTCTCTTTTATCAGTCTCCCGTAACAGGATCAATGATTGTTGAGCCTTCTGCTGAGCCAATACCTACTGTATTAATCATTACACCCTGAGTTGCTAATTCTTTTGCAGTTGAAACGGCATCAGCATCATGATCTTCTCCATCAGATATTAATACAACAGCTTTAAATTTCCGATCGGTCGAATTAAATACTCTTGTACTCATATGCAAGGCATCGCTGATCACTGTTCCCTGTTGTGGAATTGCATCTGGCGAAGCAGAGGATACAAATAACTGTGCAGCTCCATGATCTACCGTTAATGGCATTTGTAAATAAGCTTTTCCTGCAAATATTACTAAAGCGATTCGATCATCCGGCATCTTATTCATCAGCTTTCCGATCAGTTGTTTGGCTCTTTCTAATCTGTTAGGGGCCAGATCTGTGGCCAACATACTTTTACTTACATCCAAGGCAATAGCAATATCAATTCCTTTCCTGTTATTTTCGACTGAATCACCAGGCTTCCTGAGATTCATAACTGCAAAAATGCCAAGTATAAAAGCCAGAGAAAGCAAAATAAATTTTAAAGTAAATTTCTAGGGGAGAATAATCAATAATTAATGCTTGTACCAGCTTTGGATCACCAATTCGCTTAATGGTCTTCTTTTTCCATAGTAATAAACTGATGAAGAGGAGCACTAAAAAAACAAGTGCAATTAAAAGCCAGCTATATTCTTTATGTTGAAATTGAAGATTCAATATTTCAATTTGATCATTTGACAAACCATTTAAAAACAAAAATCAATCCAGAAATGAATATCTATTCGATCCGAACCTGAGAGGATATACTTTCACTACATTTTCCCTTCCAGAAATCCCAATTCCTTTAAAATACTCTTTAGCATCTTCATCCGTACCGTTACCATATCAAAATCTTTTTCTGGTGACTGAATATTCAATACAAAAAAGAAAGGATGATTATTTTCTTCGATCCAACCTACTACCCATCCAATGTTATTTCCTTTTTCGTCAAAACCCCAACCTGTTTTATAGCCAAGGCGATAATTGGTATTACTTTCGAAAAGCATGGCTCTTTTTACCATTTCCTGATACGACTTAAAAAAAGGAAGCTGATTAAAGTATAACCGCTTTACCAATCCCAATTGCTCATCGGGTTTTATTTTTAAACTGTTATCCAACCAGAAAGAATCGATCGGACTTGTTATTCTTTTTGTGCCATATCCTAAAGAATCTAACCATTGCTGCATTGTGTCCCTTCCTATTCTTCTGGCTACTTCCTGATAATATGGAACGGATGAAACCCTGAATGCCTCATACATTGTCAGATCTTTATTCCAGCCCTTTATTCTTCGCTCCACACCATCCCATTTTATCACCATACTATCATTGGAAATTTTACCGGTTTGTAAGCCGATCAATGAATTAACGATCTTAAATGTAGAAGCCGGTAAAAAACTGCTATCTCTATACATGGGTAGATTATGAACGGAAAACTTACCGGTTCCGTTATCCATAAGGGCAAAACAACCTTCCACTTTATTTTCCGTAAAATATTTAGCCAGACTTTTGTCAACTTTCACTTTATTCTGTCCACAGGAAAAAAATAAAAAGAAAATAGTTAATACCGAAAACACCTTCATTCTCATCGTTAAAAATTTAGCGCAAAGGTAGTCCAGACTTGCTTAACAAATAGAGATGACTATTATTTTGATCGGGTTAATACTGCTTTTTGATAACTACCCAGCTTATAACTGTCAACATAAGGCACTTCGTCAGTACCGTTACCAGTTGTGGTCATTGGCTTTGCACCCATATTGAAAAATTCAACATAGAGTTTATCCTCTTCTATCCAATAGCTGTTGATGATGGTGGAATTTTGAACAGTAAATGCTCCTGAAAATTTATTGCCTATCCAATACTGATCTAATTTTATTCCGCTTAACTCATCAATTACCCAATGGCCTGATGCTGTATCAACGGGAATTAAAATATAAGGTCGGCTATCCTCTGATGGTAGATCCATAAATAATATGCCAAGTATAATTGGATCCGCTATCAGTCGGGTGGATTCGTAATTCCATATTTACTTTTCTGGGGTTCAGCATCTCCCGTTTTGTACCAAAGCAATTCACCCTTCCAGTCACCTACCCATTTTGCAGGGAAAGTATCTGCTTGTGAGATGGCCATATTACTTACCAAAACAAAAAATACAATTCCAATCCGTTTCATATCAACTATTTCTTTAAAAATAAAAAATCCCGGCTTTTACCGGGATCACTAATAATTTTACTTGTTTTTACTACATATAAAATCCACCTTTCTGCTTGTAGTGTTTTACACCCTGACAATCTCTTTTAGTGGCAGCGCATGAACTAAAAACAAATAATGTAGTTGCTACAATGACTAAGCATAACAAAAGTCTTTTCATTCTTTTAAATAAGTTGGGTACAGCCTTAGCATTTGCTGTGGCGTACAGGTCAAAAATTAGTTAGTGATTATTCAGAGGAAATTTGGTGGGTAGAGTTTTATTCCATTGTAGAGTACTAAAGTAATATCTGATTTTTGTTTCTCATAACTATTAACCGTTTTTTTTGAAAAAAATTGTGTCAAAATAATTTTATCGTAAAATTACGAATAGCAGTAACTTTAGCTTTTTAACTACTTAAAACAATAAATGATGAAAAGGATTTTATCGCCAATTGTGATTATTATACTATTTTTTACTGCCTGTAATAATGATAAAGGCAACGAAACCACCATTGTAAGTGACGATGGAACGGAAAAAGTGACGATTGATGCCAAGCAAATGCAAAATGCTGCTGAGGAAATGGAAAAGAAAAAAGAAGAATTAAGCAAACTAACGCCGTTGACATTGGATGAGTTGAAAGCACTTATACCTGAAACATTATTAGGAGCGGAAAGAACAAACTACGAAGCAAACAGCTCAATGGGAGCAGGCCTTGCAAGTGGAGAATATCAATTAACGGATAGTACAAGTGTTTCTCTAAGCATATATGATTGTGCAGGTTCTGCCGGTGCCGGTATTTATAGTTTACAATTTTTGGGTATGATGAATATACAGCAGGAAAGTGATGATGAATACACCAAAACGGTTGAATTTAACGGAGCCAATGCATTTGAACATTGTGATAAAACCAGCAATGATTGCACTTTTACCTATTTTGCCGGAGGCAGATTTCTTGTAACACTAGAAGGAGGAAATGTAGGTGCTGATGCATTGAAGCAGGCGGCAAGGGCTATTGAATATTAAATAAAACTTTATTAGATTTAGCAAGAAAAAGACACTTCGTTTGAAGTGTCTTTTTTTATTCTGAGATCAAATTATTTTAGCACTCCCAACTCCTTCCCAATCTTCGTAAATGCAGCAATTGCTTTATCTAAATGTGCCTGTTCATGTGCGGCACTTAATTGTACTCTTATTCTTGCCTGCCCTTTTGCAACAACAGGAAAGAAAAAACCAATCACATAAATTCCTTCTTCCAATAATTTAGCCGCCATTGTTTGTGCCAGCACTGCATCGTATAACATGATTGGAACAATAGGATGATCGCCGGGTTTGATATCAAAACCTGCTTCTGTCATTTTCGTTCTGAAATAGTTGGTATTGTATTCCAGTTTATCCCTCAAGTCAGTACTTTCTGACAGCATATCCAACACAGCAATGGAAGCACCGACAATAGAAGGAGCTACTGTATTACTGAATAAATAAGGTCTTGATTTCTGGCGAAGCATATCAATGATCTCTTTTCTACCAGAAGTAAATCCACCACTGGCACCACCTAATGCTTTGCCTAATGTACCGGTGATGATATCAATTCTTCCCATCACACCACGGTATTCATGAGTACCTCTTCCTGTTTTACCTAAAAAACCGGAGGAATGACATTCGTCAATCATTACAATTGCATCATATTTATCAGCAAGGTCACAGATCTTATCCAACTGAGCAATCGTTCCATCCATACTGAAAGAACCATCTGTAACAATAATACGGCTGCGTAAATTAGCAGACTCTTTCAGCTTTGCTTCCAGATCTTCCATATTATTATGCTCATAACGGAATCGCTGTGCTTTGCATAATCTTACCCCATCAATAATACTTGCATGATTTAATGCATCAGAAATAATGGCATCCTGCTCATTAAACAAGGGTTCAAATACACCGCCATTTGCATCAAATGCGGCAGCATATAAAATGGTGTCTTCTACACCAAGAAACTTTGATATTTTTTCTTCCAGTTCTTTATGAATATCCTGTGTACCGCAAATAAAACGTACGCTACTCATACCATAACCACGGTTATCAATTGCTTTATGTGCTGCTTCAATTACTTTTGGATGAGATGAAAGGCCGAGATAGTTATTCGCACAAAAGTTCAATACTTTTTTTCCGCCTACTGTAATTTCAGCACCCTGCGGGCTGTCTATTATCCTTTCCGATTTATACAATCCGGCTTCTCTTATTTCTTTAACTTCTTTTTCGATCCTTTTTACAAGATTTTCGTTCATATGGTTTTGTTTATCCGCAAATATACAGTGTAGCCTAAAATGTCAATTTCAATTCACTCGGTATTTCGAGCAGTTCGCCAGTATAATAATACATTTCATAAAGTATTGTCTTTCTGATGGAGTTATTAGATTTTACATTTGCTGTAACAATTCAATCAATACTTTCGTCAAACCCCATAAACCAACTCCAATGCATCAAAATAAATGGATACTAACAGGCTTGCTGGCAATCGTCGCAATGATTGGTCTAATTATACTAACCAGTTCATCTTCAACAGATAAGCTGGCTCCCACTGATAATACAACTTGTAGTAAATCTTCAGAAAATAGAATGTAATTCACAGGATAATGATCAGGAATATCATTCATGAAAGTTTGTCAAGGCAATTTTTATTATTTCTTAAGTATTGACAATCAACTATTACTGTAAAAAAATTATTTCTTTCTGCTGTAACTTTTTCTCCTGCCAGCCGTATTATATAGCAAAGCAGGTCATATAAAGTAATTTTAACTACACTCCGGCTGTTTACTTGTTCTACAAAGCTT
Source organism: uncultured Chitinophagaceae bacterium (assembly GCA_963705465.1). Classification (GTDB taxonomy): domain Bacteria; phylum Bacteroidota; class Bacteroidia; order Chitinophagales; family Chitinophagaceae; genus JJ008. The sequence goes on along the minus strand of CAVPJN010000006.1, from coordinate 70,167 downwards.
GGCTAATTTTGAAACCAAAATAACTAAGTAGACAGCAAAAAAAAAAGCAAGCGAAGTAGAATGACTGAACAAGAATACAATGAATGTGTAACTACGTATGCAGATAATGTGTACCGGTTCATCCTGAAAAATCTTCGACATGAAGAAGATGCAAGGGATGTGGTGCAGACTGCGTTTGAAAAAATGTGGCGCAACCGTGAAAATGTGGATGCACAAAAAAGTAAATCTTATCTTTTTACCGTTGCCTATCACCAGATGATCGATCATATAAGGAAAGTGAAGCGGATTCAGTTAAGAGAAGATTTTAGTGATGAAACAAGAATTGAAAACAAACCAGCCAGTAACTTAAAGAAGATATTAGACGAAGCTTTGAACAGATTAAGCGAAACACAAAAATCGCTGGTGCTTTTGAAGGATTATGAAGGCTATAGTTATGAAGAGATTGGGCAGATCATGAACCTGAATGCCAGCCAGGTAAAAGTATATTTGCATCGGGCAAGAGTGCAATTAAAAAACTATTTAGTAAAAATTGAAAATGTAATTTAAATCAGGTGTGTTGCCGGTTGTAAGCTGACAGAAAAGGCTGACAACTGACATCTCTCACCAGACAACTGAAAAAATGAATATAAACCGCCATAATTACGAAGAGTTCTTTATCCTTTACATGGATAATGAATTGAGCAGTCAGGATCGCAGTATGGTGGAAGCTTTTGTTCAACATCATCCTGATCTGAAAGAAGAACTTGAATTACTGATGCAATACAAACTGGTTCCGGATGTATCCATTGTATTTGAAAACAAAGAAGCTTTAATAATTGGAGATGCGATTATCAATGTTGCCAATTACGAAGAATGGTTTTTGTCGTATATCGATAATGAGCTATCAGCTGATCAAAAAAACCTTGTTGAACAATTCATAGCTAAAAATTCTGCTGCTAAAAAAGAGTTTGAATTATTACAGCAAAGCAAACTTCAACCGGAGACGATTGTATTTTCCAACAAAGAATCACTTTATCGGAAAGAAGAAAAAGTTCGTTATATGTCAGTTCGTTGGCAAAGAGTGGCAGCCATTTTAATTCTGGCACTTGGTCTTACTACTTTTCTGGTCTTGAATAATAAAAAATCTGATAATGTTGGTCCTTTAGTAACTGTTCCTGTTAAAGAGAAAACTAACCCAGCTATCGTTACAAATGAGCAATCGCCAAAGGAAAATATTGTTGCTGAAGTAAAAGAAGACACCTGTAAATATTATTCCAGCGGAAAAAGATAATATATACCAGACTGCTGTACCTATTAAAAAAGAAGAGAAGAACATGGCTGCTAATAAGACAATTCAATCGCCTGTAATTAAATTACCTGTTAATAATAATCCGGTTCAAACTAAAAAGGATGCACCGGTACTTATTGCTAATAACAATCTGCCTCAGCCAATAAATAATCCTAATGTAAATAAGAATGATGCAGCTAATAATGTAATTGCCAACGTCAATGTTCCTAAAGAAACAAAAAAGGTGGAAGCATTAACAAATCCTGTTGTAACAACTAAATCTACTCAACCGTCAGACTATACAAATGCCTCATTTATAGAAGAGGAAAGCCAGCAGGATGGTAAGAAAAACAAACTCCGTGGATTCTTCCGGAAGATAACACGGACTTTGGAAAAACGAACCAATATCGATGCTACTGATGATGATGACAAATTATTAATAGCGGGGCTGGCCATCAAACTGAAATAATAACTAACTTAAAACAATGAAACAAATGAAAAGGATATTTACCCTATGTGTAGCACTATGCACCCTGATGACCGCATTTGCTCAAACAGATACAACGGCCAATCCTAACACAGCACCGGCCTATGATACCATCCGCATCGGTGGCATGGTCATCATCCGCAAGGCAGGAAGCAAAGGCAAGGATGATGGCAATAATGAAGTAAAAATTTCAAAACGTCGCAGCACCAAGCAATCGAACCTGAAAACCAACTGGTGGATCTTTGATCTTGGCTTTTCCAACTATAACGATCAGTCAAACTATACGAATGCTGCACTCAGTGGTTTTGTAACACCTGGTGTTGGAAAAGACGAAATGAAATTAAAAGCTGGAAAATCCCGGAATGTAAACGTCTGGATCTTTATGCAAAAACTAAATGTAGCAAAGAATGTAGTAAACCTAAAGTATGGATTGGGACTTGAACTGAATAACTACAACTTTGATGATAATATTGTTTTTTCTAAAAACCCAACACAGATCAGTGTAGGAGCAACAGATTTGAAAAAAATAAAACTGGCAGCAGATTACCTTACCGTTCCCATCATGGTGAATTTTAATTTTACTCCTAAAAGGAAAAATGGATTTGGACTTAGTGCCGGTGTAAGTGGTGGTTTCTTATATTCTTCCAGATATAAAACCAAAGACAATGGAGATGTAAAAAAGATCAAGGATGATTTTAATCTTGAAAGTTTTAAACTTTCTTATATAGGTGAATTAAGTCTTGGCCCTGTAAAACTATACGGAAGCTATGCCTTTAAAAATATGTGGGAAAAAGGACTCGATATGACACCTTTTAACGTTGGATTCAGACTTAGTCGTTTCTAAATTGAAATAAATTATTTCCAAACCGGATTCATGTATCATGAATCCGGTTTTTTATTGATCTGAAAACAACTGAGCAAAATTACCACCGTATCTTTTCTAAATGTCACGTTAAAATCCAAGCTTATCCACAGCATAAAATAAATGATTCTGGCACTGCGTTTGAGCTATTGGACGGTTACTGAATTATAGCCATGAAGAGATTGCAACTACCCACTTTTACTTGCTATCTGATACTGGACTTACTGAAAACTTGTATTATACATGAAAAACATTTTTGTTCTTACTTCTTTATTCCTGGGAACCAGTTTACTGGCAACAGATGTTAATTACGCTGTTCGCTCAAAAATAAATAAGCGGTACAGCATGAATGGAAACGGTCCGGTGGGTAAGGTTTCCATTGTAATTGACAAATCCGATTATGAATTAAATGTATTTGATGATATCGGCTGGTATGCTACCTATCCGGTTGTTTTTGGCAATAACAGCCTTGGTGATAAAAAAATGCAGGGTGATAAGAATACACCGGAAGGTACTTTCTATATTATTGCAAAAAGAGTACATGACAAATGGTGCCGCTTCCTTACATTGGATTATCCAAATGAAGAAAGCCGTGCAAAATTTAACCAGCGGAAACAAAGAGGCGAAATTCCTTCCACTGCAAGTATTGGCGGCGGCATTGGTATTCATGGCACCTGGCCACATGATGACTACATGGTAGATCGCTATAAGAACTGGACCGAGGGCTGTATCTCTATGAAAAATGAGGAAGTAAAAGAAGTATATGGCTATGCAGGTACGAGTACAAAAGTGACGATCAAAAAATAATATTATTTACTATTATCAGTTAGGAATTGCTCTACTTCGTTTCTCCATTTAAACGGATCGTTCTGTAAAAAAGATTCATGATCGGCATTTTCATAGATCACTAATTTTTTATTGGATGAAGCAATGGATTTAAATACTTTTTCTGTTTCATATCTTAACACGGTATTATCCTTTGCACCCCATTGCATCAAAACCGGGCAATTTATCTTTGAAGTATATTTTTCTGATTTGAATTTAAATGGATTATATCCTCTTTCAATTCCGGTCCAGCAGGTAACCAGAAAAGCAAACGGCTTTTCCGGAATTCCACTAAACCCATTTGCTCTGACTCTTGCTCTTAAATGCGATTGCAATGAAGCGAATGGCATTTCCATTATGACACCTGCGGGATTTAGTTGATAATCTGCTATTGCTTTCGCAATGGCTACTGCACCCATGGATGATCCCCAAAGAAAAACAGGCTTTTCATCTTGTTTAGCTGCGTATTCAAAAGCCAGCTTAACTTCTTCTGATTCTCTGAAGCCCACTGTTGTAATATTGCCCCCACTATTTCCATGAGCCCTGAAATCAACCAACATTACATTATAGCCCTGATAACGAAATTCGTATGCTTCAGAAAGCTTAATGGCTTTGCTTTGCGATAAACCATGAAATAAGATAACCGTACCAATTGAACCCGAATCTGCTTTGGCATACCATGCTTCGATAGTAATCCCATTTTCTGTTTTGAGATTGACCGTTTCGTAAGGGAATGTTGGCACCTCATAAATAGCAGATTTTGGAAATTTTGGTCCAGTAATCAATCGCCAGGTTTTTTGCAGGACGTTTTCTTTTGAAAAATCAGTGCTTACAGTAACATCGTTATAAAAATGAGCGTATTTATGAGCATATAAAGCAGCACTGATATTGATCAGAATAAACTGCACCAGCAATACCAAACCTAACCAACGCAGTGCAGAACGCAGTGTTAATCTAAAATTTTGTTTACTCATAAGATATAATACCTACCTGTTAAACATATAGTCGCCAAAAGTAATTTGTAAGAAGCATTAATCATAGTTTTTATTCAACTGTTTATTTAAAACATTCATGGTGGTATAGTTTTTGAAGACAATAGGAGAAAATACTATTTAAAAATAGTTAGAAGAACCTTTTAAAGCAGCCCATCCGTGCTGCTTTATTTTTTTAAGTTCATTTTTGAACTTATATACGAGGGAATAGCTTTTTTATTGACGATAATAGCAACCGTTCTGATCTTAAAATAATCTTCCCGCATAAAAATATAGCCTCCAAGTGCATTTGTATTATCACCCCATGAGTTTTTTATATAATACCATTTCTTGCCTGATTGATCTATTGCAAAACCTACAATATGCATTAAATGATCCAATAAAGTACTTTGATCTTCAAAAGCCTTTTGCCGGTATAGTTGATAATCAGCTTATGTTTAATGGCAAGTAAGCCAATCCATTTGTATAATCAAAATCAGGATCATCTACATCTCCATCCCAGCCAACCGTATAACCATTTTTTAAAGCAAGATCCGTAATCGTCCGAAAAATCCTGCATTGGAACATTATAATATGCATCATCCGTCCAGTTATATTTATCTTCTAAAACAAATGCTGTATAAAAAGGATGGTGGGTGTATGAAGTTACTTCTACATAATCATCTGGATTGATTTCTAAAACTTCTTTTAAATATGCTTTAGGAGTAATCATCTTTCCCTCATACTTAAACTGATTTGGAACGATGCCCAGATAATAATCCAGCACACTATCTATATATTAGTTTGTTTTTGATTTAAAACCGTTACACCTTCCTTAAGCATTTTTTTTACATAATGGCTGATAACAGTGTCGAGATTACCATGATCATGATTCTGTCCAGGCTTTGTTTTACCAGCATAAATATCTTCCGGAACAATACCATAATTTTTTATCACCCATATTACATCATGAAACTGGCCACCAGGAGTAAAAAAATTTCCTCCTTTTAATTGAAGGTGTCTTTCAATTTTCCGTTTCATTGAAAACCGGGCAATAAACATCTCACTCAGATCAATCTGACCTTTCCCTTTTTTTATTAATTCACTTTCTAAAAAAGAATTGCTGGCGAAACTCCAGCAAGTGGCGGACAGGTATTGATCTTTTACCGGAGTACAACCTATAACCTGCAATGAATCAAAAGCTAAATCCTGTACTGTGAGCTTTTGAGCTTCGCAGATTTGAACAACAAACAATAATAGTAGAACCAGTAAACGAACCATGAAAATTATTTAAGACAAAATAGCACCTGAATCTTAGTTATAAAATACCCATGAAATGGTATTTTATAACTTACCATTTTTTATTTCTACCACTATACCCGGATCTAGTAAAGTTGATGTATCTCCCAAATTCTCTGTTTCTCCTTCTGCAATTTTCCTCAATATTCTTCTCATGATCTTTCCACTTCTTGTTTTTGGTAATCCTGCTACAAATTGAATTTTATCCGGCTTGGCAATAGGGCCGATGATTCTTGTTACCGTTTGCAGAATATCCTGCCTTCTCATTTCTTCATCTCCATGATGCCCATTATAAATTACATATGCATAAATACCTTGCCCTTTTATATCATGCGGATAACCAACTACTGCACTTTCTACTACCCCAGCATGCATATTAATTGCATTTTCTACTTCGGCTGTTCCAATGCGATGACCACTTACATTCAATACATCATCCACCCTTCCTGTTATTCTATAATTTCCGTTTTCATCTTTCAACGCACCATCACCGGTAAAATATAAATTTTCATAGGTAGCAAAATAATTGGTGCGGCAACGTTCATGATCACCATAGGTAGTTCGGAGAATGCCAGGCCAGGGTGCTTTGATACATAAGATTGCCTGAGGTAACTAAAGCCCCTCCTTCTGAGGGGTTTGCGGAGCCTCTTTTCCATTTTCATCAACTAAAACAGGTTGCACTCCCGGCAATGGTAATGTAGCCCAGCTTGCTTTTGCAGGAGTAACTCCGGCTATATTTGATATCAGACATCCACCCGTTTCTGTTTGCCACCAGGTATCTACTATCGGACATTTTTTCTTTCCAATATGTTCATCATACCAATGCCAAGCTTCTTCATTGATGGGTTCGCCAACAGTGCCTAATATTTTTAAAGAAGAAAGATCTTTTCCTTTCAGTGGATCTAAGCCAAAACCCATTAAACTTCTAATTGCAGTTGGAGCAGTGTACAGTGTATTTACTTTGTGTTTATCTACAATATCCCAAAACCTTCCGGCATCGGGCCAGGTGGGAATGCCTTCAAACATCATAGATGTTGCACCGGCAGCCAACGGACCATAAACGATATAACTATGTCCTGTTATCCAGCCAATATCAGCTGTACAGAAAAACACATCACCTGGTTTGTATTGAAATACATTGACGAAAGTGTAAGCTGTCCATACCATATATCCTGCGCAACTATGCACCACCCCTTTTGGTTTTCCGGTACTACCAGATGTGTATAGAATGAATAAAGGATCTTCGGCATCCATTTCGATGGCAGGAAAATTGATCTTCCCGTTTTTCTCCAATTGATCTTCGGCATGTAGCATTTCATCTTCCCACCAAACATCTCTTCCTTTGATCATGGAAACAGGAGTTCTTGTTCTTGTATAAACAATTACCTTTTTAATGGTTTTATTACCGATCAATGCATCATCAATAACTGATTTTAATGGGATGTCTTTACCACCACGATATGCACCGTCACAGGTAATAATAAATGCTGCATTTGCATCTTCTAAACGATCTGCAATGCTTTGTGCTGAAAACCCACCAAAGATGACAGAATGGATAGCACCAATTCTTGCACATCCTAAAATGGCATAGGCTAATTCAGGAACCATGCCCATGTATATACAAACCCTATCACCTTTTTTTACTCCATTATTCACTAACATCTGAGCAACCTGGCAAACTCTTTTATGTAACCTGTTATAGGTTACAACTCTTACTCTTTCATCCGGATGATTAGGCTCCCAGATAATGGCAGGTTTCTCTCCCATCGTTTCAAGATGTCTATCAATACAATTCTCAGTGATATTAAGTTTAGCATCTTTAAACCATTCAATTTTTGGCTCCTTAAAATTCCATTCCAGCACCTTACTCCATTTTTTTCTCCATTGAAAGTTTTCAGCAATATCTCCCCAGAACCCATCAGGTTCATCCACACTTCTTTTATAGTCTATATGATACTGCTCTAACGATTTTATTTGAAAAGGATATGACATAACAATTCGATTATGCCTTAAAAGTACTACTTCGCTCAAATTATCAATCTTTTGAATTAAAGTTTTGCTACATCGTATAAAATACTACCTCAAAAAATTTTCGACGACCGAAATCTATTCTGTATTTTACCGATTGTTACGAATCTACATAGGCTATTTATAAAGGCATTTTATAACTCGTAACCTGTATTAAATGAAACAAACCAACAAAGAAGCAACTACCATCCGAAAAGTAATTACAGCCTCCTCTGTGGGTACAATGATCGAATGGTACGATTTTTATATTTTTGGAATGCTGGCCAAAACAATCTCTACCCAGTTTTTCCCTGAAGGAAACCCAACAGCTGCCCTATTAAGTACGTTAGCCATTTTCGCTGCAGGATTTATTGTTCGTCCGTTTGGAGCATTATTCTTTGGAAGATTAGGCGATCTCATCGGAAGAAAATATACTTTCTTGCTTACGTTGATCTTAATGGGTGGTTCCACTTTTTTAATAGGTTGTGTTCCAAATTATTCAACAATTGGTATCGCTGCTCCAATTCTTGTTTTATTACTTAGACTTTTGCAAGGGCTTGCTTTGGGTGGAGAATATGGAGGTGCTGCTACTTATGTTGCCGAACACTCACCCGTAAACAAAAGAGGTTATTATACAAGTTGGATACAGACAACGGCAACATTGGGACTATTTGTTGCCCTGGGTGTTATTCTTTTAGTAAAATCCAATATGCCAGATGCAGCATTTAATGCTGAATGGGGAGGCTGGCGTTTTCCTTTTTGGATATCTATCGTATTAGTTGGCGTTTCCATTTATATAAGAATGAAAATGTCCGAATCACCGATGTTTTCAAAATTAAAAGCAGAAGGAAAGACTTCGGTAAACCCATTAAAAGAAAGTTTCCGGAACAAAGCAAATTTTAAAATGGTATTGCTTGCTTTGTTTGGTGCTGTTATGGGACAAGGAGTGATCTGGTACACAGGGCAATTTTATGCACAAAGTTTTTTAGAAAATTCCTGTAAGCTGGAGTTTGAACAAAGCAGAACCATTATGCTTTTCGCCATTGCATTTGCTACGCCATTTTTTATTTTCTGGGGATGGTTGAGCGATAAGATCGGAAGAAAATGGATCATGATGGCAGGGATGTTATTGGCTATAGTAACATACAGGCCAATTTTTCAAATTTTTCTTGATGATACGAAATATGAAATACCTGAAAATGTAGCTGCAACAAATTTATCAATTGAAACCATTTCATTTTCAGGAACACAAGATTCTTTACTTGTTTCTACGTCATCCTATCTTCTGCCTGATGGTAAAAAATTTCAGGCCAGACAAGTTGATACTGTATTTTATAACACTGGTGTACTAAAAGAGGGCAAAATAAATATCATTAATAAAAAATTACCAAAAGCAACCTACTGGAAATTTATTGGCCTTATTTTTCTGATGATACTTTATGTTACGATGGTGTATGGGCCTATCGCTGCATTCCTTGTAGAAATGTTCCCTACAAAGATCCGTTATACCTCTATGAGTTTGCCTTATCATATAGGCAATGGAGTTTTCGGAGGACTTGTACCATTTATCGGTTTATTATTAAGTACTACGTATAAAGCAGATCCGTTAGTTGGACTTTGGTATCCGATTGGTGTTGCGGCACTTTGCTTAATTATCGGAACACTTTATTTAACGAATAAGATAGATAGGAATGTAAAAGATTAAGCTAGGAGGAGAAAGAGAATTTTAATTGACTTACTCAATATGCTAACAGATTTATAAAAAATAATAGTATGAATGCATTCAAAAGATATTTCGGTTTATTGTTTTTATTTATTGCCCCTTTTATAATTTTTGAATTAGTAAATGGCGCTATAAAAAATATTGATTCAACAGGCACTAAGGATATTAATAATCCTGTTATCTGGATTATTATTATCGCCATCTTTACACCTATTGCAATCGGGCTTGTAATATTTGGATGGTATGCATTTAAAGGAGACTATGATCATCTTCCAGAGAATTCGGAGGAGCTTTGATTTTTTTTAAAACCAACAACCCGCCCATTGCAGCTAACAAAGATGCACAGAGAACCGCAATTTTAGAATTGATTACCAGAGAAGGATCTTTAAATGCCAGGATGGTAATAAAAATTGACATGGTGAATCCAATACCTGCCAACAAACTGGCACCGGCAAGATGTTTCCAATTCACTAATCCTGGCAAACTACTGAGTTTTGTTTTAACAGCCACCCATGCAAATAAAATGATTCCCAAAGGCTTGCCGATAAGTAGTCCCGTCATGATACCCAGGCTGTTTTTGGAAGATAATTCATGATAAAATCCGGGTTGAAGCCTGATACCGGTATTCGCTAATGCAAATAAAGGAACAATGATAAATGCAACTGGCTTATGCAGGAAATGCTGAAGTTGATACGATGGCGAATGCTCACCACCTTTTCCAAATGGTATTGCAAAAGCCAACAATACACCACTTATTGTAGCATGCACTCCCGATTGGAACATGAAATACCACATTGCAATACCGGGAATAATATAAAACCCCAGGCGTTGTACACCCATTCTTCCCATGATAAATAATCCCGCAAAAATTCCCAGTGAAATAAAAAGATTGAAGAAAGATACGGTCTCTGTATAAAATACAGCAATGATCATGATAGCACCGAGATCATCAATAATGGCTAATGCAGTAAGAAATATTTTTAATGCGGCAGGAACATTTTTCCCTGCAAGGGACAAAATTCCCAGTGCAAAAGCAATATCTGTTGCCATAGGTATTGCATAACCATTTGCAGTTACAGTGCCGGCATTAAAACCAAAATGAAAAAAAGCCGGTATCATCATTCCGCCAATTGCTGCCATTACCGGAAGCATCGCATTTTTTATTTTTGACAACTCACCGATATATAATTCTCTTTCAATTTCCAGACCTACCAACAAAAAGAAAACTGCCATCAATGCATCATTGATCCAATAAGAAACTGTAAGACCGCCCAGTTTTGCATACCAAAGGCTCTGATAAGCTTCCCCTAAGCCGGAATTGGCTATTATTAATGAAAGAATGGTACACCCTATCAATATAAAACCAGAAGCTTTTTCACTGTTAAAGAATTCAGTGAATAGCTTTGAAAGCTGCATTGGTAATTTTAACTCAGTTGGTCTGTTTGGCTCCATATTTAAAATTTACCGGCAATAAAAGAATCAAAAGAGTACCGACTGATACCACAAAAAATAAATCTATCCCAACTTTTTAATCACCTGCCTTTATTAAATAATAAAATATAAATATCCTTCAATGAGTTTGTCCCCACTACTACAAGTAACACAAACTCAAATAATAAAAGTAAAATGTAGATGAACTACCTGATAATCGAACAAAAAATACTTATTGATTTATTTATAGTAACTGCTTTTGCAACAAATAAGTTGCTGCACCTGCAAGATATCCTACCAGGGCAAGCAAGCTTATTTTTTTTACATACCAAAAGAAATTGATTTTCTCTAATCCCATTGCCGCTACACCTGCAGCAGAACCAATGATTAGACAACTTCCTCCGGTACCTGCACAATAGGCCAGAAATTCCCAGAAATAATGATCGGTAGGATAAATATCCATACTGTACATACCCTGTGCAGCTGCGACTAACGGAACATTATCCACTATCGCTGAGAAAAACCCAATTAATATTGTTATGACCTTAATATTGCCAACAGCTTTATCCATAAAGGATGCAGCATCTGTAAGAATACCTGTTACTTCAAGTGCAGCAATACTTAATAATATTCCCAGAAAAAATAAAACACTTGGCGTGTCGATTTTCCTTAATGCATGATTTACTGAAAGCAATCCTTTTTCTGCTTCATCTTTTTCGCTATGGATAATCTCGGTAACAATCCACAGCACACTTAACCCAAATAGAATTCCCATAAAAGGAGGTAAATGAGTAATCGTTTTAAATACAGGAACAAATAATAGCATACCTACACCAAAAAAGAAAACAATATTTCTTTCAAACGGCGTGCTGGTAATGCCATATTCCTCTTCTTTAACTTCCGGCTTTTCCAATTTCCCTTTCATTTGACGGGCAATAAAATAAGTGGGTACAAGAAGGCAAACCAGACTTGGAATAAATGTTTTGATCATAATATTCCAGGTGGTTACCTGTTCTCCTATCCATAACATAGTGGTTGTTACATCTCCTATAGGACTCCATGCACCGCCTGCATTTGCAGCGATAATTATCAGCCCGGCAAACATCCATCGCTCCATTTTATCATCTATCAATTTTCTGAGTAAGGAAACCATAACAATTGTGGTAGTAAGATTATCCAAGGCTGCAGAAAGAAAAAACGTAATGAAAGCAATGCTCCAGACTAATTTTTTCTTGTTGCTGGTTTGAATCTTATCGATGATGATCTGAAATCCATCATGCGCATCAATCAATTCAACGATCGTCATTGCACCCAGAAGGAAAAAGAGTATACCGGCAACATCGCCAAGATGTCCGGTAAGATGCTCATTCACAAGATGTGAATCAGTTGTAAACAAGGCATATACGGCCCAGCATAAAACGCCTGTAAGCATTGCAGATGCCGCCTTATTTAACTTAATGGAATGCTCCACTGTAATGGCAACATACCCAAGAATAAAAATTATTGAAATAAAAAGAATCATAGTTTCAGAATTCACAAATATATTTTAAATATTCGTTACTGCTGAACTATACTTTAGTCTCTCAAAATGTTATTAAAATGTAATTATTATTATTTTATAGTAAATAGTAAAATGGATTTATTATTTTCGCAAGCTGATGAAGAAAATCAAACCCAATTATTGCTTTATTCAAAAATTCTCGGCTATCGGCATGATAGTGGCTTTGATTTGGCTTACCATCAGCGCTCCTTTTGTTTTTAATTTTCAGGAGAAAATGTCAACAATAGAAAAAAAACAATCTTCAGCTACTGATAAAGAGGATTGTAACCCACTTGCTAACACCACAGAAGAAAAAACACCACCCACGAATACACTTACCGAGGAATATCTTCATCATACAGAAGAGAATAATGAGAATGCTTATGCTGTTAACAACAACTACAATCACTCCGATGAATCGCTCTATATAGCTTTTCATGGCGAATTACTTTCACCTCCTCCCGATATCAATTTTTATTTATTCTGATTTCATTTCGATTTGAAATCAAGCTCTGTCATTTTCGGGCAGTGCTGAATCAATTTATTTAATAAATGAAAATTACTATTTATGTCCCCAAGACCAAGGGCAAAAGATTATTTAGCCAGTCTACCCAATGATCTGGCCTCGTCAGTCGTTGTATTTTTAGTCGCATTGCCTTTATGTATTGGCGTTGCTTTAGCATCTGGAGCACCACCGCTTAGCGGAATTATTGCGGGTATTTCCGGTGGTATTGTAGTAGGCCTTGCCAGCCGTTCACACCTGAGTGTAAGTGGACCTGCAGCTGGACTTACCGCAATTGTATTTGCGGCTATTGCAACAATTGGCTCTTTTCAGGGCTTTCTTGTGGCTGTTGTTTTATGTGGAATTATTCAGATCATTCTCGGCTTTTGCAGAGCTGGTATTATTGGTGATTATATTCCGGGAAGTGTGATCAAGGGAATGCTGGCAGCAATTGGCTTGATTCTAATTTTAAACCAGGTCCCGCATTTGCTTGGGGATGACTCACATTTCGAAACAGATGAAGGAGTAAAACAAGCATCAGGAAATTTATTTTCAAACTTTATTTTCTCTTTTGGGAATATCAATTCAGTAGCATTGTTGATTGGCGCTATTTGCCTGGCATTTCATTTTGGCTGGGAAAAAATAATTGCTGGTAAAAAAAGCTTTATAAAATTCATACCTGCGCCTTTGATAATTGTTTTTATAGGAGTGGGCATTAATGCATTTATTCAGCAATCAAATCCGGCCAATGCATTAGTTGCAGAACATCTTGTAAGAATTCCTGTTGCTACATCTGCAAATGAATTCTTTTCTTTTTTCTCCTTTCCGGACTGGCGGTATATATTAAACACAGAAGTAATAGTAATTGCGGTCACTCTGGCATTAGTAGCCAGTTTAGAAAGTCTTTTAAGTGTAGAAGCAGTTGATGATCTTGATCCATTTCAACGGGTAACGCCAACCAACCGTGAATTGAAAGCACAGGGACTTGGCAATATTGTTTCAGGCCTTATTGGGGGTTTACCGGTAACAAGTGTTATAGTACGATCATCAGCCAATGTAAACGCAGGAGCTAAAACAAAAATGTCAACCATCTATCACGGTATTTTGTTGTTGCTTTCTTTTGCTTTAATTCCTTTCTTGCTAAACATGATTCCTAAAACAGCGTTGGCGGCCATTTTAATTTTTACAGGTTACAAACTCGCTAAACCTTCGGTATTCAAAGCTTTTTACAAAAAAGGCTGGGATCAGTTTTTCCCTTTCGTCATAACCATCGTTGCCATTTTATCAACAGATCTGTTAAAAGGCGTTTTAATTGGTATTGGAGTTGGGCTTTTCTTTATTATAAGAAGTAACTTTAAAACAGCTGTATTTGTAGTACATGATGAGAACAAATATCTGTTCAGACTTCGTAAGGATGTATCTTTCCTCAACAAGCCAATCATAAAGAATAAGCTGGAGCAGGTTCCAAAAAACTCGACAGTAATAATAGATACTGTAAGAGCCGATTATATTGATAAAGATGTGTTGGAAACTATAGAGGACTTTATGTTGCATGCACCATTGAAAAACATTTCTGTTCAACTTAAACGAAGCCAGATCAAAGAGCATGGTTTTTCATCACTATTACTTGAAAAAGAAAAAAACAGCTTGATAAGAAACTATGAGAAAGAAATAACTACAACTGACAATTATTAATTTTATAACCCTTAAACAAGTAATATGCATTCATACGAGAAATTACTAGCCGTTAATAAAACATGGGCCTCTGATAAAAAGTTGACCGACCCTGAATTCTTTCAAAGCCTGAAAGATGTACAAACCCCGGAATTTTTATGGATTGGTTGTAGCGACAGCCGTGTACCTCCAAATGAAATTACACAAACACAACCGGGAGAAATTTTTATTCATCGTAATATCGCTAACCTTGTAGTTAATACAGATGTGAATGTATTGAGTGTACTTGAATATGCCGTACATCACTTAAAAGTAAAGCATGTAATTGTTTGCGGGCATTACGGATGCGGAGGGGTGAAAGCAGCAACCACAAATGGCAATTTCAAACAAGTTTTAAATATGTGGCTACGTAATATAAAAGATATCTACCGGATACATCGGGATGAATTAGATGCGATTAAAAATGAGGATCAACGAGTAGATAGATTGGTTGAATTAAATGTACAGGAACAGGTAATGAACCTTGCAAAAACCTCCATTATTCAACGGGCATGGAAAAATGGCAACGGACCTGATTTGCATGGCTGGGTGTATGGGTTACAAGATGGAATTATTAACCCAGTATTTGAAATGAAAGCAGGCACTCATATTGACCCGCTTTATGAATTTGATAATCTATAAATTAATAAAAGATGCCTGCTGAATTCAGCAGGCATCTTTTATTAATCCGAATGTTTTTCACTAAGCCAGTTTATACAATCAGTGAATGTTTTAAAAATATTATCCTTCGTAATAAGGCCCGGAATAAGATTTATTCGTTCCATTCTTAATTTTGGTTGCGTTTGTAAACCCGTAAGCAATACTTCAATATCCCTTTGCTCCAATGAAAGGATCGCATCTTCCAATGCATACAATCCTGTTTGATCGATAAACGGAACTTTCTCCATTCGTATAATTACATATCGTATATCTTTTACCTTAGCAACTCTGTCGGTAAACCCTGAAGCAAACCCAAAGAACAATGGACCATCCAGGTGTTTAACAACAATGTTTTTTTCAATATTGTCAGGAATCAACTCATCGCTCCAACCTTCTTCTAGTTTTAAATCTACCCAATCTGTAACCGTTGTTCTTTCTTCCGCTATATCACTCATTTTCTTCATGAATATAAATGCGGCCAATACCATTCCTAATCCAACTGCAACCAGCAAATCAAGAAATACAGTTACCAATAATACAATGACCATAATCGCAGCATCCGCTTTTGGAACCTTATTGATGTGTCTGAATCCTTTATAATCCAGAATACCGATACCAACTGTGATCAATATACCTGCTAAAACTGATTTCGGAATGAGAGCTGCATATTTTCCTGCTCCAAACAATACAACCATTAAAACCAAAGCATGTATCACACCTGATATCCTGTTTCTTCCTCCTGAACGGATATTCACCAATGTTCTCATTGTGGCACCTGCACCGGGCAATCCGCCAAATAATCCAGCTATTGAATTACCTATGCCCTGACCGATCAACTCTTTATTACTATTATGTTTGGTCTTTGTTACATTATCCGCCACCACTGAAGTAAGCAATGAATCAATAGCACCTAATGCAGCCAATGTTACACCAGCTTCCAGGATCATCGTATATAATGCTGGTTTGATAGTCAAAATGCCTTCAAGATTTATTGGAGGAAGCCCCTGTGGAATATCCCCAATAATTGGAACCCCTTTATCAAGAATAACACTTAAGATCGTAATAGCTATCAAAGCTACCAGTGTACTCGGTACAGCTTTTGTAATTTTTGGAAAGAGATAGATGATCAAAATAGTTAAACTGGCATACAGAATTGCCCAGCTATTGATATTACCCAATGCAGGTACAATTTCCTGTACAACATCAATCGTCGTTTTAGGAGATGCCAATCCAATAGCAGGAAATAATTGAAGTAAGATGATAATAACACCTATCCCACTCATAAACCCGGATATTACAGGATAAGGGATAAATTTAATCAGTGAGCCAATTTTAAAAACTCCCATCAATATCTGAAGCAAGCCGGCTAATACAAAGCTGGCAATAATAGCTCCCATTACAGACTCCATACTGCCATCCGTAGACGCTGTAAGAAATAAAGCAATAGTAGCTGCAGACACAACTGTCATCGGGCCTGTAGGTCCGCTGATCTGTGATGGTGTGCCACCAAAAATAGCAGCAAGAAAACCCAAAAATATTGCTCCATATAGTCCTGCAGCGGCCCCCAATCCGGACTGAACGCCGAAAGCTAGTGCCAGTGGTAAAGCAACAATTCCGGCCGTAAGACCACCGAAAAAATCCCCTTTGGTGAATTTAAACTTCTTCATACTGATTCAAATTTATTGAATTTAAAAGGTCAGCACTATTAATTTATTGAATAAAGTATCTACAAGATCGGACAAACTATCTGGGAGGCAAAAAAGGGATATTATAAAAACCCGATGGGTAAAGCCGGGTAGGCCGAAGGAATCCGGAAAAACTTGTTTGTAAAAAATTGTCTCCAAAAAAAATTATAGTACTATTTTCCTGATCGGTCTTAGCCTCCTCTTTTCCCTTTTCTACACCCTTTTGTGTCTCATCCGAAGACTCTGCTGCCTGCGCAACTATTTTTTTAAAAAAAACAGTCGCGCCTGTGCTCTGCACCAAAAAGCCAAGCGTCAATATAACAAATAAGTATCTAACCATATTGAGGATGGCCAAAGATAATTAAATGCATAGTTCTACCCCTAATTGAATAACAGTAGTAAGCAATAAAAGTTTTGTGTAGGTTTGCTATATGTCCATTGAAATAAAAAACCTGCTCAAAACCTACGGAGAGCAAAAAGCTGTCAATAACATCTCTTTTAAAATCGAAAAAGGAGAAATCGTTGGCTTTCTTGGGCCCAATGGCGCCGGCAAATCCACCACCATGAAGATCATTACCGGCTATCTGCAACAAACAAGTGGTGAAGCTTTTGTATGTGGCATTAATGTAGCTGATGACCCCTTGGCAACAAAAAAGAAGATCGGGTATCTGCCGGAATTAAATGCTTTGTATTATGATATGTATATAAAAGAATATCTCGCCTTCATTTCCGAAGTTCATAAAGTATCAGCTGCAAAACAAAAGATCAAAAGTGTAATTGAACTTACCGGACTTACAATTGAAAGCAACAAAAAGATCGGTCAATTGTCAAAAGGCTATAAACAAAGGGTTGGGCTGGCTGCCGCATTAATTCATGATCCTGAAGTATTAATATTAGATGAACCAACTTCCGGACTCGATCCAAATCAGATAGTAGAAATAAGAGAAGTAATTAAAAAGCAAGGACAAAATAAAACTGTTCTATTCTCCTCCCATATTCTACAGGAAGTGGAAGCTATCTGCGACCGGGTAATTATCATTAACAAAGGTGAATTAGTGGCAGATGATAAACTAAGTAATCTGCAAAACGGAAATAAAGAAATGCATATTGTAGTGGTTCAATTTAAAGAAGTGGTTGATAAATCACTTCTTGAAAACCTACATGCTGTTACGAAAGTAGAGAGCATCTCAGATTCGAATTTTAAACTGCAAACATCAAACGCTGATGCTGGTAAGAAAGCAAATTCTGGAATTGGCTTTGCAGCAAAATCTGAATATCATTTCACTGCAAAGCGAAAACCAAAGCCTGGAAAACATCTTTAAAACGTTGACGAATTAAAACCCTTTTTTCTCAGTAGACTTATCATTCATTCCTTTATCAAAGTCGCCTCCGTATATCATTACCAATTTTGATTTATCAAAGTATTTGCGTAGCGCCGCATTAACTGCTTCCAGGCTTAACCCTTTTATTTTATTTTCAAATTCTATATACTGATTCAGGTCCCTTTCATTTTGTAAAAAGGAGCGGAGGATGCTTGCCACCGTATTATTATTACCCAGGGAAGACCTGCCCTGTTCCAACCAACTATTTACAGAGTTAGTTAATTCATCTTTTGTAAATCCCCCTTTTATAGCCTTATCAATTTCCTGGTGCATGGCTGAATCCAGTCTTCCTTTATAAATAGGATTGAAATAAGCATACACTCCCCATGAACCAGTATTGTATTTGTACTCTACATTCATGAAACTACCGGCTCCGTAACTCATTCCTTCTTTTTCCCTTAACCTTTGGGGGATCCGTGAAGATAGAAATGCTCCACCTCCTAATAATTCATTCGCCATTAATACAGCAGCATAATCAGGGTGTTTTCTGGAAATATTCAGATTCAACCCACCCAAACCAATTGCATTGGTTTTATCTGGTGTATTGATTGTGGTAGTGGTGCCTTTAGAATTAAAATATCGAGATTCGATCTCTTTATACGGCTCTTTACTATTCCATTTCCCGAAAACATTCTGAAGAAATGAAGTGATCTGCTTTTTGTCAATTTCTCCTACAAAAACTGAAACAGATTGATTGGCTCCATAAAAATCGTTATAATATTTTTTTAAATCATCCAGTTTTACGTTGCTGAGCTCTTCTAATTTTTCATCAGTATCAGCAGCATAATATGGATGACCTTTGGGATAATCACTTAACAGCTTACCCAATTTTTCTGAAGCAAGATTATCCGGCTCATTCTTAGCCGTTTCAAAACTTGCCTTAGTGTCTATTACAATTTTTTCAAACTCTGCAGCATCAAATTTCGGATGCATCAACATATCTTCAAGCAATGCCAACGCAGCGGGAAAATTCATTTTATCGGTATTAATACCAATTGACAAACCACCAGCTCCCCCAGAAAAAGATATATCCGTTTTTATCCGGTCTAATTCATCCAGAATTTGCTCTTTTGTCTTTGTTGTGGTTCCTGTGTTCAACATATCAGCAAGGATAGCACCAATCCTGTTCTTATTGGCCATTGAAGATTCGTCACCAAATCTTAAAATGATTGAAGCATTTATTTTATCACCCTTTGTTGGTTTTTCCAGTAATGCATATTTACCACCATTCGGTAAAGTACCATACGCAGTATGCTTCTTAATATTTGCAATATTATTCTCGAAATTCTCTTTCTGCTCCGCTACTTCTTTTCCTTTATACCCTGTTAATAATTTATTGATGTCGGGTGTTTCAGCTACAACCGTTCTTTCCGGTGCGGTTTCGGGTATAAATACACCTACAGTTCTATTAGATGGTTTGTAATACTTTTTTGCAACTCTTTCAATGTCTGCTATAGTCAGGTTTTCAATTCTGTCACGGGTTAAAAAGAAAAGTCGCCAATCTCCTGCACCTATGTATTCAGTAAGGTCAATCGCAAAATCATTGGTCTTGGAAATCAAATCTTCTGCATACTTCAAAATAATATTTTTGGCCCGGGTAAGGTCTTCCTCCGTAATCCTTATATTACTTATTCCATCCATTGTTGAAAGCAACGACTGCTTCGCACTGTCAACACTTTTATCTTTTGGCACTTCTACCTGAAAATAAGAGAACCCCGGATCATAAAGAGTTTGTGCATACCCATAAAGACCAGAAGCCAGTTTTGTGTCGATCAGTTTTTTGTACAATATTCCTGAAGGATCATTGGTAAGAATTTCAATTAATGCAGAATTTGCTGCAAAATCTTTATCAGCCAGTGATGGCGAATGATATCCCATCCCGATATACTGTATATCACCTGTACGACGCAGGCTTACCAGCTTTTCACCATCCTGTGGTGGCTCTACTGTGTAAGTGGGTTGCAAAACTCTTGCAGGTTTTGGAATAGGGCCAAAATACTCCTGCACATAGTTTAATGCTTTTGTCTCATCAAATTTTCCTGCAATGATTAATACAGCATTATCCGGTTGATAATATTTTTTATAAAAAACTTTCAGATTATCTGGCTTCACCCTTTCAATGTCTTCTTTACTACCGATAGTAGATTTTCCATAGTTATGCCAGAGATACATAGCAGATAACACTCTTTCGCTCAGCACCCCATTAGGATAGTTCTCACCGATCTCAAATTCATTTCTAACCACACTAAATTCTTTCTTTAGCTCTTCAGATAAAATTTTTGAATTCACCATCCTGTCAGCCTCCATCTCAATAGCCCAACGAAGATTTTCATCTGAGGCGGACAATATTTCATAGTAGTTAGTTCTATCATACCAGGTGGTTCCATTGGCCATGGCACCTTTATCAGCAATCGCTTTTTTTATATCCTCAAATTTTCCGCATTGTTTGAATAACATATGTTCCAACAGATGCGCCATACCACTTTCGCCATATCCCTCATGCCGGGAACCTACTTTGTACACTATATTGATCGCAATATTGGATTGAGATCCATCTGGCATCAACAAAACACGGAGTCCATTTTTTAACTCAAACTCTTTAATACCTTCTACAGTTGAAATTAATTTAGGGGCTGGAGTTTGTGCTTCAGCAGGTTTTGCAATAACAACCGTGAGAATAAAGCCGAATATGGCAAGAATATATCTCATAATTTCTGATTTTATTAAAGGTATGACTAAAGTATAACGCCTTACTAACACTTAAGTGTGAAAGCTTATCACAAAGAATTTCATTTTTCGATTTTTGTTCCTTCCTATGAAAACCGTTTCTTTGCAGAACGATTGCCTACCAGTGAATGATTCATTCATCCCTAAATTTATTAAAATACTATGAGTTACATTTCAGAAATTTTTGCCCGGCAAATTCTTGATTCAAGAGGTAATCCAACCGTAGAAGTGGATGTAATAACTGATGAAGGGGCTATGGGACGAGCGGCCGTTCCGAGTGGAGCCAGCACTGGTATTCATGAAGCTGCTGAGCTAAGAGATAACGATAAGAAAAAATATCTAGGCAAAGGGGTTTTAAAAGCTGTAAAAAATGTTAACGATATTATTGCTCCTGTTTTACTAGGTAATGATGTTGCTGATCAAACCGGCATTGACGAGTTGATGATTCAATTGGATGGCACTCCGAACAAATCAAAACTGGGCGCCAATGCAATTTTAGCTATTAGTATGGCGGTTGCAAAAGCTGCTGCAGAAGAAGCTGCTTTACCACTATACAGGTATATTGGCGGAACCAATGCCAAAACACTGCCCATCCCTATGATGAATATTTTGAATGGTGGTGCACATGCTGACAATAAAATAGATTTTCAGGAATTTATGGTAATGCCTATAGGCGCACCTAGTTTTAGCGAAGGTTTACGCTGGGGCGTAGAAATATTCCATGCATTGAAAACTGTATTGAAGAAAAAAGGCTTCAGTACCAATGTGGGAGATGAAGGAGGGTTTGCGCCAAACATTCAAAGTAATGAAGAAGCAATTGAAACAGTCTTGACTGCTATTCAGGCTGCTGGTTATAAAACAGGATCACAGATCGTAATTGCGATGGATGCTGCCAATAGCGAATTATGGGATAGCAAAAAGAAAAAATATGTATTCCATAAAAGCAGCGGCAAAGGAAATGACCAGTGAACAATTAGTTAAATATTGGGCGAGCTGGGTAAAACAATATCCGATCGCTTCAATTGAAGATGGAATGGCAGAAGATGATTGGAATGGCTGGAAGATGTTGACAGAGTCTGTTGGAAGTAAATGTCAACTGGTAGGCGATGACCTTTTTGTTACCAATGTAACAAGACTGCAGCAGGGGATTGATAAAAATATTGCTAACGCACTGCTTGTAAAAGTAAATCAGATTGGTACTATTACCGAGACCATCAATGCAGTTACATTGGCGCAGCATAATGGATATAATACGATCATGAGTCATCGAAGTGGAGAAACGGAAGACAATACAATTGCGGATCTGGCCGTTGGTTTAAATTGCGGACAAATCAAAACCGGATCTGCCAGCCGTTCCGATCGTATGGCGAAGTATAATCAGCTGATCCGTATTGAGGAATTATTAGGCAGCTCAGCATATTATCCAAAAGGAAAGATTAAATTTGGTAAATGATTTTAGTTACTGTTTCATAGTTCATTGCAGATTTATTATTTGTATTCGCTATGAACTTTGAAACAGTAACCATTAGTTTTAAAACAGCCATAATCTATGAACCGCATTCTAACCCATATTCCAGCCTTTCTCAAAAACAAATACCTCATTTCATTAGCCTTTTTTGGCTTTGTTATCCTTTTTTTAGACAAAAACGATTTTTTTACCCAATTAGACCGCAAAAAGGAATTACGAAAACTTGAACAAAGCAAACAGCATTACACCCGTGAAATTGCCACGGAACGTAAAGAATTAGAGGCACTTAAGACGAATCCGGCTATATTGGAGAAATATGCCCGGGAGAAATATTTGATGAAAAGGGAGAATGAAGAGCTGTTTTTGATATCGGAAAAACCCGATAATTCAAAGAATTAGGATCAATTACACAATAAGGCAAACCTGCTCCCGTTAATACCACGGACGTTTTTTATCATAACACTGGACATTAACATCTTATTTCTGGACAATTTAACTGGTTCGCCGATGACCAACTTTACACCCGAAGACCTTTTATTGTATTTGTACAACGAAACTTCAAGTAAAAAAACTGAAGCTATTGCCGCTGCTCTTCAAAAAGACTGGGCACTTCGAGAAAAACTGGAAGTACTTAAAGCATCGATTCAAAGACTTGACAAGATCACTCAATCTCCCCGTACAGAAGTAGTACTCAATGTACTTAATCATGCAAGGGAACAAGCAGAAGCTGTTTAGTTAAGTTTTTTTAAATTAAGAAATCTGAGCATCCTGAATATTCAGGATGCTTTTTTATTTACCCTCCGTAGTTCCAACGAAGGAGGGTAACTCCGTAGTTCCAACGAAGGAGGGTAACTCCGTAGTTTCAACGAAGGAGGGTAACTCTGTAGCCTTGGCGTAAGTGGGTTCCCTACTGACCATTCACTATTGACTATTGACCATTGCCATTTCCCCATTATCTTGCAACATGACACGAAAAGAACGATATGGTTTCATTATAGATTATTTTGAAAAAAATATGCCGGTCGCTGAAACAGAACTGGAATTTACAGATCCATACCAGTTACTGGTAGCCGTCATTCTTTCTGCCCAATGCACTGATAAAAGAGTGAACATAACCACCCCTGCTATTTATAAAAAATTCCCAACCGTTCAATCATTACATAAATCCAATTTTGATGAGTTATTCCCGTTCATCAAAAGCATTTCTTATCCCAATAATAAAACCAAACATCTTTTGGGGATGGCCGAAAAAGTAGTCAAAGAATTCAATGGAAAAATCCCGATGACGGTAGAAGAACTGATCAAACTACCAGGTGTAGGTAGAAAAACTGCCAATGTAATTACATCTGTTATCGATAACCAACCGAATATGGCTGTCGACACACATGTATTCAGGGTTAGCAAACGAATTGGCCTGGTTCCACAATCAGCATCTACTCCACTTGCAGTAGAAAAAGAATTGATAAAAAACATTCCTGAAGCACTTATACATAAAGCCCATCACTGGCTTATACTGCATGGTCGTTATGTTTGTGTAGCCAGAAACCCCAAATGCGAACAATGTGGTTTGCAGTCAGGTTGCCGTTATTTTCAACAGAAAAAACCCTGAGTATTTTTCATATCCGCTTTCGTATAAGAAACGGGAAACGAAAAATAAGAGCAAAGAAAAAACAGAACTTATCCCCAAAAAAGACAGGTTAGCATAATCCTTGCAAGTAATTGCGGAATAATAATTCTATGACCCGCCAACTTGTGAGAAATATCTTTCTGTTATGTTGCACTTCCCTGCTTTTCTTTTCTTCCATTCTTTTTGCACAACTCCCCCCGAAGCAGTGGACAATGAAATATGGCGGTAATAATGTAGACGTTCCCTATTCAATAAAATTTACTACAGATGGAGGAACCATTGTCGTTGGCTATACCGATTCAAAAAGTGGTGATGTAAGTCCGCAGCCGAACCGGGATTACTGGGATTTATGGGTTTTGAAATTAGATAAATGTGGCGCCATCCAATGGGAAAGGTCATTTGGAGGGACAGGGTATGAAAGTGCAAGAGATGTTGTACAAACTGCTGATGGTGGCTATATGGTGTTAGGCGAAACGAATTCCACCGATGGTGGAGTGATAGCAGGATTTGGAGGAACAAAAGATATCTGGCTTTTGAAATTAGCCCCGAATGGTAATCTTATCTGGCAAAAAAGATACGGCGGTTCCGGATTAGACATCGGTAATCATATTGAAATCACACCTGATGGCAGTTTCTTAATTGCCGCAACTTCTTCCTCTAACGATGGAGACATCAGAGGCAATCATAGTACCGGTACTTATACTGATGGTGTGTTGATGAAAATTAATGCTGCTGGTGTTTTGCAATGGAGTAAATGTTATGGTGGAAGTAAAAATGAAGAGTTGTTTGATTTCGAGATCATCAATGGAATGACATTTCTTGCCGGATTTACTAATTCAATTGATGGCGACATTCCTCCCAACCAAAAAAATTATGATATGTGGCTACTGGCCATTGATGCCAATGGAAATAAAGTATTCAGTAAAATTTATGGAGGTTCTCAAAATGATGTGGCGTATTCTATGACCAAAGGAGCAGATGGTTCATTAACGTTAGCTGGATATACAACATCAACAGATGGAGATGTAAGCGGAGCCAAAGGAAGTCAGGATTACTGGATCATCAATGTAGATCAACGGGGAAAACTGAACTGGCAAAAAGTAGTTGGGGGCACAGATGCTGAATATGCCAAAACAATTATTACAGATAAAGACAATGGTTATATCGTTGGCGGTGTTACTTACTCCAATGATGGTGATGTAACCGGATCATTGGGCAATGGTGATTTCTGGACTGTAAAGATCAGTTCTTCCGGAAATATTGTATGGAAACAGAACTGGGGTGGCAGTGAAAATGATCATTTGCGTTTTATGATAAGAGATGATGCAAAAGATGAATACTATCTGGCTGGTGACTCAGAATCCGGGAATGGCGATTTCAATAATGCACAAGGTGATGCAGACTTTGCAATAATCAAATTAAAAATTCCTGAACTAACCACTAAAGATTCTGTTGTTTGCAACATTAACGCATTCGTTCCTTTCAGAGACACATTACCCGACATATGTGGCTACGACTCTGTCATCGTGGATTACAAACCTGTTCCCGTAAGTGGCCCGTTTGATAACATTCGAAAAGCAGACACCATTTTTGTCGGCCAGAATGTAATGCTTCAATCCAATGGAAATGGCAATGTAGTTTGGACCTCACATTCTTCGTTAAGTTGTACAAATTGCAAAGATCCAATAGCATCACCACAGGTTACAACGGTTTACAACGCTACCAATTATTCACCAAATGGTTGTCAGGTTACCGATCAATTCAGAGTGGTTGTACTAAACGATGCATTGATCAACATCCCCACGGCATTTACACCTAACAGAGATGGTCGTAACGATTATTTCGGTCCACTTGGAAAAGTGCCGGATGGTTACCGGTTACAAATCTTTAACCGCAATGGTGAAGTGGTATTTAAAAGCACACAAATGGAACAGCGATGGAATGGTTACTTCCGGGGTGAATTACAACCATCAGGAGTATTCATTTACCTCGTGTATTATAATGACATTCAAAATAAAGCACATCAGCAAAAAGGCACATTTGTGCTGATTCGATAAATATTGATTACCGGTAAATTTTTACTTATGGACAGAAGAGAGTTTTTTAAACGGTCAGGAGGAGCTATTCAAACTGCAGAAAACAAAAAACAGCAGTCCCGAAACAGATTGCTGGCAGGCTTAACTCCTTATGCAGGCAACTGGTCTGTGAATGAAGTAACCCATCTTTTGAAACGAACCATGTTTGGCGCTAAGAAAGCCGATATCGATTATTTTCTAACGTTGTCTCCTGGTACCGCTGTAGAAGAATTACTGAATACTATTACAATACCGTCACCGCCTGTAAGAGATTATGGAATACTGGAAGATGATGGATTATTCTATGATGATCTTGGAGTAGTAATTGGACAAACATGGGTAAACGATCCTAATATAGCTAGTGCCGTTGAGATAAGAGGACAGATCAACAGACGCAGGGTAGATAGTATAAAAAAATGGTGGGCCGGATTGATCGTCAATCAGAACAGAAGCATTCAGGAGAAAATGGTGCTGTTCTGGCATCATCACTTTTCAGTACAAGAATCAGAAATTGACAACGCACAATTCTTATACCGGCATCACGACCTTCTTCGAAGCAATGTGCTTGGCAATTTTAAAACGTTGATGAGGGAAGTAACTATTGATCCAGCTATGCTGATACACCTGAACGGATACCTCAATTCCAAACAGGCACCAGATGAAAACTTTGCACGAGAATTACAGGAACTATTTACGATAGGCAAAGGCAATGATTCGCTTTATACAGAAAATGATGTAATAGCCGTTGCAAGAGTATTGAGTGGCTGGCGAATTAATGACAATCCTCTTGGTTCCTATCTTGATGCTGGCTCTCACGATACCGGCTCTAAAAGTTTTTCTGCTTTTTATAATAACACAACGATCACAGGCAGCACAAATCCAGATCAGGAACTAGACGCTTTAATGGAAATGCTCTTTAATACAACTGAAGCAGCAAGATTCATCTGCCGTAAACTTTACAAATGGTTTGTGTATTATGATATCGATGAAACAACTGAAACGGATGTTATTATTCCGATGGCAGATATTTTGATAGGTAACAATTATGAAATAAAACCTGCCCTTGCAATCCTATTTAAAAGTGATCACTTCTTTGATACCATTAATCAGGCCTGCTATATCAAAAATCCATTTGATATGATCGTAGGTACATTACGGGAATTCAATGTCAGTTTTCCGGCGTACACAAATTATACAACAGGTTACCCGCTATTTTACTCAATTTATCAAAATGCAGCAGAAATGCAGCAACAGTTATTTCAGCCTCCTGATGTTTCCGGTTGGCCATCTTATTATCAGGAGCCAATGCATTATGAGTTATGGGTAAACAGCAATTCGCTTCCCAAAAGGGCAGACTTTACAGACGCCTTAGTGAATGATGCGGTGATAGATCTAAGAGCATTCGCCAGTTATTCATCCAATCCTGCAGATCCAAATCAATTGATAACAGATGTAACTGCATTATTACTCCGTTATCCCCTATCAACCAATTCGAAAAATTATGTAAAGAGGAATTTTTTGCTCAATAACACTACAGATGATACGATCTGGACGAATGCATGGAACAGCAATAACAACACGGTTATTAATGCTGCATTAAAAGACATGTTTAAATTCCTGATGAACCTGCCGGAATATCATTTGTGCTGATTTTTTTAAACCAACTATGTAAATCATGAGTATGAACAGGAGAAAATTTTTACGCAATACCGTTCCGGTTGCTGTTACCATGCCGGCCTTATTAAATGGCTTTTCATTTACTGCAGAAGGTGCAGAAAGTGGGCTTGCCCGGTTATTGGAACAGACTTTAACCGATACCGACCATGTATTCATATTGGTGCAATTAGCCGGCGGTAATGATGGATTAAACATGGTGATACCGATTGACATTTATGGCAACTACTATAATGCCAGAACCAATGTTGCCATACCGCAAAGTCAGGTACTACGGTTGGACGGAAACGATAAATCCGGCTTACATCCAGCTATGACAGCTATGCAAAATATGTTTAATGAGGGCAAGATGAATATTGTGCAATCGGTAGGCTATGAAAATCCCAGCTTTTCCCATTTCAGAGATACAGATGTATGGAACAGTGGTGATACCCGCAGAAACAGAAGAGAGAGAGTAAAAACAGGTTGGATGGGAAGGTATTTAGAAAGTGAATACCCCGGATACCCTGATGCCTTTCCAACTTCAGCAATGCCCGACCCTTTGGCAATACAGATCAGTAATTATCCAACATTGACCGTACAAGGAACTGTTTACTCCATGGGGTTATCTATTACTAATCCTGAAAAGATCTATACGTTCGTCAATCCCTTTTCCGACTTTCCGTTAAACTCCACTCCAGCAAATAAAGAATTGAAATTCCTTCGTGTCATTTCTGAAAAAACAAAAATATATTCTGACATCATCCGGGCTGCTTATCAAAGAGCAGGTACGATGGCAACGTATCCTACAGATAATGGCTTAGCCGAACAATTAAAGATCGTTGCAAGATTAATAAAGGGAGGCTTAAAAACAAGAGTGTATACAGTAACGATGGGTGGCTTTGATACACATAAACGACAAGTAAATGCCAGTGATACAACTACTGGTTTACATGCCAAACTGATGAAGGATCTTTCATCCGGTATAAGTGCTTTTCAAAAAGACCTTGAGTTGATGGGACTTGATGACAGAGTAATGGGAATGACCTACTCTGAATTTGGTCGTCGCATAAAATCCAATGCCAGCCTTGGAACAGATCATGGGGCTGCTGCACCATTAATAATGTTTGGCAAGCATGCCAGGAAAGGAATTCTTGGAAAAAGTCCTGATATTCCTGCGGATATTCAGGTAGTTAATAATATTCCTTTCCAATATGATTTTCGTAGTGTGTACGCTTCTGTTATGGAACAATGGTTTTGTGTAAAGCAACCGGCATTAAATTCAATTCTTTTGCAAAACTATCAGTCATTGCCGCTTATTACCGGACCTTGTGGTGTTGCAGATGACCCGACTACTACTAATAATAATGCTGATAAACTGTTGTTGAAAATGTGGCCCAATCCCTACACAATTAATGCTACCATACAGTTTTCTACTAATGGGGGACATACAATGATCCAACAGATCAATTCACTTGGTCAGGTAATAAAAGTTCTAGCCAATGGTGATTATGCTGCGGGCACTTATAACGTAGATATTTATAATGATGGCTTACCTACCGGTGCCTATTTTTTACGATTGCAGAACCAATCACTTCAGAAAGTATTGACCGTTATGAAGGTAAACTAAGCTAAAATCACATACTATCCGGGTAAAAAGAGTGTAATTGCTGTTTGTTTAAGAATTATTTTATTTCTCTTGTTAATCATCTTAATATAATACTATACGTTACTATAATCTAAAATTAATTCTTATTTTTCCAGACCCAATCCCTTTGACATTCCTCTATATCCAGCATCTCTGACAAAACCGATTATTTTCTTAATAAATCTGTTTGTGTGAGAAAATTATTACTAGTGTTTCTGGTTTGTTGTTTTGGATTAGTTCAATCGCTGAAAGCACAATATTATTATTACAACAATAAGTACTACGAAAACGAAGTCGTTTTTGAGCTCGGTCCTACTATAGGCATTATGAATGCCTTAACAGATCTTGGTGGCAAAAAAGGTATTGGAAAAAATTTCATTAAAGATCTTCGATGGGCAACTGCCCGACCGGGATATGGATTTTACATAATGGGGATGTATAAAAATATGATTGGTGTACGGCTGGAAGGAACTTTTGGGGAAATAACCGGTTATGACAGCATCCTCCAAAATGTGGCCGGCTCCACTTTTGGTCGTTATGAAAGAAATCTGAGTTTTAAAAGTAAGATCAATGAGATTCACATGGCCGTTGAATTTCATCCTTTTGCTTTGTTGAGTTTTGAAGATGAGCCCCCCCGATTCTCCCCTTACGTTTTATTGGGTGGCGGTCGTTATTCTTTTGATCCGCAAGCTGAATTAAAAGGTGAATGGTATTCTCTTCAACCACTTTCTACAGAAGGACAAGGTTTTAAAGAATTCAGGGATCGGCAACCGTATGAGCTTAGTCAATTCAATATCGTTACAGGATTAGGATTAAGGTATGAGATCAATACTCTTTTTAGTGCAAGACTGGAATTTGTTCATCGGAAATTATTTACTGATTATCTCGATGATGTAAGTACAACTTATATTGACCCATCTCTATTTTCCAATTATCTTCCTGCCAATCTTGTTCCAATTGCACAACAATTAGCCAATAGAAAAGGGGAACTCAATCCTTCGGATGGAACTAAGCCCGGCGATCAGAGAGGTGACCCAAAAGATAATGATGCATTCTTTACTTTTCAGCTAAAAATTGGAATTACATTGGGAAGACTAAGAAGATAGAAATATTTCCGGCTCTAAATCAGCTTTTAAACATTGTATTTCAATTAATTGGCTTTAAACATTCAATGCCAGTAAAACTCAGCAATTTGTTATTTTTATAGAACCATAATCTAATTCAAGCTAACAGTATGCAGAACGGAGCAGCAAATTTTCATGACATTACCTTTAACAGCCGTCTATGCTTTAAACCTTTGGTGATGAGCTTGAAAAAAAATATAGCTGAAGGAAATCCCGGCATGAAGAAATTATATGGCCAGGTGGTTGCCCAGTTTGAATCGCACCCTGAACTGTTAAACGCAACAACTGATATTTCAACCGTGGACCATCACAAAGAGCTGATTGAAGAGTTGCTGTCCGCTGTTTTTCCTCCAACTACATCCAACTATATGTATGGTGTATTAATGCCGTTTAAGAATGAGGCGGTCTATGTGTCTCCACTGTTTAAAGAATTATTGTTAAAACCCGGAACCAATGAAGTTGAAATTCCAGGAAGTGCCGATGCTGATGAAAGTAAACTTGAAAATATTCATTTCGCTTATGGATTGATATTAAAAAAATATTTGGGTTATTATAGTCCTGTTACCAATCGCTCCATATATCCGGTACAAGACCCCGATACAGGTTTATTTCGTTATATGGAAATAAGGCTGGATGCCAGGTTCATAGATGTAAATCCGATCGGAGACATGCCAGAGATGCCTAAAACGATCCTTGATCCCCAAAGCAACCGGATAATGACAGTTACTGAACTGGCTGCTTTGATTCCCCTCGATAAATTTGTTTTTGAAGGAGTGGCTGTTGTTCGTATCAATGATATGACTGAGCAGGAAGTTATCACTAAAATGAAAAACCGTTTGCTGAACAGTTCTATAGCTGATGAAAATGTATACATAGAACTGGAGGAACATATACGCTCACTGATCGGACTTAAAAATATTATGATTGGTGTAACACCTTTTTTCAAAATAAACGGACACTACGTTTACTCTGAAATTCATAATACCAATAGTATCTTATTCAAAAAGTTTGATGAAAAGGCTGATAAGGATGAGATTAGTGATTATTGCAAACTATTATTCAGGGAGAATGACCAACCGCTTCTTTTTGAAAATATTACAGAAGCTGCAATTGCGGAAATTCAATGTCTTCAACATTATCACCTCTCAGATGCGAGAAGTCTCATTATTTGCCCCTTAAAAAAGGGAAATGAATTAATTGGTATGCTGGAGATAATATCGACAGCGCCGGGGCATTTAAAACCGCAACACCTTAGTAAAATTGAAAATGCCATTCCACTTTTTACCCTTGGATTAGAAAAAAGTCTTGAACAGTTGAATTCACATGTAGATAGTATTATCAAGAAAAAGTTTACAGCTGTACAGCCTTCTGTTGAATGGAAGTTTACAGAAACCTCATTGAAATATATTGTAAATCTTCATAAACAAGGAGAAGCACATATAGAAAGAATTGCTTTTGGCGATGTACATCCCCTCTATAGTGCAATTGATATCCGCAACTCATCCACAGAAAGATCAAAATCTATTAAAGCAGATATTGTAGAGCAATTATTGCTTGCTCAAAAAACAATAACTAAGGTTCAAACTGAAATAGCCTTCCCCTTGTTGCAGGAAATTGAGTTTAAGGTTGAGAAATATATTAAAGCAGCATCAGACATCCTGCAATCTGAAGAAGAAATTATCATTCAGGATTTTCTTACACTCCAGTTGGCTTCAGCCTTTCATCATCTTCAAAGATCAGAGGCTTCTGTTAAAGATGAATTTGAAGAATATTTTATGGCTCTTGATCCTGTAACTGGAATGCGGTATCACCATCGTAAAGCAATATGAAGAAAGTGTTACAAAGATCAATGAAACACTATCCCGGTTTATCGACAAAGAACAGCTATCGGCTCAAAAAGTATACCCACATTATTTTGAGCGTTTTGTAACAGATGGTGTGGAATTCAATATTTACATGGGGCAATCGATAACTCCCCGAAAAAAGTTTGATGAAATATATCTGCGCAACTTAAAAATGTGGCAATTGACCTTATTGGCCAAAGCAGCGAGACTAACGAATAAGCTTGAAGCAGAACTCTCACCTCAATTAAGAACGACACAACTACTTCTTTCACACAACCAGCCCCTGGCAATTCTATTCAGAACAGAAGAAAGAAAATTTGATGTTGATGGAGCTTATAATATCCGGTACGAAATTGTAAAGAAAAGAATTGATAAAGTACGGATAAAAGAAACCAATGAACGTTTAACACAGCCGGGAAAGATCGCCATTGTTTATTCGCATACAAAAGATGCGGAAGAATACACTTCTTATATTGAATTTCTGCAAAATAAAAATCTTATTAAACAGGGTATTGAAAGTCATGAGTTGGAAGAACTGCAGGGAGTTTCCGGCTTGAAAGCTTTACGGGTGGATGTGAACTTTGATGATATTGAACCAACCGAAAAGAAGGTTGAGTTTTCAATAACTACATCGGAGCAGTTGTTGAAAAAGTGATTTCACTTCCCTATCTCCGGTATTTGTATCTGCTAGTCTCGAACACAACCCATTAGAAATGGAATAAGTTTTTTAGAAGTTTTCTAATAAAGAAAAAGCCGGGTTTCTTTTAAGAAGCCCGGCTACAATAATCAATTTATCTTATATTAATTTAAAATAGAAGCCAGCTTTTCCTCCAACGCAGAACCTCTTAAATTCTCTGCAACTATTTTACCCGAAGGATCGACCAATACGTTATAGGGAATTCCTTCTATTTTATACAGTGGAACAACAGGGCTATCCCAGAACATTAGGTCGCTTACATGTGTCCAGGTAAGTTTATCATCCATAATTGCTTTCAGCCATTTATCTTTCTGACCGGGACGATCTAAGGATACACCGAGTATAGTAAAATTCTTGTCTTTGAATTTATTAAAAGCAGCTACAACATTTGGATTTTCCTGGCGGCAAGGGCCACACCAGCTTGCCCAAAAATCAACCAATACATATTTTCCTCTTAATGAACTTAGTTTGATCTCATTTCCCTGTGGATCCGGTAAACTGAAATCAGGCGCCATCTTTCCCTCAGTGCCTTGCAATGTTGTTTTAATAGAAGCCAGTCCATTGTGATTGGGAAATTTTGCAGCCAGGTTATTAACCATCCCTTTTACTTCATCCCTGGTGATAGGATCCAGTTGAAAATTCGGATTGCTTGCTGTACTCTGGTAATAACCTATTTCCAGCATGGCTAATGCAGGGTTCGTTGATTTTTCTATAGATGCCAATAAGTTCGTCCGTATGCCTGCCCCAATCAGTACCATTTCATTTTGAATCCCTGTCAACACACTATCAGATGCACCAGCATTTTGTAAGCTATCTCCTTTGCGTCCAATTGCAAAAATATGCTGAAGCCCTTCATTGAAGTTTTGCATAAAATCTTTCATCTCCTGGCTTACAGCAGAACCTTTTATTTCAAAGTTCTCAGGAAAATCTTTGTTAGCTGTATTATAAGTAGCATTTAAAGTGATCACGGCCACATCATTGATCACAGAAGCCAACGGATAACCGGCATCTTTCATCCTGATATTATACACTCTTGCTTCTGCTTCCGCCGCATGTAAAACATACTTACCATCATTTCCGATAACAGCTGAATCAACGATGGAAGGTTGCATAGTAGCCATTGGTATTTCTTCCAGGTACACCAATGTTTGCGGACTATTGGTAATGGTACCTTTTACTTCAAGACCTTTCTTAGTTCCCGATTTGGAAGTACAGGAAACCATCAATGATAGCAGCGCAATAATGACAATTTGATTTTTCATTTCTATTGTTTATGATTTTAATTTTTCTAATAATATTTCGTTGGTAACTTTTGGATCAGCCTTACCTTTTGTTTGCTTCATTACTTCTCCAACAAACAACGCCAGCAATCCTTTTTTACCTTTTTTATAGGCTGTTACTTTATCGGCAAACTTAACAAGAACGGCATCAATAATTGGTCCGATTGCCGACACATCTGATTCCTGTGTCAGGTTTGCTTCTGCGGCAATTATAGCAGCATCTTTTTCAGGATGAGATAACATTAAAGGAAAGATGCGGGTAGCTGCAATGGAGAAGCTAACTTTTCCTCCATCAATCAATGATATCAATGAACCGATCTGCTTAGGTGCCAATGGAAATTCATTTATTTCTTTTCCATTTTCATTAAGCCATGTCTTGACTGGACCGAGCATCCAATTGGCAGCAGCTTTATAATTAGTAGTAAACTTTGTTAATTGCTCAAAATAGTCAGCCACCATTCTTTCTTCTGTTAATACTGCAGCATCATAATCGGACAACTGTAATGCTGAAGTATATCTTTTTATTCTTTCTTCGGGTAAGGCAGGAATACTTTTCTTTATTTTTTCAATAAATTCAGCCTGCAAATGAAAGGGTGTAAGATCCGGTTCGGGGAAATACCGGTAATCATCTGCATCTTCTTTATCCCTTATTGCTTGTGTAGTTCCGGCATTTGCATCAAAGCTTCTTGTCTGTTGCTGAATCGTTCCACCAGCTTCAATTATTTCAATTAATCGCTTTGCTTCTACATCTATGGCCCTTTTTACATTCCGGATAGAGTTAAGATTCTTTACTTCTACTCTCGTTCCCAGTTTAGTTTCACCTTTTAATCGAACAGAGATATTCGCATCGCATCGAAGACTACCTTCTTCCATATTACCATCGCACACTTCAAGATAACGAACCAGTTTTCTTATTTCACTCACAAAAGCGAAGGCTTCATCGCTGCTTCTGAGATCTGGCTCCGTAACGATTTCAATCAATGGAGTGCCTGCCCGGTTATAATCAATACAAGTGTTGGCATCATCTACATCATGCAAACTTTTTCCGGCATCTTCTTCCAGATGGATTCGATTCAACCGGACATTTTTTTCTGTCTCTCCTACTTTTATTGTTACAAATCCGGATTTACAAATTGGTGTAGTATGCTGAGAAACCTGGTAACCCTTTGGCAGATCAGGATAGAAATAATTCTTCCGGGCAAAATAATTATGCTGTTCAATTTCGCAATGGCAGGCCAATCCCATTTTAATGGCATATTCAATAGCCTTACGATTCATTTTTGGTAATGTGCCGGGATGACCGAGTGTAATCGGACTTACTTGCGTATTCGGCGCTGCACCATACGCAATGCTGTCACCACAAAACAATTTGCTTTGTGTCATTAACTGGGCATGTACCTCCAATCCCACTACTATTTCGTATGCATCAAAATCGGCCATAATTTATAAGGCCGCAAAAATACACTTCTATGCTTTAAGGATACCTATCAATTTCCTTAAAATTGAAAAAGCCGGACTTAATTAAAATCCGGCTTTGCTCTTGAAATAAGATATAATTTATAAATCTGCAGTCTTTATCTTTTTGGGCATTTTTACTTCAATATTCATTGTCTTTCCACCACGATTCAGTTTGATCATAACAGCATTTTTGTCTTTACTTTCTTTAATGATCTTCACCATATCATCGGTACTTTTAATCGTTTTACTGTCAACTTCTGATATCAGATCATTTTCTTTAATACCAGCTTTAGCGGCATTACTTTCCTCATCCACTTCTATCACATTAACACCTTTCCCATCATCAGTATCCTGAACTGATATACCCAATTTTGGGCTTCCACCAGACCACATCCAGTTTTGACCATATGGCGCTGTTCGTAAACTCCTGAGCCTTTCCATTTCTGGCATCATCTTGTCCATTTGAAGATTGTCAAAATTAAAATTGAAATTTTCTCCGTTACCAAATGTTAAAGCATTAAACCCCTTCCATTTGGTTAATTCAGCAGTAACTTTTTGTTCTTTTTTATCCCGTAAAAAAGTAACAGTCACTTTATCGCCTGGTTTTTGTTTTTTAATCGCTT
Organism: uncultured Chitinophagaceae bacterium; assembly: GCA_963705465.1. Classification (GTDB taxonomy): domain Bacteria; phylum Bacteroidota; class Bacteroidia; order Chitinophagales; family Chitinophagaceae; genus JJ008. Next base: position 33,589 of record CAVPJN010000006.1, on the reverse strand, counting down.
CAGAAAGATCATCCGGCTCTGCTATTTTAGTATCATTGATCTTTGTAATGATATCATTTTCTTTCAAACCAGCTTTCTCCGCTCCACTTTCTTTTGTCACACTTTTAACTTCAACACCATTATCTGCATTTTGTGTTGTAACGCCAAGCATCGCCAGGTTTTCATCGTGGTTAAAATAACGTAGTCCTTTTCCGCCTTTATCACCTTTTGTATCAAAATCCCACACCCCAGTCCCGGGCATTCTTTGAAAAGTTAACGCCTCCATATCTTTCATCTTGTTCATTTTTACCTTAAGATCACCTTCTTTATAATCGCCGATCGGTTTGCCATTCACCATCACTTTATCACCCATGATCTCTATAACCACTTTTTCATCTTTATCACCTTTACTTGTAATAATGATCTGTTTTACTTCTTTCTTCTCTTTTACTTCTTTCTCCTCCTTTACTTCTTTTTCCTCCTTTTGAGCATGCAATGCTGCCGGCATCAACAAGCTCAACGCAATGATGAAGAAATACATTTTAGAAATTGTCTTTCGCATATACTTTTAATTTTAAGATTATCTACGTCAAGTTTCGTAGACAAATATAACGACATTTTTTGAAATACGAAATGTTTCGGAAATGTTAAAAGCCGTCATTTACCCGAATGGTAATATTAGCTGATAAACGATTGCCCTACTAAATCCCCGTCGGACCGGTCATCCGGGAGGGATTCAGAAAGGGATTAAGGGCTTCATAGGTCTTTGCCGGATGGTCATCCACTATATCTTCCCCCATATATCTCATACCGCATTTTTCCAGCACTTTTAGGGAGGCAATATTTTCGGGCATAGCTCTTCCAACGATCCGGGGAAGCCTTAGTTTTTCAAATCCATAGTTAAGGCAGGCGAAAGCAGCTTCAGTAGCAAACCCTTTTCCCCAGGCGTTTTTTATAAACCGGTAACCCAGATCAATTTCATTTCTCTCGGGCCGGGCTTTTAATCCGCACCAACCGATGAATTGCAAATCAGGTTTTGTATGCACGGCCCAACGTCCATGATTATACAATGCATATTGGGGCAAAATAGTCTTTATCAATATTTCATTTGCCTGTGCCAGATCTTTAACCGGGTCCATTGTATACTTTGTAATATCCGGATCCTGATTTAAATCGTAGATCAATTGTGTATCATCCGGGGTAAAGTTCCGGAGCACTAGTCTTTCTGTTTCTATTACGACATTCATTACTGTATACGCTTAGTAGTTTTACTAACCTGAAAGTGGTATTGTTTTAAAACTTAAAAATCAGATTTTTGGAGTGTATTTATTGATCTTAGAATTAACATTTATGGTTTATTTAGTTGCCGGGATTTTTGGAGTTTTTTGTATTGGCATAATCATTTATGTTATAAAAATTTACAAAGAAGATAAGAAGACCGGACCAAAGAAGGGTTTTCAAATTGACGATGACGACGATGATGATTTTTTATATCGCAGTTAACGCTATAATAAACCCTTAACCGCTTCTATTACTTTTTCCAACTGACTTATATCCTGCCCGCCTGCTGTAGCCAAGGTTTTTTGTCCGCCACCGCCACCTTTTATTAAAGGTGCAATATGTTCTTTAATGATTTTATTTGCATCCAGGTTTTTTGCAACCGTTACGGTTTCAGAAATACCAACTGCGACAAAAGGTTTACCATTAATATTTACACAAAGTACAGCTACATGATCCCTTAGATGATTCTTCAGATCAAAACAAAGTTTCTTTAACGCATCAGGATTACTTACTTCAACGATATCGCCAACGAAATTTACGCCGTTGATGATCTCATCTTTTTGCAACAACTCATTTCTTATACCAACGAGTTGCCGGGCTTCCATTGAGTCAAGATGTTTTTTCAAATCTGCATTCTCCGTTTGCAATCCTTCAACAGCTTTCTGAATATCTTTCGGATTTTTCAACGTTTCTCTCAGCGATGACAATAAACTGAATTGCTCATTTACATAATCCTCAGCCTGCTTACCACAAACCGCTTCCACTCTTCTTACACCAGCAGCAACAGCTGATTCATTCGTTAATTTAAACAATCCTAACTCACCTGTGGAACCAACATGTGTACCACCACAAAGCTCCACTGAATAATCCGGATCGATGATAACCACTCTTACCATAGCTCCATATTTTTCTCCAAACAATGCCATAGCACCCAACTTTGTTGCTTCATCCTTTGACATTTCCTTTATGACAACCGGAACATTTTCTCTTATTTTTTCATTCACCATTGCTTCCACTTCTGCAATTTCTTCATCAGTTACTTTTGCAAAATGAGAAAAGTCGAAACGAAGATGTTCTTCATTTACCAAGGAACCTTTTTGTGCAACATGAGCTCCCAATACAGCTCTTAATGCTGCATGTAATAAGTGAGTAGCTGAATGATGTAATTCAGTGTTCTTTCTTTTTGATGCATCCACTTTTGCTATTACTTCGCCCGATAGATCAGAAGGAAGACTTTCAGCGAAATGAATGATGAGATCGTTGTCCTTCTTCGTATCGATTATTGTGAATGGTGAATTGTCAATAGTCAGTACGCCCCTGTCTCCAACCTGTCCGCCGCTTTCTGCATAAAAAGGTGTAGTATCCAAAACGATCTGGAACAATTCCTTGCCTTTGGCTTTTACTTTTCTGTATTTTAAAACAGAGGATTTTGCTTCTAAAGAATCATACCCTATGAATTTATTGGAACCTTCTTTTAAAACGGTCCAGTCTGCTGCATCGATTGTTGTGGCCGCACGACTTCTGTCTTTCTGTTGACGCATTTCTACTTCAAAGCCTATTTCATCAACCGTTAAATTATTCTCTAATGCTATTAATCTTGTTAAGTCAACCGGGAAACCAAATGTATCATACAATTCAAATGCATCTTTTCCTGCAATGCTATTGGTGGATACGTTTCCAATAATATCATCAATACGTTTCAACCCTTTATCCAATGTTCTTAAAAAAGACTCTTCTTCTTCTTTCATTACTTTAGTTACAAAATCAAGTTGCTTTTGCAATTCGGGAAAAACACTTTCAAATTGCTTTGCAAGAACAGGTACCAGTTGATTCAATAATGGCTGCTTATAATCCAGATAAGAGTAATAATAACGAACTGCTCTGCGAAGAATACGACGAATAACATAACCAGCTCCTGTATTAGAAGGCAATTGACCATCTGCAATAGTGAAACTGATTGCTCTGATATGATCGGCAATTACACGAAAAGCAATAGCCTGTTTGCTATCGCTGTTATCATATTTATGTTTTGTAATTTTTTCTGTGGCAGCAATAGTACTTGTAAAAATATCGGTATCATAATTACTTTGCTTCTCCTGAATTACCCTTACCAGTCTTTCCAGCCCCATACCCGTATCTACATGTTTGGCTGGTAATGGTTCCAGCTTTCCATCTTTCTTTCTGTTGTACTGAATGAATACATTATTCCATATCTCAATTACCTGCGGATGATCATTATTGACCAATGATTTTCCCGAAACTGATTTTCTTTCTGCATCCGTTCTGCAATCCACATGAATTTCTGTGCAAGGACCACAAGGACCTGTATCACCCATTTCCCAGAAATTATCTTTTTTATTTCCGAGTAATATTCTGTCAACTGCTACAAAGTTTTTCCATTCATTATACGCTTCTTCGTCTTTTGGCAAACCTTCTTTTTCATCGCCTTCAAAAATGGTAACGTATAATTTGTCTTTATCAAGTTTATAAACTTCTGTCAGCAATTCCCAGCTCCAGGCGATGGCTTCTTTTTTAAAGTAATCGCCAAAACTCCAGTTACCCAGCATTTCAAACATGGTATGATGATAGGTATCTACACCCACTTCTTCCAAATCGTTATGCTTACCACTTACCCGTAAACATTTTTGCGTGTCGGCTACTCTTGAATTTTCTGATTTCTTATTTCCAAGAAAATAATCTTTGAACTGATTCATACCTGCGTTGGTAAACATCAGTGTTGGATCATTTTTTACAACGATGGGGGCTGATGGAACAATAACATGTCCTTTGGATTGGAAGAAATCCATAAAAGCCTGTCGTATTTCTGCGCTGGTCATCATGTAGTAAATAGTGAATGGTGAATTCCTCTTTCGCTAAAGCTACAGAGGACAAGGGTGAATAGGGTTGTCTTATTATTGCACCATAGCGAACAGAACCTTGAACGGAGCCCCGACAAAATATCGGGACAAGCTGTCGCAACAGTTGATGCTAATAGTACAAAAGCTGGAATCATAAGTATTTTTCTCATTTTCGGCCTGATAATCAATGAAAATGGGTTGATTTTTGCAGTTTTACAAGTTATATTTGTTTTCCCTGCAAAGGGAGCAAAGGTAAATTATACCGACGACACAATGTAAGTAGTCTAATAAAATTAGTGATAACTCAATGCGTATCGGTATTATGCCATGCATTTGGTATAATTCGGCTTGCATTTTACCCAATCTGGTTTAGGCTTAGCTCAATGAAGAAAATAAAATATTATTATAACACCAATACGCTTCGCTACGAAAAGCTGGAAACGCCTTTACGGGTAAGACTGTTGCGGGTTTTTGGATTTCTGGCGGCCGCCCTCGTTACGGCTGGCCTTATTTCGTTTGTAGCTTTTCGTTTTATAGGTTCTCCAAGAGAAAGAATTCTGGCACAGCAAAACAATGCGATGAAGGAGAATTTAAAGGAAATGGAAGATGAGCTTCAATCGATTGAAAAACAAATGAAGGAACTGGAAAAAAGAGATAATGATGTATATCGGGCAATTTTTGAGGCCAACCCTATTCCGGATAGTGCCCGGGCCAAAGAACTGGAAAATAAATTAGAGATCGCAAAAATAGAACGTATCAAAGATTTTCAGTTGGTAAGTTCAATTACCAGCACATTAAATAATCTTAAGAGCCGGATTGCTGCCCAAAAAAAATCATATGAAGAAGTAGATGACCTGGTAAAAGATAAAGAGAAATTATTGGCGCATACACCAGCTATTCAGCCAGTAAGTAATAAAGACCTTAATAGAGTAGCATCTGGTTATGGTTATCGTATCGATCCCGTTTATAAAACGACTAAGTTTCATGCCGGTTTGGATTTCTCTGCTCCACAAGGTACCCCAATTTATGCAACGGCCGATGGCACTGTATCAACCGCAGGCAATACCGGTAATGGTTATGGCAATCATGTCATCATCAATCATGGCTATGGTTATAAAACATTATATGGCCACATGGTGAGGGTGAAAGTAAGGAACGGACAAGCCATTAAAAGAGGCGAAGTAATTGGTTGGGTTGGCAGCACTGGTAAATCAACCGGACCGCATTGTCATTATGAAGTTCATAAATATGACAATAAGATAAACCCGATTTATTTTTTCTTTAATGACCTTTCTCCGGAACAGTTTGATCTTTTGTTAAAAAGAGCTGCAGCTTCCAACCAGAGTTTAGATTAAAGTGAAGCTATGCGTTGCGGGTAACAAGTCGTGATGACTGCTTTATAGTTTTTTTTCCACACTATATCATCATTGCATATAAGGAATAAAGTGGTTGTATCTTTACATTTCATGGGAAAAGGATTATCGCAAATAACATTTGATTTTGCCCCAATAGAAGAAACTGAAGAAGTTCAGTTAATTTCTTCATCTGTTAGTGAAAAGAAAGAAATAATTCAATCTGTAGACGAAGCTCCGGCTGATGATATAACGAAAGAAATTGAAGCTCCGTCAGCAACAGGTAAAAGAGGCCGTAAGTCTTTAAAAGAAATTGCGCTAAACGCTGACCTGTTACAAATTCCCGGGGACGATATTCTTTTTACAAAACACTATTATTCAATCGGTGAGGTTGCCGGAATGTTCAGAGAAAACCAATCATTGATTCGTTATTGGGAAACAGAGTTTGATATACTAAAACCAAAAAAGAATAAAAAAGGTGACCGTTTTTTCCGGCCGGTTGATGTTAAGAATCTGGAGATGATCTATGATCTGCTCCGCCGCAGAAAATTCACCATAGAAGGTGCAAAGGACTTTTTAAAGAATAATAAAAAGGCCGAAGAGAAATTTGCAATGATCCAGTCGCTGGAAAAGATCAAAGGCTTTTTACTGCAATTAAAAGCAAGTCTGTAAAGAGGCTTTTTTGCAACTTTTAACACTGCTCTCTTCATCATGTAGCTGTTCCCCTTTATTTTTACGACTCTATTTTATCATTATGAAGAAAATAACAATAGCCGTTGCCCTTATCCTTGGATCTGTGAGTATTTCTTTTGCACAACCTCCTGCTGGCGGGCAGTACCAGGTTTTAGTAGAAAGACCGAATGAGAAATCTTACAAAGGAATTATTTCGCAGGAAGTTTTATTAAGTGATACCAGTTTTAAATGGTATGCCGATAACCTGAAAGGATATACGCCAAATGCAACAGCATTAGCTGGATTAAAAAAACATGCCGACTCTTTACAACTGCTTGTGTTTATGGGCACCTGGTGTGAAGATTCGCACTCCATTATTCCCAAGTTTTATACCTTGCTGGAAGCAGCCGGTTTTTCAAAAGATAGAGTTACCTTAATTGGTGTTGACCGGGAAAAGAAAACATTAAGTCATCTTACAGAAGCCCTGAATATCATTAATGTACCAACGATACTGGTCATGAAAAACGGAAAGGAACAAGGCCGTGTAGTGGAATACGGTAAATACGGCTTATTTGATCTGGAACTTGGAGAGATCCTGAAGAAAATGGGTAACTGATCCTATCTGATCGTATAAATCTCAAGACTATCCTTCTTTAATGCATATAACCGGGAGGAAGTAAAGTTGAACGCTTTTGACTTTATTAATTGTTCCGGCATAGTCCATTCATCATACATAAACGCTGTGATATCATAACGATACAACGTATCAGCTTTTGACCCAAAGATATATTTCCCCGTCACTTTAAAATTCTGCCAACCTGTAATGACAATATTATTTTTCAAAGCGCCGTAATAATCAAAAACATTTACCCCTTTTGTTGAGTCGTAGATATAAACATATTTATTCTCATCAAAAATTCTGGAAGGCATAATAGCATAGTTAAGTAGCAAACGGAAATCCGGCGTCTCCTGTAATAGCTTTCCCTCTTCATCTATTTTCTTTAGCTTATTCTCCAACTCATCAAACACCCATATTTTATTATCGTATGACTGAGCGATGGCTTTTGCCTGAAATATATTCTGCTTACGCAGATCAATGGTATTGACAACATTCAGAAAACGATCCAGCATTACAACTGTAGCAAAGTCCCTGTAATATAAAACCACTTTTAATGGATTGGTAACATCGACCAATGTAGCTTTCCCAAATTTCTTTACATCATTGAAATTGGCGACAGAGTCGCCGTTGGCATTATACTTTCTGATCTGGTTTCTGCTATTAAGGATATAAATATTGTCGAGATTGTCAACGGTGAAATCAACAATATCGCTTTTCATCACTCTAAGTAACTGAAATGAGGAATCGGTTTGTGCAATCCCAGAGAAAGACAAAAAACAAAATAATGCTATGTATATTATTTTATTCATTAATTCCGGATGATCTTTTCATCCATTCCTTTATATGATTTCAGCACCAGCTCCTCTCCATCAAACTCAGCATACGTAAAATACCGGATCCAATCACCCAGATTAATATAGCGGCTGGTATCAGTCAGACGATAATCAATCGCCAGGTGTCTATGCCCAAACACAAAAAAGTCAATTCCCTGCCCACCGGCTGGCAGGTTTTTCTTCAATAATATCTCTTTACAGTAAATTATGAGCCATTCTTTGTCTTCACCAAGGAAAACTTCCTCAACAGATCCTGTTTGTGCCCTGCTGCGATTGCTCATATAATTGGCTAGCCCCATCCCCAATATCGGAGGAAAAATGCCAAAAAGCCATTTACATACCGGATTTCTGAAAACTTTTTTTAGCCGTTTGTAACCATGGTCACCCGGACCTAACCCATCTCCATGGCCAATCAAAAATATTTTACCATTCCGTTCAAACTCTTTGGGTTCATAATAAACAGGAATGTTTAATTCTTTTTGAAAATAATCCCGCATCCACATATCATGATTGCCAACAAAAAAATGAAGTTGAATGCCGGCATCAGATAGTTCTGCTAATTTCCCCAATAGTCGTGTGAACCCTTTAGGTACTACTTTTTTGTATTCGTACCAGAAGTCAAACATATCGCCCACCAAAAAGATCTCCCCCGCTTTGTCTTTTATTTCTGAAAGAAACTGAACAAGAAGTTTTTCCCTTTCCAGGCTACTGGCATAGTCCGGAGCACCGAGATGAAAGTCGGATAGAAAATAAATATTTTTCGTCTGCATTAAATTTTCAGCAACTTTCAATAAATGATTAATTATTTGGAGTACAGTTTATAACTTCCTTCTACAAATGCATCTCCTTTCTTATCCCATACTTTAAATGAAACAGTAAATGATGTTGGTGGAGCACCCTCTTTTACTTTTAAGATCGCAGATAATGAAATAAACTTTGCATCTTCAGGAGTAATTCCATCGGTATATTTTTCAAACAGATCGGCTTCTTCCAAGATGATTGCTCCTCTTTCATCAATGATTTTTTCCGAAGCTCCTAAAAAGACCTTGCCGTTCTCTTCTTTCCAATTACTGGCAAATCTTAGCTTCAACTTTATAGCTCCATTAAAATCAACCAGGTTATCATCGGCAACCCATCTATCCTCTTCATTTAAGAGATATGCCTTGTCTACTTTGATACCGCTTTCATTAAGTTGAATATTATTATAAATTCTGACACTATCTTTCCCTTTAGAAGTTTTATCCCCTTTATCCTTATTACCAACAGAACAATTGAACTCGCAAGACTGAAGTGATGCTAAAATACATATAGCAATAAAAAAACGGGAAATTCTCATATCCTTATTTTTTTGCATTCAGGTACTCAAGCATATCTCCGGATGGAATTTCATTTTTACCAGAGATATCACCATTATACCAGTAGATCCAGGCATTGGTCATTTGATTATTTATCAAAACGGATGTAACCTCACGACGATACAATTGCATTTCATCTGCTTCTACAGCTACCCCTTCATAATCATCTAACTGGCCGATGGCCCAGGAAAATTCATGCTCATTTTTTGCCTGGTACAATTCACCGATGATAAAACTTTCATCTCCTGCAGGCACTCCGGCAGGATAACTACCCATATCAAATAGTTTACCCTGCACTTTTGCTTCACCAATAAACCTAAAAAAACGGCTGATATACTCATAGACGGGGCTATGAAAACCACTCCGGAGAGAGCCGTACACAAAAAGTTGATATATATCAGAATTTGCCATGCTATAAAGATACGCTAAGAGTTTGAAACCTGCTTGCCGGTAGAGAGGGAATTGGAACGATAAATAGTTTGAATAAAATCGTTATCCCGGCAATCAATATTTATGACTCTACCAGAAACAAATACACTTCCTTCGGTCCATGCACACCTACCACCAAAGTTTTTTCAATATCAGCCGTACGGCTGGGTCCGGAAGCAAACGTTATCATCGAAGGTAGTTTGTCACCATACTTACTCTTTGCTCCTGCTAATGCATCTTTAATATCGTAAACTAATTGGTTGGTAAATGCAATACAAATATGAATAGGTGCATATACACTGGTAGTGCGGCCGCTGGTTTGTGCAGAGCTCATTACGATGGAGCCGGTTCTTGCTACTAAGTATTCGCAACCAGTTATGGATACATCACAATTGGCAAGGTCTGTTTTTACTATTTGCTCCGAAAAATGAGAAGAAACAGCCGCAATTAATTTGTCCTCCACACAAAAGATTTTTTGCCAATCCTGCTTTTTTAAAAGGCTGCTCAACTGAAAGGCAAATTCCTGCTGATTAATACAGTAGATAAATTTCCCCTGTAAGTTGGTGAATTGTTCAGCAAATTCAACTTCTATTTCCTGTTCTAAGGGGTTAAAAACGGGTTGGTTCCCTTCACTATTTGGGAATGGCAAAGGCGTTGAGTGACTCAACGCCTTGCGAATTCTTTTCAGTATGTTTTCTTTCGATGGAGAAACATTCATACTCGTATCATTAAATTGACGGCGCCAATCCTATATCCCCTATCTGATCATCCGTTGATTTTTCATCTTCTTTTTTAGGTTCAGTTGTAATTGCAGGCTCTTCAACAGCTTCTTCTACAACTGCATCAACCAATGGTTTCTTTTCTTCAAACGGTCTTTTACCGATCAATGCCTCTACATCACTCTGGAATAAAACTTCTCTTTCCAATAAAGCTGTTGCAATTTTTTCAACTTCGTCTTTCTTTTCTCTCACCAATGCCTTGGTTTTGATGTACGCATCGTCGATTAATTTACGTACCTCACCATCAATCATCTTTGCTGTTTCGTCAGAATAAGGCTTTGTAAAAGTTGTTTCCTGTTGCGGATCATAATAACTGATATTACCGACCTTCTCACTCATACCATAAACAGTAACCATTGCATAGGCCGTTTTAGTAATTTGCTGCAAGTCGTTTTGTGCACCGGTAGAAATCTTATTAAAGAAAATTTCTTCGCTGGCTCTTCCACCCAGGGTCATGCAAATCTGATCAGTCAATTGATCCACATTATATAAGAATTGTTCTTTAGGTGTGTATTGAGCATACCCCAATGCGGCAGAACCTCTTGGCACAATCGTTACTTTCAAAAGAGGATAAGCATGTTCCAAATACCAGCCACACACAGCATGTCCGGCTTCGTGAAAAGCGATAATCCTTTTTTCTTCCGGAGAAATGATCTTGTTCTTTTTCTCCAGACCACCAATCACTCTGTCTACTGCATCCTGAAAGTCCTGCATATCCACCGCTTCTTTATTCTTTCTTGCAGCAATCAAGGCGGCTTCATTACAAACGTTGGCAATATCTGCACCGGCAAATCCCGGAGTCTGTTCTGCCAGCTTATGTATATCTAACGTTTTAGAAATCTTAATTGGTTTCAGATGTACTTTAAAAATTGCTTCTCTACCCACAAGATCCGGCTTATCGATTGTGATCTGTCTGTCGAAACGACCTGGGCGCAACAAGGCTGTATCCAATACATCCGGGCGGTTGGTAGCTGCAACAACAATAATTCCAACATCGGTACCAAAGCCATCCATCTCAACCAGCAACTGGTTCAATGTGCTTTCTCTTTCATCATTACTCATCATTGCATTCTTGCCTCTGGCTCGACCGATGGCATCTATCTCATCGATGAATATTATACATGGTGCTTTTTCTCTTGCCTGTTTGAATAAGTCTCTCACACGACTGGCACCCACTCCTACAAACATTTCAACAAAATCAGAACCACTCAAGCTAAAAAAGGGAACCTGTGCTTCGCCAGCAACCGCTTTCGCCAATAATGTTTTACCCGTGCCCGGAGGACCTACCAGTAATGCACCTTTTGGGATTTTACCACCGAGGTTGGTATATTTTTTTGGATTCTTTAAAAAATCAACGATCTCCATTACTTCTACTTTTGCTTCATCCAACCCAGCTACATCTGCAAAAGTGATATTGACTTTTGTTCCTTTATCAAAAAGTGTTGCTTTTGATTTTCCGATATTAAAAATACCACCGGGACCACCTGCACCACCACCTGCACCGCCACCCATTTTCCGCATCAGCAATATCCAAATACCAACAAATAGTAATACCGGCAATAAAAATTGCAGTATGCCACCAAACCAATCTTTTTCGGTGGAAACTTCATATTTAACCTGCTTATCTGTAGGAATACCGGCCTGTTGGTAAAAGTCATCCATCTGCTTTTCAAAGTCGCCAGAGTATTTAAAATACATATGCGGTCCTTTCTCACTTATTTTCCCATTTATACTCTCACTCAATTGGGTTTTATGTTTCTCAATACCTGCAGTTGTCAGGTAAATTTTAACTGTTTTCTTATTATCTACAATTTCATACTTGCTGATATCCCCGGCCATAATCAGCCCTTTAAAAGCAAGATTGTTTGTTTTTGCTGTATTGGGAGATAGTGGATTGAAAAAATTAAAGCCAATCAACACCGCAAATATGATCGCATAGATCCAGTATATACTGAATTTAGGCCCTTTTTTAGGAGGCTGATTAGGGTCATTACCGCTGCCCGGAGGTCTGCTACCAAATCTCGGTGGTCTGTTCTCGTTTCTATTATTTGATTCTTGTGACATATTTTTTGCTTGTTTTCCTGCTTATTAATGACTTTTCAATCAAAAAGTTGCAAAAGGTAAATTTTTTAACATTACTCGTTGTGTTCCTGTTCTGCTGCATCACTCCACATTTCTTCCAATTGATAAAATTTTCTGGTTTCGCCCAACATAACATGGACCACCACATTTACATAATCTATCAACACCCATTGTAGTTGCTGAAATCCTTCATGATGATATGGTCTTTCATCACAGTTTTCTCCAACTTTAATTTCTATATTATCAGCAATGGCCCTTATCTGGTTAGGATTACTTGCTTCGCAAATGATAAAAAAATCTGCCACAGCCTCATTTATTTTTCTCAGGTCAAGAGAGATGATATGTTCACCCTTCTTTTCCTGAATTGCCGCAATTATGGTTTTGATGATTTTTGAATTCTTCGTTAACCGTGCTGCACTTGCCGTTCCTTTGGAAGGGCTTTTCTTTTTGGGTTTGGGCAACGATGCCGATTGTTTCAACTATGAATTTATTTTTCGTTTAAATGTATACCGTTTTGGACGAGGAGTTTATATCGGTTAAGATAAACATCGAGCTCCATTCCATAAACTTCTTTACTTTGTCAAAAATAGCAATTAATTGCCACAACCTCCCGCCATACAAACCATTGGTACGCCATTCGTTGAACTGCAATCGGTTGACAGTACCAACAACTATGCCCGGCAGCTCATTCATGCGGGAATGGCACAGTCTGGGCAGGCAATTTTTACGCATGAGCAAGTTGCAGGAAAAGGACAAAGAGGTAAGATCTGGGCATCCCAAAAAGATGTAAATATTGCATTAAGCATTGTTTTAAATCCCACTCCCTTACAGATTTCACAACAATTTCAATTAAGTGCCTGTGTAGCTGTTGCCCTTCAGGAGTTTTTTATGAAATATGCCGGTGATACAACAAAAATAAAATGGCCAAATGATCTCTATTGGCAGGACAGAAAGGCAGGGGGGATTCTGATTGAAAATGTAATTGGCGCTGCAAGCACCTGGGAATGGACTGTAATTGGTATTGGCATCAACATTAATCAAACTTCATTTTCGCCTCACCTGCCAAACCCCGTTTCTTTAAAACAAATAACCGGCAATGATTTTAAATTAATTACACTGGCCAAAGAGCTTTGTAATAGCTTGGATAATAAATATAAGGAGCTACTAATTTCAGGTTTTGATTCCATTTATTTACAATACCTGCAACATCTTTATAAATGTAATGAGAAAGTAAAGTTGAAAAAAGAGAGCCGGATTATTGAAGCGATTATTAAGTCTGTTTCCCCTTCGGGGAAATTAATCGTTCAGCATGCTTTTGAAGAAGAATTTGATTTTGGAGAAGTGGAATGGATTATTTGATGATAGTAAATTTATTTATCAACGATTTATCTTTCTCACTATCTCTTGCCTCTTTTTCAAATCGATTATTATAATAACCATTCTTCACCCAGTATGTCAGGTATTTGGCAATAAAACCAATGTAGCCATGCTGTTTATATTGTTCTACATGTTTTAACTCATGACAAACCCAATCGCTATCCTTTAAAAAGTCTTCCCGGGTTGTATGGTGAAGATGAATAGTATTGCCAAAAACGATTGCAACTTTATCCGAGCTCATTTTAGCGGCAGCAAGTTTAGCCACCCATGAATTTTCTTTTATATGCACCATTCTCATAAAATCATTTCATGCTTTCAATAATTTCCTCAGCATGAGCTTTATTCTTTGGACGAAGAAAAATTTTATGGATCCTTCCTTTTTCATTGATAACAAAAGTGGTACGAAGTACTCCCATATATTTATTACCAAACATTTGCTTTTGATCCCAAACACCATATTTTTCGAGAATAGTATGTGAAGGGTCAGCAACCAATGTGAATGGTAGCTTATATTTTTCCTCAAACTTCTTATGTTTATTTGCATCATCCGGACTTACACCGATTACTTCAAATCCTTTCTTTTTCAGCAAACAATAATTATCCCTTAAGTTGCAGGCCTGAATCGTACAAGTAGGTGTATCATCTTCCGGATAAAAGTATAAGACTACTTTTTTTCCTTTATATGCAGACAGCGAAATTTTCTTATCATGCTGATCTTTACCGGTAAATGCCGGTGCCTTATCGCCTTCTTTCAAGGTTACCATAATTAATTTTTTTTATAATTACTTTCTTTTCTTTTTGGCTGGCGGGGTATACGGCATTCTTCTGAACCACCATGTTTTCTCGGTTACATTACCCGCTACATCTTCTGCCCTCGCCGTTAATTCATGCACCCCGTACGGACAACGTTCATCAAATGTATATATGTAGTTCCTGGATTTATCATTGGTAAACAAAAGCCAATTCCCATCTAAAAAAACATCAAATTTTTTAATGCCGAAATTATCTGTAGGCCGAAAAACAATACGGCTGCTTCTGCTCAGATTCACAGTATCACCTTTTCCAATATCGTTGATTCCGGGTGGCATAACATCAGCCTGAATTTGAAACTTACCAAATCCTCCAAACTTTGCGGATAACCAATCTTCCATCCAAACTGCTTTTTCTGTACTTACACTATTTTTTTGCTTGCGTACAATAAACAATTTATCCTGCCATTCTTCAGGTACCTGTTTATTCAATTTAATTTTGATGATCGCATCATTATGAATTGGGAGAGAAGGGTCGCCTATCTGGTACGCTGGAGAAAAAGTAAAAGGTGTGGCTTCAGGAATGGAAGAATAAACAGGGGCTATTGTATCATATATTGCTTCTTTTGATAGAAAGAATTCAAATCCCGGTTTTAATAAAACGTTTGCATGGCCGGGAATAAACTGATTGTAGTCTTTATTATAAGAATCATTTTTTGCAAGCGCCTCATCAAACTGCAGCAAAAATTTTAATTGAGAACTGTTTCCATGTGCATCATATACTTCTATGCGAACAGCATGTACCATCGTATCTGAAAAAGCAATAACTCCATCACCATTTATCTTCCTGTATACAGGTCCAATATCTCCTGGCAATTTTGATAAATGCTGCAGATAAGACCCGCCATTATATTTATGTTTATAATCAATATGTGCATTCAAATACACCGTTTCATCATAATCAATATTATCCAGAACAAACTCTACCTGTGGCTCTTCATCTAAAAATAATTTGGCAGAATAAATTCCATTCTGGCTGCTTCGGCTTGCTCATTTTATCATAAGCCTGTAAACCAAAACTCATTCTCGACAACCCGGTTTTCATCAGCATTTCCTTGGGAACGATATAACCGCTGTCAGTATATTTAAGTGAATGAAAAACAGGCGTCTGATCATAAACAGATTTATTACGGTCATATACTACCAACTTTAATAATGTTGGACTTAAGCTTATCAGTAATCGGAAAATTAAATAATAACGGATTAAGTCTTTTATCCGTTTTAGTATCTATAATTTCAAAATGAAGATGTGGTCCTCCAGAACCACCGGTAGTACCACTATAAGCAATGAAAGAACCTTTCGATACCGGAAATTGATTACTGGTAAGGTCTAATTCAATTGCCCAGCTTTCTTTTTTGTATTGCTTGTTCTTCCACATATTTTTCCAATTCAGGAAAAAAATCATTGAGGTGAGCATATAAAGTTGATAGTCCGTTTGGATGACTGATAATAATAAATCGCCCAAAGCTTTGCGAACGGATACCAATATGTGCAATATATCCTTCAGCAGCAGCATATACCGGCAGGTTTACTCTTTGTTGCGTTCTTATATCCAATCCCATATGCCAGTGATTGGAACGCAGCTCACCAAAATTGGCAGACAGATCCATTGGTATTCCAAGTGGATTTCTAAAATAATCTTTTTGATCAGCAACTGATTGAGCCGGGAGAAACAACGAAAAAGAAATAAAAAACGTCAAACATAAAACCTTCAAAAACATACCCAAAAATAAGCATCAAAATTTACAATGCTTTTGCCGTATAGGCGATAAGCGTCATTCTTTGTATCTTTTAGGCTTTTAACAACAGTTATGAAATGCCCATAAGCAAATGCTGTATAACTAAGGGGCTAATTATAGGCATTACATGTGACAAAAATATTATCTGCCATAAGGCGGATAAATAAAAAATAAACACATGAAAAGATTGTTGTGGCTATTGCCACTCAGTATCATATTATATGCTTGCCCATTTGAATCACCGGTGGCGCTGGAAGAAAAACCGGTAGAGCCTGTTGATACAAGTTTGTATGGGTATTGGTATGGCATCATTAAAGATTATAGTGATATGTTTGGGATTGAAGCATTGGACTTTACCAGAAATTCTGATTCTACTTATACTATTATACGCTACGGAAAAGCGATAAAAGGGAATATGATCTTACCTGATACGGCGTATTTCACTGGTTTTACTTCTTACATAGGAACGCAACGGTATATGAATCTGGTAGCTGATATAGTAATTGTAGAAACACAT
The DNA here is from genome assembly GCA_963705465.1 of uncultured Chitinophagaceae bacterium. Lineage (GTDB taxonomy): Bacteria > Bacteroidota > Bacteroidia > Chitinophagales > Chitinophagaceae > JJ008. The sequence goes on along the minus strand of CAVPJN010000006.1, from coordinate 16,907 downwards.
CGAAAAACAAGGAAAGAAACGGCGAGAAAACAAAGGGTCTATTATATGGCTGCTTTAGATAAAAGTAATGATACCATTAGCGTAAGAGCCATAAGTGAGGATTTTTCATTTCGCAAAAATTATAGCAGTTCTGCAGAATTAAAAAACTTTATCATTGATCAAATTAGCCAAAATAAAAATATATACGACACTACTTACTCTCTCTCTTACAGAAAAATTCCCAGGCCTGAGCCAATTAAAGGTTTCTAAAAAATAATTTTGTATACCTCCCGATTTAATCTGCTATTCCCTTAGTTTTGCGTCCCGAAAGCATTCGGTATTTTTCTTCCGAATTGGTATCAGGAGTTCTCCTGTAAAAAAAAAATGCCAAAAGACAATTCCATTAAATCAGTACTGATTATCGGCTCCGGCCCCATTATTATCGGACAAGCCTGTGAATTTGATTATTCCGGAACCCAGGCGGCCAGAAGCTTACGGGAAGAAGGGGTAAAAGTTATTTTAATCAATAGCAATCCAGCTACGATCATGACCGACCCGATGATGGCTGACCGGGTGTATTTATTACCATTAACGGTAGAAAGCATTGAACAAATTCTTCAGGAAAATGAAATAGACGCAGTATTGCCGACAATGGGTGGGCAAACTGCACTCAACCTTGCCAAAGAAGTTGAAGAACTTGGCATCTGGGAACAATATAAGGTACGTTTAATTGGTGTTGATATAAAGGCAATTGAAAAAGCGGAGGACAGAGAAAAATTCAGGAAGTGGATGATTGAACTTGGCGTGACGGTTGCGCAGGGAAAAATTGCCAATTCCTATCTTGAAGGAAAAGAAATTGCTCAGGAATTAGGATTTCCGCTTGTATTAAGACCTTCTTTTACACTCGGCGGTACTGGTGGGGGATTAGTTTTTAAAAAAGAAGACCTTGACGATGCTTTGAACCGGGCATTAACTGCCAGCCCGATACATGAAGTATTGGTGGAAAAAGCAGTGCTCGGATGGAAGGAATTTGAATTAGAACTATTGAGGGATGCGGTAGATAATGTTGCCATCATTTGTACAGTGGAAAATTTTGATCCGATGGGTGTTCATACCGGCGACTCCATTACCATAGCACCGGCAATGACACTGAGTGATACGGCCATGCAATTGATGCGGAATACCGCTATTATGATGATGCGGGATTTGGGAAATTTTGCTGGCGGTTGCAATGTACAATTTGCACTGAATCCTGACACTGAAGAAGTGTTGGCAATTGAAATAAATCCAAGGGTAAGCCGTTCTTCTGCGTTAGCGAGTAAAGCCACTGGCTATCCTATTGCAAAAATTGCAGCTAAACTCGCTATTGGCTATAATCTTGATGAGCTGGAAAACCAGATCACCAAATCTACATCTGCTTATTTTGAACCGGCCTTAGATTATGTAATTGTAAAAATACCCCGTTGGAATTTTGACAAATTCAAAGGGGCAGATGATACATTAGGGTTTCAAATGAAAAGCGTCGGCGAAGTAATGGGTATTGGCAGAAGTTTTAATGAAGCCATTCAAAAAGCCTGTCAGAGTTTAGAAAATAATGCAGTGGGTCTTGGCTATTATGGTAAAAGCCTGATGCATGCAGATGAATTGCTGGAATATCTCAAGACACCAAAATGGGATCGGGTTTTCAGGATCAAAGATGCGTTGATGGCTGGTATTTCTGTTAGCAGTATTTCAAAAGCCACCAATGGAATAGACAGATGGTTCTTATATGAAATTCAAAAGATTGTGAATCTTGAAAAAGAAATGGCCAAATATGACCTTGCTGATCTTCCGATTGAATTATTGAGAGAAGCAAAAGTAAATGGGTTTAGTGATGAGCAGATCAGTCGCATTACCAATCATGGTAATGAAGAAGATGTTTACTTAAAAAGAAAAGCTGCCGGTATTACCAGAGTTTATAAAATGGTGGATACCTGTTCTGCAGAATTTGAAGCAAAGACTCCTTATTTCTATTCAACATTCGAAAACGGCAACTCCAATGAGAGTAAAGTTTCTGATAATAAAAAAATTATTGTATTAGGTTCTGGCCCAAATCGAATTGGTCAGGGTATAGAATTTGATTATTGCTGTGTACATGGTTTATTAGCCATTAAAGAAGCAGGTTACGAATCCATTATGGTAAACTGCAATCCTGAAACCGTGAGTACCGATTTTGATATGGCGGATAAACTTTATTTTGAACCGGTTTACTGGGAACATCTCTGGGAAATCATTGAACATGAAAAGCCTTATGGTGTAATTGTACAGTTGGGTGGGCAAACGGCTCTCAAACTTGCAGAGAAATTACATCAAGAAGGGGATAAAGATCATCGGCACCTCTTATGACAGTATGGACATCGCAGAAGACCGTGGCCGTTTTAGCGACAGATTAAAAGAATTAGAAATTCCATACCCTGATTATGGCACTGCTGAAGATGTTGACGAAGCAATAGCTGTTGCGAATAAAGTTGGCTATCCGGTTTTGGTAAGACCCTCCTATGTGTTAGGAGGACAAAGAATGCGGATTGTTTTGAACGATGAAGAAGTTGAAAAAGCAGTGGTCAGTTTATTAAAACATTTACCCGGGAATAAAATATTGATCGATCATTTTCTTGATCGCTGCCAGGAAGCAGAGATAGATGGAATTTTTGATGGTGACGATTTTCATGTAATGGGTGTGATGGAGCATATTGAGCCGGCTGGTATACACAGTGGCGATAGTAATGCCGTGCTGCCGGCATTTAATCTTACACCGTTGATCGTTCATACGATGGAAGAGTATGCAGAAAAGATTGCCAGAGAATTAAACATCCTTGGGTTGATCAATATCCAGTTTGCCATTAAAGATGGTAAAGTATATGTGATAGAAGCAAATCCCAGAGCATCAAGGACAACACCATTTATAGCAAAAGCCTATCAGATCCCATATCTGAACATTGCTACCAAAATAATGATTGGCTCTCATAAGTTGAAAGATTTTACATATGAAAAGAAACTAACTGGTTTCGCCATAAAAGAACCGGTTTTCAGTTTTGACAAATTCCCCAATGTAAATAAAGAATTGGGACCAGAAATGAAAAGTACCGGTGAAGCGATCCGTTTCATAAAAGACCTGAGAGATCCTTATTTCAGAAAACTATATAAGGATAGAAGCATGTACTTAAGTAAATAAACAAAACGTACTGCTCTAAAAACTCAAAAACCCGTCGCTCTTTTCTTTTAGATCAGAGCGGCGGGTTTGTGGCTTAATGGTTAATGGTTTTGAAAAAGACCCGGCAGTTGGTTTTGGTTTAAAATATTCTGAGGTTGGTTATTATTTTATCTATCCTTATCTGTTATTTCTTTTTTAAAAATACAAACAGGCAAACTCAGCCCAATTTCTAATTTGTACTAATATTGGGTGTACCAGATACAATTATTTCAACAGTATTTTATCTACTTTATTGTTTATCAGTATGTTACAAAATAAATAGAATCAATATAATTTGCAGCATCTCTTTTAGTATTTTGTATTTTTATAACTTTATCGCTTAACTCAAAAGGCATCAACCTTGAAAACCTCTTCTGATTTTATCTGGCAATTGATAAGTTCTTTAAAAAGTGCTGAGAAAACATATTTCAAGAGAAATTTTATTTCTACTCAAAATGGTAATGACAAACTTTACCTGAAACTATTTGATGCAATAGCTGCCCAAAAAAAATATGATGAAGCTGCAATCTTAAAAAAATTCAGCCCCTCATTGAATGCCAGGAACATTGCTTTCCAAAAACATTATTTACAAAAGCAGGTATGTGATGCCATTGCTCAATTTGACAGCAAAGATTCTGTCAGCCATGAATTATATAACCAGGTTTTACTCATCCGGGTATTAAGAAAAAAAGGTTTGATCGATGGCGCCAACTCTTTATGGGAAAAAGCGGTAACAAAAGCCAGAGCGGCAGAATTATTTCCGATTCTTACGATGCTTGTAAATGAATTTGAAAAGATGATCTTATCTGGTAGTTCCGAAACGCAGTATGAAAAACTACATTCAATTTTCAGAGGTCGATCCATAACCTATAGCGATTATGCCGAAATGATCACCCTGCGGGATATCTATACGGAGCTTTTGTTATTAAAAAGAAAAGCACATTTTGATATAGATGATGTGTTGCGAGACAGGCTCATTCATTTACAAAGCATCGTCAATAGCATACATTTTAAAAAAAAAACAAAGTCATTTTGGTTTCGACATTATTATATTCTTAGCAAAGCCACCCTACTTTATTTACTGAATGATATAGATGGTTCATTAAACTATTTGAAAGAAGCGCTGGAAGACTGGAAAAACAACACACAATTTATAAGTAAAGACGCAGAGTTTTATATAGAACTCCTGTACATGATCAATTATGCCGGTATTCTTCACGGCTCTTACGATTTTGTTATAAAGAGCTTTAACGATCCTGTAAATGATTTGATAAACGATCCCACACAGAGAGCCAATTTTGAAGCAATAAAATATCTTGCTTTAAATAAAATTTATAATAAAACAGCCCAATATGCAGCGGTAAAAAAACTGGTACAGCTAATGAAAGAAAAGTACCGGCAATGGGAGCTTTTGCTGAATGCTGATCTTAACCGCACTGTCAATTTTTCGTTAGGCATTGCCTGTTTAGTTTTAGAGCAATATAACGATGCTTTATATTTTGTAAAAAGAGGTAACACTTATTTCCGGGACGGAACCCGGGAAGAGCATACCGCTATCGCCCATATTCTTTTATTGTTAATATCATTTAGTATGGATAATGACCGTTTATTCGAAACAGAATACAGGGCCACTTACACTTATTTTTACAAACGGAAAAAGAAACATCCGTTTGAAACGGCATTGGTACAATGCCTCCACCGTAGCTTTTACATGACAGACAAAAAGAATAGAATTACGGAATACGAGAAGGCATTAAACGTTTTTGAAGAAAATAAGGATGACATCGTTCAGCAAATGATATTCAATATCTTCAACTATCCAAACTGGCTCTTGAGCAAAGTTCAAAATATCCCATACCGGAAGTTTGTTGAAAATAAAGTAAAAGCTGAAAATTTTATGCGTAAGGTATAGTTTTCCCTTAATAGTCCACATTCGTATCACCCTGGAATACCCTGAAAGTAGTATTGCTCATATTAAAAGAGCTTTCTAATTTTCCGTATGGTTTCATATGGCTCTAACTTCTGGAAGAAGACTCCCTTTCTGAAAATATTGCTATCCATGATCGCAGGTATTGTGCTGCAATGGAAATTGCAACTGGATATCAAACTGCTTTATGTTTTAGCTGCCGCTTCCATATTTTCATTACTAAGTTTTTTCTTCATTCCCTTTTTTAGCCGATTCAGGCTGGCCCTTGTAAATGGGCTTTTAGTCAACATGTTATTCTTTTCATTTGGAGCTATGTTAGTCTGGCAAAAGGATGTACGGAACAAAGATCGATGGCTGGGCAATTACTATAAGGAAAACAATAGCCTGATCGTAACATTGGATGAGCCGACTGTTGAAAAAACAAAATCTGTTAAAGCAAATGCGACAGTTCAATACCTGATACAAAATGATTCGGTGTATCCTGTAAAAGGAAAGATCATTATTTATTTTAAGAAGGATAGCTCTCTCAACTTACAGTACGGAACACAATTAATTTTTAAAAAATCATTACAGGAAATTAAAAATTCGGGCAATCCCGGTGGATTTGATTATAAACGTTATTGTCTTTTTCAGGGAATTACACACCAGGTTTATTTAAAACCGGAAGAATTTGAATTACTGGAAGGAGAAAAAGTTAGTCCATTCAGAAGTTTTATTTATGCTACCCGTGAAAAAGTATTGAATATTCTCCGCACCAATATTCAAAGTAAAAAAGAACTGGGATTGGCAGAAGCATTATTGATCGGTTATAAGGATGATCTGGAGCAATCATTGGTACAATCCTATACCAATACCGGTGTGGTTCATATCATTGCCATATCCGGTTTGCATCTTGGCTTGATCTATTGGTTGCTTTCAATTGCATTAAAACCTCTGCAGAAAAGAAAAAAGATACGCTGGCTGCGACCCAGTACTGATCATTACAGGATTGTGGCTTTTCAGTTTGCTGGCTGGTGCACAACCTTCCATCCTTCGTTCGGCACTAATGTTTACCTGTATTGTTGTGGGAGATTCTTTATCCCGAAAGCCTTCCATCTTTAATACAATGGCCGTTTCTGCATTTATATTGCTCTGTATTAATCCGTATTTTCTTTGGGATGTAGGTTTTCAATTATCCTATGCTGCGGTGTTAAGTATTATCATTTTTATGCGGCCGGTCTACAACTGGTTCTATATAAAAAACAAACTGCTTGATTTTATCTGGAAATTGAATGCGGTAACGATTGCGGCACAGGTATTGACCGTTCCGTTGAGTATTTATCATTTTCACCAGTTCCCGAACTTATTTCTGCTTACTAATTTTCTCGCCGTTCCTTTATCCAGTGCTATTTTATTGGGAATGATCTTTCTATGTATGATCTCTATTATTCCGGCAGCGGCATTGCTGTTTGGCAAATTGCTTACCTGGCTGATATGGGTAATGAATACCTATATTGAAAGAATAGAAACGATCCGGTTCTCTCTTTGGGATGGATTACAAATAAATTTCGGGCAAACCCTATTGTTGTTCCTGTTTGCGATTGGCATTACATATTGGCTGATGGAACGATCCACTACAAGTTTGAAACTTGGTTTATTGGCTTTGTTGGGATTTGTTTCTTTAAGATCGATCTCTTTTATTGAAACTAATTACCAGGAAAAGATAATTGTGTACAATGTGCCGCAGAAAACAGCGATTGATTTTTTGGATGGAAGAAAATATTATTTTGCCGGTGACAAAGATCTTTTAACGGATGATTTTGCAAGAAACTTTCATTTAAAACCCTCGAGAATATTTTTTAGAATAAATGAAGTGCAAACACTTAATGGCCTAACTGCTGATAGCAACTATTTTGATTATAAAGGGAGAAAGATTTTGCTGATTGATGAAACGGTTAAGTACTTATCTGATGAAAAGAAACAAGAAATTGATTTGCTGATAATTTCAAAGAACCCCAAAATTTATATGAATACATTATCACAGTCGCTAAATATTAAACAAGTGGTGTTTGATGGCTCTGTACCTGCTTGGAAGACACAATACTGGAAGAAGGATTGTGACTCGTTGAAGATACCTTGGTATGATGTGACTATTAGTGGGGCTTTTGTGATGAGGGTGGATTGATAATTCCTGAATGTTTTTAGAAATCCAATTCAAAAAATTACTTTCTCAACTCTTTCATCATTCCTGCTATTGAAATAGCTGAAACGCCTTTTGAAATGGGGTATGTTTCCTCACCTGAATAAACAACAAATCTTTTTGTAGCACCAATATCTTCGCAACCTAAATAAAATCCCTTGGAAATCACTGGTGAAAAGGATCGCTTTATTTCAATTGCATATTTTGTTCTTCCCTGTTCAATTACCAAATCAATTTCAGCACCCGCAGCTGTTCTATAAAACCAAGATGATGCTCCCGCAGGCAAACTTGATAATAGATTTTCTATTACAAAACTTTCCCAGCTTGCTCCTGCTACCGGATGGCTGAGTAATTCGTCCATCGTTGCAATATTCAACAATGCATGGGTAATACCACTATCCCGAATATAAACTTTTGGCGATTTTATTAACCGCTTTGCAATATTACCTGACCAAGGTCTTAATGACCGGATCAATAATAGATCTTCCAACAATTCAATATATCTTTTTACAGTCGGTACTGTTGCATCAAGACCCGGTGCTAGTTTGGAAATATTCAGTAACCCGCCTTCATTATGAGCAAGCATTGTCCATAATCTTCGCAGTGTTACAGCCGGTATCCTTGGCCCTAATTGTGGCACATCCCTTTCCAGGTAAGTAGTGATAAAATTTTGTCTCCATCTTAAACTACTCTCATTAGTTTTGGATAAATAACTATCCGGAAAACCTCCCCGTAACCATAATGCATCTGTTCCACTTTCCTTTTTATCAAGACCCGTTTCTACTACTGTCAATCCAAATAATTCTTTGTATGCAATTCTCCCAGCCAGGCTTTCCGAAGATTGCTTCAATAATTCGAGTGAAGCTGATCCTAAAATCAAAAATTGCCCTGTTCTGAACCCTTCTCTTCTTCTTTTGTCAATAACCCCACGCAGTACCGAAAAAATTTCGGGGAGTCGTTGAATTTCATCAAGGATAATCAACTTTCCTTTATGCAAATCAAAGTAGGCTTCTGGCTCCTTTACTTTATTTCTGTCTGCCTGATTTTCTAAATCAAGATATATGACATCCCTTTTTTTTGAAGCTGCAATTTCATCAGCGATTGTGGTCTTACCAATTTGCCTTGGACCCAATATTCCTACTGCCGGAAATTCATCCAGCAAATCCATGATTTCTCTTTTGGCAGTTCTTTTTATCATCCTTGCAAATTTAATACTAAATATTAAATATACAAGGTAAAACTATTACTAAAAAATGGTACTTTCTGGAGATTCCTTGGCATGATGTGACTACGAAAGGGGCTTTTGTGATGAGGGTGGATTGAAAAAATAATTTTATTCTCTTCTATATGAGACTTATTATCTGAGTTGAATGCTTTCAAAAGTACTTATCAATGAGTTCAGCTTGGCTTTTATTACTTGAATTATAAACTAAATTTAGATTCGTTTCAAACGCAGGAAATATTAACTTAATATCGAATTCTTTATCAATTCCTGTAACTTTTCTTTGAGTTTAATTATAAATTGATACCACCCTTTAGTTTCTTCTGTAAAACGAATTCTAAATTCATTTTTCAAAATTATTTCCAAATTTAACTCATCGTAAGTCAACAAATCCCTTTTGTATGCAATATGACTTGAATTTCATCCCAAGCCACAAAAATTAGTTGATTTGTGCTCAGTGAAATAAAGCCGTTTTCAAGATACTCAAACACTCCTTTGTCATTATACTTTTCTTCAAAATTTATATGCCTTTTCAATTTAATTCTTTCGCATATTTTGGATTAAATAGTCGGTTCAAGATATAAATCAAAAAATGATGCGCCAAACAAGATCGTCCAAATCCAATTTGGTATAGTTGTCACTTGTAAAAATTCAATTAGAAAAATTGCGAAGAAATTAGAAACCAAGCCCTACTCCATTTATTATCCCAATAATCATTTCCTTCTTTTAAAGACTTTTATTCATATTAACGGTTCTATCAGACAGAATATGATGCTTGTTTTATCCTTTACTCAAAATACAACTATGATTCCTTCCTAGCAATTGTTATTACCAAGTTGCTCAATAGAAACAGAACCCTGAAAAGTGCGACGCAACAGACGATGATAGTAGTACTACAGCCGGCTACATAATCCTTCGCTGAAACTTCGGAGTACAAGAATTCCTTCGCTGAAGCTTCGGAACTCAAGTAAAATTTCCCTTTACGCAACTATCTGCTTTTGCGATAACTGATCCAAAACTTACCTTTGCCCCTCTTTATCCATCGTAGCCTTCAATTTCACTAAAGTTTCATTGAATAAATTGGCGAAGTTGGGTAAAATGATTTCCTGCCTTTTAACCCAACTAATTTATGAATAAGAAGATTCAATCTGCACTGATCTCGGTTTTTTACAAAGACGGTCTTGAAACGATTGTGAACCTGTTGCAGGAGCAGGATGTAAGGATCTACTCCACCGGCGGCACACAGGATTTTATTGAGAAACTGGGAGTAAAAGTGATTCCGGTGGAAACGCTTACTACCTATCCATCGATACTGGGCGGCAGGGTGAAGACGCTGCACCCCACCGTGTTTGGCGGTATACTGGGCAAGAGAGAGGATGCGACTCACCAGCAGGAAATGAAGGAATATAATATTCCGGAGATAGACCTGGTGATCGTAGACCTGTACCCTTTTGAAGAAACAGTGGCTTCTACTACCGATGAAAATGCGATCATTGAAAAAATTGATATCGGCGGACCATCGATGATAAGAGCTGCAGCAAAAAATCATAAAGATGTGATGGTACTGGCGAGTAAGGCGGATTATACTGAATTGGTTTCGATACTAAGTACGCAACATGGCGAAACGACACTGGAGCAACGCCGCCAGTTTGCTATTAAAGCATTTGATGTGTGTACGGCGTATGATACGGCTATCTCTAATTATTTTCATGGACTATCAATTGCCACTCCTTTTAATGCACCGGAAAAAACAATGCGGTATGGTGAGAACCCACACCAGTCAGGAGCTTTCTTTGGTGATCTGAATGAATTGTTTGAACAGTTGAATGGTAAAGAACTTTCTTATAATAACCTGGTGGATGTGGATGCGGCGGTGCAGATGATAAGAGACATGGCCTCCCTAAACCCCTCCGCAGGAGGGGCTTTGAACTCCGATAGTTCGGGTATTCAAAATAGTAAAACGATTGCTGCAAGTGCAGACTCTAAGAACTCCTCCTTCGGAGGGCAGGGAGGCCGTATTCGCCATCTTCAAACACACCAATGTATGTGGTATTGCCCAACGACCAACAGTAAAGGAAAGTTGGGATGCGGCCTTGGCTGGTGATCCGGAAAGTGCTTTTGGTGGTGTGCTGATCTGTAACGGCACGATTGATAAAGCAACTGCTGAAGCGATTAATGAAATTTTCTTTGAAGTATTGATAGCTCCTGCTTTTGATGAAGATGCGTTGGAGATATTGAAGTCGAAGAAGAACAGGATTCTTTTAAAACACAAGGAACAAGGCACAAGGCTCAAGGCGACAAGAGCAGATGTTCCGTTCGTTATTGAATGGTGTGTTAGTGCAAGGAACTGATGAAGGAAATTTTGATAAATGGGAAGAAGTGGGTGGCAGAGAAAGTACTGAAGCAGAAAAAGCTGATCTGACATTTGCCAATCTTGTTTGCAAGCATTTAAAATCGAATGCAATTGCATTGATAAAAAACAAACAACTGATTGGTAAAGGCTGCGGACAAACAAGCCGTATTGATGCATTGCGCCAGGCAGTTGAAAAAGCGAATCAATTTAAGTTCGATATGAACGGCGCTGTAATGGCAAGTGATGCATTCTTTCCTTTTAATGATTGTGTGCAATTGGGACATGAGGCTGGCATCAGCGCATTTATTCAACCGGGTGGTTCTATCCGTGATAAGGATTCAATTGAATATTGTGTAGCGAATAAACTGGCAATGGTGATTACGGGTAAGAGACATTTTAAACATTAATTTTTTATGCTTAAAAATTTTCTACTTGGCCTATTAATAATAGCTTGCTCAAACTCTTACTCGCAGATAAAAGTATCTGAAAAATTATTTGAAGGAACTGTTGAGTATGCAATTACGACACAATCCTATATGCAGGGAGTCTCCGATAATGAATTAAGAGAAAGAATTGGAAACACACTTAAGCTATACTTTAAGAATGGCAACTATATCTATTGCCCCGCTACGACATATATAAAACCTTAGCCAACACAACTGCGAATATTAAATTATTACGGGCCTTTAATCCGTTTAGTATTCATAAGAAAGGAACAAGAGCAAAAGCGATTTTTGCGTTGGCAGTGGTAAGTGTGTTATGGGGAACCACCTGGATAGCATCCAAAGAAGGTGTAAGACATATGCCAGCATTACAATTGGCAGGCATCCGGCAAATTATTGCCGGTTTTCTTATATGTCGGTTTTTTTATTTACCGAAAAGCACCCTGGCCGAAAGGGAAAGAATGGATGCCAATTCTCGTTTTGAGTTTTCTGAATTTTATTATGAGTAACGGACTCAGCACATGGGGAGTTCAATATATATCTGCAGGTCTTGGGTTCTATTATGGGAGCCATCTTTCCATTGTGGCTTGTAGTGATTGGTTTGTTTGTTTCAAAAAGCAAATTGCCACGCAATGCATTAATAGGATTGTTGCTGGGCTTTGGCGGGGTATGTGTTATTTTTTTTGAGCACCTGCAGGATTTTCTTATTCCTGATTTTCGCTTTGGTATTATTTTATCATTGATCGCCACCTGGACATGGGCATTTGCAAGTTTGTACACAAAACAACAGGCAACAAAATTTAATCCTTACTTCGGATTGGGTTTGCAAATGCTGATTGCAGGATTTTCATTGTTTACGATTACCGGTGACTTACGGTCAATCCATTCCCATCAGTAGCCATACCCTGGCAAGCATGGTCGGCCATAGCTTATCTTGATTTTATTTGGTTCCATCATTAGCTTTCATCGCCTATTTATATGCGTTGCAGAACTTACCAACAGAGCAGGCATCCATTTATGCCTATATAAATCCAATAGTAGCGGTACTTTGCGGCTGGCTAATTTTTCATGAAGTGGTAACTCCATTTATTATTGTCGGTGGTCTTGTTGCCCTGCTAGGTGTATTTATGGTGAACCGTGCCTTTAAAACAATTCCTCCACCGGAACAACCGGAAGCAGAAGGTGTTTAACGGGTTGCTTCTTTTATGAATTGCTCATAAACTTCTCTCCAGCCTTTAAACGTTGGATCTGTTCCTAAAAATGTATTATGCCAGATGGTAATCATATGTTCCGTTTACTTTTTTTACTTCATTGAGATAATGCAGCATTTCTTCCAATGCTTCGGTTGAAGACATTTTCTGTTCATAAAAAGAATTGGCTTCCATATAACAGAACGGATGCAATAACAAATTAGTTTGCTCTTCTTTTTCCAGATCGTACCAATAAAAAGAAGAAGCAACCGATGCCCTGAATCCATTGATACTTCCATAACCCATGGAATAATCTTCTTTAATACCTGCATCAATTAACAATCGGAAAGTATCTGGCAATGTAAACCGGATATAATGCTGGCGGGAAATAGTAATCTCTTTATCGGCAATCGTTTGTAATATTTGAATTTCTTTTTTTAGTAAAGAAGTATCATCCCCGCTTTGCCAGGAAGGATGAATGCCAATAGAATATTTTTCCTTATGCTTTTTTATTAGTGATTGCAATGCACTCTTTTCTGGTAAAATATTCTTGTCATACTTACCTGTCTGTTCAGCAACCAGAAAAAAATAACAGGGTCTTAAGTCATATTGTTGATGCAATTCATCCATCCACACATATGAATCATATGGATCATTCTTTTTATTCAGCAATACCTTTAGTCTTGATAACACCTTTTCCCACTTTCCACTAATTAAATCCTTAGTTGCTGCCCCAGTATTTCTAAACCACTCTTTATGCTTATAAGAAAATGCTTCATCAATATCATAAGTAGGGAGAAAACTGAAAGGAATTATTTTCTACAGATAAATGCTAGGGAATTTTTGTATCAGACTTTTTTTAAACAAGTAGTAGCCACTGATTTACTAATGGAATATTCAGAAATCCTTCATTAAACGCCAACGAATTTTCATGTGCATACCTGCCGTATATATCTTTTGTATGCGGCAGGTATTCTTCATAACGGCTGATTAAATAAAAAGTAGCAGCAAAAATATCAAATGGAAAATCACCTTCTGTTTTAAAAAAAGCTTTGCTATCATTTAATTCAAAACACTGGATGTGTTGTTGCTGAATATTATTCTCAAATAATAAGGCATGAGGTTTAATCCAATATTCTATTTCAGAAATTCTTTCGTTACTATAATTTATTTTTGGGCCGCTAAAAGAATTAAACTTTTCACTATCCTGAGTAAGTTCAACATTCCAATACCCGTTTCCTTAGCAATAAAATTGACAATGTATTGAAGACGGTTTGATATGGTTTCTGTGTAAAGCAGCATTTTCTGAAAACGAATATACTACCCACACCTGAGATAATTATCCTAACTTCAGGGGGTCAATTTGTATTTGTCCAAACCAAACAATTGAAATCGTTCTGCCAGTGCAGAAACTTAGCTTCCATACTGCTGATCTGTCTTTTTGCTTTGTCGCAATATGCCAAGCAATTAAGTTATATCGAATGTAAGCTCAGCAATAAGTTTAAACCAGATACCGCTAAATGTGATTGTGAAACAAAATTAGTACAAGACACCACTTCAGCACCAGACCAACCGGCTAATACATCTCATTTTCATGTGCATGCTGACGATGTATATTTTATAGAACAATATTCGGGCAACAGAGAATTCTCAGTATCTATCAATAAGCCGTACAGCCGCTATCTGAATGTTGAAAGCGACGGTTATATTGATCTTCCTCTTCAGCCGCCCCGCTCCTGATCCTCCTTTTACATTTTACAACAACATAATGCTATATGTATGGCAAACCATTGCCTGTACATCAATAATTAATTTATAAAACTATTTATATGCGTAAGCTTATTTATGCAGTTTTGCTGCTTATATCATTTAATACTTTTGCCCAAACTACCATGGAAACACCAAGAATACTTTATGGGCAATGCACCATCGACAGCCTTTACAATCAACCCTTTGGCGACTGGTTTAAAAACGGCTATGAAAATTATAAACCCAATGAAACCACAATAGCAAACTTGAAGAAGCAAAAGTTCAATGACATTACTATTGAAATTTTCTTTGGCACCTGGTGTGGTGACAGCAAAAGAGAAGTTCCTCATTTTATGCAATTTGCTAAATGCTATTTCTTTTCCAGATAAAAAAATAACCCTGATCGGTGTTGGCACTGGCGATTCATTAAAAAAACAAAGCCCTCAACATGAGGAAAAAGGCAAAGGTATTTTCCGGGTGCCTACTTTTATCGTTTACAGAAACGGTGTAGAAATAAACCGTATCAATGAATACCCTGTGCTTTCGTTGGAAAAAGATCTTTTGCAGATTTTCAGTGATCAACCTTATTTTCCCAACTAAATCATTTTCATTAATTAATAAGTGGCTGAACGATGGCACATTGAATGATGCAAACATCAGTACAAGAAGTCTTGCTGGTCAGCTTACTTTTTTAACAAACAATGAAAATGAATTGAATAGTCTGGGCTATTTATTATTAGCGCAGGGCAAAAAAGAAGAGGCATCAAAAGTTTTTCAAATAAATTATTACCTGTTTCCGGAATCGGTCAATGTAATGTCAAGCCTTGGAGAAGGTTATTATGAAAACAATGATATAAGGAGAGCTATTTTTTTCCTGGAAAAATCGTTGAAACTAAATAAAGACCCGGAAGCTGTAGAGGGAATTTTGTCGATCTTATATAAGGCAAAAGATAAAGATAAGAGCTGATGATGATAGTATAAATCTTTCTCTGCCGGAAGTTCTGGTGGAGAAAGATTTATTTTTTTTCATTCTCTCCTTCCACAATTCATTAAATGATTTTTTTGGAAACTCCATCTCACCACGGTGTTCTTTCCAACCTTTCACCATTGTATTCACTACCCAGTTCTTTACACCACCACTTGCCATATTCATCCATTTGCGGCGCAGCATCCCCTGCTTCCACATTTTCCAGGCCATCTTTTCGGTAAATGGACTATGTCCTTCTTCCACTGCTTCATGCCGGTTCTCCAAAAGCAACTCATGCAGATTTATTTTTACAGGACAAACTTCTGTACAATTACCACAAAGCGAAGAAGCATAACTAAGTGCTTCCATTCATCCATATTTTTTAAATGTGGAGTAATAACAGAACCAATCGGACCACTGTAAGTAGCAGCATAGGTATGTCCGCCAATATTTTTATAAACCGGACAGGCATTTAAACAAGCACCACAACGAATACAATACAAACTTTCTCTTTGCTTTTCATTCGCCAGAATATTAGTTCGGCCATTATCAAGTAATATCACATACATTTCTTCCGGGCCATCAGTTTCAGATGATTGTCGTGGTCCGGTCAAGAATCGTATTGTAAACAGTTACTCTTTGTCCCGTACCAAAAGTTGACAATAAAGGCCAGAACAAAGCAAGGTCTGTCATCGACGGAATCATCTTTTCTATACCTGCAATAACAATATGTGTTTTAGGCCATGCACAACTTAATCTTGCATTGCCTTCATTTTCAGTTACAGCAATTCCACCAATATCTGCAATAATAAAATTAGCACCGGTAACTCCTACTTCTGCCTGCACATATTTTTCTCGTAATATTTCTCTGGCTATTAATGTTAATTCTTCAGGTGTTGCTTTGGATCAGTTCCTAATTTTTCTGCAAAGAGTTTGGCTACATCTTCTTTGCTTTTATGCATTGCAGGAGTTACAATATGATATGGAGCCTCTCCATCTAATTGTTGAATGTATTCGCCTAAATCAGTTTCTACACTTTCAATACCATTTTTTTCTAAAAATTCATTCAGGTGAATTTCTTCTGTCACCATGCTCTTACTCTTCACCAATGTCTTACAATTCTTTTCTTCACAGATTTTTTTAATTGCATCCAACGCTTGTTGTGCATCTTCCGCCCAAATCACTTTTGCACCTCTTCTAAACATATTGGCCTCAAAAGTTTCCAGTTGTTTATCTAATGTTTCAATCGCTTTCCATTTTATATTCTTTGCTTTTTCCCTTGCAAGATTAATATCTGCAAATTGCTCTTTACCCTTTGGCACCACAGCATTATACTTACCAATATTAAAATTGATCTTTCTGCGATGTTCTTTATCAGCAGCTTTGATCGTACTCTTCGCAATAAAACTGGCAGCGGTTTCTTTCACTGAATCATTCACATTTTAATTGTTATTTCTTAAAGCCCTTCTTCGGAGGGGTTTGCGGGACGGCTCAATCTCTTCCCACTCTCCTTTGGCAATCGTATCTAATGCCTCATAAAATTCTTCACCGTATTTTCTTATGATGGGTTCTTTCAAAAACTGATAAGCAGGTACTTTAAGTTTTTCACCCATTGCACAGGCGGGACTACAGATCGTTTCCCGTGGTTCATAATTCACTCTTTCATAAT
>CAVPJN010000005.1:0-91756 GCA_963705465.1 uncultured Chitinophagaceae bacterium | reverse complement strand
TTCGGGCTACAAGTGTGCTGTTAAACAATTGGGCATGAACTAGGTGAGCCTTTCTGGCTATAATGATTTTTTTAAGTTGTTTAATAGCCTTATACCGTTGCAAAAAGGTTGTACAATTAAGGTTAATGAAATCAGCATTTACAAGACTAGTTTTCAAATTATCAGGCGCAGAAAGAATGACGACGACATGAGCATTCTCTGGCATTGCATTTACGTTTTGCACTAATGATTTTTCAGCACCTCCGAGTGCTAAAGTTTCAATAACATGTATGATTGTATTTTTATTAGTCATAATAGTCTTACCAATAGCGAATAATATGCCTTGCTGCATCTTTTAGGTGCACACTACAATTCTCGGAATATCTAATTAGCATAGTGGTTATTCTATTGATTTCATGGTATGATTGAATATACTTATAATTCTGATCGGAAAAATTTTTCATCATCTCTTCATTTTCCGCTAATTCCAACAAATCTTTTATTGTATGCCCATAAAAAATCTTATCTTTTACAACTCGACTTCCAACAGAATAGTGTTTACTGGAGAAAAGAAAATTATATTTGTAGTCTTCCGGAAATTCCTCGAAAGAAAAATCCAATAATACTGTCGGAACTCCAAGTTTTGCTCCATTCTTAGGCAGAAGTTCCCACAGCAAAATCTAAAGTTGATTTTTCAACAAGGAAATTGTTTACCTGCATTGGAGTAAAGTTCTCATAATACTTAATTATAACATTCCCTTTATCAATATCGTTTAACCATTTCTCAAATCGTCTGCATTGTCAGTTATTATATGAAATAGAATTTTTTTATTTAGGGAAGGTATTATACTTATATCCTTTAAAACTTTACGTAAAGGAAAAATTTTCCAATCAACAGACCTGCCCAATAAGTAAAAGACAAGCCTCTTTCCTTTTGGGGATAATTAAGCCACTGGTTTTTCTCGGGAACAATTACCGGAATTCGCAAATACTTGGGAATAGGATTGGGACTTTTGAGATTTTTTCATTTTCCTCCTTCGCAATATTATCAATAAAGAGAAGTCCTCCTCCTTGGTCAATCTTTTTGATCAATTTTTTGGTTGTCCCCTTAAAATTCATCTGCATTGCGATATCGATTTGTAAGAGCCAATGTGTCAATATTAACCGAATAGAAAATAATCTTAGGATTAACCTTCTTGAACAACTTAAATATTGAAAAAAAATGAGTTGTTACGATTGTATCAGTAATGCAAATATTCTTAATTACACTTCTAACAGAATCCTTGTCACTATTAATCACAATTAGATTCGCATTACTAACATCTTTAAGATTATTATGCAATGCTCCGTCGATTTTAGCTATTAAAAGAATTTTTTCGTTTTTCAATAATAGCCCCCTTATTAGATTTAAAATTACAATTGAAAGACCTGAAGATGTAGTATCATAATCATTGTGAAATATAAACATTAGGCTCCCCTTTTTAAAGTGTGCAAATTAAATAGAAAATAGTCATATACTATTGACCTTTAAATTTGAATATTGCATTGCAAACTATTTTAGGAGCTATAAATCATTAGCTCACCTTTGCAAGGGAACCACTACTTAAAATCTTTCGGAATATCCACAACATAGTAAGCATGTAAATAAAATAATTTAAAGCATAAGCATAGGCACTTCCTTCTAATCCAAAATTGCTTACAAAAAACATAGTGAACAATACAGATGTAATGCCAAAGATAGCTTCTGTTAGAATAAATGGCTTCACCATTGCTTTAGCCCAGAACAAACATGCCAGCAACCAACTGGAAATTTTAAAAAAATCGCCAGCCATTTGTAATGGAAATAAATATCGCATTTCAGAAAACTCTTTTGTAAAAAGTATGCTGATAACCAAATCTCTGCTAATAAATATTATAAAGCAGGTTAATGCAAGTACAGGTAAAAGAATTTTAGCCGTTTTAACTATTTCTTCCTTCAAGGAAAATGATTCCTTTAATTCTGACAAACGGGGCAAATAAAAAGTGGCGATACTCGTAGTCACAAACAATAAATACATTCCGGATACTCTGTTCATAGCCTCCCATATACCAGCAGACTCAAGCGACAAGTCTTTTGTAATAAAATTCCTGATAGTTATTTGACTCAATGGAGAAAATAAAGATGAAGTAAGTGCCATTAAAGAAAAGCCTCCAAGCTGCCGAAGAATTCTCCAGTCCGGCTTTGCCTTAAAAAAATTCCTTTTAACCAGGGCTCCTTCGCAATAAAGAAAAAGGTAATAATAAGAACAACCGATTGTGATACAATACAGTTTAGTAAAGCCCCATATAAACCCAAATAAATAACTAGCAGGATTGAAAGAGCCAACCCGACGAGACTTATTACCACGTTGATTCTGATATACTTCTTAAACTGCTTAAATCCATTTAATGCCGCAATAAGAATAGTGTTTATTGAATATAAAATCAAGGTCAGGCCAAGCAAAATAATCAACGATACATACTCAGTACTTTTAAATATATAAACGGATAGGGGCTTTGAGAAAATCAATATCGTAACACTAACAACACCGGTACAAATAGCCACAATGCTTAACGCACTACTAATAAATTGCTTTTGCAGGTCAGGCTTATCGTAATGTTCTGCTACGTATTTAGTGACCCCCTGCGATATTCCGCCAATACTAAAGGCTGTGAAAATTGTAATGCTGTTTAAAAACTGTCCAACCAATGCCAGACCGGGTGGCCCAATGATGCTGGAAACAACTTTTACTGACACCAAAGCAGTTAACATTTTTATGACAGTAGCAACAGATGACCATGCTGATACTTTTACAAAATCAGTCCTGAATAATGTTCTGAGCCTTTCAAGATCTTTTTTCAAACGGGTACAGATTTAAAAAATCGCACCATACTATCCCTTACATACCCTATATCCCCCTGCTGCATACCCGGCCATAGCGGTAAACTGAAACAACTGTCTGCGATTTTCTCTGCAATTGGAAAATATCCCTTAGTAAAACCTAAATGTGAATAGGCCTCCTGAAGATGTGGCGGTACCGGATAATGTATAAGTGTTCCGATACCATCATCAGCCAAGTGTTTTTGCAGCCGATCTCTTTCATATGTGCAAACAACATATAAGTGATAAACATGGGTGGCCCCTTTTGCAATAACAGGTATTTGAAATTCATGAATACCGGTAAAAGCCTCATCATACCACTCGGCTATTTCTTGTCGATCTATTGTCCATCTATAAAGATACTCAAGTTTTACCGATAGTAAAGCCGCCTGTAACTCATCCAGCCGCATATTATATCCAATCACCTCATTATAATATTTTTTTTGTGACCCATAATTTCGAAAAATACTTGCTTGTGTAGCCAGCTCCGCATTGTTAGTAGTAATAGCACCTGCATCACCCAAAGCACCAAGATTTTTACCGGGATAAAAACTTGTTCCGTTAACGTCGCCAAAACTTCCTGCCAATTGCCCTTCAAATGCAGAGCCTTGAGACTGTGCATTATCTTCTATCACATACAATCCATACTTTTCAAGCTATTAACATTATTTGTTTCATTTCACAGCACTGACCGTAAAGATGAACCGGCATAATGACTCTTGTTTTCGATGTTATCGCTGCCTCTATCTTAGATGGATCTAGATTAAAGGTAGCCTCGTTGGGCTCTACCAAAACTGGCTTTGCTCCAACATAAGAAACAGCAAGTAACGTAGCGATATAAGTATTCGACGGAACAATTACTTCGTCACCACTTTTTATACCCAATACTTTTAAACTGAGGAAAAGTGCATCCAATCCATTACTGACCCCAACACAATGCTTCACATTATTATAAACTGCATATGCTTGTTCAAATTTTTTGACTTGCTCTCCTAGAACATACCATTTACTTTCAAACACTTGGTTAAACGCTTCCTTCATTTCGCTTCGAACATCATCATTAGTTGATGTAAATGATAAAAATGGTATCTTCATGCCAAATATTTTTCAAGTTTTTGGAAAGAACTTGTATCAATAGTATAAAAGTCATGTTGCATTGAACGACCCCCAAATGATTCCTTCCAGAAAAGCATCCCGCTATTGATACTACGTCCGTTTTCTTCATTTACTATTCCAAAATCAAAATAGCG
Source organism: uncultured Chitinophagaceae bacterium (assembly GCA_963705465.1). GTDB lineage: Bacteria > Bacteroidota > Bacteroidia > Chitinophagales > Chitinophagaceae > JJ008. The sequence continues at coordinate 87,628 of CAVPJN010000005.1, read as the reverse complement.
ATATCCAACAAACACAGAATCGATAAGTTGCCGGAATAAATAATTCAAAGCGCCGGTTTTTCTTCCTTTTTCATTTGCAGAGATATACTGACAATGAACAACGTCATTACAGATGAAAAGCGTTGCGCCTGCAACAATTTTCTCCTCCACAGAAATATTAAATTGTCTGATATTTTCCGGAAACTTTTTTTTCAGGAGAGTTATTTCAGCGAGAGAATGTACCGGGTTAATCCCAAATCTCTCCATAAGGTTAGGCATTAGCACTTCTTCCCAAAACTCTTTCATTGTTTCGTCTTCAGTTATAATGGCGTGGGCCCTTTCAGCCTTATTTCCTTCTCTTCGGATATTACCTGTAACGGTAATTTTATTTTGTTGATCGACGACCAATGCAATATCCCTTCTATACAATTGTGCATCCAGTAAAAACATAACATATGCTACTTCGCTTGTAGGTACAGCATTATAAAAAGAAGGTATTTGTTTCAAATTGAAAGTAAGCACCTTGTTTTCGCACAGGTATTTTAGCAAGATGTAAAAAACAGTTATTACAGTATGGAGCTTAGCATCATCTTTAATCACCAATCCTCCGTAAGTAAGACCTTCATGGGAAACAATTGTTTTAGGGATACTTTTTGAAATATTAGCAGGCAACAAAGCCACCAGCGTTTCTTTATCATCAAAGAAAAGAAGAGAATGATCTTCAAAACGATCGCTATGATAATCCATAAAGCCACGTTGAAACAGAAAGGTCTGATTCTTACCGGCCTTTGCAAATTCATTCCAAATGATCGTATCGGTCTCTCTATTAAACTTCCTTATTTTCACCAGAAACGATTATCTTTTTAACAAATACGGCAGGGTTTCCTGCATATAGGGAATAGGGTTCAACATCTGTAGTAACAAAACTATTTGCACCAATTATGCTGCATTTCCCAATTGAAACACCAGGGGCAATAATTACACCAGCCCCAATCCATGCATGATCATTAATAGTAACAGGTCCTTTCAAAATTGGGTAAGCAGACTGCATCAGCAAACTGGCATTAGGACCTGAATCTGTCATGACGTTTACATTTTGAGCAATGGAAACATTCTGCCCAATTTTTAATGGTGCTGAAAATCCATTCAATACCGAAAACATACCAACATAACTTTCATCCCCAATTTCAAGAGGGGATTCTGAAGAGCCGTATACAGAACAATATTTTGCTATTTTCACCTTATTCCCAATCGATACATTGTTAAGACTACTGGTAGGATCTACTACGACATTTGAGCCTAATTTAATATTACTGATTTCCATTTTCCAAAAAATATGAAGTGAGTAAATAAAAAAAGTCCATATCGTCCTGATTCAGATGTTGATGAACTGGGATATAAAAAGCTTCCTCCCCATAAAACACACTGGATTCTATTCCATTATTTTGCATGAATTTTTTAAACTCAAACAAATTCAATCCTGAAGTACTACACATAAATACTCCTGGTATATTTTCTTGAGAAGCTTTAAAGAAAGGTAAAAAACCTGCTTTATCAAATTTGTCGATCAGGTATTTATTATTATCCAATCTCTTATTCTTAATGCGATCAACATCAGGAAGATAATGTGTCATAAGGCACTCAAAGGCGTAAACTAACTCGTTGTTATTCATCGGTGCTTTTTTCATCCTCTTTACATTATTACATTTCAAAACTCCGCCGAATGAAATAGGGAAAAATTTAGGAAGACTATAAATAACAAAATCTCCTATGGTACCCACAGTGTTTCCCATATTTGTTGAAGCAAGACTTAATGCGCAGTCTTCAATTATTGGTAAATCATATTTTCTTAACTGATTAAGACCTTCATAACAAAAACCAAATTCATGATTTACAAACAGCAACTTAGTCCGCTCGGTTATGGCCATTGACCATTTGCAGATTTTTTCAATCTCCAAAGTTACACAGCTGCTTATATAAGTATTTCCAGATGTTGTAATAATAGCAACTTCATCTTCCGGCCTGAGATCATACTGTTGCAATGCCAGCATAATGGCAGATCTTCCATTAATTACCGGGTAGTGCTGATGGCCAAAAAAGTGTGTGATTAATTCTCTGTCAACAAAAGCCTTATCAATTATTTTTTTATTAATACTATTGTATCCGGTGTTATAAGGAGATATCCTGTATGAAGGCCTCCAAAATGGATCAGGGTTAATGACAAATCCGTTACTAAGCTTTATCATTTATTATTTTCAGGTAATTTTTATAATCCCGGATATAGTCACTTTCGTCGTAGACCTCTGAAGCTAAAGCAAGGCAAATAGAACCTGAAGAAAAATTTATTTCAGATGCCCAAACAAGTGGAGGTATATGCAACCCCCAATATGGCCTATTTAACTGAACAGTGTGCCGCTGTTTGCCATCATCAAGTAATACCTCAAAACTTCCGCTTGATGCCACCAGAAACTGGTGACAGTTTTTGTGTGCATGAGCCCCTCTCGACTCCCCTCCGGGCACATCATACAAATAAAATATCCTTTTAATGTCAAATGGCACTTCAATGCGATTATGAACAGGAGTTATATTACCAGCTCTGTTCTTGATTTGAGGAAGCTGAATTATAGAGCACCCTTTAATTGGGATTATTTCGTTCATTATTTCTTCAAAATTGAAAATTGATCATAATCTACGTACATAATCATCTACATTATATGGTTGGTCGGCGACAATGAGAGCTAGAGAATTAGTTGAAAAATTCTCCAGTTGTCGCCAAATTAATTTAGGTACATATAATCCGGTATAAGATCGGTTGAGTGTAAACTTTAACTTCATCTTTACCATCGTTTAATACAACATCAAAACTCCCTGATAAAGCAATAATAACTTCTTGTAAGTTCCTTATAGGCATGTCCGCCTCTAATTTCACCACCCGGCACATCATATATCCAATATGCTCTTGCTATTGAAAATGGGATTTGTTTCTCATTTTCAAAAAAAGACAAATTCCCTCTTTCATCGGGAATTTTAGGAAATTGACAATAATTTCACACCGTTTAATCTCATTTAGTTAAAATTTACAAGCACACATCCTAAATCTATCATCCCGACTACTTTTTTTAAATATTCTCCATAACCGCTTTTAGCCAGAACTTCAGCCTGTACCATTAATTGCTCTTTAGAAATAAATCCTTTTCTAAAAGCTATTTCTTCTATACAACCAATTTTGGTGCCTTGTCTTTTTTCAATAACTCTTACAAATTCACTGGCATCACTTAAAGAATCAAAAGTTCCGGTATCTAACCATGCAGTTCCCTGATCCAGTATAGCAACATTCAATGTTTCTTTTTGTAAATAATCTTTATTTACATCTGTAATTTCATATTCACCTCTTGGTGATGGTTTCAGATTTTTAGCAATTGTCTACAACCATTATCATAAAAATATAAACCAGGTACAGCATAATTTGACTTTGGTTTTGCTGGTTTTTCTTCAATAGAAATTGCTTTATTGGTTTGCATCAAATTCTACAACACCATATCGTTCAGGATCACTAACCTGGTAAGCAAATACATAACCACCTTCTACATCAGTTAAACGTGAGTAATTGTTGTTCCAAGTCCTGTTCCATAAAAAATATTATCGCCTAAGTATTAAAGCAACTTTATCATTACCAATAAATTCTTCTCCAATTACAAATGCTTGTGCCAGTCCATTGGGAATTTCCTGAATTGCATATTCAAACTGGCAACCAACCTGGCTTACCATCTCCTAACAATCGTACAAACTGATGCATTATCTTCAGGTGTAGTAATAATTAAAATTTCTTTTATCCCTGCCATCATCAAAATGATAACGGATAATAAATCATTGGCTTATCATAAATAGGCATCAGCTGCTTTGAAATCGCCTTGGTAATGGGGTATAATCTTGTTCCAGAACCCCCTGCTAATATTATTCCTTTCATAATTTAATCTTTGTGATATTGTTCTTTATAATACTGCTGATAATCTCCACTGGTAACATGTTCCAACCATTCTGCATTTTCAAAATACCAGTCAATTGTTTGAGCAAGTCCTTCTTCAAATGTTACTGATGGTTTCCATCCCAGTTCTTTATTGATCTTTGAAGCATCAATGGCATATCGTCTATCATGACCCGGTCTGTCTTTTATATAAGTGATCAATGATTCACTGGTTCCTGCTATGTTTCCCAATTTTTCATCCATCAGTTTACACAATAACTTCACCAGATCAATATTTTTCCATTCATTGAATCCACCCATGCATAGGTATCACCTTTTTTTCCTTTATGAAAAACAAGATCGATCGCTGCTGCATGATCTTTTACATACAACCAATCCCTTGTATATAAACCATCACCATAAACCGGCAATGGTTTTTTATTAATGATATTATTGATAAAAAGCGGAATCAGCTTTTCGGGAAAATGATTGGGGCCATAATTATTGGAACAATTAGTAATAACAACTGGCAATCCGTAAGTATCATAATAAGCCCTTACAAAATGATCACTGGATGCTTTGGATGCACTATAAGGTGAATGCGGATCATAACTTGGTTTCTTCTGTAAAAAAACCTGTTTCGCCCAATGCACCAAACACTTCATCAGTTGACACATGATGAAAAAGTTTTCCTTCATAATTACCAGTCCATATTTTTTTTGCCGCATTTAATAAGTTAACAGTACCTATTACATTGGTATAAACAAAATCCAAGCGGTGATAAGATAGAACGGTCCACATGACTTTCTGCCGCCAAATGAATAATTCCATCCGGTTGATATTTTTCAAAAAGCTGATCAAGGAAAGCTACATCGAGAATATTCCCTTTTTCAAAAATGATAGTTTGGCTGATTCTCAATATCCCGTAAATTTTCCAGATTCCCGGCATAGGTCAATGCATCCAGGTTTACAATTTTGTGATCGGGGTATTTGTTTACAAATAACCGGACTACATGTGACCCAATAAAACCAGCTCCTCCTGTTATAATTATTGTCTTTGACATTAAATTTATTATTGAATGATACGAATTGTTTCAAAACACTCTGCCAATTGAACACCCGACTGAACACCTCTTACTGTTGCCAGCGATCTGATAAAATCAGGCTTGCATATAGGTTCTGTGTTGCTGTGATTGATAAGCCGCCAATGAAGCGATCTTTTTATCAAGATCAGTTGCACTGATCCTGATAAATGCATTTCCTTTAAATGAATAATTATTCCATGGCATTTCATAGCCATACAATGTAGCAAACTTAAATGCCCGTAAAGCTTCTGTATAAATCACTCCATGATCCTGGTGAATATCTGATGAAGAAGGAATAAATACCATTGAACGGATTATACTTTCTTTTGCAACCCGATCATCTCGTCTAAAATAGCCTGACGATTTTCCGTAAATTTTCTGACAGGATAATCCAGCAATAAAATATTTTCTTCTGTAACTCCCAATATTGCATTAGCTGCTTTTGCTTCTTTTGCCAATGTATCCGGAGCTAACCCTTCAGGTAACGATTCTTTGCAAAGTGGAAAAAGCAACATAAATAACAGTTGCACCTTCAGCAATGAACCGGTTAACAGCAGCTCCGCAGCCTAATTCCCCATCATCAGTATGGGGCGATAAAACAAGTATTGTTTGAGTGCCTGGCATTTATTGATTAACTAAAACGGTGATGGGTTGTTTATTAATGGCAGCTACTAATGCTACTGATGGAGCCGTAGCTTCTAACGAGAATCCGCTGCCTTCTACTATTTCCTGATAACTAGCCGTATGTAAAGACAATGCTCCTTCCGAAAAATCAATCGTTTCATCATTAATTGTAAAAGAACGATACACTCTTTTATCAACAGCTTTTACAGATGAGGGCAACTCTTTCTCATCAATACATAAGCATCCAGTTTACATCAGCATTGTTGAAATTCCAAGTCCTCCTGTAATTTTTTCGGTTGTATGCTCAGTCACTATACTTTCTTTTACATCACCAAAAAGCCAAAGCAACAGATCAAATAAATGAATACCGATATTGGTTGCTATGCCGCCGCTTTTTTCAATATCGCCTTTCCAGCTATTGTGATACCATTTTCCTCTTGCTGTAATATACTTTACTGATACTTTGTAGTGTTCTGACGAAGGATTCGCTTCAATTCTTTTTCTTTAAGGCTTTAATAGCCGGATGCAATCGCAATTGCATAATAGTTGCAACGTTTTTCCCGGTTCTTTTTCTGGGCAGCAATCAATCGGTTAATACTTTCAGTATTCAGCGCCACAGGTTTTTCGCAGATCACATCAAGACCTGATTCCAATCCCAATAAAATATGTTCTTCGTGTAAATGATTAGGAGAGCAAACAACTAAGTAATGAACAGGGTCATTTGCTTTCTTGTTTCGATGCTATATATTTTTTAAAGGCAACGATCATCCGTAAAAAAAACAGCATCGGGAAAATAACTATCTAAAACACCAACTGAATCATGCACATCCATTGCAGCCACCAATCGATTTCCTGTTTCTTTGATTGCCTGCATATGCCTTGGTGCAATATATCCTCCGGCTCCAATAAGTACAAAATTTTTCATACTCAACTTGTCCTTTCCACTTTATCATTTATTAAGTTGATATTGTTGCCCACTTTCAACACAAACAGCATTTCCTTTGCATCAAACTCAAGTTTATGTCCATATTCACTCATCCAGCCGGTTTGCTTGCCGGGATTGCCAATATATAACGCATAAGCTGGTACTGGTTCGGTAACTACTGTTCCTGCACCAATAAATGCATATTCACCTATCTCATTTCCGCAAAGTATCGTTGCATTGGCTCCAATGGTCGCTCCCTTTCTGTACCCTGGTTTCAACAAACTGCATTCTTTCTGTTTATGGCACTGCGCGGATTCTTAATATTTGTAAATACCATTGATGGTCCCAAAAAAACATCATCTTCGCAATGCACTCCTTCATAGATGGAAACATTATTCTGCACTTTCACATTATTACCTAACGTAACTTTTGAGGCGATCATTACATTTTGTCCTATGACGCAATTTTTTCCAATAATTGCTCCTTCCATGATATGACTGAAGTGCCAGATTTTTGTACCCTCTCCAATAATACTACCCTCATCAACAACAGCAGAGTTATGTACAAAATAATTCATGCTTCAACTGCGGTTGTTAGCAAAGAGCAAGATGTTCTTTACTGAGTTCTTCTTTTGGTAACGATTTGAAATATTCATACGTAATTTTCAATCCTTCTTCTCTTGAAACCGTTGGCTCCCATTTCAATAATTCTTTGGCCCGGGTAATATCCGGTTGCCGTTGTTTAGGATCGTCCGTTGGTAAAGGTTTGAAAACAATTTTTTGTTTTGTACCGGTCAACTGAATGATCTCTTTGACAAAATCCAAGCAAACTGATCTCATCCGGATTGCCAATATTTACCGGTTGACTATAATCTGAAAGTAATAACCGGTATATCCCTTCTACAAGATCGGCTACATAACAAAAACTACGGGTCTGACTTCCATCACCAAAAACAGTAAGGTCTTCTCCCCGCAATGCCTGCCCGATAAATGCAGGCAATGCCCTTCCATCATTCAACCGCATTCTTGGTCCATAGGTATTAAAAATTCTTACTATTCTTGTTTCTACTCCATGATACGTATGATAAGCCATGGTCATCGCTTCCTGAAAACGTTTGGCTTCGTCGTAAACACCACGGGGACCAACCGGATTTACATTTCCCCAATAGTCTTCGTTTTGTGGATGTACTAACGGATCACCATATACTTCGCTGGTACTTGCTACTAATATTCTTGCTTTTTTATTCAATGCCAGACCCAGACAATTATGCGTACCCAGCGAACCTACTTTTAAGGTTTGGATGGGAATTTTTAAATAATCTATCGGGCTGGCAGGTGATGCAAAATGAAGTATATAATCCAGGTGACCGGGTACATGAATAAATTTACTTACATCATGATGATAAAAACTGAATTCTTTAAGCGGAAAAAGGTGTTCAATATTTTTAAGATCACCCGTAATAAGATTGTCCATCCCTATTACTTCATGTCCTTCTTTTATAAAACGGTCACAAAGGTGTGAACCTAAAAACCCGGCTGCGCCTGTGATCAATACTTTTTTCATACGTTGTTTATTATGCTAAAACTATTCCTCTGCCAATACTTTCATAATAGAACCCCTTATTTTTCATTCGCTCTGTGTCATAAAGATTTCTGCCATCAAATATTACTTTTGATTTTAATAGTAATGCGATCTTCTCAAAGTCCGGGGTACGGAATTCATTCCACTCTGTACAAATGATAAGCGCATCTGCTTCTGATAAAGCCGTGTATTGAAAATCTGAAAGTTCAATGGCAAGGCTGGATTGTTTTTTTACATTTGGCATCGCTTCCGGATCAAAAGCAACCACTGAAGCACCTGCGTTTAACAGTTTCTCAATAATTTCCAGTGCCGGAGACTCCCGGATATCATCCGTATTGGGTTTGAAAGAAAGCCCCCAAACGGCGAATCGCTTTCCTTTTACATTCCCACCATAGTATTGGCTGATTTTATTACTAAAAAATTCTTTTTGCAATGCATTAACCTGCATTACAGCATCTAGTATTTTAAAATCATACACTGCATTTTTTGCAGAGACGGATAAAGCCTTCACATCTTTCGGAAAACAACTGCCGCCATACCCCAATCCCGGATAAAGAAAATGTTTGCCAATTCTGAAATCAGTTCCAATTCCCCGACGCACCATATCCACATCGGCGCCGAGCTTTTCGCAAAGCACAGCTATTTCATTCATAAAGGATATCTTAACCGCTAAAAAGCTGTTCGCCGCATATTTTGTAAGCTCAGCACTTTTTTCATCCATAAAGATGATAGGATTACCCTGGCGTACAAATGGCTCATACAAACGTTGCATCATTTTCTGAGCCCTGTCGGAATTGGTTCCTATAACCACTCTGTCAGGTTTCATAAAATCTTCAACAGCCGCACCTTCTCTCAAAAACTCAGGATTACTCACCACATCAAAACTGTCTGCCAGTTCATCAGACCCTGATTGAAGAATGGCTGCTCTTACTTTTTCGGCAGTACCCACCGGCACCGTGCTTTTATCTACGATCACTTTATAATCACCCGGCTTTAATAATTTTCCAAGATCATCAGCTACTTTCAGGATATATTGCAGATCTGCACTTCCATCTTCCCCAGTTGGAGTTGGCAGTGCAAGAAATATAAATTCAGCATCCTGAATCCCCTCTTCCAATGAAGAAGTAAATTTGAGACGTTCTTCTTTTCTGTTCCTGGAAAATAATTTTTCAAGACCTGGTTCATAAATGGTGATCTCACCTGACCTCAATTTTTCCACTTTGCTTTCATCAATGTCAATACAGGTAACTTTATTACCTGTTTCTGCAAAACAGGTACCACTTACCAGGCCAACATAACCAGTACCAACAACTGCAATTTTCATAAGTCTTTAATTATTATTTCTTAAAGGAAGGTTTACTTATTGCTGCTCCCGGTACCACTGAAAGGTCTTTTTAAGACCTTCACTTACAGGTATCTTTACCTCATAACCCAGCAGGTTTATTGCCTTTGATATGTCTGCAAGGCTGTGCTTCACATCGCCCAATCTCTCCGGGCCATATACTGGTTTAAGATTGGAATTTGCTTCCTGCTTCAACCCATCAAATAATTCATTCAACGAAGTCTTTTCTCCGCAGGCAATATTATATACCTGATTCACTGCTTCGGAATTATTTGTAAACAATGAAAGCAGATTAGCCTGTACTGCATTTGCTACAAAAGTAAAATCACGGCTATGTTCTCCATCTCCATTTATAACCGGCGCCTTGTTGTTTAGTAAGGCATTTGCAAAAATGGGTATCACCGCAGCATAAGGACCTGCAGGATTTTGTTTAGGACCGAAAATATTAAAGTACCGCAGTCCGATTAATTCCATCCCGAAAAGATCTGCATATACTTTAGCATACAATTCATTTACATATTTGGTAACCGCATAAGGCGATAGCGGTTTACCAATCCTGTCTTCGATTTTTGGCAACCCCGGATGATCGCCATAAGTAGATGAACTGGCAGCATAAACAATCCTTTTAATATTATTTTCTTTTGCTGCAGTAAAAACGTTAAGGGTACCTGTTATATTAACTTCGTTTGTCGTTAATGGATCATTGATCGATCTTGGAACAGAACCCAGATGCTGCCTGATGAGTGATCCGATCAATTCCTTTACAGGCTTCAACACATGCCTGAAAGTCTCTTATATCTTTTTGTTGGAATTCAAATTTTGGGTGGTCTACAAATTCTTCGAGATTTTTTTTACTGCCGGTAGCCAGGTTATCCATAACTCTGACCAACGTAACATCGGGTCGTGTCAAGCAACGCTGCAACAATATGGGAGCCAATAAAACCTGCACCGCCTGTAACTAAAATACGCATCAATTGTTAATAATTATTTTTTCTTAAACCAATTGGCCGGGTTAATATAAGTTAGCACTTTCTCAAAAAAAGTTAATGGCGGTGTCTCTTCTTCGTAATAACTTCCGTATCCATAACCATAGCCATAACCATAACGGCCGTAACCGTAATAACCATAACCGGTCTTTAATTTTACATCGTTAATCACCACCGCTACTTTAGGTAATTTATTCTGCGTGTAAAACTCATCGATCAGTGTGATCTGTTTTTTGAAAGTATGGCCTTGCCGTACCATATATAAGGTGCTATCACAAAACTTACTTAATGTCTGCGCATCACTTACCATACCTACCGGAGCCGTATCAACAATCACCACATCAAACTCTTTTTTTAGTAACTCAAATAATTCAGCAACTTTTTCACTCAATAAAAGTTCTGACGGATTGGGCGGTATCGGTCCGCATCCCAGAACATAAAGATTTTCTGTATCAGGAACTTTACGGATCAATTCATTAAGTTCCGATTTCCCAATAAGAAAATTAGTGATACCAGGGCCTTTTTCCATATTCAAACCAGATAATACTTTTGGCTTACGGATATCAAACTCCAATATGATCGTCTTTTTCCCTGCCAAAGCAAGTACGCCGCCCACATTGGTACTTAAAAATGATTTTCCTTCCCCGCTAAAAGAAGAAGTAATTAATAATGTAAACCGTTCCGCTTTTCCAATCACATATTGCAGATTAGAACGAATGATCCGGAACTGCTCAGCCACCATGCTTCGGGTCGTTTTATTAACGATCAACACTTTTTCTGAATAGGAATGACCAATCTCTCCCAAAATCGGGGCGGCTGTAATTTTCTCCACGTCAAATCGGGTCGTTACTTTATCATTCAGCATTTCTTTGCCGAAAATAAAGGCAGCTGGAATGGTCAGCCCAATCAGGATGGCCATTATCTGTATGGATCTTCTGTTGGGTTTGATCGGTGTAGATGAAACATAAGCCCTTTCTACTATTTGAGAATTGGCAATATTTGACGCTCTGGTTATTGCGGTTTTTTCTTTTTCTTCCTGCAATACATTATAGAGGGCTTGCTTATTGTCAACCTGGCGTTTTAATTCATAATACCGCTTTGCTTTATAGGGCAATATCTGTAATTGGTCTTGTGCAGTTCCGCTATTCTTTCTTAACGCATCAATTGTTTTTGTGTATGATCTTTTAATATTCGAAAGATTCTCAATCAAACTTTCTCTTAATTTTTCTATTTGTCCGTTTGTTTCCAACACAGAAGGGTTGTTTGCCGGCACACTACCATCCAATAATTCCTGTCGCTGGATCTGTAATTTATTATAGCCGTTCACTAATTCATTCAATGTAGCATCATTCAACCCCAATGAGGAGGGAACCACTACGGCACCAAAAAAATTCTTTTTATTTTTTAGATAACTTTCGATAAAGTCAGCCGTATTCATTTTAAGTAACTCTTCATTGATCGCTTTATCGGCTGTACTGATATTCTCAAAATACCCTCCGGTTTGCGCTTCAATATCAATGAGTTTATTTTCTTCGATATATTTTAATAGTATATTCTGAACACTGTCTAACTCACGGCCTAAATAATCCAACCTGGCGTCGATAAAAACGATCATCTGATCGGAGGTCTGATTTTTTAGCTCTTTTGAATAATCTCCATATTCATCCATTAACTGATTAATGATATCGGCACATTGATTGGGATTGGTACCCTGCATACTTAAATTCAAGATACCCGTACCCACTGTTTTAGGAGATACCATTACTGCCGATGCATACCTGCCGGCAGCGCTACTGGTTGGCAGATATTCAATGGTATATTCTTTAGAAACACCTGCTTGCGGAACTCTTATTAACCTGAAAGTTCCATATTGATTTTTAAACCGTTTGCCGAATGGGATCAACGTATTGTCATCATTGACCCTGAACTCATTTTCGCTGTTAAATTTTATTTTCAGTGAGAAAGCCCTTGATGAATCTGTTAACACTTCTGTCTGTATCAGAAAGGGGCCCGTCTTGTAGATATTGAGTGTTTTAATTTTTCCGATAACATTATAATTGTACTGTAAGTCTAGTTTTTGTACCACCCTCATCATTAAACCCCTGGACTTCAACACTTCCATTTCACTCTGGATATTCATCCCTTTACCTCCGCCAAAAATATCATCAAATTTTGCGGACCGGCCATTTTGCTGCTGGTCGGACTTAATAAGCATGGTACTACCCGTACTGTATATTTCGGTAGCATAACGGAGATAAGCATAGGCGCCGAACAGTGCCAGAGCAACTGATAAAACAAAAACAGGAAGAAAACGGACATATTTATAAAATACATCCCGGATCGTCAGGTTCCAGAGTTCACTCCTCGCTTCATTTTTTGTACTTAGTGGTGTTTCCATGTAGCTATTGGCAGTTCTTTCTAATAAGGAAAGTTATTTAATAAATATATTGGCAAGTGTTGCTGCAACTGTTATGATCGTAAATGCGAAGGATATTTTTTGAATCACTCTTGCCTGTTCAACATCTTTTAATTTCTGATTGGTCTCACCAACGATCAGTATGTCATTTTGCATAAGATAATAGTAAGGCGACTCAAAAAGTTCTTTTGACGAAAGATCGATGACACCTGTTTCTCTTTTTCCATTGGCTTCCCGTAAAATCTTTACCTGATCTTTCTTACCAAAATCCGTGATCCCACCTGCTAAGCCAATGGCTTCGATCACCGTTAATTTTTCACCTGGTACTGTTAATAAACCTTGTGTACCAACCTGTCCCAATACCGTAACCTTAAAATTTAAAAATCGTACAATAACTGTCGGGTCTGATAACAGTTCTACCGGTTGGGTCAACCGTTTTTTTACCTCTGCTGCCAGTTCTTGTTTTGTTAGTCCTTCTGCATGTATAACGCCCAGGCGATGATGCTCAATATTTCCATTCAGATCAACAAAATAGCCAGTTGCTCCGGTTTGTCCTGTTCCACTTGATGGTTGATTATAAATGGCATCTGAAATTTCAGGTTTCGTACTTAAGCTGAAAATCTGAATGGATAGCTGGTCATTTTTCTGAATCTTTAATTCAGGAATATTTACCTCTCCCTTAATGGTAGAATCACTTACATTATCCAGATAGTAAGGTAATTTTTGAACCGGTTTACAGGAAATAAAATATAGCGGGAGTACCAACAAAAATAAAATCCTTGTGAATTTCATTTATACGACTTTAGTGGATAAGACAGCCTTGGCTGCAAATATTGAATTTATGATTACTTAGGCTGCGCCGAAGTTAATTTAGTTCTGTCAATTGTGGCTACTAAAATATACCCGAGGCTATCAATCGCAACTTTAGCAGTCTTATGTTTCAGGTCGACCACTTTACCTTCATGATCCATAAGTGTTCCGGTTGTAATACGAACCCGTTGGTTTACTTTCAACTTAACAGGTCTTGCTTCTACATTTTCATATTCATCTAAAAAACGCCGGATCGCTGCAATTTCTCTTTCCTTCACCACAGCAGGTTTGCCATCCCAATATACAAAGTTGATAACCCCGGTTGTCATTCTCACATTAGTACGGTCCTGTTCACTTACTTTAACAAAAACGTAGGACTTAAATAGTGGTTCTTCTACGACCTTATACCTGTCACTCCATTTTCGCCGAACCTTATTCAACGGACAATAACTTTCTAACCCTTTCTCAAGAAGTAATTGGTTCACTTTTTTTTCCCATCTTGGACGGGTGTAAAGAGCTAACCATTTCCGTATGGGTGTAGAATTCTTCATTGCATAGCTTCGCCACCTCAGTCACATTGATTTTTTAAAAAAATGACTGATCAACCGAACAAAAAGCATCAATTTCAAGAAAATGAGCTCCCTGTTTGCCTGCAAATATAAAGGTAAGAATGGGAGTGGCAAGAGAATAAAAAGGTCAGATTATGAGGGATTTATTCCCATAAGTTGATAACTATTTTGCTTGTGGCATTTAATTTTTTCTATTCTTTAAAATATCGCCTAATCATCTGGCTGAAATCAGAAAGCGGGGTAGAAACTTTAAATTAACTTCAACTTTTTAAAAAATTACTTTGAAACAGCGTTTTTACTCCCTCGATGTTTTCCGTGGTGCTACCGTTTGTCTGATGATCCTGGTTAATAATCCGGGTTCCTGGTCTCATATTTATGACCCACTGGAACATGCTCCCTGGCATGGATTAACTCCTACCGATCTGGTATTCCCTTTCTTTTTGTTTGCCGTTGGGAATGCCATGTCCTTTGTAATGCCCCGGTTAGAAGCCGCCGGCGATGGTGTTTTCTGGAGAAAAGTATTGAAAAGAACCGCATTGATCTTTCTTATCGGTTTATTTCTAAACTGGTGGCCCTTTGTAACAGAAGTAAACAGGTTAATAGAAGGTACTAATGAATTGCATAAAGTAACCATTTTTAAAGGCTTCACCTGGCTGGATTACTCAAAAGATAAAGCGGGAAATATTACTGAAACGATAAAGGGTATCAGAATATTTGGTGTTTTGCAACGCATAGCCCTCTGTTACTTCTTTGCATCAGTAATCATTTATTATCTAAAACCCAGGAAAGCATTTCTTGCCGG
The DNA here is from genome assembly GCA_963705465.1 of uncultured Chitinophagaceae bacterium. Classification (GTDB taxonomy): domain Bacteria; phylum Bacteroidota; class Bacteroidia; order Chitinophagales; family Chitinophagaceae; genus JJ008. The sequence continues at coordinate 72,545 of CAVPJN010000005.1, read as the reverse complement.
CCTGATTATGTTATTACTATACTGGATGCTTTGTTATGTTGGCAATCCAACTGACCCTTATAGTTTGAAAGGGTGGTTCGGAACTGATATTGATAAATCAATTCTCGGAACCGTGCATATGTACAAAGGAGAGGGAATGCCTTTTGATCCGGAAGGACTGGCAAGCACATTAGCAGCAATTGTTCAGGTCATCTTTGGTTTTCTTGTCGGCTCTTATATTCAGAATAAAAGCAAACAACCTGTACCCGATACCGATAAAATGGAAACAACCACAAACGGCATGTACCAGATGCTGACAGGTCTTTTTGTTATTGGGGTTGGGTTACTCATCACAGGATTTTGCTGGGACATGGTTTTCCCTATTAATAAAAAAATATGGACAAGTTCTTATACCATTTACACAACAGGTCTCGCCAGCATCACTATCGCCACCATGATCTATATGATAGAGATCAAAAATATCCGGGGTGGTCTTGCCCGTTTCTTTGATGTATTTGGCAAAAATGCCTTATTTGTTTTTGCATTAAGTGCATTTTTACCAAGAGGGCTTGCATTGATTAAAATGGGTGGCGGCGTTAATCCCTGGAACTGGATGTATAAAAAAGTATTGATACATACTCCCGGGGCACCTGAAAACGGATCTTTGCTTTACGCAATTTTTATTATCACTTTTATGTGGGCTATTTGTTATTGGATGGATAAAAAGAAAATTTATATTAAAGTATAATTAAAAAAGTTTTCCCTGTTGTCCGGGTCTTCTGAAAAGGTTCGTTTCCAGACTCCATTCTTCAGCATTCATTCCGTATAACTTCCCATACTTTTTGTATTGCTGCGCTACCATATCAGCAATATTTCCATCCCCCCGCATACGTACACCCCAGCGACTATCATTTACTTTTCCATCATGGCTTTGTTCTATCAGGTGCCACACTTTATCTGCCCGGTCTGGAAAATTTTTGTATAGCCAATCATGAAATAAAAATTTAATAGCACCATTTAATCGAATAAAAGTATAAGCCGTGAATGTTGCCCCATTATCTCTTGCTGCTTTCATAATGCGTTGCATCTCATGTTCATTCAATCCCGGTATCATTGGCCCCATCATGATGCCCATTCGTACACCTGCATTACTCAATTCATTGATCACTTTTAATTTTTGATTGGCGGTTGTTGTTCTTGGTTCCATTATCCGTCTTAGATCTTCATTGAAAGAAGTAATGGAAACCATCGCCGATACCAATTTCTTCTTTGCCATTTCCTGTAACAGATCTTTGTCTTTTAATATCCATGAATTTTTTGTCAATATTCCTACTGGTTGATTAAACTCAGCACATACTTCCAGTAATCCTCTTGTTAGCCTGTATTTCTGCTCAGCCGGCTGGTAACAATCGGTATTCCCACTCAGCATAATGGGTGTGCCCTCCCATTTTGGGTGCATTAAAAATTTCCGCAGCAACTGCGGCGCATTTTTCTTGATGATGATTTTTCTTTCAAAATCAAGGCCAGCGCTATAGCCCCAATACTCATGTACATTTCTTGCATAGCAATAAATACAACCATGTTCACAACCGGCGTATGGATTCATACTATAGCCCATTCCTACGTCTTTGCTTTCTACTTTGTTGACAATTGTTTTCGATTCCTGCTCCATGTAAATTGTAGGTAAATTGCTTTCTTCCCTCCCGATAGCTATCGGGACATCAATACCTTCTATATGCTCTCTGGTGTTTTCATTTTTCTGAAAGCGATTCTTTGTATTGAATTGTGCACCTCGTCCTGCTAAATAGCTTTCACCTTCTTCTTGCTTTTTAGCTGACACTTTAAAGTGATCTTGCTTTAATTTATCATTCATAAAAAATAATTTTAAACCACAGTGACAGGGAGACACGGTGAAACACGGAGAAGCAGTACTACTGCAGTGAATTTTAAAATATGAGTTAAAGAATCATTCTTTTGATTCCTTCTTTCATAAGTGGAACATGAAAGTTTAAAACATAACCCAATCTTTTACGGGTTAGCTTTATGTAGCTTAATATTTGCGCTTCCCAAACAGGATGATATAGTTCCTGTGCTTTCAGTTCTATGATTATTAGATCATCAACAAGTATATCTATCCGCAAACCTTCATCTATAACAAGGCTATCATAAATCAATTCAATTTTTTTTTGCTTCACATAAGGTATATTCCTTTTTTCAAGCTCATAACAAAAACATTTTTCGTAAACACTCTCCAAAAGGCCTGGTCCCAGGAATTTATGAATACTAATGGCTATATCCATTATCTGTGAGGTAAGCCATCTTTCTCTTTCCGTTAGCGGTTTATGTACTTTCCCTGTGTTACTCTGTGCCATTGTGTCTCTGTGGTTTATAATTATCCGAATAGCTCCCCCTGCTTTATTGCAACAGGAAGATTCTGAAATTCAAATTGCTGTACCATATGGTATTTCTTTTCTCCTTCCATTCTTTTGAATAGCATCATACTATTCGCAATAAATCTTCCGGTAAAATGTTTGTGACTGTACTCCAGCCATCCTTTTTCATATTGCCAGGGTTTTAATTTTCTTCCAATAGTAATATGCGATTCCATCATAAAATGTGGTTTGTTGTCATCATTTAGTTTCATCAACCGTTGGCTTTCTTTTCTTATTTCTTTTATCAGATTTTGAATAGGGAGTTTTGATATTACATTAATATAAATAGTGTGAGAAGGGAAACTGCCAAAATCTTTTAGTTCCACCTTAAATGGCGGGAAGCCCATTGCCACCGTTTTTAACCGGTTCACAATCCGCTCTTCCATCATGGCCAGTTGTTTAAAATTGACCAATGCAATTTGTGGCTTGCCCCATTTAGCATTGTCTGATTTGTATTCGACAGCAAACGCTTCTTTCACTTTCATGATCCGCTTACCCAGCTCTTCATGCGGGCCCAGCACCAACATATATTCATACACCCGGTAACCGGGTATTGTATTCACAATCGTTTCCATAACCCTCTTTATTTATGATTAAAAAAAATATACTACTCATTTTATTAGCATAAATTTACTAAATAATTTAGCTTTACAAAAAATATTATTTTATGGAAGGAGAAGAATTTTACGGGGCAGCTTATAAAGGCACCAAGCAGTTTACACAGCAGGAAGTAAAATCGGCAAACGCCACCGGCTTTGGTGCAGCCGCCGATGATTATATGGAGCGGGGTATTGACCTGAATGAAGAACTGATCCGGAATAAACCAGCGACCTACTTCTTCCGAATGAAAGGCGATGCCATGCGGGAAGCCGGCATTTTTGATACAGATGTCCTGATCGTTGACCGCTCCGTAAAACTAGCCAACGGAAAAATCATCGTCGCCGTATTAAATGGAGAATTGCTGGTAAGACGATTTCATAAAAATTTCTCTTCGGCGTTTTTAATCCCCGAAAACAGCCGTTATAAAACGATCAACCTCGCCGAGTTCAGTGATTTTATAATGTGGGGAGTGGTAACGTATGTAATTCATCAGGTGTGAAGGCCAAACCCCGTCAGCGGTTGAAAACCCTGACGGCGGTTTAATAGGAAAATAAAATAAAACTATATGGATATCCAACCCGTCATCGAAGGACAATACTTCCACATCTATAACCGTGGTGTAAATGGTGAAAATCTTTTTAAAGAAGAAAGAAACTATTATTACTTCCTGCAGCAGTATAGGTTTTATTGCAGTGATGTACTGGAGACGTTAGCATACTGTTTATTAAAAAATCATTTTCACCTGTTGGTGTATATAAAAGAAGATGTAGAAGTACCACGAAAAGATGGGAAAGGAATGTTTAAACAAAACGCATCCAAACAACTTGGTCATTTTTTTAATTCTTATGCCCAGTCAATCAATAAAGCCCATAACAGAACGGGGCCATTGTTTGAATCTCCCTTTGAAAGAAAGCTGATAGATGACGAAAGCTATCTCATGTCAATGATCTATTACTGCCATCGAAATGCCGTTCATCATGGTTTTGTAAATGACCTCAGGGATTGGGAATTTTCTTCTTATCATTCTATTCTGAAAAATGACAATAGTTTTCTGGCAGCCGATAAAATAATAAATCGGTTTGGAAGTGTTGTCTCGTTTGAAGAAGCTCATAAAGCTTACACAGTAAAGAAAGAGTTGGAAAAATATATTATCGAATATTAGTTCTATTTAACCGCCCCGGTTTGTTAACCGTAGTCGGTTTTTTTAACCGTACGTGACGGTTTTTTTAACCACGGACGGTTTATTTAACCGCGGACGGTTTATTTAACCGCGGACGGTTTTTTTAACCGCGGACGGTTTTTTTAACCACGGACGGTTTTTTAACCGCGGACGGGGCCAGAGCCGCCGTCCGGGTAATCGAAAAAAGATGAAAGCAATAGTAGATTGTAACAGTTTTTATTGTTCCTGTGAGCGGCTCTTCCGGCCCGACCTGGACGATAAACCCGTTGTTGTATTAAGCAACAATGACGGTTGTATTATTTCCCGCACCGATGAAGCAAAAAAAATTGGTGTGGGCATGGCAGCACCTTATTATCAGAATAAAGAGATCATTGAGAAAAATAAGGTGGCTGTTTTTTCAAGCAACTATAATTTATATGGCGATCTCAGCATGAGAGTGATGGATACGCTGCGCTGTTTAGTGGGAGAAGACCAGGTGGAAGTTTATTCCGTGGATGAAGCTTTTCTAGATCTTGGCATGGTTCCCGAAAAAAGTATGCAGTCTGCCTGCAGGGAAATAAAAGAAACGGTGGAAGAATGGACCGGCATTAAAGTAACCGTTGGCGCCGCACCGAGCAAAGTATTATCAAAAGTGGCAAACCGCTTATCGAAGAAAAATAAAATAGCATCGCAAGGTGTAATGGTATTACAATCCATACATGAAATAAAAGATGCACTGGAACGAACCATGGTAGATGATATCTGGGGTGTAGGCCGGCAATATGCCATCAAGCTACATCATCTTGGTATTGATGATGGCTGGCAGCTACGCAATATGCCCGAAGAATGGGCCCGGAAAAATCTGGGTGGGGTGGTCGGCACAAGATTGATCAAAGAACTCCGCGGTATTCCCTGTATACCCATGAAAGATCCGCTGGAAACAAAAAAGATGATTGCCACCACAAGAATGTTTGGCAAGCCTGTATTTAATCTCCCCGAAATAAAAGAAGCAGTAGCTACGTATACATCAAGAGCCGCTGAAAAATTGCGCCGGCAATTTTATGCCGCAAAATCAATTCAGGTGTTTGTCGTTACCAATGGTTATAAAAAAGATAAGTATGAATACAATCCGCAATCAAGGTATCAATACACCAACTTCCCGGTGGCTACGGCTAATACAGCAGAGTTGATCCATCATGCATTGCCGCTGGCAGAAAAACTATTTGAACCAGGATTAAAATATTTAAAAGCAGGAGTGATATTGGGCAAGCTGGTTCCTGACAATTCCATACAAGCCAACTTATTTGTAAGTGATGCGCAAAACAATCATCGCTTTCTGATGGAGGCGGTTGACAATATTAATTTCAGTCATAGAGACGATATGGTAAAATACCTGGCATCGGGATTAAAACGAAACTGGAAAATGCGGCAGGAACTGAGAAGTAAACGATTTACAACAAGATGGGATGAATTGTATGACATAAAATAATGGCTATGCTAAATCCTTACACATTATTAAATCCACAATTGTTAACTGCGATGCTAAAACAACCCATGTATTTTGTGAGGCAGGAATATAAACGAGGTAAATCCATAGGAGAGAATAAAGAAACAATCCACTTTATTATTTACACATTATGCTCACCACGATATTGATAAGGAAAGAGCAGAACGGCATATGCGTTTATTAATGAAAGACCAATACCGGTTTTTGTATGATAGTAAAAATGAAGCGCATTTGATGAAATTAATGCTGGCAGCTACACAACCAAACGGATACAGGATCTATATTAACCTCTTACCCAAAAAATGGAAAGCTGGCGATGGATTAAAAAGAAAGATCAGCAACTATATGCAATTCAAACTCTCCTGGTGGAAATTTTCCCCGGCAGATAAATTGAAAGTAACGCTGAAAGAAAGATACGGTGAGCTCTACATCGCCCTGCTATGGAAAGGCCAGCAAACTGAAGTACATTTGGATGAAATCGAAAACTTCATCCCATGTGTTATGACATGAGTTTTTTCAGCAATATCAAACTGATTGCTGATTTTATGAATATCAAACCTGATAACAGCATTCAGTTTGAACCTACCTATCATAAAGTGGCGCAATCCTTCTCCAAATGGCCGGTAGTGGTAAATGAAGACGGTTATAAAATAAAAATTTTTGAATGGGGTGTAATAGCTGACTACATGAACACTCCAGAAAAAATAAAAAGCTATCGTACCAGCATGGCCAATGCCCGTAGCGAAAAGATAATTGCAGATAAACGTTCAGTATGGCATCGGATCAGACACCAAAGATGTCTGGTATTCACTACTGGTTTTTTTGAACATCATGATGCCGGGTTGAAAAAGAAAGTACCCTTTTTTATAAAAGTAAAAGGAGTGTCTGTTTTTTGCTTTGCAGGTTTATATAACTACTCTCCAATTCCCGATTTGGAAACAGGCGAAGCCATTGGAACGTTTACTGTAATTACAAGAGATGCCAATCCATTAATGGCAAAGATTCATAATGGAGGAAACAACAGTAACAGAATGCCGTTAGTGTTAACAAAAGAATTAGCAACGAAATGGCTGGATGAAAAACTAACGGATGAGGGAATGAATGAAGTATTGAATTTTCAATTCCCGGAAACAGCAATGGAAGCCTGGCCGGTAAATACTATCAGAACCAGAAAAGCAGATGATGATAAAGTAATAGAACGGGTAGCTTTTGATTTATCGTAATTATAGTTTTATAGTGGGATTCTTTACATCATGATAAAAAAGAAAGGTCCAGTTTTCTTTTTGCCCCTGCTCCCACCACTGCTGCCTTAAATTCATCGCCTTCTTGCCATCATAATCATACTTGGCGGCAAACTTATGTTTCATCTGTTGCAGTTGTGGCGCATCATCACCGCCAAAGAAAATTATCTCCCCCTCCTCTTTTATCCAAATTACCTGATGATAAAGTGAGTGAGCTCCGGTTATTTCATAATGAATATATTCATCAATAACGCCGTTATCTTCTAACAACACTACTTGTGAAGAATTCTTCAAACTCAATAATTCGTCAGCGATATAAGAAGCAGAGCCTTTACCTAAAGCATATTCTAATTCCTTTTGCTGCACATAATAAGTTGCATTCGGGAAAGACAATCTTCTTCCCAATCCTTCTCTCTCAATTCCAATACCACCGGAATGATCTTTATGCAAATGCGACATGACTACTTTGGTAACTTCGGATGAATTAATACCTGCATCCATCAGATTCTTATGTAACTGCAATGTTCCATTTACTTCAAACCCAAGTCCTGTATCTAATAGAATAATATCGTTGGCGGTAACCACAACGAAAGGCTGAATCTCCACTAACAAACTACCAGCAGGTCTGCTTTTCAATTCATCTGAATCAATAATAAATGGAACAAACTGTTTTGTCCTATCAACGGTGAAAGTGCCTTCAGAAAGTGGAATGATCTTCATAATGCTAAATACTGCAAATTAACGTAAAACCATTTGGCGGTCTGCATCCAATCTTATTAAAATAAAAAGCAAGACTGTAAAAGTAAGTAACGAGGTTCCGCCATAACTGATAAATGGCAATGGAATTCCTATAACGGGTGCCAGGCCAACTGTCATTCCTATGTTGATGGCGATATGAAAAAAGAAAACACCAGCAACACCATAAGCATAACATCGGCTGAAAGTACTTCGTTGCCGTTCAGCAATAGTCACAATTCTGAATAAAAGGATCAGGTATAATCCTAACAATACCACACTTCCCACAAAACCAAAACCTTCACCGACTGTACAAAATATAAAATCGGTACGTTGCTCCGGTACAAAATCATATCGGGTTTGGGTTGCTTTTAAAATTCCCTTGCCCAAAAACCTTCCGCTACCAATAGCAATTTTTGATTGGCGTACATTATAACTACTACCACTTTCTTTTTTCTTTTTCGACTCGGCCTTCGTTAATGTCTCATCTTTTTCGATATAAGGATTGTCTTTTCCGAACAGGTCATAAATACGTTCAATCTGATGTTTCTGTAAGCACATTTTCAAAAATATACGGAACGGCAAACCGCTGAATTCCCACACAGATCACCCAGAAAAATATTATTCTTATCAATATACTTCTGTCTCTTTTGATCTGTCGGCGGAATATATAGATAATTAACCCGGCAATAGCTGTAAGAATAATAGCCAATGTATTCGGTTCAATGATAATAGTCGCAACGACTAATGTTGCCACAGCAAACCCTATTAATAAAATAACAGACGGCAATCCTTCTCTGTACATTACAATAAAAAAAGAAAAATACACCAATGCCAGACCCGTTTCGCTTTGCAGAATGGTTAATGCTGCCGGAAATAATGCAATGGCTGTAGCAATCATTTGTGAACGGATCTTTGAAAAGTCTGTTTCCGGTCTTGATAAATATTTTGCTAATGCCAAGGGATACAAATATTTTACAGAACTCTGCCGGTTGAAAATTGAATGCCCCCATTCTGATAATGGATTCAGTTCCTTTAATATTGGAGTGAAACGGAAAAACAAGCAACAGCAGGAAAATCCCCACGACATACCACAAATTGGCGGTAGCAGAAAAAAACTTACTATCTGTTAACAAAATAAAAAAAGCAAGTACGGCACCAATAATAAAAAAATAAAACTGCTTACTGTAATCAGTTTTAAACCCTATAAAACTTTGAATGATCGCATCACCTTCTTTATAAGTAGCAGCAAATATGGCCGTAAGCCCAATCGAAACCAGCAACAAATAGATCCAGATAAGGCTCCAGTCTATCCCTTTTGATATGGCAGGGTTTTGTTGCTTCATGCTATTTTCAGTACTGCAGGTTTACGAAAATATTTTTCAACCGGCACTATTGCAGCTGTTTCAATTTCTTTCTTTAACGGCAATGGAATATTTCCAGGAACAGATTTAACCGGAGTTGTAGAGGCGCTTAGATATTTTTTAATATACGCACTGTCCTTGGTCGTGTTAAACCATTTAAAAGCCCTGATAGAATCTTCTTTATACTGTAACCGTTTAAAGTAAACTGGCATCAGGTTAGCTTTTGATATTCTTTCCAGATCAGCTTCACTTTTTTTCATCAATGTATCATTCAGGTATTTTTCAATCATTAATCTTGAAATTGGACCTGCCCAGGTAGAACCATAGCCAGCATTTTGCACAAATACAGCAATAGCAATTTTTGGATTTTGTTTTGGTGCAAAACAAACAAACATGGAGTTGTTTGGTAATTTTATTCTTCTTCCATCTAAAATGGTATAGTTCTCTGCAGTTCCTGTTTTTGCACAAACATCAATACCCGGAATCTGTGCCACCCTTGCTGTACCAAATTTTACCACATCATTCATTCCTTCAATTACTGCATTATAAGCAGTATCAGCAATATGAGTAAGTACATTATGCCTTAGCCTGAATTGATTCATCAAGTGTAGAATCATCTTCTGTTTCCCCATCAATTTTGTCAACAAAATGGGGTGTATAATAATACCCTCTGTTGGCAATAATACACATGGCATTGGCCATTTGTAAAGGAGTTGTCAGCATTTTATCCTGCCCAATTCCCAAAGTAAGATTGGTACAGGATGTCCAATAGTTGTTATTTTCTTTATTATAAACAGAAGTGTCAGGAATATTTCCTCTGCTTTCGCTTGGCAAATCAACTCCTAATGTAACGCCTAAACCAAATGCATTCATATATTCTTTCCACTTGAGATAACCCAGTTTTACATTACCATATTTCGGATTATCAACTGCCAATCTATAAACATGAGCATAGTAGGCATTGCAGGAATTGGCAATGGATAAACGAACATTGGCAGCATGCCCACCACCAGCATGTGTACAGGCAGGTTTACCATGTCCGCATAAGTGTATATCTGCCGCCGCATGGAAAACCATAGGAAGGTGTTATCACTCCTTCATCCAATGCAACCAATGCACCCAATGGTTTGAAAGTAGAACCCGGTTCATATCTTCCTCCGATTGCCCTGTTGAGCATCGGACCTGTTACATCCAACACTAATTTGCTGTAATTCTTACTTCCATTCGGGACCGGTAAGATCATTCGGATCATAGTTTGGTCCAGATACCATTGCCAGAATTCCTCCTGTCTTTGGATCTATCGCAACCAATCCTCCAACTTTATTAGACATTAGCTTTTCTGCCAGTTGCTGCAATTCGATATCGATAGATGTTTTTAATCCCCTTCCTGCTATCGATGCTGTATCAAATGCTCCATTCTCATAATGCCCAACCAATCGGTTTTTATTGTCTTTGATCAAATACTGTACACCTCGCTGGCCCATCAGCACATCTTCATAGTATGATTCCAATCCTGTCTTTCCAATATAGTCTCCTTGTCTGTAAAAATTTCCGGACCGCTCAATATCTCTGGTGTCTGCCTCTCTGATATAACCAAGTATATGTGCTGCTGCATTGAATGGATAAGTTCTCAATGGTCTTTCTACCAGATTAAACCCCGGATATTTCCAACTATTCTCTTCAAATCTTGCCTGTATATCCTGCGTCAATAACCCTTTAAAGATAGAAGGGCGAACAGGTCCGTTTCTAAACCTGGCATCAAGTACTTTTTGTTTAAAGTCCTCAATTGTAATGCCCATTAACTGACAAAAATCCAAGGTATCAATACCCTTTATCTCTGAAGGAGTCACCATCAGGTCATAAATAATGGTATTGTTAAGGATAGCCCTTCCCTTTCTATCGAAAATGATTCCCCGTTCCGGATAATCTACTTTGGCAAAAACTGCATTATCCATTGCTGCCAGCTGACGATGTTTTCCGTCAACGATCTGCAGATAAAATAGCTGTGCCACAATAAAAATAAATGCGATCAGAAATATGATGCGGATGATACGGCTTCTTGATTGGTTAAACACAGACATGGAACTACAAAAAACAAAGGAGTAAGAGTGAGAAAAAATTATTTGAATTCGTTTACAAAGTACGAAATACCAATGGCCGTTTCCAAATCTATTTACAGATAAAATAATTTTTAAGAAAACTTTCTATTGGACAATTGAATTATCCCATTTCATCAAGCCGTATTTGTTCTGAATTTCAATTTTCGTGGGAATAATAATTCTACAGTAATGATCAGCAACATACTGATCCCGGTAGTGGAAATTACTTTTATTATAAAATCAAGAAAACTTCCAAAGCTCAACCATTGCAAAAAGACCATATAACTATGATGCAGGAGTGTAAGAACAAAAATATAGACCAGGTAAGGCGTCCAAAGCATCGCTTTTGGTGAAGGTTCCCGGTAATTGAATTCTGATGAGTCTTTTGGAGTAAGGATAGCAATTAAAAAAGGACGTACATATGCAATTAAAAGACAGGCTGCAGCATGTAAGCCCGGTGTCATTGTAAAATAATCAAGTGTAAGGCCAGTGAGGAAGCCAATTATCAGCAACCATTGGCGAGAAACGGAGAAAGGAAGCCAAAGTAAGAAAATGAAATACAAATAAGGGGTGATAAAACGATGCAGGTGCGGAATTTTATTCAACAAAAACACCTGTATCAATATGAATACAGCAAAACGTAATATATTTCTCAGTAACTCACTCACTTTTTGTAGTTTTTCGGGTCTTCAATTTTATTACGGGAGTCCTTATTTAATTGAACCTGTTCATTGTATTGAATGTTTTCCACAACAAATACCTGTTGTAAATTATAAAAATTAGCCCCGGGTTTAACTTTAAGGACATAAAAGTTCGTACTCTTGTCTGTAACAATCTGATCTATAGTTCCTAACATATAGCCAGGTGGAAAATTGTAAGAATAAGCACTGGTTAATACAGTATCTCCTTTCTTTATCTCTATACTCTTTGGTAATCCTTTTAGTGTTAGCAATCCTGGATCTTTCCCATCCCACTCAATTGTTCCAAAATCCCCTGATTTCTTTAAGGAAGCATTTACTTTCTGCTGAACATGCAACAAACTCATTACCTGACTGAAATTGGGACTAACATTTACCACTACGCCTACAGCACTTCCATCTGAACTTAAAACAGCCATATTGTCTTTTATGCCATGATTAGCCCCCCGGTTTAATTGAATGTAGTTTTTCTGACTGTTTACGGTATTGTAAACTACACTGGCAGGCCGGAAGTAATAGCGACGAAGAATGCCGGATGTATCATAAGGAACAGAGTCCTTTACCAGTTTCACACTGGTATCTACCAGCATAAAATTCTGCGATAATAGATTAAGAAGAGAATCATTGGTGATATGTACCCTTCTGTTCTCGTCTCTCAAGCGTAAAAAAATCCTCTACATTATTATACTTTGAATTTACCCAACCTGTTAATTCATTGGCAACACCCAAGCCTTTTGCTTTGTGAAAACGGTTATAAGTAAACAAAAACCACAATGCCACTCCCTGCAGAAGAAGGAATGTGAGCAAAGTTCTATACCGCCGTATAAAGAGAAATATGTTACGCATGTATTAAAAGGTACAAGGTACAGGATTCAAGACACAAGGTACAAGGCACAAGGTACAATGGCTTGTTTCTTGTTTTCTTGTTCCTTCCCTTTTATCGCATTACAAATGGATACTTGCTATAGTTTTTCAATGCAATGCCTGTTCCCCGCACCACACTTTTTAATGGATCATCAGCTATATGCACCGGTAACTTGATCTTATTACCCAATCTTTTGTCTAATCCTCTTAATAAAGCTCCGCCACCTGTAATATAGAGTCCGCGGCGATAAATATCAGCAGCTAATTCCGGAGGAGTTTGTTCCAGCGCCTTCAAAATAGCTTCTTCAATTTTAAAAATGCTTTTGTCCAGGGCTTCAGCGATTTCCTGATAACTTACCATTATCTGTTTTGGTATACCGGTTACAAGGTCACGGCCATTAACCGGAAAATCATCTGGCGGATTGTCAATATCCTTCATTGCAGCACCTACCTGTATTTTGATCTGTTCAGCAGTACGTTCACCAATCAATAAACTATGATAACGACGTAATGCTTCCATAATATCAGCCGTAAACTCATCACCGGCGATACGGATGGATTGGTCGCAAACGATTCCTGCCAGCGCAATTACTGTAATACCAGTAGTTCCACCACCAATATCGATGATCATATTACCTACCGGCTCTTCCACGTCAATACCAATTCCCAATGCAGCCGCCATCGGCTCATGGATCAGGTACACTTCTTTGGCTCCGGCCTGTTCAGCACTGTCCCTTACCGCTCTTTTTTCTACTTCTGTGATAGAAGAAGGAATACAGATCATCATTCTCCAGCTTGGAGGAAAAAGCTTTTTTTGTGGGTAAACTAATTTAATAAGTTCCCTTATCATCAACTCTGCCGCATTAAAATCGGCTATCACACCGTCTTTCAGCGGACGAACGGTACGGATGCTTTCATGCGTCTTTTCATGCATCATCAATGCTCTTTTGCCAACGGCAAGCACTTCCTTGGGGTTATTTCGGTTCAGGGCAATGATACTCGGCTCATTCACCACCACTTCATCGTTATGTATAATAAGGGTATTAGCAGTACCCAGATCAATTGCAATTTCTTGTGTAAACCAGTTAAAAAGTCCCATTAATAGCTTTTGGATTTACCTTCCCACCTTAGAAAGGTTGTTGGCAAAGGTGAAGGAAAAAATTTGAATAATCAAGCCAAAACCTTGCCAGATAAGGTTTTTTTTACTTCGCAATTTTACAATTGTAAAAAATCAATTTCGATACATATACTCATTGATAACTTTTCTCACTTCTTTTTTCCGCTACTACCGATTGTACATCCGTAGTATTCCAATTTCATTGTCATAAACAGCTGTATCATCGGCTCAGACAGTTTCGTTACTGATGCTTCGATCAGTATTGATAATCTGAGTCTGATATACTGACGATAAATGCCAGCATCTTCGATTCATCATCAGACATTCTACCAGCAACATGCCGGACTATTTAATAATAGCAAATGGTATAACTTCATTGTATGCGGATCATTACAAGAACTGTTTTGATTTTATCACTGGTGAGTTTGTTTGCAGATATAGCAAGTGAAATGTTGTATCCTGTTATTCCGGTTTACTTAAAAGAAATTGGTTTTAGTGTTTTGTTGATCGGTATTCTGGAAGGTGTTGTAAATTTTACGGCTGGTATCAGCAAAGGTTATTTTGGAAAATTGAGTGACGAAAAAGGCCTTCGTCTTCCTTTTGTAAAACTCGGGTATTTATTAAGTGCCATTTCAAAACCATTGATGGCCGTTTTTATTTATCCAGTCTGGATATTTTTTGTACGAACCATAGACCGTTTAGGTAAAGGAGTAAGAACGGCCGCAAGAGATGCATTACTTTCGCAGGAAGCAACTAAAGAAACAAAAGCAAGGGTTTTTGGATTTCATCGGGCTATGGATACAGTTGGTGCGGCTATTGGCCCGGTACTGGCATTATTATTTTTATTTTTTTACCCCGGCGATTATAAAACGCTTTTCTATCTGGCTTTTATTCCGGGTATGCTCTCCATCCTTTTGATCTTTTTCTTAAAAGAAAAAAAACAACCTGTATCAACATTAGGCAAAGGAAATTTTTTTTCATTTTTTAAATACTGGAAAATTGCTACCCCTGCATTCAGAAAAGTAGTGCCCGGATTATTATTATTTGCATTATTCAATAGCTCTGATATTTTTTTATTACTGATCACAAAAGAAACAATTGGTGATAATACATTGACAATTCTGGGAGCAACTTTCAATGCAGACACATTGACCATTGGTGCCTATATTTTTTACAACCTAATTTATGCTGTTGCATCCTATCCCAATGGGCAGTACTGGCAGACAGACTTGGTTTTAAAAAAATTATTCTTTTTGGATTTTCTTCTCTTCGCTATTGTTTATGGAGGATTTGCTTTTAATCCTTCCATTGGTGTCATATTTATCCTGTTTTCTCTTTATGGTATTTATGCTGCCGCTACCGAAGGCATTATCAAAGCATGGATCACCAATCTTGCTCATAAAGAAAATACAGCGACTGCGATTGGTTTTTACACAAGCTGCGAAAGTATATGTGCTTTGCTGGCAAGTATCATTGCCGGTGCCTTATGGACCCACTTTGGCAGTGCAACTACATTTATTTCAACAGCCGTTATCAGTATTATTGTTTTTTTCTATTTCTTGTTGAGAATCAGAACAAAAGAAACTGATTAGTCCGATTTTTTGACAAGAAATATTTTTTGGCATAAAAATGGCAATGTCGGTTTATAATTTTATTCTTCCACTTAAAACCGAATTATGAGACAATTTATTTTAATAACTACAATTATTTTATTTTCCATTTCAGCTACTGCACAAAGTAAAAGTGCTAATGGCTCAACTTATCAAACTGCTTTAGGTGTAAAAGTCTGGGATGGCGGCGGTATTTCATTCAAGCATTTTGTCAGTGACAATAATGCGTTGGAGCTGATCGGCTATTTCTGGAATCAGGGAACCAGGATCACTGGTCTTTATGAAATTCATGGTCCTATCAATAATGCAAACGGATTACAATGGTATATTGGACCGGGAGCCCATGTTGGCTTTTATAATAATAAGAATGGTAATGGTGCTTTTATTGGTATTGACGGAGTACTTGGATTGGATTATAAATTTAACGGTGCCCCTATTAATATGTCATTGGATTGGCAACCGTCTTTTGAATTTGGAACAAACCGTGGCTTCTATGGTAATTGGGGTGGCCTGGGAATCAGGTACACTTTTTAATATATATCGGATCAGGATTCAGCAAAAACGTCGCAATATTTAATTGTGACGTTTTTTTATATACCAAATCCTAATTGCTTTTCTATTTCAACAGGCAAAGCAGGTAATTTTCTTCTCTCAATCAAAAAGCTATTGAGCTGTGCAATCTCTTTAAAAATATAATGTTTGTCTGCTGCTGCTTTCAGGTAATCTTTTCCCGTGCTGCCTCCTGTACCAATTCGCATTCCGATCATCCGGTGCACCATATTCATATGGCGGTGCCGCCAGCTGCTGAGTTGTTCATCTATTTCCAATAAAGCATTTAACAACTGAAATGGCAATTGCAATAACGGATACCCACGGTAGAGCATAATAAATAATGCGGCTCTGCATGCTGCAGGTGATAATGTTCTATCAGCGTTCGAGTGAGCCAGAATTAAACATCTCTTCAAATGCTGCCAGGTTATTTTTTTCTGCCTCTGCTAAACTTTCCTGATAAACTTTTTTATAATTTTCCCAGAATGGATTGTCAGCACCTTCTTTCAAAAAAGGCATTCGTTCCAACCAGCTATTTAATAATTGTAACAGGGAGTTTCCGCTTTCTGCTTTTTTAATGATATCAACATGCTCAGGTCTTAGTTGTGCTGTATAATATTCTTTGCCATGCCGCTGTTCAAACTTCAAACCCAGTTTCGCTTCCAGTTCTTTGAACTGCCAGCTTTGAAAACCCGATGCCGGACGAAGCATATCCCTGAAATCAAGAAAGTCCATTGATGTCATCGTTTCCATAATATCGATCTGGTGCACCAATACTCTTAAGATAGTGACACAACGATTTAACCGATGAACAACCGTTTGCAATTCAGGTGAATTATCATTCAATGCCGGTTTACTCATTATACCAACAATAGAATCTGCTTCGTAATGCAGTTGTTTGAACCAAAGTTCATACGCCTGGTGAATGATGATGAACAAGCATTTCATCATGAGCAGGTAAGTTAAGTTTATCGCTTTCGGGAGATTGTGCATTCAGGATCTTATCCAGTTGCAGATAATCGTGGTAATGTACTTCCATTGCTAATTTGGCTTTGTAAATCGTATGGATGCAAATTAGCGATTATTAATTTTAGTCAAACTCGTAACCGATATCGCTACGATATTCCATTCCGGTAAATGTAATTTTCTCTAATTCTTCTTTGGAAATCTCAACGGCATCGTAGATTGACCGGCCATAAGAAGTAACGCAAAATACACGACCTCCATTCGTTACCACTTTACCATTGTCAATCGTAGTTCCCATATGATAAACGACACTGTCCTCGGGGTTCACCTCTTCCAATCCATGAATTTCATAGCCTTTTTCATAATCGCCGGGATAACCTCCGCTTACAGCAACAACCGTACAAACCGTTCTTGGATCAGTTTCAATTTTTATTGTATCCAGTTTCTGATCAGCTACTGCATTAAATAATTCTACTAAATCATTCTTTAACCGGGGTATCACTACTTCTGTTTCCGGATCACCCATTCTGCAGTTGTATTCGATCATATAAGGTTCATCTTTATCAATCATGAAACCCAAAAAAATAAATCCTCTATAATCCAGTCCTTCTTTTTGTAATCCGTTTATGGTTGGGATGATCACTCTTTCTTCCACTTTTCTTCATCAACTCTTCGTTGGCAAATGGAACCGGACTAACCGCTCCCATACCACCGGTATTGGGTCCTTTATCACCTTCTCCTATTTTTTTATAATCTTTTGCTTCCGGAAGAATGACATAGCTTTTCCCATCCGTCAAAACAAAAACTGACATTTCAACTCCTTTAAGGAATTGTTCAATCACCACTTTTTTCCCGGCTTCTCCAAATTTTGCATTCTGGATCATTAATTCAAATTCGGCAACGGCTTCCACATGATTATTACAGATCACAACCCCTTTTCCTGCGGCTAATCCATCTGCTTTTAATACAATAGGCAAGGAGTGTTTTTGTATATACTCAATCCCTTCCCTATATGTTGTTATCGTAAATTCTTTATAAGAAGCTGTTGGAATATTATGCCGCATCATAAAGGCTTTCGCAAAGGCCTTGCTACCCTCCAGTTGTGCACTATTCTTTCCCGGACCAATAACTGCAATATTTTTTAAAGCAGCAGTATTTTTTAAGTAATCCGTAATTCCTTTTACCAATGGTTCCTCGGGGCCAACAATGACCATATCGATCTTTTCATCAATACAGGCTTTTTTAACCGCTTCAAAATCGTTGAAACCAAATGGAAGATTTGTTCCGCAGTTACGGGTTCCGGCATTACCGGGAGCAATAAAAAGCTTTTCACAAAGGGGGCTTTGAGAAAGTTTCAATGCAATGGCATGTTCTCTTCCACCAGATCCGAGTAAGAGGAGTCGCATAATTAGTTTGATAGTTGGTTTTAAAGGTTTTGCGAATATCGGTTGTATCCGTTAAAGAATTTTGAAAAAGTTTACGGATGGTTAAATTTCTGTATTTTGTCACTTCTAACGAAGAGGTTTGCTTCGGCTTAACCTCGCAAGACTCTGATTTTATCAATTAAAATTATTTTATGAATCAAATTACAACTGCAGCCAAACATCCAAAAGGTTTAATGGTCTTGTTTTTTACTGAAATGTGGGAACGATTTGGTTATTATCTGATGGTAGGTATTTTATTTCTGTATTTAACTGATACTACTACAGGTGGTAAAGAATTTTCGAGAGGAATGGGAGCTGATGTTGTGGGTAGTTTTATTGCCCTGGTATATTTAACACCATTTATTGGAGGTTTGATTGCAGATAGATATCTGGGATATATCAAATCAGTTTTTATAGGAGGAGTTTTAATGGCCGCAGGCTATTTAGGTTTAGCTCTTCCGGGAGATATGGCCATGTATGTTTCTTTAGGTCTGATAATTGTTGGAAATGGATTCTTCAAACCGAATATTTCTGTATTGCTGGGCAATATGTATAATACAGAAGAATTAAAGCCGCTCAAAGATAATGCATACAATATTTTTTATATGGGCATCAATATTGGTGCTCTTTTCTGCAATTTTGTTGCCGCTTATCTACGTAATGCTTACGGATGGGGATATGCATTTGCTGCTGCAGGAGTTGGTTTAATTATTGGACTTATCTGGCTTGCTTTACAAATTAAACATGTAAAAGATGCGGATATTAAAAGACCAATGGAAAAAGGCGATATGCCAATTTCTAAAATCTTCGGGTCGGTATTCCTGCCAATGATCGTATTTGGAATTATTGGCTGGATTATTCCGGGCAATATTATGAATTCAGATTCTAACGATGCATTCGTATTTGCCTGTATCCCCGTTGTCTTTTTCTATGTTAATCTTTGGCGAAAAGGAAGTGAGCAGGATAAAAAAGGTATCGGTGCTTTATTATTCATATTTACTGTTTCAATAATTTTCTGGACTATCTATAATCAAAACTCTACTGGTCTAACTATCTGGGCTCAAACGCATACTGACAGGCAAATCACTTCCGTATTAGAAGGCCCGGCCAGTAAAATCGATATGGTTCAAAAAATAACAGCCGAACCATATGAAGTAACTAAAGTTGATCAATACATGCGGCCGGTACTCGATGGTGAAGGCAATCCAATAAAAGAAATGGGACCTGATCCGTATCTGAATAATTTACCAAAAGAAAAATGGCCTGCTCCTGGTGAAGAATTGAAATTGACAAATGCAGAATTGTATCAATCGATCAATCCGTTTTTCATAGTGGTACTAACTCCATTGCTCATCGGTTTATTTGCTTATTTACGTAAACGTAAAAAGGAGCCATCTACGATGAGTAAATTTGGATACGCATTGATCATTGCCGGATTGAGTGCAATGGTTATGGTTTTTGCTGTAATGTCTGTTCCAAGTATTTATTTATACAAGACAGCTGGCATCTGGTTGATCCTGACTTATTTCGTTTTCACTATTAGCGAAATTTTCTTAAGCCCGATCGGATTATCATTAGTATCAAAATTATCTCCGCCAAGGTTAACGGCTTTAATGATGGGAGGTTGGTTCCTTTCTACTTCACTGGGTGGTAAAGTAGCAGGTGTAATGGCTAGTTTCTGGGATAAAATACCAGATAAGCGATTATTCTTCGGCATTATTGCAGTAGCTGCTATTCTTGGTGGTATATTGATTTTCAGTAAGATCAAATCACTTAATCAGGTTGTAAAAGATAAAACTGGTTCAGTTTAATTTTTTTAAACGTATTTCAAAAGGTGGCCCGCAAAGCCACCTTTTTTATTATCACTAATTTCAATTTCTTTATCTTACCTCCCTAAAATTGCAGCTATGTGGAAGAAACATCCTAAAGCATTACCCTTCTTATTCTTTTCTGAAATGTGGGAAAGGTTTGGCTACTATTTAATGATTGGAATCTTTACCCTTTACTTAAAAGATGTAAAGGCCGGATATGCCATGACAGAAGCTGAATCTGCCGATCTCTATGGTACTTTTATAGCCCTTGTTTTTCTTACTCCATTCATTGGTGGTTTATTAGCCGACCGGTATCTCGGTTATCGAAAATCAATTATTATGGGAGGCTTGATGATGGGCTTGGGATATTGCCTGATGTCTGTTCATAGTTTACCAATGCTTTATATCTCCATGACGTTGGTTATAGTAGGTAATGGTTTTTTTAAACCAAATATTTCAACCTTATTGGGAAATGTTTACACGACTCCTCAATTTGTGAAACAAAAAGATGATGGCTATAACATTTTTTACATGGGAATCAATATTGGCGCCTTCATCTGTAACTTTTTTGGCGCAGCCTTATATATTGCTTATGGTTGGGGTGCCGCATTTCTGGCAGCAGGAATTGGAATGTTTATCGGCGTTACCATTTTTTTAATCGGTACTAAGCATTACAAAGAATTCGATATCAAAAAAGGAGTTAGCGAGAATGATATGTCGATGAAAAGGATCATTCTCACCATTTTTGTCCCGTCTGTTATAGCCGGTGTTTTAGGGTGGATGATTCCGGGTTCTCTAGTTGGTTCCGACTCAACCGATGCTTTCATTTTTGCCTGTATCCCGGTGATATACTTTTATGCGTCATTATATTTCAGGGCTAAAGCAGATGAGAAAAGACCCATTGCTGCATTATTAGCAATTTTCGCCGTTGTCGTTATGTTTTGGGCCGTATTTAAACAGAATGGATCAGCACTTAACACATGGGCAGATAGATATACTGACAGAGAAGTAACAGGCAGCTTGCAAACAGTATTCAGCAAATTAAATTTTTCTCAATCCATTGCGTATAAAAAAGATTCTATTGCAAAATATGATGATCAATTTCGTTTGCAAAAGGAAGACGGCACTGTAGTTAAAGAAGTGAACTACCCGGTTTATTTTAAAAATATTCCTGAAAATAAAAAACCGGCAGAAGAAAGTTCAGTCAGCTTATGGGCCACCAATCTTAGTCAGTCCATCAATCCCGGTTGGGTCATTCTTTTAACACCGCTAATAGTTGCCTTCTTTTCATTTTTGAGAAGAAGAAATAAAGAACCTTCCACTGCCACCAAAATTGCATTCGGACTTTTCATTTCTGCTTTATCAGCCCTGGTAATGGTGGGAGCTGTATATGCCAGTAATAATGGGGGTGAAAAAGCAAGTGTTTTATGGTTGGTATCCAGTTATGGAGTAATCACCATCGGAGAATTATTACTTAGTCCCATGGGGCTATCGCTTGTTTCAAAACTAAGTCCTGTTCGTATTACTTCATTAATGATGGGCGGCTGGTTCCTGGCTACTTCTATTGGAAATAAGTTATCAGGTGTACTTTCAACGATGTGGGATAACTATAATCATAAGGCAGGTTTTTTCTGGTTGAATTTCGGTCTGTTAATGGTGGCTACTGTTATGTGTTTTGCCATGCTTAAATGGCTAAACAGGATTATGAAAGAAAAGGGCGTAAAATAATAATTAGTTTTATTTTTTTAAGGGTGGTGAAAAATTTTCATCACCCTTTTTATATATCTTCCCATTACCAAAAATCAACTGTAATGTCTGACCAGCAAAACTCCTTTAAGCCTTTTGTTCCTGCTGAAACAAAAATGGCTGAGTTCACAATCAAATCAGTTATCACAGGGGCAATATTCGGAATCATCTTTGGCGCATCTACTGTTTATCTTGCTTTGAAAGCAGGCTTAACGGTTTCAGCATCTATCCCAATCGCTGTAATTGCCATCACAATGGGAAGAAAGTTTTTAAAGACGACTATCCTGGAGAATAATATTATTCAAACTACCGGATCAGCCGGAGAAAGTATTGCGGCTGGTGTCGTTTTTACGTTGCCCGGGTTTTTATTCTTAAGTGATCCAAACAGTGCAAACTTTTTTAATTATTTCACCATACTTGTATTAGCCATTTTTGGAGGAATACTTGGTACACTGATGATGATTCCTCTTCGTCGTTCATTGATAGTTCAGGAACATGCTACCTTACCTTATCCCGAAGGCACGGCTTGCGCATCTGTATTAAAAGCCGGTGAAAAAGGCGGCGACTTTGCAAAGACAGCATTTTTGGGACTCGGGTTTGCATTTGCTTATGCAATGCTGCAAAAAATATTTCATGTTATAAAAGAAGTACCAGATTTTGCCACGAGGCAAACAAATAAAATTTTTCCTTCTGCAAAAGTTAGTGGAGAAATTACTCCTGAATATTTGGGTGTTGGCTATATCATCGGTCCTAAAATAGCAGGAATACTAGTAGCAGGTGGTGTACTTAGTTGGTTTGTACTTATTCCACTTCTTTCTTCAGTGATCAGTGCTGATGTAGTAGCCGCACAATTACATAAACTTGGTTATATAGCTGATCTTACCAAACAAGGTCCGGGAAATGCAGGAACATGGGATCCGGTTACACATGATTTTGCTGATTGGTCTTCGGCAATTTACCGTGCATATATCAGACAAATTGGTGCAGGTGCAGTAGCAGCCGGTGGGTTTATTACTTTAATAAAAACTATTCCCACCATCATTTCCTCATTCAAAGGGAGTATTGGTTCTCTAAAAAAAGAAGGGATGGGTGAAACGCTGGCAAAAGTTCCAAGAACAGAAAGGGATCTTTCAATAAAAGTAGTTGGTATCGGCAGTCTTGTTCTTTTAGCTGTTATCGCATTGATGCCAAATACTTTGATACCCGGTAGCAATATCGGTAGTAAATTATTATTAGGATTATTAGTGATCATATTCGGCGCATTCTTTGTTACTGTTTCATCAAGAATTGTCGGAATCATCGGTTCTTCAAATAATCCTATTAGCGGAATGACAATTGCTACTTTAATGGGCACCTGTCTGATTTTTATTGCCGTAAAATGGACGGGCCATGTGTATGAACCGATGGCTCTTGTTGTAGGTGGTATGATTTGTATTGCCGCTGCAAATGCCGGAGCTACATCGCAGGATTTAAAAACCGGTTATATAGTTGGGGCCACTCCTAAATATCAACAGATAGCTTTGTTTGTTGGTGCCATTGTATCATCACTGGCTATTGGCGCCACTATTAAAATACTTGACACACCAACTGCTGCAATGGCAGCACAGGGAATTGAACATGCCATTGGGACTGACACTTACCCTGCTCCGCAAGGAACATTAATGGCTACATTAATTAAAGGAATTCTTTCCTTTAATCTCGATTGGCAATTTGTGTTGGTTGGAGTGTTCATTGCTATTGTAATGGAGCTTTGCGGAATTAAAGCGTTGAGTTTTGCAATCGGTATTTATCTGCCGCTTTCAACTACCCTTCCGATTTTTATTGGTGGGGCCATCAGAGGAATCGTTGAATGGAGACAGAAAAAGAAAAATATCCAGGTTTCTCCCGAGGAGGAAGATCTTGGAAAAGGCAATTTATTTGCAACAGGGCTTGTTGCCGGTGGGGCATTGGCAGGTGTTCTTGTTGCCATCCTCTCTTCTATTCCAAGTGTAAATGATCAATTAGGTAAAGTAAATGCAGAACATGGATTGACGGAAGGGCTGGGAGGAGAAGGCTACAAATGGCTTGGTGTTGCATTCTTTGTATTGATGGGCTACATCCTTTATAAAATTGCGATGAGTAAAAGAAAAGCAACATAGTTTTTTATAATTAAACATTTATAAAAGCAAAAGCCACGATGATTAATTACTCATCGTGGCTTTTGCTTATTTTTTGGGTCTAAATAAAATTCAAATACTCGTATTGTTTCATCAATATTGACTTATCATCTGCTTTCAACCATTTATTTAAAATGGTAGCATATACATTTTTAAAATCAACATTGTATTTCAGATCGCCTTCATTCAAATCACTTAAGTCCGGCATTGGATTCAAAATTCCTTTTTGTTTTAACCCGCCACTGATCATAAACATATTGTTGGCAGTACCATGATCTGTTCCGTTGCTTGCATTTTGCTGTACCCTTCTTCCAAACTCTGAGAAAGTAAATAACAACACATCATCAAAACGATGTTGTTCTTTCAGGTCTTTTACAAATGCTTTGATGGCATCATTCATTTCAGTAAACAATCGATTTTGCTGTCCTTCCTGATTGATATGTGTATCAAAACTTCCCAGTGAAACATAATAAACTTTTGTATTGATCTCAGAATAGATCAACGATGCAATTGTCTTTAAACTATTTCCCAACCCTGTTGTTGGATATACAGCATTTGTTGGATGCATTCTGCTTTGTTTAAAAATATAATCAGCACTTGATAATGTTTCAGCCATCGTCTTGTATAAATAATCAACCGGTTGTTCTCCAGCTTCGTCTTTGTGATTTTTCATTATATCTCTGAAGAATTTTTCATTGGCTGTTCCGTATAATCGTTTTGGATCTTTTACAGCAATACCTTTCATCTCTTCCCCTTTCAAGGCAAGACTCAATACATCATCTATTTCAATTGCCTGTGTTGGTTTATCACATCCTTTGCATTGCGAATCAAGATAACGACCCATCCATCCATTGGTCCAGTATTCATTACTATCACTGGCTGTATGCCAGATATCCATACTTCTGAAATGCGAACGGTCAGGATTAGGATAACCAACATTATTCAAAATGGAAAGACTACCATCATCATATAATTCTTTCAAACCTTTTAATGCAGGATTCAATCCAACTTCATCCGTTAAAGCCAATGCTTTATCTTTTGTAATACCCAATTTTGGCCTTGCTTTATAATACAGATCATTTCTAAAAGGAATGACAGTATTCAGCCCATCATTACCACCACTCAACTGAAGTATCACAACCACTTTATTCCCCGGCATCACCATGCTATTACTTTCAAAAGCTTTTAAAAACTTTGGCACCAGCATAGAAGCTGTTGCCAGTGATCCGATCTGAATAAATTCTTTACGTTTTATATACATTACAAAAACTTTAGGCTGATTAACACAATTGATACTCCGGTGTACTCATTATTTGAAGTGTAGCCGTTCTTAATAAAATTCTCTCTTCCAGTCTGATCCGAATATTGTTTGATCAAATCCATACTTACCCCGGATTTTACTTGTAACAATGATTTTGAAATTTCTTCTCCAAGCTTTTCCCTGACTCACCGATTCATAATTTTTAACATATTGCTTCCAATCAACATCTGCATTGATCATCTGACGACGCATGCCTGCATAAGCACCAGCGGCTTGTTTCCCTCCGGCTTTTTTATTGCCAGTCATTTCACCATCTTTCATTCCCATCATTGTATCATCATCATCTTTGGCATTTACATTCATTTCATCAATATCATTGATCAATTTTGGTATTCGCATCCGCATCATCAATGAGGAGCTGTCGATCCAGGCTTTACCGCCCGGCCAGCCAGCTACATTCGGCGGATAAAATAATAACTGCCCTAACACTCTTTGTAAAAGCATTAAAGCTTCATCATTTTCCAGTTTCATAGGTAATATTCGTTGTATACCTACCAATAATTCTACCGGAGATTTTATTAAGGCTCCCACATTTTTTTCCTCATAAAACCAATCGCTGGTAAATATATCTTCCAGTAACGGTGCAATTTCATAATCACTTTTATGAAAACGATCGGCCAGCCAATCTACTTTTGCTTCATCAATTTTTTCATTGACAAAGAATTTATAAATTTTTCTTGTTATAAACTTTGCAGTTTGTTTTTGATCCAGTAAAATATCCAGCACTTCTCCGCCATCAAAATTTCCGGTTTTTCCCAAAACTGTTTTATTGCCAAAATCGTGTTGGAAACGACGGAATACATACTCGCCTTTTACGTTGGAACTCCAACCTGTAAAAGCTCTTGCTGCTTCTTTTACATCCTGCTCAGTATAATTTCCCCGACCAAGGGTAAATAATTCCATCACCTCTCTGGCAAAATTTTCGTTGGGATGATCTTTTTTATTTTGCTGATTATTTAAAAAGTTCAGCATGGCTGCTGATTTTGAAATTTCTTTCAGCATTATTCCGAAATTGCCCAATGCATTTGTTCTGATCATATCCAACAGACCTTGCTGATAAAATACATTCAGGTTACGGCAGGCAAAATGTCCATGCCAGAAGAAAGCCATCTTTTCCCGAAGTTGAGAAGCCGAGTTTACCATTTCATGCATCCAGTACATATTCAGGTTACGGACACCTTCCCGGCTTTTCTGTTGTCTTAGCTTCTTTTCATCTGCACTAATTTCCTTTTTCTGCTGACGTCCAATTTCTTCAATACCCTGCATCAACCCTTTCAGATAATCATCAGCTACATCAATATATTCTGCTTTTTTTGAAGATGCTTTTTTAAGTGCCGTATAAAACTGCCTGGGCGTATATTTAGAAAGATCGCCAATCTGTTCAACAGCCGGACCAAATCCGGCCCTCCACATCAGATGCTGATTCTTAACCTGATTTGATAATGACATTAATTAATGTTTTGTTTTCAGACTATTATGAAGAAATTAAGTTTAAAATGGATGCTTATTATCTTGTCACAACGTAAAAAAAGAAAGGTTATTTTTATTGTTGAAAAACAAATTTAAAATTATGCGATTCCGGGCACTAAAATATATTTCTCCTTTTCTGCTTTACCTGGGTGCATTCCGGGCCTTTACAATCACTGGATGGGAAATATGGTTGCCGGTTCTTTATGGATTTGTTATCATTCCACTTCTTGAACTTTTTATCCGGGCAGATTCCCGAAACCTGAATGCTGCAGAAGAAGAAGTAGCCAAAGCTGATAAAACATATGATATTATTCTATACTTAGTTGTGGTTTTACAATTTGCGGCAGTAGCAAGATTTCTTTATGGTATGCTGCACGATACTTTGACTCCAGTTGAAATTGCAGGCAGGATCATGGCAATGGGAATTTTATGTGGAGTGTTTGGAATTAATGTGGGTCATGAATTGGGTCATCGGATAAATAAATTTGAGCAAGGTTTGGCAAAAGCCTTATTACTGACCTCACTTTACATGCATTTTTTTACTGAACATAATAAAGGTCACCATAAAAGAGTGGCTACACCTGAAGATCCGAGCAGTGCCCGGTATGGGGAACCTGTTTATTTATTTTATTTCCGCACCATAGTATTCAGCTATCTCAGTGCCTGGCATATTGCCAATGAGGAGATGAGAAAAAAAGGAAACTCCATTTTTTCAATTAAAAATGAAATGGTACAATTCACTATTATTCAGTTGGCCTTTATTGGATTGATCTTATTCTTAACCAGTTGGTTGGTAACCTTATATTTTATTGCTGCAGCTTTTATTGGGATACTTTTATTGGAAACAGTAAACTATATTGAACACTATGGATTACAAAGAAAAACCACTGGCGAAGGAAAGTACGAAAGAGCCATGCCGGAACATAGTTGGAACAGCGATCATATCATTGGCCGGTTAATGTTATTTGAACTAAGCCGCCACAGCGACCATCATTATATGGCTAGTCGTAAGTATCAAATTCTTCGACATCATGACAATTCACCTCAAATGCCAACCGGTTATCCGGGAATGATTCTGCTTTCACTTTTTCCACCGGTATGGTTTTACATTATGAACCGGAGAATAAAGAAACTACACGCAGTTAACCCTTCTATTTAAGAGCATTTGCTTTTAGATAAGCTGTAACATGAACTCCTTGTTCATTATTTAATCTGGCTTTTGGAATCATATAACTAAGAATGCCCTCCCAACGCTGGGCAGTAAATTGTTCAGGAAGGGGTAAGTCATGACATTTTCCGCATCGGCTTATAAAAACCATTTTGCCTATGTTCATATCTGGTATAACTGCCCTTGTTGATTTGTCCTTTTTCAACGACTCAGTCCTTCGGGAAGTTATTTCAGGCAGCGACTTATGTGTACAGGCTACACCAAAAGTTGCTACGCAAAAGATCAACGTAGTAATTACAAAACTTGTTTTTTTTCTCATCAGTATTTTTACGAATTGGCCAATAAGACAAAAATAAATTCTTCAGGTTTACTCTTCGGATTCAAAAAAGAGAATATATTACATAGTCAATTTTTCTACACACTAAACTAAATCAACTTTTATGAAGAAATCTCTTGTATTACTTGCAGGGATTGTTTTGTTTGGCATTAGCTGTAACAAATCAACAAACCATGAAGATGAATTAAATCAAAATGAAGAAGTAACGGCTACACATCGTAATTGTGCCGCTGATGATGTTTTACAGATACAATTAAAAGAAGACCCAACCCTTGGAGCCAGAATGAATGCCATTGAAGATTTTACCCGCCAGGTGCAGGAAAATCCATTGCAATACCGACTTGTAAATGGTGTTGTTGAAATTCCAGTAGTTTTTAATGTACTGTATAAAACAACAGCTGAAAACATTTCACAAGCACAATTACAATCGCAGATCGATGTGCTGAATGAAGATTTCTCCGCAACCAATGCTGATTACAATCTTACATCAACATACAATAGTGTGAAAGCAGGTAATATTGCTGTTCGTTTTGTTCTTGATCAGGTTGTGAGAAGAAGTACAACTACAACAAGCTGGAGCTACAAACAATGCCATGAAAAAAAGTGCGAAAGGAATTGCTCCAACGAGTCCGACTACAAAACTGAACATTTGGGTTTGTAATATGGGCGGTGGCATATTAGGTTATGCCCAATTCCCGGGCGGCTCTTCTGCCACGGATGGTGTTGTATTGGATAATAATGCTACTGGCAGAACAGGTACTGCTGCAGCTCCTTTCAATAAAGGAAGAACGGCTACGCATGAAGTGGGCCATTGGATGAACCTTCGTCATATCTGGGGTGATGCTACTTGCGGCAGTGATCTGGTTGGGGATACGCCAACACATAATACGGCTAACTATGGTTGCCCCGCTGCCGGTCATAAAAGCACTTGTTCAGGCACTCCTGTAGAAATGACCATGAATTATATGGATTACACAGATGATGCTTGTATGTATATGTTTAGTGCAGGTCAGGAGACCAGAATGCTGGCTGTATTTGCAACTGGCGGACCAAGAAATAGTTTTGCACAGTAATACTTCTCTTTTAAATATAAAAGTCCCGTCCCATTTAAAAAGGGACGGGACTTTTATTTTAGTTCCGTAACTCATGAACTGATGATCGCAGCTCCAAAATAGGAATGAATCACGGGAGGTAATTTAATTTCATCTGCTGTTTGATTATTCTCCAACAAGCAAGCAATAATTCTTGGCAATGCTAATGAACTTCCATTCAACGTATGAACTAACTGTGTTTTCCCATTCTCATCCTTGTAACGGATTTTCATCCGGTTACTTTGAAAGGTTTCAAAATTGGAAACGGAACTTACTTCCAGCCATTTTTCCTGTGCCGCACTATATACTTCAAAGTCGTAAGTAAGCGCAGATGCAAAACTCATATCCCCTCCACATAGTCTTAAGATACGGTAAGGTAATTCCAATGATTGCAAGAGCTTTTCTACATGGCTTACCATTTCATCCAGTACGGCATAACTTTTATCGGGATGAACAATTTGCACTAATTCAACTTTTTCAAACTGATGTACTCTGTTCAATCCCCGAACATCTTTACCAAAACTTCCGGCCTCTCTTCTGAAACAGGGAGAGTAAGCTGTCATTTTTATAGGAAGGTCTTCTGCTTTTACAATATCATCTCTGTAAATATTAGTAATCGGAACTTCTGAAGTAGGAATCATAAAAAAATTATCATCCTGGATGTGATACATCTGTCCTTCCTTATCCGGCAACTGGCCGGTACCATAAGCTGATGCTTCATTCACCATAAAAGGTGGATGAAATTCGGTATACCCGGCAGCAGTATTAAAATCCAGAAAATATTGTATCAATGCTCTTTGCAACTTTGCTCCTTGCCCTTTGAACAGGGCGAATCCACTTCCGGTAATTTTGGCGCCGGATTCAAAATCAACTATGTCATATTTTTAATCAGATCCCAATGCGGTACTGCTCCTTTATGCAAAACAGGTTTTGTTCCACCCTCTCTTACTACTTGATTCTCTTCAGGAGTTTTTCCATTTGGCACTACATCTGCCGGAAGGTTAGGAAGTTTTATCAATTCGTCATGCAATTGTTTCTCAACTGCTGCTAATTTTTCAGATATGGGTTGCAGTGATAATTTTAATACAGCCACTTCCTGCTTTTTAACTTCCGCTTCTTCTTTTTGCCCTTTGGCCATCAATCCACCAATTTCTTTTGAAGTGCTGTTTACGATAGCCTGATTATTATCAAATTCCAATTGCGTTTTCTTTCGTTCATCATCCAATGCAATGATCGTATCCACTAAGGATAGCTCTGCAAAATTTTTTACCCTTAATTTTTCTTTTACTGCCTGTGTATTTTGTTTTAATACCTGAATCTGCAACATTTCTAAAAAAAGTTTGCGCAAAGATAAGGCGGAAGACTGTTTTCAGTTAAAAGGTAAAAGTGAAATGATTGCTGCACTTATCTTTGCGGCATGATAGCGAATGATGATTTACAACAACGGTGGTGGAATCTGGAAGCAAAACTGGTAGAACGGTTTGGAAAAAAGCCTGATGTGGAAACTGTTTTGTTTTTAATAGGCATGCAGGAGTTTGGAGATATCAAAGACAAATTCACCAAGGAGCAGAAACAGGACCTGATGCATATAGCCGTTTGTAGTTTATTGTCACCAAGTGGCTATTATGAATTAGAAAGTGTGGATGAAGATGGCTGGCCTCATTTTAAACAATTAAAAGCCATGCCGGACATGGATGCAATTGAACAGGAAAATTTTTTAAAAGATCATATCCTGCTTTATTTTGCTGAAAACGATTTACAATAAAAAACTACATCTGATGAAAAAAACAATATTCTTTGTTTTATTTCTTTGCCTTGGAATCAGCTGTTTTGCTCAAAAAACAGCCTCTTCGTCAGCCAAGGATTCTACCTTAAAAAAGAAAGATCGGAAACGGGATATTCTCCTGCAAACTTCGATGGGTGATATGACGATCAGGCTTTACGATTCTACCCCCTTACATAGAGATAATTTTTTGAAATTGGTAAAAGTGGATTTTTATGACAGCTTGCTTTTTCACAGGGTGATGAACGGTTTTATGATCCAGGCCGGTGACCCAAATAGTAAAGCCGCCCCTGCTGGTATGCCATTGGGAAATGGTGGGCCCGGCTATACCATTCCGGCAGAATTCAGAGAAACCATATTTCATAAAAAAGGAGTGATTGCTGCTGCCAGACAGCCTGATAATGTTAATGCTGAAAAGGCAAGTAATGGTAGCCAGTTTTATATTGCTCAGGGAAAAGTTTATACTGATGCAGAACTCGATATGATGGAACAACAACGCTTACAAGGGAAGAAAATCCCGGAATTATACAGAGCTGTATATAAAACTGTCGGCGGCATCCCACACCTTGACCACAATTATACTGTTTATGGCGAGGTAATAAAAGGATTAGAAGTAATTGATAAAATTGCAGCAGTAGAAGTAAGCCGGGGAAGAGATTTGAACCGGCCTATTGCTGATGTAATGATCATAAAAACAAAACTGATCAAAAGAAAGAAGAAAATGAAATAGCTTGACAACAAAAAAAGCCCTGCAAAAATTGCAGGGCTTTTTATAATAATTATTGTCCGATACCACCTTGTCCACCACCTTCAGCTCTTTTCTTTTCTTCCTCCAAAGCAGATTTACGTTGTCTGGCAGCTTTTACCTGGCTATTACCAAAACGATAACTGAAGTTTATTTTGAATTGCGGCATTTCTCCTTGTCCACTAAAATTACTCTTTACACCAGCAAAATCAGAAGTACCACTCCATTTCATTGTTTGAAATATATCACTAACTGCAAACTTTACATTTGCCTTTCCGTCAAATAAAGCTTTTTGTAAACCCAGGTCTACACTTCCCATGGAACTGGTTCTGAAAAATCCCTGCCACACAGAGGGGGAGATGAATAATCCGGTTACTTCTCCTTTCCATCCTTTTCCAAGATCAATGCTATTCTGCATATAATAAGTAACAGAAAAAACTTTTTGATCAACTATTCTACCATTGCCACCAAAATCTGCTTTATAATGAGAAAAATTAGAATTCAATGCTGCAAAGAAACTATACCACTTGTATTGAAATGGATAACTAATACTTAATGCAACAACATTTTGTGTAGCTAAATTCTTCTTTGTTAAAAAGCCTTTTGTCTTGTCAATCGTATCAGGTATCTGGGCAAAAATATCATTCACATGGCTAAACGTAAGTTTCGTCGTTAGCCTGTATTTATATATATTAGTAATATCAATACTGTTGGTGTATTGTGGTCGAAGGTTTGTATTTCCTTTCAAAAAAGTGTACTCATTAAGTTTAAATTCAAAAGGATTTAAATCCTGATAGGCCGGCCGATCAATACGACGACTATAAGAAATCGTCCATTGTTTCATTGGGTTTTTATTAAATGTTAGAGCAGCGCTTGGGAACAGATCGATATAATTTCTTTTAAAAGTTGAGTCAAACGGAATTAACGCATTTCCCGCCTGAGCATAACCTGTAGAAGTACCTTTAATATTAGTGTTCTCAGCTCTTACTCCCAATTGAAACATGATTCCTTTTTTCAATTGTTTATTATAGTTTACATAAAGTGCATTAATATTCTCGTTGTATTCAAAACGATTACTCTTAAGCGTATCAAGAATTTTATTGCTGCTGAAAACATTATACCGCTGAAAATCATTATCTGTATTTACAAGCCCAATCTTTCCTCCAATTCCTAATCTGCCTCCTTTAAAGTTCTGTTCATAATCTGTTTTTAATGAAACCAGGTCAATATCCGATGGAGCTATCATATTATAAACAGCCCGGCTAATTTCAGTTGTGCCATCTGGTTGATAATAGTAATTGGGTTGAAACTGATTGGAGTTAATATTAAATGACCCATAATCTGCATCTATATTTAATTCTGCACCACCCGTAACAGCATATCGGTAATTCAGGTTTGCATTGAAATTGTTCATGCTTCTTTCATTTTCATTTGAAGCATCCAGTATCCGACTCAACATGCCGGTAGGTATGTAAGTAAAGTACATAGGGCCTGAAGAGTTAACATCAATATCAGCGATATTACCATTCACCATTGCACCTAATGTGCTCTTTTTATTGATGAAATAATCAACACCTGCTTTATAACTATGACTTTTAACAAAAATATTCATCCTGTTCTTCTGGTCAAATAAGGTATCAAACTGATCTCTTGTTGAATTCATCTTCATCAGACTATGCGAATTATTATAATTATACGTTCCAAACACATTGATACTTTTATTACGATGATTCAGATTTAAACCCCCATTATATTTTGGATATACACCTTGTACATAACCAAGATTAGCAGAACCATTCGTACCAAAAGATTTATTCTTTTTCAGTCTGATATTAATGATACCGGCATTACCTGCAGCTTCATATTTAGCCGAGGGGTTAGTAATGATCTCAATTGATTCTATCTGAGAAGACTGTGTACTTTTTAAAAAATTTGCCAGGTCTGGTCCAGACAAAGGCGAAGGCTTTCCATCTATATAAACCTGTACGCCGTTCTTACCGGCAAGGCTGATATTATCATCTTTATCAACCATTACTCCCGGACTTTTGCGAAGCAGTTCCAGCGCATCATTTCCAACAGCATTAATAGTACCCTCAACGTTCAGGATCATCTTATCAGCCTTTACCTCTATTATAGGTTTTTTAGAAGTTACCACCACTCCCTGCCAGATCACCAGTAGGCTTTGAAATCGTTAATTCCGGAACGGTGATGCCCGATCCCGAAAATTCAAAAACAGCAGAATATGTCTCAACAAAACCAACAAAAGATGTGCTCACTAAATAACTACCTTTCTGAACCCCACTAAAACTATATCGCCCATTATCAGTTGTAGCGGCCAATTTAACAATACTTGAATCAGCCGCTCTAAGTAGCGAAACGTTCGCTTTATCAAGTCCTTTTCCTTTTTCATCCTTAACAACACCAGTAATTTGTTGGGCTTCTACTGTGGCTGCCATTAACAATAAACCAATAAGTACTGTAACTAACTTTCTCATTTTCAATTCTCTTTTTGATTTGAACTGCAAATATATCCCTGTGTCATGCAATTGTAAAAGCGTTTACCGACCAATGGTTCAAATTGTACCCTGAACGGCATAAAAATTCCGGTGAAACGTAAAACCCATTTTGATAGCTTGTAAAACAACTCTTTATAGAGATTTTCTTTATCATCTATTTATCTTAGGTTTGCAGCCAAAATAGAAAACATATGAATTTTCCTGCTAATCTACGTTACACAAAAGACCATGAATGGGTAAGTCTTGAAGGCGACATTGCCACAATCGGAATCACAGAATTTGCACAAGGCGAATTAGGTGATATTGTATATGTAGAAGTAGATACAATTGGGAAGTCGTTGAAAGCAGGTGATGTTTTTGGTACAGTAGAAGCGGTAAAAACTGTTTCAGATCTTTTTTTACCGGTTAGTGGAGCAATTACTGAAATAAACCCTGTATTGGCGGGTACTCCTGAATTAGTTAATACTGATCCATATGGTAAAGGCTGGATGGTAAAAATGAAAGTAAATGATCCAGCAGAGGTTGAAGCGCTAATGGATGCAGCCGGGTATGAAGCTGTAGTTGCTTAAATCTATAATTTATTTACTCCCGTAAATGAACAAGGATGCAATTAATCTGTTTCTAATTGTATCTTAACCAACTATTTTGAATCTCAAAACCACATACAGCGAACAAGAGCTGGTGGCTTTATTGCAGGAACGCAACGAGAAAGCCTTCAGTTATTTGTACGATAATTATTCCGGCGCCATTTATGGCATCATCAATTCCATTGTAACAGATAAGGATATTGCTAATGATGTGCTACAGAATGTATTTGTAAACATCTGGCGGAAAATAGAATTATACGATCCATCGAAAGGAAGACTTTTTACCTGGATGTTGAATATTGCCAGAAATGCTTCTATTGATGAAATAAGATCTAAAGGTTTCAGACAATCACAAAAAAACCAGTCTTTGAACGAAAACGTAGATGTTTCAAGTGTTTCGACAGGTCCAGCAATTGAAGATGTAGGGCTTAAAAAAGTACTATCAAATTTGAAAAGTGAATGGAGCGTTTTGGTAGATATGTCCTTCTTCCAGGGCTTTACACATGAAGAAATTTCGAAAATATTGAATATACCTTTGGGAACTGTAAAAACCAGGATCCGGAGTGCATTATCACAGTTAAGAACAATGATACAACCATAAAGTGAACACACAGGAATACATATCGAGTGGAATAATTGAAAGCTATGTGCTCGGACTCGCTTCTGAAATAGAAAGAAATGAGTTTGAGAACATGTGCAATCAATACCCCGAAATCTTAGCAGCAAGAAATGCTTTTGAACTAGCATTGGAAAAACAAGCGATTCAAAATGCCATTACACCATCTGCTGATGTAAAGCGTAAGCTTTTTGACGAAATTAAATCGACCGCTAAAGTTGTTTCAATTGCAGAAGGTTCAGATAAAAAAATTAATTGGTTTAAGTTCGCTGCTGCTGCCAGCATTGTTCTATTAGCCGGAAGTCTATACTTTAATATTTCGCTATTAAATAAGAACCAACGTCTTAATAATAATTATGACAACAGCGTTGCAAAGTTGAATGATCTTGAAAAAGATTTTCAGATTCTTCAACAGAATCCATATGTAAAGATGGCTTCTTTGAAAGGACAGCCAATTTCTCCTGAGTCTTATACTACTGTATATTGGGACACTGCCTCACAAGATGTTTACCTTATGATAAATAATCTGCCAAAACCTGCATCTGACAAGCAATATCAACTTTGGGCCTTCCTAGATGGTCAACCAATTGATATGGGTCTTATTGAAATATCAGAAAAACCTCTTCAGTTATACCGTCTTAAAAAAGCACAAGCCGCACAGGCATTTGCCATCACATTGGAAAAGAAAGGCCGTGAAGATGTCTCTAAGCCCGGCGGAGAAGTTTATGTATTTGGCGACCTTTAATACTTCTTTTTTATTTTCAATCTGTAAATAATGTTTTGCCGTAACTATAATGGCGAACTATGACTATAGTAATTTTGATTCTATAGTTGGTTAATTATTGGGGCTTCTTTTCAGAGGCCCCTTTTTTAATTGAATTCCCTTTTCTAATATTGCTAAAACTTTCTTTTGAAAATACTTAAACCTTCTTTCCTTCCAGGCATAGTCTGGCTAATTATTTCCACCGTTTTACTTACCCTCCCCGGATCTTCCTTTCCAAAAGAAGACTGGCTTAGCAAAATATGGTTTGACAAATGGGTTCATATCGGCATGTTTGCCATAATGGTTTATTTATGGTGCTGGTCATTACTTAAAATGCAATTCGACATGCAGAGAAACTAAAAAGAGGTTTTATCGGCTTTATGTTTTTATGGTTTGCTTATGGAGTAAGCATGGAGTTTGTTCAAAAGTATTTAATTGTCAACCGCTCTTTTGATACAGGAGATATTGTTGCTGATGCCATTGGCTGTGTTATTGGGTTCTTATTTAGCTGGAGTAGGTATATAAAAAAAAATTGACCCCTGTAGAAACAGGGGTCGCAACCAAAACTAACTGCTTATGAGAAAATTGACTGTCTTTATAATGAGTTTAAATAATTCGTTGTTCTTATATATAACGTAAAGTTACTGCCTGTAGTATGATGTTTGCTGTTAATGAAAGTTTAAAACTAAATTATTTAGTAATTCCCCTTAACAACTGTTCGTATATTTTCCAGCACTACTTCATAACTCTATGATGCTTAACAGCAGCGCATTTCAGAATACTACAATTTGATTGTTTTTTATTTTCTTCAACTATTTTAATAAATGAAGCAAAACTGCTGACAATCAAATGACAAAGAACTTACAAGACTTTAGACGTTATATACTGTACTATACTTTCTAATTTCATGCCAAAAATTTATTTTCAGCAATTGAAATAAAAAAAATACCTGCAAAAAAATGCAGACTTGATTTTTATCAATCGTAATTAATTCATAAAGCCTTTGATCATATCCATTAAGCCGCCACCACTACTTGCCTGCTGACCTTGATTTTTTTGTGCTCCCTGCGTAACCTGGCTAATGATATCTCCGATATTGAAGCCACCACCGCCGTTTCCACCGCCACCGGTAAATTGATTAAGCAGACCCTGAAAATCAAACCCATTTGATGATGATTCTTTTGTGGCCACATTACCACCTGTAAGAGAACCAATTAAATCATTGAAATCAAAGGCATCATTCTTAGGATCAGTACTGGTTGTATTAGTGATCAACCCGTTTAATACATTGGGAATCAAATTACTTGAAACATTACTCGCAGCTGCAGGTGCCATTTTGTACTTACTTACCAGCTTATTCGTAAAGTAGCCAATCATCATTGTAACAATTGGGTTTTTTAACAACCCGGTTATCCCGCCACCAGAGCTACTATTTCCGGAGTTTCCTCCTCCTTTAAAAAGATCCAGAATGCTTTCAAATCCACCACCAGCCATCATATTCTGAAAACCACTACCAATGGTTTTTGTTGCATCTGCAATCACTTCTTCATTGTGTTCATTGGGAATTTCAGGGTTTTCGATTACGGTGTCTTTTCCAAATTGCTTTACAAGATTTAATAGTTGATCTAACATATGTTTTAAGTTGATACAAACCTGCTTTGAGGTTTGAAGGGTGAAAAAATAATTCGCTTAAAGTTAGTTTTTCAACTTTACACAAGAGATTTTTTCGATGAAAACCTAAATATGGTCGTTGAAATCTTACTGATCCTGTTTTGTCAATTTTTCCGCATTTTCTGCAAACTGCAGTGCATCTAACAATTCGCCTATTTCTCCGTTGAGTACGGCATCAAGGTTATATAATGTTAATCCAATCCTGTGATCTGTAACACGACCCTGCGGAAAATTATAGGTTCTTATCTTGGCACTTCTATCTCCTGTGCTTACCAGGCTTTTTCTATGGCGGGAAATTTCTTCCTCATGTTTCCTCACTTTCTCCTCAAACAATTTTGTACGCAAGCATTCCCATCGCTTTTTCTCTGTTACCAAGCTGCGATCGTTCCGTCTGGCAAACCACAACTACTCCCGTTGGAATATGCGTCAGCAATACTTTTGATTCCACTTTGTTTACATTCTGACCGCCAGCACCACCGCTTCGGGCCGTTTCCATTTTTACATCAGCCGGATTCAGTTCAAAATCCACTTCCTCCGCTTCCGGCATTACTGCCACAGTTGCTGCTGAAGTATGTACTCTTCCCTGTGTTTCTGTATTGGGTACCCTTTGTACCCGGTGTACACCACTTTCAAATTTTAAGATCCCATACACATCATCACCGGTAACTTCTAATTGCACTTCTTTGTATCCACCCAACCGTTCCTTCACTTTCACTGAGTATAGCTGTTTTCCAACCCCTGCGTTCGCAATACCGGGTATACATTCTTAGCAGATCACCGGCAAACAAACTGGCTTCATCACCTCCGGTTCCGGCTCGTATTTCCAATATCGCATTCTTCTCATCCTGCGGGATCTTTTGGAATCAATAACTGACGGATAAAGGCTTCTTTTTCTTCTTTCTTTTCTTCCAATGCCGGGGCTTCCAGTTTTGCCAACTCTCTCATTTCTTCATCATCACCTTCCAGGGCTTCTGCATAAAAATCAATATCATCCAGTATCTTTTTATAATCATTATAAGCAATAACAATTTTTTCCAGCCCCCGGTATTCCTTGCTGGTCTCAGCATATTTCCTATTATTTCCAACAATCTCGGGATTGGTCAATGCTACACCTAACTGCTCAAATCTTGCTTTTATCGCTTCTAATCTATCTAACATAAATAGATGAAATTCCAAATAATAAATTACAAACCTGTCTGCCGACAGGCATGATTCCAATAAGGCGGCAAAATTAATGATTTGGAACGTTGGGATATGAAATTTGAAATTTGTTTTAATGGCATTATTTAAAATTCAAGGCTGACAAAATATTTGATGGGATACGTTTTTTAGAAGATGATCAAAGTTCTAATAACAGATGAAACAGGAACAATTCAGGATATTGTATCTACTAGATGAAGCAGGTGATGATATTCAACAATTCAGTGGCATTCTTTCACCTGGTTTTATCAATTGTCATTGCCATCTGGAACTAAGCCATTTAAAAAATGTAATTCCACCACATACCGGTTTAATTGATTTTTTATGTTCGATGTAGTAACCAAAAGAGATTTCCCTGCCGAAAGTAATTCAAGACAGAAATAATAAAGGCCGAAAAAGAAATGTATGAAAACGGAACGGTGGCCGTTGGCGATATTGGCAACACGGCCGATACGTTAGCAATAAAACAAAAAAGCAAGATCCGGTGGCAAAATTTTGTAGAGGTATTGAGTTTTACAGATGAAAAAGCAGACGAAAATTTCAACCATTATAAAAATGTAGCAAGCCAATTAGAAGCAGGTTTGTCTGCTTCAAATCTAAATCATCGAACATCTATTGTTCCTCATGCTCCTTATACCATCAGTCCAAAAACATTTCAACTGATCAATGATGCAACAAAAGGAAAAATAATTTCTATTCACAACCAGGAGCATCCTGCAGAAGATGAATTATATAAAACAGGTGGTGGCGATTATCTCCGGTTCTTCAAAATTTTTGGAATAGATAAATCACCTTTTCCGGTAACCGGTAAAAGCAGTATTCGTTCTGTATTACCTTATTTTAATAACGGGCAAACCATATTTCTTGTACACAATACTTTTATGCCCGAAGAAGATATTATCTGGGCAAATGAATATGCAAGCTACTAATGGTTTAAAACTGGTGTATTGTCTTTGTATCAATGCAAACTTATATATTGAAAACAAAGTACCACCGATTGATTTGTTTGATAAAACATAATTGTCATATCGTTTTAGGAACAGACAGTTACAGCAGCAACTGGCAATTAAGTATTGCTAAAGAAATAGAAAGCATTCAAAAACATTTTCCGCATATTCCTATTGAGACAGTTTTACAATGGGCAACCAGTAATGGAGCAAAGGCATTGCAAATGGATGATGAGTTTAGGGAGTTTTGAGAAAGGGAAAAGGCCGGGAATTGTATTAACGCAAAATGATTTTTCATCTTCTAAAAGATTAGCTTAATATCTCCCTCAACACCGGCAAACTCTTCATCATTCCAAAATCATGAATATGTAAACGATAATAGGTTTCATAAGCCAATAAAAGATTTCTTCTGAAAATCATGATTGAGTTTTATGTCTTCCAACTCTTCCGTTTGCAGTACTTTTAAAAATTGTGAAGTGATTGCCGCTTGTTTTCCTTCCAGAAAATGCGGATGATGCGGTTGTTCGGCAACAAAACTTCCTTCCTGCAAATCCAGGTATTGTTTTGCATTGCTATACTTATCATTTATCCTGAATCCAAAAAAATGGGTAAGATGTAATGCAAAAAATAACGGCAGGTTTGCCATCACTGCATTATTACTTTCATCCAGTTTTAAAAAAACATCTTCGGTAAATTGAAAAAGCGCTTCGTTTCCTTCCGGCTGTTTCAAACATTTTGTTAATAGCTCGATCATAAACAAAGCCACAGCATTTTTTGGCACATCTGATAAAATATGCTGATATAAATGACCCCATTTATATTCTTTGATACGATTGAGTTGTTTTAATTCATTATGATAAACTACCAAATCCAATAATGCGGCTGGCTGAAAAAGATTGGCCTTTCCCGTACCCTTTTTTGTTGAAGTCCGTACACCATTCACCAAATAAGATTGCACTCCAAACAATTCAGTAAAAATGGTAACAATAATACTTGTTTCACCATATTTAACTGTACGCAAGACAAGACCTTTGGTTTTATGAAGTTTGTCAGCCACTTATTATTTATCAGTTTTCTAACCAAAACATGCAGCAATTTCCTTCATATCCTGGACGGAATGCATTATTCAATTATAAAACACAAAGATGCAGTTTCTTCAACCTATAATGTATTGAATAAAAGTACTTTATTTGATTTTTTTAAACTGATATGACCCGTATCACTTGAATTTTACCTTTCTTTGCGTTTTTAAGACACACCCCTTCTGCTTATGTGGCAACGAATTGGACGATTTATTCTGAAGTACCGTATTCCGTTATTGGTTCTATCTTATCGGCGCCACCGTTTTTATGGGCTATACATGCCAGTAAAGTGCAATTAGCTATGATTTTGCCAGAGCCATCCCAGTTGATAATCCAAAATATAAAGCCTACCAGGAATTTCGTAAAACATTTGGAGAAGATGGTAACTTATTTGTGATCGGCATTCAAACCGATAAATTATTTGAAGCAAAAACATTTAATGCGTATGCTGATCTACAACGAAACTTAAAAAAAGTAAAGGGTGTTGACGATATCATTAGTGTTCCATCTGCCGTTAATCTTATAAAGGTCCCTGAAACTGAAAAACTAAAAGCGGATACTATTTTTGCTGATAGAACTTTATCTCAATCAGAAATCGATAGTGCGGCTTCCCTTTTTCTTAAGTCTTCCTTTTTATCAAAACTTATTATACAATCCCGCCACCAATGCCTGGTTGATGGGAGTACAGTATCAATAAGGACATCATGGCATCTAAAGACCGGATTGACATTGTACATACATATTGGAGCTATCGTTGATCAATTTGGAATAGAAAATAATATAACTGTTTATAAAAGTGGTTTGCCGCATATACGAACAGAGTTAACGGTGCGTATTACAAAGGAGATGCGATTCTTCATTCTTGCATCGCTATTGCTTTCAGCCATAATTTTACTTGCCTTTTTCCGATCCTTTAGTGCGATGTTTTTGTCGCTAACTGTTGTAGCCATTGGTGTAATCTGGAGTTTTGCCACCATTGAAATGTTCGGCTTTAAGATCAGTGTACTAAATGCATTAATTCCACCTTTGATCGTAGTAATTGGGATTCCCAATTGTATTTACTTCCTGAATAAATTTCACACTTCCTATAATGAAACCGGTGATAAGAAAAAATCGCTGGTAAAGATGATTGACAAAATGGGTGTGGTTACTTTGTTCTGTAACCTGGCTGCTGCTATCGGCTTTGCTGTGTTTGCATTAACACAAAGTCAGATATTAAAAGAGTTTGGCATTGTAGCCGGCATCAACATTTTTGCATTATTCATCATCTCCTTGATTTTTATTCCGGCCGTTTTAAGTTTTTTGCCAGCCCCAAAAAGCAGACATACAAAGTATTTGCAAAACCCCCGCTTAATAAGATGGCTGGATCGTTTGGAACGATGGTCATTAAATCATCGTAAACTTATATACGGTTATACCATTGGCATCGTACTTATTTCAATAGTTGGAATTGCACAATTAAAACCACTAGGCTATATTGTTGATGATCTTCCAAAGTCAGATAAACTCTATACTGATCTTCGTTTTTTTGAATCGAATTTCAAAGGGGTTATGCCGTTAGAAATTGTGGTGGATACGAAAGAGAAAAGAGGTGTTTCCAGAAGATATAATAACCTGGTAAAGATCGATTCACTATCTCAATACCTGGTAACGTTTAAAGAAATAGCCCGGCCATTGAGTATAACTGATGGATTAAAATTTGCCAAACAGGCTTTTTTTGAAGGTGATAGTAATAGCTATTCAATGCCTTCAGAATTTGACCTACCGGCCTTATCACAATACCTGAACTTTCGAGGAGATTCCAGGAGAAACTAAGAATTCCTTTGCCAAACTGGTGAATACTTTTATGGATAGTGATAAGCAGAAGGCCCGTATCAGTGTAAGTATGGCCGATGTGGGGAGCAGGCGATTACCAGAAATAATAGATAGTATTTCAAAAAGAGCAAACGAACTTTTTCCAAAAGACAAGTATGATGTTCAATTAACCGGCACCAGTGTTACTTTTCTGGAAGGGAGCCGCTACATCATCAATGGCTTAAAGGATAGTATTTTCTGGGCTTTTATTTTGATCGCTTTTTGTATGCTTTACCTGTTTAAATCTGCCCGGATTTTACTTAATCTCTCTAATCCCTAATGTTATCCCTTTATTGATAACTGCAGGATTAATGGGTTGGTTCCGCATTCCTTTAAAACCTTCTACTG
Source organism: uncultured Chitinophagaceae bacterium (assembly GCA_963705465.1). Taxonomy (GTDB): domain Bacteria; phylum Bacteroidota; class Bacteroidia; order Chitinophagales; family Chitinophagaceae; genus JJ008. Next base: position 28,989 of record CAVPJN010000005.1, on the reverse strand, counting down.
TATTGGTTTTCAGTGTTGCATTAGGAATTGCAATTGATATTACAATCCGTTTTTTGGTCAATTACAAACAAGTAGTTACCACTAAATAATTATGACATCAGAGAAAACCGTAATTGAAACAATCCATGGAACTGGCATTAGCATCATTTATACTTCCCTGGTCCTCATTGCTGGTTTTGTCATTTTCTGTTTTAGTGGTTTTGATGGAACAAAAGCATTGGGGTGGCTTACTTCCCTAACGCTGGTTACTGCCACTTTTACTAACCTCGTATTATTACCTGCCTTATTAATTACACTTGGCTTTAAAAAAGAAACTTCAAAAGATTAGTAAACACCTATGCAGCAAAACCGAAAAAGCTGCTGTCTTTTCTTGGTGATATGACGGACAACTGATATTTTCACGTCCGCAAAAAAAATTAAGGCTTTTATACTTTTACGTTTATTTGACATTCGTATTAAATAAAAATCGGGCTTCATACTTCTGAGGTTCGTTTTTTTTTAGTACAACGAGAGTTCCACATATATGGTAGGCAATCCTTACTTATTATATGTGTGGCTTAGACACAATGAATATTGGTTAAACACCTTACCTGTAAAACTAAACCTATCCCAAGAATTTTAAAGTTGTAATCAAAAAAAAGTAATTGATCTTTTTAAAAAAGAGATTGCGAGTACTTTTTTATGGTTCCACGAAAATGTAAGTATTTCTATTAAACGTTTTTTTGACATTACTGGTTTAAAAATTGACTCGGACTCCATACTATTTGGGGTTCGTTTTTTTATTATACACTAAAACACACACACATGAGACAACTATGCTTACTCATTATGGGAGTTATGCTATTTGCCCAATCGGCATTGGCACAACGAACCATTTCCGGGAGGGTTACTGATGAACTCGGTAATCCTTTACCCAACGCCTCGATTCTAATCAGAGGTACAACCACCGGAACCACTTCAGGTTCTGATGGTACATTTTCCATTACAGTGCCAGCAGCGGCAAAAGTGCTGGTCATTTCTTCTGTCAACATGTTGACACAGGAAGTTAATATTACTTCCACTTCTTCATCTATCAATGTCAGCCTTAAGCTGGATGATAAGAGTATGCAGGAAGTAGTAGTAGTAGGTTACGGAACACAAAAGAGAAAAGAAGTAACAGGATCAATTGCATCTGTGAAAGGATCTGCCATTGCCAGCCAGCCGGTGCAGACTTTTGAACAAGCTTTAGGTGGCCGTGCCACTGGTGTTCAAATCACACTCCCTAGTGGTGTTTTAAATGCACCACCGGTAATCAGAGTTAGAGGAACGAATTCTATTTCTATGAGTTCAACTCCATTGATCGTTATAGATGGCATCCCGGCTTATTCAGGTGATTTCAGTGGAACAGCTTCTGCTGGTAATGCACTGGCAAGTATTAATCCAAACGACATTGAAAGTATCGATGTGGCCAAAGATGCGGCTGCTTCTGCTATTTATGGTAGCCGTGCAGCAAATGGTGTCATTTTTGTAACAACCAAAAAAGGTAAACAAGGTAAGGCGAAAGTAACTATTGATAGCTGGATAGGCAGAACAAAAACATTTAACCTGCCTGAACTTTTAGATGCTTTTCAATATACTGATCATAAAAATGAAGCTCTTGTAAATGCAGGTTTATTTAATGCAGCCACTAACAACTTTGCATTAACCAACGGGCCAGATGGTAGTCCTATCAATACAAAATGGTATGATTTCATTTATCGCACCGGAAATCAAAGAAGTAATTCAGTAAATGTTTCCGGGGCAAATGAAGCTACCAGTTATTATTTATCTGCAGGTTATACAGATCAGCAAGGAATTCTGAAAAGAAATGAATTCAAACGCATTTCTGTTTTATTAAATATTGATCACAAAGTGAATAATGTGATCAGTCTTGGTGGTAAAGTACAATATTCAAATGAACAAAATCTTGCCGCCGTTAGCTCAGGTTCTTTAGGAGATGCTTTTGCCACAGCTGGTTTAGGTCGGGTAGGTTTAGTTACTGCACCGAATATTGCTCCGTATAACAATGATGGATCTTATAATTATTCCGGTGCATTAATTGGCGTAATGGGCAATAAGCAAGGTCAGGTTGGATTTAATAATCCCGTTATACAATTAGATCAAAACAGGAATAACAGCGAAAACAATCATATTCTCTCCAATGCATATTTGCAGGTCAAACCTCTAAGTTGGGTAACACTAAGATCTACTTTTGGTATTGATTATATTTTTGTAGACAATGATGTTTATGCCAGCCCTATTTCAGGTGAAGGTTTTGCAAGTAATGGATCTGTGAGCAGTTGGTTCAACAGAAACAAACGTTGGGTATGGACCAATACAATACAGTTTGACAGAACTTTTGCAAAGTCACATAACGTTAGTTTACTGGCAGGACATGAGCAACAATATTCTGAGTTTAATGGTTACGGTATAAATCGTATTGGCGTAACAGACCCTGATTTTACAACGGTGCAGGGTGGTTGGGCGACTCCAAACACTGCTGGATTGACCATCGGAGAAAACTATCTGATCTCAGAATTCGGAAGATTGAATTATAACTATGCCAGTAAATATTTTGTCAGTGCCAACGTACGTCGGGATGGTGCCTCTCAGTTAGGCTTTAATAACAAATACGGAACCTTCTGGGGTGTATCCGGTGGTTGGGAAATTACCAAAGAAAAATTCTGGGCTGGTGGACTTGACAATATTTTCAGCAGCTTTAAAATTAAAAGCAGCTTTGGCCGTGTAGGTAATATTTCAGGTCTTGGTAGCTTCCAATCTCTTTCAACATTCGGCTCTGGTTTATATGGTGGTAATGGTACGTTAGCGTTTTCTCAATCAGGTAATCCAAATCTGGGTTGGGAAAGCAGCACCAAGTTTGATGTTGGTATCAATATGGGCTTCTTAAATGATAAGATCACTGCGGAAATCGCTTATTATAAGAATGACATTGATGATCTGATTCTTTTCGTACCAGCCCCTCCTTCTGCAGGTTTACCATCAACCGTTCCAACAAACGTGGGAACGATGTACAACAAAGGCTGGGAATTAACGATCAATGCTACACCGGTTCAGACAAAAAATTTCACCTGGAACACTTCTTTTAATGGCACTTATAATAAGAATGAAGTTGTTTCTCTTGCTCCTGGTATTAACAGCATCCTTTCAGCAACTGGTGGACTAGAGAACCCAAGTATTACAGTTCCAGGTCAGCCAATCGGTATGTTGTTTGTAACCCGTACTGCTGGTGTTGATCCTGCGACTGGAAGAAGAATCTTTATTAATAAAAACGGACAACAGGTATATTTTCAACACGTCGCACCTCCTGGTCAGTTCAGATTCTCTTTTGCAGATGGAACAGTTGCGCCAACTGTGAGCTCGGCTGATGCTGCAGCATATAAAAATACGAATCCCAAATTCGTAGGGGGTTTTGATAATACATTCCGGTATAAAGGTTTTGAAGTAAATGCATTATTTACTTACCAGCTTGGATTTTATATCTATTATGGAACGCAGGCAGGACTAAGAGACCAGCGTTTCTGGAATAACGAAGTGGCTATTTTAAATAAATGGCAAAAGCCTGGTGATATTACCGATATTCCGAAAGCAGTTTTCGGCGATAATATTTCTAACGGATCATCTTTCCCGCTGGATGTAAATGTATTCAAAGGCGACTTTATTAAGCTACGTTCTTTAAGTCTGGGTTATAACCTGCCAAGAAGTATTCTCGACAAGATAAAAATTGCAAGTGCCAGATTTTATATAAATGGTAATAACCTTGCCATCATCACTAAATATCCCGGACCAGATCCTGAAGTTTCTTCCAATGGAAACGGAACTACTAACCAGGGTATTGATAGAAATACAATCGGCGCAGCCAGGTCATTTACTTTTGGCTTAAACATTGGTTTATAATTAATACTTAAAAAAATTATATAATGAAAAAACAAATAATATATTCCATCCTTCTTGCTTCAGTTATTGTAGCAACCGGATGTCACAAAAGCAATCTAAACCCCATTCCTACCAATGTGGTTTCAGATCTGTCGGCTTTTTCTACCCCTCTCAGAATAGAAGGGCAGGTTAGAGCAATCTATGCCTCCATTAAAAATGCCGGAATGTTTGGTGGTCGTTACCAGATCTTCAATGATATCCGTGGCGGCGATTTTCAAAATGATCGTACCAATGTGGTAACCGGATTTGATGTATGGAATTATACACCAAGTAACAGTTCTACCAACAGCGTACAAAATCATTGGTCAAGAGCCTACTATGTTATCAACCTGGCCAACGTATTCCTTGATGGAATGGCAGCGAGCGGAACTTCTGTAGTCACTGATGCAATATCCAAAAACTATCAGGCAGAAGCCCGGTTGTTAAGAGCACTTAGTTACTACTCATTACTACAGTTCTATGCCCGCCCGTTTACAGATGCTAATGGAAGCAAACCTGGTGTTCCTTTGCGTTTAACCGGTAACACCGGTTCAGGTAATTATGATCTGGCGAGATCTACTGTTGCACAAGTTTATGTACAGATTTTGGATGATCTGAATTATGCAGAACAAAACTTACCAACTACAAATGGTAGTGCCACACTAAATACAACAAGGGCACACAGGAATACAGCTATAGCATTAAAAACAAGGGTATACCTGAGCATGGGACAGTATGGAAATGTCATTACAGAAGCGAATAAAATTGTTCCTGCAACCGCCCCTTTTACGGCTACTTCAGGTGTTGCTCATGCTTTGCAGGCAGATGTTACCAATGTATTCAAATCTCCTTACAACACGACTGAATCCATTTTGTCTATGCCGTTTGCTTCCAATGAAGCACCGGGTACACAAAATCAACTAGGTTACTATTATATGCCAGGTGCATTAAATGGTGGTAATGGAGAATATTCTCTTTTATCAACAGGTATTGTTGCAAATATTGGCTGGAAAGTAACCGATAGAAGAAGATCAATGACAGCCGTTTCCGGAGGAAAAACCTATTTATCAAAATATCCCGGCGCTGCTCCGTTTATTGACTGGGCACCCGTTATCCGGTGGGCTGAGGTATTATTAAATTTAGCAGAAGCAAGAGTTCGTTCAACAAACACTGTTGATGCTCAATCGATTGCATTGCTAAATGCCATTCGTGGACGTTCTGATGCTACTACCATCTTTACAGCATTGGATTTTCTAACTTCGACAGCTTTGGCTGATGCAATAATGACAGAAAGAAGAATAGAGTTGCTTGGTGAAGGTTTTGCCGGAGCCGATCTTACCCGTTTAGGTTTGGCTTTACCTGCAAAACCAGGTGTAAATTCCATTCCGTCTTCAGGTCAGCAATATATTTGGCCAATTTCTTCCACAGAATTGCTATTAAATTCTTTATGTGTAGACAATTAATGAATTAAAAGCGCTAAACAAAAAACCCTTCCTAACCGAAGGGTTTTTTGTTTAGCGCATATTTTGGATTTCCAGAGGGCAAAAGCGTTATTTTTCCCTTATTTTTGGTTTTGATCCGGTATTAAACAAGGAGCTTTTAATGCAGCAAAACACAATTACCTACTGTCTTTATAAGCAAGCATTCTATAAAGCGTTAAGGCAGTTCACTCACAATGACAAATAATAGTCAAAAACTTAACATTTTTTTGAGTTTTTCATAGAAGGTTAACTAATTTCATGCCCCCGAATAAAGGGTAAGAATTCTAATAAATACTAAAACAAAACGCAAATGAGAAAATTGTATCTACTTCTGGTTGGAGTCGTGTTTTTCGCAAGCCAGGCTATGGCGCAGCGAACAATAACCGGAAAAGTAACAGATGAAAATGGTAATCCCATTGCTAACGTATCGGTACTTGTAAAAGGAACGACGGTTGGCACCACTACCAAAGACGATGGTACCTATTCAATTGCTGTACCTAATGGTGGTACATTGATATTTTCATCAGTTGATAAGGTTTCCAAAGAGATTAAAATTGGTACAGAAACCAATCTGCCAGTATTGATGGCCTCTGCTGACAATACTATGAGCGAAATAGTTGTTACAGCCTATGGTACTCAAAAGAGAGAATCTATTACAGGATCTGTTGCTAAAATTGGTACTGACCAATTAGATAAAAGATTGACAACAAATATTACACAGGCACTAGCCGGTGCAGCTCCTGGTATTTCTGCCACTTCTGGAAATGGACAACCTGGAAGTTCTGCTGGCTTGCGGATCAGGGGTATTGGTTCTATCAATGCAAGTGCAAGCCCTTTATTTGTGGTGGATGGATTTCCTTATGGTGGTTATATTGGTGATATCAATACGAATGATATTGAAAGTATTACCCTCTTAAAGGATGCATCTTCTACTGCATTGTATGGTGCAAGAGCTGCAAATGGAGTTGTCATGATCACTACCAAAAAAGGAAAATCAGCAACACCAAAAGTAAATATGTTCATTAATACTGGTTTCTCCAGCAGAGGAATTGAGGAATATGAAAGAGTAGGGACTTATGATTATTATCCTTTAATGTGGCAGGCAATTAAGAATAGTTTGATGTTTCCTGTTTCTGGTACTGGTCAATCAGAAGCTGTTGCTTCACAAAATGCATCGAATACCGTTGCTACACAGTTAATTTACAATCCTTTTGGGGTGCCCAATAATCAGGTTGTAGGCACAGATGGAAGAATGAATCCCAATGCCAGTTTACTTTATAATGATTTTGACTGGTACAGCCCTTTAGAAATAAATGGAAACCGTACTGATATTGGTGTGAATGTTTCTACAAGAACTAATAAGTCAGATTATTATTTTTCTATGAATTATTTGAAGGACGAAGGTTTTGTAATCAGGTCAGATTTTCAGCGTATTAATGCAAGGATGGCAATAAATACACAGATAAAAGATTGGTTGAAAACAGGCGTGAACTTAACTACTGCTTTTGTAAGTACCAATCAGGCTGCAGGCGATGGTTCCAATACTTTTGTAAACCCATTTGTTTTTGCAAGAGGAATGGGGCCAATATACCCTGTAAAGGCTTATACTACTACTGGCGTTCCTATATTAGATCCTCTGGGTGTTCAATATTATGATTATGGTATTCACCCGGGTTCAACTAAACAGACCTTCAGGAGCATCTCCCGGTCGTCATATTATATATGAAACACTGTTGAATGAAAGGATGGAAAAACGTAACAGCATCATCGGCAGAACTTTTATGGAAGCTAAAATTTCACGTCATTTAACATTTACTACAAACGCAGGTATTGACTTAAACAATTTCAGAAGCCAGTACTATCAAAACAGAATTGTAGGAGATGGTGTAACACCAGCTGGAAGATCTACCACCAATTCCAATGAGTTCAGGACCATTACAATGAACCAGTTAGTAAACTACAAGCAAAAATTCGGGGCACATGAAGTTGCTGTATTAGTGGGACATGAATCGCAAAAAAATATTGATGAAACGTTTAGCGCATCCAGAACGTTGCAGAATCTTGATGGCAATATTGAATTGGCCAATTTTGTAACATTGGCAACGGCTAATGGACAACTTGATCGCCTTAGAAGAGAGGGATATTTGTCAAGATTAAATTATGCATATGACAATAAATACTATTTTGACTTTTCTTACAGGAAAGATGCTTCTTCAAGATTTTCTCCGGATTCAAGATGGGGTGACTTTTATTCTTTTGGATTTTCATGGTCAGCCATGAGAGAAAAATTATTTTCAAGTGTTAACTGGTTAGATGATTTAAAATTCAGAGTATCATATGGTGCAGTTGGAAATGATGAATTAGACTCTTATTATCGATTATCAGGCGCTGTATGGTTTGGGCTGGAATAATGCTTCGGTGAACCGGGTGCATTATCTTCTGCAAACTTGCAACACCGTTATTAACCTGGGAAGTAAACAAAACTTTCAACATTGGTATTGAGTTTGGAATATTAAAAAACCGTATTTCAGGTACAATTGAATATTTTGACAGAGGGTCTTCAGAATTATTATTTGATGTACCACTTGGTCTATCGGCTATTAATCCAACTATCACCCAGAATATCGGTGCGATGTACAACAAAGGTGTAGAGATACAGTTAAATTTAGATATCATCAAAGCAAAAAATTTTAACTGGGATATGCAATTTAATTTCACCACCTACAAAAACAAGATCACCAAATTGCCTGACGGAAACGACATACCTGAAGTGGAACTAAAAACTTGACAGAAGGTCGCGACCGTTATGCATTTTATTTGAGAAGATGGTATGGGGTAGATCCTGTTGATGGTGCTGGTCTATATTATGCAACGCCGGGTACAGTTACCGGAACCCGTACCGGTCCTAAAGGTGAAATTCTGGTTACGAATACCACCAATGCAGAATTCGGCTATGCAGGAAGTGCTATTCCTGATTATTTCGGATCTTTTACTAATACCATTTCTGTAAAAGATTTATCACCCTTTCCTTCTTATTTAACTATCAGGTAGGTGGTAAGTTTTATGATGGCAACTATGCAGGTTTAATGGGAGTTAGTTATGGAAGAGCTTTGCATGCTGATAATTTAAGAGCATGGAAAAAACCAGGCGATATAACTGATATACCAAGATTAGATATTAGTCAGACCGCACAGTTCAACGCAGCATTCCGACAGATGGCTGATAGATGCTTCTTATTTAAATATTCGTAATGTTACTTTAAGTTATGCTTGCCAAAAACAATCGTAAGAAAGCTTGGTTTAGATCAGGCCAGATTTTATGTTGGAGCAGAAAATCTTTATATTTTCTCAAAAAGAGTAGGTATGAACCCTGCTGAAAGTTTCAACGGAACGAACAGTCCGGTTTATGTGCCTAACCGTTTGCTGAACATGGGAATAAACTTTACGTTTTAATAAATCAGAAATTAAATTTTAAATAATAAGATCATGAAAAAAATATTAATAGCAATTACTTTTTTAAGCCTTCTTACAGGTTGTAAAAAAGATTACTTAAATGTTGCGACCAACCGGTGATGTGGCTGAAGCTTCAATCTTCACCACGACCGGCAATGCTTCCAATGTAATCAATGGTATTTACCGCTATTTGTATTCCAGATACAGTGCACAAAACCAACCTGGTCAGGGCGGCGTTATGCTGATGCTGGATTTTATGGGTGAAGATGTACACCAGGCAGTAGCCAGTTGGTACACTCCCGGCAATGGTTGCGGTGGATGGATCAACCAAAAAAATGATAGTTATTTATATGTTGCATACCCGTTCCGGTTATACTATCGTTGTATCGGTAATGCCAATGCATTAATTGAAAATATAGATGCTGCAATAGGTCCTGATGCTGATAAAAAACGATTGAAAGCAGAAGCTCAGACAATGCGGGCATGGGCTTATTTTAACCTGGTTCAGATATATGCACAACGTTATGATGCAACAACAGTTCCTAATAATCAATTAGGTGTATCTATGCCATTAAGTGCTCTGGATCAACAATTACCCCGTTCAACGGTTGAAGAAGTTTATACGCAAATCAATAAAGACCTGGCAGATGCGATTTCAAATTTTGCAACAGCTTCTGCACCTCCATCTGGTCCACAAACTAAATCTCATTTAAATATTCGTTCAGCCTGGGCTATCCGTGCCAGAGTGGCTTTAACCATGCAGAACTATGTAAATGCAGCAGCGTATGCTCAACAGGTAATTACATTGGGTGGTCATTCGTTGATGACCAATGCACAGTATCAGGCTGGTTTTAATGATCTGTCAAATCCCGAGTGGATCTGGGGTGCTTTTGTGCAGGATGATCAGGGTGATACTTTTGGATCGTATATGGGTCAGATTTCTTATGACGGAAATACCTCTTATATCCGTGGTGTACCAAAGCGTATCAATTCTGCATTGTATGACATGATTTCTGCTACTGATGTAAGAAAAACTATGTGGGAACCTAACCCAACTACTACAAACTTTCCTTTACCGCTTACCAGTTATTCCCGTTCACCTTATATGAGCAGAAAGTTTAAAATCAGAAACCTGCCTACAATTGGTGACGTTGCTTATATCCGTTTGGCTGAAATGTATCTTATCATTGCTGAGGCGAATGCAAGAATTCCAGGTAATGAAGTGGCTGCAAGAGCAGCTTTATTTACATTAGCAAAAAACAGGGATCCAAATTATGTGCTGAGTACGAATAGTGGTCAGGCATTAATTGATGAAATAATGATGCATCGCCGTGTAGATTTTTGGGCTGAAGGATTCAGATTCTTTGACTTAAAGCGTTTGAACCTACCACTGGACAGATCAGTAGTTCCAAATTATGTTTCTGCTTCTGGTGGTGGTACATTACTGGTTCCTGCCGGAGATACATTTATGGCAGTTTGCCATTCCAATTGCTGAACTTCAAGCTAATCCTAATTCTGTACAGAATCCATAATAAATTTTTAAAAGTATTAATAAAAAATCCCCAACAAATTGTTGGGGATTTTTTATTGGTGGTAAGTCAATAAGTTGGGTCTTTAAATAGTGTTTAAAAGATTTGCTTTAAAACTTATCACTTAACGCTGATAAAATAAAGCTGTTACAAGTAATCTACCCTAAACAAAGCTATTCAGTAAACTTATAAGTTTTTGATCTGCAAAGTATTTTACTATTAGTTCAACGATAACATTTTGATCATTTGCAATGCACTTTTCAACTCATTAAACATATTTTTTTACACTTAACGTTAAGAGAAAAAGGCACTCTGTTTTAACAAGATCAACCCGTCGGTAGCGTTATTTTTTATAGGCGAATTTTTTTCGCCACAGAAGCGTCTCGTCCGGGCGGAAGCAAAATGTTAGTAGAAAAATATTTGCGAGATGTGTTATCGTTCCATCGGACAATGTCATTAGTTAGGGATTTCGTATTCAATTGCACCACGCATGAAATTGGTGTTGGGAGTAGGGCTTTAGCCCAATAAAATAATTATGGCTAAAGCCTGAAATAGAATTGCTTTTAGTCACTGATCTGAAGGGTGTTGCAATTGAAACAAATCTCTTATCTTAATGACAGTACCCATCAGGATTGTATATAAAATATTTCGCAACTCGATGTGCTACAGGTGCTTCAACTCCGCCAACAGGAAAGATTCTATTGTAATGAATAGTCGATAGTAATTGGATTACTAACAAAAAACCGGTTTGCTTTAAAGACAAACCGGTTTAACTATTTATATTGAATATCTTCATTAGAATTTCCAACCCAATCCAAAGGTTATTAAACGATCTTCTTTCGAAGTACCATAACCAAGACTAATTAAGATCCTTTTTAATGGAGAGAACCATAATCCGCCACCATACCCGCTAAGCATTTTATTATCGTTATCATTTTCTACCCATACTCTTCCAAAATCATGAAAGGCATAAATTCCAAAAGATCCGGGGAACAGATAGGTTCTGAAATTGGCCAACTTTAACCGAAGTTCAGTCTGATTGATAAAATTTGCTCTTACCGGCAAACCTGTTTCTACGATATCCACGAAGATTTTCTTCATTTCCAAGATATTGTGCCTGATAAAACTCATACCCCTTATCACCCAGATTTATACCACCCCCAACTCTGTTTGCCAATACTAATTTATCATCAACCAGGTTTAAGATAGAATGCAAAATCAGAATTTAACTGTGTTACTTTATAGGGCGTATTCTTATTGCCGGATAAATGACGAAGTGTAGTGATCCAGCTAACACCCTTTAGATGGCATTACTTTATGATCTCTTGTATCCAACTCCATTACGAATTTCGCTCCGAAATAGATCTGCGTCATTGTAAAGTGTAGCTGCGATCTAATCCATTTAGTCCGGCCTACCAGTTTGTGTAATAAATCGTTGGCTATTTAATTTATCAGTTGAGTCTAATTCAAAACGTTGAGCAGTAGGTCCGAATGAAACAGAGAATTTCGGAGAAAACCTTTGTCTTATCATTACAGAAATATCTGCAAGATTATACCTGGCACGATAATACCTGAACTTTCCGGGTTTTGTTTTATCATAAACCGATGTGATTCCATAACCAAAAAAGTTTGTGGTATTATTGGGTGCTTTAATATCTAATATCGGTAACAATATCCCCATTCTTACCAATCACACTGATAAATTCATTTGCATACCTGAAATTCCAGGCACTGGTAGACAATGCATGGCTGGCATAGAATGTATGTGAGGACTTTATAAGGCACTTTACGAAAACCATGTGTAATTATTTTATAAGTCAGTCCCAGAAAAACACCATCATCAGGATTAAAGCCAACGGCTAAACCGGGAGCTCTTTTAGCATAATCAAAATAAATTCTTTCGAATTTATTTACATCACTATCATTAGACATCCGGTTTTTAAATTTTCCGATCAACTTATTCTCTCCATTATCCTTATCATAAACAAATGTACTTCCCCGTCCACTTGATGTTTTTTCAAAAACATCGGCACCACCACCACCAATCATTCTTAATTTTACTTTGTCATTATTGCCATTAATTACAAATTTATCATCGCCATCAAATCCAAATAAACTGTACTTCTTTTGTTACACCTCCAATAAATAGTCGTTCATATTTTTTATCTGCTTTATTGCCGTCCTTATCAATTTTATAAACCTGGACCAGCATTGAACCATCATCATTACGGGTTACTTCAAATAAATCTTTTTTGTCACTTGCCGTTATGGTTACCGTTTCGGCAATGAAAGCATAATACTTCATTACTTCTTCTGCCAGATAATTTCTACGTTCCTTTAATATATTTATAATATTCTGGTTATGTGGCAATAACCCGGATTTCTTTAGGCTGCAGCGCCAACGCATTTTCAATTACCTGATCCGTCATTTTAGGAATAAATTCATCAACTGCTTGTTTCCAATCAGCTTCAGTTAATGCATTCAAAAAGAAACGATCCAGGTTACGGGCAGCAAAATTGAAACGCTTTATATCATGAGCTTTTGCTTTAAATCCTTCCAACTGAGGAACAAATGCTTTTCTTCTGGCAATTCCGGGTATTAGATCCCTGATTAATATAAAATGCCTGATCCCTGTCTTTTGGTATAGGGAAATAAGTTTTACCACCACTGGCATTGTCCACAGCTCCCCAATTCCATTGACCTTCATGACGGTCAAGATCCATCACAAACATATCCAATATCCGGGCTGTAAGAAGTGCTTTTTGATCGACCTGGTTATCATTATCCTTTTCTAATTTATCGGCAGCTTCTTCAGTATCATATCCTTTTTTAACATTATCGGGTAATCGCTCTTCAAAAGTGGCCATCATATTGCCAAATTCCTGGCGAAACTCACCTAAAGCCGGATCATCGGGCACATAAACAAGCCTTACTTTTCCATAAGGTACCCCAACTGCATCTGCCAATGGCTGCATGGATAAAGAGGCATAAGGATATGATGCTGATACTCCATCAGATACAAGGTCTGCAGCAGCTTCACTCTGTAAATCACCCGGCAGTGTTTTATCTGTAATAAATTTTTGAATGGAACGGATAACATATTGCCTTCCGTTGGCATCTTCCATTCTTAATGACTTGGTTTGTTTTCCACCACCTTTTTTGATAGGTGTAAGACCTGTTAATTTTAAAACAGGTACAGTTACTGGTGTATTCCACTCTGTCCGGTAATTGGCTCCCATCCAGAATTTTCGTCCCCCACTGGTACTAAAATGCGATCCTGGTGCCGTGGCTGAATCTTTCCCCGGTTGAGCATTAGCAGGTAAACAAGAAATAATAAAGCATAAAATAACAATAGTTAGCAGTCTCATTGTTGCAGGTTTTGGTTGATAAAGATTCCAGTTTGGTTTACTGGTTCGAAAAGATACGATTTTTAAACAAAAAGCACAATTAGTATTAAATAATTATACTAAAATGGGCTTCGGATTCCAAGCTATCTCTTTCAGACTGAAAACTACTTACAAAATATTTCTAAGTTCTCTTTTTAAAATTAAGACTACCTCATAATTTCATTTTTCTTAATATGTACCGAATTAATTTAATGATCGGTTTTTTGATGGGGATTGATGAAAAACATTGGAATTACTTTACACTTTAAATTTTAGCAATTACAGCATTTTGCTGAATTTTTATTTATTCGAATAGGTTGCTGTTTGGGCAAAAACTTTTTAGTAAATTGTGTGTTTTACAGGTGTTGACGATAAAAGAAGAAGACAGAAAACTTCAGTTTTAAATAATCGGTTTTCATTCTCCTTTCATTAACTTTCAGAAATTAATCAACCGCCTATAATTTATTAGCTGAATTGATGAAAAAGTATATAGTTCTTTTGGGTAGTTGGTTGATGTTAAGTCTAACCCTGAAAGCTCAAACGGATACAATTGCAAGACGAATAGTCCTTATTGGAGATGCAGGCCAGCTTACTGATGGTCGCCATCCGGTAGTAGATGCCGTTAGAAACAATATCCCCCTTGATAAAAAAACCACCGTCTTATTTCTTGGGGACAATCTTTATAAACATGGATTACCCGATGTAGAAACTGCTGGTTATGAAGATTATAGGGCTATACTTGATTCTCAGTTAGCCATTGCCAGAAACACAAAGGCTAAAGTTTATATGATCCCCGGAAATCATGATTGGCATAATGGTAATCGTGACGGATTTGATGCAATAGTACGGCAACAATTATATGTTACTTTTCCAAAAATAGATAGTGTCGATGCTGAATTTTTCCCCGAAGGAGGATGTCCCGGGCCAAAAGAAATTGATCTGGGGAATAATGTTTTATTGGTAATTTTTGACAGTCAATGGTGGCTTCATCCTTATGATAAACCAGGCATAGAGTCAGACTGTGATTGCAAAACAGAAATTGAATTGGTTTCAAAAATCAGAGAGATTGCAACAAAAAACACAGATAAACTGATAATCATTGCCAATCACCATCCCTTTAAAAGCAACGGTGTACATGGAGGTTTTTTCACATTCAATCAGCATCTGTTTCCTTTTACTGATATCCGCAAAAGTTTTTATCTGCCTTTACCAGTCTTAGGCTCAATTTATGTAATTGCCCGTAGTGTATTTGGTGCTTCACAAGATCTGCAACACCCTACTTATGTGAATATGATCAAACAGGTAACCGGCGCCATTGAAACTTCGCTGGCACCGAATGTGGTTTTTGTTTCTGGCCATGAACACAACTTGCAGCATATAAAAGATGGAAATTATAATTATATCGTAAGCGGTGGCGGTTGTAAACAAAGCAGAATATCCAAAAAGAATAATGGCCTCTTCAACTCTACTGAATTTGGTTTTGCCGTGTTAGAAATTTCAACAAACAAAAATGTAAACCTTTCCTTTTACACTGTTACCGATTCTGTTCGAAAAGCATATAGTTCCTATCTATTAAATTATAAAAAACCCATCGTAAAGCCAATTGATTCTACACAAACACCTGTAGTATTAGGAAATCAGGAATTGAAATTTGAAGATACTGTTAGCAAACCTGCAAGTACCACTCTTCCGGTTTTAAGCGGTCTAAAGAAATATTTCATGGGTCAAAACTACAGGGGAGAATGGTCTGCTCCGGTTAACATGAAGGTGCTGGACCTACGAACAGAAAAAGGGGGATTAGAAATTGAAAGCCTCGGTGGTGGTCAGCAAACAAGATCGTTACAATTAAAAGATAAAAGTGGCAGAGAGTGGGTATTGAGAGGCGTAAATAAAAATATTGGCAAAGCCTTACCGGAAGAATTTAAGGGCACAGCTGCAGAAGATTTTGCACCTGAATTAAATTCGGCGGCTCATCCTTATGGAGCTCTCATTGTACCAGCATTAGCAAAACCAATAAAAATTTTAACGGCCAACCCGGAACTCTTTTTTGTGCCTGATGATCCAAATCTTGGTATTTACAGGCTATTGTTTGCGAATACAGTTTGTTTATTAGAGCAGCGGAAATTTGCACTTGCTGAAGACGAATCAAGTTCCACTTCTAAAATTTTTAATAAAATACTGGAAGATAATGATCATCGTCCTGACCAACCAAAAGTTTTAACTGCCCGGTTATTAGATATACTTATCGGTGATTTTGATCGTCATTTTGACCAGTGGAGATGGGGAATTGCAGACACCGGAAAAGGTAAATTATATTACCCGATTCCACGGGATAGAGACCAGGCCTTTTTTAATTCGGAAGGAAAAATATTCAGGGCTGTAACGGGTAGAGAACTGCCATTTTTAAAAGGTTTCAGAAGTAATATACATGGTATCAACTGGCTGGGTTATACAGCAAAAGATTTCGACCGCATTTTTCTAACAGGACTTACGAAAGATGACTGGAGTCGTTCATTAACTGATTTTCAAAAACAACTTACTGATTCCGTTATTCGCCATGCCGTGCAACAACTACCTCCGGAAATATTTGCCATAAATGGTGAAAGAATAATAAAAAAGTTGATCAGCCGAAGGAACCAGATGGAAAAGGAAGTAATGAAGTATTACCAGTTTCTTTCCCGTCAGGTAAATGTAGTAGGCAGCAATCAAAAAGAATATTTCAAAGTAAGTAACTATGGAGAAGGACTACAGGTCAGAGTGTATGAAAAAGGGAAAGGGTATGATACCAGTTTTATCATGTACAGCAGAATCTTTAATCCTTCTGTAACAAAAGAAATACGTTTATTCGGCTTAAACGATGAAGATGTATTTGATATTGAAGAAAATGCCACATCAAGAATTAAGATCAGGATCATCGGTGGAAAAGATAATGACACTTTTAATATCCGTGGTAACGTAAAAAATATCATCTATGACAAACTATCTGATGTTAATGTTATTCTGAATAATAGTCAGACCAAAAACAGATTCTCTGCCGATCCGCCCTCTACCGCCAGAAGTATTTTAGGGTATCAGTATAACACAACTAAATTCCCGCAATTATTATTCAGTTATAACTCCGATGATGGCTATATGCTCGGTGCGGGAATTTCTAAAACCACCTATGGGTTTATCAATTTGCCTTATGCCACCCATCAACAACTATCAGCTTTATATGCATTAAACAGAAAGGCATTTCAAATAAAGTATAATGGAGAATTTAATCATATAACAAGAGATAAAGATCTTATTGTTAATATCAACTATCTTCTTCCGGCATTAAGGAATTTTACCGGTTTTGGAAATGAAACGAAGCTCACCGATGGAAAAAATTTCGATTATTTCCGGAGCAGGTACAAATCTCTTGAAGTTGAGTTGTTAATGCGTAAGCGGATTTTAGAAAGACTTGAACTGATGGCGGGTCCCTACTACAATCGCTATTGGAATAGTTTCGATGACAACAGCAAAAATGTTTTGAGTAATCCAAGGGAAGTAGGCCTTGATTCTGCAGATGTATTCAGCACCAAGTCATATACAGGTGCCAAATTTGTAATGCAGTTTGATAATAGAAATCATAAACTTTTTCCTACCCGTGGCATATTCTGGAAAAATGAATTTATAGCTACCGGAAGCAGTGGATTCAATACGAATAATTTTGTAAAGTACACGACCGATATGTCTATTTATGCAAGTTTTAGAGATCCTGCAAAAATGGTGATCGCATTAGGATTTGGCGGCGGAAAAATTCTATCGAAAAATTTTGAATACTTCCAGGCACTTTCATTAGGTGTTGATAATCCGAATATTCATGGTTTCAGAAAAAACAGATATTCCGGATCGTCTGTATTGTACGGAAGTGTGGAAATGAAGTTTCAATTATTTAACCTCAACTCTTACATTGTGCCCGGCCCTGTCGGTCTTACCGCGTTTTATGATATTGGAAGAGTTTGGATGAGAGGGGAAAGTTCCAGAAAATGGCATGGTGCCTATGGCGGCGGAATTTATTTTCTTCCATTTAATAATTTTATCGTTTCTGCTACTGCGGGTTATTCAGCTAATGAAAGGATCATTAAGCTTTAATCTCGGCACCAAAGATCAATCTTACTTTTTGATCTGATATCGTATTATATGGGCAATCCTGATGTTGATAAATTTGAACCCGAAAAAATGTCAACAGCTTCACCTATGCTATACAGAATTGTTATAGCATTTTCTATTTTTACTTCTTTTATTTATCATCTGGCTGGTGTTTGTAGCTGCCAATACAGCTCCAGACGAAAATATTTTTGATTTCTTTTCTGCTAAAGTAACACTTAGCAGAAGTAATATAATGAGAGCTATTACTTTTTTAGGCAATCACTCTTTTTTAATTCCCGCTAACCTTTTACTGATGACTTATTTTATTAATCCGTGGAAAGAAATGGGAAACGTGTGTATGTATTCTTTATTGCCATTTCCAGTCTTGGAATAATGTCTTTACTTAAAACCTTTTTCAACGGCATCGACCCTTACATCCATTAGTAGAAGGTATTACCAATTATAGTTTCCCGAGTGGTCATGCCTTTATGAGTGTAGCTTTTTTTGGTTTATTTATTTTTTTACATCATTCAAAGAGTGAAAATTACTGGGCTGCAATATTTACTGATTTCCCTTTTTTTGTTCATACTGTTCTTGATTGGTCTCAGCAGGGTGTATCTGAGGGTTCATTATGCTACCGACGTTTTAGCCGGGTGGATATTGGGGTCCTTATGGTTGTTTACTTGTTTTGAACTGCTTGCCGGTATTAAAAGAAAGAAATCAGTACATGAAACACAAGCGCCTATTTCTTATAAATAAACTTAAGAATTGTTGCTATCCCTTCACCACCTTCATTCGAAATATACAGATCTCCATTGGGTGCAAAGGTCAATCCTTCCGGCTGATTATACAATACAGGATCCAACCGGAACACCTCTTCTACTTCGCCTATCTTACTGGCAATTACCAATAGTTTTCCAACAGAAGCCACAATATATAATTTTCCATCCATTGGGATTGATGCCTGCTGCAGAAGGTTTGAATTCAGCTTTATCATCATCAAGTATTTTCTTGATCTCGTTAATGCTGATAATGTAAAGAGGGTCTGTTTGAAAATGTATTTGTCCTGAGGTCAAACCGGTAAGCTGTCCTGATCTCGTCTTTTTCTTTGGTACAATCTTTACAAAGCAGTATCAGGGATTCGCTATCAGCATCCAGGTACATGGCTTCAAATTCACTTTTCGTCAAGCCTAAGCTAAATTCCTTTGTACTAAAAGAACTATCTTTGGTATTTACCTGTACAATACTACCCGAACTTACCAGCATATAAATAGCAGTATCTGTATGAACGATATCTTCATAATCATCCTTACCCCCAAATTTTATTTTATCAACCATGATCTTTTTTATTCGCAAAGTCAATCGTAAAAATATCTCCCTTCTCATCATTCTCAGTAAGAATAACATCCTTACCCTTTACATAAGCCATCCCTGAAATTTCTTTCAGGTGTTTTCCCAATTCCATTTTTTCATCCGGAACTTCAAAGTCATAACCGATCTTGGATTTCCGGGCATCTGAGGCTATCATCTGCCTTATTAAAATAGAATTTCAGCAAGTGTTGCTTTTGCACCTAACCCCTTCATTTGAAATATACATATCGCCACCTTGCTTAAAAGCAATTCCTTCCGGTTGCAAAAAAAGTTTAGGAGTAAGTTTATGCACCGATTCTACATTACCATTCAGGTCGGCTACAGCTAATTGATGGCTGGCTGAAGATAGAATGAATAATTTTTGCAACTTGGAATTGATAGCTGCTGCTGAAGGTTGCAATTTGGATGTTTTAAAAGGAGAAAGCTCTTCCACCATTTTTGCATCAATTACATACAAGGGTTTTATAGGATTATTGCCAAATCCTATTGAATCGGGATAAAAGGCATAGGCGCTTACCGAAGTACTATTATCAGTAGAGCAGTTCTTGCAAATCATTATCAATGCATTCCTCGTCCGGATCACTATATAATGTTTCAAAATCATTTGTCCCCGGCAATGGAATTTTCCCTGCTTCTACCCCACGGTTTTGCCTGTACTGTCTTTTACAACTTTAATGATCAACCCATCGCTTCTTAATACATACGGTATCCCTTTAAAAAGCGCTACATCTTCATAATCGCCTTTTCCCCCAAAAGGGATACGCTCCATTGATCGCTTTAGATTCCTTGTCCAGGGTATAAAGTATTCCCGATTCATCATTAACCGCATAAAAAATATTGTATTCAGAATCCCATGCCAGTCCGGATATTTCCAGCAGTTTAATATCCAGCTTATCAATATCCACTTGAGAAAAATTGTAACCTGGAGGAGAAGCAAGTATTGTTGTTTTATTCTTACAGCCCGAAATAAAAATCCTGACAAATACTACAATAAAGAAGAACCCTTGGTCTGAAATTTAATAAAGCCATTCTTCTTATTTTGTTTAAATTTATCAAAACTTATCTTTATAGCATGATAGAAAACCAATTATTAATGATTCAGGAGGCAAAGGCTCATGTAACCGACCTGCTGATGAACAAACTTAGCAAAAGCATCCGGTTTCATACACTGGAGCATACACAGGAGGTGGTGGCGGCCTGTGAACAGCATTGCTGAGTTTCTTCATATACCTGATGATGAAAAACAAGCTTTGCTGATAGCTGCCTGGTTTCATGATACAGGATATACTGGAGGAGTGCAGCAAATGATCATGAAACATTAAGTGCCCAACTTGCAACTGATTTTCTGGCAAAACAAAATGCAACTACAGAACTTACAGCAAAAGTGGTAAGCTGCATTAATGCTACCCGCATGCCGCAATCCCCTACTAATGCGTTGGAAAGAATAATTTGCGATGCAGATCTTTTTCATCTTGGCACTGATGCATTTCAGGGAAAAAACAAATCTGCTTCGAAAAGAAATAAAAGATCTCGGAAATGAAAAAATATCCAAGAACGACTGGTGGAAGAAAAATATTGAATTCCTGGAAGCACATAAGTATTTTACTACCTACGGACAGGAGATGCTACAACCTATAAAGGAAATGCATATAAAACAACTAAAAGATGAATTGGTGGAATTAGATGGCAATACAAAGAAAAAAAACAAATCAAAAAATACGGATGACATTGTAGTGGATGCATTACAGATCGAAACGGATAAAAAGAAAAAGGGTAAGGATAATCAATCAGAAAGAGGTATCGCAACCGTGTTTCGTATCATGGCACAGAACCAGAATAATCTGAGCCAGATGGCAGATTCAAAAGCAAACATTCTTATTTCAGTAAATGCAATTATTCTTAAGTATTGTTATTTCTTCACTTGTTACAAAACTTGACGCAAACCCAAACCTCAGGATACCCTTTCTTATTCTTGTGGTTGTATGTGTGTCAACAATTGTTTTTTCCATATTAGCTACAAGACCCAATGTAAGCCATGGTACTTTTACCCAGGAAGATATTACATAATAAAAGAACCAATCTGTTATTCTTTGGTAATTTCTATAAAATGAATTTGCCTGATTATAACTGGGCAATGAATGAAATGCTGAATGATAAAGATTACCTGTATAGCAGCATTGTAAAAGACACTTATTTTTTGGGAGTGGTACTGGCAAAAAAATATCGCTTACTCAGGATCGCTTATAACATTTTTATGTTTGGACTGATATTAGTCATTTTAAGCTTTTGTAGTTGCCAATGCTTTACCACATCCGTTAGATGTTTATGGTCCTGGATAATTACATCTGAAACTAATTAATTAAAGGGTTTTAATCAGCCCTTTTTTATTTTGGCAAATGGGCAATCAATTCTACTTCCAATTTGGCATCCACCATATATAATCTTGACACCTGTATCCAGGTAGCAGCAGGAAAATCATTCTTGTAAAAAGCCTTACGGGCATCATTATATTTTTTCATGGCTTCCATATCTGTAGTATATAAATTTTCCTTTACAACATTCTGAAAAGTAGCGCCATACTGTTTCAATGTATTCCCCAATGCCTCGTACACCCTTTTAATTCCTTCCGGTGTTACATCTCTTGATACTGCCCCGGACATATAAATAATATTATCAACCTTAACGGCCTGTGCATATCCGGCAGCCGTATCCTGCGTAGTACTTCCCCAATGATATTTTTCCTTTACAATATTCTTATCCTGTGCCTGTATCGTAAAATAAAAAGTACATTGAAAAATAATCAGCAACATCAATAGCTTTCTCATAATTATATGTTTGAATGAATGTAAAAACTTTCTCTTCAAATAAAAACAAAAAATCCACCAGTGGTAGCTGGTGGATCGCATTGCTATAGTTATTGGGTTAATCTCTTAGCATTTCTTCCAGCTTCATTACCAGTTCTGTTTTGGTAATAGGTACCCCCATTATTTTATTGTAGCCTTTTGCATCGACAAAATAAACATCACGGATGATCTTTATCAACTGGCCATTATTTATTTCCGGAATCAGCACCGTATCAAAATTCTTAATGATATCTCCCAGATTTTTTGGGAAAGGCCGAACATAACGAAGATGTGCATGACTGATAGCATGCCCCTTCTTTTGCATTTCTGCACAGGCACTTTTAATGGCACCATAAGTAGAGCCCCAACCCAGGATCAATATCTTTCCTTTTTCAGGACCACTATCTAATTTCTGCTCTGGTATATGATCAGCGATCTTATCCACTTTTTCCTGGCGGATCTTTACCATTAACTGATGGTTCTCTGGTTCATAACTGATATTACCAGTTATGTTTTGTTTTTCCAATCCTCCTATCCGGTGTTCCAATCCCGGAGTTCCCGGAATGGCCCATGGTCTTGCTAATTTTGCATCTCTCATATAAGGTTGAAACTCATCTTCCTGATCGCCCAATTCTGTTTTGAACTTTACTTCAATTGGCGGTAATTCTTCTGACTTTGGAAACTTCCACGGCTCAGCACCATTGGCAATATAACCATCACTTAAAAATATAACCGGTGTCATATGCTGCACCGAAATTCTAACGGCTTCGTACACCGCATCAAAACAATCTGCCGGCGTAGAGGCAGAAACGATCGGCATCGGGCATTCACCATTTCTTCCATAATAGGCCTGCATCAGATCACTTTGCTCTGTTTTAGTAGGTAATCCGGTAGAAGGTCCGCCTCTTTGAATATTAATGATCAGTAACGGTATTTCCAGCATCACAGCCAACCCTATGGCTTCGCCTTTTAAGGCAATACCCGGACCACTGGAAGTAGTAACACCCAATGCACCTCCATAAGCGGCGCCAATGGCAGAGGTTATAGCTGCAATTTCATCTTCCGCCTGAAATGTACGGACACCAAAATTTTTATATTTACTCAGGTCATGTAAAATATCCGATGCCGGAGTAATAGGATATGAACCGAGGAACAAAGGCAGTCCGCTTTTTTGCGAAGCAGCGATCAATCCAAGCGATACGGCCTGGTTACCCATAACAGAACGGTAGTTACCGGGTTCCATCTTGGCTTTTTCTACCGAATAGGTAGTCGTAAATGTTTCTGTCGTATCACCATAATTAAAACCGGCTTTCAGCACTTTTACATTGCTCTCAAAAATATCCGGCTTCTTACCAAATTTCTCTTTTAAAAAGCCGATGGTATTCTCCATATCCCGGTTGTACATAAAGTAGAGAAATCCGAGTACAAACATATTCTTGGCCCGGTCCTTTTCCTTCATACCCATCGTAAAATCGGCCAATGACTCACGGGTCATCTTGGTCACATCCATCTTTATTACTTCATAATTGTCGAGGCTGCCATTTTCCAATGGATTTTCTCCATCGGGATAGTTGGCAAGGCGTAGGTTCTTACTATCGAAACCATCGGTATTTACGATCACCTTACCGCCTTTTTTTACACCGGCAATATTTGTTTTAAGGGCAGCGGCATTCATTGCCACCAGTACATCCAGCGAATCGCCAGGTGTAAAGATATTATCAGATGAAAATCGCAACTGAAATCCACTCACACCGGGCAAGGTACCTATCGGCGCTCTGATCTCTGCCGGAAAATCCGGGAATGTTGCCAGATCGATACCCATCATAGCTGTATTATTGGTAAACTGACTTCCTGTCAACTGCATGCCATCACCACTATCGCCTGCAAATTTGATAACCACATCCTGTAATACTTCTTGTTTCCTTTCCATATTGTAATGCTTATCCTGCGAATTTAAAACAAGTTATTGTTGATTTGTCAATTGACGCATAAAAATTACCTGATCCTGCTCATTTAATTTCAATAACAATTTCTATATTGCTATTTACAAAATTGAGTATGCTAAAAACCCTGAAGTTGCTACTACTGGCAGGTTTACTATTGCCGCTATTAGTTTTTGCACAAGACGATGAGGATGTGTATGAAGCTAATCGCTTGAAAAAAGTTTTTCCAGACGACCGGGTTGTGGCGACCATCGTGGAAGAGGAATATAATTTTGATAAAGGCAAAAGTGATGAAAAACTACCCGTTGTTACCGCTATCAAGAAAACCGGTATCAATTTTTTAGCCTTGCGGGAAAGGGCCGGTATTCAATATTTTGATTTCTAT
The DNA here is from genome assembly GCA_963705465.1 of uncultured Chitinophagaceae bacterium. Taxonomy (GTDB): domain Bacteria; phylum Bacteroidota; class Bacteroidia; order Chitinophagales; family Chitinophagaceae; genus JJ008. The sequence goes on along the minus strand of CAVPJN010000005.1, from coordinate 4,531 downwards.
AACTCATTTTGTAAGATCAGCTCTTTTAAGCAACTGGAGAAAGTGAAACGAATGTTTGGCATTAAAAAGAATTTTAATGTTGGCTATGCGATGGATCAATCCGCCAGTTCCAGCGATTATTTTTCTGACGACAGCCGGGTAAAATATTTCAATATCGGGTTTACCGGCTATGCAGATGTTACAAGAGTAGAAACGGAAAAAGTTTATTTCGATAGTAAATATCTTACCAGTATTTATTTTCATACCTGGTTTCCCGCAAAAGAAAAGATCGTAACGATCAAAGTGCCCGATTGGCTCGAACTGGATATCCGTGAATTTAATTTTACCGGATACAAGATCACTAAACAAAAAACACAGGAGAAAGGAGCTACTGTCTTCACCTTTAAAATACAAAACACTTTTGCCATGAAATCTGAGAACAGATCAATTGGCGCTGCTTATGTCTTTCCCCACCTGATGCTGGTCGTAAAATCATTTACAATTGATGGTAAAAAAGAAAAAGGCTTTGGGGATGCGGGAGATCTGTACAACTGGTACAATTATCTCTATAAAAAAAGTAAGAATAATCCCGATGAGCTAAAAACAAAAGTGGCCGAATTGACCAAAGGAAAAACTTCCGATCTGGAAAAAGTGAAATCCATTTTTTACTGGATACAGGATAATATCCGCTATATCGCATTTGAAGATGGTCTTGCTGGTTTTATTCCTGCTGCTGCACAGGATGTTTACAAATCCAAATACGGAGATTGTAAAGGAATGGCTAACCTGATGACGGAAATGCTCAAACTGGCCGGACAGGAATCCTATATGACATGGATCGGCACCCGGCATATTCCTTATGATTATTCATTACCCTCCCTGGCAGTAGATAATCATTGTATCAGCACGGTTATGTTAAATGGAAAAGACTATTTTCTGGATGGCACAGAAAAATATATTCCTTTTGGTGAATATGCCTGGCGCATACAGGGAAAAGAAGTGCTGATCGGGAAAGGAGAAAAACATGAAGTAAAAAAAGTCCCGCTACTGGATAAAGAAAAGAACAAGACATTGACACAAACCCATTTTCAATTGCTGGACAACAAGTTAAAAGGCCATGTAAAAGTTACGATGACGGGTGAAGAACGAACCGGCTTTCATCAATACTATCATGATCTTCCTTCGGATGATAAAACGAAAATTCATACAGCGATTTCTTGAATTTGGCAATAAGAACCTCACCGTATCCAATGTAAAAACATCTGACCTGAGTAACCGGGAAATTCCAATTGTGCTGGAAGGCGATATTGATCTGAGTAATTATATTATTACGGAAGACAAAGAAGTGTATGTGGGTATCGACTTCTTTCCGGAAACGCTGCGCAGTATCATTCCCGAGAAAGACCGTCAGCAGGATTATGCTTTGCACTCTGCTTATGTATCTCAATACGAAACAGAACTTTTATTACCTGCCGGCTATAAGATCGCTTCGATACCTGCCCCTATCAATGAAAAAACAGAAGATTATGAAGTATCGGGTGAATACTCGGGCAAGGACAATAAAGTAACGTTTAAAAAGACATTAGCTTTTAATACAGGCCGTATCCGAAAAGCCGATTTTGAGAACTGGAAAAATTTTGTGAAGAAGTTGAAGGATTTTAATAGTAACCTGATCTTAGTAAAGAAACCATAAGATTTCCCACTAAGGCACAAAGGACACAAAAGAAAACGAAGAAGTAATGACAGAAAATGAATTAGCGACCATTGCAGTTGATATTTCATACACAATTCATTCAATCCTTGGACCTGGATTACTGGAGAGTGTATATGAAGCTGCATTTGCATACGAACTTGAAGAAAGAGAAATCCCATACACCCGACAACAAGATTTAAGTATCCATTATAAAAAAGCAATCCTTGATAAAGCTTTCAGAACGGACATTATTATGTGTGACAAGTTTTTGGTTGAAATAAAATCAATTGAATCATTAGAAAAAATTCATCATAAGATCATTCTGAATTATATGAAACTGACCGGAATTAAGCTTGGTCTATTAGTAAACTTTAATGTCAATTTAATAAAAGATGGAATGCATCGTAAAGTAAACGGTTCTTTATAATGCATTTCCAGAAAATACAAATTAACCGACAAAGAATAGAGTAAAAATCCTTTGTGTCCCTGCCTACCGCAGGCAGGTTTGTGGGAAATAAAAAAACATGAAATGAATAAAATAATAGCCTTACTTATTTATCTATCCTTTTCACTTCTTACAGCCGCACAGGAAGACGACACTTTCTCCCCCTCCAAACTGGAGTCCATTGCCCGCAACATGAAAATGGTTTGGGAGGATGCTGATGCAGATTTTACTGTAACTGCCACTCCCGATAAATGGAAAGAAGAAAGCGGTATCATCATTGCACAGAAAACAAAATTTGCTTTTGATAAAGATGCCAACAAACTGGCCGTGTATGAAATTACAAGACGACGCATTAAACTCAACGACAGAGATGCTGTTAATTCTTATTCTTCTGTTTACTTCAGAATTGGTTCTTCCAATGATGGTGCTGGTATAAAAGTGATCAAAGCAGATGGAAAAGTGCAGGATGTATCGCTTCGTAATGCAGTGTATGTAGAAGATCCATCCAATGTGCCTTCTACCTTTACGCCTTATATCGGCAAGGCCAGTACCTATTATGATAAAAGTAAAAGCCGTGTCATCTTTTATAAACTGGCGATACCCGATCTTGATCCCGGAGATATTATAGATTACGGCACCATTTTCTACGATGACAACACGGTAAAGAAAATGAGCTTTATCGAATTTGATCCTATCTATTTTGTTTGTACCAGAGAATATCCTGTCATCAGTCAGAAATTTGAGATCGATACGGATAACAATTCATTTGTGAATTCCAAATCCACGATGGGTGCACCGGCCTTTAAAGAAACCGGTAACAGCAATGCCGATTACACCTGGGAAGACCGTAACCGTGAAAAGATAAGTGATACCCGTTGGGTAAACCAGTTAATAGAATTACCGATGGTAAAATTTCAGATCGTTTTTTCAAAATCAGAGAATCGTTCCGACCTTTTCATCGGGGATAGAGGAGAGTTAAAGCAAAACATTACGCCTGCAGAGCTTGCCAAAAAAATGAACAACCTTTACAACCGGTTGGATGGCTCCTCTTATTATACATTAGCCAAAGGTTATCTGAAACAGATTGGTTATGGCGATCTGCGGGAAGAAGATTTTATACAAAAAGTCTATTATATTCTCCGGCATATGGCTTTTTACCGGGCCAATGGCTATTCCAGTGAGTTGTTTGCCTCCTGTTTTACACAATGCCTCGACCTCCGAAAAATTCCTTACGACCTGATCGTTACCACACCTTCCACACTCACGAAACCGGATGATATTATTTTCAGAACCGAACCGGAATGGATCGTAAGAGTAAAAGATAAGTATGTATTTAATGCTACTGTTTTTTCCAACCCTTATGATTTCAGGGAAGAGTTTTTAAATACGCCTGCTTATATTATTTCATTGGGAAAAAATCCGACGGCCACACCTGTTACCTTTCCGGCCAATAAACCAGAAGACAATGTAACGACCAATACCATTACCGCTTCTGTCGATACCGCCAGCAGAAATATGATATTGGTGCATCAGAAAGCCGCTACAGGATTGAGTAAACAATTTTACAATGTGCAGGGATTGGTCTATACCACGGCATTGGATGATGACCACCGCAGCTATGGTGGAGAAGATGATACGAGGGGCAGTATGAGAGGAACTATGCTCGAAAACTATGAAGACAAATTACGGGAAAGAAAAAAAGAAGATAAGACCCGCAAGCTGGAATACATGAAGAAGGCAATGGAAGATGATTATGATAATATTGCCGCCTATCATGAGTTTACGCTAAATGCAGATGGCAGAACCTGGCGCAAGCAGGAATTGAATTATACCAGCAAAATGGAACTGAGTGATATGGTAAAAATTGCCGGTGACAATTTACTGGTATCTGTTCCCGGTCTTATCGGTGAGCAGTTATTTATTTCGCAGGATGACCGGAAGAGAGAAGTAGATGCCTTTATGGGATTTCCCCGCAGTCTTCGCAATATCATCAACTTTACGGTGCCGGCAGGTTATAAACTGGTAGGTGTACAAAACCTGAATATGAATATAGATAATGAGGTAGGCAATTTTGCGGTGCAGGCCACACTGGATGGAAATACCTTAAACATATTGGTAAGAAAACTGTACAAGCAGATGATCGTAAAAAAAGAGGACTGGCCTAAGTTGGTGGAGATGCTGGATGCTGCTTTTAATTTTTCGCAGAAGAAGATATTGCTCAAGAAAATGTGATCTATTAAGCAGGAACAAATGGCTGGTGATCTATTTAATATCTATCTGCAATGAACATGGCGAACCGCACATTTAAGATTTTGTATTTGCGCAACTGCAATGAACAAGGCGAACGCCAACCAATTGATTTGCAGCACCCAGAATTTTGAGGGAAGTGATTTAGTTGCGTATATTTATGTGTT
>CAVPJN010000004.1:0-671084 GCA_963705465.1 uncultured Chitinophagaceae bacterium | reverse complement strand
GTAAATATGATTTGATCAATATACTGCTGACCACCATTATATGTAGATGCGGTATTAATGCTGATATTAACTGAGAATGTTGTAGAAGTTGAAGTCGTTCCTGTGTTTTGTACCGTCACAAATACCTGATAGGACAAACCTCGATACATTGAGTTTGGGATAACTACCCCTGTTTGTCTTAGGTTAACAGCTGCACTAGCAACAAATGTTATTATCAAGAAAGAAAAAAAGAATAATCCCCACTTCATCGTTTATTGTTTTACGTGACAATATGCACGAATCTAAATTATGATACTGGAGTTAAGCTAAGAATTAAGAGGGTATGATATAAAATCTGCAAATTGGGATAAAAAGCAAAATTGAAATTAATCCTTTTTAGGATACAATTAACCGTAATAATATCTGTTTTCCATTTTAAAGAAAGATTTTAAATGTAAATGAGAATTGGAAAAACAGATGTGGTCTTATTTGTTCACATGCATTACTTGTTCATTTATGAAGAATTAATTAATAAATACTTACTTATCAATTGATTAGCCAATATGCTATGAAGTAAATCTGCCGGAAATTTTTGAGTAACCCCGGTGTCCGCAGTGGTCCAACAAAATAATAAAACCTCCGCCTTGGTTCGTGTCCGTAAAATAATATGCCCCGATGTCGCTCCACGCATCGGAACTTAGCAAAAGCAAGAATGTTGCGTGGAGACACGCAACATGGCACTACAATCTTGCTTCAACATTTTTTGTAGCTTTATCCTTCGCCTCGGTTCGTGTCATTCGCCTCGGTTCGTGTCCGTAAAATAAAATGTAAAGCCGCCCCGATGTCGCTCCACGCATCGGAACTTAGCAAATGAGGGAATGTTGCGTGGAGACACGCAACATGGCTACCCAGAGACACGCAACATGGCCATTCAATATGGCATCTGCTGGATAATTTGACTTCAACATTTTTTGTAGCTTTATCCTGATGGACGAATCATTACTAAAACCTGTTCAGAACGGTTGTCCGTAGTCTGCGTCTAGTGACTGAAAACAAACTTTCTAAAAAGAAAAATTCCTTATCTTACCCTAATTCCACTTTATGAAAAAAATAATAGCCCTGCTTTTATCTGTATTTTTATTACAGAATGCTTATTCACAATCCCGGTTTACAAAAAAAGAAACAGCTCTTAAGTATATTAAAGATGCTTTTGAATATGCGTTTAAAAAAGGACCATTTACATATACCGATCCCAACGCTTATGGGAAATTTGTTTTCCGGTACGAGATCAACGATGATAAATTACTGGTAGTAAAAAATGCGCTGGAAGGAAAGCCGGGCGATACTTTCTACCCCTATATCTGGATCGAGATTCCATTGGAAGAACTGGTCGTCTTACATAAGAACAACAATGTGTACAAGAACACAACTAACATTACACTGAGTACTTCAAAAGGAACCATCAGCACAGGCTATTCAGAAAAAGGTATCCACCAACCAAAATATTATTACCGGCATGATGAATTTTATATCCCCTTTAATTATGCAGGAATAAAAGACTGCATGGCTAATTTAACAGCAGCTTTCCGCTTTTTTAATGAAAATAAAAAGACGGAGGACGCTACTAAAACAGCTAAGGTGAATGATGTAAAAAAGGAGGACCCGGAAATCGCCAATAAAACTTTAAACGGAAAATCGCTTCAGGTAAAAAAAGAATATTACAGTACCGGCTAACTGAAATCGGAAACCAGTATGAAAGGTGATAAAAAAGAAGGGCTGACTAAAAAGTATTATACATCCGGAAAGCTACAAAGCTTTGAAACCTATAAGGATGATAAAAAAAACGGGCCTTATGAATATTATTTTGAAAACGGGCAGCTCCGGCAGATTTGCAATTATACCAACGATAAATTTGATGGTTACTTAAAAGAGTATTACAGCAACGGTGTGTTGAAAAATGAATCGCTCAATGTAGCCGGAGCATACCACGGACATGTAAAGAAATATTCAGAAACGGGTAAGCTTATCAGCAACAGATACTTCGTAAAGGGAAAGGTCAGTGGCACATTAACCGTTTGCGAAGGAGTAGCATATTTTCTGGACATTTTGATGGATGATAAAGATGGCTTGCTGAAAGACGATTATGAAATGCGGCTTACAGACAAGAATATACAAGGCTTTTTCTATGAATACTTTTCAGAAGGTTCAGCTATTCTTAACAGACCAGGTCATTGCCGGTTAGACTATATTGATAAACCCACCACCGATAAGGGGTGGCTTGATTTATACATCAGGATCCAAAAAGCTTTATCAGAATGTAAAGATTTGAAGATGGAAAAAGAGCATTCTGAAATACAAGAATCGGCAATGTTACGTAGCCAGATTTTCAGGTACAATAAAACCTATTATGTACAACTGGAATTGTATAAAAGCAGCCTTAGTGAGAGGCTTTCTATTTATATCTCGAAGATCGAGAAACCAAAAAAATAAAGGTCAGACGCTACCAGCAAAAAATAAAGGTAATAATAGTGGTACTTCGCCTTGGTTCGTATCCGTAAATAATATGCCCCGATGTCGCTCCACGCATCGGAATTTAACAAAAGCAAGAATGTTGCGTGGAGACACGCAACACGGCCTCAGAATACTATTTAATAAAACTAAAGAGCAGCGGCGATTGTAGATACTTCGATAAACTTAGTACACCCGCCGCGGCGTAAAGGATCCAGAATTAATTTATTTTACCTGAAATTCCTGAAAGATGAACATTGCCCTGTTTTTCAACAATACAAGGACTGGCTATAAATTCCTCAAACGGGTCTATCGCATTAAATTTCCACTTCAATGTTCCATTCGTAGTATTGATTGCTACAACAGTATTGTAACTTCCGAGATAAGCAACATCATTGTAAATAACAGGGCTTGAGTAAAAAAGACTGGTATTATAGTAGGACCATTTTAGTGCACCTGTTATTGCATCGATAGCATAAAAATTTGAACCATTAGAACGGCTATGACCTACATATACAGTACCATCAGAAACAATAGGGCTGGCATCAATTTGTACAAAGGTTCCATAACTCCATAATTTAACACCGGTTGTTGCGTTTAAAGCGTATAGGGTTCCGCTGGCGCTACCGACATAAACAACATTATTTACAACAGTTGGGCTTGAAAAACTACCTCCATAAGTTGAGTAAGCCCAGTTGATATTACCATTATCCGCATTTAGAGAAAGTAGGTTTAAGTGGCTATCACAAATGTAAAGAGTACCATTAACTACAGATGGACTCGATTGGATTGAACCACCAGGAGCATAGGTATTAAATGTTTTCATTTCAATATACCTGTTGTAGCGTTTACAGCATAAATATATCCACTGAGGCTGCCAAAATATACAACACCGTTAACTACGGTTGCGCTTGAATAATTTCCTCCACCGCTAAAAACATCCTGTTCGTATTTCCATTTTAAATTACCCGTAACAGCATCAATTGCATACATATATCGATCAGAACAATTCATATAAACAGTTCCATTTGTCTCTTGGAGTAGAGTATAAACTTCCACCTGTTGTATACTCCCATTTAATATTTTTTGTAATAGTATCAATTGCAGTTATCCTATTCGATATACCCGTATATAAAATCCCATTTTCAAAATCTAAACTCGAAATAAATGAAGAAGAGGGAGGAGTATATTTCCATTTTAACATACCAGTGATAGGGTCAAGAGCATATACCTGTCCAACTCTTGCAGGTTGCCCATTTGCAGAATTAATGAATAAGGTAGCACTATTCTGTTCAACTGTTACAAAAACCCTGTAAGTTTTTGTACTGTTATTCTCTGCAGTAACTACGAATTGTATTGGATTTGTAAAATTTTGCGCAGTTTTATTGGCAGGACTAATAGTTGTTCCTTCAATATTTATTGTTGGGATCAAATTGTTTAATGGAGTGGCATATGGTAAGTTTACAATAACACTATCCTGAGAAATTATTCCGGTAACATCTGAAATTAAAAAAGGGTTATCAATTTTATGAAAAGTAAATGAGGTGATATTTTTTTTGGATGATTGAATTGGTGGTTCTGTTGGTTCTGTTCCACTTTTCGTACAAGAGACTTGTATGATTAATAAAATATAAAGTAGCGATCTTATTATTTTCGAGAACATTTTTTAATATTAAAATAAAGAATTATTGAAATTAATGTTATTTCAGAATATTAGCTATTTACTTCCATCAACTATGAAGAAATAGCTCAATTGCGAAAAGAACCCGCCTACGCTAAGGCTTCGGACGGGCAGGCGTACCCCGCCAAGTCGGGGTGCTGCAAATAAAATAAGGAATTCTTCAAAATGGTGAATAGAATTGTTGCAGCACAAGAGTGCACCGAATCAATGCACAAACCCTTCTCGGGGTCTACGACGACGCAACAGACGATGCTAGTCCCGACGGAGCAAAGCTGCTCGGGATACTAACTAAAGCGTCAGCTTAGCACTTCAGCAAGGCCAATAAATATTTGTACCTTAACAGCATGCTACATTATTTTCAAAAATATACTCAATCAATTACCATGGAGACCATCAGCAAAAACATAGGCTCCCTTATTTTATTTTTTATAATTGGCATTTCGGTAAATGCCCAGCCACTGGAAAAACAATTGGATCAGTTGCTGGCGGCTAGAATATAAGGTGGGCCAACCCGGCGCTGCCGCCCTGATAGCCAAAGACGGAAAAGTAATTTACAGAAAAGCTTTTGGCAGTGCCGACCTGGAACTAAATGTACCCATGAAACCGGAAAATGTATTTGAGCTCGGTTCCATTACCAAACAGTTTACGGCGGTGGCCATATTAATGCTGATGGAGCAGGGCAAGCTACACCTGGAGGATACAATCACCCGGTTTATTCCCGATTATCCCACCCACGGAAAAAAGATAACCATTCATCAACTGTTGAATCATACATCGGGTATAAAGAGCTATACCGATATGGCGAGTTTTGAAAAGCTGGCCCGTACCGATATGTCGCCCACCGAACTGATCGCTGTTTTTAAAAATGAACCCATGGATTTTGACCCCGGCGAAAAATGGCACTATAATAATTCCGGCTATATATTATTGGGATCTATCATTGAAAAAGCATCGGGTCAATCCTATGCATCTTTTATTCAGGAGCATATTTTCAACAAGCTGGGGATGGTGCATTCGTACTATGGCAGCAAATCAACATTGATACCCAACCGGGCACATGGTTATCAGCCAACAAAAGATGGATTTGCCAATGCGGATTACCTGAGTATGAGCTTGCCTTATGCCGCCGGATCGCTGATGTCCACCGTGGATGATATGTTGCTATGGAGCCAGGCCATTCACAACAATACATTGATAACGGCAGCCAGTAAACAAAAAGCGTTTTCCAATTATACATTGAACAACGGCGACCTTGATTATTATGGATACGGCTGGGCGCCCAATGAAATAAACGGAATCCCTACTATAGAACATGGTGGCGGCATTTTTGGATATACTACTATGGGTATCTATGCGCCGGCCCAAAATCTGTATGCCATTGTATTGACCAATACCAGCAGCCCGGCACCCGTTGATGTAACGATTAAAATGGCGGCTATTGCATTGGGAAAACCATATGTAACCCAGGCTTTGGTAAAACTATCCAACGCCCAATTACAAAAATGGGTGGGCATGTATGCATTTGATGAAGGGGTGTTGCGGGCAATCACCCTGGAGAAGGATACCTTATACAGCCAGCGGGAGGGAAGCAACAAATTGAGACTGATACCTACCAGTTCCTCCTCTTTCAATTTTGAAGGTTTTACGACTCAATATGAATTTACCGAAGCCAATGGAAAACGTACGGCTTTGATGAAAGACCGTATCCGACAATATAAAGGGGTGGAAACGGAGAAGCAATTTGCACCACCCAAAAAATCGGTGGAGATGGATGCTGCTACGTTACAGCAATACATTGGTGAGTATCAGTTGGCCCCGGAATTTGTTATTGAAGTAACGGTGGAGGGCAACCGACTTTTTGCACAAGCTACCAACCAGCCCAAATTTGAGATCTTTCCGGAAAAGCCCGATACCTTTTTCTTAAAAGTGGTGGAAGCCAGTATTGATTTTAATAAAGATGCCAGCGGTAAAGTGATCAGCCTTACGCTGCACCAGGGTGGTCAGGATGTGGAAGGGAAGAAGATTAAGTAGGGGGATAGTCAGAGTAGTGAATAGTCAATAGTGAATGACAATTCGTTAATTAAAAAACCTCCGTGATCCTTTGTGTCATTGTGCCTCTGTGGTTCAAATAAAAATCATTACTTCACAACAGCCAATTCCGCCTACACACAATGCTATACAATGAGACTTGTCTTCGAATAAAAATTGTTTCCTTTCCGGCGGATATTTTCAAATGAAATAGGCCATGTGCGTACTAATTGAAGTTTCTTACCTGCTAATAAGCCGGAGCGATATCTTACTCCTTCATGATTTTTATCGATTGTTCATGGTCGATTTTCAATAAATAAATTCCACGGGGGTAACCAGTCATATTAACGGTAAAGGACAGGCTGTTTATTGTAATCGTTTGCAACCGCTTACCCTCCCTATCTGTCAAAACCACATTTTTATTCAATAAGTGATTACCAACAGCTACCGTTAGATGATTTTTTACAGGATTAGGATATATGTTCACCTTTTCCCGGTTATCATTGTATAAGGTTATTATATTACTGTAAGAAAATTTGCCGTCAATATCGAGCTGTTTTATCCTGTAATAGGCAGCGCCAGCAAGAATTTGGTTGTCGGTAAACGAATAACTATTCTCACCATCACCCTGGCTGCTGATATTACTAATACTACTATAGAGATAGCCATTATTGCTTTTTTCTACTTCATATCTGCTTACGTTTTGTTCCGTTACCCGCCAGTTTATCCTGGCCTGATTTGCCGTGGTTATTGTACCGGTTACGTTAAGCCAACGTAGAGGAAGTGTTGAATAGGTACCCGATGTCATTACCCTGTCTCCCGTACCTGTAACTGCTACTGCCACGAAGATGCCGTTACTATAGGTTATACTGTTCCAGTTATTAGGAGCTGTCAGGCTACGGCTCGTCCAGATAATACCATCGGGGCTCGTCATCACCTGTTCCCCGATGCCGGTTGTGGACACGGCTATAAATAAGTCAGCGCCATAGGTTATACTATTCCATTGGTTGTCAGCAGCAGGGGTGCGGCTCGTCCAGCTAATACCATCAGGGCTGGTCATCACTGCAGCATTAGCACCTGCTGAACCTGCCACTGCCACAAATAAGCCGTTACCATAAGTTAAATCATTCCATAAATGGTCGGAAGCAGAGACCCGGATCGTCCAGTTAACACCATCTGCACTGGTCATCACCCTGTTCCCTATGCCTGTGCGTGCCACTGCTACAAATAAGCCATTACCAAAAGTTACATCATTCCATTGATTGTCTACAGGTGTTGTGCGGCTGGTCCAGGTTATTCCATCAGGACTGGTCATTACTCCGTTTCCGGTGCCTGTCAATGCTACAGCCACAAATAAACCATTGCCGTAGGTTATACCTCTCCAGTTATTATCAGCGGCTGAAGTCCTGATCGTCCAGATAATACCATCTGGACTGGTCATAACCCTGTTACCTGTTCCAGTAGAAGCTACTGCCACAAATAAACCAGCGGCATAGGTAACTGAATACCAGTTATTGTCAGCAGCAGAAGTACGGCTCGTCCAGGTAATGCCATCCGGGCTTGTCATTACCCTGTTTCCTACACCAGTAGTACTCGCCACCGCCACAAATAAACCAGCTCCATAGGTTACACTTCGCCAGCTATTATTTGCTGCGGAAGTCCGACTCGTCCAGGTAATACCTGGCTGTGCATAGGACGATAGCTGTATTATTAAAAACAAGAAAAATAAAACGACGAAGGATGGAGTAAATCTTTTGAATATCATTTATTTAAATAGTTAGCGTTAGTATATTTTGTAAAAATATACCAATGAAATTCTATCAGCCACTTAAGGAAATAATATTTAGCATATTGAGGTAATACACTTAGGCATTTCCTGCCTCATGATGTATATGCAAATTATAACAGGTCCAGATTGATATACCCGTTTATCAAAGTAACTTCATCAATTACAGGAGACTGCAATTTTACCTTTTAAAAAATACCCTTCTTCGCCTTGGTTCGTGTCCATTATATCAATAAAGTGCCCCAATGTCACTCCACTCATCGGAACTTTGCAAATACAAAAATGTTGCGTAGAGCGACAACACGGCATCAGAAAACGTACAGCGTTAATGAAAGACCGCATCCGTCAATTTAAAGGGGTAGAAACAGATAAGCAATTTGCTCCACTCAAAAAATCGGTTTACATAGATGCGTCCACCTTACAGCAATACATTGGTGAGTATCAGTTAGCCCCGGAATTTGTTATTGAAATAACGGTAGCAAGTAACCGGCTTTTTGCACAGGCTACCAACCAGCCCAAATTTGAGATCTTTCCGGAAAAGCCCGATACCTTTTTCTTAAAAGTGGTGGAACCGCCAGTGTTGATTTTAATAAAGATGCCAGCGGTAAAGTGATCAGCCTAACGCTGCACCAGGGTGGTCAGGATGTGGAGGGAAAGAAGATTAAGTAGGGGGATAGAGTATCAATAGTGAATAGTCAATAGTCAATAGTGAATAGTCAATAGTGAATGACAATTCGTTTATTAAAAAACCTCCGTGATCCTTTGTGTCTTTGTGGGAAAAAAATATATACACTTCCTCTTCCCAGCCGAGTCTTCCCCACACCTTCACTGGCGTGTGTAAGATAGTCCCGATAGCTATCGGGTCGCCGTTCTATAATGATGGATTACGAATAACGATGAGCCTGCCTTTCGGCAGACAGGTCCGCCAAAACACAATGCTATGCAGTGAGACTCGTATGAGAAAAAGGGATAACTACTTATATTTTTTTAAACCCGCTGCTTTTTCTTTTTCCAATTGAGAAATATCTGATTGAAGCTTCTTTATTTCTGTTTCTTTAGTAATAATATTTTTTTTTACAGCATAGATCTGCTTATTAAGATCACTGATTTTCTTATCAAGCTCTTTTTGTCTTTGCTGAACTTGTATTGTTCTTTGCTGCTGGTTTACTGTCCTAGACGGATTTTTCAACCAGGTCTGATGATCCTGCTCAGCTTGTTTTATCTGGGTTTTTAAGTTTTCTATTTGTTGTTGAAGTCCTGCGACTTCAAAACGCAGCACTCCGATTTGACGGTTGTATAGATTGATAAGTGAGTCATATTTGGCTTCAATCATTTTTTTCTTGATTAAAGTAGAATCCCTTGTAACAGTTTGGTTATTTGTATTTCTTACGTTGCCGCTAACCTGGGCTTCGAGTTGGTTAATCGACATGATTGCAATAATTGGTATAACGATTTTTGAGCAAATCATTCTTAAAGCTAATTAATTTTTTGACTTTGTTATTAAACTCCCGCCCTGGCAGGTGTTCCGCCAAAAATAACACGCCTTGGTTGGTGCCTGCCGGCCTTGCACCGTGCCCCGTCGCTGATTTATTCTACGAAACATTTGTGTAGTAGAAAGCTTTGGCGCAAGCGACAGTAGCTTTGCGAAGGCGAGTAGGCAGGTTTGTCCTTACCACCCAAGGCGGAAAACAGAAAACAATGTAATTCATCTAGTTAGCTATAGAAAAAAATGATGATAAAAATTAGGTTTTAAGGAAAGTTTTATTCGTAACTTTTAGTTAGCATAATTCACCTTAAAAATAGTATTATGAAATATCTATCAATTACAGCAATTGTTCTGTTCGTTAGTATTTCAATTGCTGCACAAGAGCGAAAAGTGATCCGGGAAAATCCTACAGTAGACAGGAGGGTGAATGCAACAACTGTTGCAACACGGATTACAAACATACAATCTGAAGATAGTGCCGCTGTTTTTGGTGGCAATGAACGGTCACTGGTACGTGGCAACGAGGCAGGTTTGCGAATACAATCACTAAAATTATTAAACATTCAGTTGAAACCTAAAAGTGTGATCATGGATGTAAGACATCCATTTATTGACGGATCTTATTTACGTTTTGGCCAGGCCGATATAGATTTTGAAGAAAACGAAGCCAGATTTGTTTATAGGCTGGATCCAAGGGCTATGAAAACGAAAACTACTTCCAGCTCAGGTATTACCTCTTATTCAAAAACAGAAATTACACAGCTGGATCAACGGGCTTATGAATTTTTTTATGGATTTGTTTCTGCTAAAGTCAACTTTATAAAAACACAAAAGTATCTGATACAGTTTACAGTGGAGTCAAAAGGTATAGTTGATTATGTAACATGGATCAGAAAAAATCATACTGAAGTAGGATGGTCATCATCAAACTGGACTCCACTCTTACCTGCTCCAAATCAACATTTTTATTTTGCCGGAAATAAGAAAGTAAGCCTTGTTATAGAGCCTGGTGAATATGAAGGGGATCATTATATTATGCTGGGCGGTAATTTTCAGAATGGATCATGGAAATTTACAAGGTTTGAAATGACTCCGTTAGATTAATCAATAATTAAATTAAAAGTCTTACACCGTTTATTGTATTCCGCATCTGTTTCGGTATTTCTGCGAAGGAAAACATATAGGAAAGATTTCCGCCCTGGAAGGTGTTCCGCAAAAAAATAACAAGCCGTGGTTGGCGCCTGCCGGCCTTGCACCGTGCCCCGTCGCTGATTTATTCTACGAAACATTTGTGTAGTAGAAAGCTTTGGCGCAAGCGACAGTAGCTTTGTGAAGGCGAGTAGGCAGGTATGTCCTCACCAACCACATGCATTAAAGACATTCCTTTATAAATTAATTCAGAATACTATTTACCAGTACTAACAAACTGCGGCGGGTAAAAGAAAATTTATCTGCTGATAGGTAGACATCCTCTTTGGCGTGAAGTAACTGCACTCAACATTGGATATTTTATAAGTCGGGCAGACAGGCAATTCCCACTATATTTTATTAAACAAACTAAAAATCAAATGGTTGTAGTAGAGAATAAGTATTAAAAAATAAAATCTTACCTTTCCTACATACATAAAAATCATTCTGATTTTTTTAGCGGTCGCAGCAACTATTTCTTTCTTCACTATTCTGGCTTTGCTGCTTATTACTAATATTAAAATAGTAATCATGAAAAAGCGACTATTACAAATCCAAAAAAATGCTGGTTCAATGCTGATCTTAACTGCTTTCTGTTGTTTACTTGCCTTTATACCTGGCAGAGCGGCAGCACAGAATACACCCAAAATTAAAGTTTCCAAAAAATCAAATACGCAATATGGTGAAGGTGGATTTGAAAAAAGCTTCCTACGAAGAAATGTAGAGATCAAACTTATACATGATAAATATAATATTCCAAGAGAAGAGGTTAAGAAATTTACCTATACGGGTGGCAATTCAAAAATTAATACCTGGTATTTTGATAACAAGTATCAACTTAATCATTTTTCTTCAAATTATTATAATGCTTCCAAAGTTAAAATAGGTACCGTAACAGCGTATTATAAAAACAATAAGTTGCAGGATGCTTATGGAGAATACCTGCAAAACGGAGAATCAAAGACAGAAATATGATAGTCAAAGCTGGCGCATTTATAAACTTAGATATTGATTTTAAAGCATTAAAAACATTTAAGTGGGACATGAAGTATAATGGCATGCAAAATGTTTTTATTTCAAACACCATGATGGTACAGAGAATTTTATGACAATAACGGATCCTTAAAAGAGTATATTATGAATATGATCCAATATGATTTACGAAACCACATTTTATGGATTGCTTCTATGTACATTAATGGAAAAGTACAGGTGTGGCTGATATATGCTGCGGAGCATTAGTTGAAATTATAGAAATAGATTTTGAAGATGGAAAACCTGTTTCCGGCTACAGAGATTATGAAAGCGATTTTGATGGTGAATGGGAATATGAAAAGTATGATCCGGCA
Organism: uncultured Chitinophagaceae bacterium; assembly: GCA_963705465.1. Taxonomy (GTDB): domain Bacteria; phylum Bacteroidota; class Bacteroidia; order Chitinophagales; family Chitinophagaceae; genus JJ008. The sequence goes on along the minus strand of CAVPJN010000004.1, from coordinate 659,079 downwards.
ACGGATTCATTTTCAGATGCGGCTTTAAGTTTTAGCACACTGAAATTTTATTTTAAACCAAAGAAGTATATCCCTGACCTTTCCAGTTGTGGTGCCAATATTCCCCTGCTAAAAAAGAATAATATCTACATCGGCCCGGGGTTAATCGTTGAAAAAAATGGAAGTGATAATTTTAGTTTATTCGGAGGTAAGTTAACCTACCAATATAACTTAAGTAGCCGGCTGGGCTTAACATTGGATGCAGATTATTATAGTAAAGGAAAAAAAGACGAAGGCAAAAATACACAGCTAGGCATATATGGTGGTGTAGCCTATGCTCCACTGGAGTCAGCTTCTTATGATGATCGGTTTAGTTGGAGCCTTCGTGGGTTTGCGGGTGTAACAAATTTTGGCTATAAGTTCCAATCATCCAGCAATACCAACAGTAACTTTGCAGCCGGTCTGGGTACCGGCTTGGAATTAAATTGCATGAAACAAAAAACTATAAAAGGAGTTGGCGTTTTCCCATTATGGAAGTTAAATTTTTCTGAAGGAAATAATTTTAGTCAATATGGAGTAAGTATTCAGGCAAGATTCTAATATTGCTATTTGCTTTTTCTTTCCGCAGGTGTTCCCCAAAAAATAACCCGGCGTGGTTGGTGCTTTCCCTCAGCAACCACTTTTATTGAAGGCATCCCTGTTAGTTTGAAAATGGACTTTTCTTTTAATTTATCCACACCTGATTTCCCATCGTAAAAACACTGTTGGACAATAGATTTTAAAATCTATATTACAAAGTCATTTTTTATTACACACCAAACTTTATAGATGTATGCTTAAAAAATTTACACTGCTCAGTGTCTTGCTGACCCTGATCGCTACTGTGTCTTTTGCACAAGTAGAACAAGTAAAGGAAAACAGTGCAGGTATCTCTGCACGTCTTCAACATGAGATAAACATTACAAAAGACCCTGCGTTGGGCTATGTACCGAAAGACAGATTGATCAACGCATATGAAGAACGAAAACAACGGATAGAACGACTTGCCAACAGGGCCCCTCTGTTTAGCTGGACAGAAAGAGGACCTGATAGTGATGTAACGGGACCGAGTAACGGTAACACAAGACCGGGAAACGGCATCACTTCCGGCAGGGTAAGAGCAATGTGGGAAGACCTCGGAGATGCTACGGGTAAAACAGTCTGGGTAGGAGGCATCGATGGCGGTCTCTGGAAGACCAATGATATTACCGCCACACCGGCAACCTGGACACCGATCAATGATTTCTTTGGAAATCTGGCTGTGTCCAGTATCTGCCAGGATCCTACAAATGTGAACATCATGTATTTTGGTACGGGCGAAAAAGCAATCAATTCTGATGCGGTAAGAGGTGCCGGTCTTTGGGTAAGTACAGATCATGGTGTTAACTGGGCACCCATGCCCAATACAGCAGAATTTCTGGAATGTAAGTAAAGTAATCTGTGATGCAAATGGTAACCTGTATGTTGGTTGTAACTCTATTTCCAATACAGCAGGATTACAACGTTATACAAAAGCAACAGGCACCTGGACTAACATTACGCCTACCGGATTGGCTACAAGAATTCCGGATCTGGAATTGAGCAGCACGGGCAGATTACATATTGTTTGTGGTTACTATAATACAGCTGCTGCCAGTTCGGGTTATCGTTATACAGACAATCCGGCAACAGTTACTGCATCTTCATGGACAAGCCCGGCAACAACGTTCCCAACCCAATATAATGTGGCACTGGCGAGCAATGGTAATACGTTATATGCTTTACCATCCACCTCCGCCTGGCAGGTTACTACAATCTATAAATCCACCAATGGTGGTGCCAACTGGTCGGCTACGGGTACTACCCCCGCTTTTACCAGCGGGCAGGCATGGTATTGTATGGCCGTTGCCATTGATCCGAATAATGCCAATAATGTAATTGTAGGTAGTTTGGATTGTTATAAAACAACGAACGGAGGTACTTCCTGGACAAAGATCTCAAACTGGGTAGGAACCACCGGTCAGTATGTACATGCCGATCAGCAGATCATCACCTGGAGAAATAATAACCAGGTATTGGTGGGTTGTGATGGCGGTGTGCATTACTCCTCCAATGGGGGCACAACTTTTCAGGATAAAAATACAGGGCTACGCATCAAACAGTTTTATGCCGTTGCCAATCACCCCACTTCAACCAATTACTTTTTAGCCGGCGCACAGGATAACGGTGTTCATCAGTTGAATAACCCGGGTATGGGGAGTTCCGTTGAAGTAACCGGTGGTGATGGTGCATTTGTTCATATCGATCAGGATCAACCGCAATACCAATGGGGTTCATATGTATATAATCAATACAGGAGAAGTACCAATAGCGGCTCTTCCTGGACATCGGTCAACTATTCCAGTACGGCAGGAAGATTTATTAATCCCACAGATTATGATGATGCTGCCAATATTATGTATTGCAGCGGGGCCGCCAACACCTTTGTAAGGTGGAGTAACCCCCAGTCAGGAAGTACGTTTGCCGCAGTTAGTATGACCGCCTTAAGTTCTACTACTGTATCTGCGGTAAAGACATCACCCTATACCAGTAACACCGTATTTTTTGCAGGAGGTGGAAGCGGTTTGTTGCCAAGATTGATCAAGGCGACCAATGCCAATGCAACTCCCACATTTACCAGTATCATCAGTTCTTCCATGCAGGTATCAGGTACCAATATTTCCTGTGTGGAATTGGGAACAAATGAAAGTAATATCATCGTGTCATTTTCAAATTACGGAGTAAGTAATGTTTGGGTTACCAATAATGGAGGTACAAGCTGGACGGCGATTGATGGAAATCTTCCCGATATGCCTGTTCGCTGGGTAATGTTTTATCCCGGTGATAATACAAAAGCGATCATTGCAACAGAAACAGGAATATGGCAAACAGAATTGATCAATGGCGCAGCTACTGTTTGGGATCCCGAAACCGGATTCCCGAATGTAAGAACAGATATGCTGCAATACCGCAGCAGCGACCAACTTCTCTCCGCGGCTACACATGGCAGAGGATTATTTACAACCACATTTACAACTGGCCCGGATACACAGCCTCCCACTGCACCGGTGCTAAGTTCAACCGGTACAACAACTAGTACTATTAGTTTGTCATGGACGGCTTCAACAGATAATGTAGGCGTAACAGGGTATGATGTGTATGTGGGTGGTGTATTAAATGGAACTACCACCGGAACTACTTATACGGTTACAGGATTAACTGCTTCTACACAGTATAGCATCTATGTAAGGGCCAAAGATGCAGCAGGTAATGGTACCAACTCTAATACGATCGCTGTATCAACTTCCAGCCCGGCCGACACAACTCCGCCATCGGCGCCAGTGCTGAGTTCATCAGGGGTAACCACAACAACGATCAGTTTATCGTGGACAGCTTCCACAGATAATGTTGGTGTAACCGGATATGATATCTATGTTGGTGGTGTTTTAAATGGTACCACCACCGGGTTAACCTATACTGTTACAGGTTTAACAGCTGCTACGCAATACAGCATCTACGTAAGGGCAAAAGACGCTGCAGGCAATGGTACCAATTCCAATACGATCGCAGTAACAACATTGAGCGGTGGATCTACAACCGTTCTGGCACATTATTTTGAAACAGGCTGGGATGGCTGGGCCGATGGTGGTAGTGATGTGGCCCGATACAGTGGTACCCGGTCCTATGAAGGAAACTGGTCGATCTATATCCGGGATAATTCCGGAACAGCTTCTGCTATGACATCTTCAGCATATAATGTCAGCAGTTATAATCAACTCGTAGTTGATTTCTATTTCTATGCAACCAGTATGGAGAATGGTGAAGATTTCTGGGTGCAGTATTACAATGGAAGCAGTTGGAGTACGGTGGCCACCTATGTTGCCGGCACCAACTTTAATAACAATGGATTTTATCATGCAACAGTAACGCTGAACACTGTAAACTTTCCAACCAATGCACAATTCCGTTTTCAATGCGATGCAAGCGACAATACCGATCTGATCTATATTGACCAGGTAACGGTAACCGGATCAAATATTGCATCACAAAGTAATGGTGGTGGAAATGCACAAAGCTGCGAATTTGTTGGTTTGGGTGCAGCCAATCCCGGAGCATCAGAGTTTACGAATTACCTGATCGTATATCCAAATCCTGCTGTCAACTCCCTGACCATACAAACGGCAGAACAAATAAAAGGAATACGAGTATATAATGTTACAGGTGCACAGGTAAAACAATTCGGATATACTGTTAATGGCAGTAAGCTGGATGTTTCATCCCTTAAAGCCGGTTATTATATTATTGCTTTTGAAACCGATAAGGGGGTCATCACCCGAAAATTCATTAAGCAGTAAAACAAATATTGCTGCTTTTCAAGTCCTCTGTTTACAGAGGACTTTTTTTATTCCCTTTGCTTTGGTTCTCGTCCGGAAAATAAAATAACGGTGGAGGACAGCCGGCTTTTTTACACAAACTACCGACCAACCTAAGTTTGAACTCTTTCCAGAAAAAAACCCGATACCTTTTTCTAAAACGTAGTAACGGCCAGTATTGAATTTAATAAAGATACCAGCGGTAAAGTGATCAGCCTTACGTTGCACCAGGGTGGTAATGATGTGGAAGGAAAGAAGATCAAGTAGGGGGAGAGTGAATAGTGAATGGTCAATGGTGAATGGGAATTCGTTAATTAATTAAACCTCTGTGATGTTTGGTGTCTTCGTGCTTATGTGCTTCTCCCGAAAAAATCGGGACAAGTTGTGGTTCAAAAAAATTACTGAGCATTCCCTAAATCCATATTGATAAAAAAAATAGAGAAAGATACCGGATCGAGTCCGGCATGACATTTCGTTTATTGACAATAATCTCTATGATCCTTTGTGTCCCTGCCTGCCGGCAGGCAGGTTTGTGTCTTTGTGGTTTAATTTTTTATATAATATTTCAATACTCTTTTCCACTACCCAGCATCGTTAACCACATTGTTCTATACTCGGTATTTCTAATCCCTTCACCATGGTATGGGTTGGATCTTTCATTTGCAGCATCGGCATTCATCAATGGCTTGTTTAGAGCAAAAACCTGTTCTTCAGGTACTTTAAGGGTAGTACAAATTTCTTTTAATAGATTAGCTGCATTTTCATTTATATGGTAGGTTACGTACCAGTTCTTCAATGGCGTTACTGCTTTGTTGGAATACCAGAGTGCAATTTTCTTATCAACAGAATTAGAATAGTCCCAACCACCGGAGAAACTGATCACTTTTGCCAATGTTTCATGCTGGCCAAGAAATTCTGCCATACCACCGCCTTGCGATTGTCCTGCTACTGCAATTTTATTCCAAAGTAGTTTGTTATTTTTTGTATCAAGATATTGTTTCCAGTTGCCGTTAACATCATTCTTATCTAACCAGTCTAAAAGATTCATCAGCCTGGGTACAATGGCATCCTGCGGTTCATCTTTGATCAATGAAAAATCATTATCTCCATAAATTCGTTTTCTACGAAAATCAGCAGCACAATCGATATTATTATTCAGCGCATCTCCAATACAGACCTGCGATATTCCGGGTACGGTAATGTACGATAAGGCAATTACCCTGTAGCCCTGCGAAAGGGCAGTATTTAAAAAATCCACCGGAACAACTTGAGGAGTACCGTTAGTTCCTGCCAGAAATAACAAGAGCTTATTTTTTTTTATAGCTGCATCGTAAAATATAGCATGGGCTGTATCCCAGGTATGTAAGGCGGTACTTGTTTCGCTGGGCTTTACCCTGATCGTTCTATATATTGTTGAATCAATCGCTATCCGCCCTGAATTTTGAGCAAAAGAAATTAAGCCAGTACAGAGAAAGAAAAAAAGAAAATTTCGTCTCATATTATTAAATTATTATAAAACTAAAGGTAGTTTTCTTTAACCGTAACTTTTCAACCGAGTCTTCTTAACATCTTTTTGCCGATAGGCTGGTTCGCCTTAGTTTAGTGATTGAAGACGAAAAAATTCATAACCAGAAATGCAAAATGCTTTGTAGTAAGACGCTTCTAAGAATGAATCATATATTATCTTTAGCCGTATGAAGAAAATAATTGCCAGCTCCGTTATAGTTCTCTTTCTTATTCTATCACCAAATCATCTTATCGGTCAAAATCTTACCAACTTTTCAGCTGCCATACAAAAGAATGTATATGTACCCTCTTTGCAGGATACCGTGCAGCTGGAAATAAGAACGCCTCTACAAATGCAGTTAACTAATGAAGTGTCTTCTCCGGTATATTTTATATTCGACAGTCAGAACACTATTAACTATACCTATAATCTGCAAACCATCGATTACCTGTGTAGCTTTGGTAATATTCCGGCACCACTTATTATCGGCGTTTCATTTCCTGGCGCCGTAAGAAATAAATGGACAACACCAGTAGCAGAAAAAGGGAAGGCAGATTCTCTTGCTTACATTTTTTATTGATAACATTAAAAAAGGAGTTGGCGAAACAGTATACACTAGCCGATTTTACAGTACTCATCGGGCATTCCAGAACTGCCATGTTGAGCTGTTTTGCTATTTCAAAATTTCCCGCTGGTGTAAATGCTATCATTGCGTCCAGCAATTCATATTTTGATTTCGATAGCAACTACCAGCAACAACTATTTGAAGAATTTATTACAGCAAAAAAATTAAACAATAAGCAGCAGCATTTCTACTACTTTTCTGGCGGTACTGTTGCCAATGGCGACCGGCATGATAGCTCAGTAAATAAATTAAACAGGTATTTTAAAAAACAGAAATTCCCTTCCAGCTTTCGTTGGAGATACTATTCCGAACCTACAGGGCATTTAACAACTCCCGGTCTTACGGTTGGCAGAGCTTTAAATGATATTTTTAATCCTTATACCATTGCCATCAACAGGGCGTTGAAAATTGTAAACAACCAAACATATAACGATAGTGTTCCATTGAATCAGTATGCTAAAGCATACACAGAAGCAAGCAAGCAATGCGGTTTGCTATTGCAGCCTGACTTAACCTTTTACAACAGTATTGCTTCTGCCTACCTGAATGATTATAACAATGTGTTTAAAGAAAAGAAAAATAAGTTGGCCACAATTGTTTTGAATGAAGCGATTAAACACTATCCCGGATATGCTGGTTTCTATAGTATGCTAGCAGAAATAGCTATTGAAGAGAATAGGACTTCAGATGCCAGGCATTTATTAAACCGGGCAAAAGAAAAAGATAAATACATTCAATTACTACCATGGTACGATAAGGCAGGAAGAACTTACATATATCTATGAGTTGGAAGGCATGTTGGAAAAGTAGTGCTTGTAATTTTTCAGAAACGCCTGACATGACATATCGTTAATTAATAAAACCTCTGTGCCCCTGTGTCCCTGCCTGCCAGCAGGCAGGTATGTGTCTCTCCCCAAAAAAATCGGGACAAGTAGTGGCCCCAAAAAAATCATCTTTATTCTATTCTTATCTTCGTAATAACCAAGAACATTTTTTCATGAAAGCCATTCTTGTAAAAAAATACGGTGCTCCAAAGGAAGTGGTAAGGATTGAAGAGATAGCAAAACCAACACCCAGGGCAAACGAAGTGTTGATAAAAATTCATTGTACTACCATCAACGATTATGACTGGGCACTGGTAAGAGGTAAACCTTTACTATACCGGCCGCTATTTGGCTGGTTAAAACCCAGAAACCCCATACCGGGTATGGAATTATCCGGCACCATAGAAGCAGTAGGAGCTGCTGTGCAAACATTAAAAGCAGGAGATGCGGTATATGGCGATATATCCAATTATGGTTTTGGCAGCTTTGCCGAATATATCTGCATCAATGAAAAGGCAGTGGTACTAAAACCCGCGGCACTGTCTTTTGAAGAAGCAGCAGCCATTCCACATGCAGCCTTACTCGCCGTACAGGCATTACAAGACAAAGGAAAAATAAGCGAAGGACAAAAAGTACTCATCAATGGCGGGGGAGGTGGAGTGGGTACCTTCGGATTGCAACTGGCAAAAAATATGTATTGCCCTGTAACGGGTGTGGATAGTGGCGATAAACTGGAACTGATGCTTTCAATGGGTTACGACAAGGTAATTGATTATACAAAAGAGGATTTTACAAAAACCGGCGAGCAGTATGATCTGGTACTGGATTGCAAAACCAACCGGTCTGCATTTGCTTATGCAAGAGCCTTAAAACCAACAGGCAGGTATATTACCATTGGTGGCAAACCCGGCAGCCTCATCAATGTGCTGCTTATGGGAAAACTGATCTCTCTTTTTTCCAAAAAGCGGCTACAGGTATTAATGCTACGCTCCAATGAAGGATTGGATTACATCACCGATCTGTATCAGCAACAAAAATTAAAATGCACTATTGACGGGCCTTACACCCTCCATGATATTCCACACCTGATCCAGTATTTCGGCGAAGGAAAACATAAAGGAAAGATCGTTGTGAAAATTTGTTGAGGAAAAAACAATTGCGACTTATAAAAAAGAAAAGAAACCTGATCCCCGAATCAAGTAAAGGACAGGCAAGCCCGGTATGTAAATTCGTTTATTAAAAGAAATCTCTTTGTTCCTCCGGGGCAAAAAAACTATTCTCCCTTACTTTATTACCTTTATCCTATCTTTTGAACATAAGAAAAAATTTACAAACCAATTATGGCAAAATCTCTGACAACATACTTCGTGCTTTTCATTTGTTCACTGTTTATGTTACTGCAATCCTGCATGTCCAAAAAAAAGAAAAACATTTTAACCGATTTTAAATATGAAGCCTTTAAGGATTCTATAATCCGAAGCAGCTCGGATACTATACCAGATGCCAGCAATATTTTTGACGATACGACTTTTATACCGGGCGAAGACTCGGTTAAAACAATGCTGATTAAAATGGAATGGGTGTGGAAGCAAGAGTCCGAACTCATGGAGCATTTAGATACCCTTAAAAAAGGGATCTCAAAAGTGCCGGGTTTTACAGCAGAAGAAAAAGCTACCATCAAAGAAAATATCAATGTGGTGGATTCCTTCTTGTTGGAAAAAGATTCCCTGACTTCGATTACCTGTAAAGAAAAAGAATGCCTTATATACCTGGAGATTAACAGGGCTACACAAAAACTATATCTCTATTTGATTGGAGAACTGAAAGATAGTTTTCTGGTTTCTACTGGTTTAGCGGGTAAATATGAAACACCCCTGCTTAACAGGCATCCCGCAGGGCCAGTGTTAACGAAATATACCTCCCGCAAATTTCCGGGTGGTAATTACAAGGGATTGGGTAATATGCCATATGCCATTTTTATACAAGGAGGTTATGCCATCCACGGAACTACAACGGGCAACTTTTCAAAACTCGGCAGCAAAGCATCACATGGATGTATTCGCCTTCATCCCGACAATGCTAAAGTAATTAATGCACTGGTAAAAACAGTGGGGTTGGGGCAAACCTGGTTAACCATTAAAGATTCAATACCGACTAGCTGAATTGAATCTTTAGATCGACATCTCTTTTCCTGGTTTCTACACGGGAATGGCCATCAATGGTATATCAATGTTGTACGACATTTTTTTCGTCATGCTTCCGGAAAAAATATTTTCAATAACATTTTTCTTATGCGTCAGCATCACCATGATGTCAATATTATTGGTTACGTAATCCATTCTTTTACATTCTCTTTAAAGCGTTTACCGGCAAGGTGTACAGCATGTATTTCTACATCCTTGTAGAGCTTCTTTCAGTTTATCCCTGTACAGGATTATCTTTTTTTCATGTTCAGTATAATCTTCCACATAATCATCATCTGTATCGGTAAAGATAAAAACCTGCAAACTGGCTGAAAATAATCGGGCAATTTTTATTGCGGGTAGCAACAGTGTTTCCTTCTTCATCAAATCTGTTGATTGCCACAAGGATCTTATCAGGAGCTTTCCATTCACCCAGAAGAGGTATGGCTAATACAGGTACGGGGCTCTTGCCAATAACACCGGCCGTTTTACTGCCAAATATTTTTCCTTTAAAGTCTGCATTTCCTAAAGTACCCATTATCACCAGGTCAATGTTAAATTCACTGATCGCTTCTTCAATGGAATACAAAGGAATACCATAATAGATCTTATCGGTTACTTTTATTGTAGAAACTTCCTGAATGCTTTTTGCTCTTTCAGTCAATTTATCCTTAGCGGTCAATGCATCTTCTTCCGTCAATTTGGATTCAACGGTATGAATAAGAAAAAGCTCTCATCCATTTTTTTGGCTAATTGAATAGCATAATTCAACGCTTTTTGTGCATTTGGTGAAAAATCGGTTGGTACTAAAATATTTTTCATAATTGCTATTTTGTTGAATATTCAATTAACAACTAAATCCATTCAATTCATTTGACCTTAATCAGGTCATGACTTGATTTTCATTTTTGCCGCTAAAGCATTAACAGTGAAAACAAACTATTTTTCAGAATAGCCGAAGATATTCGTCTTGAAGGTATTTTATCAAAAAATGCTTATCGGCTTACCTGCCGAAAACATGACAGGCCTAAGACTAATCATTCCTTGTAAAAGCCAATCAATTTTTGTTTGTTATCTTCAACATAACCATCAACTAGTCATTATGAAAAAGCTTATTGCCCGCATTCTATCACTGCTCTTTATTTGTTTTATCGTTACTACAACGTTTGCCCAATTTACTTCTCTGCAAATTGATTCAATAATGGGTGATGCCTTACAAAAATTTAAGGTAGCAGGCGCCTCCATTGCCCTTGTAAAAGACGGAAAAATAATTCATCAAAAAGGATATGGCGTTGCTTCTGTTGCAACACAAAAACCAGTGAATGACATACACTAATTTTCAAATTGCTTCCAACACCAAAGCATTTACGACTGCTGCGCTTTCTATTTTAGTGGACGAGGGCAAATTGAAATGGACAGATAAAGTAAAAGATCATCTGCCTGCATTCAAAATGTATAATGATTATGTAACGGAAAATTTTAATATCCAGGATCTGTTAACGCATCGCAGCGGATTGGGATTAGGTGTGGGTGATCTGATGTTCTTTCCTGATGGTTCCGACTTTACTATTGAGGATGTGTTGACCAGTTTTCAGCATTTTAAACCTGTTTCTGCTTTCCGTACCAAATTTGATTATGATAATTTACTTTATATCGTGGCAGGCGAGGTAATTGCCAAAGTCAGCGGTCAAATCGGTATGAAGCGTTTGTACAAAAGCGGATCGTTGAAACTTTAGAGATGGACCATACGTTTGTTGGCAGCCTGCTGAAAGACAAATCCAATCTTGCCATGCCACATTCAACGGAATCGGGTACAATAAAAACAATTGACTTTTATGATATCGGAATGGGGAGTGCTGCCGGCGGCATTTTTTCCAATGTAGCGGATATGAGTAAATGGATGATGATGCATCTTAACAAAGGCAAGTACGGTACTGATTTAAAATCAACCTTGGTTTCAGAAGAAAATCATTATGAGATGTGGACCTTGCATACCTTATTACCTGTCAACAGGCATCCAAGATACAATTCTCATTTTAACGGTTATGGATTAGGCTATGGATTATCGGATCTAAAAGGAAATCTTGTAGTAGAACACACTGGTGGTTTGCCCGGTATGCTTTCGCAGGTGATCATGATACCGGATTTGAATTTTGGCATTGTCATTCTAACCAACACCGAAAGTGGTGGCGGTGGACTTTTTTCAGCTGTTTCCAAAACTATTGTTGACAGTTATTTAGGGTTATCTGATTATGGTTGGGTGGATAAATATGTTACCGCAATGAACCGTAACCAAAGCAGTGGCGATGAGGTAAGCAAAAAAGCATGGGAAAAAGTGGAAGCTTCAAAAAATACAAAAGTGAATGCCAGTGATTATGTAGGAATATATGAAGACAAATGGTTTGGAAAAGTAGAAGTGTTTTTGAAAGAAAAACAATTGTGGATGAAATGTTTGCGTTCCCCAAAACTGAATGGACCTATGGCGTTTTACAATGCGAATACTTTTGCGATAAAATGGGAATACCAGGCCATGAATTGCGATGCGTTTGCCATGTTTTCATTGGATGAAACAGGCAAAGCACAATCCATTAAGATGAAGGGGATTTCACCCAATATTGATTTTAGTTTTGACTTTCATGATCTGGACCTAAGGAGAATTGCCCAATAGCAGCCCACCGTTCAGCATTGCTACCGGCGATACGATATTTACGGCTGCCCTACATTTTGTCCAACTTGTGTTGCGATTGGTTGCTAAAAACTATTGTGTACTGATAATAAAGAGCTCCAGATCCTTATAAGTATTGAGAAATAGTATTATTCTCTCAGATCGTCATCTGTTTCAAATCTGTTTAACCGGTTTGTTAGCCATCTTATCTTTTCTTCCTGCTTGCTGATCCTTTCTAATAAATGCGTAATGGTTTCGATGCCTTCCAGATTGATATCCAATTCATATAATCGTATTATCTTTTCCAGGTGAGGTAATTGTTCTATGGGTATGCATACCGTTTCTTCCCAGATTGATATCTCAATTAATCCAGACTCTTTTAAAGCATAAATAAATGATTGCTCAATTTTATGATGCACACAAAATTCATGCACGGGTATCATTTTATCTGTTTGCATAAAATAGTTTTATTTAAGTTTTTGATAATGCTTCAAATAATTCTTTCTGTTTTTCTGTAAGATTGGTGGGAAGCTGTATTTCATACGTAACATAGAGGTCGCCGTTTTCACCCTCTTTTTTATAAACAGGAACACCTTTTCCTTTTAATCTTATCCTGGTTCCATTCTGTGTTTCGGGTGCTACATTCAGTTTTACTTTACCCTGTAAAGTGTCAATAATTATTTCTCCTCCAAGCATTGCAGTATAAAGATCAAGCGGTGTAGTTATATGCAGATCGTTTCCAAGCCTTTTGTATACAGGATGTATGGGTATTGAAAAACTAATATACAGATCTCCGGCCGGACCACCATTTACACCAGGTTGACCATATCCGTTTAATTTTATTGTTTGCCCGTTCTCAGCTCCTGCAGGAATCGTGATGCGAATATTTTTTCCGTTGATTGTAAACGTTTGCTGATGCGTTTTCATCACATCGGTCAAATTTAGTTTCAATTCGGCTGTAATATCCTGCCCGCGGAATTTTGTCTGTTGACTATATCCACTTCCAAACATTGATTCAAAAAAACTTGAAAAATCCTGCCCCGAAGCTCCGGAAAATGTTTGTTCTCTTCCGCTTTGTGATTGGCGACGGGCATTTCTTTGTTGTTCAAATTGCTCAGCATGTTGCCAGTCCTTACCATAGTTATCGTATTTTTTTCTTTTTTCCGGATCACTCAACACTTCATTGGCTTCATTTACCTGTTGAAATTTTTTATGGGCATCTTTATCAGTAGGATTCAGGTCTGGATGTAATTTACGGGCAAGCTTTCTGTATGCTTTTTTAATTTCATCAGCACTTGCTTTTTTTTCAACACCTAATATTTTATAATAATCAGGAATTTCCATAATGACGTATAATTTTTTGGTATAAAGATATTGGTGTTACTTGCCTTTTTTTATAATTAAATAAAAAGGTGACACATTGCTGAGCCACCTTTTTAAAAAAATCTTTACAGCTAATTATCACTGCAAGATCAAATCGGCCCAGGTTCATCACTTTTGTCCAGGCGGCAACAAAATCTTTTACAAACTTGTCCTTGCTATCTGCACAAGCATATACTTCGGCTAATGCTCTTAATTCAGAGTTAGAACCAAAGATGAGATCGATACGGCTGCCGGTCCATTTTAGCTTTCCTGTTTTACGATCTTTTCCTTCAAAATGATCCTGAGCATCTGAAGTGGAATTCCAGGTAGTTGCCATATCCAACAGATTAACAAAGAAATCATTGGTCAACGAACCTGGTTTATTGGTAAACACTCCCCGCTGCGACTGGTCGTAATTGGTATTGATAACCCTTAAGCCACCGATCAATAGCCGTCATCTCCGGTGCGGTCAATTTCATCAATTGTGCTTTGTCCACCAGCAAATTTTCTGCTGAAGCTTTGTGGTGCGGCTTTACATAGTTGCGGAAACCATCAGCAGCCGGTTCCAGTGCTGCGAATGATTCAATATCTGTTTGCTCTTGCGATGCATCGGCTCTGCCGGCTGTAAACGGAACAGTTATAGTTATGTCCAGCATTTTTTGCAGCCTGTTCTATACCTGCACATCCTGCCAGTACAATCAGATCGGCCATGGAGATCTGCTTACCGCCCGACTGTGTTTTATTAAAATCTTTTTGTATGGTTTCCAATACTGCCCAATACCTTGCTAAGTTCAGCAGGGTTATTGGCTTCCCAGCTTTTTTGCGGGGCCAGGCGAAGACGGCCACCATTCGTACCACCTCTTTTATCAGAGTCACGATAAGTAGAAGCAGAAGCCCATGCCGTAGTTACCAGTTGTGATACAGATAAACCTGAAGCAAGTAGGGTAGCTTTTAGTGCAGCAATATCTTTCTCATTCACCAACTCATGTGTTACAGCCGGAATAGGGTCTTGCCAAAGCAAATCTTCTTTAGGTACTTCTGGCCCGAGGTATCGTTCTTTGGGTCCCATATCACGGTGCGTTAGTTTATACCATGCTTTGGCAAATGCATCTGCAAACTCCTTCAGGGTTTTCATGAAAACGTTTAGAGATAGGAGCATAGATCGGATCGAATCGCAACGACAAGATCGGTAGTGAGCATAAACGGTGCATGTTTTTTTGTTGCATCATGGGCATCGGGAATGGTTCCGGCGCCGCCATTATCTTTTGGTTTCCACTGGTGTGCACCGGCAGGGCTCTTGGTGAGTTCCCACTCAAATCCAAAAAGATGATCGAAGAAATCATTACTCCATTTAGCAGGTGTTTTTGTCCAGGCCCCTTCGAGACCGCTGGTAATGGTATCGGCACCTTTACCGCTGTTGAAAGTATTTTTCCAACCGAGACTTTGCTCTTCTATACTGGCACCAGCTGGTTCTCTTCCTACATATTTACCGGGATCGGCAGCACCATGTGTTTTACCAAAACTATGTCCACCTGCTATCAACGCTACGGTTTCTTCATCATTCATCGCCATACGGCCAAATGTTTCTCTGATGTCGATAGCTGCTTTTAGCGGGTCAGGGTTACCGTTAGGTCCTTCGGGATTAACATAGATCAATCCCATTTGCACGGCGCCGAGTGGATTTTCCAGTTCACGGTTGCCGGTGTAACGTTTATCACCCAGCCATTCTGTTTCTGCACCCCAATAAATATCTTCCAGTGGTTGCCATACATCTTCCCGTCCGCCACCAAAACCAAATGTTTTGAAACCCATTGATTCCAATGCACAGTTGCCGGTGAGGATCATCAGATCGGCCCAGGATAATTTCTTACCATATTTCTGTTTGATGGGCCATAATAATAAACGGGCCCTATCAAGATTGGCATTATCCGGCCAGCTATTCAGCGGTGCAAAACGCTGTGCTCCGGTGCCACCACCACCTCTGCCATCGCTGATACGGTAAGTGCCGGCACTATGCCAGGCCATACGGATAAAAAACGGGCCATAATGACCGTAGTCGGCAGGCCACCAGTCCTGTGAATGTGGTCATCAGTTCGAAAATATCTTTTTTCACTGCTGTGAGATCCAGTGATTTAAATGCTTCGGCGTAGTTAAAATCCTTATCCATTGGGTCAGCCAGTTCACTATGCTGCCGAAGGATATTTAAATTCAGCATATTGGGCCACCAGTCACGGTTTGCCGCGGCCGGTTCCTGCTGTTTGTTTCATCGCTCCGCTGCTGAAAGGGCATTTTGGGGCGTCGTTATTTACATCAGCCATCTTTGTAGTATCCATATTTATAATTGTTTGATGATTATTGTTATTATAATGAAATTTTCTGTAAAAGGTTTGTTTATTTATAAATTTTTGATTGGTAGTTGAATAGTTATTAATTTATTTATTCAATAAACCAAGGGTTACAAATTTAGCTGAATTGAAGGGAAGATATAGTGACTTGTAGCACGAAAAAGTGAATTACAGGAAATTGTTTGTTTGAATTATTCAATTTGGGGAGAGATGCCGGATCAAGTCCGGTATGACAACCCTGAAATTTAAAAGTTTATGAATGATGTTAGTGGCATCTTCCGGATAAAGTGCAATGTCATTCCGGGCTTGCCTGTCTCTTGCTTGATTGGGGAATTCCACTAACAGGAGAGGGTAGGCAGGTTTCCTGTCTTTTTGTATGTTTTCCCCGACTTATGGCTGGGTAGGTTGTGAAGAAAAATAAAACCGGAATTGCTTTACAGCACATCATAATCCCAACATTGGCAATTGTTTTACCTGATGATAAGTTAAACAGGCCTTGATACATTTTTTTAATTCCGGTACAGGAATTTTTTCTTTGATCTCAAAAATGATTGCCCGGTTTCCTTCGTATGTAAAGATCTTTCCAAAAACAAGTTGGAAGGTAGGCACCAGTTTACTGGTACATTTGAAATACATGGCATATTGTTCCGGCTCTTTCTTTTTCCAGTCAATTCTAAGCGTACTTCCTTTTTTAACAATAAAGCTGGGTTCATTCCATTTTAATGTTTCTGTTATACTTTCAATTTCCGCTATTTCATTTGCCGTTTCTAAAACCAGTTTCCGGAGTCGCATCATTTTTTTATAAACCCCTGCCGGATAATTGTTGAAAATCTTTTCAACCCCCGGGTCTGTTGTAATTTGTAATTTTCTCATTATTGCTGGGTTTATCCTGCTTCTTCAATATACAATTTTCTATTGGGAAAACCACGAAAGGTGACCAACACTGGAGTAAGCTACGGGTTAGGCAGCACTTATCTTTGTGTACTAAAAATAAAGTATGGAATTAGGTGTAGGCATGTTTGGCGATAATCATTATGATAAAGAGGGTCAACCACAATCGTCAGGTCAGCGATTGAGAGAGCTGATAGAAGAAATAAAACTGATGGATGAAGTGGGTCTTGATTTTTATGGCATTGGTGAACATCATCGTCCCGACTATGCAGTGTCTGCGCCGGAAATCATTTTAGCAGCGGCTGCTACCGTCACTAAAAAAATAAAACTAGGTAGTGCGGTTTCTGTAATCAGTTCTGCTGATCCGGTGAAACTTTATCAGCATTTTGCAACGATCGATCAGTTATCAAACGGAAGGGCAGAGCTGGTTGCGGGCCGTGGTAGCTTTATTGAATCATTTCCTTTATTTGGATATGACCTGAAAGATTATGACGCTTTGTTTGAAGAGAAACTGGAATTGCTATTAAAAATTAATGAAGGAAATCCTATCACCTGGAAAGGAAAATTCAGGGCATCATTAATTGATCAGGAAATATTTCCACGGGCAGTAAATGATCAGTTAAATATCTGGATAGCCATCGGTGGCACCCCCGAATCAGTTGTAAGAGCAGGCAAATTTGGTTTGCCGGTGATCTTTGCCATCATCGGTGGTAATCCGGCACAGTTTCAACCACTGTTTGAATATTATAAAAAAGTGTACAGGCAGTATGAACATGATGCTGATAAATTTCAGGTAGGGGTTCACATGCATGCTTTCTTTGGTGATGATGGACAAAAAACGGCTGATGAATATTATCCTGTGTATGCCACACAGATGAACAGGGTAGGTGCTGGCCGTGGCTGGCCTCCATTCAGTCGCTCACAATATGATCAGGGTAGAACTGCTGATGGTCATTTGATCATCGGAGATGCCAATGAGGCCATTGATAAAATATTACACATGCAGGAATTGTTTGGTCTTACCCGTTTTTCTGCACATATGGATGTAGGAGGTCCCTCTCATTCATTGATGATGAAATCAATTGAGATGTATGGAACGAAGATTGCGCCGAAAGTGAGAGAAGCTTTGCAGAAATGAGGCTGTATGGGTAAGTGTATTCAGTATTACTGATAGTCCGCAATGGCGATCAGCTTCTTTATATCATGAACGATGATCTTTCTTCCTTTTGTTGTTACTATTCCATCCGATTTGAATTCAGAAAGAACCCTCACTACATTTTCTCTGGCGGAACCCACCAGGCTGGCCAGGTCATCCCTGCTCATATTGATTGCTACTGGCATACCCGGTTCAAAATTCTCTTTATATTTTTCCCGCAGAACGATTAATTGAAGGGCTAATCTTTCTCTTACTGTTTTTTGAGCGAACAGCGTAATATTATTTGCCAAAACAGCAAACTCATGGCTCAGCGTTTTTAATAGACGCCTGCTCAATACCGTCTGATTGATCCAATGTGATCAGAAAATCTTCCTTCGGTATAAAAACGATTTTACATTCTTCTAATGCAGCGGCAGAATCAGGATAACGATATTCAGAAAGAATGGCATGATAGCCTATCAACTCACCCGATATTGGCCACATAAATGATCTGCTCTCTGCCTTCTTTATCTAATTTGATATTTCTTTACCTTACCCTTGGTTATAAAAAAGATACCGGCAGGAGTTGTGCCTTCCCAGAAAATGGTTTCCCCTTTTTTATAGATCCTTTCAGTTTTGTTGGCTAGTAAGTAACGCAAAGTCGGCAAGCGGCAAATCAGTTAGTATAGATTCACTCTTAAAATCCCAGTTTTCAATTTGAAAAATTCCTTTGATACTCATGTCAGAGAACAAATTTACTTCTTTAAAAATTGATAAAACTCACTTTTTACGCAGCGAAGTTTTACCGCTTTCTGCTTAACTATAAAATACCTTTGCAATACGAAATAACACGAAATGGTTAAAAAGGATCTGTATTATACAAAAGAGCATGAGTGGATCGACTTTCAGGGGTCAATAGCCTATATAGGCGTTTCCAATTTTAAACTCACGGGGTTTAACGCAGTAGAGGAGATCATTTTTAACGATGCATCGGGGTTTAAGCAAAAAGGTGAATTAATGGCAACTATAAAATACAAAGATTTTTTGGTTGATGTAAACATGCCTGTTGATGGCAAGATCATGGAAACAAATTCTTTATTCAATGGTGATCCCACCTATTTGGTAAAAAATGCAGAAACCACTGGATGGATAGCATTAATTGTTCCTTCGCAGCCTTACGAGAGAGAAGGATTGATTGTGCCTAAACTTTATCAGATGAATGGAAAAGGTAAATATGCAAAATAGTATTCGCAATAAGAAAACGGAAATAGCAATGCCCCGAACTGGCAAAAACGAATGGTATAAGTAAATGGTTTAATACTGATTTAGACTTTAATCAGCTATTCCCATTGCCGGTACAGATGCTGGACAGAAAACATTGGACGCCACTGGCGGTTGCCAGAAAAGCAGCTGATTTCCTGGCGGCAGAGGAAAAAGTCAGCATTTTAGATATAGGAAGCGGAGTGGGTAAGTTTTGTATAGCGGCTGCTTATTACAAACCCGATGCCTATTATTTTGGAATTGAACAAAGAAAAAATCTAATTCAGATATGCAGAAGAGGCAAGTGCCATTCTGCAACAGAATAATGTGTCATTCATTGAAGGAAACTTCACTCAATTGGAGTTTAAGAATTACGACCATTTTTATTTTTACAATGCTTTTTATGAAAATATACAAGGCACCGACAAGATCGATAATAGCATTGATTACTCTATAGAACTATATGATTATTACAACCGCTACTTATACAAACAACTGGAATTAAAGCCTGCCGGTACAAGGGTCGCTACTTTTCATAGCCTGGAATATGAAATACCTCCTGATTATCATGTGGTAGGGGCAGCATTTGATGAGCTGCTGAAATTCTGGATTAAAGTATAATAAATAAATGCAAATAAATTGGATAAAGACATGTCGTTATCATTAGAATCATACCGGGAAAAACTTATTCATAAAATTTTATCCGCCACCTCACAAGAGGAAACCAGGCGATTTATTGATACGGGAATTAAAGCGTTGGAAAAGCATAAATTAAATGGTCATATTGTTACAAGATTTGTAGAAAAGACCATTGAAGAACTGGAAATATTAAGCCCTATGAATAAAGATGCTCAGCAATGGAGTAATATTCAAACCGCAAGAATATTGCTTGGTAGAATTAAAAATCAAATGCATTCGACGGCCAATTAATTGACAGCCGCATGTTCAAACCCAAACTATTTGATACGTTAAAAAATTATAGCCGTCAGCAATTCGGTAAAGATCTGATGGCTGGATTGATCGTAGGTATCGTTGCCTTGCCATTAGCTATTGCATTTGCTATCGCATCGGGAGTTTCGCCGGAAAAAGGATTGTACACTGCAGTAATTGCCGGCTTTATCATTGCCGTGATGGGAGGTAGCCGTGTACAGATCGGTGGACCTACGGGTGCTTTTATCGTAATCGTATATGGCATTGTACAGGTACATGGTGTCAATGGTTTGATCATTGCCACTTTTATGGCGGGTGTAATGCTCATACTCATGGGTATTGCCCGTTTAGGTTCTGTCATAAAATTTATTCCACATCCGTTGATTATTGGTTTTACCAGTGGAATAGCCGTGCTTATTTTCTCTTCTCAGATAAAAGATTTTTTTGGTTTGAGTATGGGAACTATACCAGCTGATTTCTTTGATAAATGGGAAAGCTATTTTCAGCATTTTCAATCGGTTGACTGGTATGCTGTGTTGATGGCAGCAGGTACAGTACTCATCATTGTTTTATGGCCAAAAATTACGCATAAGGTACCGGGTTCCTTAATTGCCATTCTTGCAACGACTGCAGCCATGCAAGTATTGCATTTACCTATTGAGACCATTGGGACTAAGATTTGGGACCATCCCATCCTCCTTTCCCGTACCTGTTTTCCCGGAAATTGATTTTTCAACTATAAAGAATCTGATTCAGCCTGCATTTACCATTGCATTATTGGGAGGTATCGAGTCCTTACTATCTGCTGTGGTGGCGGATGGTATGATTGGTGGTAACCATAAATCCAATATGGAACTTATTGCACAGGGTACGGCTAATATTTTTTCTTCCATCTTTGGCGGCATACCGGCAACTGGCGCCATTGCCCGAACGGCGACCAATGTAAAGAATGGAGGACGTACACCGGTCGCCGGTATAGTGCATGCAATCACTTTGCTGCTCATCATGCTTTTTGTAGGCAAATGGGCCTCTTTGATCCCAATGGCCACCTTAGCCGGAATTCTTGTGGTAGTTGCATATAACATGAGCGAATGGAAAAGTTTTGTTTCTGTTTTCAAAGGGCCCAAAGGTGATGTAGCAGTAATGCTGACAACTTTTTTGCTGACTGTCATTATTGACTTAACTGTTGCAATTGAAATAGGAATGCTCTTGGCTGTTTTTCTTTTCATGAGTAAAATGATTAAGTTCTCAGATGTAACGCTGTTGAGAAAAGACATTGAGGTGGAAGGACATGATATAATAGACCAGGATGCAGTGGAGAATTATACTATTCCTGCGGAGGTGGAAGTATTTGAAATAACAGGCCCATTATTTTTTGGGGCGGCCTATAAGTTTAAGGATGCCAT
This sequence comes from uncultured Chitinophagaceae bacterium, assembly GCA_963705465.1. Taxonomy (GTDB): domain Bacteria; phylum Bacteroidota; class Bacteroidia; order Chitinophagales; family Chitinophagaceae; genus JJ008. The sequence continues at coordinate 637,537 of CAVPJN010000004.1, read as the reverse complement.
GCGATTTATTGAAAAGCCACCAAAAATTTTAATACTAAGAATGAGGCTGGTTCCAATGATAGATGCAACCGGTATCCGAACCCTGGAAGAAGTTTATAAAGAATCGAAACATCGGGGTACAAAGTTGATCTTATCGGGTGTACATAGTCAGCAGGTTTTGCATGAGCTAAAAGAATCCAGGCTTTTGTTTGCAATCGGCAAAGCCAATATTACTTATAATTTTAAAGAGGCGATTGAACGCTAGTCTGGCAATCTTAAATGAAAAAACTGTTTAGAAGAAACATTGAAATAAATAATGATTCGTGCAGGTATAGTTAGTGTATCTGGAGCGAATGAATTTATTGATGCAAGGATGCAATTCTTTTTCAGAACAAATGATTTATGTAAGATCTATTTTGGGGTAACTTATGTCATATTTATTCAGCGCTGCAACAATTGATTATAAAAGGAAATAATTTCTATACCATTTTTTATCGGCAGGTATAATTTGCCTGGGAGAAGCTCATGCCACTCATTGATTTTTGTCATGAATTGTAATACAGAATTCTGTCATCTTCATTCTAATATTTCAATTTAAAACTAAAAAATATGATCTATGTAGCAGTTTCTCATTGTGGTAATGAGCACTCCCAATGGTTAAAGAGTCTTGTTTTTTATGATGAAGAATTAAATACCCTTGACAAAAGACTTCTTGAAATAGTTAAAAAGAATAATCACAAAGAAGTGATGGCAAGCGTTGAGCATTTTCAAAATCAATTTGTTGTGCAACGCAACAATATTGACGAGTTACAACACTATATTCATGAACATGAAAATCAGATCGCAGCAGAAGCAAAGGCGAATGACGGAAAAATGGGGATCACAAAAATTGAAGAACACAAAACCTTAAAAGGGAAAGTGGAAATATTCGATAAGGTATTCAATGAGCTAAGGCTTGAATTTAACCAGTTTCTTTCCAGGTGGATGTAAGTATTATTTCACCAGTGATGATTTTAATTCATTGGTATCAGATCAGGTATGTTATAGCCAGAAATTAAATTTGATGGTTTAAATATTCTTTTCTTTCCACCGGTCACTTCGAAAATAAAAAAAGGCAAGCAGGAAAAAATACTCTAATACAAAAGCTCAATACTCCAGTCTCAGGCAAGAGGAAAATTTCAGATTTTTATGGGTAGTCAGGCATATAAATGGTTAAGAGAAATTGTGATTGCTTCAATTAATTATTCTTAATAGAGGGGGTAAAAAATAAGGGGGCGGCCATAAGCCTACCCCCCATAGGTTTTCAAAAAAACCTTGAGTATTTATCGTTGATTCACCACAATCTTTTCCACCATTTGTTCTCCTGTAGCCGGTACAATGATGCGAAGGCTGTAAATGCCGGGTCTCAGATTATCTATCGTAATAGTTGTATTGGCAATACCGTTGACAGTCCTAATGGTTCTGCCGCTCATATCGATCACAGAAATATTTCTGATCACAGCTGCATCTTCAAATACGACATTGAATTTTCCGTTGGCAGTAGGATTAGGATAAACGATCACTTTTCCGATCTGACCATCCCCTTTTACAGATCGTACTTCGCTGAATTTAGAACGGTTGTCAATATCAACCTGTCTGATCCTGTATTGTGAAATGCCTTTGGTAATATTATGATCAATATATTGGTAAGCAAGGTCTTCATTGCTGGTTCCACCAATGGCTCTGGTAGGTACAAAAGCTACTTCCTCCCAGTTAGTGCCATCTAAATTTCGTTCAATGGCAAAGCCACTGCTATTTTTCTCCGAAGAGGTGACCCAATTCAGCTGCACATTTGCTTTATTTCTAATAGCAGTGAATGATTTGAAATCTACAGGTAGTGGGCTACAGACCGGACCAGGAAGCAACTTAACGATGCTGTTTGATAAGGTTACACCTTCTATTAAAATGATATAATTATAACTGGCGTTTGGATTTGTATTGGAATAGGGTGGTGGGAGTGTTTGTAAACCCGATGAATACCCACTACCAGATGATATCACTATACTCCCACTTGTAAAGGCAAGAATATCACTTCCATCTAATAGATTATTGCTGTTGGCATCCAAATATACTTTGTAAGTAACAGTTTTTGGTGTCGGATCAACAGTAGTAATACCCAATGAATATTGTCTGGGTGTACTACAGTTTTTAAACCCACTAATAGCTGGGTCATTGAAGAATTGGGTAATTCCACAATTCACACAATGGATAGGGGAATTAGGTCCGGTAACCTGACCATTCGTTGAAAACACATCTGTAAGAACTGCTAATGCGTCATTAGGATTTGTTACACCTGGAATGGTTACCATAATATTATTCATTGTAAACCGATCGTAAGTTGTGGGTCCTACAGTTATTGCATTATAAATCTTAGTTAAGGTAATTCCGGCAGAGTTGGTCATTGTTGTACCGTCAAAATCATAGGTCGTGAATGTTGGTTGTGCCGGATCAGTTACATCATTGTTAATAGCAAGCTTTAAAAAAGCATTGGTTAATGTAGCACCTTGTGGTGCTTTTTTGGGGTTGATCGTTGCTTGTCCATTTACACAACCCCAGTAATTTGGCCATTGCGTTGCTTTCCAACTTTGAATAAACAAATACTTGTTACCACCATTTGCATCTAAATCAAAACTTATGTTGAAGTTTACATCTAAATTGGGTCCTACAACAGTTGTTGAATTTACGGATATAACAGTATTAGTTATTGAACAGTTTTGTGCTTGTAATTTGCCGACAAATCCAACAAATGACAAAATCAATAATGAAAGTAAAATCTTCTTCATGCTTCAAGGTTATTAATTAAAAAATAATTCCATCTATTGCTTGTGCAACATATATGATGAGTTAATACATCCACATTTACTGTGGTGATTCAATGGAACGGACCTTGTAGCATTTGTATAGGATGGACTTAAATAAACTAAAACTGGATTACAGCTTTAAAAGGAGTGGATTATATATATATGATTCGCTGATCTGTAATTAACTTATTTACAATGCTTTACGTAGGAAAGGTTGATCAGCTTTTTAAAGGAAGGGGATTTATTATTTCTTAGTGTAGACTGTAAAATTAATACAAGCATTTGGACTTTGCAAGAATAAGTGCTAATAATATTCTTGTTTCACAAATAAATGGCGATAAATTAAATAAAACAAGTACTTCAAGTAATTATGAATTTTAAAAAAGATTGATCTTTATTAGTTAAACTAAAATTTTATAGAATTTTTATTACAAGCTTACATTATTTGACTTTCAATACCGGTTTCAACTTATAGTCACCGTTACCAGTTTGCATAATAGATAAGGCAGCATCAAAATCAATGACTAGAGAATCATATGAAGTAGCAAGGCGTTTGTTTATTTTGATCTTCAAACCTGATTCACTACCACTGGGGATGGTAAGTGGATAGACTATATTATTTATCGTAATACTATTGTTACTGCCAAGAATAAAGCGGATCTCTTTTAATGTTCCGGTAGGCACATTTCCTTGCGCAATTAATGTATCTGCACCATTTTGAAAGTCCAGCAGATTATAAATACCGGCATTGGTAATAAGGCTTGTCCAGCCTGAGGAATCATCCCTCATATTCACTTTTACTTCTCTGATGTCGACATCCACCGCCGTTGCATTAAAAGGATTATCGGTAAGCCGTATTTTAAGATTTGTTGTAGCATCGTTATTTTCTTTTTGACAAGCAGAAATCGCTATTACAACAAATGCAATAAAAAGAACCGGAACGATATTACGCAATCTCATAAATAATTTTCTGGAAAACAAGAAATAATCATGCCATTGATTTTAATTGTGGAGAAATCCTTTATATTTTTCATTAGATGGGCAAAAAAATATTAATGAGTAGATTTACTAGAATACTATTTTTCAAAAAAGGCAAATGCTTTTGTCGTTCAATTAAACAACCTTATCCTTCCACTTACCACTCCGCAAATACATCCAGGAAAGAAGAAATATAATACCCCAATATAAAAGTTCAACACTCCAGGCCCAGGTAAGAGAAAAATGCCAGACTTTAATGGAGAACCAGGCATAAAGAAGATAGAGGGCAATAGCTACAATTTCAATCAATAAATTAATATTGGTATTTCCTGTACCGGTAACGGCATTTAGCCAAACGGTAGCAATGGCCATGCCCACAATAGCGATACTCACCATGCGGATGACCGGAATAGCATCGGCAACGAATATCTCATCCTGTCCGAAAATGCTGAGAAACAAACCGGGCATCAGGTTCAGTAAAAGGCAAAGTGCTACACTACAGGCAATCGTCAGCCACATGATCTTCTTTATCAAATGAAACACTTCTTCTTTTCTTCCCTGCCCGATAATATTACTGACCATCGCATTACTGGTACTGGCAAAACCCCAGGTAAAGATGCCAAAAATGCCAAAGATGTTTCGCATGGTATTGCTGATGGCGAGATTATGTTCGCCGGTATTTTCTATCAGAATAAAAAATATCAACCAACCGATTACACTTAATAAAAATTGCATTACCAATGGAGATGACTGACGAAAAACCAATCCCGCTAATGATTTGTTGAATGGTAAATGCTTGAACAAACTAAACCGGACATGAAATTTTTTCCGGATGATGATAAGTAGCACTACCAGTAATGCAATGATCTCTGCAATCACAGAAGCATAAGCTGCACCATTGAATCCCAATTTAGGAAAACCCCAATGACCATAAATTAATGTGTAATCCAATAAAATATTAAGTCCCGATTCAATGATAAATGCATATTTAAGATAGCGGCTGTTGTTGCTTCCCACTAAAAAAGCATTTCCCAGCAGAAACAAATAGAGGAAAGGTATTCCCCATGCCCTGATCTTTAAAAAATGAGTAGCCGTTTTTTCTACCTCTTCTGATCTTAATACAAGATGTAAAGCATAGGGAGCCACAAAATAAGTAACAAGTATACTGACTGCAGCAAAAGCCATAGCGATCCAAATAGCCTGACCGGATAGTTTACCAATCTCTGCAGGTCGGTTTTCACCGGCCCGTCTTGCAATCAATGCCTGCAATCCGCTGTTGAGACCGTTACCAACGAGTGCAAATACTAAATAGAATACACCCGTAATACCGGCTATTCCTAATTCCGTTTCACCAAGCCCACCCAGGAAAATATTATTGGTAAGAAAATTTATTTGGGGAACCAGCATCGCTAAAGTGATGGGCATTGCAATCGACAATATTTGTCTGTTGGAAGTGGTGACCTGCAGATCTGTATTTGGTGTTGGGATGCTCATTGTTTTCGAGGCGCAAACCTACGATTTTTAAGTTTTGAACCACAGCGTCCAGGGAGCCACAAAGAATTTACAGAGAAAATGCTGTGTTACTCCCTGCCTTTGTGCCTCCGTGTTTCAATTTCTTCCTTTACAAACCAAACCTATATAAAATTTATTTTGGTTATTATTGCATCAATATAAACAGAATTTGAAACAATTATTTGATATAAAAAAGGAGTCGGAAGCAGGTGTTCAAAAAGTGCTTTCCATACGACTCGGAGCCAAACACTGCTGTTTTGCCGTTACGAATAAAACAGGGTCAGAAATTTATCAATTAGCCTATATCACAATCGAAAACTGGAATGAAGAAGAAAGAGCAAATCTCTTTGAGCTTTATCCTGATCTTGGGGGTATGTATTATGAAGTGCTGATAGCATTTGATTTTCCGGAAAGCAGTTTAGTGCCGATGAAGTCTGTTCATAACGATGATCCGGGAACAATTTTAAAAGCGATGTATGGCATTAATGGTTTGTCATCTGTAATTTCAGAATCAGTAACGGGTTGGCAGTTAAATAATATTTATGCATTGCCTGCGGATTTAAAGGTCTGGATCCAACATAAATTTCCATCAGCAAGATACTGGCACCAGTATTCAATAGGTGTTCGGCATTCTATAGCGTCATCAGCAAGTGGTACATTGTTAGTTGACTTTAGAAAAGACGATTTTGTGTTGATCGTCACCGGCAGGAATAATATATTGCTGGCACAGACATATGAATACAGCACTCCGGAAGATGTATTGTATGCGTTGATTAAAATATGTAAGCAGTTTTCATTATCAAGAGAAGAAGTGGAGTTGCAACTATCTGGTTTGGTAGATAAACAATCAGCATTGTATAAAGAATTGTACCAGTATTTTATCAATATTCATTTCAGAAATGCAACATGGCATACCGACTCCGATTATCCCGCACATTTTTTTACATCCTTAAATGATCTGGCTCTATGCGTATCATAGGTGGTGAACATGGAGGAAGGAAATTCAATCCACCCAATAAAATGCCTTACACAAGGCCTACAACAGATATCGCCAAAGAAGGTTTATTCAATGTATTACAGAACAATTTTGATTTCGAAGAAATAAGAACCCTCGATCTTTTTGGTGGTACCGGGAGTATCAGTTATGAACTGGCATCAAGAGGTGTTACTGATCTTACAATTGTAGAGAAAGATGTTAAGATGTATGAGTTTATCAAAAAGACAGCGGAAACATTACGGATTGAGCACATCAAAATAATTAAAATGGATGTTTTTAAATTTATTGATAGCTGTTCGGATCAGTTTGGATTCATTTTTGCGGGACCACCATATGCACTCACCAGTATTGATGACCTGCCCAGAAGAATTTTTGAACAAAAATTATTAGTAAAAGGAGGATGGTTTGTACTGGAGCATACACCAAGAAATGATTATAAATCATTTCCATTTTATAAAACAGAACGGAATTATGGTACTACCGTGTTCACTACTTTTATTGAGGACAGAGACTCATGAAGAAACAAGAACTTAGAAAAATTTATAAAGAGAAACGGAAAGCCCTTTCTGCTGCAGAAAGAGTAAAGCTGGATGATCTGTTGCTGATACAGTTTCAAAAGGTTGAAATTCCTTTCATACAAACTTTGTTTTCCTACTGGCCAATTGAAGAAAACAGCGAACCCGACACACATATATTGACAGATTATCTTGAATTTAAGAATCCGGAACTGGTCGTTGCGTATCCGAGAGTTGATACCATGCTGGACGAAATGATTGCAGTGGTAGTGAATGCAGAAACTGATTTTATTAAGAATGATATGAATATTTATGAGCCGGCAGAAGGGGATATACTACCGGCCGATGAACTGGATATGATATTGGTTCCGCTATTGGCGGTTGATAAAAAAGGGTATCGTGTAGGTTATGGAAAAGGATTCTATGACAAATTTTTAGTTGATCGCAAAAAAGGTTGTTTGAAAATCGGGTTCTCCTATTTTGAGCCTGTGGAGGCGATTACAGACAAGGAACAATTTGACGTACCTTTAGACCTTTGTATCACGCCGCACAATATTTATGTTTTCAAATAATTTTCTTAAATCTTTTCGGATTCTTTTATTGCCTTTCGCATTACTTTACTGGCTAGGTATTGCTGTAAGGAATTTTCTTTACGATAAGAAAATAATGAAAACGGCAAGTTTTGGTATGCCATTGATCTGTGTAGGTAATTTATCTGTGGGTGGTACCGGCAAATCACCAATGGTAGAATTGCTGGTAAAAGCCTTAAAAGATAGTTTCAAAGTAGCTACGCTAAGCAGAGGATACAAAAGAAAAACAAAAGGTTATGCGCTGGCCAATGAATATACCACGGCATTGGATATTGGTGATGAGCCGATGCAGTTTCATTTAAAATTTCCGGATGTACCCGTTGCAGTAGGGGAAGAAAGGCTGGATGCCATTTCTCAATTACTGCATGACAAACCTGATACACAAGTTATCATTCTGGATGATGCTTTTCAACACAGAGCTATCAAAGCAGGCTTAAATATATTGTTGACAGATTACAATAATTTGTTCACCAAGGATTTTTATCTGCCAACAGGTGATCTGCGGGATCTGAAAAGTAGCTACAAAAGGGCAGAAGTAGTAGTGGTGACGAAATGCAAGCCGGATCTTTCCGGAGAAGAAAAACAAAAAATCATAAAAGAGATAAAAGTATTGCCGCATCAGCAGTTATTTTTTACATCACTCGAATACGGGGATCTGTATAAAATATTTTCCAATGAAAAACTGAAGCTGGCAAAAAATACGGAAGTTTTGTTGGTTACCGGGATTGCCAATCCAACACCTTTGCAGCATTTGCTGGAAGAGCATTGCAACGCCTATCATATGCTGGAATTTGCAGATCATCATATATTTTCAATAGATGACCTGAAAGAAATCAAAAACAGGTTTGAGAAAATAGATACGAACAATAAGATAATACTGACTACTGAGAAAGATGCAGTGCGACTTGATAATTTTAAGAATGAAATTGCAGCATTACCCTTTTATGTCATTCCGGTTAAGCATCATTTCCTTTTTAATGAAGGAGAAAAATTTGATGCATTGGTTACCGGATTTATAAATAATTTTAAAAAATAATTGAAGAAATAAAGATTATGGGAAGAAAAAACGAAAAGAAACGAAAAACAAGAGAAAAAACGAAACAAAGACAAAAGCAATCATCGGACAGAATACTGAAAGGTGCATTGGATGTTACCCGTTCAGGTATGGGATATGTTACAATTGAAGGAATGGAAGTGGATGTTATGATACGTCCGGCTGATTTTAATACGGCTATGCATGGCGATACCGTGCAGGTAGCCATCAAAGAAATGAAAACCGGTGGCCGCCGGATGCAGGGAATTGTAAAAGATGTTTTAAAAAGAAAGAGAACTGAGTTTATCGGTAAATTACAAATCAATAAAGGCTTTGCTTTTTTTGTAGCTGATGGTGATAAACCGATGCCGGATATTTTTATTCCATTGCCGAATATCCATAATGCAACTGAGAATGACCGGGTAGTGGTTAAGTTGTTGCAATGGGATAAAGATGGGAAAAGACCGATTGGTGAAGTTGTGAATATATTAGATGGAGAGAATAGTAATGATGCTGCGATGAAAGAAATTTTACTGGAAGCAGGTTTTCCATTACAATTTTCAGATGAAGCATTGGAAGTGGCTGCAAGAATTCCTGATGTGATTGCCAATGATGAAATAAAAAGCAGAAAAGATATCCGGGATGTTTTCACCATTACGATCGATCCGGTAGATGCAAAAGATTTTGATGATGCCATCTCTTTCAGAAAATTAAAGACCGGATAATTATGAAATCGGTATTCATATTGCTGATGTAAGTCATTTTGTAGAACCGGATAATGAGCTTGACAAGGAAGCCTACCAGAGAGCAACATCCGTTTATTTACCAGACAGGGTAAATCCGATGTTGCCGGAACATATTTCCAATGTGCTTTGTTCTCTCAGACCCAATGAAGACAAACTTACCTTCTCTGCTATATTTCAAATCTCAGCCAAAGGGAGAAGTAAAACAATACTGGCTGGGAAAAACAGTGATACACTCTGATCGTCGTTTTACGTATGAAGAAGTACAGACGATCATTGAGAATAAGGCTGGCGAACATGCAGAAGAGATCTTAATTCTAAATGATATTGCACAGAAATTCAGAAAGGTAAGATTTAATCATGGTGCAATCAATTTTTCATCGCAGGAAGTAAGATTTACGTTGGATGAAAAAGGAAATCCGATCGGCATCATGGTAAAAGAAAGTAAAGAAGCCCATAAACTGATCGAAGAATTTATGCTGCTTGCCAACAGAACAGTGGCGGAAAATATTTCAAAAATAAAAGTGAATGGTAAACCGTTGCCTTTTCCATACAGAATACATGATGAACCGGATGAGGAAAAACTGGTGCCGTTCTCAGCTTTTGCAAAAAAGTTTGGGCATACTTTTGATACTTCTTCACCTGAAGCAATCGCAACCTCTTTTAACCAGTTATTGAAAGATGTAGAAGGCAAGCCGGAGCAACATGTATTGGAGCAATTAGGTATCCGTACCATGTCGAAAGCAAAATACACATCTGAGAATATTGGACACTATGGTTTAGGATTTGAGCATTATTGTCATTTTACGTCACCAATCCGTCGATATCCTGACGTGATGGTACACCGTATTTTGTTTGATGTGTTGAATAATAAGATTCAGGCTGATAAAAAGCTGGAAGATAAATGCAAGCATACCAGTGAAAGGGAAAGAGCTGCGATGGAAGCTGAAAGAGCCTCCAATAAATATAAGCAGGTGCAGTACATGAAGAATTATCTGGGTGAAGATTTTGAAGGAGTGATCAGTGGTGTTGCCAGTTTTGGTTTCTGGGTAGAAACGGTAGCTCATAAATGTGAAGGGCTGGTAAGTGTCAATAGTTTGCTGGAGTATGATGAGTTTCGACATGTAGAAACTGATTATTGCCTGGTTGGTCAACGGAGTGGCAAGAAATTCCGGATGGGAGATAAGGTGGTGATAAAAGTAGTGGCAGCTAATCTTACCAAACGGCAGTTGGATTATGAGTGGGTGGTCGCAAAAGAAATTGAAGAGGAAGAAGTAGCGCAGGATAAACCAAAAGGGAAGAAGAAGAAATAATTGGATAATAATCAGCGGTTGCTACAGTATTTAAACCTCGTAGAGGCGATATGTTAGTAATAAATAATCTGATAATATTTTTAGCGCCCCATCGGGGCGAAAAGTTTAACATGTCGCTCCGATGGAGCTTAAATAAATGCTACAATTTTTTCTGCTGGCATATTGCCCCGATGGGGCTAAGAGTTTGTTTAAAATAAAATTGAATCAATAAATTTTAATAGTTTATACTAATATTTTGTGGATTCCGATAGCCTCGTAGAGGCGATATGTTAGTAAGATACCGTTAACTTTTTTGTCTCAGAACCCTGTAGGGGTGAAATGTTAGCAATAAAGACTGAGGAGCAAAAATCAACTTCTTTTCCCCACTTGTGAATAACTCTAAATCGTTAAGGCTAAAGCTGTTTAGTTATATTTGCCCTGCTATGTGAAGTTGATGAGTAGCCCCGCCTGACCATAATTTTTTATGTATTTGTAGTCGGGCAGGGAACTGAACCCTGAACGAGAGCGACGCAAGGGACGATGCTCAGGGAACAGGAAGCCTGCCTACATAAATATTTCGGTAGGTAAACTGGTAACTAAATTCAATAACTGAAAAAACAACCCTTCGACAAGCTCAGGGCAAGAAATGGCAAAAGCAAAAGAAAAAGCGAAAGAAAGTTCAGACCTTTTTAATTACGACGAAGACAGTATAAAATCCCTCGACTGGAAAGAACATATCCGCCTGCGGCCGGGTATGTATATCGGTAAATTGGGCGACGGCGCTTCGCCTGATGATGGCATTTATGTATTGGTGAAAGAAGTGATGGACAATTGTATTGATGAATATACAATGGGACATGGGAAAACCGTGGAGCTGACCATTGATGGAAAAACAGTGACCGTCCGGGATTATGGTCGTGGTATTCCATTGGGCAAAGTGGTGGATGTAGTGAGTAAGATAAACACCGGCGCCAAGTACGATAGCAAGGCTTTTCAAAAATCGGTTGGATTGAATGGTGTAGGTACAAAAGCGGTGAATGCATTGAGTCAATTATTTTAAAGTAACGGCAGTGCGGGAAGGAAAGGAAAAGACAGCTGAATTTGAAAGAGGTGTTTTAATAAAAGAACATAAGGAAGCAAAGACAACTGAAGAGAATGGAACGCTGGTGACTTTTATTCCTGATGAAACAGTATTTAAGAATTTTAAATTTCATCCGGAATTTCTGGAGAACCAGATATGGAATTATTGTTTTTTGAATGCCGGTTTGAAAATTGTTTTTAACGGAAAGAGTTTTGTAAGTAAGAACGGATTGCTTGATCTGTTGCAACGCAAAACCAATGAAGATGAGATCCGATATCCGATCATTCATCTGAAAGGCGAATGATATTGAAGTCGCCATTTCACACACGAATGAATACGGAGAGGATATTTACAGTTTTGTAAATGGACAGCATACGACACAAGGTGGTACACACCAACAGGCTTTTCGGGAAGCATGTATGTAAAAACGATACGTGAATTTTATAAAAAAGATTATGATGCTTCTGATATAAGAACTGGAATTGTTGCAGCCGTATCGGTGAGAGTGGTGGAGCCGGTTTTTGAATCGCAGACAAAAACAAAACTGGGTTCAGCAAATGTAGAATCGGCGGGCCGAGTATGCGTCAGTTCTATCAGCGATTTTTTATCGAAGGAACTGGATAATTTTCTGCACAAAAATCCTTCTACTGCTGAAGCGTTAAAAAAACGTATTGAACAAAGTGAGAGAGAAAGAAAGGATATGGCCGGTATTAAAAAACTGGCCAATGAAAGAGCAAAGAAAGCAAATCTTCATAATAAAAAATTGAGAGATTGCCGGGTGCATCTGAATGATGAACCACCGGCAAAAGGAAAAGAAGCATTTGTAGAAAAGCAAATGGCAACTACCATTTTCATTACCGAGGGAGATAGTGCCAGTGGTTCCATTACCAAATCGAGAAATGTAGAAACACAGGCGGTATTCAGTCTTCGTGGAAAACCATTGAACTGTTTTGGCCTGACAAAGAAAGTGGTGTATGAGAATGAAGAATTCAATCTGTTGCAGCATGCATTGAATATTGAAGAAGGAATGGAAGGTTTGCGATTCAATAATATTGTTATTGCTACCGATGCTGATGTGGATGGAATGCATATTCGTTTATTGCTGATGACTTTCTTTTTGCAATTCTTTCCTGATCTGGTAAAGCATAATCATATTTATGTTTTGGAAACACCATTGTTTCGGGTAAGAAACAAACAGGAAACAATTTATTGTTACAGCGAAGAAGAAAAAGCAGCGGCAGTAAAGAAAATAGGTAGCAAGCCCGAGATTACCCGTTTCAAAGGGTTGGGAGAAATCTCTCCGGATGAGTTTGGGCAATTTATTGGAGCAGAAATGAAAACAACATTGATGAGTCTGGAAGCGGGTGAGCATATTCAGGATCTGCTTGATTTTTACATGGGCAAGAATACACCTGATCGGCAGGAGTTTATTATTGGCAATTTGAAAGTGGAATCGGATGCTCCTGTGGAGAGTTAATAAAATGAATAGGAAATATTTAAATATAGAGAATGTAAAGTCCTCCCATTTGGAACATCCCGGTTTTTCGGGAAGGGAGGATTTAGGAGGGTTTTATGTTTGAATTTCATGCGGATAGAAAAAGATACTTTGACATTCAGGTTTTAAACACTGAGAAATATGTGATTCCTTTTATTGAAGAGAGGTTTCCGATCACTGAAGGAATGAGAGTATTGGAAATTGGTTGTGGCGAAGGTGGTGTGTTGAAGGCATTTATTAATAAAGGATGTGTGGGTGTAGGAGTGGAACTGGATGCGCCAAGAATTGTTGATGCAGAAAAGTTTTTGCCGGAGGATATTGCAGCAGGTAGATTAAAATTTGTAACAAAGGATATTTATAAAGTAGATACCGAAGAAGATTTTGATGGGCTGTTTGACATTATTGTTTTGAAAGATGTGATTGAGCATATTCATGATCAACCAAAGTTGATAGGGTGGATGAAGATTTTTTTAAATCCTGAAGGTATTGTGTTCTTTGGTTTTCCGCCCTGGTATATGCCGTTTGGTGGTCACCAGCAGATATGCAAATCAAAAGTTTCAAAATTGCCTTATATACATTTGCTGCCACGGTTTTTATACAAGTGGATCCTTAAAAACAGGAAAGAGAATGTGGAGGAGATGATGGAAATAAGAGATACCCGAATCAGTATTGAACGGTTTGAAAGGATATGTAAGAAAGAAGGTTATACAATTGCTCATAACAGGCATTATTTGTTGAACCCGATCTATGAATGGAAATTTGGCTGGAAACCAAGAAGACAAGGGATAGTAATAAAGGCAATTCCTTTTATTAGAAATTTTTTTACGACTTGTGTTTATTATATAATACAACCTGATAAATAAATAACTGGACTGCTCCCTTCAGTTCAGATTGTAAACTTTAAACACTCACTAATTGGGAAAGTGGGCAAGCTCCGCCGGTTGGCGGATTGAGGTATGACACATATTGTATTTAATGAAAGTGAAATTGACCTGATGAAGCAGGTAATTGAGTTAGATGAAACATTAACCGGCGAAGTGATTCAGGTAAAAGACGATTTTGCTGTTGGCCCTTTAGCTGGTATTGATACAGAAGAAGGATGGCAGGCAAGGCTGGACTGGTGGAGAGGTTTGTTACAAGGTTCGCCACATGGTGATAGCCTTGTAGGAACATTCGATGACAGAGAAACGGTTAATCAACTGAAAGCAAAACTGAATGAGCATCCGGAAGAGGAGTTATGGATATGGATGGGGCAGAATCAGCATGATGTTACCGGCTATTATTGGTTGATGCCACAACTCAGCGAATACCAGGGAAGAGTGATGATATTGTATATGAACAATCTTCCTTTCATCAATGAGAAAGGGCAAATATTTTATCCATCCTGGTTAAGTGAGATTCAACCTTCTGAATTCGTTAAAGCAAAAAAACTGGCAAGGCCGATTACTTTAAGTGAGTTTGAAATAGATCCGGATGAGTGGAAAAATATAATGGAAGAAAATGCAATGGTAAGAATATTGGAAGGCGGAAAGAAGATAGCCGGTAAAGAAGCCAGTTTTTATGATAATGAGATCTTGAAAAATGTTACAGGTGAATGGCAGAAAGCAACAAGAGTCTTGTCGAATACCCTGCATCGGATGCCAATTAAAACCGGTGATGTATTTGTAATGTGGCGTATGAAGGAATTGATCAATCTTGGAAAAATAGAAGTGACGGGTGATGTGTCGAAAAGCTGGAAAGACTTTGATGTGAAATTGAGTGGCGGTAAGAAAGTAGAAGTAGTTGCTGAGGATAACTCTACTGAAGGGTGAATGTTTTAATATGTCACCCCTACGGGGTTCTAAGTATCTCTTAAGCATGCCCTTTTACTAACATGTCGCCCCGCTGGGGCTAAGAAGATAATTGTAAGCAGTACAAGTTCTTTTTATAGGTTTTGGATCAATAGAAATATATTTATTTATCCAAAATCAAAATGAGTTTAGTGTCATTAACAGTAAAGGGATAATGTAGTAAAGCCCCTTAGGGGTGAAAAGTCAGTAGCAGAAGAAAAGGATTAAATATAGAAATAACAAAGCCCCGTAGGGGCGACATATTAGTAGAAGAATAAAATATTATTATAGAATTTCAGTAAAGCTCCGTAGGAGCGATATGTCAGTAGCAGGAGAATGGAATAAAATATAGAAATAACAAAGCCCCGTAGGGGCGATATGTCAGTAGCAGGAGAATGGAATAAAATATAGAAATAACAAAGCCCCATAGGGGCGAAATGTTAGTAGCAGCAGAAAAGGATGAAATTTTAAAGTCCCAAAGCCCCGTAGGGGCGATATGTCAGTAGCAGAAGAAAAGGATTAAATATAGAAATAACAAAGCCCCGTAGGGGCGATATGTCAGTAGCAGAAGAAAAGGATTAAATATAGAAATAACAAAGCCCCGTAGGGGCGATATGTCAGTAGAGGAGAATGGAACAAAATATAGAAATAATAAAGCCCCGTAGGGGCGATATGTTAAAATAATTTCAGACACAAATTGAACAATTGTACAGTAAATGCCTAATACTTATTCTCAAATATATGTACAGATAGTATTTGCAGTTAAAGGCAGGGAGTGTTGTATAAAAGAATCATTCAGAGAAGAGTTGCAAAAATATATAACCGGGATTGTTGCTGAGAAGAAACAAAAACTATATGCTATTTACTGTATGCCCGATCATACACATATTTTTTTAAGTTTAAAACCAAATATTGCAATAGCTGATATCGTAAGGGATATAAAAGCAAATGCTTCATCTTTTATTAAAGAAAAGAGATGGGTCAATAGTTTGTTCAGCTGGCAGGAAGGATATGGGGCATTCTCTTACCATAAGACTCAGGCTAAAAATATCGTGGAGTATATTTTAGCTCAACCTCAACATCATCGGGAAATTACTTTCAAAGAAGAATACCTTGATTTTTTAAAAACGTTTGAAATTGAATATGACGAACGATATTTGTTTGAATTTTATGACTAATAAAATGAAAAATATTATCAAACTGGAAGAAGCAGCCATGTTTGGCCTTAGTATTTTTCTGTTAAGTTCATTAAATGCTGAGTGGTGGTGGTACCTGATCTTATTTCTTGGCCCTGATGTCAGTATGCTAGGTTATCTGGCTGGAAATAAAGTAGGCGCAGCTTGTTATAATTTATTCCATCATAAGGGAGTTGCAGTAGCGGTATTTATTGCAGGTTTATTGTTGCCGCATATGTCTTTTGCAAATCACAGGCATCGTTTTATTTGGTCATTCATCCATGGACAGAATGTTTGGTTATGGATTAAAGACCGAACAGGGATTTAAATACACACATTTAGGAATAATTGGAAAGCAATAAAAAATGAGTGCAAAGAAAAAAATAACAGACGTTAAGAATATTGATACGGGTTTACATGGCCAGTACAAAACATGGTTTCTGGATTATGCCATCTTATGTAATTCTTGAAAGAGCTGTGCCTGCATTGGAAGACGGATTGAAACCGGTACAGCGCCGCATCCTTCATGCCATGAAGGAAATGGATGATGGCCGTTTTAATAAAGTGGCGAATATTATCGGGCAGGCTATGCAGTATCATCCGCATGGTGATGCCAGTATTGGTGATGCATTGGTGAACATGGGGCAAAAAGATCTGCTGATTGAAACACAGGGTAACTGGGGTGATGTAAGAACCGGTGATGATGCGGCAGCACCAAGATATATTGAAGCAAGACTGAGCAAATTTGCTCTGGAAGTTGCTTTTAATGCAAAAACAACTGAATGGCAGTTGAGTTATGATGGAAGAAAAAATGAACCGGTTACATTGCCCATGAAATTTCCTTTGTTACTGGCACAGGGAGCAGAAGGTATTGCTGTTGGGCTTGTCAACAAAAATTCTTCCACATAATTTTTGCGAACTGATTGAAGCTTCAATAAAATATCTGAGAGGAAGAAAAGTTTGAATTACTATCCCGATTTTCAAACCGGTGGTATGATCGATGTCACAGATTACAATCATGGGTAAACGAGGCGGTAAAGTAAAAGTAAGAGCACATATAGAAGAAGTAGGATAAGAAAACACTTGGCGATTAAAAGTGTTCCGTATGGTGTTACTACAACACAGTTGATGGAATCCATTGTAAAAGCAAATGATCAGGGAAAAATAAAAATCAAAAAAGTAACAGATAATACGGCTGCAGAAGTAGAGATTCAGGTTGATCTGGCACCGGGTATTTCTCCGGATATTACGATTGATGCTTTGTACAAATTCACCGATTGTGAAATTATCTATTTCTCCCAATGCCTGTGTGATCGTTGAAAACAAACCACAGTTCTTAGGAGTACAGGATTTGTTGAAGACTATCTGTTGATAAAACAAAAGATCTGCTGGAGAAAGAACTGCAGATAAAACTGGGTGAGCTTCAGGAAAAATGGCATTACACTTCTTTGGAGAAAATTTTCTTTGAAGAAAAAATATACAAGGAACTGGAGAAGAAACATGAAACCTGGGACAAAGTACTGGAAGCAATTGACAAAGCTTTTGTTCCATTTAAAAAACAATTAAAAAGGGAAATTACAAGAGAAGATATTATCAAGCTGACAGAAAAACCTGTTCGTCGTATTTATAAACTGGATATTGATGAACTGAATGATCAGATAAAAGGATTGGAAGCTGATATCAAACAGGTAAAACATGATCTGAATAATCTTGTTGATTTTGCAGTTGCTTATTTTGAAAACCTGTTGAAGAAATATGGCAAAGGCAGGGAAAGAAAAACAGAGATCAAAGCAGTTTGAAGTAATTGAAGCAAAGCATGTGGCTATTGCCAACACCAAACTATATGTAAATAAGAAGAAGGATTTATCGGTACAGGTTTAAAGAAAGATGAATTCTTATTTGAATGTTCAGATCTTGATGATATCATTGCATTTTCCAAAAGAGGAATAATGAAAGTGGTAAAAGTTTCTGACAAAGACATTTATTGGAAAAGATATTCTGCATGTTGCTGTTTTTCAGAAAAAAGATGACCGTACTACCTATAACATGATCTATATAGATGGAAAGTCGGGCAAGAGTTTTGCCAAACGTTTTAATGTAACAGGTGTTACAAGAGATAAAGAATATGATCTTACCAAAGGTGATGATAAAAGCAAAGTACATTATTTTTCTGTAAATCCGAATGCAGAAGCAGAAGTTGGTTAAAATTATTCTGATGCCTGCAAGCAAAGCAAGGATCAAAGAATTGGAATTTGGTTTTGCTGATCTGGAAATAAAAGGAAGAGGAAGTATGGGTAATACGGTAACAAAGTATCCGATTAAATCTGTTAAGATTAAAAGAAGCCGGTGATTTCTACAATTGCCGGAAAGAAATTATGGTTTGATGATCAGTTTGGCAGATTGAATACGGATGAGAAAGGAGAATACCTTGGAATGTTTGAAGCTGATGATACTATTCTTGTGATGTACAAAGATGGCAATTATGAAATAACCGATCAGGAATTAACGCAGAAACTTGGATCCGGAGAAAGTGATTGCTATTGAAAAATTTAATCCGGAGAAAATAATAACGGCTGTTTATGTTGATATGAAAACAAAGCAATTCATGGCAAAGCGATTCAAAATTGAAACAACAACTTTGAAAAGCAAGTTTTCATTTATTAAAGAAGGAGATGGTAATTATGTAGAAGCTGTAACAACAATGGAAGAACCTGTGCTGGCCATGCAACAGGGCAGGGGAGCACAGATAAGAAAAGGGAAATTAAAAATTGCCAAAATAGCTGAAGTAACAGGTTACAGAACCGTAGGAACCAAACTGGCTGATTTCAGTAAATCAACAGAAATGGAATGGGTAAAAGGAAAAGGAGATAATAAGCAACAGGAATTGTTTTAAATTGGTTAGCTTGCTTGTACTAAAATCATAAAATATGACATTAGAAGCAATTATTGTTGTTCTATTGATTGGGGCGATTGCCGGTTGGTTGGGAAGTGTAATTTTTAAGGGCAGCGGATTAGGATTGCCCGGAAATATTGTTGTTGGAATTCTTGGAAGTTTTGTTGGAAGTTGGCTGCTTGGAAAACTTAAATATCAGTATTGGCGGTGGAGCCCTACTTGTGAACTCAATTCTTACAGGAGCAATCGGTGCAATTGTAATTTTATTTCTATTAAGCCTTATTTATAAAAAGCCATAATTATTTTGCCGGCTTTTTTCTTTTGATCCTTATCGTTGCGTTTTTATCCAGATTACTGGAAAGACGAACATTGAACTTGTTTTTCCCGTCATTGATCACCATTAAGGCAGTGTTGGGAGGAATTAAACCAAGATTTTCTGCATACATGGATACTTCATTAAATTCTTTAGTGCTATCCAGTATGATATCAATATGAATGGATTTATGCGTAAGTCGTTGTGCATTCAGAATAAGCCCCTGGTTATAAAATACTGAGATGATATCCCCATCAATCTCTCCGTTATCATACACATCAATTCGTAATGAATCAGATTCTACTTCTATTTCATTAACGATCTCATTTTTTCTTTTCTTATAATCCTCTTCCACCACATAATTGATCACTTTTCTTGGAACAACCGTTACTGCAATTAATGTATCAGCAATTGTTGGTTGCCATACCTGGTAGTTCTCTTTAAACTCGCTGATCGCTTTTAGTACAGAATCCTTTTTACTGATGTCGGCATTCATTACCAGGTCAAATACTATTTCAGGGCAGGTGTAGGCATAGCCAGGCAGGCTTTTGAAAGACCCTACAAGGTTTGATGATAACTGCGATACCCTTAATGTGGCTATCAGGTTCATTTCACAGTCCACTTCCAAATTGGCAAGAGATCCATGATAAATGACTGGTACATTGTATAAATACAATAATCTTTTGGAAGCATTATAATTACCCTGAACCTGTATACTGCGGTAGGTGTTTTTAAAATAGTAATTCAAAATGCCTTTAACATAATTCTTTTCGGGCTGCAGTACCATTTCGAATAAGTAGTTATTGGCGGAGCTATTTGTTTTTACATTGCCATTACCATACCAATACCCAAAAACGGATTGTGAGCTAGCTGAAATACAGGTACACATTAAAATGGAAATGATCAATGTCTTCATGAGCTTGTAATATCGGAAAAACTAATTTTACACAAAAAGTAAGTTTTACACAACTATTATGCCGTTGTATTAATAACTTAAACAACCCCGAATCGGCATTATTTTAAATAACGTTTCATCTCTCTTTCTACATCTTTTTTCTTTATACTATCTCTTTTGTCGTGTAGTTTTTTCCCTTTGGCCAAACCAATCTCAATTTTGGCGAAGCTTTTATCATTAAAAAAAATCCGCAGGGGAACGATCGTAAATCCTTTTTCTTTTAACTTTCCTTCAATTTTTTTGATCTCTCTTTTTCTCAAGCAGTAATTTTCTGTCTCTGAGTGGATCATGATTGTTCTTATTGCCATGAGAATATTCAGCTATATGTAATGATTTCAGCCATATCTCACCTTTATGTATCAGACAATAGCTGTCATTAAAACTAGCTCTGCCTTCCCGCAGGGATTTTACTTCTGTGCCAAGCAATACCATTCCTGCTTCATATTTTGCATCGATGAAGAATTCATGATAGGCCTGTCTGTTTTTTAATTCTGCCATTAGAAGAATCGCTGGAACTTATAAATGATACAAATTGTTATGTAATCCTGTTTCCAGGAAGGAGATGGATCAATTTTTAAAATGAGTCAGCACAATTGTCATTTTTTGCTTCAACTCATTTCTTGGAACAATAAAATCCAGAAAGCCATGTTCCAGAATAAATTCACTGCGTTGAAAACCCTCAGGCAGATCCTTTTTGATGGTTTCTTTAATTACTCTTGGCCCTGCAAAACCTATTAATGCATTGGGCTCTGCAATATTCAGATCACCAAGCATACCGAATGAAGCGGAGATACCGCCAAAGGTCGGATCAGTCAATAAAGAGATATAAGGTAGTTTGGCATCGCTTAATTGTGAAAGTTTTCCGCTTGTCTTTGCTAATTGCATCAGCGAAAAAGCACTTTCCATCATTCTGGCACCACCACTTTTACTAATGACCATATAAGGCATTTTATGCTTCAGGCAATGATCTACTGCTCTGGAGAATTTTTCACCCATCACACTTCCCAATGATCCGCCGATAAATTCAAAATCCATACAGGCAATTACAATATCATGTCCGCCAACTTTTCCAACGGCTACCCGCATGGAGTCTTTCAGATCTGTTTTGCTCCAGGTATCTTCCAGTCTTTTCTGATAAGGCTTGAGATCGGTGAACTCCAGAAAATCTTTGCTTCTGATATTTTCAAACAATTCAGTGTATTCGCTATTATCAAATAACAGATCATAATATTCACTACTATTGATCCGGTGATGGAAATTGCATTTGGGGCAAACAAAAAGTAACTCCCGCAGGTCATTCATGGTGCCGATATGACCACAATCGGGACATTTTACCCAAAGCCCTTCGGGAGTCTCTTTTTTCTCTGAGGTTTTGGTATGAATTCCCTTTTTTATTCTTTTAAACCAGCTGGATTTTGTCTCCTCTGTTTTCCCATCTTCACCTGCAAGGTTTGCATCAAAATCTTCTATTTGTTTCGACATAGCTACTTGTTGAGCTACAAATATATAGAAGTTTGAGGTTTATGGTTCCGGGATGTTTATTGAAGAGAAGTGACTATAAATCAGTGAATTCCATTAAAGTGGAATAGAAATAAAACCGGAAGAAAGCGATTGTTAATTATTAGGAGCACCACTGTCTATCCAGCAGGTGATGGAATTCTTTTGTGCAGTAGAAAGCGAACCGCTTTGTGGCATGCGACCTGAGGCTACGGCTGATCTGATAGCAGTGCGGGCATTGAACACCTGTGTGTAATTAGTTAATGCACCGGGACCATTGGTGCTGCCTGCAGCATGGCAACCTGAAAGATTACAACTGCCCTGGATGATAGGATCGACATTTGCTGCGAAAGCTTTGTTGGTAACAGTATTACAGTCTACAGCACTTTGGCCACTGTCACCATCTTTACTGCAAGAAATAATAATAGTGATAGAAAGGGTGATAAGAAATGTGAGTAATGAGGGATTTTGTCATTTTGCTGGTTTTGTGTTTGTAAATTCTTCTGACAGTAAATAAACGGAATAAGTTTAATTAAAGTTGCCCTCTAAAGTATTTTTAATTCTATAGCAAAAACTATTAAAACAAAAACCCCTGAAATATATCAGGGGCTATAAAATTACTCATTATGTTATTATAATTAAGCGTTACGATTGATACAATTCAAATCATCAAAAGCAATTTCCAATCGTTTGCTGAATGATTCTTCGCCTTTCCGTAACCAGTTTCTTGGGTCGTAATATTTTTTATTGGGCTTGTCCGCACCATCGGGATTGCCTAGCTGTCCTTGCAGATAAGCTTCACTCTTTTTGTAATTCTCCAGTACCCCTTCCCAGAATGCCCATTGCAGATCGGTATCAATATTCATTTTGATGGCTCCGTATCCGATGGCCTCTCTGATCTGGTTTTGCGGTGAGCCACTGCCACCATGAAATACAAACCATACCGGCTTAGGACCAGTGCCTAATTCTTTTTGGATATAGAGCTGGCTGTTATTTAAAATTTCAGGACGTAGCTCCACATTACCTGGTTTGTAAACACCGTGTACATTACCAAATGCTGCTGCTACGGTGAAGAGATTGCCAACCTTACTTAATTCTTTAAAAGAATAAGCAACGTCTTCGGGTTGGGTATATAGTTTTGAATTATCTACATTACTGTTATCCACTCCATCTTCTTCACCACCTGTTACACCAAGTTCAATTTCGATGGCCATACCCAAGTGGTTTCATTCTTTTAAAGAATTCAACCGATGTAGCAATGTTTTCTTCTATCGGCTCTTCGCTCAGGTCAAGCATATGTGAACTGAAAAGGGGTTGTTTCTTCTCTTTAAAGTATTGCTCACCGGCATCTAATAATCCACTGATCCAGGGTAACCATTTTTTGGCGGCATGGTCAGTATGTAATACTACCGGAACACCGTAATGCTTTGCTACATTATGTATATGTAAGGCACCGGAAACGCCACCGGAAATATTTCCCTGCAACTGGTCATTCGGCATCCCTTTACCGGCAATGAACTGTGCACCGCCATTGGAAAATTGAATGATGACAGGTGAGTTTACTTTGGCAGCAGTTTCTAATGTGGCGTTGATGGTATTGGTACCAATGGTGTTTACGGCTGGCAAGGCAAATTGATTGTCCTTGGCATCATTTAATAATGCTTCGAGTTCTTCACCGAATAACACACCGGCTTTGTACTTTTTCATACTGATTTAGTTAAGTTTTAAAATAATATAATTGTGAGGGCAGACAATCGTTTGCAATAATTGCTAATATAGATGAAATATTTTATTTGATGGAAATGGCTGTGCTATTCTTACCGATAGCCTTTATTAATACTGGTTTTTATCAGCTTAAGGTTTTTCAGCAGCATTTGCTTGAGATTCGCTTTTAAAATATCGCCGGTGGTTTTGCACTTCAGAAAAACGGGATTATTGTGATATGCTGCGAGAGCGGTTTTTAGTTCCTCAATTTTTTCGGGAGTGGAGAGAGTGTCTTTCCGCATAATATCGAGTAGCTCTTTGATGCGGAATTTGGATGATACAAGACGGAATGTCATCATCGTTCTTTCTTCGGCCTGGTATTGTTCTATCGATTCCTTGTTCAGGTATTCGCTGCTCAATTTTACATAGGGAAGATTTTCTTTAAAAAATTGCGGCAGGTAAAGTTTGTATCTTCCTTCATATGCCTGCTGATCAAAATCGATAGCACGGATACGATATTGATAGTTTTCAATATCGGGAGTAATATCAATCACAAAATTATAACTACGCATATCTCCCAGTAACCGGATAAAGCAACGTTCATTAAATTTCACAAATTCTTTAGCGATGCGGATATGATTGGTTTCAGCAGATTCCAGTATTGTATTCGCAAAAATATCGCCGGGTATGCCGGGTATATGTTCCTCTACCAATGTATTTTCATTTGTGAAAAAAGTGATCCGGTTAGGAGAGAGGATATGTTCCAATTCTAATCCATAAATACGGGAGGCATCGGCTATTTTGATATAAAAATGATCGTAGTTGTCATTAAACCGGTTGATGATGCGGATACGAAATGGATTGCTATTGCCAAATGTGCAATAATCAATTCGGGCAACATCAAGATGTGTTGTGAAACTGAGATCGCCTTTTGTTTTCAGGATCGCATAGATCTCTACAAGACCTTCTTTTAAATAATTCCATTCCTGATTATCGTAACTGGTCTTTTCCCAGAGTGTATCTTTTCCGTTCTTGTCTTTAATGGGTGTAGAATAAGTAAAATGCAGCAGATCTGAATAACTAACGGGCATTTTTACTTCCCGTCCATGACTGGTCAGGTACTTACGGAGTTTTTCATTAATCGGGTACATCGGTTTTTTCCGGGAGGGGCGAAATTCTTTTTCATCGGTAGTTTCCTGTTTTGTAGGCTTACTGCTCATGCATGAAAGTTACGAAGAAGAGAGGAGAGAATTTGAATGGATATTATTTATTGATATCGAAAAGTGTTTGAAAATAGGCTGGCGCTTTACGTAATCTGCTTCCATACCAACTGAACATTTCTCCATCTGCTAAAATGATCTTTGTAGCAGGCAAATGATTTTTAAATTCATCAATATGTTTTTGTTTAAATGGGAAAGGTTCGGAAGAAAGCAGCAACAGTTCAGGCTTTTTCGCTTTTATTTCTTCTAGTGTTATTTCCGGATATCGTTTAGCCGCTGCAAAACAGTTTGTTATTCCTGCAGCCTGCATCATGGAATGAATAAAACTGTCGCCACCTACGGTCATGAAGGGTTTTTGCCAGATCAGATAGATTGCGGAGGGAGATGATTGTAGAGGGGTAAGTTTTGCAAATTCGTCTTTAATTGTTCCAATGATTTCTTCTGATTTCTTTTCTTTTCCTACAATATGGCCAATCATTGATATCATTTCATATGCATCATCGGGAGTATTGACATCACTGACCCAAACAGGATAATGTTTTTCCAGTTCTTCGATCTGCTCTTTTACATTTTCTTCTTTATTGGCAATGATAAGGTCAGGCTGCAATGCATGGATGACTTCCATGTTAAGCTTTTTGGTACCGCCAACTCTTGTTTTGTTGTGGAACCATTCATCCGGATGCACACAGAATTTGGTAATGCCGACGACTTCGGTCGTTAAACCAAGATCGGCCAGTAATTCTGTCTGGGACGGCACTAGGGAAATGATCCGTTTTGGATCTGCTTTAATAAAAGGGGTTCTTCGGGTTTGGTCTTTAAAAACGGGCATGCAGAAATTTACTGCAAATTCATGAATCAGTAAAAGATCTGGAAAATTGTAAGGATAAAAGGTTTAAGGGAAGTCACCGCGCCTCCCGCTAATGTTACTTAGCAGGAGGGTTCCGGACTTTGAATCTTTTCATTGGATTTGGACACGGTGATACTTTGGTTTTTCTTCAAGGATGTTTGGACTTCGAACGGTTTTTCAAGGATCTGGTTTCTTTCGGTTTTTCTTTCGGACGTTGGTTCTAGTTGGTTTTCGTAGGAATTGGTTTTGGTTTTGTTAATTGGACATTGATATTGGATGATTGGACGTCAAAAATAATTAGCTTTTCATTAATAATATAGAGCAAAACAACCCTATTATTTTACGACGGTAATTACCACATTCGTCGTATTCATGCCCGTAAATTGTTACGGGAAAGCGCAACAATCAATCGTATTTATACTAAAAAAAAGCTCCGGTAACGGTACCGGAGCTGCGTAAGTTCAATTTTTTAATTATTGTGCATCAATTTCCCAGGGCTTGTATCACATCATACTTTGTAACAATGTGGAAGTTGCCGGCTTCATCTTTTGCGAGTACGGCACCATTTTCTTTGTTAATAAGATTGCGAAGCTTCTCTACGGGTGTATCAAATGCTACTAATGGGAAGGAAGGCTCCAATACTTCTTCCACTTTTGAATTCTTTATCTCTGGATTGTTGAATATTTTCTGAAACAGACCACCTTCACTAATTGCACCCATAGGACCATTGCTCCGCCCGGATGAATCGGTCGGACGGCATTCATTACAGGGATCTGATCAATATCATATTTTTTCATAAGTTCAACGGCTTCCAATACTGTTTGCGAAGGATCAATAGTGATCAATCGTTTTGTATTTCTTGAACTAACAACATCACGGAATGTTTTTACATCGAGGAATCCTCTTTCGATCATCCACTGGTCGTTATATATTTTTCCTACATAGCGGCTTCCATGGTCATGAAAGATGCAAACAGTAACATCATCTTTTTTCAGTTTACTTTTTAGTTGCAGTAAACCCTGAATACAACTACCGGCACTATAGCCACAGAAGATACCTTCTTCCTTTGCTAATTTTCTTGCCATCACTGCACCATCTTTATCTGTTACCTGCTCGAAATAATCGATAACAGACATATCATAATTCTTTGGAACAAAATCTTCACCAAATCCTTCACTGATGTAAGGATGTACTTCATTCATATCCACTTCACCGGTGCGATAATATTTTGTAAGTAATGAACCATAGACATCAATAGCCCATATCTGTATGTTTGGATTTTTTTCTTTCAGGTATTGTGCCGTTCCGGTAATCGTTCCGCCGGTACCTGCAGTACAAACAAGATGTGTGATCTTGCCATCGGTTTGTTTCCAGATTTCAGGGCCAGTGGTTTCGTAATGTGCTAGACGATTTGCCAGGTTATCATACTGATTCATATGATAGGAGTTAGGAACTTCTTTTGCCAGTCTTGCAGCAACACTATAATAACTTTTTGGATCTTCGGGTGCAACGTTGGTAGGACAAACAATTACTTCTGCACCTACAGCTTTTAAAATATCAGCTTTCTCTTTTGATTGTTTATCGGTAGTTACGAAAATGCATTTATAACCTTTAATAACGGCAGCTAATGCAAGCCCCATTCCTGTATTTCCACTGGTGCCTTCAATAATGGTGCCTCCGGGTTTTAATTTACCTTCTTGTTCTGCCACTTCAACCATCTTTAAAGCCATTCTGTCTTTAATAGAATTACCTGGATTGAAATAATCTACTTTGGCCAATACCAATCCGGGAACATCTTTGGTGATCTTATTTAATTTTATCATTGGCGTATTGCCAATTGTTTCCAGTATGTTGTTTTTGATATCCATTGCAATCTTTTAGCGGAAGTCTTTTTGAGCGGCAAAGATGTATCAACGTTTTTTGCACATGACGCTGGTAATGATCAGCACAGATATTTTGTTTTACAGAACTGGTCTTCTTGGGAGTATAAAGCATTTCATCGTATTTTTCAGTCCGTTCTTTTAAATGAACAAAAAAAACCCTCCTTATCCTGAGCAATTGCCGAAGGACAGAAGGGTTTTACCGGACTTCATGCAATGAAGCATCAAGCTTCTTTACGAAATGCTTTTCTTTTATTACTTAAATAAGAATCCAGTAAGAATAATCCAAGCACAACATTGATCATCATAAATACATTCACTAATGTATTATTGAAAAATTTGCTGAAATCGATCTTGTTTATATTTTTTGTAATACTGCTTTCCGTTCCACTCGTCCAATCCATTTGTCCGAATCCATAGATCAGGAATCCGGCAACTAATGCGATAAAGAAAAACCCAATCCCCCAGATAATTTTATTATTGATATAGGATTTTGTAGCAGGAGCTATATGCAATTTTGAAATTTCTTCCATTACATTTTTGCTGAACCGCAAGTGAAGGGGCTTCCAGTTCGGACGACTGGAGCATTGTATTGATGTCCAGCAGTTCATGATACTTTGCTTTCCATACTGCATCAGACTCCAGTAATTGTTCAATTACTGTTTTTTCTTCAGCCGTCACAGAACCATCTATGAAATTCCACAGCCGTTCCTCTATGTTATGTTGTGTATCCATACAACTGATTTTTAATTTAGGTTTCTTACTTCTTCCATAAAATGTGTTTCCATCTTCTCTTTTAATCTTGTTCTGGCTCTGTGCAACCTTACTTTGGCAGCATTCACTTCAATTCCCAGAATCTGTGCCATTTCTTCCAGCGATTGTTCTGCTTTATAAAACAGCGTAACGATCTCAGCATCGGCGGGGCTTAATAGATTAATGGCTTCATTCACCATCGCTATTCTTGATTTTTGTTCTACCAGGTTTGCTCTCATTCCTGAATCCTGACTATCCGCCACTTCAAATACCTTGTTCATTATCCAACGAATGAATATCCAATTTTTTCTTCCGTCAAAAAGCTGATGCTGGTATTGTTGACAATGGTATAAAGCCAGGTGGTAAATTTTGAAGCTCCCCTGAAATCTGCCAGGTACTTATATGCCTTTAATAAATACATCCTGTGCCACTTCTTCCGCATCTTCCCTGCTTTTAACCATTCGTAAGCTGAGGGTAAAAACATAGTTTTGATAGCGGTTCACCAGTACAGCATAAGCTTGTTGGTCACCACTTAGCACTTGGCTAATGATTTCATTATCATTCAGTCCGGTTGACATTCATTATATAAGACTACATGATAATTGATTAGGTTACAGTACAAAATACGACAATTTGATGCTATATATAATAGGTAGCAGGTAAACTGAAACAAGGCCTGTAACCTGATTTGATCTGCTGTAGTCTTATTAATTGAAAGCTGGTTCAACAAATAGTTTTTAAAGTATGTAACCAGATTTTAAGTTTAGTTGTCATAAGGACAACAATGAAACAAATTATTAATAAAATAAATTTACAACTATGGATGGAGGAGAAGCTTTAATACCGATTACCATGTTTGCAGGTGGATTTGCCATGATATTTGGCATTTATTATCTGAAAACCCGTCAGAATCTGGCGATGATAGAAAAAAACATGAACCCAAAAGAGTTTGCTAACCGTCCTGCTCCTTATAAGAACCTGAAATGGGCTTTGTTACTGATTGGTGCAGGAGTCGGGTTGTTTCTGGCTTATTTGCTAGACAATTATGTTCTTCGTTCCCATTCTAAGAAATTTCCGGCATCACATGGTGACGAAAATGTAGCCATTTACTTTGCATTAATTGCAATTGGCGGCGGACTTGGTTTACTTGGTTCTTACAAAATGGAAAAGAAATGGTGGGATGATAATAAAGGCGAGGTTTAAATAATAAACCTCACATCTGAACTTAATGAATCCTGTCACTTTAAGTGAGACAGGATTCATTATTTATTTTGCAATTTCTTCCAAAGCTTTTTTCATAGCAGCATCTTCAATATTCATTACTTCATAAAAACCTTCATTTCTCCATTTGTATCTTGCCAGCTGGGCTTTTAATCTTTGCTGAAGCATTTCTTTTTCTTTTGCAGAAAGATTATTAAAATCAAAACTGCCGTTGGTAGTTTTGACCAGCTTATTCCATAGGTCCGCCACATTAAATTGTTGGGCATATTCCTTTGCTGATTTAAATGCAGACACCCGTTGCATATTATCCATGAAATAATCATAAACAAGATTACTGATATTGGATTCAGTTAATAACCTGATTATTTTTCTTTGTGTAAGACTGGTATCTAAAGGAATAAATATATTGGGAGTAATTCCTTCACCACCGTATAACGTATCTCTGCAACTTGTCATAAATTTTTTTCCATCGGTATGCATCCTGATGGAATCGGCTGAAAGTAATTCACCACTGTTGAATCGTTCCCAGAGATCGTCCATATAAATTTTCTTTCCATTTTCATACGATCGTTGAATACTTCTTCCCAGCGGAGTATAGTAACGGGCAACGGTCAAGCGGATAGCCGCACCATCGCTTAATGGATATTGTTCCTGTACAAGTCCTTTGCCGAACGTACGGCGACCAATGATTGTAGCCCTGCACCAATCCTGCAAGGCACCCGCCAAAACTTCACTGGCACTGGCGGATAATTCATCTACCAATAAAACCAGTTTTCCTTTTTCAAACAAGCCGGGTCTTTTGCATCGGTATTCTCTTTTTTTACTGTTTTCTCCAGTGGTATAAACAATCAATTTATCGCCATCCAGAAATTCGTCAGCCATATCAACTGCTTCATTCATAAAGCCACCGCCATTTCCTCGCAGATCATAGATAAGACTTATGCATTCCCTGCTTTTGCAAGTTTTTCCATTGCCTCCATAAATTCCTCATAGCTGTTTTGTGTAAATTTATTCAGCTTGATATACCCGGTCGTTTTATCAATCATATAAGCAGCATCAATCGAAGAAACAGGAATCGTGCCCTCTGGTAATAGTTACCGTTTGCTGTTTTTATTTCTTATTATTTGCAAATAGAGCCTTTGAACCTCTTTCTCCCTTGATATATTTTTTAATACTATCCGTATCAAATGATTTTTCGTAATAAAGAGACCTGATTAACAGCAATAATCTTATCGCCGATCAGCATTCCGGCTTTGTCGCTTGGCCCGTCGGGAATTACATACACAACATTGACGGTATCATGAAAAACATTAAACTCCACGCCAATTCCTTCAAAATTTCCTGCAAGATCTTCATTGGCTGCTTTTACATTTACAGGGGGGAGGTAAACTGAATGAGGATCGAGTTCAGTCATTATTTCCTGAATCGCTTTGCCTTCCAGAAAACCAATGTTTACGGAATCAACATATCTTAATTTTATAAGATCAAGTGCTTCTTGCAGGGAGTTTCTGTTATTGGAAGCAAAAAAACCTTTTTTGTTTGCTGAATTATCATTCAATTTATATCCCAGCACCATACCGATAATAAGAACCAGGGAAAAAAGCAATGGTAGCCAAACCTGTAACTTTTTATTCACCATCATAATACTTTATTGTGTAATTTGACGCAAAATACTTGATTTGAGTGGAACAGTCATTACTGTTCATCCAATACAACAATTCTTTATGGCTGGAATAAAATTAATAGCAGATAGTGGTGCAACAAAAGCTGAATGGTGTTTAGTAAATGGCGGTAAAAAAAAGACCATTTTTACGCAGGGAATCAGTCCTTATTTTTTAAATACTGATCAGATCACGGAATTCTTGATAAAAGAATTGCAACCCAAACTGAAAAATATAGCAATTGATGAAGTTTATTACTATGGTACAGGATGTGCAAATCCCAACCAATGCGAAATCAGTGAAAAAAGCAATACAGTAAAATATTTACTGAGTCAAAAATAGAAGTAACCCATGACCTGATGGCGGCTGCCCGGGCACTATGTGGTAAAGAAAAAGGGATAGCCTGTATTTTGGGAACCGGTTCCAATTCCTGTTATTTTGATGGGAAAAAGATCGTTAAGAACAGTCCGGGTCTAGGCTATGTTTTAGGGGATGAAGGGAGTGGTGCCTATTTGGGGAAAAAAGTGATACAATACTATTTGTACGGACACTTTTGACTATGAA
The DNA here is from genome assembly GCA_963705465.1 of uncultured Chitinophagaceae bacterium. Taxonomy (GTDB): domain Bacteria; phylum Bacteroidota; class Bacteroidia; order Chitinophagales; family Chitinophagaceae; genus JJ008. Next base: position 605,970 of record CAVPJN010000004.1, on the reverse strand, counting down.
TTAAGAGGTCGGTTTGACCTGACGTATACCACCACATACAGCAGAAATTCTGGAAAACGTATATAAAAAGCCGTTGCCCAACCGCTACCTTGCCGGATTTGCCAGGTTCCTTGCAGAAAACCGTGGACATTACATGATAGAAAATATTATCGAAGATGGCTTGAATGATTTTTTCTTTAGCCATCTTTGCAAATACAAGGAAACATGGACCCTGCCTGTTCATTTTGCCGGTAGTATTGCATTTGGTTTTAAAGATGTAGTACAGCAACTTTGCAACAGCTATGAATTTGAAATGGGTAGGGTGATGAAAAATCCGATGGAAGGTTTAATAGCATATCACAGCTAAAACAAGTAAACAAGTATGGCTTTCGAAAAAATAACTGAACAACCAAGTCATTATCATCATTTAGAGAAAATGGATATTGGTGAAATTCTGATCAATACCAATAAGGAAGATAAAACAGTAGCCGAAGCAGTAGAAAAAGCAATTCCCTCGTTGGAAAAACTAATTGAGGCTGATCACTGATAAAATGCTGATGGGTGGCAGGCTATTTTATATTGGCGCAGGCACCAGCGGTAGATTAGGTATTCTGGATGCCAGTGAATGTCCACCGACTTTTGGAGTGCCTTATGGTCTTGTGATCGGCATTATTGCAGGTGGCGAAAAAGCAATTACCAATGCTGTAGAAAATGCAGAAGACGATAAAGAGCAAGGTTGGAAAGATCTTGTTACGTTTAATGTAAGTGAAAAAGATGTTGTGATTGGTATTGCCGCCAGTGGTACCACACCCTATGTGATAGGAGCATTGGAAGCAATGCAGAAAAAGAAAAATAATTACAGGTAGTATTTCCTGTAATCCGGATTCTCCGGTAAGTGCTGCTGCAGATTTTCCGATTGAAGTAATAGTAGGCCCTGAGTTTGTTACAGGGAGTACCCGAATGAAAAGTGGAACCGCCCAAAAACTGGTATTGAATATGATCTCTACCACTGTAATGATTCAATTAGGAAGAGTAGAGGGCAATAAGATGGTGAATATGCAACTGACCAATGATAAATTAGTGGACAGAGGAACAAAAATGCTGATGGAAAGAATCAATGAAACAGATTATAATAAAGCAAAAGCATTGCTTTTAAAGTTTGGCAGCGTAAAAAAAGCGGCTGATTCTTTTTCTAAATGATTGGCTGTTTACAAATTTCTTTCTATATTGTGCATCTGACAAGTAACATTGTGGTAAAAAACTACACAAATATTAATTTCTCCTCCGTTGTAACTTTTACAATTACAACATCTACGACAACCCGTTAAGGGTTGTATATTCTCATATAATCAATCGGGCAATTTGCTGTACTTAGATGAAAGTCTGATTGATCAGCTATTATCATTATATAAATACTATTCAAACATGCAGGTTTTAAAATTCGGAGGAACTTCAGTAGCGAATGCTGAAAATATTAAGAAGGTTATAGAAATTGTTAAGCTATCAGCAGTAAATGACAAGACGATCGTTGTTGTTTCGGCATTGGGTGGTGTTACGGATTTATTGTTGAATACAGCTTTGTTATCAGAGAAGGGTAATGAGGCTTATAAAGAAAAACTCAATGAATTCGAACAGCGGCATCTGGAAGCTGTAAAGCAATTGATTCCCTGTATGCACAGCAAAGTCAGCTACTGAGTCTGGTAAAGAAAAGTCTGCAACGAACTGGAAGATATTTGCAATGGAATTTTTTTATTAGGAGAATTAACACCAAGATCTAAGGATCGCATCAGTAGTTATGGTGAATGGCTTTCCTCTCAGATAATAACAGCAGCATTTAATGCAGCTAAGGTAGACGCCGTTTGGAAAGATGCCAGAGAATTGATCGTTACTAATGCTGCGTTTACTGAGGCAGCCGTTGATTTTAAAGAATCAGAATACTAAGATAAATGGTTATTATAACTCACAGTCAGCATCAATAATAATTTTGCCGGGTTTTATTGCTGCTGATAAAAATGGTGTGACGACAACATTAGGCAGAGGCGGCTCTGATTATACTGCAGCCATTATTGCTTCAGCATTAAATGCAAAAAAACTTGAGGTGTGGACGGATGTGAGTGGTATGATGACAGCTGATCCCCGATTGACAAACAATGCCCGCATCATACCTAATATTTCTTACCAGGAAGCGATGGAGTTATCACATTTTGGTGCCAAAGTAATTTATCCGCCAACGATTCAACCAGTAATGAGTAAGAATATTCCGGTTTGGATTAAAAATACATTTGCACCAACAGATCCCGGCACCTTGATAGAATCAACAGCATCTACAAATGGAAATATTGTACGGGGAATTTCAAGCATTAATAATATTGCTTTAATTAGTCTGGAAGGAAGCGGTATGGTCGGTATTCCCGGATTCTCCAAAAGATTATTTGAAGCATTGAGTCATGAAAAGATAAATGTGATACTCATCACCCAAAGTTCATCTGAACATTCCATTTGTGTTGGGATTGATACGAAAGATGCTGCAAAGGCAAAATTTGGCATTGACCTGGCTTTTGCAAATGAAATCGCTTTACAGAAAGTAGAACCTTTAAAAGTAGAAGCAGAACTATCAATTGTTGCTTTGGTTGGTGAGAATATGAAGAATCATACGGGCATCAGCGGCAGAATGTTCAGTGCCATGGGAAGAAACGGTGTAAATATCAGAGCGATTGCACAAGGCTCATCAGAAAAAAATATTTCAACGGTTATTGCTACCCAAAATGTTCGTAAAGCGATCAACGTATTACATGAAGAGTTTTTTGAAACAACTTTCAAACAAGTAAACTTATTTATTTCTGGTACAGGAAATGTAGGCAGTAAGTTATTAGGCCAGATCAATCAGCAGGCTCTATTTCTTCAACAAAGAATGAATCTGCAATTAAAGATTGTTGGATTAAGTAACAGCCGCAAAATGCTGATCGAAGAAGAGGGTATTGATCCGGGCAACTGGAAAGAAAAACTGGATGCCGGAACGCTGCCAGCTTGCAGGGATTTATTGATGAGATCATACACAGAAATCTGCGTAACTCAATTTTTGTAGATATTACTGCGAATGATAAAGTGGCTTCGGTATATGATCAGCTGTTAGAAAAAAGTATTTCAGTTGTTGCCTGTAACAAAGTTGCAGCATCATCTGCTTATGATAATTATAAAAAAATAAAAGACCTTGCCAGCAGAATTCAACAGCCAGTTTCTTTTCGAAACAAATGTGGGTGCAGGATTACCGGTTATTGCTACGTTGAATGACCTGGTGCACAGTGGTGACAGGGTACATAAAATTCAGGCTGTGCTAAGCGGTACACTAAATTTTGTTTTTAATAATTATGATGGCACTAAAAAATTTGCAGATGTAGTGAAGCAGGCGCAGGATGAAGGATATACAGAACCCGATCCGCGATTGGATTTAGGAGGAACGGATGTAATGAGAAAGATCATGATCCTGGCAAGAGAATCAGGCGTTAAAATTGAAATGGATGATATTGCGAACAATTCATTTATGCCGCCTGGTTGTATGACAGGTTCGGTTGAAGATTTTTACAAGGAAATGGCAAAAGAAGAAACGCATTTTAAAAAATTGGTGGATGAAGCAAATGCAGCTGGATGCAAATTAAAATTTGTTGCTTCATTTGAAGAACGGAAAAGCATCAGTCGGATTACAACATATTGATCCAAAGCATGATCTTTATCATTTATATGGAAAAGATAATGTAGTGTTGTTTTATACTGACCGGTATACAGAACAGCCATTAGTGATAAAAGGGGCTGGTGCAGGTGCAGAAGTAACTGCCAGTGGGGTATTTGCAGATATTATAAGAGCAAGCAAAGTATAAAAAATGAAGACAGTTAAAGTACATAGTCCGGCACAGTTGCTAATCTGGTTTGCGGTTTTGATATTTTGGGAATGGCATTGTCTGCCCCTTATGATGTGATGGAATTGACTTTGCTTGATGAGCCAAAAGTTATCATACATAATAAAGATGCTTATGATCTGCCAACGGAACCGGAAAAAAATGTAGCAGGTGTGGTTTTATTATCAATGATGGAAAAGATAGAAGATACAGATGGGTTTTGAAATCACCATTGACAAACAAATCAAACCCGGGAGTGGTATTGGTTCCAGTGCTGCCAGTGCAGCAGGAGCAGCCGTTGCTGCTAATCATTTATTGGGTAATATATTTTCAGATGATGAAGTGGTGCAGTTTGCCATGAATGGTGAAAAATTGGCATCAGGAGTTAAGCATGCTGATAATATAGCTCCCTGCATTTTAGGCGGAGTAAGTTTGATCCGTTCGATACATCCGTTGGATATTATTCCGCTTTCTTCGCCTGATTTGTTTGTAACAATTGTTCATCCGCAAATAGAAGTAAGAACTTCCGATGCAAGGCAAATACTTCGTCAGCAGGTTTTATTAAAAGATGCGATAAAGCAATGGGGAAATATTGCAGGTCTTGTTACTGGTTTTCTTAAAAATGATCTTGATTTGATTGGTCGTTCATTAGAAGATGTGATCATTGAACCTGTAAGAAGTATTCTGATCCCGGGATTTGATGAAGTAAAATTAAGATCAAAGGAAGCTGGTGCCTTGGGTGGCGGTATTTCCGGTTCAGGGCCCTCCATGTTTATGCTGAGTAAGGATGAAAAAACTGCACTGTGATGTAGAGAAGGTAATGAAAGAAATATATGAACGTATCGGAATCGAGTATAATACTTATGTTACGACCATTAATAAAAATGGCGTTGAAGTGATCACTACTGAAAAGTGAAAGTTAAAAACATTTAGAAATTAAAAATATAAGTTCCTCTTTAGGGACAGGGGTATGAAATATTATAGTACAAATAAGCAATCACCAATTGTTGACTTTAAAGAAGCAACCATAAACGGACAGGCTCCGGATAAGGGATTGTATTTCCCGGAAGTCAATACCACAGGTTGATAAAGAATTGATCGATAAAATTGAAAATTATTCCAACGAAGAAATTGCATTTCGGGTAATCAAACCTTATGTAGGTAATTCAATTGATGATGAGAAATTATTTCAGATCGTTAGTGAAACAGTGAACTTTCCAATTCCATTGGTAAAGGTGAATGACAAGATTTCTTCGCTTGAATTATTTCATGGTCCTACATTAGCGTTTAAAGATATTGGTGCAAGATTCATGAGCCGTTGTCTGGGACATTTTATGGGTCGGGACGCTAAAAGCGACCTGACATCGATATCGAAGAAATCGTGAACGAAAGTAACTGTACTCGTTGCAACTTCCGGAGATACAGGCGGTGCAGTAGCCAATGGTTTTTATAATGTTGATGGAGTAGATGTGATCATACTCTATCCTTCAGGAAAAGTAAGTCCTGTGCAGGAAAAACAATTGACAACACTGGGAAAGAATATTAAGGCACTCGAAGTACAAGGCACATTTGATGATTGCCAGCAAATGGTAAAACAGGCATTTACAGATAAGGATATTACTGAAAAATTATTTCTGACATCTGCCAATTCCATTAATGTGGCAAGATGGTTGCCACAGCAGTTCTATTATTTCTTTGCTTACAAGCAATGGGCTGAATAAAAATAATCCTCCGGTCATCTCTGTGCCTAGTGGCAATTTTGGAAATATATGTGCAGGAATACTGGCTATGCAATCAGGTTTACCTGTAAAGCATTTTATTGCAGCCTGTAATGTAAACGATATTGTTACCGAATATCTGGAGACAGAAAAATTAACTCCGAAAGCAGCTGTTGCCACATTATCTAATGCAATGGATGTAGGAAATCCCAGCAATTTTGTTAGAATACTGGAAATCTTTCATCATCAGTTTCCGGAATTGAAAAATAAGCTTAGTTCATACACAATTACTGATCAGGAAACAATGGATACAATAAAAGCAGTATACCAACTTGAAAATTATACCTTGGATCCACATGGTGCTGTTGGTTATTTATCACTGCTGCAATACCTGAATGAGCATCAAAACGAAAAAGGAATTTTTCTGGAAACAGCCCATCCGGTAAAATTTCCCGAAGCAGTTGAAAGTTGTATTGGAAAGCCGATTGAAATTCCGGAATAAGTGAAATCAATCATGAAGATAGAAAAAAATAGTGTAATGATTAAAAGTGATTATCAGCAATTCAAAGATTTTCTTTTACAATAATCTATCTCCTGTCATTTTAATCTTTTGACTGCAAGTCTTATATTTGCAGCGAGAGCGAAAGGATATGCAAGACATTGAACCCTTTTATAACTGGCAGTACATTTATATAAGTGAGGAAGACGAACGATCGCCATTCTATGGGAGAACTTATTCTCAATTTGAATATTCAATGGCCGTTTACAATTATTACATTCATCCATTATGGGATGATTTTGGCAGCAGAACGTTATACCTGAAAGTTTTACTTGCTGATTATGATGAAAAATATGCTGTTATCGAACTAATAGGAGAGTGGAATGATGCTATTGAGAATGATATCATGGAACTGAAAAGAGAAGTGATGGAAAAGTTCATGGAAGAAGGTATTTACAAATTTATCCTGATTGGTGAAAATGTGCTCAACTTTCACAGCGATGGGAAAGATTATTATGAAGAACTGTATGAAGAAGTTTCTGACGAGAATGGCTGGGTGGTTTGTTTAAATATGCCGGAACAAACGCAGTACGATTTTAAACAGGCACGTCTTAACCAGTTTATTGAACTAATGGAATTGGACAACTGGAGGGTGTACAAACCTTTCCATTTGTTTAAGAAAATAAACACTGAATTGATGAACCGGCTGAATAATTAATATTCTGTGTGAACCTAAACTGGAAATCTTTTGTTATTATTTGGCCGTTGGATAGTACTTTTGTGCATATTGATTACACCTAAGAAAGATTTATATGAAATGGCCATTTTAAAATTATCATTATTATTAAAGTAGGAAATGATAATTTTAAAATGATAAATAACATGTGGCAATCAATAAATAATAAAAAATAACACATGAAATGGTCTGAACTATTTACTTCTTCGATTGGCAAAAAGTGGGTGATGGCGTTGACGGGTATTTTTCTTATTCTTTTTTTGATTGTGCATGTGTCATTAAATGCCACTATTTGGGCAAATGATGGAGGCACGATGTTCGAAGCCGGAGCTCATTTTATGGGCTCAAACATTGTGCCCCGGATTTTGGAAATCGGTTTAATGGCTGGTATTCTATTGCATATTGTACAGGGAATAATGCTGGAGATTCAGAACCGCAGCAAAAGAAAAAAAGGATATGCTGTCAATATGGGTAATAAAGGCAGCAAATGGTACAGCCGTAGCATGGGATTATTAGGTACATTAATACTATTATTCCTTATCATGCACCTTGCTCATTTTTGGGTGCCAAACCGCAGTAACCAGGGATGGTTATTAGGACCGGAAATCTCTTTATTTGAAAAAATGAAAGAAGTATTTCAGGTAGGTTGGGTTGTTATATTATATGTATTTGGATGTATTTCATTAGCCTGGCATTTAGTGCATGGATTTCTAAGTGCATTCAGAACAATTGGTGTCAGTAATAAAAAATATTTAAGTTTATTAAATGCAATTGGAATTGGATTTTCCATTATTGTTCCACTGGCATTTGCATTGATGCCAGTGAGTTTTTATTTGGGTTGGATTGAATAAGTAAAAATTCAAAAGTCAAAAACCTATTACTGTGTGGCAGTTTTTAGATTTTTACTTTTGATTTTTGAATTTGCTGAATAGAATTATAAGAGCACAAGTGTGCGACGTCCGCCCGGTCAACCCCGCCAGAATGAATCTTTCGGGCTGGCGTTCGGACGGGCAAGGGACGATGATAGTAGTAATACAGTTGATAATATAAAAAATAATAACCTTCAGACTCCCGCCATTGCGGGATTCCGATGGAAATAACAACATAGGTTATGCTTGATTCAAAAATACCAGCCGGAAAATTAGAAGATAAATGGACAGATTATAAAGGCCATTGTAAATTGGTGAACCCGGCTAATAAAAGAAAATTAGAAATTATTATTGTTGGTACTGGTTTGGCCGGTGCATCAGCTGCAGCTGCACTCGGCGAACTGGGTTATAAAGTAAAAGCATTTTGTTTTCAGGATTCTCCCCGTCGGGCACATAGTATTGCTGCACAAGGTGGTATTAATGCTGCCAAGAATTACCAGAATGATGGTGACTCCGTTTTCCGTTTGTTTTATGATACTGTAAAAGGCGGCGACTACCGTGCAAGAGAAGCCAATGTACATCGTTTGGCAGAAGTGAGTGTAAATATTATTGATCAGTGTGTGGCACAGGGTGTTCCGTTTGCAAGAGATTATGGAGGATTATTAAATAACCGTTCTTTCGGTGGTACACAGGTTAAAAGAACTTTTTATGCTGCCGGACAAACAGGTCAGCAATTATTGATAGGGGCTTACCAGGCTTTGGAAAGACAAGTGGCATTGGGTAATGTAGAAATGTTCAGTCGCCATGAAATGCTGGATGTAGTAATGATTGATGATAAGGCAAGAGGAATTATTTGCCGGAATCTTGTTACCGGTGAGTTGGAACGTTTTTTTGGTCATGCTGTTTTATTATGCACTGGCGGTTATGGTAATGTATTTTATTTATCGACCAATGCCATGGGTAGTAATGTTACCGCTGCCTGGAAAGCACATAAAAAAGGAGCCATGTTTGGTAATCCCTGTTTTACACAAATTCATCCAACCTGTATTCCGGTTAGTGGCGATCATCAATCGAAACTGACGTTGATGTCGGAGTCCTTAAGAAACGACGGACGGATCTGGGTTCCAAAGCAAAAAGGGGATAACAGAAAAGCAAATGATATTCCGGAAGAAGAAAGAGATTATTATCTGGAGAGAAGATATCCTGCATTTGGAAATCTGGTTCCAAGAGATGTGGCTTCCAGAGCAGCAAAAGAAAGATGTGATGCTGGTTATGGTGTAGGAACAACCAAGCAGGCCGTATACCTGGATTTCAAACACAACCTCATCAACAAATACGGAAGAACAGAAGCCGGTAAAACATGGAATTGAAAATCCTGATATTGAAACGTTGATCCAGATTGGGTAAAGAAGTGGTGAAAGAAGAATACGGTAATCTTTTTGACATGTATGAAAAGATCACTGGTGAAAATCCTTACGAAGTGCCGATGAGAATTTATCCTGCTGTGCATTATACTATGGGCGGTCTTTGGGTAGATTATCAATTGATGACGAATGTAAAAGGATTGTATTGCCTGGGTGAAGCTAATTTCAGTGACCATGGAGCGAATCGTCTCGGAGCATCTGCTTTGATGCAGGGATTGGCAGATGGGTATTTTGTAATTCCGTATACCATTGGTGATTACCTGGCAGATGAGATTAGTGTGAACGTCAATTCCAACAACACATGAGGCTTTTGAGGAAACAGAAAAAGCGGTAAAGGACAGAATTGAAACGCTGATGAATATTAAAGGCAAACAAACCGTTGAAAGTTTTCATAAGCGTTTGGGAAAAATAATGTGGGAGAAATGCGGTATGGCCCGTAATGCACAAGGACTGACAGGAAGCCATTGCTGAAATACAGACAATTGAAAAAAGAATTCTGGAGTGATGTTAAGATACCTGGATCTATCAATGAAATGAATCCTGAATTGGATAAAGCCGGCCGTGTGGCAGATTTTATTGAGCTGGGAGAATTGATGTGTATAGATGCATTGAACAGAAATGAAAGTTGCGGTGGTCATTTCCGTGAGGAAAGCCAGACAGAAGAAGGTGAAGCAAAGAGAAATGATGATGAATATGCTTATGTTTCTGCATGGGAATATAAAGGTGAGAGCAACTGGGAGCTTAATAAAGAGCCACTGGAATTTGATGTGGTAAAATTGACGCAACGGAGTTATAAATAATTATGAAAGTAACCGGGTTTACATTTATTAAGAATGCTGTAAAGTATGATTACCCGGTTGTAGAATCTATAAAATCAATTTTACCGTTGGTTGACGAAATGATTGTGAGTCTTGGTGATTCAGAAGATGAAACAAACGCATTAATTGCCTCTATCGATAGTGATAAAATAAAAGTAGTTCATTCAGTTTGGGATAAAAATCTGCGGGAAGGTGGTAGCGTACTGGCAGTAGAAACGGATAAAGCAATGGATGCTGCATCTGCTGATGCGGATTGGTTGATTTACATGCAGGCGGATGAAGTGATACATGAAAAGTATCATGCGGCTATCAGGAATGCAATGCAGGATTTTGAAAAGGATGAAAGGGTAGAGGGATTATTATTTAACTATTTGCATTTTTATGGAAGTTATAAATACCTGGGTGATGGTAGAAAATGGTATAACAGGGAAATAAGAATAATCAGAAATGATCGTCAGATAAGATCTTTCAGAGATGCACAAGGCTTCCGTAAAAATGGGAAGAAGTTGAATGTGAAATTGATTAATGGTTATATGTATCATTATGGCTGGGTTAAAAATCCATTGTACATGAACCAGAAGCAACGGGATTTTGGACAATTCTGGAGTGATGCGCAGGAGCACAGCGAATGGGTAAAGGAAATGGAGAAAAAAGGACCCGGGTTCGATTATTCAACAATAGATTCGATTGCTTTGTTCAAAGAAGAGCATCCGGCTGTAATGAAAACAAGAGTGGAAAATGAGAATTGGAATTTTGAGCACAACGAACTGGACAAAAATTTTAAAAACTTTAAGTATCGGATATTATATTTTTTAGATAAAAAATTAGGAATAAGACCGTTTACTTATAAAAACTATAGAATTATTTAATCGCTTATAATTTTCTACATGGAACATTCAACAATTAATCTGACTTTGAAAATCTGGAGACAGAAAAATGCTGCTGCTGCGGGCAAATTTGAAACCTATCCGGTAAAAAATATCTCCATTGAAATGTCTTTCCTTGAAATGATAGATGTTTTGAACGAAGAGTTGATTAGCGATGGAAAAGAACCGATTGCATTCGATCATGATTGCCGTGAGGGAATTTGTGGAGCCTGTTCAATGTATATAAATGGTCGTCCGCACGGCCCCTGGCATGCAAATACTACCTGCCAGTTGCACATGAGGGCTTATAAAGATGGAGATACGATTGTCATAGAACCATGGAGAGCCAATGCTTTTCCGGTTATTAAAGATTTGATTGTTGACCGGTCAGCCTTTGACCGTATTATTCAGGCCGGAGGATATATTTCAGTTAACACTGGTAATGCTGTGGATGCCAATGTAATGCCTATTGAAAAAGACAAGGCTGATGCAGCTTTTGCCGCTGCCGCCTGTATTGGTTGCGGTGCTTGCGTAGCAGCTTGTAAAAATTCATCGGCTCTGCTATTTGTATCAGCTAAAGTTTCTCATCTGGCTTTATTACCACAGGGTAATCCCGAAAGAAAATCCAGAGCGATGAATATGGTGGCACAAATGGATAAAGAAGGTTTTGGCTCCTGTACCAATACCGGTGCCTGCGAAGCCGTTTGCCCGAAAGAAATTTCAATCGAAAATATAGCCAGACTGAATCGGGAGTATATACTGGCTGGCGCAGAAAAATAGAAATATCCTTTACTTCTATATAAAACCCTTTGATAAAGGGTTTTTTGTTTTAACAGGCTATTTGTATATTTCCATACAATTAAATAACTATTATGAAACAAAAGCTTGCTTCTCTATTACCATTCATTCTACTATTTATGATATCGTGCAAAAATGCTGAGACTAAAGAAAAGAATGAATTTAAATGGCCAGTAGGAGTATCGGCACCTATTGCAGAAAAAGTAAATAAAGAATTAACTGCGCATGGCGATACCCGTATAGACGAATACTATTGGATGAATGCTTTTTTTACCAAAGAGGCAGATAGTACTAAAGTGGTTGACTATCTGAAAGCTGAAAATGCATATCTGGATACAATGATGGCCGGCACAAAAAAGTTTCAGGAAGAATTATTTACGGAGTTAAAGGGACGTATAAAGGAAAAAGACGAATCCGTTCCAGTTCTCAGCAATGGTTATTATTATTATCGAAGAACAGAGGAAGGAAAACAGTATTATAAATATTGCCGTAAAAAAGGAAGTCTTGATGCAGCAGAAGAAATACTTCTTGATGCCGATAAATTGGCAGAAGGGTCCGATTATTTTTCTGCCGGTGGCTTTAGCATCAGCCCGGATAATAAATTGATGGCATTTGGTATAGATAAAGTATCCCGCCTGCAATATACCATCTACGTAAAGAACCTTGAAACAGGTGAATTGTTGAGTGATGAAATCAAAAATGCCGAAGCTTCAACGGTATGGGGGAATGATAATAAAACAATTTTTTATGTTTCAAAAAACCCGGTGACATTATTATCAGAAAAAATAATGAGGCATAAACTGGGAACAACCGGTGATCCGGTGGTATATGAAGAAAAGGACAAGTCAAATTACATTGGCGTATTTAAAACAAAATCTGATAAATATATTGCTATTTATTCAACGGCGACCATGTCATCAGAATACAGGATTTTAGATGCTGACACTCCTGATGCCTCCTTTAAGGTATTTCAACCTAGAATGAAAGATGTCCTTTATAGTATTGATCATTGGGGAGATAAATTTTTGATCATAACCAATAAAGACGCCAAAAACTTTAAGCTGGTAGAAACACCGGTTGCTAAAACCCAGGTTGAAAACTGGAAAGATGTAATTGCCCACAGAGATGATGTACTGTTGGAAGGACTCGATGTTTTTAAAGATTACTGGGTCATCAGTGAAAGAAAGAATGGATTGATGCAGATTCGTGTAAGAGAAACAACTGGTGGCAAAGAACATTATCTTGATTTTGGAGAGCCGGCTTATGATGCGAGCCCGACAAGTAATGCTGAATTTAATTCTTCCACTTTACGATACGGTTATACTTCTTTAACTACTCCTGCTTCGGTATATGATTACAATATGGCCACAAAAGAAAAAAAACTGATGAAAGAGCAGGAAGTCCTCGGAGGATTCAATAAAAGCGATTATGTTACCGAAAGAATCTATGCTTCCGCTACGGATGGAGTTAAAGTGCCCATATCAATTGTTTATAAAAAAGGCACTAAAAAAGATGGTACAGCTCCCTTGTTATTATATGCGTATGGTTCTTATGGTTCCAGTACTGACGCAAGTTTCAGTAGTTCAAGATTAAGTTTGTTAAACAGGGGATTTGTATACGCTATTGCACATATCCGTGGCGGACAAGAGATGGGAAGACTTTGGTATGAGGATGGAAAAATGTTGAAGAAGAAAAATACATTTACTGATTTTATTGATTGTGGAAACTTTCTGATAAATGAGAAATATACTTCTAAGGGGCATTTATATGCAATGGGTGGAAGTGCCGGAGGTTTATTAATGGGTGCTATTGTTAATTTAGCTCCTGATTTGTGGAATGGTGTTATTGCCTCAGTGCCCTTTGTTGATGTGGTGACAACGATGTCCGATCCTACCATTCCATTAACCACCAATGAATATGATGAATGGGGAAATCCTGCTAATAAGGATGCTTACTTCTATATGAAATCCTATTCCCCGTATGACAACGTGGAAAAAAAGAATTACCCGAATATGCTGGTAACAACAGGTCTTCATGATAGCCAGGTGCAGTATTTTGAGCCTGCCAAATGGGTAGCAAGATTAAGAGCCATGAAGACAGATAACAATCTTTTGCTATTTAAAACTACGATGGCAGCAGGTCATGGTGGTGCTTCAGGGAGATTTGACTATTTGAAAGATGTAGCACTGCAATATGCTTTTATACTTGCATTGGAAGGAATAACTAATTAATTAAACTGTAAATAAGGCGGCCTGGATGCTATAGGGCCGCTTTATTTATAATTCTTTTTTACCGGATCAGCATGACAGTACCCTTCCTGAATATTTCTTTTTTTGTTTTTTCATCGGTAGCCTGAAACGTCCAGACATAGATACCTGAAGATTGTAACACATTATTTAATTTCCCATCCCAACCATTTCCACGTTGAGAAGTAGAGAATATTTTTTTACCCCGCCGGTTATAGAGATTGAAATTCTTTAATGTAATGGTGCCAGGATAGAATGGTCTTAGCAGATCATTCAACCCGTCATTATTGGGTGTAAATGCTGAAGGAACATAAATATCATCGTATTGTAATACTTTAATAAAAACAGAATCTTCTGCCTTGCACCCAGCTGGGTTTGTTACTACGATTTTATATTGAATATCTTCCAATGGTGTAGCGACAGGGCTTTTTGATAAATTATTATTGAGCCAGGTTGCCGGTTGCCAGTCTGAATTGCCACTTATTCCTGAATAAGATAATATTACATTTTGACCTATTCGTATCGTTTGATCCGGGAGAAGCGGTAATTGAAAAAGTATTAAATGTTACTGTCCTGGTCACAGAATCATTCAGGCAAGCTGTGCCGGTGATCATTTTTAGGGTAACAGCATAATTTCCGGGATTGGAATAAGTGTGGATAGGATTGGCGGCAGTAGAGAAATTCCCATCACCAAAATTCCATAAAAACTGAATGCCCGCAACATTTGTATTAGAGCTCGTATTCGTAAATTTTACAAACCCTGAATCACATCGTACAACTTCGTTAAAATTAATTTTACTAACTACACCACTTGGTTTGATCTTTCTTGTTCTTTTACTAATCCCACAGGAAAGTGAGGAGGAAACTTTAAGAGTAACGGTATATTCATTATTGATGGGAGTAAAAATATGTATCGGATTTTGTAATGAGGATGTATTCCCATCACCAAAATTCCAGGACCAGTTGATCGTACCCGGCAGTAATGTAGTTGCATTGAAAATTACGGTACCTGAACAACTGTCGAGAATTGTGTAACTAAAACCATTTAGAAGGTCTGGATTGGCAACAATGTCATTAAGGGATGATGGAAGGCCAAGATAAATACCATGTGGCTGCAGATCTACTGCGTTCTCGACGATTGTACAACCCGGCCCTTTACTATTTGGTTGATGAATAGCAGCCAGATCAAATGAAGGCCGGGCAATATAAATTTTCTCATCCACACCTAGTTTTATATCAAAATAAATATTTGAGGTTGGCAAACTTATTCTTGATGCAAGTATCCCGGCCAGCGTCGGTAATTTAACTTCAAGCTGATCAATTAGTTTATCGTCTCTTCTTGTTACATATAATAGCTTTGCATCCGGGGAAAATTCTGCATGACTATATTGGGCATCAGCGAATCCTATGGTCCTGGCGTTTGAAATCAAACCAGTAGCATTGTCGAAATCAAATAACTGTACAAAATTGGGTGGGTTGGTGATATCCTCAAAAATTGGAAAATGAGTTTGACAGATCTGTTTACCATCATTACTTCCTCTCAAAATCCCGGTATTCATAATTGGATTCTGGTTTAAAACTACTCCACTAAATGAAACAACCGGAGTTAATTGAATACCAAAACAGGTGATCAACCAGGCCCGAAAGATATTGGAACTATTATCATTTGTAATAAGCCATACATCTATTCCATTAGCATGCCTTATGGATGCCATTCTTTCAGTACAAGAGGCTGATAAAGGCAGGTTCTTACTCACCACTTCGCCATATCCTGTATCGCTATTAATATTCACCAACGAGTAATTATATCCGGCAGCAAAATTATTTTCTATAGCGTCAGTTGTAATTATATAGTAAAGACTGTCGTTACCTGGTATTGGAATGATCAATGTCTGGCAAGCTGAAATATTACCAGCAAGGTCTTCACCATTTAGCATTATCTCATGCTTTCGGTTATAAACAATATTCCCATTGGTATAAAAAAGCAAATTTCCGGAAGAATCTGATATTGAAGCAGCAGACTCGTCAGAAACCATTTGACTGCCATTTAGAGGGACAGGGGAACTTGGAGACCCATTAAACTGCATACTTGCCCTTCTTCCAAAATACCAATTATTGTTTTGCTGGCTATTAGAATAAAAACTGATACTGATAAGTAGAAAAAATATAAACTGTTTTTTTTTCAACTTGAACTATTAATTCACCGTAAATAAGAGGTATTTCTATGTAAAATTGCTGCTTTTAAACCGGAATTAACAGCATGGGATAACTTTACTGCAATAAAAGTCAGAATTTTACGATTTTTAATTAAATACACTGCTATTGAGTTCGTTAGGTCGAATATCCTGTATCTTATTGTTAACCTTCATTGCTTTTAATAGTAGTGCACAAATTCCTGTAACTAATCCCATTGTTTCAAATCTTCGGTCTAAAACAATCAGCATTCAATCGGATAGTTTAAAAATTGACACCAGTAGCATTGTACCCAATACATTTTCCATATCTTTTATAGCAGAAGGTGACTACAGATTAGATCCTGTAAACGCAGTGTTATACTGGATTAAAAAACCAATTCAGGATAGTATAACCATTACGTATCGGGTATTCCCTTTTCCGTTAAATGTGTATACTCAACGAATGGTCTATGATAGTATTGTAAATAATTTTTATATCAAACCGATTCAAATAAACAGCGGTTTATCAAATGCACAACGTGGTATTTTCGATTTTGGAACACTGAAGGCAGAAGGAAGCTTTGGAAGGCAGATCGGATTTGGCAATAGCCAGGATGCTGTGTTGAATTCAACACTCAATCTTCAGTTGAATGGTATGCTGGGCGATAGCATCGAGATTAATGCGGCCATTACGGATAATAATATTCCGATTCAACCTGACGGTAATACACAACAGTTAAATGAATTTGACCAGGTATTTCTTCAATTTAAAAAAGGGAACCTGTCTGCCGGAAGACCAGGCTGGCAGCTTAATCTGGGTGATCTGGATATCAGGGAGAATAAAAGCTATTTTCTGAACTTCTATAAACGTTTGCAAGGGGTGTCTTTTCAAACAAATAATCAGTTGTCGAGATCTTTACGGTCAAATACCCTGGTTAGTGGCTCCATTGCCAAAGGAAAGTTTACCAGAAATATTCTTGAACCGATCGAAGGAAATCAGGGCCCTTATCGTTTACGGGGTGCCAACAATGAGTTTTTCTTTATTGTATTGGCTAATACTGAAAGAGTTTTTTATGATGGTCAGTTATTACAACGGGGAGAAGATCAGGACTATGTAATAAATTATAATTCTGCCGAAATTACATTTACGCCAAAAAGAATGATTACCAAGGACAGCAGGATACAAGTGGAGTTTGAGTATGCTGACAGGAATTTTCTAAATGCTAACCTTTTTCTATCTCAGGAGCTGGAGGTGAATGATAAATTAAAGATCAGACTTGGCGCCTTTAACAATAGTGACGCCAAAAACTCCGCAATCAATCAGGTACTCGATCCAAAGCAAAAACAATTTTTAGCTGATCTGGGCGATAGTGTGCAACGGGCATTTTATCCTGCTGCTGTGCTAGATACATTAACTGCGGGTAAGATCCTTTATGAGAAGATCTATATAGGACTTGATTCCTTTTACCAATATTCTACAAACCCGGGCGTAGCAAATTATAATTTGTCCTTTGTAGATGTTGGCCTTGGTAATGGGAATTATGTACCAGAATTTAATGGGGCCAATGGGAAAGTATTTAAATATGTTGCACCTGTAGCGAATGTCAGCCAGGGTCAATATGAACCTGTACAAATACTTAGTCGCTCCAAGAAAGCAGCAGGTTGTTAATCTGGGAATTGACTATGCTGTCAACAAGGGCACAAATTTAAAAGCTGAAGTGGCTACCAGTAGCAATGATGTAAATACGTATTCAGCTAAAGATAACGGGGATGACAGAGGATGGGGACTAAAGTTTCAATTAACCAATGAAAAGATATTGAGACAGGATAAAAAACTTCAATTAAATACAGGTATCGATTATGAATATGTAGATCGGAAATTTAAACCCCTGGAACGATTAAGAAATGTTGAGTTCTCAAGAGATTGGGGGTTGACACTAAATTCAATTCCGTTTCCGGCGGATGAGAATATTCTCCGAGCTTCTATCGGTTTAAAAGATAAAAACAATCATGCTGTTTCTTACCAGTTTACGAATTATCACAGAAGTGATAATTATAATGGCTTTCAGAATAAAATACAACACAATGCTACCCTGAAAGGTTGGACATTCGATAATAATTTTACGATCACCAATTTTAATAAGCTATCTGATAAAGGAAGTTTTATCAGGCCAACGATAGATTTTTCCAAGGAATTAAAACAATTGAATAACTGGAAGATTGGGTTTAATTACCAACTGGAGCAAAATAATATAAGGTTTAAAAATTCGGACACACTTATTCCAGGATCATTTTCATTTGATATCTATTCCGCTTATTTAAAATCGGATGAGAGCAAAAAGAACAGATACCGCATCACTTTCTTTACCCGTTCCGACAAATATCCGGTGTACAAAGACTTTGTTCGAGGCGACAGAAGTATGAACCTCAATCTGCAAACAGAATTATTGTCTAACCCCAAAAGACAATTATATATCAATACCACTTTCAGAAAATTAAAAATTTATAACGCTACAGTTTCTCAACAACAGGCAGATGAAACAATTCTTGGCCGGGCAGAGTATGTAATGAATGAATGGAAAGGATTGCTAACCGGTAATCTATTATACGAAGTAGGGGCAGGGCAGGAGCAACGAAGAGATTTTGCTTACCTGGAAGTGCCCGCAGGTACCGGACAATATGCCTGGAATGATTATAACAGTGACGGTGTTCAGCAATTAAATGAATTTGAACTGGCTGCTTTTCCTGATCAGGCAAAATTCATCCGCATTTTTACACCTACCAATGATTTTATAAAAGCGAATTATGTCACTTTCAATTATAGTTTCACCATTAACCCCCGTTCTATATTGTCATCGCCGGATATAAAAGGTATTAATAAATTTATTTCTAAATTGATTCTTATTACATCATTACAAACCAATAAAAAATCGATAGCAAAAGGTAGTTTCGAATTTAATCCCTTTAAATATGGTATTAGTGATACCGCTTTGGTTACACTGAACACAACGTTACTTAATACTATTTCATTTAATCGTTTCAACAGTAAGTGGGGTGTTGATTTTACCAATCTTCGCAATAACGGGAAGTCATTATTGACGTATGGTTATGAAACCCGTAAACTGAATAATTGGTTGGTTAAATGGAGATGGAATGTAAGCAGGTCTATATTACTCACACTAAATGGGAAAAGAGGATCTAATTCTTTATTTACTCCACAATTCGCCAATCGAAATTATGATCTGGATATTTATAATGCGGAACCTTTCATAACTTTTATACGTGGAACGAAATTCAGAATAGCAGGCGGGTATAAATTGGAAGTGAAGAAAAATCTTCCTTCATTTGGTGGCGAAAAGTCAACCTCTAATGCAATTAATCTGGATAGTAAATATAATATCTTACAGAACAGTTCGCTAAACGGGAAATTCACTTTTAATAATATCAGTTATAACTTTCCTGCCAATACTACTGTAAGCTATATTATGCTGGACGGTTTACTCCCGGGTAAAAACTTTTTATGGTCAGTCGGATTTAGTAAACGATTACTCAATAATCTTGAGATCAATTTGCTTTATGATGGAAGAAAAGCAGGAACTTCTAAAACAGTACATTTAGGCAGGGCGGCTATTACTGCATTATTCTAAACAGCCCTCACTAATATTCATGGATCAATAAACTTCTGATGCCCCGAAGGGGAGAATTAGAATGAATGTATTTCTTGCAATTTGGATGTGATTTGGCTAACCTAACCTAACCTTTGGCTGAGTTAATTCTTATAAGCATAGTTTTTTGCCCCAGAGGGGTAAAATGTTAGTAGAAAAATAATTTAGAGGAAGTGTTAGAGCCCCATCGGGGCGGTATGTAGAAATATTTCGCCCCGATGGGGCTCTGTAAATCTGATCTGATAGATTGGTTTACTAATATTTCACCTCTACGAGGCTTAGAAAATTTATACCAAAAATGAGTTAAGGCATCTCTTTTCTACTAAAAATTTTTATACATTAAACCTGAAATGCATCAGATCGCCGTCTTTTACAACATATTCTTTTCCTTCAATCCTTAACTTACCGACTTCACGGCAAGCAGCCTCAGAACCATATTTTACAAAATCCTCATAACTGGTAACTTCTGCTTTAATAAAACCTTTTTCGAAATCAGTATGAATAACACCGGCAGCCTGTGGCGCTTTCCATCCATCCTGAATTGTCCAGGCCCTTACTTCCTGAACACCGGCAGTAAAATAAGTATAAAGATTAAGTAGTTTATAAGCTGAGTGAATCAATCTGTCCAGCGCCGGTTCTGTCATTTTATATTCGTCCATAAATAACTGACGGTCTTCTTCATTGTCCATTTCAGCAATCTGCGCTTCAATGTTATTGTTCATAACAATGACCTCAGCATTTTCACCTTTTACGGCCTCATTTAATGCATCTGAATATTTATTACCCGTATGCATAGAAGGTTCATCTACATTGGCAACATACAGCACTTTCTTATCAGACAATAAATACAGATCCTCAATAGCTATTTTTTCTTCCTTGTCCAGATCAAGTTCACGGATATTTTTTCCTTTTTCAAGATGTTCTTTACAACGAATCAATACATCCAGTTCGCTTTTCATCTGTGGTTCTATCTTTAATTGCTTTTGCGTTTTTTGAATTTTCTTTTCTACACTTTCAAGGTCTTTCAATTGCAATTCGGTATCAATAATTTCTTTATCGCTTACCGGATTGATCGCTCCTTCATCCCGTAGAATATTTTCGTCTTCAAAACAACGGATCACATGAATGATGGCATCCACTTCACGGATATTGGCAAGAAATTTATTACCTAAGCCTTCGCCTTTACTGGCACCACGAACCAATCCGGCAATGTCAACGATTTCAATTTGGGTAGGTACAACTTTTTCCGGGATCACTAATTCTGCCAGTTTATTCAACCGGGGATCGGGTACATCTACCAATCCTACATTAGGATCGATGGTACAAAACCGGTAATTGCTTGCCTGTGCTTTGGCACTATTACTGACTGCATTAAATAATGTTGATTTACCGACATTGGGTAGTCCCACAATTCCTGCTTTTAATGCCATACAATTCTTTTTTTTCGAGGCGCCCGTCCGAATAGATTTTTTTAGGTATACAACTATTAATTTTCGATACGGGCGGGCATAAGATAGAAGGTTAATTGGCTGATGGTAGTTTGAAATCTAATCTTTAATCTTCAATCCTAAATTCTAAAATCAGGCATGGCACTCAGCAGAATATGGACCGCATTTATCATTGTTGCATTATTGGCCGCAACGGGTAAGTTTCTTTTTCAACCAGGTCAAAAACAGATATTCAATAATCTTGTTACGGGAAAAAGCGGAGATACCGTTCAGGTTAGAGTGACCGATGCAGCAAGTTTGCCTGTTCATGTGGTAAATGGTTTAAAAGAAAAGAAACTGGTTTCCTGGGGAAAAGAAAAAGTGTATCAGACCGGGGAAAATGAATTCAGGGTATTTTCGACTGTCTCTGCCAATGGTGTTTTTGAAACTACAAAAGATGCTGTAAATCTTAGTATAAACCTGATCGGTATAATGGCCCTCTTTTTGGGTTTTATGGCCATTGCTGAAAGGGCAGGAGGGATACGTTTCTTGTCAAGGATAATTGGCCCGTTTTTTTCGAGAATATTTCCGGATGTACCGAAAGGTCATCCTTCGATGGGGCATATGATGATGAATTTTTCTGCCAACCTGTTAGGATTGGATAATGCGGCTACGCCTTTTGGTATCAAAGCCATGGAAAGCTTACAGGAGATCAATCCGAATAAAGAAACAGCATCCAATGCGCAGGTTATGTTTCTTAGTTTGCATGCTTCCGGATTAACCTTAGTGCCTACGATAATTATTGCCGATCGGTTGGCATTAAATTCTGCCAATCCAACTTCTATTTTTATTCCTTGTATGATCGCCACTTTTGTAGCAACCATTGCTGCCTTGTTGATTGTTGCCTGGCGACAAAGAATAAGAATTTTTCAGGCAGTTATTTTATTATGGGTGTTGGGGATCTCAATAGTTATAGCGGCACTCATATTTTATGTTAAAACACTGGAGGCTGAAGGCATAAAGTTGTTTTCTACGAGCTTAAGCAATGGACTGATACTACTGATATTCCTTTTAATTGTGTTGGGTGGTATTTATAAAAAGACAAATGTTTTTGATGCATTCATTGATGGAGCCAAAGGTGGCTTTGAGGTAGCCGTAAAAATAATACCCTACCTGGTGGGGTTATTAGTAGCGATAAGTCTGCTTCGTAACAGTGGCGCTTTTGAATTTATTATGGACGGGATCAAAAGCATCTTTGTTTTCTTTGATGGAGATACCAGAATTGTAGATGCCCTGCCAACCGCAATATTAAAACCATTAAGTGGAAGTGGTGCAAGAGCAATGATGATAGATACTTTGAGTATTCAGGGTGCTGATTCATTTGCCGGAAATCTTGCTTCTGTATTTAGAGGCTCAGCTGATACTACCTTTTATATTGTGGCGGTATACTTTGGTGCTGTAGGTATTAAAAATACTAGGTATGCGATAAGTACGATGCTACTTGCCGACCTTGCAGGTGTGTTAACGGCCATAACAATGGCTTATATCTTCTTTAGATAAGTGAAATTAAAAGGGCTGTTCAATTGAACAGCCCTTTTAATTAAAACAAATATTCAACTTAATAATTTACAAAAGCAGATAGTGTTCTCGCAATGGTGCCAGAAGTGGTTTCGTAACGACCTCTGAATATTAAGGTATAACTTCTCTTTCTTGAAGGAGTCAGACCGTTTAATGTTGCCAGTAAATTTGTTGTACCGGTTTCTCTTACATAAAATGTATCTGTAAGTACAGAAGGATAAGGAATAAAATTTGTTGCTTCTGTTACCTGCACATTCGTAAAAATAGTTGCATTCTTTCTTTTTGAAAAAATATCAACAGCCGGAACACCAGTCTTAGAGAATACAAAATTTGCAAAACGTAACCGGGCTGATGTATCAGATGGCACTACGATATCTGTTTGTATCGTCTTTTGCTTTGGCGAATTGATCGTATCATACATAAAAATGGTATAATTTTTTCCAATTTTCATGTCTGCAGAAAACGATAACGGAACCTGTGTAGAGGTAGATAAAGTATCTCTGATTAAAAATGCTTTTAATCCACTGGATACATTCGATGCGTATCCAATAGCAGGGTACACGGAGCCCAGGGTTAAAGCGGTACCAGTTACCGGATTACCGTCTACATATACATAGTTTCGGGTAGCACTTACAGTAGCCATATAAACCTGAATCAGACTGCTATTACTAAAATTCGTATTCTGTACAGTTTTTTCATCAAAAGATTTGGTACAGGAAATCATGATTACTCCGCAAAGCAGAAAGCAGCTTATTCCCAGAATTTTTATTTTATTTGATTTCATAATTTTCTTTTTTATTAATGATGCAAATTAAGGTTGAGAGAACCATTGTTCTTTCGTGTGATAGTCAAGGGCTCTGCCACCTACCAGGTCTAGTGCTGCAATATTGTATAAAAATTCAGAATTATACCTTGGTCTGGCACGGTAAGGTAATTTTCCATTATTATCAGGATATAGATCATTTCCGGATGGTGGTGTAAAGTCTGCATACACCTGGAATCCTGCAACAGGATCCAGATCGGTATAATGATATCTTCTCATATCGTACCAGGTAATTTGAATACCATAACCGTATTGAGAGATATATTTCTGAAGCATGATATGAGACAAAGTCAGGTTCGCTGCAGTTGGAACAACAACCGGATTGGCAAGATAGGTTGCTTTCTTGGCTGGTGTTATTTTCAACACTGCAGGTATCGTATTTTCATAATCCGGAGTTCCTGTAAGCATATCAAAACTCAGGTTTATTCCATTGAGATAAGCAGTAAGAGCACCTGGTTTATCATTTTTATAATACAAAGCTTCTGCTTTCATAAAGGCAATTTCTGAAGCTGTAATGATTGGAAACGGTGCTGCATTCTGAAAAATATAACGAGGATCTGCAGCTGCTGTAGATGTTGATGAAAATAATCCTCCCCATAAATTTCTTGGTTGATCTGCTACGGGCAAGCCATCAGTACCTTTTGCCGGACGTACACCTTTGTAAGTTCCATTATCATTTTCCCTGATGATATAAGCGGCTCTAGGATCTTCCACACCTGGAAATCTTGTATTGATTCCTGACATAAGATCCGCAATAAAACGGGTCTGCCGCATAGTGCCTACATTATTTCTTAATTGACCAAAGAAATTCGCAGTACCAGAAATTCCTGTATTTGCAAATGTGGCCATAGCATTATCAGCATTGCTGTTAATCGCTTTATCGCAATAGAAAACAACGGAATCTGCCTTGTAATTAGCTCCTTTGTTGGTTAAATGGAAAGATCTGGCTAATACTGAATAGGCAAATTTTTTCCATTTATTTACATCACCATTATAAAAATAGGCATCACCCAAAGCAAGATTTGCCTGGCTAACACCACCGCCGGTCTTATTAAGATTTGAGATAGCTTCATGACATAGTCTTCTTGCTTCAATGATCATTTCTTCCTGCGTGTCATAATTAAAAACAAGAATATTTGGATTAAAGGCTTGTTTCAAGTATTGCTTCTCCATACATAGTTGTTAATGTTAACCAACTCCATGCCCTGATCGCTTGACCAACACCTACATAATCCCATTTTTCTTCTTCTGCCGCCCAATCCATCATTCTGCCAAGGTTAGAGCCCATTCCATAATAATGCATAGCCCAGATAGATCCCATTTGATCACTACCACCCAATGCACCACTCATTCTGTCGTACTGATAAAGCGCAGTATTTGCCGCAAAAAATTGGATATAGCGACTAACATACAGGCCGTCAAATGCAGTTCCATACGAACTTCCCTGTGCAGAAGAACTGCCCACCATATTACCAATGATGCCGGGTAGCAATGTTTCTACAGGTACTCTTGTTGTGGCATTAGGATTTAAATATGCTTCATCTACTGTTTTTCTGCAAGAACTTACCAGCATCAACAAGGATGTTGAGATAAGCAGCAGGTTTATATTAATCTTTTTCATTTTAATAAAATTTTTAAGGTTAGAATGATGCTCTTATTCCAAAATTAACTTGCAAGGGTGCAGGTAATGTACCGTAATCAAATCCGAATGCACCTACACCACGACTACCGGCCGTATTACCATTTACGTTCGGGTCAGCGCCACTATAATTGGTTAATAGAATAAGATCGTTTCCTGTAACAAAAGCACTTAAGCTCTTAACTCCCTTAATGAAATTTTTAGAAAAAGTATAACTGATCGTAAGATCTCTTAACCTGAACCAGTTTACATCTTTTTCAATAAAGGCTTCTTCCGGCATAGTTGTATAATAATCCTGATTAAAATAAGGAACCACTGCAATCGTATTTACTGTAGGAGTTGAAGTATTTTGTTTACCGTCATTTAATACACCTTCAATTACTCTTGGTGTAAACCGGTCTTCTGTTAATTTACTGCGACCCGTTCTGGTAAGGAACATGTTGGTACCATTAAAGATATCACCACCTACTTTCAGATCCCAAAGCATATTTAATCTCCAGTTCTTATAAGTAAATGAGTTGTTCCAACCTAAAGTAAAATCAGGATTTCTGTCACCACGAACTCTGAAGATTCCGTCTACAACAGGAACACCGGTAGAAGGATTGATTAAAATCTGACCTGCATCATTACGGGCATAACCTGCTGCTGTAATAGTTGTTGTTGGTCCGCCTAATACAAGACCACCTCTTGCATTACCATATAACCAGGTATCGGCAATATAATACTCAGCAACATTTCGAGGCATATCTTCTACTTCATTCCACATGCGGTTAAAATTCATTCTGGTATTCCAGTTGAACTCTTTTTTCTTAATGATCGTGTAGTCTAATGAAACTTCGATACCCTGATTTCTTGTACTGGCAGCATTCTGTGTATTTAATACAAATCCGGTACCATAACTTAATCTGAATGCATTAACGATCTGACCCTTGTTGAGTGTATTATAATACGTCATATCAAGATTCAGCCGGCTATTAAGCAAACGGAATTCTGTACCGATCTCATAGGTCTTTTGTTTTTCCGGCTCAAGGTCAGCGTTGTTATTAAAGAAACCATACGAGAAACCACCACCACTGGCGAAATTGTTTACAAATACAGATTGGGTAGAATAGGGAGGATTCAATCTTGCTGTTCCGGCAATGGATGAACGTAATTTCCAGTAGCTAACAAGATTTCCTTTTTTAATGGAAGGGAATATATCACTCATGATCAAACTAACGCTACCCCCCGGATAATCATATCTTCTGTTTTGCTCCGGAAGTGTTGATGCTTCTTCAAAACGATGGGTGTAGGAGAAGAAAGCATAGTTTTTATAACTAACAGCAAATTCTCCAAAATAAGCTATTTGGCGAAGGATACTTTGATTATATCTCCCTGGTTATTTTGCAATAACCGTTGGCGGGTATTAACTCTGGTAATACCGCTATCCATATAGTTTCCAACAATAGTCTGAAGTTCTTTATCAGTTACAATTACACCGTTCTTATACATTTTACCATCGAGCTGCACATTGTCAACTATATTGGTTCCATAAATGGAAAACATAGAAGTTTCATAATTCTGCCACATGGTACCACCCATTAATCTTAGATCCAGATTTTTGCCGATCTTCTTTTTGGCAGTGGCAGTGATCGTATGATTATAGCCCTCATATTTTCTCCAGAAATTATCCAGGGTTCCGCCTGTTCCGGCAGACAAATAGAAAGATTGTGGATGATAAAACTGATAACCCTCCATATCATAGGTATCATAACCAAATCTTCCGGCTATAGACAACCAGCTAAACGGATTTAGGTTAACACCCAATGAATATGTTTTACGACTTGTTTCATCAGCACTTCTGTTCTTTTTTACATTGAACAAAGGATTGTCATAATCACTGTTTGGATTGGCATTGAACAAACCTAACTTATCACCATTCGGATCTTCAAAGTTTGTGATGTCATTCGTCTCTGGCCAGATCAAAAGACTCAAGAGATAACCACCGGCACTTCTTAATACTTTGTTGTTATCTGTTTTGGTATAAGAGAAAGAAGGTAATAGTTCGAGTTTACCTTTAAATAATTTAGTGGTATTGGTAACTCTTACTGTATACCGCTTATAATCATTTTCAGGAACAACGCCTTTCTGATCAAACAAACTTCCGGAAACTCTGAATTTTGATTCTCCAAAACCAAAATCTACACCCAGATTATGTGTTTGAGCTGTACCTGTTCTGAAAAACTGGTCTTTGTTATTATATGTTTTAGTACCTGGATCATATGCCGGACCGAAATATTGAAACGTATTGATCGGGGCGCCATTCGTACCATTTTGATAGCCTCCCAAGGTTTCAGGCCAGCGGGTTACTTTCTGAAAACGGAAACTGTTATCATATTGTATACCTAACTTATTTGTTTTAGCTCTTCTGGTTGTAATAAGTATTGCACCAGAACTGGCCTGGCTACCATATAAAGCTGTTGCTTCCGGACCTTTTAACACAGTGATCGTCTCAATATCACTTGGGTTGATATCTGCAATTCTGTTTTGATAATCATTATTTCTGTTAGGTCTGTCTGACGCTAACCCAATATCCTGTCCACCACCTGAAGTTTCATTTACGGTTGAGTTATCCATTACGATACCATCCACCACATATAAGGGTTGATTACTTAAGGATAACGAGTTATAACCTCTTAATACAACGGAGGACGAAGCTCCTGCAACACCCGAAGTAGGATCCAGTGTTAAGCCAGCTACTCTTCCCTGTAAACTATTCAGGAAATTCTCTCTTTGCGTTTCCTGAATCTCATCACCATCTACTTTTTGAACGGAGTAACCTAATGACCTTGGATTTCTTTTGATATCCATAGCCGTTACAACCACTTCACCCAGCACATTTTCTGATGACTTCAGTTCTATGCCAATAGTGTCTCCGGCACCAACTTTCAGTTGAGTGCTTTCGTAACCTACATAAGACACTTCCAGGGTTTCACCGTTGGTTACTTTTAGTGAAAACTTACCATTAGCATCTGTTTGAACGATGCGTCGGGTTCCTTTCACCCTGATTGTAACACCACTCAACGGTGTTTTACCATCCTCTGAAACGATAGTCCCTGTAATAGTTCTTTCCTGTGCCATAACTGAATTTGGTACAAGCAATAACATCAGCGCTAAAGCCAGAAATAATTGGAGAATTTTTCTCATAGCTGTTTGTTTTATTTTTAAATTAAGCAGTTGCAAATTATCAGGCCACATTAACCCCGGCCTCTTTATAGGGTTTTAATAACGGATCATTAGGATCCAGTTCTGTGATCAATTTATCAATTTCATTTAATCCACAAACATGAATCGGTTGTGTAGAATTTATTTTTTCAGCAATGGTCAAACAAACCACCATTTTAGAAGACTCTATCATGGCCTTTTTTAGCTGCACCACCTCCCAATCATTATCTGTTACACCATGTTCAATATCGATCGCATTCGTACCCAGAAAACAAATATCAGGCTTCATTTGCTTTATTTTGGCAATAGCCTCAGAACCAACGGTTATCTTAGAGTTCTTTGAAATTTTATCTCCGATCATGATCACTTCAATATTGGGGTGATGCATGTATTCCAAAATGGCAGGAATGCTGCCGGAAATAAAGGTTGCTTTTAATTGAGGGGGGAGACTTCTGGCCAATTCTAGAATAGTAGTACCTCCGCTGGTAAGAATGAACATACCATTGCTGATCAGGGCGATGGCCTTTTGTGCAATCTTCTTTTTTTCAGATTGAGAATAAACACCATTTGTGGAAAAATTGACTTCGTTGAAAGAATGTGATAATGCTCCTCCATGAACTTTTATCACTTTACCTTCATCCGATAATTCTTGTAAGTCTCTACGGATAGTATCTTCGGATACATTTATTTCACTGCATAAAGCAGATGAAAGAACCTTATTATGCAGGTTCACCTGATGGAGAATAAAGGCTTGTCTTTCCTTTTTAAGCATCCGTTAGTTTTGAAGCATAAATTTAGAGAAATTCCTGCAAAAAAACGCACAAACCAGAATTTTTTTGCAAAATGTGGAAAATAAGCAGCAATAAATAAACCCGGTAGATTTTTCTTACCGGGTTTATTTTGACGAACAGTAGCTCTTTTATTTTCCAAAAGTAAACCTGGCTGAAAAACCAATAGCCGCGGGTTCAAAGTTTATATCGCTTACAATATTCAGTTCAGGTTTCCAGTCAAGTGAAATATTGAGCGGTATATTGACAAATTTATAATCAAGTCCAATAACACCCTGGGCACCAAAATTGGGATCGGTTCCATTTTTTTGGTTAGCAGGATCAAAGGTTTTTACAAAACTCAGGTAACCGCCCACTCCATAGAAATATCGTAATCCTTCTGATGATAAAGGTTTATGAAATTCTACTAAAGCGCCAAAGGCAATTGGATCTCCAAAAGAAAATAATCCTTCAATTGCCGTTTTTTCTGTTATGAAATGTTTAACTGAAATTGAATTATTAATATTAGCAGCGGCACTACTTAGTCTGACCCCCAGCGCTGTTTTATAATCCTGTGCATGAACAGTGTTAAAGAAAGTAAAACTGCCTGCAAAAAGCAAAATGAATACTATTTTTTTCATGGTGATTTGTTTTGCTGTATGAAGAACGAAAAATAATGCCGCGAAGTCTAAATGAAATGATAAAATAAGAGGGGAGTGAACAAATATGAAAAGGGGAGAATTAATTCATTGCTTATTCAAACAGATCAAACTTGCTTTTTGGTCTTCTGTTATCTAACCATTGAAAACCGGTAAGCCGCATTTGTTTCGGGTCTTTTTGTTGCATGGGCCAGATGGTTCCTGTAACATTGCTCCGGAATACTACTTTCTCCAATGTTTCTTTTCCAAAATAAATATCCATTACATCGCATTGGGATTCGTTAATACCGGTATATGCACTATCCTCATCCTGTATATAATAAATGGTTTCAGCCAGACCAGCAGCCCTTATTGAATCCAAAGAGCCGTCTGTAAAATATCCATCCATCCTTGTTGACTTTATCTGATTATACACTTCCGGGTCAAGACGATTAACCATAAAACTATTTTCAAAAACCTCAATCTTATCTGCTTTCTTGTTTTTGGTATAGAGGTATACTGTATCACCGGTTATCTGATTCTCTTTGGACCATAGCACAGGATCCTGAAACAAACGGAAAGTAGAGTCTTTGAAAGAATAAAACAGACTATCACTGACGGCCTGCATCGAGTCAGCAAAAATTCTCACATTTCTGTAAGCTTCAAAGTAGCGGTTGCTGCTGTCTTTGCTTTCTTTATTGTTTTTTACATTAATAACTTTAGTTCCTTTGATCGTATCCTTTACAAGGGAATCTTTTTTACTGTATAAGTCGGTCAACCTTGCAGAGAATAAGGTATCCGCCGTCACAAAAATGGAGTCTTCACCCTGTTTGATGATCATCAGCGGCTTTCGTGTTGCCAGCATCCGGTCATTCTTATTATCCCGGAATACTTCACCAGCCAGAATTGTTGTTTTTTGGGCGGTATCAATAATAATAACATTTCCCCTTGCCTGACTAACGCCACTACTGTCATCATTCATTATTCTGTTTGCCGTAATAGTCAGATTCCCATCTTTAATAATTGGTCTTCCGCCAAATTCCGCCTTACCCGTTGCTATATTATAATAGCCTTCTTTTGTTTCAATGGTTCGACCACTGCTGTCCTTTATAAATGTTTGCGCAATAAACCGGGTAGTTTGTGATTGTGTATTATAAAGGAGTGAATCAGACTTTATATAATAAGCCGGATCTTTTAGTTCAACATTATTCTTAAAGTAAACATCACGGAGACCGGCATAATAGTAGCCTTCTTTACTGGTGAGCACTGTTTTTTTGTTCACCACTTTGCCGCCATTTTTATAGATTCCTATGTCGGTTGTCATGTCATATTCAAGATCTGGCGTAGTCAGTGTTCCTTTTCCATCGGTTAAACGAACACCTCCATCCAGGTAAGCCAGTTTTTTATTGATAAGATAACGCAAATGACTGGCGTAAATATTTACCGTATCTGCATCATTAATGTGAACATTACCCCAGGCTTCAAATGTTTTTGTATTATTATTAATGACGCAGCTGTCACAAAAGAAAAGAGAAGTGCCTTGTTTTAATTTTACATTACCCGCCAGAATCTGTAATTGAGTAGAGTCATTAACTTTTCTAAACTCAAGTTTACGTACACCGGGTAATATTTCAACCATTAACAAGCTATCGGATGCCCGTAAGTCTGTCTGATCAACTGGCTGGATAACCTGGGCAAAAATTGTTGCTTCACCAGTGTACAAACTGGTGATATATAAACAAAAAATTAAAGTGAGTTTTTGCATTAAATTAGACTACTTCGGAATACTGTCTTTTATCGAAGGTGAAGTTAATGCTCCGCCTTTATCTTTCTTACCAAAGATGGACAAATTAACGTAGCGTTTAGGATGTGCTCTCAGATCATCAATTAAAATTTCTGCACTCAAAATAGCGTCTGTTAATTTATTATAAAGTGTTTTGTCATTCATTAATGCTCCAATAGTACCATCATTGCTACTCAATTTTGCAACGGCTGCTTTCATACTGCTGATCATTTCATTAAATGAGTCGATGGTAGGTTGCAATTCGAGAGCAGCCAGTTTATCGGTAGTAATTTTAGCATTCTTTATAGTAGCAGAAATGTCATCTGTATTGTTCATTAACTTTCTTGTTAATAATTCTGCATTGTTAAGCGTTTTTGCCAAAGCACCGGTTTGATTATCCAATAACCCATTCAATGCATTACTGGCTTTATTAAGATTTGCGATGGTTTGCTGAAGATTTGTTTTAGCATCTGAATTCAATATGCCATTAATACCGCCAAATACATTATTTAAAGAATCCAATGTTGCACGAACTTTTGTAAGGGTAGGGGTCAATTGGGCTTTTACATCATCCAGTAAACCTATATCAACGATTGTTAATAATGTATCACCAGGGCTTAGAAACTCTTCAGATTTTCCTTTTTCAATAATGATATAAGATGCACCTACAAGAGGGGAAGATATCATTGCTTTAGAATCTTTAGGAATATTTACTTCTTGTGATAAACTGATAGTGGCTACTATTCCACTCATGTTTTTATCCTTAGCGTCCAGCCTATAAACATTGCCTATTACATACCCATTTACCTTTACTTCATTAGATTTTGAAAGTGATCCAAGGTCTTTAAAAACTGCATATATCTTTTTGCTTTTCTTAAAAAGGTCTTTACCTTTTAAGAAATTAAATCCGAGTATAAGAATAGTAAGACCGGAAATGGTAAGAATGCCGACTTTAGTTTCATTGCTGATTTTCATCTGGATGCTTTTGCTTTGACTTTCAACTGTTTTGAGCAGCCAAATTAACTAATTATTCTGACACATCAGATTGTGCCTAAAATGACTTTTTTTCTAGTGTTCAGCAGATTGGGCTGCTTTTGATTCCAGCTTTTCTTTGTATTTTTTTATCGCATTAAAGATGTTGGACACAATTTCAGTTTGCCCTTCGGGACTTAACAAATAAGCTTCTTCTTCCTTGTTGGAAATAAAACCAATTTCGACCAATACACTTGGCATAGCGGTTGCTTGTAATACCCAGATTCCTTTATCATTTCTTTGCTTTACGCCACGATTTACCCGACCGGCATCTTTAAATTCTTCCTGTATATAATCTGCCAGTTGAAGACTTTTTCTGAAAAAATTTTGTGTATAGATCAGCATTCTAACCTTTTCTGCCGGATCAGTTGGGTCAGGTAGTTCCAGCGTAGAGGTGGAATCTATTTCACCACTAAAATCATTTTTTGCTACTGAATTTATTTTTGCATCATTCTTTCCGATTGCCCACAAATAGGTTTCTGTGCCCTTTGCTTTATTTTCTACCCACACATTGTCATATTCATATTTATAGGCAGTTTTTTTATAGGTCTTATTCCCCTTTTTGTACGTTTTTGTATAAGGAGTTTTTCCAACAACTCTGCGCTCATACCAACCACCGGGGGCCCGGCCTGCCGAATTACAATGAATAGCGACAAAAAGATCGCCATTATTTTCATTGGCAAAATTGGCTCTGTATTTAAGAGATGCATCAAGGTTTGTTGAATTGCCCGGCAGAATATCGGTCGTTCGGGTAAACAGGATTTTCATGTCAGGAAAAACTTTTGCTAATGTATCCCCAAGTTTTAATGAGATCGCCAGCGAAACATTTGCTTCAGATTCAAGCGTACCTACAGCTCCGGGATCTTGCCCGCCATGACCCGGATCAATGATTAATGTGCGAAGGGGTTTTGGTGCTTTTTCCTGTGCAACAACTGTTGTTGCAAAAAATAAAACAATTGAACTTAGCAGGGGAAGTACTATTTTTCGCATTAATTTTTTTTTAACGTCCAAATTAACTTGCTAACTAAAATCAACGGGAATGTACTTTTTCTTTTTCATCGATCATTTTAAGAAAAGCACTTACATCTTTTGATTTATCCTTTTGAGAGTAATTACTATTATCCTTATCTGTATTTTCCTGTTGCTTTTCTAGCCATGCAATATAGGTTTTTACCGCCCTTATCATACAATCTGCCAATTCTTTCTGCCCTGACTTACTGTTTAAGTAATCTTCTTCGGCACGGTTGGTAATATAACCTGTTTCAACAAGGATGCTTGGCATAGCGGTAGCTTGTAATACCCAAATACCTACACCACGTTGTTTAACATCCCTGTCTACTCTTCCCACCTTTGCAAACTCATCCTGTACAAAACCCGCAAGGGTAGCACTTCTTTTAAAATATTGCTTTGTTTTTAATAATGAAAGTGCAACAAACTCCGGTGAGTTAGGATCGATATCGCCATAAATCTTTTTAAACCCTGGTTCCTGTAGCATCGGTGCATTTTCTCTTACAGCCAATTCTTTCTCTTCACTTTTATGTGCTCCCCAGATATAAGTTTCCGTACCCTTTGCAGGATTGTCTAATGTATATGTTTTGTATTGAGGGACCTTTTTTGTTTTCTTTTTACGGCTACTACCTTTACCCGTATAATAAGTTACCGTTTTATAACCTGTGAGTGTTCTGCGTTTAATAGGTACTGCGGCGTTCACATGAATGCAGAAAAACAAATCTCCTTTGTTTTCATTGGCAATATCTGCTCTTCTGTATAGGGATGTTATTTTTTCTGTAGGCCTTGTTTCAACAATTTTGATTTCAGGCATTTCTTTTTGCAAATTCTTTACAAATTCTTTGGAGATGGCCAGACAGATATCATCTTCATAGGAGTAGGCTCCTTTTGCTCCATTATGACCGCCGTTAGCCATAATACCATGGCCTGCATCGACAATGATCGTCCGGATCACTTTCTGCTTTTTCTCAACAGGAGGCGAATTCTTAACGAAAGAAAAAATTGTAATACTAGAACAACAAACGAGGAAAATAATAAGGGTGCGTCCAATCATGGCTTTTCAAATCTTTAGTGGCTAATAGAATATTCACATATTGTTTAATAATCTTCATAGGATGCAGAAGGATAATCATTTACATTTGCTTCCTACCTGATGAAGCAACTGTACAAATTTAAGTCAAATTTCTTTTTTTACGGGATAATGTCGGCTCTTATATTTTGCACAATAACGTGTAAAACTGAGGCTTATGCTGCTCCCGTAACAGAATTTTGCAGTCCTTTAACAATGACGGCAGATACAACTAAACCGTTGCTAAAAAATGATTCAATAAAAAATAACCTGATTGACGTAGCAGATACAACTAAAAAACCTATCATCGATTCTGCATTCACCTCTCAAAAAATAGATACATTTTCTCTTAAATTATCAAAGGATTCGCTGGAAGCACCACTTGTGTATGCCGCAGAGGATTCCGCTGTTATTCTGATTGCAGCAAAAAAAGTATTGTTATACGGTAAAACAAAAACCGAATATAAGGACATCGTTCTTACAGCACCACAGGTAGAGGTAGATCAGGCAACTCAAATTGTGACAGCCGTAAATGCAAAGGATAGTACAGGCGCAGTTACGGAAACCGCTCATTTTAAAAGTGGTGATAGTGAGTTCACCAGTGATACGATCCGGTATAATTTTAAAACACAGGTAGGTTTAACCAAGAATACCTATTCCCAACAAGGAGAATTTCTGGTAATTGGTGAAGTAGCTAAAAAAGTGAATGAGAGTACAACTTTTATAAAAAGAGCAAGATTTACAACCTGTTTGTTGGATGACCCGCACTTTGATTTTGTAACACCAAAAATGAAAGTGATCAATCAGAAATTGGCAGTATCTGGTCCGGCGCATCTTGAATTTGAAGGGGTACCTGTACCGAT
This sequence comes from uncultured Chitinophagaceae bacterium, assembly GCA_963705465.1. Classification (GTDB taxonomy): domain Bacteria; phylum Bacteroidota; class Bacteroidia; order Chitinophagales; family Chitinophagaceae; genus JJ008. The sequence continues at coordinate 570,454 of CAVPJN010000004.1, read as the reverse complement.
CTATCTTCCTTTTGGCTTTTATCCACTAAGTCAGGGTCGTCATTCAGGACTTATACCACCCCAATTTGCCAGTAATGAGCAATTTGGTTTGGGTTTAGAGGGGCTTGGATATTATAAAGTACTGAGTGATTATTGGGATGCCAAAATATATGGAAATGTGTATTCTTACGGCGGATGGTCTGTAAATGTAAATCCGACGTATCGCAAAAGATACCGGTATAGCGGAGCATTTAATATCAGTTTACAAACAACGAAATTTAATTTTAAAGGCGATCCTGATTTTCTGAAGAATAAAAGTTTCTTTATTAACTGGAATCATAGTGTTGATGGAAAGTCAAGGCCCGGTACTTCTTTTTCTGCTAATGTAAATGCGGGTTCTACAAAATACAATCAGCTTACGCCGAATAATGTGCAGGTCAATTTCCAGAATCAGCTAGGTTCTTCTATTGCCTATTCAAAATCATGGGCTGGAAAACCGTATAACCTGACCTTAAGTGCTAACCATAATCAAAATAATACTACGAGACTTATCAATATCAGTTTGCCGGATGCAGGTTTTTCAGTAAGTACTTTATATCCATTTCAAAGTAAGGATGATGTTGGTACACCTAAATGGTATCAGAAACTGGGAATCGGTTATAACGGAAATTTCAGAAACCAGGTTTCTTTTTATGATACGGCATTTAAATTAAAAGATCTAATTGATACACTGCAATGGGGTGCACAGCATAATATTCCAATAACTGTGGCATTGCCACCAATATTCGGAGGGGCTGTAATTGTATCTCCGTCATTTTCTTACTCACAAGTGTGGATCGCACAAAAATTCAGAAGAAAATGGAATACGGCAACACAAAAAGTTGATACCTCTGTTACAAAAGGATTCTTTACTGATCATCAGGCCTTTTTCTCATTAAGTTTTAATACGGCCATTTTCGGAACCTATCAGTTTAAAAAATCAAGGGTGATCGCTATCCGTCATGTAATCAGACCTTCTTTGAGTTTTAATTACAAACCTGATCTTTCAAAAAACCATTTTTATACCGATACCATTTTTGCTGGTCAAACACAACGATTTAGTGAATTTGAAGGGGCATTGTATTCTGGATATAGTGAGGGCCGTACGGGAGGAATTGGTTTTAATGTAGATAACAATCTTGAAATGAAATGGCGGTCTAAAAAAGATACAGGCGAAAATGCAATAAAGAAGATCCGTTTGATTGATGGTTATGGTTTTTCAACGGGCTATAATTTTTTGAGAGACTCTTTAAAGCTGGATATTATCAGTCTGTACCTGCGGGCTACCTTATTTGAAAAAATTTCTATCAATGCGCAATCATCGTTGGATCCGTATCAAACAGATAAATACGGAAGAGATATTAATAAATATGCCTGGGAAGGTGGTAAGTTCAAATTAGGAAGATTAACCTATGGAAGTGTTGCAATCTCCACTAATTTTAAAAGTAAAGCAAAGGACCCTAAAAAAGAAGAGGATCGGAAAAAGGCACTGGAAAACAGGCTGAATGATCCTAGTCTTATTGGTGATCAGCGAAGGCTGCTGGATTTTATGCAGGATAATCCCGGAGATTTTGTTGACTTTAATATTCCCTGGCAAGTCAACCTGGGTTATTCCTTATCATTCACGAATCGGTTACAAACCGATCTTATCACTTATAAAAAAGACTTTACATCGGGTCTTAATTTCAATGGAAGTTTTAATTTATCTCCTAAATGGAATTTTTCAGCCAATGGAAATTATGATTTTGATACCCGTAAATTACAAACCTTTCAAATGAGTATTAACCGGGAAATGCATTGCTGGCAATTAGCTATCAACGTAACACCCATTGGACTTTATCGTTCCTTTAGTTTCACCATCAGTCCTAAATCTTCAATATTACAGGATCTGAAAATTAACCGTAGCAGGTTCTTTAGTAATTTCTAAGTTTTGTGCCTTGAATAGTATTCTTTCATTATCTCAAATATTTTTTGCTTGAGGTGATCAGATGTTAGATTTTCAACCGGAACTGATTCCAGAAAATGCATTTCAATTTTTTGTGGCCAGAAATAAAAAAATTTATCTAAGGGTAATACTTTTTTTGTGTTAAAAATAACGGCGGGAATAATCGAGACTTTTGTATCTACGGCCAATTTAAAAGCGCCGTCATAAAATTTCTTAAGCGGTTCTGTGCTACGGTTCCTTGTACCTTCCGGATAAATACAGATATGGATACCTTGCTTTAAAACAGCTTTCATTTTTTCAAAACTTTGCCGCCGGCTTTTATCACTGCCACGGTTGACCAGTACAGACCCTTTCATATAATAAAAACCAAATAAAGGAACTTTTGTAAACGTTGATTTCGCAATTGTTTTATTCGCTCCCGGAATAAACGGAGAGGAGAGGGGGACATCCATCAATGAATTATGATTGCTGGTAACGATATATGTTTCCCCCTGTTTAAAATTTTCTTTCCCCTTTATGCGTACGCTGCATCCAGTCAACCTAAGCCAGATACTCATCCAGCCTCTCGCAATTTGAATAAAGAGCTTTTGTCCCTTTGGATCAGGTATCAACCAGCAGCACATAGAAGGTATGAAAATGACGAAGAACGTAACCATGAAACTTAGTAAGGCCCATAAGGCAAATATTCTTCCCAATATATTTTTAATAAAATTCATTATTATAAACTCCAGTTAATCGGATCAATTCCTTTTGCTGCAAGGTATTCATTCGTTTTTGAAAAATGTTTGCAACCGAAAAAACCTCCATAGGCAGACAGGGGAGAGGGGTGTACCGATCGGAGAATACAATGTTTCGATTCGTCAATCAGAACTCTTTTTTCCTGTGCAAATTTCCCCCATAATAAGAATACAACATTCTTTTTCTTTTGCGATATAGTTTTGATCACCGCATCTGTAAAAGTTGCCCACCCAATCTTTGAATGACTCATAGGTTCTCCGGCTCTTACTGTCAGCGAGGCGTTTAATAAAAAAACACCTTGCTCTGCCCACTTTGAAAGATTACCATGTTCAGGTATAGCAATGCCAATATCATCTTGCAGCTCCTTGAAAATATTTAATAACGATGGTGGGGGAGGCACTCCATTTTGTACGGAAAAGCAAAGCCCATGCGCCTGACCTTTTCCATGATATGGATCTTGTCCAAGTATCACCACTTTTACTTTATCCAGTGGAGTAGTGTTGAAAGCATTGAATATTAAAGACCCCGGAGGAAAGATAGTTTTGCCTTGCGATTTTTCGGTTTTGATATGTTCAGGGATCTGTTGAAAGTAAACTGTATTGAACTCACCCAACAATGCTTTTTTCCAGGAAGGCTCTATTTTTACATTCATTTCAAACTTTTTTTTAAGAAAAAATAATACTAAACCCCTGATTCATAATATTGAACTCTAAGTTAATTAACTCTATAGTAAAATTACCTTGCAAAATATAAATCTATTTATTCTCTTTGATTTCAAATTACGAATGATGTTACGCAAAACTAGTTTGTAATTTTAATCCAATCCTACCAGAAGCCGTATTATTTAATCCTATACTCTGTACACATGAAAACATTTGCAATTACAGTTGTATGCCTGATTGGTTTATGTACAACTGCCTTCAGCCAAACAAAGACAAACGACACGAACAATCCTGTAAAGGGATCAGGTTTATTTCCGGTGAAAGTAATGGATATTACAAATCCGAAAACAGTTGTGCTTCAATATGCCAATAAAGAGAAGGTTGTGATGAGGACAGAATCAGATGACCTCACTAAGTTGTGTCACCCGTATTTGATTATTACGCCAGTCAGTTATTATACGGCGGAAAAGAAATTCAATATCATTAATTAACCCTAGTATCCGTTTTTACCCGTACATATGAAACAGTAAATCCAATGCTGTAAAAAACCAACGAAGTCCATTTTATGAAAACCAATTAAAAACAATGCCTATGTAAAAATGAAAGATCCATTTGATCCATGAAAAATCAAGATTTCTATTTACTAATGAAAAACCAAAAATCCGGTAGACATTGAGAACCACAATTTTTAAGTAAAACTTAAAACATGAATTAAAAACTACACTGCGGGAGATAGACCTAATTCATCTCCCAAACTTACTTCTCGAGATGGTACTCTATCAAAAGACGTAATTAAAAGCGAAGCCCTGAAAAGCTTCGTTTTTTTATGCAGCGACATAATTTAATTAACTATTAAATTAATTTTGAAGGTAATTGCCTGATTCACTGCGCTACTCATAAAATATTTTACCCTAGTGGTAAAACTACCTTGTATTTATCCTTTTTATTCATTCTCTTTACGTTGAAATTACGAAGGACATTAGCGATAACGAATTCGAAATTTTTATTCCAAACCTAAGAAAATAAATTTTTAATCCTAAACGTCTACCTCATGAAAACAATTACAATCACCATTGTATGCCTGTTAATGCTGTGTACAACTGGTTTTTCCCAAAAAGAAAAGAACAGCATAAAGCAAGCTGGCTCCTCTGAATTAAACAGGCAGCGAATGTTTGTTACAGACAATGCAATAAAGTTTCAACCTGTCAGTGGTCAAAAGCAGGACAGCTCCCCATTAGAAAAAATAAATAATGGTGATTTGATCTGTTTCAGTCTGTTCAACGATTGTGCTCCGGATTTTGTAATCAGTAACCGGTATTTCCCATCTAAAGAATAGTTTCGTTTTCAAAGGTAATAGCAAGCGGCCACCAAAATAATTGGGAAGAGTCTGCTTCAACAGGTTGTTCCCTTTTGCTATATACACTTTCAACATATTAATCCTTGTATCCGTTTTTAACCGTCCCTATAACCAAAAAGTCCAAACCTAAAAAACCCAGATTTAAAAAATCCACCAACGAAAAACCACTAAAATCAATGCCTATGTAAAATTAGAATCCAGGTTAAAATGAAAACCCAAAATTCAAATCACAATGAAAAAACCAGCATTCAGGTCTCAATGAAAAACCAAAGATCCAATGAACATTGAAAAACCAAATCAATTATCGATGAAGAACCAGATTCTTTTCATTTAAACCTAAAACATGAGTTGACAACTACACTGCGGGAGACAGACCCAATTGATCTCCCAAACTTACTTCTTGAGATGGTACTCTATCAACAGATGTAATTAAAAGCGAAGCCCTGAAAAGCTTCGTTTTTTTTATGCAACATAAAATCATAAAAATATTTTCAACTTTTTTATTGCATTTTAAACGGGGAAGAAAAATATTTTTTGCAAATCGTAGTTTTCCTGTTGCAAATACTAAGTATTTTTTACATTTTTACAGTTGATATTACTAAGTTGATTAGAAGATTGAGTAGTATTTAGTGAAATTCAAATCCGTAGAAAGCCGATTTTTAATCTAGTACAAAATTTAACCCTATGAGAAGTAAATCTACTTTTCTATTTGCAACAATCGTTGCAACAATTTTAACGACAACAACAATAAAAGCCCAGTTTAATCCTGGCTTACCTGCTGGATTTGGTATTGACGGGGATGTACTTTCCGGTCAGTCACAAAACATTACTGGAAGTGCTCCGCAAGGTAGCTTTGACTGGTTTCGTAAAGCAGGTGGTGGAGCAAATGTAGGTTACGGAGTAATTGATACTACCGGTACTTTTATCTATAATGCACAGGTTGCTGCAGGACTAAATGTAACTTTTACAAGAGGTCAGGCTTATCCAAGGTATTCTGTAGTTAATGGATATCTGTTACTGGATGCCCGTTATGGAAGGGATGAGTTTGGACTATCCGGATCAAATGGCAAAAAAGATTTTACTACTTATACGAATGGTTCAAAGAATGGTGATAATCCTACCGGCTGGGGTACCACTCCAACAGGAGGTACTGTAGCTGATAAAGCAGATATCATTGATACCTATATTCATATGAGAAGAGATGGTATTGTAATTAATAATACAAATCCCAGCCCATTGATCTTAGCTATGGGTGTAAATACAGTAGGTAATACCGGTGACCGGTATATAGATTTTGAATTGTTTAAAGAAAGAATTGAATACAATACCACAACTGGTGTTTTCAGCAATTCTGGTTCCGCGTCTACAGGAGGACATTCAGCCTGGACATTTAATCCTAATGGAACCGTAAAAGATATGGGAGATTTATCCGTTTCATTTTCCTTTGGTACAGCAGGTGTTTCAGAAATAGCAATATATATTTGGGTTGCACAGACTGTTTACAATTCTGCAAACCCTGTTAATTTTAATTTTATCTCAGGACAGTTTTTTGGTAGTACCTATGGTTATGCCAAAATAGAACCACTATCGGCTAGTGCATTTAAAGCATGGGCCAGCGTTTCCTCAGCTACAACATCAGCAGCTCCATGGGGAACTAATTCAAAATTCCTTGGTGGATCTCCTTCAAATTATTATTCTTCAAATTATGCTCAAAATGATTTTGCAGAAGTAGCGATGGATCTTACCAGTTTAGGTATCGATCCTGCCCTGTCTGTAGGAAGCAATGCCTGTGTTCCCCCCTTTACAAGGGTAATGGCAAAAACAAGGTCATCAGCATCATTTACATCTGCTTTACAGGATTTTACCGGGCCTTATGAGTTTCTGGATGCACCACAGGCTCCGGCAACTATTGCGCCACCTGCTGTATTAAAGTGTAATGCCACGTCTACTACCTTGTCTCCTTCAACGGTAGTACCTGGTGCTGTTTATACATGGAGTACAACGAATGGTAATATCGTTTCAGATCCGAATGCAACTTCTGTAACAGTGAATCAAGCAGGTAAATATTACTTAAGTTCTGCAATAGTCGCAGGTTGTCCTACGAACACAGACAGTACTATTGTAAATGAAGATTATTATAAACCCGTGGCCACTGCATTTACAATTGGTTCAATTGATCTGAATAATCCATTATCTACCGCTCATATTCAGGGAGGAGACGTAGCGGCCAGTAATTTTGCAACCCCATATGGAGGTTCTGCAGGTTTAACATGGAAATGGACCGGGCCCAATGGTTATACATCCACATCAAGAAATAATATAGTTACAAAAGCCGGTGTTTATAATCTTGAACTAACTGAGCAACGCAATGGCTGTAAAGAATATGCTGCTACACCTGTTCCTGCATTTAGTACGTTGCCTGTTAAGATCACTGAGTTTTCTGCTACAAAGAAAGAAAATGATCATGTAAAAATCAACTGGAAAGTAATGGATGAAACACCATCAACTGTTGAATTAATGAGAAGTTATTCCGGAAATGAATTTTCAGTAATCGCTATCGAATTACCATTGAGTGCAAGCCAGGACGCTTCTTATCATGATAATGTAGCAAACCGTAATGGTAATAAAGTGTATTATCAGTTAAAGGTTACAGAACAATCAGGTGCCATTGTATATTCTAAGATCATTAATATAACATTTGGTGCTACCAACTCAAGTCCGATAGTACTATCGCCCAATCCGGCAAATAATTATACGGTAATCGGCATCACCAGTACTACTGCAACAACAGGTCAGATTCAGTTAGTGGATATGGCCGGAAGAATGCTGCAGCAGAAAAATGTTAGGATGGAAAAAGGGGCTAATCAGATCATGCTAAGTGAGCTTGAAAAATTAAAGCCGGGCATTTATATGGTTCGAATTATGATGGAAGGGGAGTTTAAAACACAAAAATTATTAATACAATAAAATACTAAAATACGTTTCGTTTTCAAGGGTAATTAGCAACGGCTACCAAACCTGGAAAGAGGCTGGATAAAGAAAGTCAGTCCCTTTCCGATGCTAATATTTTGAAAGGAAAAGTTCAAAAAAAATATTCAATAATCCACTGAAAGATCAATGTAAAACCAATCCAATGAAAATCAAATGAGCAGGTTCTGTATGCAATCCATTTAGAAGCCTGAACTGTAAATTGAAATCCAGCCAGATGAAAAACCAGGTAGCATAAAGCCACCTAATCCTTCTGCTGAAAGACCAATCGATAACTTAAAAAAACTCTATGTAGTAAAATTTACTTAACAGCAGACTTGCAATATGGGCGGGAATACCAAGTTATATTGTAAGACAAGAAAAAAGATCGTTCCGGTGAAAACCAGAACGATTTTTTTATGCTGAATTCATTTTGGATGGCATGGTAAAAAAAAATATCTTTGCCGCTCTTTAAAAACCATCATTGTTGATGAATAGGCCCTGTAGCTCATCCCGATAGCTATCGGGAGAATAGAGCATCCCGCTTTGGGCGGGAAGGTCATTGAAGAATGAGTTCTTATAAAATAGTAATAATCCGACCCGGTAGCTCAGCTGAATAGAGCAATTGCCTTCTAAGCAATAGGTCATTGGTTTGAATCCAATCCGGGTCACAAAAGCGTCCAGCAATGGGCGCTTTTTTTTTGAATTCAATTTATTGTTAACTCAATTCGTTTATTTGGTCTCTGGTAGCCGAAAACCATCCAAAAAAGCATTTACTTTTGGTTCGGATAAATCTTTGCTGCTGTAGGCAAACATAAAGCCAATGTAACGGCCATCCGTCCAGGCCTTTATTTTCCATTTGTCATTTTCAGCATCTTCCCAATAATCGAGTATTCCCCGGGTATTTGCATCATTATTCAGTCGATGACCTTTCCCATAGCCAGCTGCCTTTTCAATGGAAAAAGAGGACTTTAAATAGTCAACATAGGCAATCATTAGATCTTCGGCAGCCACCAGATCAATTACAGGATCAAGCAAAGTGACACAAATAACACCATAGGTTACATCTCCGATCTTACATTCACCGGTAAACACTTTCGAAGAATCGGAACTATAATCTACTTTAAATTTTGATTCACAATAATTGTAAAAGGAACAACCAGAGTCACCGATAGCATATTTTTTCAAACCCTGCGCCTGGCTGGATGCAGATACTAATAAAAAGAGAATTAAAAATCGATATAATTTCATGTACTGTTTATATAGTGTAATATTATTTCATTCCTGTGGAAAGCGGATGCCATTCAAAAATACGTCTGTTTTTTTATCAGGTAATTCTTTTTTGCTTTGCATATGAAGGATACAGATAAATTGACCGTTTGTCCAGGCCCCTATTTTCCATTTGTTTTTATCCAGATCTTCCCAGGTATCGAACACTCCCCGGGTATTATCTCCCTTATTTAGTTGGTGTCCCTTGTCGTAGCCTTTCGTTTTTACAATGCCAAAATCCAGTTTCAAAAAATCAAGATAGGTGAGAACGGTATCTTGTGCTGCTCGGAGGTCTGAAATTTTATTTTTCAGTTTTATACAGTAAATACCATACTTCACACCTTCTTTTTCACAATCATTTGCATAAACAGTTGATTTATTGTCAAGATCATAAACATCAAATCGTCCCGGAAAGCAAAATACTTCTACTGTGCAACCAGTAGTATGGATGGCAATTTTTGTCGATTTCTGTCCTGATAAAACAGGAGGGCTACTATACAGCATCAAAAACAGAAGGAATAGTACGTAGTAACATCATATTTGTAGAAATCGGGTAATTGTTTTTTCATTGAATGCTGTAAAGATAAAAGTCATATGGCTTTGGTTGCACTCATTTATTGTAGAATTGAATTCTGTTTCTAAGTTGCAAATCTTTTAAATTGCATCTCTGAATACTATACTATGCCATCATTTTTCAATTACGGAGCAGGTCAATTGACCGCATCAACTGCGATTGCGATTGCTTCAGGTAAAACAAAAGCTGTTTTAATCGATAAAGTAATTGCAAGGATCAATACCAGCCAGCAATTTGTGCAGGAAATCGTTGATTCCGGAAGAACTGTTTATGGAGTCAACACAGGTTTTGGGATTCTGGCAAATTCAGCCATTTCTAAAGAAGATACCGCTACGTTACAATATAAAATTTTACAAAGTCATAGTGTTGGTGTTGGCGATCCTATACCTGTTGAAATAGCCAAACTGATGCTGATCACCAAAGTACATGCACTTGCAAAGGGTTTTAGTGGTGTTCAGCTTAGCAACTTTAGAACGAATTATCTGGCATATTGAAAATGATGTAATACCAGTGGTACCAGAAAAAGGTAGTGTTGGCGCTTCAGGTGATCTGGCTCCATTAGCTCATTTGTTTTTGCCACTGATTGGTTTAGGAGAATGTTTTTACAAAGGTGAACGGATATCGACAGCAGCTGTTTTTCAAAAGGAAAACATAAAGCCAATTGTATTAGGCCCAAAAGAAGGACTTGCATTGATCAATGGAACACAATTCATTTTATCTTTTGCAATTAAAGCTGTGCAGCGAATGCACAATTGTCTTGAAGCGGCAGATATTATCGGTGCAATGAGTCTGGAGGCATTGTCCGGAACGAAAGCTCCGTTTGATGAACGATTGCATGAACTGCGTCCATTTAAAGGAAATAAACTGGTGGCACATCGGTTACGGTTATTATTGAAAGATTCTGACATCATGCAAAGTCATATTGATTGTGGCAGGGTGCAGGATCCTTATTCCTTACGTTGCATGCCACAGGTGCATGGCGCATCCAGAAACGCATGGTTACATTTAAAAGAATTGACGGAAATTGAATTAAATTCAGTTACAGATAACCCGATCATTTTTGATGCTGATGATACGATCAGTGGTGGTAATTTTCATGGTCAGCCATTGGCGTTGCCATTGGATTACTGTTGTTTTGCTGCTGCGGAGATCGGGAACATAAGTGACAGGCGTTGTTATTTGTTATTAGAAGGCAAATGGGGTTTACCCATGTTATTAATGAAAGATGTTGGTTTGAACAGCGGGTTTATGATTCCACAATACACAACTGCAGCACTTGTTACTGAAAATAAAACACTTTGCTTCCCTGCCAGTGCAGATAGTATTCCTACATCACTCGGGCAGGAGGATCATGTAAGCATGGGAAGCATCAGTGGTAGAAAACTAAACAGTGTGCTTGATAATCTTGAATACATCATGGCCATCGAACTACTTTCTGCAGCACAGGCCATTGAATTCAGAAGACCACTTAAAAGTTCTCCTTTACTTGAATTTGCTCATGATTATGTCCGGCAATTCGTCGGCTTTGCAGAAGAAGACAGGATCTTTGCCGACGACATCAATAAAGTAACCCGTATCATCAAGGATTTTTCTTTTGTTGAGAAAGTGAATGCGTTTGCTGCAAGTAAGAATGTTAACCTGGGTGAGGGCTTTGACGGGTTCGTTTAAGAATTGCACGCCAAGTCGCAATGGCGCAAAATTTTCTTAACGGCTTTGCGTCTTTGCGAGATTTTTTGAGTTACAACTTCAAACAGCTCTCCAACGCCAGTTCCATCATTGCCTTTAATGCTTTTTCTCTTTGTTCAGAACTCATTTGTTCATGTGTAGGAATAATATCAGAAACTGTAAGCAACGTAGCGGCAGATTTTTTTAAATACCGGGCATTGGCGAATAATGCAAATGATTCCATTTCCACAGCGGGGCAATCATTTTTTTCAGCAATTTCCGGAGTTCCCTTTTTATCCCTGTAAAAAATATCGCTGGAGTGAATAGCTCCTTTTAATAAGTTTCACTTCCCATTTCAGCAGCCTTCTCATTGATCGTTTCATACGCTTCTCCTTCGTGGTACATATGATCGCCGGGAAAACCAAAAGCATGCAATGCATAAGTGGATTCGCTAAAGGCTCTTTCTACATTCAGGATATCAAATAGTTTCAGATCAGTAGTATAGGCTCCGCAGGTTCCCACACGGATGATCGTTTCCACTTCATATTCATTATACAACTCGAATGAATAAATGCCGATGGAAGGGCAGCCCATACCACTGGCACCTACACTTATTGCTTTATCCTTGTAGGTTCCGGTAAAGTATAAAGCATTTCGTACACTACTTACCTCTTTTACGTTCTGTAAAAAAGCAGCAGCAATATATTTTGCCCTCAGCGGATCTCCTGGCATTAATACGATCGGGGCTATTTCTCCTTTCTTTGCACTGATGTGTACACTCATTGTATAAATAGATTTGTATGAAGATATTTATTTATTAGAGATTTACGACTTTTGTATCATTGCGCACTAAGACACGAAGGTGCAAATTACATTTTCTTGGTGTCTTTGTGCCTTCGTGGCAAAAAAATATTCAATATGAGTACAATTAAAAAAGCTTACGATCCAATAAAGTACAAAACACCAACAGGCACTACACTTAGTTGCAAAGGATGGGTACAGGAAGCTGCATTACGTATGCTGCTCAATAATCTTGATCCGGAAGTGGCCGAGCGGCCAGAAGACCTGATCGTTTATGGAGGCAGGGGAAAAGCGGCAAGAAACTTTGAAGCATTGGACAATATCATCAAAGGATTAAAAATATTGGAGAATGATGAATCCTTACTCATACAATCCGGCAAACCCGTTGCCATTTTAAAAACACATAAAGATGCGCCAAGAGTTTTAATAAGTAATTCTCAATTGGTTCCTAACTGGGCCAACTGGAAACATTTTGATGAACTGGAAAAAAAAGGCCTGATGATGTATGGGCAAATGACAGCTGGCTCATGGATATATATCGGCTCACAAGGCATTGTACAAGGAACCTACGAAACCTATGCAGCACTGGCTGATAAACATTATAAGGGAACGCTAAAAGGCACGTTAAATATTACTGCCGGACTTGGTGGTATGGGTGGTGCTCAGCCACTAGCCATCACCATGAACGAAGGTGTAGCACTCATTGCTGAAGTAGAAGAGTGGCGAATCGATAAACGTATTGAAACAAGATACCTCGATGAAAAATATACTACTATAGATGAAGCCATCGATAAGGCACAAGCGTACAAGCTACAAGGTGCAAGTAAAAGCATTGGGGTATTATGCAATGCCGTTCATCTCTTACAACGATTGATAGAAAGAAATATCATTCCCGATACCTTAACTGATCAAACATCTGCACATGATCCATTGATAGGTTATATACCACACACATTAACCAACGAACAAGCTACTATATTAAGAGAACAAAACCCAACAGAATATACCGAACGCAGTTACGAAAGTATGTACCTGCATGTGCAGCTCATGTTACAACTCATGGACAAAGGCGCCATTACATTCGACTACGGTAACAATATAAGAGCAAGGGCAAAAGAATATGAAGAAAAGGAACAAGGCACAAGGCACAAGGTACAAGGCTTCCCCATTGGACGTTGCTTTGACTTTCCAGGATTTGTTCCAGCATATATAAGGCCACTATTCTGCGAAGGCAAGGGCCCATTCCGCTGGGCGGCATTGAGTGGAGATGCAAATGATATTGCAGTTACTGATGAAGTGATACTAAATATGTTTCCCGAAAATAAAGGATTGATTCGCTGGATGAAAATGGCGCAGGAAAAAATTGCCTTCCAGGGATTGCCCGCAAGGATCTGTTGGCTGGGCCAGGGCGAAAGAGAAAAAGCAGGACTTGCATTTAATGAACTGGTACGAACCGGAAAAGTAAAAGCGCCGATCGTAATCGGCAGAGATCATTTAGACACCGGAAGTGTGGCATCGCCCAACAGGGAAACAGAAGCCATGCTCGATGGTAGCGATGCTGTTGCCGATTGGCCGATATTAAATGCACTCGTCAATACAGCAGGTGGTGCCAGTTGGGTTAGTCTGCATCATGGCGGTGGGGTAGGTATGGGTTACTCCATTCATTCAGGTATGGTGATTGTTGCCGATGGTACAGATGATGCAGCAGCAAGATTAAAAAGAGTTTTAAGAAACGACCCCGGAATGGGAGTGATACGACATGCAGATGCAGGATATGAGATTGCGAAAGATACTTTGAAGGAGAATGATTTGGATTTTAAAGAGAAGTTGTAAGTATATCGACTCTTGCAATGCCGAGGTACGAGGCATCTATCTTGTGCAAAGTTGAAGGATGTACATGGTTCTCCGTAGTCTTCTACCCAAAATAAAAAAATCTTGAAAGCCTGCCTGCCGGTAGGCAGGGTTGTCAGTAGACTGCCACTACTGACTGAAAAGAAAAATCTTTATACCCTTTTGTCTTCTGAAAATTACCCTCAATAGGGTATACCCAAGCCAGCATTACATCCGTAGCTTACATAAAAAAGAAATGAGGTCCTTTACAAATATCATCAGTGCTGCTGCTGTTTTTTTTCTGGCACAACTATTTATCTCCTGGACCACAGTAACCAAAAACACAGCTGCTGTCCGGAGCGATACCTTTAGTTATGAGTTCTATGAACCAAATCATGTCGACAGGATTAACTACAGGATTACCGTTACCACCGTAAAAATTTACTTTGTTGTTGAGGCTTTTACAAAGATTGTTTATGCGGATACACTAAAGATCTCTTCCAAAAAGTATAATGAATTTGTTAAAGCGCTTACTGCACTGCATATTACCAGCAGGCAAAGAACAGAAGGACCCTGCATTGGCAGTAGTTCGGAATACTTTAAATTATATGTAGGTACCCGCAAGGAATTAAAGGGTATGTATATGGCCTGCAACCCCGGTGCTAGTACGCTTGCCGGCGATCTGCCTGTTGCTGCTGGCTTGTTTCAGGCATTGATACCGGGTCTTGAAGAGAAATTGGATAAGATGAGAGAAGAGTAATCAGAGAATGGATGATTTTCTTTCCCATTCTCCGGAACTTTCCAGTAAGAATTTGAATAAGAACAGATCCTCCTAATCCAATATTTTATTGACTGCTTTTTCAAATTCTGCTAATGCAAAAGGTTTTTCAAAAAAGAGATCCGCACCATTTTCTAATGCAACATCCCGGGCAGAGACCAGACCAGAGATCATGATGATCTTAACGGCAGGATATTTTTTCTTTATATAAATGATAAAGTCAACCCCGAATCCATCCGGTAATTTATTGTCCAGCAAGATGAGAGAAGGTTCCTGTTGTTGCAGATATTCATCAGCCAATAAAAGATTATTTACATAATCCAGCTGCACATTTTTGTCACTAAAGATCAGATTCAGGACTAATGCTATTTCTCCTTCGTCTTCAACAACCAGTACTTTTTTTTCCACTTTGAGTTTTGTTGTGTTTGTCATAAAGTTAATTTAAAATGGGTAGCATCAGACCTTTACGAATAGAACATGAATACACCGATATACGATAATAGCAAATTGCCTGCCTTAATTGCCTTGAGTAAGATATATTATTTTCTGCAGGCCCTTTATTTCCGGATTGAGGCAATAGAAATTGTCAATCCCCTTAGTAAAAGATTAACGCCGAGGGGTCAATACCTTAACAGTTCATTAGTCAGAAGTACAGAATATTTTCGTTCTATTTATTCCACAATCCATGTGTAATGAGAATAATCACGGCATCCTGCTTAAAACTGCAGGATATGAGAATTGTCAAATACCATCTTATTATCATTACACTTCTTATTCGTTTACTTACGATAACACTCGTATCCTATACGCAGCCAGTAACACCAAAAAAAGATAATAAGTCGGGCATTTTATCCATTGCGTATTTTATCGAAAGTGCGAACAGCTCCCTGAATTCCATTACCAGTTTATTAAAAAAAGATAACTATCGAAACAAAATAACAACACTAAATAATCCTGTAAATAATGACCTGGGGTTCAGTTTGAAAAATGAAATATTGATTGCACTAAAACCAATAATGGATAAAGTTAAAAAAACAGATGGCGGAAAATTTAAAGATATTATTGAAAATTTTTTAAGCAAACCTGAAGAGAACGGTATCAAATCCGTGAAAAAATATATGCCTGCCCTTGGTATTTTCAGTACCGTACTTTCATTAGTAGGAAATCTTGTAATTGTAGAAAGAAGTATTACAAAAGAAGATCTGAATAAATTTATGACAAGGGTAGAACAGTATTTTTATCAATACGAAAAGCTAAATGCCATTAATGAAAAGTTTAGTCATCAGGTAGAGGAGTTGCTGGAACGATCGGCCGAAATAAGGGAGGACCTGAAAGATTTTCTTTTAGAGAGTATAACAACAATGAACAGACAAATTCCAAAACAATCTTTGCGGGAGATGCCGGTAGAAGTCCTGATCCAGAAATATTATGATCCACAAAAGCTGCAGGCCTGGCTTGATTCAACACAAAACAACAATGAAGCCTGTTTGTATCCTCCGGATGCGCCGATGTCGGTAAAGTTGATCGCATCAGGAATTAAAAGAATGCAGAAGGAGTTTGAAACAATGTATAGCGAAAATTACAGTGAAATGAAAGAAATGATCGCCTCATTGAAAAATGCCATACCGGGGCTGGATCAGAACCAACTAAATAAAACCAGCCTCGAAATAGATCAACTGTATAACGATAGCCGTCAGGCAGATGTGGTTAACCTCAATATTTCACAGGTAAATGAAAGAATGACCATTGTCTGTAATATAATTAATGTGTATAAGTAGTTTTCGTTCTGCAATTACTATTTTCACGGTCAGATATTAATTTGATTTTTTCATACCAATTCAGGATTATGGCCAATGAACGGTTAACCGTTGATAAAGATTTTATTGTTAGTGATGATAAAGTGCTGGTAAATGTTATGGCCTTTTTATTCTTTGGGATATTTGTGTATGGATTGATCGATTCTTTTCGACGTGGGTTTGAGGATATGGATTATCTCAGTTATGTTTTTATTTTATTACTTGTGCCAGCTGCCCTTTTTTTTGCAAAAGGACGTAGAAAGAGAATTTACATTCGCATCAACAAATCGGGGATCTTTCAGGATGAGAAACTGGTAACCGGGTGGCCTGGTTTTCTGCATGCTTTTGTTACTCAAAAAGAAAAAATACTTAGTATCCAGGATAATTTTATGCTGGTAGTTGAGTATACGAAAGAAGGTAATGATAAAGGCTTCCGACGTAAGATCCCACTTACCAATACACAGAATAAATCTGAAGAAGAGGTAATGGAAGCGATTACTTTTTTCTGGAAAGTATATAAAACTTCCACCTTTGAATAGCGTACAGCTAACTTCTAGTCAAACTTTTTCCCTTGTAAAACGCTTACACCTTTTGGCAACGGATTTCCAGATGACCTTCTAAAGGTTACAACCTGTCCAACATGCCAAAGGGCATCGGCTATCGGACCATTCAAAAGATTCCAGAATGGATATTCCTGATTGCCATTGCTTCGTTCAAAGATTATATCAAAATCCTCCAATTTTGCATCAGGTTGTTTTAATATGTCGCTTGCCATTTTTATCTGTTCAAGTGTTCTTTGTCGAAGTGATACAAAAGATAATTTTGCAGTATCTCCACCTGACGTATTTACTTTTTTGTTTACTGCGTTCAACAAAATTTTTGTTAGGCCATCAATATGCTCCAGGGTTTCCAGTGAAGTGCGGCTATCTTCTGTAGGATGATAACTAAGATCTTTCTCCGTTAATCCCTCTGTTGCCCAGAAATACCGGAATCCCAGACCATCTACCATCCTTGCAGCAACAGTGGCAGCGGTAAATGTAGCAGGAGCTTCCGGAATTTGATAATAGTAAGGTTTGTCCTGTGCCGAAGCATTAACAGAGATTACTAATGCTAATATGATCAGGCGTTTTCTCATTTGTATAATTTTTATTAAATGTAGTACTTAGATTGTTCGCATCATTCCTGGTTGGCTGATAAATTTCAAATTAAGAAGAGAAAGGCGAATCAAAAGAATGATAAACGGTAGATTCACTTGATTGAAATGCACGGCTGCTGATGATTACTATATATTTTTAGGAATCAATATTTTAAAAATATTCATTATGAAGAATAATATCAGTGTCTTAAAAATGTTGTTGGTTTCTATTCTTTGTATTGCAATTGTAAATACTGCAACCGCGCAGTTACTCAAACTGCCGGAAGGCGGCGTAAATTTTAAATGTAATGCGGGCCGCCAGGTGGGTATGACGGATATCGATATACATTGGAATGCACCGGGAGTAAAAGGAAGAGAAGGGAAAATATGGGGTACCGGAATAGCCAATTATGGTTTTGAAGTATTGGGATTTGGTTCCAATGTAGCTTCACCCTGGAGGGCAGGTGCAAATGAAAGTACTACCATTTCTTTTTCAACGGATGTTACGATCAATGGCAAACATTTACCAGCCGGTAAGTATGGATTCTTTATTGCCTTGTATCCGGATTCCTGTACCCTGATATTTAATAAAAATACAGAAGGTTGGGGTAGTTATTTTTATAATAGCAGTATGGATGTTCTTCGTGTTTCGGCTATTCAGGAAAAAGGAATAAAACAAAGCAAGGAAAGACTTGAATTATACATTCGCTAAACAAACAGCCAACTCGGTCGAGACAGCTCTCGAATGGGAAAATTGGAGAATCCCTTTTACAGTAACCGTCGATCTGGTAAAGACAACATTAGCCTCCATCCGTTCACAAATGAGTGGTGCAATGGGTTTTGATCCGCCTAGCCTGGAAGGGAGCCGCAACATGGTGTTTACAAAACAATACGAATTATGAAGAAGCATTGAATTGGGCTAACTCAGCAGTTGACCCTAATCTTGGTGGTGTAAGAACATTCCGTGCCTTATCAACAAAAGCTGGCTTATTGACGAAACTGGATCGTCAATCAGAAGCTGATCTTTTAATGAAAGAAGCTTTGGAAAATGCAACAAGTGTTGAAATGCATGGATACGGGCGACAATTACTGGCACAGAATAAGACCAAAGAAGCAATGGAAGTATTCCAAAAAAACTATGATAAGCATAAAGGGGCCTGGCCAACCAATGTGGGAATGATGCGGGGTTATGCTGCAATGGGAAACCTGAAGAAAGCAGTAGAACATGCAAAGCTTGCATTAGCCAATGCCCCGGATGAAGGAAACAAACAGGCACTCAGGACTGCTATACAAAAATTGACGGAAGGAAAACCATTGTAAGCATTAAAATTTCCTCCGGATTAATACTACTTAAATATGTCTGACAATAAAAATCATTGGGATTTATCCTCAATGATTTTTTGTTTACTGTACATTTTCAATATTTATTTTATAACACCTTACAGAATAAGATTTATATTTCAGGTATAAATAGGATTGCAATGAAAAGTCAACTACTGGTTTCTTTCATTTTTGTTTCTCTTTTTATTGATGTACATGCTCAATCAAAAAGTGAAATAGCCGATACTGATCTCAATTCATATTTTAAGCCGGTGAAATGGAGATGTATCGGCCCATTTCGGGGAGGTAGATCTGTAAGTTCTACAGGAGTTGTAGGAGATGTACATACTTATTATATGGGTACTACCGGTGGCGGTCTTTGGAAAACAGAGGATATGGGTATTACCTGGTCCAATATTTCTGATGGCTATTTTAAAACCGGATCTGTCGGTGCTGTGGCAGTGGCAGAAAGCGATGCCAATGTAATTTATGTGGGCATGGGTGAACATGCGGTGAGGGGGGTAATGACGCATCATGGAGATGGTGTTTATAAAAGTACCGATGCCGGAAAAACCTGGAAGAAAATGGGGCTTGAAAATTCACAGCATATTTCCAGAATATCCATTCACCCTAAAGATCCCAATATTGTTTATGTAGCCGCGCAAGGTGCTTTGTACAGCCAATCAAAACAACGTGGTATTTACAAATCAATTGACGGAGGAGTAACCTGGAAAAATATTTTATTTGTTGATGAAAAAACGGGTTGTTCCGAATTGTCGATGGATATGAATAATCCACGAATACTTTATGCAGCTATGTGGGAGCATGGGCGACTACCCTGGAAAGTGATCAGTGGAGGGCCGGGTAGCGGATTATACAAATCAACAGATGGAGGTGAAAGCTGGGATAAATTAAAAGAGGGACTTCCTCCGATTATGGGCAAAATGTCGATTGCCGTATGTCGTTCCAATTCAGAAAAAGTGTATGCATTGATTGAAAGTGATTGGGATAAAGAAGCAGGTGGTTTATATGTATCTGAAAATACGGGTAAAAGCTGGACACAGGTATCAAACGACCACAGGTTGGTGCAACGTTCCTGGTATTATATTGAAGCGTTTCCTGATCCGATGAATGATAATACGGTGTATGTAATGAGTGCCCCTGCACTTCGTTCCATTGATGGTGGCAAAACCTGGGAAGACATTTCCAATACACATGGCGATTATCATGATCTATGGATCAATCCTGCCAATTCGAATAATATGATTATTTCTGATGATGGTGGCGCTGCGATCACATTCAATAAAGGAAAGTCATGGAGTAGTCAGGACAATATACCAACAGCACAGATCTATCGTATTAATGTCGATAACAAATTTCCCTATAATATTTATGGAGGTCAGCAGGACAATAGTTCCGTTAAAATTGCCAGCAGAGAATTGGGAGGAAGTGGTATTACCACCAATAGCTGGTCAGCATCTGCAGGTGGAGAAAGTGCTTTTCTGGCATTTGATCCTGATGATCCGAAATTTGTATTAGGCGGCAGTTATCTTGGTACCATCGAAGTACTTGATAATACTGCAAAAGCATCTACCAATATTATGGCTGCTCCCATTCAGTATCTGGGAAGAGAAACAAAAGACATGAAATACCGGTACAACTGGAATGCACCCATCATTTGGTCGAAGCATGAACCCAATACCTATTATCATGGTTCGCAATATTTATTACGTACAACCAATAATGGAAGAACATGGACTGAAGTATCACCGGACCTGACCCGGAATGAAAAAGAAAAACAAGGCAAGGGTGGTGGCCCCATTACCAATGAAGCGGTAGGTGCAGAAAATTATGGCACATTAAGCTATGTTGTTGAATCACCTCATGAAAAAGGGGTGATATGGACAGGTAGTGATGACGGCCTGGTATATCTCACCCGTGATGGTGGCACAAAATGGCAAAATGTAACACCTTCAGGTTTGCAGGAATGCCTGATCAATGCAATAGAAATTTCACCGTTTGATAAAGGCACAGTTTATATAGCGACTACCCGTTATAAATTTAATGACCATACTCCAGGTTTGTATAAAACAACGGATTATGGAAAGTCGTGGATAAAAATTTCGAATGGAATTCCGGTTGGCGCCTTTACAAGAGTTGTGCGGGAGGATGATACAAGAAAAGATTTGTTATTTGCTGGAACTGAAACAGGATTATATATTTCATGGGATGGCGGAAAAGGATGGGCATCATTTCAATTGAATTTACCAATAGCACCCATCACTGACTTACGGGTTCATAATGGAAATTTAATTGCTGCCACATCAGGAAGATCGTTTTGGATTCTGGATGATTTGAATGTACTCAGGCAATACAAAAAAGATGCTCCGGTATTTTCTCTGATTGCACCTTCGCCTGCTTACCTCGTTAATGGCTCCAGTGAATTGGATAAAACGGACTCCAATTTTACCGGTTTAAATAATTTAAGAGGAGTAAATCCTGCAACAGGGGTAGTGCTATATTATGAACTACCAGTAGTAAAGGAAGATGATCTTATAAAAATGGAAATCACCGATGCTGATGGAAACCTGGTCCGTAGTTTCAGTTCCAAAGCAGATAGTACATACAAAAAATATGATGGAGGACCCAATGCCGAACCTCTTTTGTCAACGATAAAAGGAATCAATCGTTTTGTTTGGAATATGCGTTATAGCACAATTCCTGGAATACCTGCAGTATATATTGAAGGCAGTTACAGTGGTCATAAAGCCTCTCCGGGAAAATATACAGTCACTTTGCAATTGGGTGATCAAAAAGTAAATACGCAAATAACCATTTTGCCGAATCCACTGTATTCAACTGACCCGGCTACTTATAAAGAATACCATACGTTGATGAATAGAATGGAGAATGAATTAAAAAAGATGCATCAATTGGTGAATAGCATGAATGCAAAAAGAGTACAACTTGAGCTTATTTTAAATTCACTTTCATCCGAAGAGAAAAATAACAGGCTCAAAAAAGAAGGAGCGGCTTTAGTAAAAAAGATGAAAGCATGGGATGAAGAGATGGTGCAACGCCAATCAAAAGCATATGATGATGTGGAAAATTTTGAAAACAAGTTCACTGCAAATTATATGTTCTTACTTAATCAAACGGAAAGTGATCTGCCGAGGGTTAACCAACCAAATCTTGACAGATTGAAAGAATTAACAGCAGAATGGACCATGTTAAAAGCCAGCGCAGAAGAAATACTCAATAAAAATATTCCGGCTTTGAATACATTGTTTTGGGAAGCAGGGGTAGGTGCAATTTGGGAGAAATAAGAAAAAGGATGTAGCTGTAAATTAAAAGCTACATCCATGATTTATTTCATCGGTTTTACCAGAGTGGTTTTTTACCAGAAGGTTTAGGCCCGCCTTTTTTCACTTTGTTTAAACTAATATGATGTGGATCATGATTACGAACAGCGGCCATCCCTTTCACTTTCTTAAAAAAGCCTTTCGGTTTTTTCTTTTCTTCAATAGCAGGTAGCGGCAAACTTAATTGTTCGACTGCTTCTGGTGTTTTCTCCTCTTCAAGTTCAGCAATGTTCTTTCTTATGGTATCTTTTTGTTTTGCAGAAACAACAGTTTCAACAACTGGCATTTCTGTTTTTTCCTGAGCTGGTTTTTGGGGAACAGTCTCCTTTTTTAGTAGTGAACTTATTTTAACTGTTGTTTTTTTTGCTGCCGGAGCTGCCTTTTTGATTGTAGTGCTTTTTTTAACGGCTGCCTTCTTAGAAGGCGTAGCTTTCTTTTTAGCCGGAGCTGTCTTCTTTTTTACAGCAGTGGCCTTCCTGCCTGCAGAGATGGCTTTTTTAGGAGCGGCTTTCTTTTTTGGAGCTGTCTTCTTTTTTGCAACAGGTTTAGCTTTCTTTTGGAGCGGCTTTCTTTTTAGCAACAGGGTTAGCTTTCTTTTTTGGAGCTGTTTTCTTTTTTACAACAGGTTTAGCTTTCTTCTTTGTTGCTGTTTTTTTTGCAGGGGTCTTTTTCTTGGAAGTCATAAGATGTAATTAAGTAAGTGAAACAATGATAATTTTTTGTTCTTCTTCTAATGTAAGACAGAATTTTGAATTTTCAATCCTTAATTATTAAAACTCCAGTATTATACCAATTGTCGGCAGTATATTACCGTCTCTATTATTTAAAATAAAAGGAATGGCATTGCTTCCATTTTGCTGTATGGGCTGCCCATTCGTGGTTTCAAATGCGGTGTTAGTCGCATTCCTTTTAAATGTATATTGAGGTATTCCTGCACTTTTTGAGGAATAGAAATTTTGTATATCCAGAAACAAATCCACAGTAAATCTTTTTAAATTCCATTTCTTATCGATTCGGATGTCACCTGCATGAAAAGCTGCCAGTCGTAGTGTGTTTACCTGCGCATAATTAAATACACCCGTTCCTAAAGTGAGATAGTTGAGGCGGCTTTCTGCTAAATTAAAGGGAGAATAGGGTGCTGCACCCTGATAGCGGAACTTGATACCCAATTCCCAGTTCTTATTAAATTTATATCCGGACGTTAGACTAACCAAATGACGATTATCCCAGCTGGCAGGTGCAAATTTTTCATTGGTTCCCGTAAATTCACTCCAGAATAAGGTGTAACTAAAAACCCCGAATAGCCGATTGGTTAATTTTTGTTGGGCAAACAATTCTATTCCATAAGCTCTTCCTTTGCCATTTTGTATTATCGGTTCATTTCCAATGGCACCAAAATCTGTTCCTTTATTGGCAATGCTAATACCATCGGTAATACTAACTGGATAATTAGAATACCTTTTATAAAATCCTTCAAGCGTAAATCGGGTAGTGGAGGACGGCAAATATTCAACACCTGCAACAGTATGGTTACTCCGGATATATTTTCCCGGGTTTATACTATTACCAGACAGCGTACCGATATAAGCTAATTGCGTGTAACCTGGCAAACGATAATATATTCCATAACTGCTGCTTATATTCCATTTGGAAGATAGTGCATAGCTGGCACTGATTCGTGGACTCAGTTGATGTAAAGGGTTGCTCTCACTGTTATCCAGTGTGTTGGCATCAATTCTTATTCCAGCACTAATAGCAAGCCTGTCTTTAAAAAACCTTTTACCTGACTGAAAGAATGCACCGTATCGTAAAAAATTGGCATTGTTTCCACTTTCTAAAACTTCTCTGGTCTGTATTATAGTATTCTGATCATCTCTTAATTCCGGTCGTAATACCTGGAAAAAGTCATTATTGAACTGAACGTATTGCGCTACGGCTCCATAACTAAATTTCCATTCCCGAATATTTTTAGTGATATCAAATCGCAATTTGTTTTCTGTTTCATTGCTTCTGATGCGATATGTTCGGGTGCTCTCTACAGGTATGTCATTATCTTCAAATTTATCGGCGCTATTGTCCAACGTATTTCTGCTTAGTGAAAGATTCCAAAACCCATCTTTTGTCAATTTTTTTAAGGAGGCGCCAACTGTATAGCTCCATTGATTAATTAATGGGTTACTATTAATAGCATATAGTTTTTCTGGAGTAGCCTCTTTAGGAGCGGCAAAACTAAATTCATCGATAGCACCTATTCCCAGAAAGCTGAGTGTAGTTTTTTTATTGATACGGGTAGTGGTTTTAAACTGAAAATCCCAGTAGTTAGGTCTTATTGGTAAATCGAGTGCTTTAAACAATAATTGCAGATAACTACGTCTTACCGAAGCAATGAATGTTGTGTTTTTTGCAATCGGGCCGTCCAATGTTCCAGCAACTTCAGTACCACTTAGGCGAAAATTTCCCTGTAGCCTCTTACTATTTCCATTTTTTTGTTTGAATTGAAAAACACTGCTTAATGCATTATCATACTGTGCATCAAAAGCAGAAGTACTTAATTTAACCTCTTGAATAAAACTAACATTTAATATTCCCTGTGGACCACCGCCACTGCCTTGTGTGCTAAAGTGATTGATGATGGGAACTTCAATACCATCGAGGTAAAAAACATTTTCGCTTGGAGCACCGCCACGAATAATGATATCATTACGAAAACTACCTCCGGCAGCGCCACCACCCACACCCGGTAATGATTGAATAACTTTGCTGATATCAAAATTACCGCCGGGATTTGCTTTTATATCTTCAGTCGTTAAACGTTGAATGCTTAAAGGACTTTCTAATGTTGTTGCTTTAGCTACATTTCTTCTGCTGAAAATTTCCACATTATCCAAAGCTGTAATAGCTGGCTCTAGTTCAATTGATCAGGTTATCTTCATTACCTGAGGTTATGACAAGATTGGAAAATAGCCGGGTTTGATAATTGATGCTGGTAATTTTTAAACTATACGTTCCGGGAAGGATATTCTGAAACCTGAAATTCCCATTCGAATCGGTTTGGAGACGGATATTTCCTGGGTTCAATTCTAGTGTAATAAAGGGAAGTAGTTCTTGTGTATTCCGGTTTAATACACTACCAGAAAGTTTGCCTGAAAACTGTCCATTCCCGGAGATTGATAGGAAAAAGGAAAAGATGGGTTAAAGCTGAAATTTGCAGGAATCGCATGAGAATTTTATATGTTAATTAATTTGCCTATGCTGTAAAACAAGCCCGATACAAAAATGTTCGGTAAAAGTAAATATATAGTGCATTCCAGTTAATCAACCTTAATTAGCTAAATATTCCTCTTGAGCATAAAAACAAACCGGCAAGCTGTATTTTAGCTATACTAAATCCATATAAATTGAATAAATGAAAGCAGCAACAATCAATGAATTAAAACAGGAATTATTGAATGAAAAGCCAGTAAAACTAATTGAATTATGCATCCGGCTAGCCCGGTTTAAAAAAGAGAATAAAGAACTGCTTACGTATTTGCTTTTTGAAGCACATGATTCGGAAGCTTATATCAAAAGTGTAAAACAGGAAATGGATAGCAATTTTGACACCATTAATAAAAGCAATGTGTATTTCGTAAAGAAAACCTTGCGAAAAATACTTCGCATCACAAATAAATTCATTCGTTATAGTGGTTCTGATATTGTAGCAGTGGAATTGCTTATTCATTTTTGTAAAACAGTAAGGACGATGGATCGCTCAATAACCACTACGCCAGTCATTGTCAACCTATATCAAAATCAGTTAAAGAAGATTAATAAAGCGATTGCAGCTATGCATGAAGATCTGCAATATGATTATCTGAAAGATGTAAAAGATATCAGTAACTAGCTTTTCCGGTAAGTATTTCTTTCCACTTTTTGGTGGTTTGTTTATTCTCTTTCATATCCATCAAGCTACTTACATCATCAACATAAAATCCTGCATAAACCACTGTAGGGTAAGGATTGCTATTCTTAATTTCTATTTCAGGGGCAGATGCATTGGGTTTGGCGAAAGAGAATTTATACTTTTTGCCATTCACTTCCGCATCAAAACCCATGCCCATGCGAAGAAAGGGCCATTTAATATGGTTGATCCCCGAAAGGGGTGTTTGAAACTGAATACCCTCTTCGGTAATAAAAACGACTTCATTGTTTTTCCAAACCAATGCACCGGGAACAACTTTACCAACAAGGCCGGCAATTTTCCAAACTTTAGATATTAATTCATCACTCATTGGAAGTTTTTATGAAATTAATGAATTTCCATGTTGACCTGTGTTACTACTGCCCAAAGGCTGCCCCGCTTAGCCGAATATCTCCCGCCCATCAGGCGGGAATAGCAGGCGGGCGGGGAACTAAAGCCGGGATTTGCAATACAGCTGACAGCCCCAATTATTTTTTACTGATGCGATATAAGTTACCGTTGTCAGTTACTGTGTACAACATACCGTTATGATAGGCCACATCACGGAAACGTTCTTTTTTATCTTCCAGCAATCTTTCTTCACCGACTACTTTATTATTTACAATCACCAAGCCGGGCAATATGTGTACTGCTGAGACCACCAATGAATAAATTATTTTTCCATTCAGGAATTGTATTGCCTTTGTAAAAAGCCATTCCGGAAGGAGAGAGGACAGGATCCCAATAATAAACGGGTTGCTCCATTCCAGACTGTTGTTGAATGCCACTACCAACTTTTCCGCCGGCATACTCAATACCATAAGTGATGGTAGGCCAGCCATAATCTTTACCTGACTTTATTATATTTAGTTCATCACCACCACGGGGGCCAAATTCTGCTTCCCATAAATCACCAGTAGCAGGATGGATATCTAAACTTTGTGCATTGCGAATTCCATAGGCATATATTTCCGGCATTGCATCTTGCTTATTAATAAAAGGATTACCGGGAGCTGGTTTACCCTCTTTAGTGATACGAAATATTTTTCCTAGTCCTGAATGTAACCATTGTGCCTGTTTTCTTCCGTCGAGTATGGAACGTTCGCCAGTACTTACAAAAAGATAACCATTCTTATCAAACAATAATCTAGAACCAAAATGCAATCGACTATTTAATGCAGGAGTAGCTCTGAAAATAACAACGACTGTTTTGTACTGTTCCGGCAGCTTCATTTAGCTGACCTTTGGCAACTGCCATCAGATTTCCCGAACCTTGTTTTTCTGAAAAAGACCAATAGATCATTTTGTTTTTGGAAAAATCGGGATCGAGTGCTACATCCAGCAAACCACCCTGTCCACCATCTTCCACAGCAGGTAAGCCGGTGATCTTTTTTACAAAACCACCATTCGCATCATGAATCATCATGAAACCTTTTTTCTCCGTCATCAATAAACGACCATCGGGCATTGGAATAATAGCCCAGGGACGGCCGAGATTTTCGGCTATCTTATCTACTTTATAAGGAGTTGTGGTTTTTACGCCGGGTGCCCTCGTTTGTCCTTTAAATGCCGGCTTATAATTTGTGTTGGCAGCCTTCGTCTCCACAGGAGGAAATTTTGTAGTATCAGCTGTTTCGTTTGTTGAAGTTGTACTATTACTACCACAGCCATAACTATAAACCGAGATCAGTATTAATGAACTAAAAGAAAGAATTTGTTTTTTCATACTATAAGTGTTTATGCACATCGTAAAATTAGTAAAGTATGTTGAATTGATACGGTTAAATGTTAAGGACATAAGTGGACAGATCCGGGAATTTGGCAGGTACCTGAAAAAGAAATAATTGAATATTTAAACTGAATTTTTGAAGTATCTTTATAAAAATTATAAATATGGATACTCATCATAAAGGTGAATCAGTAGAAGTTATCGGTGTTTTTAACGACATGGTAGAAGCCGGTGTTATGCAATCGAAATTGAAAGAAGCCGGAATCGAATCTTTTGTTCATGATGAAAATGTAATGGGTATGAATCCGCTTGGAGGCGTTAAGTTAAAAGTATTTTCGAAGGATAAGGAAGCTGCCATACAAATTGTAGCTGGTTAAGCTGTACCGTATAGTATTAGCGATATGAAGCACTTGTTTTTTATAACAACAGTTCTGTTGTTCGGCTTTTTACTATCCACCATTTTTTGCTTTGCGCAAAATAAGGAAGGAACGCTGATCAGGTATTCTCCTCTTGACAGTCAACTAACGATAAGAGATGGAATAAAGACACAACTTGAAAAGACAGTTAATGTACGTACAAAGAAACCTGGCAATTTATTGTTAACCGGGATGAACAAAAATGAGCTGGATAGTATTAGCCGGTGGTTGACAATAAAAACCAAACAGAGCCTTTATCGGGTAGACTTAACTGCCGTTGTCAGTAAATATATTGGTGAGACAGAGAAAAATCTTGACAAGGTTTTTAACATGGCCCAATCAAATAACTGGGTGTTATTTTTTGATGAAGCGGATGCTTTATTTGGCAAACGAACTACTGTAAAAGATGCGCATGACAAATATGCCAATCAGGAGATTTCTTATTTGTTAGAAAGAATGAAAAAGCATAATGGTGTTGTGATTCTTCATTGCAAGACCGGCGATTGTATCAATTCATTTCAACAACAGCATTTTAAGACGATAGCTGGTGAAAAATAATATGTCTTTTTTCTTACTAAACTATTATTTCCCATTCCGCAAATTTGATTAACTGACAGGTGTTAAATTTGTATTCTTTTAAATTAAAAAATAAATAATGAGTAAAGTATGGTTTATCACCGGCTGTTCGACCGGTTTTGGAAGAAATATCGCATTGGAAGTCTTGAAGAATGGAAATAAAGTCGCTGTTACTTCCCGAAATACAGACGATGTAAAAGATATCATTGCCCAATATCCAGACACTGCTGTTGCAATTAAATTAGATGTCACTAAAAATGATCAGATAAAAGCTGCTGTGGAACAGGCAACACAAAAATTTGGAACGATAGATGTATTAGTAAACAATGCCGGTATCGGATATTTTGGTGCTATTGAAGAAAGTGAGGACGAAGAAGTTCGCCGTATGTTTGAAATTAATTTTTTCGGGTTGGCGCAGGTTACAAATGCTGTACTGCCCGTAATGCGTTCACAAAAAAGCGGCCATATTATAAATATTTCTTCGGTAGGCGGAATGATGGCACTGCCGGGCATTGGATTTTATAATGCTACAAAATTTGCAGTGACCGGTTACTCCGAAGCATTGGCAAAAGAAGTGGCGGACATGGGTATCAAAGTAACGATCATCGCTCCAAGTGGATTCAGAACTGATTGGGCAGGCAGATCGGCAAATAACACAAAAATTGTGATTGATGATTATAAATCTACAGCACACTCTACACAGGAGATGATACGGAAGAACAGTGGTGTTCAACCCGGCGACCCTGTACGAGCAGCCATTGCTATCATGAAAGTGGTTGATGCTGAAAATCCTCCGGTTCGATTATTATTAGGAGCAGGAGCATTAAAAGGTGCAAGGGCAAAAATAACAGAATTGCAAACCGATATTGATACATGGGAAGAAACAACTGTGTGGGCAGATAATCCCCCTTCATAACCAAATAATTATATCAAAAATAGTAAAGGAGCATTTATGTATTATAAATGCTCCTTTACTATTAATTATTGTCCCATTGTATCATCTGCTGTTGGACCATATAATCCCGGAACTTTATTTCCGGTGGCTCTTAAGTATACAATTAATTCACCTCTGTGATGATATAAATGATTAAATAAGAAACTTCTTACAACAACTGCCCTTGGCATCGGAGGCATTCCTGCTGGTTCGCCATTCATTAGCATAGTCCACATATTCATCATGGTGTCATCTTTGGCATTTTCTAATACCTTTTCAGCCTTCTTTACATTCTCTTCAAATTTGGCTACAATATTGGCGGCTTTAGAAATATCTCCTTTATCATAACTATAGGTTGACATCTCCATTGTATCCTGATTAAAGGTTGGATCAAACCAATTATACACTTCGGCGATATGTGATGCTAATTGGCCCGTTGTCCAGTTTATTTCGCTGGGTTTGTAATCCAGCGCACTGTCGGGAATTGCCTGTAATAATTTACGGGTGTTTTCAGCCTCCTGCTTAAACTCACCCAATAATGCTTGTATTATCATAATTTAAAATTTTGAATTGAATTTAGCTAAAGGAAACGATTTTATCTAATTAGAATGATAAGCCCGAAATAGACAGTTTCAACGGTCTATTTCTTATTTTGCACTACAAACTATTTACAAGGGATTAATTGCTTTTGATGATAAAGAGACTGTTCAGCAATCCGTCGGTTCTGTTTCTGTTATTGGGAAATATCTATTGCATCTGGTACTATGAAAGATATCCTGAAGACTTTGGTACCATTGTCTGGATTTACTGGTTTCAAAGTGTAATAATCGGATTCTTTAATTTTCTTGAATTATTGACTACCAAAAAAGAAAATTCCGACCTGAAAATGAACAACAAACCGGGAACAAACTTTACATCTGGTTGTGCTGCCTGGTTTTTTCTTTTTCATTTTGGGATGTTCCATCTTGTCTATTCAGTCTTTCTGCTGGTTCAGTTTGATGTATCGTTAATAAGTAAATCAGTGCT
Organism: uncultured Chitinophagaceae bacterium; assembly: GCA_963705465.1. Classification (GTDB taxonomy): domain Bacteria; phylum Bacteroidota; class Bacteroidia; order Chitinophagales; family Chitinophagaceae; genus JJ008. Next base: position 539,616 of record CAVPJN010000004.1, on the reverse strand, counting down.
GCTTATCGGCATTGCAACATTTTTTATTGAGTCACTTATTGGCTTTATGCGACACAAACAGGCAGCAAAAACTGAAAAAGTAAGTACAGGCCTTTTGTTTTTCTTGCCTTATGTCCGCATTATTCCAATGCATCTGATGATCTTACTTCCTGCATTTTTTGGCGTAACGCCGTCCTTACTGTTTCTGCTATTAAAAATGGGAGCCGACCTTTTATCTTTCCGGTTGTATAATTTTGTTTACAGGAGTGACAAATCCGGAAACGCAGTGTATTAGTGTTGTTTCTTTACATATTTGGTTAGAATAACAATTACCTGACTTTCAATTCTGCCTTCAATCTGCTCTGTATTATTTTCAACTAATCGGATATTTCTTACCACTGTACCCATTTTGGCGTTAATCGAAGAGCCTTTTACATCCAGCGATTTTGTCAACACAACCGTGTCGCCATTTTGCAATATATGTCCGTTACTATCCTTGTGCAGATCAACAGTGCCATCGCTTTCATGATCGCCGGTCGTTTTTGCCCAAGCCAGTTTTTCATCATCCAGATATAACAGATCAAGATTATCCATCGCCCAGCTTTCATGTCGTAACCGGTTAAGCATGCGCCAGGCTGTTATCTGAACACCCGGAACTTCACTCCACATCGATTCTGACAAACATTTCCAATGGCTACTATCCAATTCTTCTTTTTTATCAATTTGTGCGATACATTTATCGCAGAGCATGATGCAATTTTCATCCGTAGTGCCGTTCGGGGAAAGTACTTCGTATACTTTTGCAGGTTCTTCACTTTTACATAACTCACATTTCCCTTCACTTCTTTTTTTAATTATTTCTTCAACCTTCATTATATGGGTTTAATATTTGCGGCGAATATAATATAAATGTGTAAAATCAGAAAAGTGGATAACTGTATGCTTATCTGAATCAGTAATCCGGATCAATAGCTTAGTTGTAGTCTTCAAGGCCTTCGGCAATTTCACTATAGTTTATCAGCAATTCTTCGCCGGGTGTAATATCATGTAAGGCTTCAAAATCATTTCCGTCGTTTACTGAAACGATGTTCGGTTTGGAAGAATGATTGAGATAAATAACCGGATCGATCATATTGAATCCATGTTCGGAAACAAAATAATTTTTTTCATCAAAAAGACAATAGGTTTCAATAAGGGATCTGGAATGTGCTGGCAGCAATTCAACTTCCTTTATCGGCACTTCAATCCAGTTACTTGTTCCTTTTAAGAAAATATCCTGACTTCCCTTCGGAATCGGTTGTATTGCAAATACCCCAATACCATGTATCGGAGAACTTTTGAGTGCGATTTTTGTTTGATTTTTAAGTTGATCCAGAAGTTTTGAATAAGGCATGAATATTTTTTAAAGATGGCAAAGATACAAATCGAACGAATAACCTTTAAGCTATTCATTTGATATATGATACTTACTTAGAAGAAATGCGGCCTTTAATTTGCAATAGGGAAGTTTCGGCTTTTATACAATCAGAAACTTATCTTTACTGATTATCTTAACTTGTGAAAACAGGTATAGGATAAACCTGGTTCTGGTTTACTAAATTTATTTTAAACGGATTTATCAAGAATGGGAGAGAATAGAAAACTTACAGCTGTGCTTTTTGCAGACATTGCAGGATATACTGCTATGATGCAGGAAGATGAAAAAAAAGCATTGACGCTTATTAATAAATTTAAAAATATTATTGAAAGCGAAACACCCAAATTAAATGGACGAATCGTTCAATTTTACGGCGATGGTTGCTTACTCACCTTTGATAGCTCAACCGATGCAGTTGACTGTGCCATTATTTTACAAAAGTCGTTTGGCAACAGAACCTGAAATTCCTGTACGGATTGGGTTACATATGGGAGAAGTGCTTTTTAAAAACAATGGGGCTTTTGGCGACGGAATAAATATTGCCTCCAGGATTGAATCGATGGGTATTCCCGGCTCTATATTGGTTTCAAAAACGATCCGTGACCAGATTATCAATAAATCATCTTTTTTGCTGGCATCGCTGGGTTCATTTGAATTTAAAAATGTAAAAGAACCCATGGAAGTTTTTGCACTGGCAAACGAAGGTTTTGTGATTCCTGATAAGCTTGATTTGCAAGGAAAATTTAAATTGCCTGCAAAAGAGAAATCTTCCAAAACCACTTCTTGATTGGTTTACCGATTCTATTGCTGGTGGTCATTGCAGTTGTTTGGTATAGCAAAACTAATAAGGCGGCCACCACTTTATCGGATGAGCAACGGCTACAACCTGTAGCTGTAATGCCATTTGAAAATCTTACAAAAAACAATAAGCTGGATGATTTTGGTCTGATCGCCAAAGATTGGATCAGTTATGGATTACTCGAAACGGGTAAAGCTCCAATAATCATCTTAAATGAAGAGAAATCTGCAAAATGGAAAAATGAAAAGGAAAAGTTTGCAGCCATTCCAACGGGTGTCGGTATTGTAATTAATGGCAGATTCTTTATTCAAAGTGATGAACAAATTGCCGCCGTAGCAGAAATTCTTGACGTTAAAACAAAAAAAATATTGTTTACCCTAAACCCTGTTATTGGAGTTAGAGATAGTGTTATGATCATGATTGATATGTTAAAGAAAAAAATTACTGAATATTGGGGAGAAGAGAATTACGGATCAGGTAAAAAGCCACCGTTGTATAATGCTTATGTACAATATTTAAAAGGCCAGAGAATGGAAGAATCAAATTATCTTCAGGCCAGGGCATACTATTACGAAGCACTCTCCCTGGATTCTACTTTTAATGCGCCGCTTTTTGCGCTTGCCGCACTCGCCATGAATAATGCTGAATCAACTTTCAGGGATTCGGTGATGTTAGCGTTGCAACAAAAAGAAAACTCATTTACAGGGTATGAGAAAAGGAATTGGGAAAGTCTTAAAACAAGGGTCATTGGTGATATGGAAAAAAAATAAACTTACTAAAGATATCCAATCATAGATAAACAGGCCATGGAATGCCCATACCTTTGCTGACTTATGAGTTTATTTACAGAACGATCGGCGATTATTATAACCTGCCATAAACGGATAGCCCCTTACTTAGAGAATGAAGTCAAATCGTTGGGCTTTAACATTGATTCAAGCTTTATTACAGGTGTAAGTATCACGGGAACGATAAATGATTGCATAAAATTGAATCTGAATCTGCGTTGTGCCAGCCAGGTGTTATATACATTAAAAAGTTTTCAGGCAATCGATGCGGATAGTATCTACAAGCATCTTGTAGATTATCCATGGGAAAATATTTTACCAGACCCGGGATATTTTTCTATTACCAGCAATGTAAGTAATCCAACGATCAATAACAGCATGTTTGCCAATCTGAGAGTTAAAGATGCCATCGTTGACAGGATCAGAGATAAAAGAGGAAGCCGACCTTCTACCGGATCAGAATTAACAGGAACGGTAATTAATCTTTTCTGGAAAGATGAAGATGCTACTATTTTTATAGATACATCAGGGGATTCGTTAGCAAGACATGGCTACCGGAAAATTCCCGGCCTTGCGCCAATGCTGGAAGGTTTGGCAGCCGCCACCATTTATGCAACCAGATGGGATAAGCTATCTCCATTCATCAACCCAATGTGTGGTTCAGGCACCCTGGCAATTGAAGCAGCAATGATTGCTACCAATCGGGTACCGGGATTATTCAGAACCAATTATGCATTTATGCATGTTGCAGGATATGATGAAGCGGTTTACAAAAAAGAAGCAGCAATCATTGAAGAACAGATAAAGAATGTTGATGGTTTACGAATCATTGCAACAGATATCAGTGATAAAGCAATCGACAATACAAAAAAGAATGCAAAGGCTGCAGGTGTGGATGATATTATTGAGTTCGTCGTTTGTGAATTTGCGGATACAGAAGTTCCGGAGAATGGAGCTGGCGTTATGATGATCAATCCTGAATACGGAGAACGGCTTGGCGAAATTTCTGCGCTGGAGGAAACGTATAAAAGGATTGGTGATTTTATGAAAAAGAATTGTGGAGGTTATTACGGCTATGTATTTACAGGCAATATGGAACTCGCTAAGAAAATTGGGTTGAAAGCAAAACGCAGAATAGAATTTTATAACAGCACAATAGATTGCCGCCTTTTAGAATATGAATTATACAGCGGTAGCAGGAGAGTGGACAAAACTACTAGTTAACAATTTCTCAAAAGCTGTTGCATATAAGCAAGTCCCTTTTCTTGAGTAAATGCAATATTCCTTTTTGGCACATTGTCAATATCCGGATAACTGGCAATTGCTTTAGTAACACTGTCCTCTCTCAAAATATGAAGCATAGGGTAAGGAGAACGATTGGTGTAGTTTGATGGGTCGTTTTCCTTTGTACCGGCAAACAAATATTTGGGGTGAAAACTTGCAACCTGGTAAATTCCTTCATACTTATTTTTGACGAGTAGTATGTCAATTCTTTCGAGTAAATTAAGATATTCACTAAAATCAGTAAAGCTTCCTGATAGTATTAATAACGTAGTTTCAATTTTATTGTCTTCATCAAGTTGTACAAATGAATTTAGTATTTGCTCCAGCACAATTTTTTCATCAGCCTTGTTTAATACTTCAAAATGAATAGTACCACGTTTAATTTCTCTTTCTGCAAAGGGGCAAAAGTTGCAGCCGACTACAACATCTGTGATCCATTTTTTTGTACTATTGATGATTACATCCGTTTCTGAAATATTCATTGCTGCCGGGTTGAAATAAAACGGATATACAGGTCTTCAACTTTTTTTCTGGCCCATGGCGTTTTTCGCAAGAATTTCAATGAAGAGTTAATGGAGGGGTCGCTGATAAAACAATTGATCCTGATCCTTTCCCCAAGTTCTTCCCATCCAAAATGGTTTTCCAATGCTATAAGTATTGATTCCAGTGTTTTGCCATGAAGGGGATCGCTTAGAGACATTCAAAAAAGTTTAGTGATTGATTATTTTAAAGCTTCATTTAAAATTTTTGCAAGCCTGATACCACCTTTTAACAATTGCTGGTTAAGATCGTTTTGAAAAATATAGTTGTATTTATAACTTAATTTTCCATCTGCTGGAACTGAAGCATATACTTTATTGGCTAAAACGTAAGAATCATAAAACCATTCTTCCAATGAGGAATTCTGCCATGTTTGTATATCAGTGGCGTTTGCAATATCAAGATTATTTGCATATTCAGAATAACTATATTGTTGAAATTCTACAATAGCATTATCCCATAAAGAATGTAGGTTCGTTTCTTTGTCAAACCAGGTAACTTTTATTTTGTTGCCCCCCTGATCTGCTTCTCTTCCAACATGAAGAGGTTGGTGCAGGTCACCGATAAAATGAATCAAAAATCGTAAGGCGATCTGCCTTTTTTCAACAGGCAAAGATTGGTCTTTTAATTCCAATGTCAATGCCTTTATCTGCGTATATAAATTTTCACCTGAAAGTTTTTGCAATTGGGTCAGGAAATTTTCTTTACTTAGGTTTCCCGGAAGATTTACATAGTGCCACTTAGAGGCATGATCCCATGTATGTGTAGTATCGGATTTAATAAAATCTGCCCAGTTCGCCCACATTGCAAGCGATTCCATTCCAATAAGCTTCTGTAACTCTTTTTTAGCTTTTTTAGAAAGATGACGTTGCGCTATTTCACCAATAACCCGGTGACCCGTAGTACCCCAACCAAATGAAATGGACGGTGCTATAATGAACATCAATAAGATGATGGATTTATAAAATTGCTTAATTGTGATTCTATTCATTTTAGTCTTTTATAAATGCAAATGTCATTGAATTCTTTGAAAAGTGGAAATCAAATAATGGGCACTTTTGATTAATAAGTTATCTTAGTTCTTTACCTGTATGTATAAAAAGATTGCTATACTTTGTAATAAACTTGCGGGATCAGGCAGATCCGTTAAAATGGCTGATAGTATTGTTAAACATTTAACAGAAAACAATACTGATCATACGCTGTTTATTAACGACTGGCCATTTGAATTCAAAAGTTTCACAGATATATTTATTGTAGGTGGCGATGGTACGATGAATTATTTCATAAATAAATACCCCACAATAAAACTGCATTTAGTACTCTTTAACGGAGGAACAGGTAATGATTTTCATTGGGCGTTGTATGGTGCTATTTCTTTTGAGCAACAACTTCAGTTAGCACTGACCGGTGAGCCAAGGCCCATTGACATAGGAATATGCAATGACCGATACTTTATCAATGGGGTAGGAGTAGGATTTGAAGCAGCCATTTCGAAGGCATTAACAGGAAAAAAGAAACTGCCGGGGAAGACTAGTTTCTTCCTTTCAGTTATAAAAAATATTTTCACTTACAAGTCAAGGTCGTATCATATCAGTTCAGGTGATGCAAGATTTGAAACCAATTGTTTACTGATCGATATCTATAATGGCAAAAGGGCTGGCGGAGGTTTTTATATTGCACCTGAAGCAGACCCGGGCGATGGACTTTTTGATATAATAATCTCAAAAAACCTTAATTCATTTCAACGGCTCCGGTATTTGCCGGTAATTGAAAAAGGAAAACATTTGAAACTTCCATTTATAAAATATTTCAGAGGATCTGAAATATTGGTAGCAAGCAATAGTTTAATACAGTTCCATTTAGATGGCGAGTATGCAGAAGCAAAACAATTAGATATCAGCATTCTTCCTTCCCGGCTTTTATTCAGACAATAAATAGAAAAATTTCAGACACTTATATTAACTTTCACTGCCTGATACAGGTGACTACAAAACTTTAAACCAAATGAAAAGAAAAGAATTTATTAAAAATACAGGGTTGGCCGCCGCCGCTTTTACCGTTCTTCCTACAGGAAATTTATTTGCCGGAACTAATGAGCAGCAGGTTAAGGTCGCCATTATCGGAGTTGGTTTCAGAGGGCAAAACCATTTGGATCTTTTACTAAGAAGAACAGATGTAGAAGTTGTAGCCATTTGTGATATAGATGACAGGATGCTGACCAGTTCAAAAGAAATGATTACAAAGAGTGGGAAAAAAATGCCACAGGTTTTTACCGGAGATGTGTATGCATGGAGAAAAATGATTGCTGTTAAAGGATTGGATGCTATCATAATTGCAACACCCTGGGAGTGGCACAAGGAAATGATCATCGATTCAATAGAAGCTGGAATTAAATATGTGGGCTCTGAAGTTATTGTAGGCATAACCTTACAAGATCATTGGGATGTGGTGAAAGCTGCAGAAAAATATAAAGCGCAGGTAATGATGCTGGAGAATGTTTGTTATCGCCGTGATGTAATGGCTGTTTTAAATATGGTACGTCAAGGGTTGTTTGGGGAAATGATCCATTTGCAGGGCGGTTATCAGCATGATTTAAGAGAAGTGAAATTTAATGATGGTATAAAAGGTTATGGCGGAGGTTGTGAAATGGGAGAGAAGGGTTGGACCGAAGCAAAATGGAGAACAGAGCATTCCATTCATCGGAATGGCGACCTTTATCCAACACATGGGATCGGACCAATAGCCCATTATATTAATATCAACAGGGGCAACCGGTTTACGAATCTATGTTCCTTCTCATCCAAAGCAAGAGGATTACACAACCATGTAGTAAAGACCTGTGGAGAAGACCACCCAAATGCAAAAGTGAATTTTAAGTTGGGTGATGTTGTCACTACGTCAATTGGTTGTGCAAATGGTGAAACAATCTTATTACAACATGACACGAATTTGCCAAGACCCTATTCTCTTGGTTTTAGAGTTCAGGGAACGAATGGCATTTGGATGGATGTGAATAAAGGCATTTATATTGAAGGAAAATCTGCCAAAGCCCATCAGTGGGATACTGCAAAAGAATGGCTTGACAAATATGATCATCCGCTTTGGGCCCGCTGGAGTAAAGAGGCAGAAGGCTCCGGGCACGGTGGAATGGATTTCTATGTGGTACATGCTTTTATAGAATCAGTAAAAAGGAAAACACCAACACCATTGGATGTATATGACGCTGCAGCATGGAGTGTCATCACACCATTGAGTGAGCAATCTATTGCGTTAGGAAATGAAACAGTTGATTTCCCCGACTTTACTGGCGGGCAGTGGATGTACCGGAAACCGGTCTTTGCATTAACGAATGAATTCTAGAAAGCTATTTTACCAATTGAACATTGATAGCATTGGCGCCTTTAGGACCCATTTCAACTTCAAAAGTTACTTTATTGCTTTCTGAAACTGGTTCTTTAAGCGAGTTGATATGCACAAAAACACTTTCCTGTGATTCAAGGTCTTTTATAAAACCATAACCTTTTTCATCATTGAAAGTGAGTAACAACACCTGTTCTGATCAGATCTTCGGGGTTGATAGGTTCTTGCTTGGGAACACCGATTTCAATGTCTTCAAGTTTAATGTTTACTTTTTTCCTGGGATCAGGGGGTACTGAAGAAAGATTTCCGTTCTCATCAATATAAGCAAGCATGTCATCAAGACTTTGGCCTGATTTTGCATTTTCTTTACGTTCTGCTTTTTTCTCTGCTTTCTCTTTTTTGTTTTGTCTTTTTTTCTTTTCTCTTTCTTTTTTGTTCCAGGTTTCTGCCATAAACTTTATTCGGGGTTTAATTAAAAATATAATTTGCTATCTTAAAAGGGTGGGAAAGAGGCTGTTAGTATAAGCCGATTTCTTTTCGAATCGCTTAAAGGTAAGCTATTTAAACCATTTTTCCTTAACTATAAAATGCTCAGCCTTTTATGTGCATTACTTGAGTATAAGTTTCAATTATTCCGTAAATAACAGATTTTCGGAATTTGGCATCAAATGGTATATTTTTGATTTTCATCAATAATCAAATTTAATTAGTATGAAACCTTTAATGTTCGTTGCCTTATTTAGCTTTTTTGCCATTCAAAGTAATGCTCAAAACAGATCTTCAAAGAATAATCAACCTGATTCAACCAAAAAAATTCAACTCGTAGAAGCTTCTTGTGGGCAATGCCAGTTCAAATTAAAAGGTGGAGGTTGCGACCTGGCTGTTCGGATTGATGGTACAGCATACTATGTTGATGGCACTAAAATAGATGAACATGGCGATGCGCATGCTGCCGACGGATTTTGCGAAGCAATAAGAAAAGCTGAAGTACAGGGTGAAATTGTTGATAATCGCTTTAAAGTAACCTATTTCAAACTGATCAAACCTAAAAAGGAATAAGGTTATCATTATTCTTTAATTTCTTTTTTTGGAAATTTTCCATACATGTTGTACTCTTATGTCTTAAAATTTTATATATGACCAACAAAATTCAAAACACTGCTTTAAAATTTATTTTAGGAGCATTTCTAGTATCATTTACATTATTGGCTTGCAATAATGAGGGAGAGAAAAAAGAAACTCCACAAGATTCAACAGTTATTGCACCTCCGGCTGATCCAATGCCGCCTGCAATGGATGATAGCACCGTAATGGATTCTGCAGATACAAAACCAGTAAAGACATTGGATTAATTTCTTTTTGAAATTTTTAAGGGTCGCTTCAGGTTTAACTTGAAAAAGTTTTGATACCTGAAGCGATTTTTTATTGCTCTGGTGAAGAGTCTGACACTTCAGTTTTTTTAGTTCTTTTATGCAATAAAAAGTGGATCATCCAATGCTCCAGTTTATGATGCATTGGGATCAATATGGCAGCAATGGCCACAAATATCAATATTTCATACACGGGTGTATGATGCGTAAATGCAGCAACAGTAGGATGCAAAAGTAATGTCAGGTATTCAAAAAGGAATAATAGAGAAAGTACGCCCAACACTCTGATAACTTTTAAATGTATTCTGGCTTTACTTAATACAATTGTCAGTAAGAATAATCCCGGAATAAAAATTGCAATTAATAACATTTGTAATTGCTGCATTCGTTCTTTTCTGGCTTTCCTGCTATTTTCAGCAATTTCTAATTGCCGGATTTGCTCATTACTGGAGATGATCTGCGATTCCCTGATCTTACTTTTACTATTAACTGAGTCATTTAAATCGTAGACATAACTCATGTAGGCAAAGGCACTATCAATACTTCTGACTTTTTTGTAATGAGCAGATAAGAACTCTGCAGCTTCCAGTTCCTTTGAAAGAAATCCATCTTTTTTTGCAATGGAAATAGAAAGATTGGCGAAATATCTTGCAGAGTCATAGATCCGCATTTGTTCATACAGGTTTGCCAATCCCAAAGTTGCTTCACAAAGTATTTCATCATCGTTTGCTACAATCAGGTATTCGATAGCTTTTTGATAATTATAGCGGGACAATTGATAACTTTCTAATTTAAGATAGGTATGTCCCAATCCGGTCATGGAAGTGCCGATAAGATCAGCGTCATCAAGCCCATTTGCCAATTCCAGCGATTTGGTAAAGAATGTAAAAGCGGAATCTGAAATATTTAATCGATTGTATACATCACCAATGTTCAAAGCGATATAATATTTCATGACTTCTATGTCATGGACTTTTGTAACAGAGTCTGCTTTTGAATAATACTCCAGTGCCTTCCGGTATTGTTCCTGTAATACATATACAACACCAATGTTCATCAAAACACTGGCCAGGTTCCTTGGATTTTTTCTTTTTTCCTCTAGTTTTAATTTCTGTATATGTAATTGAAGAGCCCTTGGATAATTTCCAATTTTAATCAGTGCATTTGCCAACACCCCTAAAGCTCTGGACTCACCTTCAACATACTCTATATTCTGTGCCAGAAATAATGCTTCTTGCGATAAGGTGATAGCTGTATCAGGATAATAAGAATTAACAGCACTGGCAAATTGCCACATCAATCGTACCTTATTACTATCAACCCGTTCTGTTAGTAAAAGTCTTTCTAAGCTGTCAGCCTTTGATTTCTGGGCGTTTACTGATACAGATAAAATGAATGTGACTAATAGAAATAATAGCCCTTTTGTTAAGATGTGATTATTGCAGATGAAGTTCTTTTTTAACATAGTAGTGGCACAAAGGAACCCCTAATTTAATTCATTCTGTTATTTTCTGATCATAATTCTGAAAGTACTGTTGAGCTTTATATTGAAAAGAATGATAAATAAAAACCCCGCTATAAATGCATAACGGGGTTTTAAACAATTTTAATAACAGACAATCAGAATTGTTCAAGCATTGAAAACATAAAATCACCTTCGATTTTTGCATTTTCATCGCTGTCACTACCATGAACTGCATTTTCACCGACAGATGCAGCATATAATTTGCGAATGGTATTAGCTTCAGCTTTGGCCGGATCGGTGGCACCAATCAGTTTTCTGAAATCTTCAACTGCATTATCTTTTTCAAGTATTGCTGCAATAATCGGGCCTTCGCACATAAAAGAAACCAACTCACCATAAAAGGGTCGCTCTTTATGTACCGCATAAAATTCACCAGCCTTCTCAGGCGTTAGTTTTGTCATTTTCAAAGCCTTAATAGTATAACCTTCCTGAAGGATTCGGTCTAAGATCGCACCAGCATGTCCATTCTTAAATGCATCGGGTTTGATCATTGTGAAAGTACGATTACTCATAGTTACGTTTATTTATTTTTAAGGCCGCAAAGGTAGAGAAAGTTTCGCTTTTATACGCTATTTCAGAAACTATATACTACAAATAACAAACACTTATCTTCGCAGCCGTTTTTATGAAAGCTATTCAAGAAATATTTCCTTTATTATCAGCTCCACGGAAAGTGGTCATAACAATGCATCAGAAACCAGACGCTGATGCGATGGGTTCTTCTTTGGCCCTTTTTCATTTTCTTGGAGGAATGGGGCATGATGTAACTGTCATTTCACCGACCAACTGGGCCGGATGGGTAGACTGGATGCCCGGAACAGACCAGGTTTTGAATTACGAAAAAAACAGGGAGAAAGCTGATGCAATTATGGATCAGGCAGATTGGTTATTCTGTCTTGACTTTAATATTTTTCATCGTACCAAGTCGATGACTGAAAAATTAATAGCTCTCACCTGTACAAAAATTCTGATTGATCATCATCAGGAACCGGATGCTGTTTCATTTGATTTTGGGATTAGCGATACCTCCAAAAGCTCCACTTGTGAAATGATATTTGACTTTATCGTTGCATCTGGAAATGCTGATAAGATTACGAAAGAGATAAGTGAGTGTATTTATGCTGGAGTGGTTGCCGACACAGGCTCTTTCAGATTTTCATCAGCTCATGCCGGAGTCCATCTGTTAGTAGCGGACTTAAAGAGCAAAGGATTGGATCATGGGAAAGTACATGAAAAGCTTTTTGATAATTTTCTGGAGAATAGGTTACGGTTTACCGGAAATGTATTGTTAAACCGCATGGAAGTATTTTATGAATATAATACAGTCTTGATTGCTATCCCAAAGGCAGACCTGGTAAAGTATCATATCAAAACCGGAGATACAGAAGGTCTCGTCAATTATCCTCAAAGTATTCAGGGTATTAAACTGGTGGCGCTTGTTATTGACAGAGATGAGGAAAGAAAATGGAGCTTTAGAAGTAAAGGTGAATTTGATTGTAATACATTTGCCCGCAATTATTTTGAAGGTGGGGGGCATTACAATGCTTCTGGTGGCAGAAGCAGCCATTCTCTTGAAATAGCAGTTGAAGATTTTAAAAAAGCGATGAAAGAAAATAAAAATCTATTACAATAAAAACAATAAAATGAGAATCAAAAATTTCTTAGCCATTTTGGTAATTGGCGGTTTAATAACAGGTTGTGGTAAAGCTACCTACAAGAAATCACCCGGTGGAATGCCTTACAAAGTATTCAGTACAAACGATACGCAAAGAATATTTGCCGGTAATTTTGTTAAAGTTCATTTTACAAGAGTAATAAAAGACAGCGTTGATTTTACCACAGAAGGGAGTATGCCTGTGTATATTCCGGTGAATGCAAAAGCTACACCTTACGATCTGTCAGAATTATGGACCAAACTTAAAAAGGGAGACAGCGTAATTGCTACTCAAATGATGGATACATTCATAAAACAAAATCCTCAGTACCCCAGCTTTGTAGACGGAACCTTTAAGAAAGGTGATAAAATTACAACCACCGTTAAGATCCTGGATGTATTTACATCCGACTCAGCTGCACAGTTAGATGAAGTAAAGCTTAGAAATGAATGGGGTGCAAAAGAGATTGAAAATGTTGCCCGTTATATAAAAGATAAAAAGATCAATGCGGAAAAGACTGCTGCTGGCGTTTATGTGGAAACAATCACTCCCGGTACCGGAGATCTGATCGTACCTGGTAAATATATTTCAGTTAATTATACAGGTACAACTTTTGGTGGCTTTAAATTTGATAGCAACACTGACTCAGCTTTTCAGCATGTAGCACCACTTTCCTTTGTTGTGGGCGCCGAAGGACCTGAAGGAATGATCAAAGGATTTGATGAAGGGGTTCGATTAATGCGTAAAGGAGGACGGGCAAGAGTTTACATGCCATCCATGTTAGGTTATGGAGCACAACCAAATCCTCAGTCAGGAATCAAGCCTTATGAAAATCTGATTTTTGATATTGTAGTATTGGATATACAAGATAAAGCGCCAGCAGTTCAGTCAAAAAGACCTAATGCCGGACAACCGCAGCAATAAATGAATTTAAAAATCATAACAATAAGATACCTGTTTCTTTGAAGCAGGTATTTTTTTATCTGAAAGAGTAGTGCATTATAACTTTTTCCTGATTATTTGACAATCAGATGTAGATTTACTTAACTTTAGGTACCTGACTGTTTTTACAGCGCTTAAGGAAACGATTACAATGTCATCAAGAAAAGGTTTCGCAATATGTGAAACCTTTTCTTATTTAAACAGACTGATAAGCTGAAATAAGATTTATTATTTCGACGGCTTCTTTTACATCATGTACCCGTAAAATAGTTGCCCCATTCAATAGTCCGGCAGTATGTAGTGTAGTTGTACCATTTAGTGCTTCTTCCACACCAATACCCAATGTTTTATAAATAAAAGATTTTCGGGAAATGCCTAAAAGTATCGGACATTTCAGCATCTCAAAAACAGGCAGGTTGCGAAGTAACTCAAAATTATGGGCAATCGTTTTTCCGAAGCCAAAACCGGGGTCAATGATAACATCCTTAATGCCTGCTGTTTTCATTTCGGATAATTTTTGAATGAAAAAATCAAGAATTTCTTTGGTCGCATTTTCATATACCGGTTCTTTTTGCATGGTTTGCGGTGTGCCTTGCATGTGCATCAGTACATACGGAACATTCAGCGATGCGATGGTTGCAATCATTTTATCATCCAAGCTTCCGGCGGAAATATCATTAACAATAGATGCTCCCACCGCAACTGCCTCTTTAGCAACAGAAGAATAGTAAGTGTCAATGGAAATAAAGGCTTCTGGAAATTTTGCATGAATGGCTTCAATTGCCGGAATCACTCTTTCCACCTCCTCATCAGCAGTCAATTTCTCACTTCCGGGTCTTGTACTTTGCCCGCCGATATCTAAAATGGTAGCACCTTCTTTTAGCATTTTTTCAGCCTGAGCCAATACAGCATCGGCAGTTTGCCGTCGGCTTTCACCATAAAATGAATCCGGGGTAACATTTATAATACCCATAACGATGGGTTTATCTATTACCAGCAATCTTCCTGTACAATTCAGCGTAAACATTAGCCTTAGTTCGTTATTTTTGATGATAAAGCAGCAATAAAAATAAATGACCGACACCAATAAACAATACGACAAGGAAATTAACTCCTGCAAAGAAATATTTTTAAAGAAATCAAAAGACTATGGTACCGCCTGGCGGGTACTTAGAACCATCTCAATTGTTGATCAGATCTTCATCAAAGCGCAACGGATCCGAACCATTCAGGAAAAAAAGGAGCAAAAAATCCTTGACGATGTTTCCGGAGAATTTAAAGGTATCATCAATTATGCGGTAATCGGATTGATACAGCTGGAATTGCCGTCTGATGCCCCTGAAGAAATGAAAATTGATGTGGTTTCGAAGCTATTTGATAAGAATGTAATGATAGCTAAAAGCCTGATGGAAGATAAAAATCATGACTATGGTGAAGCATGGCGGAGTATGAGCCAGGAAAGTTTTGTGGATCTTATGCTGATGAAGTTGCAGCGAATCCGCCAGATCTTGAATAATGAAGGCAAAACGATCATGAGTGAAGGAATCGATGCCAATTATCTTGATATTATTAACTATGCAGTGTTTGCTTTAATACTAATGTAATATGAAAATTACAGTAACCATAATCAGAATTGTTGTCGGATTACTTTTCATTTTTTCCGGATTGGTAAAAGCTAATGATCCATTAGGTCTTAGCTATAAAATGCAGGAGTTTTTTGAGATATGGGGATTGCATCAGTTTAATTCCTGGTCACTTTTCATGTCGGTGATGATGAATGCTTTTGAGATCATTGCAGGTACAGCGTTGATTATGGGTTGGCGGATAAAACTATTTAGCTGGTTATTATTATTGCTCATTGTCTTTTTTACTTTCCTTACTGGCTATACATATATAACCGGTATGCCGAAAAATTGTGGCTGCTTTGGTGATTGTCTGCCGATAAGCTCTAGAACATCGTTCCTGAAAGATGTTGCACTTACCATCATGATCGGTTTCCTTTTCAGGCAGCAAGAACACATCAAACCATTTCTTTCAAAAACATTTACGACCATAAAAATGTTGGGTGTAACGATCTTTGCATTCGGCTTTCAATGGTACACATTGACCTATATGCCGGTGGTGGATTGTATGCCATTTAAAAAGGGAAACAATATTGCTGAAAAAATGAAAATGCCGGCGAATGCTATTCCGGATAGTACGGTCATCACATTTGTATATGATAAGAATGGAGAAAGAGTTGAGTTTACCGCTACTGAATTCCCTGCTGATTTTAAAGTCCCTCCTTATAAACTAATTGAACGTTACGATAAGGTTATAAGAAAAGGAAGTAATAACGAACCTCCGATCAAAGGTTTTGCATTATCGGGAGAAAGCAAGGTTGATTCCACATCAATTGTTTTAAATCAGCCTTATGCTATTTTGTTGTTCATCGAGAATTTTTCAACTCCTGTTGCTAAATGGGAGAAGAAGTTTGGAGAGGTATATGCTGCTGCAAATGCAAAGAATATTCCGGTTTACCTGGTCACTAGTCGCCCTGATATTGCGGCAAAAGAAATAGCCAATACTTCTTTTGCAGGCATACCCATATTCAGTTGTGATTTTACAACTGTAAGGACTGCTGCCAGAGTAAGTCCTAATTTATATTTATTAGGGAAGGGCACAATATTAGATAAATGGAGCTATCATAATTTTGGTGCTGCAACAAATAGTATTGAAATTATTTCTGCGGTTTTAGAAACTGAAACACCAAAACAAGATACCATTTCAATAAAGATTCCAATGGACAGTACAAACTAATGTTATTCGGTAATTACTGAAACGCCATGCTAAAATTCATCATCAAAAAATCTTTATACGGCCTTTTAGTGCTGGTGGGAGTGGTGGTGTTAGTATTTTTTTTATTCCAGGGTTTTGGTGATCCTTCGAGGTTGGTGATGGGACAGTCTGGTGACTCTACCACACAGGCCAATATCAAAAAAGAATTATATCTCGATCAGCCAAAATGGAAACAGTTTGTTTATTACCTGAATGATGTTTCCCCGATAGCTATCCATAGTAAAGCAGACATCGAAAAGAAAAAACTGAACGGAATATTTATTGGTGGCGCCAACTAAGTTCGGACTATAAAGTTCCTTATCTCCGGACATCCTATCAAACCAAACGACCAGTCTGGAATGTTTTGATGCAGGCCTTACCCGGAACGTTAATGCTGGCCTTCGCCGCCATGTTTATCGCAGTGCTGATTGGTATTCCATTGGGGGTAATGGCAGCCGTAAAACAAAATACCTGGTTTGATACATCGGCCATCTTCTCAAGTATTGTTGGTATATCTGCTCCCTCTTTTTTTACGGGCATCATTATGGTCTATGTGTTTGGATTTGTGTTAAGCGACTGGACAGGTCTGCATATTGCCGGAAGCTGGTTTGTCATTGATGATGATGGCAACAAAAGACTGACGATGCAAAACCTGATTCTTCCTGCAGTAACCTTAGGTATTCGTCCGTTGGCGATCATTACACAGCTAACAAGAAGTGCCATGCTTGATGTGTTGGATCAGGATTATATCCGTACCGCTTATGCAAAAGGATTAAGCAAAAGACAGGTGATCTGGAAACATGGTTTACGCAATGCATTAAATCCTGTTATCACTGCTATCACTGGTTGGTTTGCTGAGTTATTGGCCGGAGCTTTCTTTGTAGAATATATTTTTGGCTGGCAGGGCATTGGAAAAGTAACGGTTGATGCGTTGGAAAAACTGGATTACCCGGTTGTGATGGGTTCGGTTTTAATAGCTGCTACTTTTTTTATTCTGATAAATATTCTGGCGGATATATTGTATGGAGTTGTTGATCCGAGGGTGAGAGTAGAGTAGTTATTGAATAATCACCTCATTCACCACTTTCTGCTTTCAACGCCTCATTCACTCTTTGTTTGATTTTTTCTTTCTGATACATCAATTCATGTTTTAGCGGGGCAACATGCGTAGTGATGAATAATTTATCACCGATGATCTGGAGTTTGTCGGTGTAACGGGCTACTGTTTTTCCCATAATATCTTCCCACACATCTTCAATCTGCAATGCCTGAATGCCGCCTTTGATCCGGCTGCCATCCAGAAATTTTTTCATTGCATCACCTAAAGAATATTCACCCATGATGTAAAGATAAAAGTTTAAGACATAAAGTAGAACAGGTTCAACCCTTTCAGGGTTAACTCCTTGCTCACATATAACCACAGGTTTTACCTGTGGTTATTCGGATTTAAGCCCTTCGGGCTTGTAAACAGCCTCGTTTATACTTTAAATAATCAAATAAAAAACAAACCATTCAAGGGAAAGTTGAATTCCTAAAGATGAAAAAGCCTGAAAGGCTTAAATCTGAATAACCCCGGATGAAATCCGGGTGAAGAAGCGAAAGTGTACACTAACCCCGACGGGGTTAAATATTCCTTTACAATAAATATTTCTCATCAAACTCGACACCACTTTCAATCAATAACCTTTTAAATTCATCATAAAATGTTTCCTTCTTATGATGTTCCTTTTGATTTTTGATATAATTGATAATCATATCCTTTTCTCTGACAGAATAAGTAAATGCGCCATAACCTTCTTGCCATCCTCCAAAGTCCGGAAATTTTCCACTTTCTTTCATCCAGATACTGGTAGCTACTTTTATATCCTTTACAAGATCACTTAAACAAGTCATAGGATGCAGATCCGAAAAAATATGGATGTGATCTTCAGATCCATTAATACGATATAGCTTACATTTTTTATTATTAATAATTCCCCATATATACTTATAAAGTTCCTCCTCATGCTCTTGTGAAATTGTTGGTCTTCTGTTTTTTGTTCCAAATATAATTTGGTAGTATATCTGGCGATAAGTACTCATACAAGTATTTTAAAAGTTCAATACATTTTTATAATATCACTCTTTTATAATATTCAACCCTTTCAGGGTTGAGGCTGATTTATTTATTTTCACCCGCAGGTCCTACCTGCGGTTATTGGGATTAAAGCCCTTCGGGCTTATTGTTCCGCCAAAAGAATATAAATCATGATTACTTTTATTATTTAGCTCATATTGAAAATATTAGAAAAGTTCCAAATCTCAAAAATTAGTAATCCAACAAATGTTTTGAGTTGACCTCTGTTATCACAGTGTTCTATTAAACGCTGTGGCAAATTGTTTGTAACTCCGGTGTATAAAACCGTACGTTCTGGATTGGTAACGATATAAACGTAATAATGATGTTGTTTATAAATATGCATATCAGATAATCTTTGAGACTCCTCCTTCGTCGGAGTGACAAAAAATGCCCAGAAACTTATAACCCGATCAACTGAAACCCGATCCCCAACTGCTCCAAGTGCGAACTCAACCGTTCCTCATTTGTATCGGTAATAAAAACCTGCCCTTCATTCTCAACACAAACCTTATTTAGCAAATTACTGATCCGGCCTTCATCTAATTTTTCAAACACATCATCCAGCAAAAGGAGAGGGGTAAACTTCTTTTCTTTTTTCAACACTTCCAGTTCCGCCAGTTTTAATGCGAACAACAAACTCTTTCGTTGCCCTTGTGAAGCAATTGATTTGAATGGCTGGTTGCCGAGTTTTATATCCAGATCATCCCGGTGCACTCCGGAAGTTGTACGTTGTGCAAAACAATCTTTAGTACGATTTACTTTTAACAATTCTGCAAATCCGGCCTGCAGTAATTCACTTTCATAAAAAAGTGATACGTCTTCTTCCTTGCCCCACGTAGCTTTAGCGGAGTGGGGATTGTCAACAAAGCTTTAGCGGAGTGGGGATTGTCTAACAAAGCTTCAGCGGAGTCGGGCTTCTTAGCAATTTCTGTAGTAGAGGTGTTTTAACAATTGGCAGGTATAGATATCAGGAATTCCTTTCTTTTATTAAAAATATAATCACCGGGCTTTATCAAGTTGTTCATCTAACACATCCAGCAAAGCAAAGTTTTTGTTTCCTGTATCAGCAAATGATTTTAGTAAAGAGTTTCGCTGCTCTAATACTTTTTTATAAACGATGGAATGTTGCAGGTATTCACTATCCATTTGACAAAGTAGGGAATCAAGAAAGGTTCTTCTGGCTTTGCTATCACCTGTAATTAATTCAGCATCATCCGGTGCTATTACTACACAAGGATAACGACCGATATGCTGAGAAAACTTATCGTACGAATTGTCATTCACCGAAAATTCTTTCTTACCCGTTTCCCGTAGTATGCAAACTGCTTTTTCATTGTTGTCAAACAATTCAATGTTCCCTTCAATACGAAATCCTGAATTTCCATGCAACACATTATTTGCATCTACTCTTGTAAAATAACTTTTTGTAAAACAGAGATAATGAATAGCATCCAACAGATTTGTTTTACCTACACCATTGTTACCACAAATACCAACGATCCGGTTGGTAAAATCAAACGACCGGTTTTTGTAGTTCTTGAATTGTAATAATGATATGGAATGTAATTGCAACATGCAGAATTATTAATCCAATAAAACCGGATCAAGATCGATCACATGGCAATTCTTGCAAAACTCCGGCGGTTCATTCCTGTACCACATGGCACGGAATTGACGATAGTCTTTATTGTTCAGGCATTTCATCAAACCATCATCGAAGATGCTTCCGAAGTTCAGTTCTTTTGGAAAAGGCTTGGCACAGCAAGGTGTTGCATATCCATCCCAGGAAACATAAAAATGCGACCATACCAGATCACATTTCTTAAACCCTTTTGGTGCTTCAATATCCCAGGTAGTAAATTCTATTTCCGGATAATTTTTTGCCATCGCTTTTGCTCTTTTCAATTCCGATTTGAATGCCGTTGTTTGAAAAAACTCGTAATACGTTTTATCATGAATGGTTACAGAAGCCACATTGAAAGGAGTGATGTTGACATATTTTACACCGAGTTTACCAGCCAGTTCCACCACTTCAGCCATATCCTGATAATTTTCTTTGATGGCAACAAAGTTGAACATCACACTGGTTCTTGTGCCACGGCAGACTTCAATCGTCTGCAACATGTTTTCATAAAAGAAACTGTAATCACTTTTCAATCTTACTTTTTCATACACTTTGCCGATTCCATCAATAGAAACCTGTATCGTATCTAATTTATCTGCCAACTCTTCCGCCATTTTTATACTGATCGGTAAATGTGCATTGGTGGATACGCTGATGATGATGCCTTTGTTTTTCGAACGGATATAATCAACGATCTCTGGCAGGTTTTTGTACATAAATGTTTCACCCAAACCTGTCAACCCAATTGAATCGACATAAGGGAAGGCTTCATCCACCACTTTTTTCATTTTCTCCATATCCATAAAACCTTTGGCCATCTGTTCGCCATAAGCATATTCTCTGGGGCAGGTAATACAGGCCAGATTGCACTGATTGGTCACTTCCAGCATGATAGAAGAAGGATGGGGAACTTTGGTGCTTTTGATCAATCGCAGCCAGAAACCATGCACTTTATTTGCCGAATATTTAATGAAATTGATACCGCCGGGAAGCCTTTTCAAACGGAGAAATGCTTTGCGAAGTCGACGACGGGTAATCCGATTGGCCATGCGCAAAAGTAGAACATTTATATCTTGTTCTTAATCAGTATACTTATCCTTTAAGAAAGATAATTTTGAGCTTTCAGAATTGCTTTTTTCCCCTTATTTTTGCGTCCCGTAAATTAGGGTAAACTAACACAAAATTATTAGCCTGTGGCCGCCAAATTTTCAAAAGATACTTATCTCTACTGGTACGAGTTAATGCAGCTGATTCGTCAGTTTGAATTAATGGCAGAAGAGAAGTATAAAATGGATGGTAAAATCCGTGGTTTTTTCCATGCCTACATTGGTCAGGAAGCTATTGCCGCTGGTTGTATGACTGCTACCAGACCAGAAGATATGATGATCACTGCTTACCGTGACCACGGATTGGCAATTGCCAAAGGCGTATCGGTGAATAGTTGTATGGCAGAATTATACGGTAAAGCAACAGGTTGTTCGAAAGGAAAGGGTGGAAGTATGCACTTCTTTGGAAAGGATGTTGGCTTTTTTGGCGGACATGGAATTGTAGGCGCACAGATCGGTACAGGTGCAGGTTTAGCATTTGCTGAAAAATACAAGGATACTGATAATGTAGTGCTTTGCTATTTTGGTGATGGTGCAGCAAGACAGGGAATATTGCATGAAACATTTAACCTGGCGATGCTTTGGAAATTACCCGTCATTTTTATTTGTGAGAACAACAACTACGCAATGGGTACTTCAATTGAACGTACTTCTAACGTAGTAGATATTTATAAACTGGCGGATGCCTATGAAATGCCAGCTGATGTGATCGATGGCATGCAGCCGGAACCGGTACATGAAGCGGTAGGCCGGGCGGTAAAGAGAGCAAGAGAAAAGGGCGGACCTACTTTACTAGAAATTAAAACATATCGTTATAAAGGTCACTCAATCAGTGATCCACAAAAATACAGAACCAAGGAAGAAGTGGACGAATATAAGAGCAAAGATCCTATTCAGATGGTATTAAAAACCATTCTGGATAATAAATTTGCGACGCAGGAAGAGATTGATGCGATCAATAAAAGAGTAGATGATATTGTGGACGAATCAGTAAAATTTGCTGAAGAAAGCCCATGGCCGGATGATGATGAAGTATTGAAAGATGTGTATGTAGATCAGAACTATCCATTTATTGTTGATTAATAAAATAAAACCAAGCAAATAAAAATAAAACAATGGCAGACAAGAAAAATGTGCAGGATGTGGATTCAGGTGAAGTGATTGTAGCAAAAGCAAAAGACTTCTGGGAAAAATATAGTAAACCTTTGATGATCGCATCTGTTGCTATCATCGTTTTGGCAGGTGGCTGGTATATTTATCAGAACTATTTTGTAAAGCCAAAAGAGAGCAAAAGCAGCTGAAGTAATGTTCAAGGCAGAAGATTATTATCGTCAGGACTCTGTATTACTTGCCTTAAATGGCGATGGACAGAATATTGGTTTTTTGAAAGTGATCGACAAGTATGGTGGAACAGATGCAGGTAATCTGGCCCGTTTTTATGCAGGAGATTGCTTTATCAAACTGAATGAAAATCAGAAAGCAATAGACCAGTTAAAAAAATTCAGCACCAGTTCAAAACCAGTTCAGGCCAGAGCTTATAAATTGATGGCCGATGCATATGGTGATCTTGGAAAGAATAAAGAAGCGTTTGACTATTATAAAAAAGCCGGGCATCATTTTGAAAGTGATGAAACCAACTCTGCCGAAAGTTTGTTTATGGCAGCTTACCTTGCACATCGTACACTGAATGATACAAAGAGTGCTATAGCTTTATATAAGGAGATCAAAGAGAAATTTCCAAGAACAGATCATGCAAGAGATGCAGATAATTACCTGGCACAATTAGGCGTTTACAGCACTGAAAATTAATTATGGCCGCAATAAAAGATAGTAACTTATTAACATATAGATACAGGCATTCTGAAAAAGGATGCCTGTATTGTTTTGGTTAAAACAGAATGGAATGCCGCAATCGTGGATCAACTCGAAAGGGGATGTATAGCAGAGCTGGAAAAGTTTGGGTTAAAGAAGATCGTTGTCATCACCGTTCCAGGTGCATTTGAAATCCCATTTGCGATTAAAAATTACTGGACAAATACCGGTAAGAAAAATAGAGCCAGATGCATTTATTGCATTGGGTTGTGTTATAAAAGGTGATACACCTCATTTTGATTATGTGTGTAAAGCTATTACAGATGGTGTTGTACAATTAAATCTTAGTTTACCGGTTCCTACCATCTTTGGTGTATTAACGGTGAACAATGAAGAACAGGCCATCGAAAGAATTGGTGGCAAACATGGTCATAAAGGTGAAGAAGCGGCCATCACCGCAATGAAAATGATTGGACTGAACTCTCAACCCCCTAAAGGGGCTTAAAAAAAATCGTTAATGAAATATTTTACAATAATTATTAGAAATACATTTTCTAAGTCCTCCCTTTAGGAGGAGACAGAGGGTTGTATATGAACGTTCATTTATTCATACCATGTTTTGTAGACCAGTTGTATCCTGATACAGCTTTTAATATGATAAAAGTATTAGAGAAAGCCGGATGCACGGTTAGTTACAATACTTCACAAACCTGTTGCGGGCAACCTGCTTTCAATGCAGGTTTTTGGGATGAGGCGAAAGCGGTTTGTAGCAAATTCATAAAAGATTTTGGTGATGCAGATTGTATCGTAACGCCGAGTGCAAGCTGCGCTGGCTTTGTAAAAAATTATTATACTAAATTATTTGAGAACTCTTCCGTACATAATGAAGTAAAAGATCTGAGTAAAAAGATTTTTGAATTTTCTGAATTTATGATCGACATTCTAAAAGTGGATAATGTGGGTGCTGAATTAAAAGGTAAAGCTACTTATCATGACTCCTGCGCTGCCTTACGGGAATGTAAAATAAAAGAAGAGCCCAGAAAATTACTTTCGCAGGTAAAAGGGCTGGAATTAGTCGAAATGAATGATGTAGAAACCTGCTGTGGTTTTGGTGGCACTTTTGCTGTAAAGTTTGAAGCTATCTCTGTTGCCATGGGCGAACAAAAAGTTGAAAATGCTTTGGCAACTGATGCGGAATATTTGATCTCCACGGATCTTTCCTGTTTAATGCATTTACAGGGTTATATCAACCAAAAAGGGTATAAATTAAAAACCATGCATATTGCGGATGTATTGGCTAGCGGCTTGTAAATAAATTCCCCCTGCCTTAAAAAATTCAACAACTTATACTGGTAATAAATTAATTGGCTGTTCTTGGCAAAAGAGCAGAGCCCGGTCTTAAATTCATATTATAGATCATGTTAGAATTTGGGTTAGTAGCTTCAACATACCTTGTATTTCTTCTCCAGTACAGATCATTTAATGAATTATTTACCGGATTAATAGCAGCAGCTCTTTTAGTATATTCCTTTTCACTTAAATATTCAACATATATTTCTAACTGAGGACGAATACCCGGGTTTTCATTTTTGGGTGAGGCGAATAATTGACCAGCTGCAAATGATTGATCTGTATTTTCATCATACAGGATCATAAACCCGTTATTTTTCTTATTTAATATATTGTTTAAAACGATACCCGTTACATCAATGGTAACAGGCATATTTTTATTTTTTGTTTCGATAGTATCAGCTATCTGGGTTTCAACAGTTAGCAGTGGGCTGATTATTCCACCTTGTTGAAGAATCTTCCCATTTATCATTAACCTGCCGGATATAAATAACGCTTGCCTTTTCATTGTCATGAGCAGCAAATTCAACATGTACAGGATACAATACAAGGTTGGCTCTCAAAATGAGTGAAGGCATTTTTAGAATTTCAATGGGTATTAAATTAAAATCAAATTCAAGTAAAGATTTGCATTGTAATTTGTTACCACTATCCGTCCAGGTAGCGGCGCCAATAACCGGTGACATATCCCCACTTTTTTCTTCGCTAATATTACTTACCAATACACTTTTTGTAGAAGAATCACTTTCCAAAGTGATTTTCAGAATCCCGTTATAATTCTTCAGCGATTTTTTGTTTTTGGCAACATCCTTTCTTTGAGCTGTAGCAATAATTGAAGTCAGCAGGAATAAACATCCAATTGCTATTGAATTAAATTTCATGTTGGCAGGTTTGTATATTGAATTTAATTCTTTTATACCTTTAACAGAAAAATTTATTGGCATTTGTATGTTAATAACATAAGATACTCATTATCAAATGAATTATATTGGTTGAAATATTTAGTTATTTATCAGTTACAAAAAAACCGGCTTCAAATGAAACCGGCTTTTGAATTTTCGAGGGCTTAATTGTTACTGTTAAGAAACTTTTATTTCGGTAATACTACATGATCAATTACATGTATCACTCCATTACTCTGGTATACATCACTGATTGTAATTTCTGCTATGCCACCGTTTTCATCTTTCAACATTAGTTTATTTCCCTTTTTCATGATCCACAGTTTTCCCCCAGCAACTGTTGTTAATTCTGATTTGCCATTTCCTTCTTTGATCTTTGTTTTTAAAGTATTGGCATCTAAGTTTCCGGCAACTACATGATAAGTTAGAATACCTGTTAATTTCGGCTTGTTCTCAGGCTTTATCAACGTTTCTACAGTTCCGGCAGGTAATTTATCAAAAGCAGCATTTGTTGGTGCAAATACTGTGAAAGGACCAGCACTCATTAATGTTTCTACCAACCCGGCAGCCTTTACCGCAGCTACTAGTGTGGTATGATCCTTTGAATTAACAGCATTTTCAACGATATTCTTTGAAGGATACATGGCTGCACCACCAACCTCTACAGTTTTTTCCTTCATCATTGTTTGTGCAAACGAAATATTAAATGCTAATATAGCTGCCAGCATTAATCCGATCGATTTTAAAGATTTCATGTGTTTTAATTTTATTATTTGTTTTACAAGTATGAACAGTTACAGATACGCTAGCTTACATTGTTTCGGATTTATAAAAAAGAAATTATTTTTTATTTCGTATGGTTGTATTTTTGATAACCTACTTTACTGAACAATTTTAAATACTAATTGTATGGCATATTGGCTGGCAAAATCTGAACCCTCAACGTATAGTTGGGATGATCTCGTAAAAGAAAAACAAACCTGCTGGAGTGGCATTAGAAATTATGCAGCAAGACTTCATATGCGGAATATGAAAAAAGGCGATGAAGTATTTTTTTATCATAGTAATGAAGGTGTGGAAATAGTGGGTATTGCAGAAGTGATCAAAGAGGCTTATCCCGATCCTACTACCGATGATGACCGCTGGGTGGCAGTCGATTTGAAGCCAGTACGAAAACTAAAGAACACCGTATCGCTTGATGCTATTAAAAAAGAAAAAAAACTGACCGAAATGGCATTGGTTCGCATCAGCCGCTTATCCTTACAACCTGTAAGTGATACAGAATGGAAAATTGTAATGAGAATGGCAGGAGAGAACTAGCTTTATTTTTATTTCACAAATTCATTTAACTTTTCAAGCGGGTTACTTTTTCATGGTTTGAGGTATCAATACCCGAAACTCTCATTGAATCATTTATAATAAAGCCATGAAAAAATTACTCATTATGCTGTTTGTTTTAGCAGCCGGAACAGCCATGTTTTTTCTTCTCCGGAAAAAGCAGGGAACAAAAGATCTTGCAACGATTAATCAGGAATTAATAATCGGGAAATGGAAAACCATTCCTGTTGATGCAGATGATTCAACATTTAGTAGCTATATATTGACATTTCACAAAAATGGAACGCTTACCCGTTTTCAAACTGATGCTGAAATTGATGATACTACGTTCTATACATGGAAAAATGAAAGTGAAATCCATTGGAATATGAATGCAAATGACGCTGTCGGGCATGATTACAAAATCGCTAAACTAACAAAGGACAGTCTTCAATTTACTATAGCAGATTCCATATTGGTCTTATTTACCAAACTATAGCTCAGTTATTTTTAGTAATTCTTGACGCTGTATTGTGCAAAAACAAAATATTTGCATCTCCTTACCAATAATCTTAAAAATATTGATATGAAACTAATAGCGATTGCTTTAGCAGCGATGGTATTCTTTATTGCCTGCGACAAAGGCAATAAAGAGCAATCAGTAATTCCAGATTCAGTACTGAATGAAATGAGTAACTCAGATATTAATTTCTCAGCAGATACAACGATCGCCGCTACTGAACAGATAAATGATGAAAAGAAAAAGCCATCGGGAATGAAGCAACAGGTTGCTGGTCCTGACTGGGATAAAAAAATAATAAAAAATGCTACTGTCGATATTGAAATAAATGACTATAAAAAATATTATTTTTCGCTTAAAGAAAAGATCAGGAACCTTGGCGGATATGTTGCCCAGGAAGAACAAAGCAAATCCGATTATAAGATTCAAAATACAGTTGTCATAAAAGTTCCGGTCGATCAGTTTGATAATGCTGTCGCTTCACTTACTACGGGGTTTGAAAAAATAAATGAAATGAAAATATCATCTCAGGATGTTTCTGCAGAGTATGTTGACACAAGATCAAGAATTGAGGCTAAGAAGCAATTCAGAAATCGTTATATGGATCTGCTAAAACAAGCAAAAAATATGGAAGAGATCCTGAGTGTACAATCTGAAATAAATAATATTCAGGAAGAAATTGAATCTGCCACAGGTAGGTTGAATTATCTGGGACAATCTTCTGCCTATAGTACAATTAATCTAACCTACTTTCAGGTGTTAAATTCAACTGCAAAAGATGAGTTGCAACCCACATTCGGTGCTAAAATAAAAGATGCTTTTAAAACAGGTTGGAATTTGATTGTTGATCTGTTTATTGGTATCATCTATATTTGGCCATTACTTTTATTTAGCTTTGCATTTTTCCTGATTTACAAAAAAATAAGAACTGTAAAACCAAAACAAGCCGGATAAAATATTTCTGCTTTACATTTGACTATGTCAAAAAAGAAACTAGTCGTTCTCTCCGGTGCAGGTATCAGTGCCGAAAGCGGTTTGCGAACATTCCGTGATAGCGATGGATTATGGGAAGGATATAATGTAGCATGATGTAGCCACACCGGAAGCCTGGCAAAAAGACCCGCAGCTGGTTCTTGATTTTTATAATGAAAGAAGAAGAAATGTTGCTGATGCCAAACCCAATGCTGCACATTTGGGATTGGCTTCGTTGGAAAAAGATTTTGAAATAACAGTTATTACCCAGAATATTGATGACCTGCATGAAAGAGCAGGATCAACCCATGTGCTTCATCTGCATGGTGAAATATTCAAAATGCGAAGTGAATGGGATAATGAATTGATTTCAGAGATCAGAGGAGATATTAAATTAGGTGATATGGCAGCAGATGGGCGTCAACTTCGGCCTTTTATCGTTTGGTTTGGAGAACCTGTTGTAATGATGGATAAAGCAGTAGAAGTAGTTTATGGAGCTGATCTTTTTGTAGTTGTTGGAACATCATTGGCCGTTTATCCTGCTGCAGGCCTGGTAAATTATGTTTCGTCAGCAACACCAAAGTATATCATTGATAAAAAACTGCCCTACACGACACCAATGAAAATCTTACATTGATAGAGAAACCGGCTACAGAAGGAGTAGAAGATCTGAAGAAATTACTGATGGGTTGAAGCTTCGCCACCTTCTGCACCATAAAGATTACCCAGGTCGCAAAATCATCTGTAAAATTTTCAAAGCGGTGCTTGTTCCGCGGTACAAATAATACATCATTGGATTGGCAGGAACTTTTTCATCACTTCGTATAAATGTTCCGGAACCGCTGGCAACGATATAAAGTTCATCCTGTGCATGTGGTTTTTGCAAATCAATTTTTTCCGGTTTGTAGTACTCCACTTTCATGGTTCCATGTTGCATTACCGTTGTAAACTTCTGAACAGCTTCTTTGCTTAACTGTCAGCAGCTTCTGCCATGAAACTTTTATTTCATTTAACATCGTTTCTTGTTTCATAAATTTCACATTATAAGCTGCTAATTCCTGCAATACCGGTTCATATATTTCTTTTGAAGTTGGAATATGTAGTCCGGTTAATTTTATTTTCCCATTTAGAATAAGTTTTGCAGCAATGCCAAGTGGTAAACCCACCGTTTTCGCCATCGCTGTTCGCAGGTTATTTTCGCCCTTTACTACTAATGAACTGCTGATAGCCGTTTTCTTTCCATTCAATTCATATTCTATTTCATGCAGCATAACGATCATATCCTTATCGTAAGGTCGTAAGGCCAGTTTTTTCTCAACGGCAAATTGTAAAATATCTGCGGCGCTGCATAAACCTTTATTCACCTCTGTGTCGGCATCATCTAATCCCAAAAAGAAAAGTTGTTTTAAAATAAGATTCGCCTGGTGCATTTTATGAGCAAGTATGGAGGCGGCTTTATTCTTTACTTCGTCAATCTCTACTTCTTCCAAATTCCCTTTTGCATCAGCTGTCATAAATGTATCCGGCATATTCTTACCGGTCTCTTCTGCCTGATTTTCGGCTTCCATTAATTTCATCAGGTTTTCCATCATCCCTTTGGTTTCTTCAAATCGTTCTGTCAATTGTTCGGTCAGCCATTCGCCAAAACCATGTTTATCCATGTGTTCCTTAAATACTTCCTGCAATGTTTTTCCATCTGTTGCATATTGCAATGTTTCATCAATAAGTTTCAGGTCAATAATATTTTTCCAACCATACATAAAATCAGGATGACGTAATGTTGTTCTTATAAATGTGGGGGTGTTTTCCAGACCATAAAGTGGAATGTAGCTTAATGAATCTCTATTGGGATACCAACTGAGCATTCCCAGTTCCGGTATCTCAACCTGTCTTTCAGCCGTAAATAGCTCTTCATATTCTAATTTAACTTCTTTTCCATTTTCTTTAAAATGTGCTCCGCTTTTCCCGGCCATGATGATGTTTCTTGGGTTCCAGCTTATTTTATAATGCCAGGGGTTATCATCACTTTCAGGTGCTACCAATCCGCCACAATGAGATTGAAAGGAAATTACCTTGCCATTCTTTTCATGTATCTCATCAATGATCTTCATGGCACTCATGTGATCAATTCCCGGATCAAGCCCCATTTCATACAAGAACAACAATTTACTTTCCTCAATTTCAGTTTTCAGTTCCTTTATAGAATCATCCATATAAGAAGCAGAAAGCAGGTTTTTTTGAAAGGCCACACAATCTTTTGCGACTTGTATATGCAGAGAAGGAGGGAGCATAGATATTACAATGTCAGCCTTTTCAATATATCGGATTCTTTCACTTGTATTGGTAATATCGAAAGAAACGGCTGTTGCTGTTTGAACATTTCCAATCTTCGATTCGGCCAATTTCAGATCCGCATCAACTACTACCAAATGCCAGCCTTCTGCAATCGCATTTTCCAGTAAATAATCGATCAACACTGTCGCCGATTTACCTGCCCCAAATAATAAAACTGTCTTCATAAATCTAAGAATTGTAAAAGGTGAAAATTAGTACGAAATAATCGAGAAAACGAAAGGTAATTTAAACAGTAGAAAAAGCCTGTAATTCAATCGATTAACTATTCCACAATAGTGGATAAAAAGGGTTAAAAAACCACTCCTTTTTATCAGGTTTTAACCACTGAAAAAGTTAGATTTGCAGACCTTAAAAATTGTCCTGGTTTCCCCTTTCTGGAGGTTTATAAATTCACATCAAAAAGCAGAAGGAAAATAAACGATGGAAGATAATTCAACAGCCGCTGGAAACGAATGACAGCAACCGTATAATTCCTGTTAACATTGAAGAGCAAATGAAGACCGCTTACATTGATTATTCAATGTCGGTAATAGTTGGTCGGGCACTTCCTGATGTAAGAGATGGATTAAAACCGGTGCATCGCCGTGTTTTATATGCAATGAATGAATTAGGCATTCATTTTAACAAGCCTTATAAAAAATCGGCCCGTATTGTGGGTGAAGTGTTAGGTAAGTATCATCCGCACGGTGATACATCTGTGTATGATGCAATGGTGCGTATGGCACAGGAGTGGAGTATGCGCTATACACTTGATCGATAGCCAGGGAAACTTTGGAAACCAGGATGGTGATGGTCCGGCAGCAATGCGTTATACTGAAGCGAGGCTGGATAGATTAGCTGAACATTTATTGGATGATATAGAAAAAGACACTGTAGATTTTCAGAACAACTTTGATGACTCTGAAACAGAGCCTACCGTTTTACCATCGAGAATTCCTCAACTACTGGTAAATGGTTCAAGTGGTATTGCGGTTGGTATGGCAACGAATATGATGCCGCACAACTTATCGGAAGTTATTGATGGTTGTATAGCTTATATTGATAACAAAGAAATTACGATCGATGAGTTGATTGCTCATGTACAAGCTCCTGATTTTCCGACCGGAGGAATTATCTACGGAATGGAAGGTGTGAAAGCAGGTTTTCATTTTGGCAGAGGGAGGGTAGTAGTGAGAGGTAGATTAACCGTTGAAGCCAAACCCAGTGGCCGTGAACAAATAATTATTACCGAAGTTCCTTATCAGGTAAACCGTGATGCACTGACCAATAAAATTGGTGAGTTGGTGAATAACAAGCTGATAGAAGGGATAGCTCATGTAAATAATGAATCAAATAATAAGGAAGGTACCCGGTTAGTAATCGATCTGAAAAGAGATGCAATAGCGAATGTAATTGTAAATCAGTTGTACAAAATGACTGATCTGCAAACTTCCTATGGTATCAACAATGTTGCAATTGTAAGAGGCAGACCAAGAACACTTAATCTAAAAGATCTGATTAGTGAGTTTGTAGATTTTCGGCATGAAGTGAGTTGTTCGGAGAACAAAATACGAATTAAGAGAGGCTGAAAAAAGAGCGCATATTTTACAAGGTTACCTGATTGCGCTTGATCATCTGGATGAAGTGATTGCGTTGATCCGTTCTTCTGCTACACCCGATGAAGCAAAAGAAAAATTGATCAGTGCAGGTTGGGGCTTAGATGAAATTCAGGCAAAAGCAATTCTGGAACTCCGTTTACAGCGGTTAACCGGAATGGAAAGAGATAAGATCAAAGCAGAGTTCGATGAATTAATGAAATTGATTAACCATTTGAACGAATTGCTGGCAAATGAAGGAATGCGTTTCGATGTAATCAAAACAGAATTACTGGAGATCAAAGAGAAGTTTGGTGATGAAAGAAAAACGGAGATCACTTATCTTGATGATGAAGTGAAAATAAAAGATCTTATTAAAGAAGAAGATGTTGTTATCACTATATCGCACCTTGGCTATATCAAAAGAACACCTGCCGACGAATTCCGTTCACAACGTCGTGGCGGAAGAGGAGTGATGGGTGGAAAAACAAGGGACGAAGATTATATTGAGCATTTGTTTGTGGCTTCTACACATCATACCATGTTATTCTTTACCGAAAAAGGAAGGGTGTATTGGTTGAATGTGTATGAAATTCCGGAAGGAGAGAAGACCGGAAAAGGCAGAGCTATTCAGAACCTGATGCAATTACCTCCGGATGATAAAGTAAGAGCCATCCTTGATGTAAAAGATCTGAAAGACGAAGATTTTGTCAACTCACATAATATTGTTCTATGTACCAAAAAAGGTATTATTAAGAAAACGGCATTGGAAGATTTCAGTCGTCCGAGACAAACGGGTGTCAATGCCATTAACATTATTGAAGGCGATGAGTTGATTGAAGCCCGAATGACCGATGGCAATTGCGAAATAATGATGGCAGTAAAAAGTGGAAGAGCCATTCGTTTCTCTGAAGAAAAGGTGAGGGCAACTGGTCGTGGAGCAATTGGTGTTGCCGGCATTCAGGTTGATGATGATAATGATGAAGTAGTGGGTATGATTTGTGTGAATCCTGTTACAGATGCGAACAAAACTGTAATGGTAGTTAGTGAAAAAGGGTATGGCAAAAGAACACCTGTAGATGAATACAGATATACGAACAGAGGCGGCAAGGGAGTTAAAACAATTAATGTAACTGAAAAAACGGGCACCTTGGTTGGTTTATTAGGTGTGGAAGAAACGCAGGATATTATGATCACTTGCAAAAGTGGTGTAACGATCCGTATGCCGGTAAGTGGCATCAGCGAACAGGGACGGGCAACACAGGGAGTGAAAGTCATCCGGTTAGATGAAGGGGATGAAATAGCGGCTATTACAAAACTGGATGACCAGAATGGCCATGATGAGACTGAAGAAACCCCTGAAACGGATAGTGGCAACGCAACGTTAACCGATGAAAATCCATCTACGGATGACAATAAAGAGTAATTAATAATAAAACAACCAAATGTCAGTAATGAAAAAAATCATTTTACTACTTACGATCAGCTTTTCAGTTGTAGGCGTTAAAGCACAGAATTATAGCACTATTAAGAATCTTTTGGTTTTTAATAAATTCGAAGAAGCAAAGACTGATTTTGATAAAAACATTTCTAATTCAAAATTTGCCGGTAAAGCAGAAGCCTATATTCTGAAAACTGCAATTTATGCAGGCTTAGCCATGTCTGATACAAAAAAGAATACGCCGGCGGGAGATCAGTTGGCAAAAGAGGCATTTGAAGCATTTACTAAATATCAGGAAATGGAACCTGCAATGGATCTGGTAAAAGACCCGATTTATCAAAACGGTCCTGTTAATCTGTATTCTAATTTTTATTCAACAGGGTATGAGGACTACTCAAAAAATAAATGGGAATCGGGTTATGCAAAATTGAAAGATGCCGTTAAGATGTCTGATATCCTGATCGGACTAAAACTATTAGTTGCTGCAATAGATACGAATGTGCTTATCCTTGCTGGTATTACAGCAGAAAAAAGTGGTAACAAAAAAGATGCAGCATCTTATTATACCCGTTTGGCAGATGCTAAAATTGGCGGTGAAGGATTTGAAAGTATTTACCGTTTCCTCGTTAGCTACTATTTTGGAAC
This sequence comes from uncultured Chitinophagaceae bacterium, assembly GCA_963705465.1. Lineage (GTDB taxonomy): Bacteria > Bacteroidota > Bacteroidia > Chitinophagales > Chitinophagaceae > JJ008. The sequence continues at coordinate 505,400 of CAVPJN010000004.1, read as the reverse complement.
CAAGGATATGGAAGGTTTTCAAAAGTATAAAAATATAGGTGCTGAGTTATTTCCGGAAAGTGAGTTTTTTACTTATGACAAGGTAGATTTTGCAGTTGGTCTGGCTGATAATTTTGCAGACAAGGCCAAAGCACTTACTGAAGTGTTGGCAAACGACCCGAATAATTACAAAGCAAACCAGATCATGGGTGAAATCATTTATGATACCCTTAATTCTGATAAAGAAGGGGCAGTAGTACCTGCTAATGCTGCAGAACTGGAAAAAACGATGGTATCTTCTTTTATAAAAGCTGCAGCCGTCAAACCTGAGTTTGAAATTCCATTCTTATATATTGGTGATCATTTTATTAATAAAGCAGCGAAAACAAATGACGCAAGAACGGCTCATGCAGCTGATATGAAATCCAGGACAAAGCCTGGTACAATGGCTTCAAAAGAAGATGTGGCAAAAAGAGATATGCTGGATGCCAGGTATGGTACAGAACTGGAAGAAGCTAAAGAACCATATGAAAAAGCAGCGGCAATTTTTTCAGCGAGAGCAAAAGCGGAGAATGGCCTTGAGTTGAGGGATAAAGAGCAATATAAAAAAGCAATCAATTATCTGTCGGAAATTTTCGCCTATAAAAGAATTCAGTCAAAAGGTAAACCAGCGGATATTGCAAAATATACAGCTGAAGAGAAAAAGTGGAATGATCTTTATGATACGGTGAATGCAATTCCAACATTAAAGAAAGATAAATAAGAAATTAAATAGATTCATACGAAACCCCGGCAAAATTGTCGGGGTTTTTCTTTGTCCTGATAGCTAGGACGCTGTGCGCCTGTTTAACATAATGTAAATTATAAGAAAAGAATCCGATGTTTAATACTGTGACCCGAAGAAGTATTAATATATAAATTAGTGATTGCATCAAAAGCTATAATAATGTAGATTGAAAATAAATATCCTGAAATAAATGAATCTAAAAGAAAAAATACTATCGGCGCATAACAAAGCAACCTGCGATGAAATTGTAAAATGGATTGGCAATGATCAAACCAGGTTTGATGAACTGATATACATTATTCTTCTGAAATGATAAACTTATCACACAAAGAGCCGGCTGGCCATTAAGTTATGCCGGCCATTGCAAATCCAGCGTTTATAAAGAAGCATCTCGGACAATTAGTTACCAATTTAAAGAAAAAGAATCTCCATGATGCTGTAAAAAGAAATACAATTCGGCTACTACAGGAAGTTCAGATCCCGGAGAAATACCAGGGTGATATAATGAATATATGTTTCGATTTTCTGATTTCGCCGGATGAAAAACCTGCCATTAAAGCATTCTCCCTTACAGTATTAGATAATCTATCTCAAATTTACCCTGAAATTAAACCTGAGCTGAAAACGATCATTGAAGACCGATGGGATTACGAAACAGCGGCCTTCAGAGCAAGAGCCAGAAAGATCCTGAAAGGTCTTTAATTGTTCATTTCTGACTCATTTTTAATGTTCCTTTTAATAATATCTTTTTCCGGTTTATTGAATTCCCTGAATATCAACCGAAGGTTCTGGTCGTATGTTATATAATTGTATAACCAGTTGAAGAAAACAAAGAACCTGTTCTTTACGCCAAGGATCAGCATCAGGTGTAAACCCATCCATATTAACCAGGCAAAAAAACCTCCAAAATGTAGTTTTGGTTTTGGTATATCTACCACTGCCAGATTTCTTCCAACAGTTGCCATAGCACCTTTATCTCTGTATTCAAATTCATATTGGCTTTTCGGGTTGGATTTTCTTTCAATCAATTTTAAATTGCCCGCCAGCAAATCCGCCTGTTGCATGGCAACGGGTGCTACTTGTGGAAATCCTTTTGAAAATTTTGGTGTTTCCATATAGCCAAGATCGCCAATGGCATATATATTATTGTATCCTTCTACAAGACAATGTCTGTCCGTTTTAATCCGGTTTCCCCTTGCAATCAATTGTCTTATCAAACCCGCCGGGAATATTTCCTTTTACACCTGCAGCCCAGATAACGGTTGATGCTGGAATTAAATCCCCGTTTTGTAATAGCACATTCTCTGCCATCATAATCTTTTACCAGTGTATTGGTCATTACCTCCACTCCTAATTTTTTCAGATATTTTTCTGACTGACTGGATGATTTTTCACTCATCGAGGATAAAGTTTTACCAGTACCCTCCAATAAATAGATATTCATTTTTGAAAAATCAAGTTCCGGGAAATCCTTTGGCAATACATATTTTTTCATCTCTGCCAATGCACCGGACACTTCCACTCCTGTTGGTCCGCCACCCACCACTACAATATTCATCATTCGTTGAAACGCTTCTTCATCTTTAATGCTATGTGCTTTTTCATATAACTGCAATAACCGATGACGGATCTGCAATGCTTCTACTGTTGATTTCATCGGGAAAGAATGTGTCGCCAGTTTGCTGTTCCCAAAGAAATTGGTATCAGCTCCGGTGGCAAGCACCAATACATCATAATGGATCTCTTCCATATCTGTAATGATCTTATTTTGAGATGGAACTACTTCTGAAAGAGTACAAAGCCTGATCTCTTACATTCTTACTTTTCTGAAATACTTTACGAAGCGGAAATGAAATATTACTGGCATCCAGCCCTGCAGTGGCGACCTGGTAAAACAACGGCTGAAACTGGTGATAATTAAACCGGTCAATAAGAACTACTTCAAATCCCGGTTTGTTGCTAAGTTTTCTTGCCAATCTTAATCCTCCAAATCCGGCTCCAACTATTACGACTTTCATGCTTTATTAATTTATAACACAAATTTACACTATTTTCAATAATTACTGAAAATACTGTAAATAAATATTTATTGTTATGATGTCAATTCACGAAAGGCCCGTGCATACACATCAGACTACCTTGTCAGCGAACGAACATAAGGCAATTTACCTGGCAAATAGAATAACCAATATTGGATCAGGAAATATAATGAAATGGCATCTTGAAAGTTGGATACGATAATGATCGGGTTAATACAACATCCTCACCTTAATCGTTTCCTTTACTTCTCTCAACAACTTCAAAGCCTGAGAAGAAAGTTGTTTGTCAACATCCAGCACCACATAGCCAATATCTTCATTGGTTTTTAAGATACTGTCCAAGTATATTGATCTTGTTTTTTGAAAGCTGTGTATTGATTTCTGACAATACACCCGGTACATTATTATGAATATGCAGGATACGATGGCTTCCTTCCTGTGGCGGCAATGCCAATGCAGGTATGGATTGAGAACCAAAAGTGATTCCTTTTTCCAGATAATTAAAAAGTTTAAGACTTACATCTTCACCAATATTCTGCTGCGCTTCTTCTGTGGAGCCGCCAATATGCGGAGTCAGCAATACATTCGGACAATCCTGTAACGGTGTACGGAAATGATCGCCATTTTTTTCAGGCTCAACCGGAAAGACATCGATGGCTGCACCGGCAATATGTCCATCCAATATGAGTTTACGTAATACTTCCAGGTCTACCACTTCTCCCCTTGCATAGTTGATCAGTATCGATCCTTTTTTACAATGCTTCAGATTCACTTTACCAAGCAGGTTTCTTGTTTGTGAATTATCCGGTACATGTACCGTTATAATATCTGCTTTACCCAATAAATTTTTTAATGATTTAGCATCTTCTGCATTGCCGAGGGGCAACTTGGTTTCCACATCATAAAAAATAACTTTTAATCCCAATCCCTCTGCCAATACACTTACCTGCGAACCGATATTTCCATAACCAATGATACCAATTGTCTTTCCTCTTAGTTCATAACTGCCCTGCGATTCTTTCATCCAGATACCTTCATGTGCTGCTTTATTCTTATCAGGAATTCTTCTTATCAGCATGATGGATGCGCCAATCACTAATTCTGCTACTGATCTGGTATTGGAATAAGGTGCATTAAACACCACTACCCCATTCTTTGTGGCTTCATTCAGATCCACCTGGTTTACACCAATACAAAAGCAACCAATGGCCTGTAATTTTTGTGCTGCAGCCAATACTTTTTTGGTGATCTGTGTTTTTGAACGGATACCAAGAATATGAACATCTTTGATTGCTGCAATCAATTGCTCTTCGGTTAATGCTTTTGAAATTTTCTCCACCTGCACATAGCCATGCCCTTGAAAATTCTTCACAGCTCTGTCGCTGATATTCTCTAAAAACAGAATTTTTATTTTTTCCTTTGGATAACTTGTTTTGTCGCTTTTTGCCATAGTGCAAATATAAATCCGGGATTATTAAGATTTTAAAGAATATGGGGAAAAGCACTATTTGTTTTTCTGGTTGACACTGCTATTTTTGTCCAAATCGGAATGTATTGAAAAACCTGTTGCTTATTTACTGTATTGCTTATACTTTTTTGTAGCCTGTAACACTTCTTCCGGGAAGGATCAACCTGACGATGACTCGCTTCAGTATTACCCTCCAACCCCTGAGGCAATGAGTAAGGAAGAATTCAGGACTTATTACCGGCAACTCAGTGCTTTTTTTGACACTACGCTTTTGAGAACTGGCTTTAACGGAGGCATATTGATTGCCCGCAACGGGAATATTATCTATGAAAATTATATTGGCAAGGTTGATCTGCGCAAACCAGATTCCATCAACAGCAATACTTCCTTTCATATCGCTTCAACCAGTAAGACCTTTACCGCTGTTGCCATTTTAAGATTAGTACAGGAAAATAAGTTATCGTTGAATGATACGATCACAAAATTCTTTCCCGGCTTTCCTTATCCGGACATTACGGTAAAGCTTTTATTAAGCCATCGCAGCGGTTTGCCCAATTATCTCTATTTCATGTCGAACAGTGACTGGGATAAAAAGGTATATGCTACAAACGAAGATGTACTCCATTTTTTATTAAAGGAGAAACCAAACAAAAGTTACTCGCCGGATAAAAGGTTTAACTACTGTAATACCAATTTTGTTTTGCTGGCTATGATCGTAGAAAAAGTGACCGGAATATCCTATCCCGAGTATATGCGGATAAAATATTTACTCCTTTGCAGATGACCAATACCTATGTGTTCACGCTAAAAGATACATTGACGGCTACCCCATCATTTACATATAATAATACATACTGGAATTTTGATTTCCTGGATGCTACCTATGGTGATAAAAATATTTACTCCACTCCACAGGATCTGCTAAAATGGGACCAGGCTTTATATACCAATCAGCTAATCGACACTGCATTGCTGGCTGCAGCTTTTTCGCCTCAAAGTTTTGAAAAACCTTCTATTCATAATTATGGATTAGGATGGCGATTACAGATTTTACCAAATGGCAAAAAAGTAGTTTATCATTTTGGTAAATGGCATGGCTTTAATGCATCATTTGCCCGTTTGACTGATGAAAAAGCAACCATCATCATTCTTGGTAATAAATTCAACCGGGGGATTTACAGGGCGGCCAATCTTTGTTATGATATTTTCGGCGATTATCAACAGAATCGTGAAAAACCACAAGATGAAACTGATAATCCGGAATCTTCCGGTAAAGAAGACCTGAAAACAAATTCAAAAGTAAAATCGGCTACTGTACCAAAGGTGAAAGCAAAAAAATAAGGATAATCATTCTTATTCCCGAAATTGTTTCCCAACTTTAGGGTAGCATGAAAATTTTATCTGCAGCAGCCATCCGGCAGTGGGATCAATATACGATACAGTATGAACCCATATCTTCTATCGACCTGATGGAAAGAGCTGCTTCCAAATCTGTAGAATGGTTATTAGCAAACTATCCGGGAGCCTCTTCATTTGGAATATTTTGTGGAAAAGGAAATAACGGTGGGGATGGATTGGCAATTGCCAGAATGCTGATTGAAAAGAAATATGATGTCTCCATCCATATTCTCGATCCGAAAGCTATCGGATTCGGGCATTTAGGTACGGAAGATTTTCAAACAAATCTTACAAGACTTCATCATTTATTGGTAACCGATATACATTTTATTCAATCAGAGCAACACCTGCATCCTTTTCCTGTGGGACAAATCATCATTGATGCAATACTTGGTTCCGGTATAAACAGAGAGGTAGAAGGAATGACTGCCAATCTTGTTGATCATATTAATAATTCCGGTTGTGAAGTAATTTCTATTGATATACCAAGTGGATTGTTTGTTGATCAATCGTCAAAAGGAATCAAAACTGTAAAAGCCAATCATACACTTAGTTTTCAATGCTACAAAAAGGCTTTACTAGTCGCAGAAAATGAATTGACGATCGGTGAAGTGCATATTCTTGATATTGGTTTGCACAATGAATATGGTGAAAAATTGAATTCAAAAGATCAGTTAATTGATGCTGAAATCATAAAATCCATCTACCGGCCAAGAAATAAGTTTTCTCATAAAGGAAATTTTGGTCATGCCTTATTAATTGCGGGAAGCTATGGAAAGATGGGTGCTGCTGTCCTCGCTGCAAAAGCCTGTATGCGAAGTGGAGTTGGGTTACTTACCAGTCATATACCCAAATGCGGTTATGATATTTTACAATCAACCGTACCCGAAACAATGGTATTGACGGATTTTAATTCCTCCTTCATTACAAAAGTTGAAGATGATCCTACAAAATACAACGCTATAGGTATTGGCCCCGGTATTGGAACAGCTATCGAAACCCAAACAATGTTAAAGGAATTACTAACTACTTATAAAAAACCAATAGTCATTGATGCAGATGCGTTGAACTGTATTGCTATGGAGCAAAAATTGCTGGAATTAATTCCTGAAGGATCGATACTTACACCACATCCAAAAGAGTTTGAACGACTTTTTGGTAAAACAGCAAATGATTTTGAAAGAATAGACCTGGCTATGCAAAAAGCAAAAGAGCTAAACTGTGTTATTGTCTTGAAAGGCCATCATACATTGATTGCCACACCCGATGGTAGCGGATACTTTAATTCGACTGGAAATGCGGGAATGGCTACGGCAGGTAGTGGTGATGTACTGACTGGAATTATTACAGGTTTGCTGGCACAAGGGTATACATCATCAAATGCAGCAATGCTGGGTGTATACATACATGGACTGGCTGGTGATATGGCGGCAAATGAATTATCACAGGAATCCATGATGGCCAGTGATATCATAGATAATATCGGTGAAAGCTTTCTTCGGTTATGCCCTTAATTACTCTCTTATTAAGCCAAGGGCTACACTTATTCATTTATCAGAAAAGACAAAGTATCAATAAGTAAGTTTAGGTAGATTTTATGCACTCCTAAATTTTACCCCAATGAAAAAGTTAAGCACAGCACTTCTTCTATTTATTATTTCACTTCAAGTATTTTCTCAAACAGATCTTAGCTACTCAGGTCCTGCTAAACTTCTTGTTAACAACTTTCCTTTGCAATTGAAAACAGCAACTGAAAGTCTTGATAAAGGATTTTTTATAAGTGTGGAATCAAAGATTACTACAATGGAAAGACTAATTGCAAACATTAAAAAGAAAGACCCTTCTTTTAATACTTCAAATATGGAGCAAGAACTTTCAGGTATAAAGAGCAGGTTAAATACAGATAAAACGGCGGCAGCCGAAAAACTGAAAAACAATACCAAGCAACTACATGCTAATATTGAAGCTGGGCAAAAATTAGATAAGCTTGAAGCCTCAGGAATATCTCAGGCAGATGCAGATGAATTATTATCAATTGATATTTCCACAATCGATATGCAGCAATATGAGGAATTGTTGGAAGAAAGGTCAATTAGTGTGAAAGAAACAGATCTTCCTACACTTAAAAGCAGAATAATGAATACTCCAATTATACAAGAAACATTAATATGGTATGAAAAGTTTATAGATCAAAAAAGACTGTGGGCAACAGCAACAAAATTGATGCCTAAATCAACATCAATATCAACAACATATCAAAAATTTGTTGCGCTGGATGCTGAATTAGGTGGTATTGAAAATGTAAAAGCAAAGGCAAAAGAACGATATCAGGTAAGGCTAAAAACAATGAAAATGCCTCCAGCTGCTATAAAAGATGCAGCTATTGAGCAAGTATTCAGAACTGCTTTTATCGACGATCATAAAAATGCAAAAGGCACAAAAACTATTTTAAAGATTAATCTCACTGATGCCGGTTGGACAACCCTGTACAACAAACTAACGGGAATTGTAATGGCCCGGAGACGTTCGGCAGCAATTGCCTTTAAAGAAAATGAAACCGGTGAATGTGTATTGTATAGAGAGTTTCAAATAATTCAGGAATATACAGGCTCTGGTTTTGGAAGAGCAAAAGGAACATCAAATACTGCTGAAACAATACTTTGTGAAAACATACAATAATCAAACCCATTTTTTAAACATTAAATTAAAAACGATGAAACAATTATTTAGCCTCGCCATTGTAATGTTATTAATTAGCACACAGGCATCAGCGCTGTACATAAAGTACAGCAATAAGGATTCAAAAACTCATACAATGAAAGTTAAAATGGATGGAAGTACTAAAACAGTTGAGTTTAGAGCCAATACAACCGGAGCCGCCACCATTCAGGGCAGCGGTAAAAAATGTATTATTGAAACTGCCTGTGGAAAGATTGAAGTAAATGATAATGATAAGATTGAAATCAAAGATGGCTGTATTAAAATACTAAGATGATCAAGAACTTCTGACCATAACAATATTTGCGTTTACAATAAACCTAATCTTGATGAATTGAGGTAGTATATTATTATTAAGTGCTACCTTTTTAATTTTTATACATTCTTGTGAAAAGAAAATTAATCGTTGCACTACTCATAATATCAGGTAGTCTCTTAATACTATTTAATGTTGTAGAATATTTTCTTGATAGTTTTGAGTATGCTCTTACTCATAATGGTGTTAACCCGGAGCAAAATAAATGGCAACAATACTCTAAAACTATTCTCGGTATCATTTTAATTTGCCTGGCTATCATCACTTCCAGGGTCGTTAAGAAAACAAAGTGAAGCACAAAAGATTACTCTTTAGATTCTTTATTATTTTTTGAAGGATTATAAAACCACACTCCTGCACATGCTAATCCAAGTATTACCGGCATCCGCTTTGTAAATTTAACAGCAGACTGTTCCTCAATTAAAGTAATAGCTGTAACACCTACAATTATAATTGCCAGAATAATAAGCCCTTTTTTAAGTTTACCTTCCTTAGGCCAAATATCTTTTTTATCAAATTGCATAAGTATCAAATTTTATTATATAGATTATTAGTTACCTTTTTTCTAATAGCTGTAATACCATTTCTTTTTTACGTTGTGAAACCGGAACAGTGCGTCCGGTTTCTAATACCAGCATACCGCCATCAGTACGGTCGTACATTTTTATTTTATTGGGGTTAACCAGAAAAGCATGATGCGTTCTTATAAATCCCATTGGCTCCAAAAGGCTTTCGTATTCCTTTAGGTTTTTGGAAACGAGAATAATTTTATCAGGCGAAATATTGAATTTTGTATAGGTGCCTTCCGCTTCACAAAATAAAATATCCGATACTTTTATAAAATAAGTGGCAGTACTATCTTTTAAAACGATCTTTCTTCTCAGGATCCATTTTGTCGGCCAACTGATTCATCATGATGGAAAGCTGCTGTTTCGGAGATCAGCACTTTTAATATTTGCGTTGGCTTTATTTACACTTTTCTGTAAGTTCATCCGGATCAATTGGTTTTAATAAATAATCGATTGCACTGAATTTAAATGCCTGCACCGCATATTTATTATGTGCGGTGGTAAATACCAATTGAAAATCCGGATGATCCAGTTGCTTTAGTATATCAAAACCGGTTCCATCATCCAATTCTACATCCAGAAAAAGTATATGCGGTTCAAATGATTGAATGGCTTGTACTCCGGAAGCAACACCATCTGCTTCTTCAATGTTAATTCACCTCAGGACAATAGGCCTGTAACATATCTTTTAATCCCTTCCGGATATTTTGTTCGTTATCTATTATTAGTGCTTTCATTTATTAATTAAGGGGAGAACTATTTTTACAATTACTCCACTATTATTTGCAGTTGTTTTCTAATGTGTACCTGGCTTTCGATTTCAATTTACTAGTTCAACAGGTATATTCTGTCTTTTATTATCTGTGTGGCACGGGAAATATGATCATCCTCTTTTCGGTATGCAGACAAGCCCTGGCCATTATCCGAAATTTCTATATAGAGCTCCTCTCCTTTTTTAGTAAAATGCACATTTATTATTCCCTGATGAGCTAAACCTGAAAACCCATGCTCAATACTATTCTCTACAAATGGCTGTATGATCATGGAAGGAATCAGTAAATCATCAATTTCAAGTGCATCATCAGCTATTACTTCATATAAAAATTTTTCAGGGAAGCGAATCTGTTGCAATTCTAAATATTCAGTCAAAAACTCCATTTCGTTTTCAATAGTGATATATTCTTTATAAGAGCTTTCCAATGTTTCCCGCATAATATGCGAAAATTTAGAAAGGTTAGTTGCAATGGATTTGCCATCATTTTCTCTTAATGCAAATGATTGCAATGATGATAAGGCATTAAAAAAGAAATGCGGATTCATTCTGGCCCTGTTCAATCGTTGTTCTGTCTCTAAAATTTTCTGTTTGCTTTTTAAAGATTGTTGTCTGATGAAAAATCCAATAGCAATCAGGGCTAATAAACCAGCTGCTGCAAGTAATAAATAAATTTTTCTTTCCTGCGCCAGTTCTTTTATCGTTTTTTCATTTTTTGCCTGATTGTATTTTTTCTCCAATTCATTAATAGTTTTTGTTTTCTCCACTTTTGTCAGGCTGTCATGAATATCTATATAATTTGTCATACCCCATAAAGCATCCTTATAGTTTCCGGATCTTTCACTCACCTGATAAATTAATGCATAAGCATTGGCAATCGTTCCCGGATTTTTTGATTGCTGATGTAACAAAAGACAGGAATCAGCAAATCGTCGGGCTTCTTTATAGTTCCCCATCTCCATCAGCACATCGGCCCGGTCGCCATAGTTGGTAGCAATCATTGGAAGGTCTTTCCTGTTATCCAAAAGCATAAAACTACTATCGAGGTACATAAGAGCTTTCTTATAGTCCTTTTTTTCATGTGCATATCCATTCATTAGGTTATAACTCTTCCGTAATAAATTACTATCCTTATACTGACGACTGATACGCAATTGCTCTTTGGTAAATTGTTCAGCAGAGTCCAATAAGTTTAAATTTTTAGAATCCTGATAGTACCATAAATATCGGGCTGCCGCCTTATGCAACAGATCTGCTTTTTCAATGGAAGGAGATAATGGCTGTATCTTACTAATTGCGATACGGGCATATTGAATTCCTTTTTCTGACTGTTTCATCCTGTTGAAGGACATGGAAATAGTAAGCAGGCAATCAGCTTCATCAATCCGGCTATTGGATACTTCGACGATGGAAAGTAGTTTCAAACTATATTCTAACGATAAAGGGTAACTACCAGTATTATGATGCAAATTAGCGAATAGTTTGTATGCTTTTTTATAAGCATTCTTATCACATGATTGATTTGTATAAATTGAAATAGCCTTTGTTAAGCTCAGATTAGCTGAATCGAATTCTCTTTTACTAATAAAATCTTCTGCCTGTAATTCATAAAATCTTGCCTTGCAGGCAGGAATAGCTGAATGACGTAAATCTTCCAGTGGTAAAGCACTCTCTGAGCAACTACATTTATTCTGTGCATGGAGCGGTTCTGAATTAATGATTACTGTCAGTAAGAAAAAAAGAAGAACCGATTTTATAAAGGAGATCATCAGGTAGTTGTAGTTGTTGCACTAAAATAATCAATCAACCACAGAATTAACCAGTACATTTATCCACCATAAGTGTATAGTTGCAGCTATCTATACAGACCTTGCAGATATTGTAATGAAGTGGTCGATTATTAATTAAGTAAATATATAAATAATAAAGCAGGCTTTTAAATAAAATAACTCCCTGAAAAAAAATCGGGGAGTTATGCTCAGGCTAAGGTTATAATAATGGTTAATGGAATTGCTTAGGGAGTGAAATTATAAAGCTTCGAAACTTCAGTTTGTGTCATCACTTTCTTATAGATTCGGTAATCATCCAGCATTCCTCTAAAATCCTGTGGAACACCTCCGCCATATACACCTAATAACCCAGGCGTCACATTGCTATCAAATACGATTGTGCTTGCATCTCCGTCATACGTTATGCTGGTATTTTTTACACCGTTTATAAATAACTCCATATCATCTTTTCCTTTGCAGTTGACGACAATATGATGCCAGACATTTGAGGTAATTACATTCGTGGCATAAAGTGTATTTCTGCCACTATATCCAGCTACTGTACTATTAGCGAAACTAAAAGTGAAAGAACCTGTACCTGCCAAACCCAATTGAGCCCAAAAACCGGAATATTTGTTGATGATATCGCCACCATCTGATTTGATAATAGTTTGTGAACCAACATTGGTATTGGGCTTCATCCAAAATGAAACAGCAAATGGAAAATCAATTTGCTTTGACATTAATGAAGGGGTAACTACGTATGAAGTATTGTTTGAGGTGCCAAAAACAGCAGCCTGATTTGATCTTCCAAGCCTGTCCGTTCCGTAAACAATATTTCCAGAATCTGTAGCATTTAAATTATTGCCACTTCCATCTTTTAAACCTCCATTAAAACTATAATGAAAAATTTTAGTTGTTTCTGCTCCAAGCAGTTCATCCTTAGGAGTTGGAGGGGTAATAGCTTTTTCTTTTTTACATGAAGGTGCAAAAACGGCTGAACAAATTGCAGCCAGCAAAATAGTACGCATTTTCATAATTACATGATTTAGGTTTTTTAAAAATTGGATTTTGATGCAATAAGTATGATTGCCTTATTGCTGAAACAAAAATATTCTAAGGATAATTGAATTTTCAGTCAAATGAATGAATGGAACTAATCAATTAATAAGTGATATGAAAAAGGGAATATTAGCTTTTGTAAATCCCCTATAACTATCACTTTTTCAGATAATTGGGAGTAAAACTCTCCAACAGCAAAATTCCTTATTTGTGTTTCTCAAATTGCCATTCCAACCCTTATCTTTGCCGCCCGGCTAAATGGCCGGTTTTTATTAAATTTTGATTAAGAATCAACTCTTATGGACAAATTGATCTATCTCGTTCCGGTTATGGGACTTATTGGTCTTCTTTACACTTTCATAAAGTATAACTGGGTTTCTAAACAAGATGCCGGTACAGACCGGATGAAAGAAATCAGCAAATACATTGCTGATGGGGCAATGGCTTTCTTAAAAGCTGAGTGGAAAGTATTAGGATACTTTGTAGTGATAGTAGGAATTCTGCTGGCTGTAATGGCACAGGCTAATCCTCACTCACATTGGTCTATTGCTATTGCATTTGTAATTGGCGCTGTGTTGAGTGCGCTGGCCGGTTATATCGGAATGAGAGCAGCTACTAAAGCCAATGTTCGCACGGCACAAGCGGCCCGTACCAGTTTAAGTAAAGCATTAAATGTTTCGTTTACCGGCGGTGCTGTAATGGGATTAGGCGTTGCCGGTCTTGCAGTACTTGGTTTAGGTGGTTTATACATTGTATTAAAACAATATTTCGCTCCGGGTTCGGCGGTTAACTCCGAAGAAATGTTCAAAACGATTGAAGTGTTGACCGGCTTTTCATTAGGTGCAGAATCCATCGCCCTTTTTGCAAGAGTAGGTGGCGGTATTTATACAAAAGCTGCCGACGTAGGCGCTGACCTTGTTGGTAAAGTAGAAGCAGGTATTCCGGAAGATGATCCCTAGAAACCCGGCTACCATTGCAGATAATGTTGGCGACAACGTTGGTGATGTGGCAGGAATGGGTGCGGATCTTTTCGGCTCTTATGTAGCAACCGTTTTAGCAACAATTGTATTGGGACAGCAAACTTCCATATTTGATGGTGATGATAATATGGGTGGTTTTTCTCCGATCGTATTGCCAATGCTAATTGCCGGAATAGGAATTCTTTTTTCCATTGTTGGAACACTGTTCGTTCGTATCAGTGATAAAGCGGGTGTTAATACAAATAATGTTCAGAAGGCATTGAATATGGGTAACTGGGGTTCAATGATATTAACGGCGATTGCAGCTGCAGGATTAGTCTATTGGATACTACCGGAAGCAATGATGCTGAGAGGAGTGATCTTTACAAAGTGGGGTGTATTAGGTGCTATTGGCGTTGGCCTTTTAGTTGGCGCATTGATGAGTATTATCACAGAGCATTATACGGCTATGGGCAAAGGCCCGGTTAATTCTATCATAAGACAATCATCTACCGGTCATGCCACTAACGTAATTGGTGGTTTAGCTGTTGGTATGGAATCTACCTTCCTTCCGATTCTTGTTTTGGCTGGGGGTATCTGGGGCTCTTATCAGTTTGCCGGTTTATATGGTGTTGCTATTGCAGCTGCTGGAATGATGGCCACTACTGCAATGCAGCTAGCTATCGATGCGTTTGGCCCTATTGCTGACAATGCAGGCGGTATTGCCGAAATGAGTGAATTACCTTCAGACGTTCGTGAAAAAACAGATGTACTGGATGCAGTAGGAAATACAACAGCAGCTTCCGGAAAAGGATTTGCTATAGCATCTGCAGCATTAACAGCTTTGGCATTATTTGCTGCTTTTGTTGGTGTGGCAATGCCCGATAATCAGCGTATTGATATTTATAAAGCAGATGTTTTAGCCGCATTGTTTATCGGGGGTATGATACCTTTCATTTTCTCTTCATTAGCCATCCGGGCTGTTGGAGAAGCGGCCATGGCAATGGTTGAAGAAGTTCGTCGCCAGTTCCGTACTATTCCGGGCATTATGGAAGGCACAGGGAAACCTGAATATGAAAAATGTGTTGCGATTTCAACACAGGCTTCTATTAAGAAAATGATGTTACCCGGGGCTATTACAATTATATCTCCATTGATTATAGGATTCACTTTGGGCCCGGAAGCATTAGGTGGCTTTCTTGCTGGTGCAACAGTAAGTGGAGTGTTAATGGGAATGTTCCAGAACAATGCTGGTGGTGCCTGGGACAATGCTAAAAAGTCTTTTGAAAAAGGGGTTGAAATAAATGGCGAGATGTATTACAAAGGATCTGACCCCCATAAGGCATCCGTTACCGGCGATACGGTTGGCGATCCTTTTAAAGATACCTCAGGTCCATCAATGAATATTTTGATTAAATTGATGTCAATTGTATCTTTGGTCATTGCTCCTACCCTTGCACAAATTGCTGCAAAAAAAGCAGCAAAAGATAAAGTAGAAAATAAAATTGAAATAAAAACTGAACCAGTAGCTGCGTAAATAAAAGCAATACTGTAGAATATAAATAACAGGACTTCGCTACTACCTTCGTTAAAACTACGGTAGTTAAAAAAAGCTATGTCCTGCGAATAAAAGCTTAATCAGAACCATTACTTAAGTCCTGCTGTTTCTACAGTGGGACTTATTGTTTTATCACCTTTTCGGAAATAACTCTTTTGGAAATAGCTTTCAAATTGTACATTTATAAAAAGAGAATCATCAAACCACCTCCAAACCATTTATCATGAAATTCAAGCTGCTTGCTGGTAATATCCTTTTTTTCATTCTCCTGGGTTGCAATAACGCTAAAAGTGATACTAATTCGGATGAAATAGCTGGAGTAGTAAATGTGGATGATCCAATTGAAAATTCAGCTAAGGGAAAAAAAATCACCGATCGGGATTTTAGCGTAACCCCTGAAAATGCGTATAACGATCTTATACTCGACAGCCTTGCAATGGAACAGTATATTGTAAAAAGACAACTGGGAGATAAAAAAATCTCACTACGGATCAGAAGTTTTTATAACGCCAGGAACTATCATTATGCCTGGTTCTCATCAAATGGTTTAACGGAACAGGCAAGGTTTTTCTGGAATCAATATGACTATGCAGTAAATCATTTAAATGATTCTACACTGGCAAATAGTGCTTTTTATAAACAAGCAGAGAAATACCTGAACCAGGAAAAAATGACCGCCAGTTCAAAAGATTCATTGATCAGAAATACTGAATTTGGATTTACGGAACATTTTATCCGATACATCAACAGTACTTATGAAAAAGGATATGTAAAAAGAAAAGAACAGGAAAAATTCATTCCCATTAAAAAGATCGATCCGGTTGCAATGGCAGACTCCTTATTAAATAAAAAACATAGCGATGATAAATATTATGAACAGGTAAATGAAATGTATGCTGGACTTAAAAATAATCTTCAATTGTATCTGAATATTACAAGAGCAGGAGGTTGGCCGGAAATTCCTTTTTCAAAAACCACTTTTAAAATAAATGATTCAAGTGGTACAATACCTGTCATAAAGAAAAGATTACAATTGACAAATGATATGCCGGGATCAGATAGCTCTATGCGATCTTTACCGATACATTGGAATTAGCTGTCAGAAAATTCCAGCGCAGGTATGGTTATAAAGAAAATGGGATCATCAGTTCACAGTTAATAAAGGACATGAATGTCCCTGCTTCTAAACGATTAATGGAAATCCTGATCAACATGGATAGAATGAGGTGGATGCCACAGCAACCAAAAGGAAACCTGATCATTGTAAATCTCCCGGAATTTATGCTCCATGTTTATGATGGAAAGGAACTGGTTTTTGATATGGTTGTAGTTGTTGGAAAAGTGGGTAATAACACCATGATGTTTAATGGGGATCTCAATCAATTATTCTTTAGTCCTTATTGGAATGTGCCGCAAAGTATCATTAAAAATGAAATACTGCCGGCTATAGCCCGAAATCCAAATTATCTTGCCAGTAAGAATATGGAAAAAATCGGGTCGGGAATAAGACAAAAGCCAGGTCCCGGAAATGCATTGGGAAAAGTAAAATTCATTTTCCCGAACAGCTTCAACATGTATTTTCATGACACTCCTTCTAAAAGTTTATTTGGAAGAGATAAAAGAGCATTCAGCCACGGGTGTATAAGATTAAGTGAACCACAAAAAATGGCAGAGTGGCTTTTACGAAATGATCCGGAATGGAATACAGAAAAAATTATTTCGGCAATGAATCAAACTAAAGAAAAATGGGTAAAGCTAAAAGAATCCATTCCTGTATTTATAATATACTATACTGCATGGGTAGACCATAATGGGGAATTAAATTTCAGAGATGATGTGTATCAACATGATTCAGAATTGATTAAAAAGATGTTTATTCCTGCCGTCAAATGATTTTAAAAAATAGTATTGACATACTATATGCTACCAGACAATAATGTCAATTTGTTTCGATATAGCTGCAAAAAATTAGTAGATCTATTTATTTTCATAATGCCGATCCAAACATGACTGTTTTGTAGCATCTGTTTTATATAAAATCATTGTGATTTTCTATGTAATTTTGCAATTAGAAATATCACCCTCAATTCACTAACTTTAGACGACTGAACCAAATAAATTTCTATGCATCGTGTTATCATTCCTGTTGATTTTTCTGAGACCTCATTAAATGCGGCCAGGTATACTGCTCAAATGCTTGCAGGGAAAGATGATGCTGTAGCTATTCTATATCACAATTATGAAAGCCATGACGATCATGATATCTCACTTAATTATCAGGAAAGCCTTCGCCAGGAATTTTTACGGGCAGGTGTAAAGTCAGTTGAATGTGAAAGTGAAATGGGTGGTGATCTGATTGATAATATTACCAGACTGGCCCATACCATCCGGGCCACTTTGATCATAATGGGTATAACAGGAAAATCTGCTATCCGACAGGTAATGTTTGGAAGTAATACTCTAAAATTGATCGACAAGAATCTCTACCCGGTAATGATCATACCACCGGATGCTGCTTATAAAGGTATTGACAATGTAGCTTTCGCTTCGGATTTTATTAATGTTGAGAATACAACTCCATCTGATCTGATCTGTTCCGTTTTAGAAATGTTCAACCCAAAACTGCATATATTTAATGTCAACAAAGATATTTATATCAGTATCTCCGAAGAAATGGAAAAACAAAAGCAAATTTTAGAAAAAATGTTTGTAAAATATAATACTGAGTTTTATTTTCTGACGATGAATGATTTCTATTCTGCTGTTGATAGTTTTATAACTGACTATAATATTGATATCATGATCACGATCCCAAAGCACCAGAGTAATTCTACTTCACTATTCAAAAGTTCACACACCAAACGCCTGGCTTATCATAGTCATATTCCAATTCTGGCGGCCCATGAATAGTTAAAAATTCTCATTAAAAATGTTCCATTCCTATAGCTGTTATTTTTTGTACTTTCGCCGTCAATTTTTAACTGAACCAATTATATGCAAACAGTAATAGTTCCTGTAGACTTTTCAGAAAACTCATTAAAAGCTGCCCGTTATGCGATGCAGTTACTAACCGGTCATTACGGTGTGAATATGATTCTACACCATGTTTATGAAAAAGCCAGTCAGGCATCTGAAGCTGTTGAACGGCTGGAGGGTCTGAAAGCAGAGTTAAAGACTTTAGGAATCGTAAAAGTTACTACATTGGCTGAAGAAGGTGCTGATTTTATTGTTGAATTAGACAAACTAGCCCGACACCAGCAGGCAGATCTGATCATAATGGGAATTACTGGTCGTTCAGTTATGGGTCAGTCATTTATTGGAAGTAATACCCTAAAGATGGTTCAGCAAAAAGTGTGTCCGGTATTGATCGTTCCTGGTAATGCAGAATATAAAGATATTAAAAATGTATTGCTTACTTCAGATTTTAAAAATGTAATTTCATCTACCCCCTCCGTACCAATTAAAAAAGTATTAAAAACTTTTAGTCCGAATCTTCACATTATGAATGTGGATAGTGAACACTATGTTGCTATTACAGACGAATACCAGACCGAAAAAACAAAATTATCTGAAATGTTCAACGATTTTAATCCTGAATTCTATTTTCTGGGTTTACAAGATGTTGATGAAGCAATTAATCAGTTTGCACATGACAAGAATATAGATATGATCGTCATTGTTCATAAAGGGCAGAGTCTTTTCTCAAAATTATTTGTGAAAAGTCAAACAAAAAAACTGGTTTACCATAGTAATATCCCGGTTTTAGCGATCCATGAATAGAACATCTTCTGTAATCATTACTTGACTTCACGGAAACAATTAACTAACTTTATTACGGTTTCCTTTATGATTTCCAGGTCACATAAATTAATATGTATGCACACAGTTGCCGGGCCGTTGCTACCCGGCAATTATTATATACCTTTTTAATTTAGTATTTTTTTTGCCTATTACTTTAGGTCGAAAATGAATGCTATTTTAGTAAAGCTTGAAATATGAAGAATATAAAAATAATAGAAATCCCATCCGAAATAGGCGCCGGCACCCGTGGCTCCAGTCTTGGTATAGAAGCAATAAAAGTTGCTGCATTGGATTTTATGAGTAACTTTTTTATCCATTTTCCGACTGAGAAAATTCAGGATGAAAATAAAATACTTTATGAACCAATTGAATCGCCATATGCCAAACGGATAAAAGGGGTGGTAGCTGTGTACGACAGACTAAGCAAGTCAATCTGTGATTCCATGAAAAACAATTTCTTTCCGGTTGTCCTTAGCGGAGATCATAGTTCTTCCGGAGGTACAATTGCCGGGATCAAAATGGCAAAACCAAAAAGCCGGTTAGGTGTAATCTGGATTGATGCACATGCCGATTTACATACACCCTATACAACGCCTTCAGGGAACTTACATGGTATGCCAATGGCAGCCACCATCAATAAGGATAATGAAGAATGTGGCGTTCATGAACTGGATGAGGCGACTAAAAAGCATTGGAACTATTTGAAAAATATAGGGAAGATCAGTCCAAAAGTATTGCCGGAAGATGTAGTCTTTATTTCCCTGAGAGATTATGAAAAAGAAGAAAGACACCTTATTGAAAAATATGACATGAAGGTGATCACAACAAAAGAAGTTAGAAGTAAAGGAGCAGAAAATGTAGTGAGAGCCGTTCTTCGGTATTTATCAGATTGTACAGATATTTATATCTCATTTGATGTGGATAGCCTTGATTCTTCTATTTCAAAAGGCACTGGTACGCCAGTAGGAAATGGTTTAAAAGAAAGAGAAGCGGAAGATCTTATCAGTAAATTTATGCAAAACAGAAAAGTTTGCTGCTTTGAGATAACTGAAGTAAACCCGACTTTAGATAAAGAAAATCTGATGGCAGAAATTGCTTTTAATATATTGCAACGAAGTGTAAATGTTTTACTGATGAATTAAAGTGATGCTAGTTTCTCTTTGATTTGTTTTGTTGCGATGACTCCTAGTTCAAAAGAACTTTCCAGGCAATCCTTCAATAACTTTCTGGCTTCCTCTTTTTTGCCGTTTGCTGCAAAGATAAAAGCTGTATGCATGGTAGCACCCGGCTCAAATGTTTGTTTATATACATAGCTATTTGAAAATTCCATCGCTTTTGCATAGTCTCCTGTATTATAATAACTCCATGCCATCCAGTCACAGGTCTCAGGTGTAAACCGGTTATTCAATTCATTCGACGCAATAGTGATAGCTTTTTCCTGTTCATTAAATTCTTCTGCGAATATTTCGATCAGGTATTTGCTGTACATGTTTCCATAAGCCGGGTCGGATACCAATGAAACAAATTCATTTAATAATTTTTCTTTCGCTATTTCGTCGCCTTCAGATTCTGCAATTTGGGCCAATACAAGTTTTAGTTCCGGCATATTGGTTTGTGATAATATATAGTTGAGAATACGTTTTGCTTCTTTTGTATTGTTGTCATGCGAGTAGGCAATCCATGCAATACCTTTGAGGCAATATAAATTCGAAGGATCTTTCTTCAACACTTCCAGATAAGCGCTGTATGCGTCTTCTACCCTTCCGGCATGTCCATACATATCACCAAGATTGGAAAGGGTCCACACAAAAAGACTTTTTTTCCTGTCTTTTACTTTTTGAAAAGCAATCTCCATTAATTGTATTGCTTCGTCTAAATCTCCATTATGATCTGCCCACTTTGCTTTCCTGATCAAATAATCAAATGACAATTTATCCTGAAATAATTCCAGATTTTTGCGGGCATCATTATACTTACCCAACTCCATATTTACATCAAACTGCAATAGGTTAATTGTAAAAAGATCACCATCTGCTTTTTCTGAAGCACTCACATATTTTTCAGCATTAATAAATTGATGTTGTGTAACGGCAGTTTGAGCAAGTGAATAAAGTATTTCGGGCTTTGCATCATTTAATTTACCGGAGCTTTTTTTTAATAACGAATCGCCGGTTTTTAAAGCTGTCACATTACCGGACAATCTGAATATTTTTAAATAGTTATTTGCTAATTCAAGCATATCAACAAAATTTCCAGTGTCCTTTTGTAATCGTTCGTTCCAGAATTCAATTTCTGTTTCTACCGTTTTAAGCTGTGTTGCAACAACTCCTTCTTTCAAATAAGAATCATACTCCTTAGCAAGCGTAATATTCTTTTTATCTGAACAAGATGCAACGATTGAAACAAAAGCTATAATAAATAAAGAAATCCGGAACATGATTGCTGGTTTTAATGATAATAAGAAACCGGGTCATAAAACAGACCCGGTTTACTTGATTGATATTAGTTATTAGGAGCGGCTAAAAATGGAAACGTTGTCAAGAAAGGTTTGTCATTTGAGTTCACATTGTCTTTGGTAAGTGATGGATTTGAAGTGCCCGCAGGACCTCCAAAAATGAGTAATAATTCTACATCAATTACATCATCTGCCAACGTTCGTCCGGTTAAAACATTCGTACCATCAAAAAATGTGGTAGTGCCACTCATTTTTACATTTAATACATCCGTTGCCAGCAATGTAGTAAACTGCGCGGCCGTTTGCCCAAGTGCATTCGTTGTATAAAGGCCACCGTTTAATGCCTGTAATCTTGTTTGAAATTTTGATTGAAAAGCGGCTCCCATTGCAGCAGGTACTGTGGTATTAAAAGAATTCTTATCGGCTGAACTATTAAATACCGTATTAATGGCAGGTCTTCCCATTTGATCATTCTGTGTGTAAGTGCCTGATGTGTCGAAGTTATCAGTAGCTGGCGTATCTTTTTTATCGCAGCTAACAAGAACAAACCCTAAGAATGCAAAGGCAACAATAGAAATTTTATTTAAGCGTTTCATGTTTATATTATTTAAGTATTATAATTATTTTGATTTTGTTTCGCCCCAAACATTGATAGTTGTAGCTGTTCCTAACAGCGTTTTTGGAACTTCGACTACAATTGACATAACGTTTGTACCTGCAAATGTGTCTACACCAGGACTTCGGAATCCAGGCTGAGCTCCACTTAAAATGTCCTGGTATCTTACCAGATCAAAGAAGAAAGGATCATCTCTTGGTCCTGCAAAAATTCTTATCCCATTTGCGTTGGTTGCTGAATTGGGAGAAGCTGCTGCTGCTGTAGTTACTGCTACTTCAGTAACAGGGCCACTTGTTTTTACAGTGCTTGTAGTGCCGGGTGTTCCAACTGCAACGGGGCCGTATATCCTCATCTTACCATTTTGTATCAGGCATTGAATGACCAGGTCTTCTACATTATCACCTGTGTTATCAATGTTGAATTCATACATCACATTTGAAGGAAATGATGCTGTTGCAGTGGCTGATGGAGAAAGTAATCCCTGTGTATTCATTACAAATACCATTTTGCTGTTGTCAGAAGGGCTTTGAAAGGCATAAATGTCCGTGATGTCGTTTCCAAGACTGGTACTGCCAGGTCCTGTAACCGCAGGTGCATCAATATGGTCAGCCGCGAAAATAATTCCGCCTACCAGTGCAACACCTAATAAACTACCTAAGAGAAGTTTCTTTTTCATAATTAATGATTTGTTATTAAAAATTGGTTTATAATTTGACCCTTTTGACAAACTGCTGAAAGGAAATCACTTTGTTGGTTAATTACTTTCTGCTATATCAGTATAAGGGATTCTTCAACAGATACGGGGTATGGAAAACTTTAGATTTTTTCATGCTAAATTCAATTTGATTGATTTAGTAGTCTGCGCTTAAAACCAAAATATTTCCTCATTCGTAGTTATAATGAATAACCAACTTTTTTGTATGAACCGAAGCCTTTGCATATTCTTTTTAACGCTTTCTATTTCTATGTCATCCTTTTGTCAGCAGGGTGCAATTGAAGGATCAATCATCGATGCTTACTCAAGAACTCCTGTATTTGGAGCTTCCGTAAACTTACCAGGTAATAAAGGAGATAATTCTGACCTGTTTGGAAAATTCAGTATACCCGCTGTTAATCCGGGACAATATGAAATCATTGTATCGCATGTTGGATATAGAACAGAAATAATTCCCGTGGAAGTAAAATCAAATTTACGTTCGGCTGTTTCCATCAACTTAAAAAAGACTGAATTAAATCTTGCAGAAGTAACAATTAATAGTAAGAAAAATTCAAGTCTGAATTCAATTGGCGCAGTTGATATACAATTAAGACCTGTTAGTACATCGCAGGATGTTCTTCGCATCGTTCCGGGATTATTTATTGCACAACATGCCGGTGGCGGAAAAGCTGAGCAAATTTTTTTAAGAGGATTTGATATTGATCATGGTACCGATATTGCCATTACCGTAGACGGTATTCCTGTAAATATGGTAAGTCATGCACATGGACAAGGATATGCCGATCTTCACTTTTTGATTCCTGAAACTGTAGAAAAAGTGGCTTTTGATAAAGGACCCTACTTTGCAGCAAAAGGTAATCTGGCAACGGCCGCCTATGTCGATTTCTCGACAAATGAATTTCTCAATGAGAATATTATTAAGACAGAATTAGGTCAGTTCAATACACAAAGGATTGTAACAATGCTGAAGCTATTTAATAAAACAACTGAAAAAAACCGTCAGCAGTTTTATGTCGCTTCAGAATATTCAGCTACAGATGGATACTTTAAAAGCCCACAGGATTTTCATCGCATCAACGTAATGGGGAAATATAATGCCTGGTTTGGCAATCAATCTCAACTTACCATTACGGCTTCTACTTTTAATAGTAAGTGGAATGCTTCAGGGCAAATTCCTGACAGAGCCGTAAAAGAGGGAATGATTAACCGATTTGGTGCTATTGATGATACTGAAGGCGGAAATACGAGTCGTACCAATTTCAATATTAAGTTTAATAAACAATGGAAAAGCAACTGGAAAACGACTGACCAACTTTACTTCAGTCATTATAAGTTTAACTTATTCTCCAACTTCACATTCTTTCTGGAAGACGATGTAAACGGGGATATGATACGCCAAAAAGAAGCAAGAGATATTTATGGCTACAACACAACTGCTACCCGTTCTTATCTGATAGGAAAAAATAAAGCAACAACTACTTTCGGTGGAGGTTTACGCTATGATAAGATTAAAGATATTGAACTGTCAAAAGAAAATCGCACCACATTTTTCAATAGTATTCAGAAAGGTGATATAAATGAACTAAATTCCTTTTTATACATTAATCAGGATATTGAACTTTCAGATAAAGTAAACCTGAATGCCGGACTTAGATATGATCTTTTTGTTTTTAGATATAAAGATGAACTGGCAGCCGCAACAGATTTCGCAAAAACAAAAAAAGGAGTACTAAGTCCAAAATTAAATCTCAGTTACTCCCCTACCACTAAAATAAAGATCTATTTTAATAACGGAATAGGATTTCATTCGAATGATACAAGAGTAATTCTAAATAATAATGCAGATAAAATACTTCCAAAAGTTTTTGGGACAGATCTCGGGGTGATTCTTAAGCCAAACAAGTCACTATTATTAAAAGTGGCAATCTGGCATTTACTATCGGAGCAGGAATTTGTTTACGTAGGTGATGCAGGTGTGGTGGAACCAAGTGGACAATCCAGAAGGATGGGAATTGATGTTGCTGCCCGTTATCAGTTCAACAAGTGGTTGTTTGCAGATATGGATGTTAACCTTACAAAAGCAAACTCAATTGGAGAATCAAAAGGCGAAGATTTTATACCGCTGGCACCTTTATTTACCAGTATTGGTGGTTTAACAGCAAAAGGAAAAAAAGGTTTTAGTGGTTCACTTCGCTATCGTTTTATCGATAGCAGACCTGCGAACGAAACAAATACTGTAAGAGCAGATGGATATTTTCTTGCAGATGCTATTATTTCTTATCGCTTAAAACAATTTGAATTTACGCTTTCAGGTGAAAACTTATTAAATAGTAATTGGCGGGAAGCTCAGTTTGAAACAGCATCCAGATTAAAGAATGAACTCAACCCGGTTTCGGAAATTCACTATACACCCGGTTCGCCAAGAAATTTTAAGGCCGGTATCAGTTTTCATTTCTGATCGGAAAAAGTTTTTATCAGTCCTTCACTAAAGGATATGGGATTATAATTCAACAGCTTTTTTGCTTTAGAAATGTCAAATCCTGTTTTTGGAGGACGTCTTGCTGTTTGTTTCATATCCTGCTCGGTTATTTTACTGATCAGTCCTTTATCCAATCCCAGAAAATCAGCAGTTTTGCAGGCCATCTCATAAGGCGTAAGCTGATCTTTTCCTGCAATATGAAATATCCCAGTCGCTTTTTTTTCAATAGCCGCAATAATACCATTGGCAAGGTCGCCAACATAGGTGGGTGTTCTTAGTTGATCATTAAACACACTATAACCCTCTCCTTTTTTCAGTTTATCTTCTATTACCGTTAAAAGATTCTGTCTGCCTCCATTGGGTTTACCATAAACCAGAACGGTACGTACAATATTCCAATCGCCTTTATATGCATGTACTTTTTCTTCAGCCATTAATTTTGTTTGTCCGTAATAATTAACCGGAGCTGCCAGATCTTCTTCACTATAATTTCCTCTTTCACCATCAAAAATAAAATCGGTAGAAATAAAACTAAAAAAGCAATTATGAATGACGGCTTTCTCCAGTAGGTTCATCGTTCCTTCAACATTAACCCGGTATGCTTTTTCCTTATCAAGTTCACATTCATCAGGTTTGCTCATTGCTCCGGAATGAATAATTACCGAAGGAAGATGCATTTCAAAAACCTTTTTAACTTCTTGTGGCAAAGTAAAATCCATTTGCTGATACACAAATAATTTGTTTGCGCCAAAGGGTAACCGGTTCCCGCCTATTCCTGTTGCGATTACTTCATGATTCAACGATAATAATTTTTCAGTGAGATAATATCCCAAAAAACCATTGGCGCCGGTAATGAGTATCCGCATGGGCCAAAAATACACTACTATCCATAAAAAAATCCTGTTCGATTAAAGAACAGGATTAAAATTATTTTTAAATAAAATATCTTATGGCCTATTTAACGCTTCAACTAACAATACAATTTCAGATTCACTTTTCAATTTCAGGTTATTGGAAGAGCTAAATTCTTCAATTTTTGCAGACATGGCAGGTAAAGCATCTTTAATATCTTTTTTCGCAGATTTTATCTTTTTTATTCCTCCTCCCGGCACATATATATATAATTGTTCAGTTGTTACAATTTCTCTTCTGTTATAATCACCTAATGTATTTACATCTTCAACTTTTTGCGTATAATATTTAAGTAATTGTGCTTTGGGGCCATTTGTCAGAATCTGATAAACAGATTTGTCAGAATGGTTATCAATTTCAGGATAACCCTGACCAAATTCGTAATGTTTTATATTGATAGGATCAAGGACATCGTCATAAGAAACTATTTTAAACGATTCAAGTTTCATATCATTTCCATCCTTTTGTACCATTATAGCATTGTTGTAGATATTGAACTTAACGGGAACATCAGTAACGATCTGATCATTGTCCATTTTTACTTTTCCGGTTTTGTATTCCGGGCTTAAGAAAGGAGAACCACCAATTTCCTGCAATGCAGGTAGTCGCATAAGTTTAACGATAAGGTCATCAATAGAACCTTCAGTGGATTGGCTTGTATTTTCAGTAGTGGAGACATTCTGTGCATAACTGTTATTGAACACCTAACGAAACAAAAGCAATCAGCAGTAATGAATTGAATAAGATTTTTCTATACATTTTTTTCATTTAAGTGTGCAAATATAAAGAAGAGTTTAGAATAAGATCAAGCCGTCTGTCATTTAATATGCACTTTCAAAAATTTGCCGCTAACAAATTATATTTTTCTCTAATTTGAACTAATAAATATTCATTGATCGATTCTTTTTCAATCAGGGTCGGCGCACCTTCAGATAACCAGGTAGCAAAAATTTCAGATATCTTCCATTCTTTACCGGCATAAATCCCGGGTCGGAACAAAATATAATTAATAAAATCAATCAAA
Organism: uncultured Chitinophagaceae bacterium; assembly: GCA_963705465.1. Taxonomy (GTDB): domain Bacteria; phylum Bacteroidota; class Bacteroidia; order Chitinophagales; family Chitinophagaceae; genus JJ008. Next base: position 478,001 of record CAVPJN010000004.1, on the reverse strand, counting down.
TCTTCCTTCTGACAATTGGTCATTACTGATAATGTTTTTTTACCTGCGTGCTTTCCAACAAGTATAGTTTTGTCAATTGAAGGATCATTTTCCAGAAAATAATGGTCTGTAAATTTTATGTCTTGAATCATTGAATCCAAAACTTTATCTTCCTCTTCTTTTGTCCATTTCAGGAAAATAAGATACCGGTCATAAAAAGGTTTTTCATAAACATCCTTCAGCCTGATAAAATGAGAAGCCAGTTTCGGTAATAACCCATTGTAAATATTTGTTGATTCCATGAAAGTATACAGCAAGTCCCCTTTTTTTATATCTATACCGCTTGTATTATTGCTAATTGCGAAATACTAATAATTGCCTTTTATTAGATAACATTTGCCATAACCTTTTTGAACAGTTTCCTCTTTTTCATCCTCATAGGTTCCCCATAACAGGCCAATTTGCTGATCTTTGAGCTTTACGACGGCTGGTATTTCAAGTTGTACCAACTTCGAGCAATCCGTAAGATCGAGAATATTGCCGGTTATTGGAAATGCCCTTAGCACATTGCTGTTATCTTTTTGCCCATAACATATAAATGAAAAAATCAGCAATACGGATAATAACTTTTTTTCATAGCTAAAATTATCATTCAACATACAGCAAGTTTGATGTCAAAAACATCCGTATAACAGGGTATTCTTTTTTGAAAACCTGCAAGAGGCATAGTCGTATATTCGTATTTAAACTAACCAACGTTTGTTGTGTATTTATTACACATTAAAAACAAATGACTATTTTTGAGCAGTTTAATACTTAAAATGGAAAAAAAGATATCAAAAATCGGCGTATTAACATCAGGAGGAGACTCTCCTGGCATGAATGCAGCAATCAGGGCAGTGGTTAGAACAGGGAATTATCATGGATTAGAAGTCTTTGGAATTATGCGTGGCTATCAGGGCTTAATTGAAGATGATATTTTTAAAATGGATTCCAGATCTGTTGCCAATATCATACAACGAGGTGGTACCATATTAAAAACTGCAAGATGTAAGGAATTCTATGAACATGAGGGCCGAAAAAAAGCTTATCAAAATTTAAAAAACAGAGGAATAGAAGGGCTTGTAATTATTGGAGGCGACGGATCTTTTCGGGGAGCAGTTAGTTTCAGTAATGAATTTGACATACCCTGTATTGGAATAGCAGGAACAATAGATAAAGATATACAAGGTACTGATTTTACGATAGGATTTGATACAGCAGTGAATACTGCTGTAGAAGCTATTGATAAAATCAGAGACACGATGGATGCTCATGACCGTATTTTTATAATTGAAGTAATGGGCAGGGATGCAGGATATATTGCTTTACATAGTGGTATTGCTACCGGAGCAGAAAATATATTAATTCCAGAACGAAAAACAGATATGGAAGCTATTATTGCATCTTTACTTGAAAAAGAAAGACGTAAAAAATTAGTGAACCTGATCGTAGTTGCCGAAGGAGATGAATTCGGGGGTGCCAATGTGGTACAAAAGGCATTGAAAGAAAAACTTCCTAATGCTGAAATAAGAGTATGTATACTGGGTCATATTCAAAGAGGAGGCTCTCCCAGCTGTATTGACAGATTGATTGCAAGTCGAATGGGTTACCATGCTGTAGAATCATTAATTGAAGGGCGACACAATGTATTTGTTGGCATTCAAAATAATAAAATGCATTATGTTCCACTGGAAAATGCAGTTAAGAACAAGGGAAAAATTAGTGATGAATGGCTTAAAATAGTTAAGATCCTTGCATCATAATTTTAAAAAATCTATCCAATAAAAAATCACTTTAAAAACAAAAAATAAAAATGGCTAAACACTCAAAGAAGTATTATCATGAATCAATGGACAGGGAAGCTGCAATTGCTCACAAAACTCACAAGACTAAAATTGTAGCAACTGTTGGGCCAGCCTGTGATACTTATGAGAAATTACTTGAATTGGTAAAAGCCGGAGTAAATGTCTTTCGATTAAATTTTTCTCATGGAACCCATGAAAACAAAGCCAGCATCATTGAATATATCCGTAAAATAAATAAAACGGAACCATTCAATATTGCAATTCTTGGTGATCTGCAAGGGCCAAAATTAAGAGTGGGTGAAATTGAAAATGGGGAAATGATAATTAACCCCGGCGATATACTCACTTTTACCAATGAAAAAATAATTGGCAATAAAGAAAGGATTTATGTTTCCTACACCAACCTTCACCAGGATGTAACCATTGGAAATACTATATTAATCAATGATGGAAAACTGGAAGTAAAGGTTAAAAAGATCCTTGAAAACAATGATGTACAAGTAGAAGTTACAATGGGAGGAGTGTTATCATCCAAAAAAGGAATTAATTTACCAGATACTAAAATTTCATTACCCGCATTAACTGAAAAAGATATTGAAGACCTTGAATTTATCATTGATCAAAAATTAGATTGGGTGGCGCTCTCATTTGTTCGTAGTGTAAAAGATCTGGAAGGCTTAAGAAAAAGACTGGTTGCGAAAAACAGTAAAACAAAAATAATTTCTAAAATAGAAAAACCGGAAGCACTGGAAAACCTTCGGGATATTATTGTGGAATCCGACGCAGTAATGATTGCCCGTGGAGACCTGGGAGTAGAATTGCCTGTTGAAAAAATTCCATTGCTCCAAAAACAGATCATCAGAATGTGCCTGCACAGAGCCAAGCCGGTTATCGTAGCAACACAGATGATGGAAAGCATGATAGAACTGAACAAACCAAACAGAAGTGAAATTACTGACGTTGCCAATGCCGTAATTGAAGGTGCAGATGCGGTGATGCTTAGTGCTGAAACAGCTGCTGGTAAACATCCTGCTCTTGTTGTACAAACGATGCGTAAAATTATTTTAGAGGTTGAAAAATCCGGATATAACTATAACCGGGAAGATGAACTGGTACCACAGCCCCACTCACCTTCCTTCCTTAGTGATGCAATCTGTTACAATGCCTGCAAACTCTCCACAGATGTAAATGCTGATGCATTAATCGGAATGACACAAAGTGGTTATACTGGCTTTATTTTAAGCAGCTACAGACCCAAAGCACCTCTTTATATTTTTACTAAAGAAAAAAGTTTAGTAAACCAACTTACCTTAAGTTGGGGCGTAAGGGCTTTTTATTATGATGAAGAAGAGAGTCTTGATGATATTATTTTTGATCAAATAGATATCCTTAAAGAACGTAAATTCTTAAAAACGGGTGACATAGTAATCAATACAGGCAGTACACCAGTAGACCTTCATTTACAGACAAATGTTTTGAAAATTACTACTGTAGATTAAAGCATACTCAGTTACAAGCATATGCATATTGGCGCAATTACCAGAGACACAATATAATCGCTGCAGCAATGCTACCTACAATATGATACCCAGCATCTATCATATGCAAAATTTTAGGTTTACTCTGATACAAGTATGATATTGAAATACTTATTGCAGAAAAAAAGACGCCTGTAAAAAGACCTAATTTAATGCCAGACAGAATGCCACCAACCAGCATTAACCGGTTCACCAATATGGCCAAACCAATACAGGTTACAAACTCCATTAAAAATGTAAACAGCATAATGCCACCTACACCTTTCTTAGCCGCTGGATTATTCATATCAATACCTGTGCTTTTTACCCAGGCATTTGCAAATAAGGCTTTGGAATACCATAAACCTCCGACCATGAAATAAGCAACAGCAGCAACGGCAATAGCAAGCCAGTTTAATTGAGAAAGAAAATCGATTTCCATAACTTATGTTTTGGTTTAATACAAAAGTTACGAAAAAAACGAATATGAGAGAAGCTACTTAAAGGGTTTTTATTTTTATATTCCTAAAAAGAATTTCATCGCCATGATCCTGCAGGCCAATTCTCCCTTTTTTAAATGTACCGAAACCCGGCATATTTTTAAACTTACTACCCGCTATCATTTTTTTCCATCCCTCATCCCACATAGTCGTTGAAACAACTTTTACTCCATTCAGGAAAAATTCTAATTGACCATTAAGACTTTTTATTTCTACCAGATTCCATTCTCCGGGAGGTTTTACTGTTTCCGGAGAACTGGTGATTAAATCGTATAGATCACCGGCCCTGTGTTTAATAATTTTTGAATCAGGATGACCATTGTTATCGAGTATCTGCATTTCCGGGCCTGTTTCCCAGGGCCAATTGTATTTTGCTTTGTCTTCATGAATGTAAAGAATGATACCGCTGTTTCCATTTTTCGCAATATTCCATTCTAATTTCAAATGAAAATTATCATATTCCTCTTCACTTACAATATCACCACCATCCTTAATCTGCCAGTTTTCTTTAACCGTTGTGTCAAGATATAAATAGCCATCTTTTACTTTCCATGCAGTACCAACAGGTTTGCCGCCATACTTGTGCCAGCCTTTTGTAGTTTTACCATCAAAAAGTAATTTCCATCCAATATTCTTTTCCTCCCTTGTCAATTGATTTTCTATCATGGATTCTTTAGCGGAATTACAGGATAAAATAACGGCCGCCATAACAAACACCAGTAATCTTTTATACATCAGCTATTATTTTTTCAGCAATAAGATATACTTTATCATTGCTTCAGCGTCTTCCTGGCTAATAGTTGGATGTGGAATCATTGCGATTTCACCCCAAACACCACTTCCACCATGAATTACTTTTCCGCCAGATGAGTAACTATTGTATCAGACATACTTGCATATTTATTTGCAACATCCCTGTAGGAAGGGCCGGTTAAAACTTCATCCACTTTATGACAGGTCAGACAATCGCTTTTTGCAATAAGGCCAAGTCCTTTTTCATAGTCAGGATTATCTGAAATATCAACTGTCTCTGCAGGTTTTTCTGTATTCTCAGTTTCCGCTTTTTTTTCATCCCCACTATTACCACATGAAACAAGAAATAACCCTAGTACAAAAGAAAAAATCAACTTTTTCATAATATTTAATTTTTAGCAATTTAATTCTTTAATAATGTCTTAATCAAAACCTAAAATTTTTCTATTTGTTTTTTCATCACTTTTACTTCCCGCAAAATCATCAAATGCTTTATCTGTAACTCTTATAATATGTTGCTGAATAAAAGGAGCTCCTTCCCTGGCACCATCTTCCGGATGTTTTAAACAACATTCCCACTCCATCACCGCCCAGCCTGTATAATCATATTGCGTTAGTTTGCTGAAAATGGTTTTAAAATCAACCTGTCCATCACCTGGGACTGCGATAACGACCAGCTCTGTTTAGCCAACTCTGATAACCACCAAAAGTTCCCTGCTTGCCGGTTGAATTAAATTCAGCATCTTTTACATGAAATGCTTTTATTCGTTCATGATAAAAATCTATGTATTGAATATAATCCAATTGCTGTAATACAAAATGAGATGGATCATACAACAAACAGGCTCTGGGATGATTATTTACTTCTTTTAAAAACATTTCATAAGTAATCCCATCAAACAGATCTTCCCCGGGATGAATTTCATAACAAACATCTACACCACATTCATCAAAATAATTCAAGATTGGTGTCCATCGTTTTCCCAATTCTTTAAACCCTTCTTCCACCAAACCGGCAGGTCGTTGCGGCCAGGGATGAAAAGTATGCCATAGTAAAGAACCGCTGAAATGTTGGATGTGCAGTTAATCCTAAATTTTGCGAAGCTTTTGCACCATATTTTACTTGCTGTACTGCCCATTCCGTTCTTGCTTTTGGATTTCCCCGTCAATGCTTCCGGTGCAAAACCATCAAACAATGTATCATAAGCAGGATGAACTGCCACCAACTGTCCTTGTAAATGTGTTGACAGTTCAGAAATTTCCAATCCGCTATCATTTACAATTCCTTTTATTTCATCAGCATAGGTTTTGCTTTCTGCTGCTTTTTGTAAATCAATACAACGGGAATCCCAGGTAGGAATCTGCACTGCTTTGTATCCTAACTCTTCCGCCCAACTACAAATTGCTTGCAGATTATTGTAAGGTGGTTTATCACCCATAAACTGTGCAAGAAAAATTCCGGGTCCTTTAATTGTTGTCATATTCAAAACTTATTTTATCAAACTTTAAAATCCAATCCATTTCTCTTTCGACTTAGATGAAGCTACTACGTTTTCAATAAATGCCATTCCCCTTACACCCTCTTCGATTCCGGGAAAATCTAACCATTCTTCCTTTACTTTTTTATTATTCATTTTTGCCTTTAAAGTTAATGCAAAATTCCGGTAGAGATTAGCAAATGCTTCTAAATATCCTTCGGGATGTCCGGCCGGAGTACGGCAATTATGTTTTGCAAAATTTCCTAAATAAGGCGAGCCAGCTCTCCAAATTTCCATTGGTTTATCCAACCATTTTACCAGCAATGAATTATTGTCTTCCTGCTTCCATTCAATGCCGCCTTTCTCTCCATACACTCTTATCTTAATATTATTTTCTTCACCAGCTGCAATCTGTGTTGCCATTAAAACACCGCTGGCTCCATTTTTAAATTGTAACAGCACTGCTCCATCATCATCCAGCTTTCTTCCTTTTACTATTGTATTAATATCTGCACAAATTTTTGTAACAGAAAGTCCACTAACATATTCCGCTAAATTAAATGCATGTGTACCAATATCTCCCATGGCTCCGGCTATCCCACTTCTCTTTGGGTCTGTACGCCACGCTGCCTGTTTTTGATCCGATCCTTCCAAAGCAGTACTTAGCCATCCCTGCGGATATTCTACATATACTTTTCTAATTTTTCCCAATGCCCCTTTTGCAATTAATTGTTTTGCCTGCTTTACCATTGGATAACCGGTATAGGTATGCGTAAGACATAACATCTTTCCTGTTTTTTCAGCTATCTCTTTTAACTGCTTTGCTTCTTTCAGAGTTAATGTCATGGGTTTATCAAGCACTACATGAAAGCCACTTTCCAACGCCAGCATTGCCGGTTCAAAATGCAAATGATTGGGTGTAACGATACTAACAAAATCCATTCGTTCATTCTCCGGTAAATTTCTTTTCAAGCCGAAGCATATCTTTATATGAACCATAAACCCGCAATGCAGAAAGGTGTAAGGTTCTTCCTGTTTGTTTCGATTTTACAGGATCACTACTGAATGCGCCACTTACCAATTCAATTTCTCCATCCAGATTTGCAGCCATGCGATGTATTGCTCCAATAAAAGAACCCGGTCCACCACCAATCATTCCCATTCTTAATTTTCTATTTGCCATTACTAACGATTGTTATGAATTTATACATTTTAAAAATGTGTATCCGGTACATTAATGTATAGATAAAAATAGTACATTTATACCGATACGGTATCTGTAATAGTCCAATGTTCGCTTCGCTCTATTGCCCTAAACAGCTACTCTATCGGCATTTCACCACATACAGTTTGCACCATTTAGAAATTGTAAACGGTATTAGTTTTCTAACGAATGAATTTCAATATATAGAATAATCTAACAGGCTCGATTATGAAACTTACTACCAGGGTTCAGCTTTCCTCCATGATGTTTTTCAATTTCTTTGTTTGGGGTATTTGGTTTGTTACAATGGGCACCTATTTAACCAAAGGGAATATTGGGGCCACTGATGGGCAAACCGGCCTGGCTTATGGTACACAATGCCTGGGAGCCATCATCGCCCCTTTTATTATTGGTATGATCGCCGATAAATTTTTCGCCGCACAAAAAATACTCGGTGTATTACATTTAGCAGGAGCAGGTTTGCTTTATTATATCACTACGCAAACCTCTTTTGGCTCTTTTTACAGCCTTTTACTTATTTATATGATCATTTATATGCCAACATTGGCATTGGTTAATGCAATTGCATTGAAGCAGGTCACCAGTGCGGAAAAACAATTCAGCGGACTTAGAATGTGGGGTACGATCGGCTGGATAGTCGCCGGTGCAATTATTCAATGGATGGCCTGGGAAAATAATCCATCATCCCTTTCTATTACGTATAAAGTAGCGGCTGTTACTTCCGCTTTATTTGGTGTCTATGCATTCTTTTTGCCTAACACTCCACCACCAAAAGCAGGACAAAAAGTTTCTATTTCTGAAGTACTGGGACTGGATGCTTTAAAAATTCTAAAAGATAAGAACTACCTGATCTTTTTTATTGCTTCTATTTTAATTTGTATTCCACTGGCCTTTTATTACGGGCAAGCCAATCTTTTCCTTAATGAATCCGGAATGGTAGGTGCTGCAGGGAAAATGACATTGGGACAGGTAGCCGAAACAGTATTTCTTTTTCTGATGCCTTTCTTTTTCAAACGCTTTGGTGTAAAACAAATGCTTTTAATTGGCATGTTTGCCTGGGTATTGCGCTATTTATTATTTGCAAATGGCAATATGGATAGCGGATTGTGGATGCTCTATGCCGGTATCATTTTACATGGTATCTGTTATGATTTCTTTTTTGTTACCGGACAAATCTATACAGATCATAAAGCTGGAGAAAGAGTTCGTTCTTCTGCACAAGGTTTAATTACGCTGGCTACGTATGGTGTGGGAATGTATATCGGATTCTGGGCTGCAGGTAATATCGTTGGAAAATATGCCATCACCGATGCCGCAGGAAAAGTAGTTAATCATGATTGGCAAACCATCTGGATCTATCCTTGTTTATTTGCAGCTGGTGTTTCTTTATTGTTCATGCTATTTTTTAAGAATGATAAAAAAACAGTGCTTGTTGCCAATTGAAAAGAAGAACAGCCATATCATTATTAACTACAGGAATTGCGGGTATCACTCTTTCCGGCAAATTATTCGCTGCCGAAAACAAAGAAGCAGCCTTAAAAGGAAATATCAATCACTCCGTTTGTTCATGGACCTATAATTTTCTTGGATTGGATGTCCTCTGTGCGACGTTGAAAAAAATGAAAGTTGGTGCTATTGACTTATTAGCTCCAAAAGATTGGCCTATTGCAAAAAAATATGGGCTCACCTGTTCCATGTGTTACACAGCCGGAAAAATCAGTTTGACAGAAGGCTGGAACAATACTAAAAATCATCAATGGCTGATCAAAGATTTTACTGAAGCCATTCCTTTGGTCGCGCAGCAGGATATAAAAATCTTATCTGCTTTAGTGGCAACAGAAACGGAATGGATGATGAGACCGGGTTGAACAATTGTGCGGATGGCATTAAAAAAGATCATTGGATTAGCAGAAAAAAATAATGTGATTATTCAGATGGAATTGTTCAACAGTAAGGTTGATCATAAAGATTATATGGGTGATAAAACTGAATGGGGTGTTGAACTTTGTAAAACAATTGGCTCCCAAAATTTCAAACTACTCTATGATATTTATCATATGCAGATAGATGAAGGTGATGTAATCAGAACCATCCGGGATAATCATCAATACTTTGGACATTATCATACCGCCGGTGTGCCGGGACAGGCATGAAATAGATGAATCGCAGGAACTGTTTTATCCGGCCATCATGAAAGCGATACTGGCAACCGGATTTAAAGGATATGTGGCACAGGAATTCATTCCTACCGGAAAAGAAAATACGGATAAGATTGCAGCATTAAAAAAAGCAATAAAAATTTGTGACGTTTAATAAAATTAATCTATGGCAGATAATAACACTACGATGCAATTGTAATTGGTTCCGGTATAAGCGGAGGATGGGCAGCAAAAGAATTGACTGAAAAAGGTTTAAAAGTGATCATGCTGGAAAGAGGCCGGAATATTGAGCATATTAAAGATTATGTAAATGCCAATAAAGATTCCTGGGAATTTCCTCATCGTGGCGGCCGTACACAAGAAATGATAAAAGATCATCCGGTACTAAAAAGAGATTATCCGCTTAATGAAACAGTATTGGACATGTGGGTAAACGAAAAAGAAAGTCCTTACACCGAAATAAAAAGATTCGACTGGTACCGTGGTTATCATGTTGGTGGCCGTTCATTATTGTGGGGTCGGCACAGTTACCGCTGGAATAAATGGGATTTTGAAGCAAATGCCAAAGAAGGAATTGCGTAGATTGGCCGATACGATATGATGATATGGCTCCCTGGTATAGTTATGTTGAAAAATTTGCAGGCATACAAGGTAGTAGAGAAGGATTGGATGTATTACCTGATGGAGAATTTATGCCGGCCATCGAATTGAACTGTGCCGAAAAAGATGTGAAGAAAAGAGTGGAAGCATATTATAAAAATGCAAGAAAAATAATTATTGGCCGCACTGCGAATATTACAGAACCCTTACAGGAAAGAACCAATTGCCAGTATCGAAACAGATGCTGGAGAGGTTGTCCGTTTGGTGCCTATTTCAGTACACAGTCTTCTACCCTTCCTGCTGCCATGAAAACAGGAAATCTTACGCTTCGTCCTTTTTCTATTGTTACAAAAATTTTATACGACAAGGATAAAAAGAAAGCAACCGGTGTTGAAATAATTGATGCTGAAACAAACAAGACCTATGAGTTTAAATCGAAAATCGTTTTTGTATGTGCATCTGCATTAAACTCAACCTGGGTATTGATGAACTCAGCCACTGATGTTTGGGAAGATGGACTAGGTAGCAGCAGCGGCGAATTGGGACATAATGTAATGGATCATCATTTCCGTACCGGTGCTGGTGGTACAGTAGAAGGACTGAGTGATAAATATGAATTTGGACGAAGGCCAACAGGAATATATCTTCCCCGTTTTAGAAATATATATGGTGATAAAAGAGATTATCTACGTGGCTTTGGTTACCAGGGTGGTGCCGGCCGTGGCCGCGGTGTTGAAGTAGCAGAATTTACCATTGGAGAAGAGTTGAAAGCAGCTATGAGTATTCCAAAAGAAGATTGGCATTTTGGTATGACAGCTTTTGGCGAAATGCTTCCCTATCATGAAAATAAAATCACCCTTGATAAAAATGTAAAAGATAAATGGGGTTTACCTGTATTAGCTATGGATGTTGAAACAAAGGAAAATGAAAAGAAGATGCGGATCGATATGATGAATGATGCAAAGGAAATGCTGGAAGCAGCAGGATTAAAAAATGTAAATACTTACGATGCCGGTTATACGGTTGGAATGGGTATTCATGAAATGGGAACTGCCCGTATGGGACGAGATCCGAAGACATCAGTACTCAATGGTAATAACCAGGTTTGGGATGCGCCGAATGTATTTGTAACAGATGGAGCTTGTATGACCAGTGCAAGCTGTGTAAATCCTTCACTAACCTATATGGCACTAACAGCAAGAGCTGCAGAATTTGCAGTGAGTGAATTGAAAAAAGGAAATTTGTAAACCCCAACCCTGCCCACCGGCAGGAAGGCCCTAAAGGGGCTTTAGCGTAAGGGATGTAAATAAATTGAAGGAATATGGAATTTCATTCTACAAAAGATATAGCGACAAAACAATTTTCAAAAACAAAATACTCCTTAATCATCGGAGTCTAAAACACCCCTTTAGCCCCGATTATATCGGGGTAGGAAGGGTTTGGGGGTTTATTTTATGGATAGAAGAGAACTTTTAAAAATGATTGCTGTGCTGACTGGCGGTGCAGTGATAGGCGGAGAAGTTTTTTTATCCGGTTGTAAAACCGGTGCCAAAGCAGATGCAGGTTTTACGGCAACAAATATTGCATTGCTGGATGAAATCGGAGAAACCATCATTCCTGCTACCGCTACGCCGGGTGCCAAAGCAGCACAGGTGGGTGAGTTTATGAAAGTAATGGTAACAGATTGTTACACACAAGAGCAGCAGGATGCTTTTATGAAAGGAATTGAAACAATAGATGAAGCCTCTAAAAAAGCAAATAGCAAATCATTTATGGATTCCACTCCGGAACAACGACATGAATTGCTAGTAAGTCTGGAAAAAGAAGCAAAAGATTTCAATAAATTACAGGAAGAAGCAGATAAGCCAGGAAAGGAAGAATTGAAAAAACAAGATAAAGAATATGACTTTGTTGCTTCGCCACGGCATTATTACACCATGATGAAGCAATTGACCCTTCTGGGTTTCTTTAGTTCAAAAACAGGTATGACTGAAACATTGCGCCATGTGCCTGTACCTGGAAAATATGATGGAGCATTTCCTTATGCAACGGGTGATAAAGCATGGGCTGAATAACTAAAAAAAATACTATGTCGTATAACAGAAGAAAATTTATAAAAACATCCGGAAGTATCACCGGTGGTTTAATGTTGGCCAACCTGAGTGGTATGTCTTTATTAGATGGATGTAATACCAATAGTAAAATTGGCGACTTTGGCATTCAGTTATATACACTCCGTGATGATATGCCCAAAGATCCGAAAGGCGTACTACAACAATTAGCTTCTTTCGGTTATAAACAAATTGAAAGCTACGAAGGGTCGCAGGGAATGTTCTGGGGAATGAGCAATATTGAATTCAAAAAATATATGGATGACCTGGGAATGAAGATTGTTGCCAGTCATAGCGACATGAACAAGGATTTTGAAAAGAAAGCGGAAGCAGCAGCAGCTATCGGCATGAAATACCTGATTTGTCCCTGGCTTGGTCCGCAGAAAAAAATAGACGACTTTAAAAAATTCGCTGACACATTTAATGAGAAAGGAGAAATATGTAAAAAGCAAGGAATCCGGTTTGCCTACCACAACCATGATTATAGTTTTAAAGAACTGGAAGGACAGCTACCACAGGATGTAATGATGAATAATACTGATCCTTCTTTAGTAGATTTTGAAATGGATATTTATTGGGTCGTAGCAGGTAAACAAGATCCAGAAGCCTGGCTTAAAAAATATAAGAACCGTTTTACATTATGCCATGTAAAAGACAGAAGCAGAACTCCGGTAGAAAATAACGGCTTAAATTCCGTGGTGCTGGGAACAGGAACCATCAACTGGCCAACCATTTTAAAAACTGCTAAGGAAAATGGAATGAAATATTTTATAGTAGAGCAGGAAGCTTATGCGGGTACTACCCCTTTGAAAGCTGTGGAAGCAAATGCTGAATATATGAAGGGGTTGAAGATTTAGAATATTTATTTGCATTATTTTTCTATAGTAAACTTTTATATGTAATTATCACAAGTTGTGCATAAGGTTGGAGGTTTGATGTACAGCTGCTATTTTAATACTAAAGTTATTTTGTCGCTTCATGTTGTGGATGAATTTATCCTCCTTATTAATATTCATACTGGCAAAATGAAACTTTAAGTTTGACTTTTCGAAAAATTAATAATATTCCAGTTGGTTTTTTCATTATTGCCTTATCAATATTTCTTATTTTGAGTTTGGCTTTTCCAAAGAAAAAATACTGAGTAAGAAGATTGAATTAAATCAGAAAAAATATCTATTTATTTTTGGGATATATTATTTTTTCAATATTAGTAATGATACTTGCAGGACTATTCGGTAACATATAAATTAACTCAAAGCATCTTTAAAGCTTTACTTCTTCCACTTCAATCGCATTATTCATATAACTCTCCCCCGAATCCTTAAATGCCTCATGAACAAAACCCATCTTACTTCTCTCCTTCCTCTCAAAGATGAATGAAATTCCACACAACCTGTTTTCTCCGCCAGCATTTTTATATTTTCTTTTCGAACACCACTGCCGGGCATAATGATGATTCGTTCATCAGCAATTTTATTTAATTCAGCAACCAGTTCTACACCATCCACAACAGAAGGTTGTTGACCAGAAGTCAAAATTCTTTCACAACCAATTTCTATTAATTGTTCCAATGCTTCAAACGGATCTTTACACCTGTCAAATGCCCGGTGAAAAGTAACTCCCATTGGATAAGCTGCTTCAATCAACTGTGCAGTTCTCACCATGTCAATTGTTCCATCCATATTCAATAAACCAATTACAATTCCATCGCATCCTAATTGCTTGCAGAGTTTCACATCCTGCAGCATTATTTCAAATTCATCTTTTGTATATAAAAAATCGCCACCTCTTGGTCGTATAATTGGATATAATGAAACACTCAAATGCTTCCCTGCATTGTTTGATTGTTCCGTAGGATGGAGTTGTTCCTCCTTCAGCAAGATTGGCACATAATTCAATTCTATCTGCTCCACCTTCTACAGCTGATTTTGTTGTTGTAAAATCAGATGTTGCTATTTCGATGATGTATTTTCTATTTTCCATATTTTCTACAAATAATTTGGATTATTCTGCCACCCCTTCGGGGTTTTGTTAGCATTTTTAATGGTTACTATAATAATATCAGCCCTTCGGGCTTTTAAAATTAGTAGAAAGATCATTGGCAATTCTTTCTTTTCATTTCTCTCACAGAATTAAAAATTCGTTTATATTTTATCTTTTCATCCATGTTATACTAATTTCAGCCTTTCGGGCTTGACTAAATTTTGAATGAGTATTCGGCAGTTCCCCGCCTTTTTATTCCTGGCAATATAAACTGAGTCTTATTTTAACAATTCCATCCCATTTTACTTTATTTCTCATCAACCCCGAAGGGGTAATATGATTATAAAAATAAATACAATTAAACAACCCAACCCCGAAGGGGTGACAGAAAACAGTAGGTTATAAATACCATTCAAACAAATATTTTTCATCATATTCAATCTCAAATCGTTTTAAAAAAGTAATACACCCAAAGAACTCAACTTCGAGGGGGTAATAGAATTATAGAAACCAATGCAATCAATAGAATCCAACCCCGAAGGGGTAATAGGATTATAGCAATCGACACAACAAAGAACTTAACCCCGAAGGGGTGACAGAAAAAACACACTATAAATATCATTCAAACAAATACTTTTCATCATATTCAATCTCAAATCGTTTTAAAAAAGTAATACACCCAAAGAACTCAACTTCGAGGGGGTAATAGAATTATAGAAACCAACGCAATCAATGAATCCAACCCCGAAGGGGTAATAGGATTATAGCAATCGACACAACAAAGAACTTAACCCCGAAGGGGTGACAGAAAAAACACACTATAAATACCATTCAAACAAATACTTTTCATCATATTCAATCTCAAATCGTTTTAAAAAAGTAATACACCCAAAGAACTCAACTTCGAGGGGGTAATAGAATTATAGAAACCAACGCAATCAAAAATCCAACCCCGAAGGGGTAATAGGATTATAGCAATCGACACAACAAAGAACTTAACCCCGAAGGGGTGACAGAAAAAACACATTATAAATACCATTCAAACAAATACTTTTCATCATATTCAATCTCAAATCGTTTTAAAAAAGTAATACACCCAAAGAACTCAACTTCGAGGGGGTAATAGAATTATAGAAACCAACGCAATCAATAAATCCAACCCCGAAGGGGTAATAGGATTATAGCAATCGACACAACAAAGAACTTAACCCCGAAGGGGTGACAGAAAAAACACACTATAAATACCATTCAAACAAATATTTCTCATCATATTCAATTTCAAAACGCTTTAAAAATATAAGATACTCTTCTTTAAAACTCATCTTTTGATGATGTTTTTCCTGATCAAGAATATACTCATACACTTTTCCAATATCAGCATACGAATAAGAGAATGCACCATATCCTTCCTGCCATGAAAATTTTCCTTTCACTAGTTTACGGTCATTTATATAATTTGATGAATTGTTTTTAATATCTCTTACCAGGTCAGCGATTGGCATTGCTGGACGTAAACCAACAAAGACATGTATATGATCTGGCATCCCATTTACTATTATCGGTTTTTGATTTTTACCTTTAATAATTCCGGCAATATATTTATGTAAATCGGTAGCCCAATTTTTGCTAATCAGGTTCTCACGGCCTTTTACAGCAAAAACAATCTGAATATAAATTTGAGAAAATGTACCGGGCATAAAATCTAATTTTAATTTTAAAAAATGCCTTCCGAACTAAAAATATACTATAATAATATCAGCCCTTCGGGCTTCAGCCAATCATGAACTTAGCATTCACTAACTCCTCCTTTTCCTTTGTCCTAATCGCATAACTAAACCCTTTATGAATCGCATATGCACCCACTTCTCCATTTTTATTCACCGCTAAAAAAGCAACCTGTATATCTTTTGCCTTCTCTCCTTTTATCCGCATAATTCTTTCCACTGCATTTTTGCATGCATCTTCCGGTGATAATCCCTGCCGCATCAATTCAACCACGGTATGCGAACCCGCCACACGGATCACATCTTCACCCTGACCTGTAGCTGTACAAGCTCCCACTTCATTATCAACAAACAAACCGGCACCAATAATTGGCGAATCTCCCAACCGTCCCCGCATTTTAAATCCGGCACCACTGGTAGTACAACTGCCACTTAAATTTCCATTTGACATCCATTGCCACCATACCGATCGTATCATGATTCCATTCGCCATTCTCTAATTTATATGGAGCAAAAGGTCCATGTCCTTGTTTACCTCCTCTCCGGCAGGCTGGCTTTCAATATTAATTGCCGGTGGTTTGTATTCAGATTTCTTCAACCAGTTATCATAATTTTTCTGTGCATCAGGTGAAAGTTTTTGTTCTTCTAAAGGAAATCCTTCAGCAACTGCAAATTGTTGTGCACCGCTTCCCACCAGCATTACATGCGGTGTTTTTTCCATCACTCTTCTTGCCACAGAAATTGGATGTTTTATTCTTTCTAAAAAAGCAACACTGCCACAATTAGAGAATTCATCCATGATGCAGGCATCCAATGTTACAAAACCATCCCTGTCAGGATTGGCGCCCAAACCAACACAACAGTTTTGTTCTGCTTCAGTCACCATCACCCCTTTCTCAACAGCATCCAAAGCTCTTCCTCCATTTTTTAAAACATCCCATGCCGCTTTATTGGCTCTTAATCCTGCATCCCAGGTGGAAATCACCACAGGTTTTCCGGTTACCGGAATGCGTTTTGGGATACAAGCTGCAATTTTGCTAAATGTTAATGCCAGTGAACTGAATGCTGAAGTCTGAATGAACTTTCTTCTGTTGAACATTGTTTATAATTTTAACTGTGAATTCCGAAATTAACATTGTTTCATAACTTCAATATGCCCTTAAAAAACATTAACAAATCAGCTAAGAACAATATATTTGATGTTTAAACATTGATTATGTACATTTGTACAATAAATTAAAAAAATGAAAATAGAAATCATCTCAGGAAGTCCAAGGATAAACAGTGTAACAAGAAGAGTTGCCATTCATCTAAAGAATATAATAAATGAAACAACAGAACATGAAGTTGACATAATTGATATGAAAGACTGGGTTGTACCTCCCGTTCAATCTGTCTGGGTGTCGGTGGATAAAAGCTCCGGATGAATTTAAACCATTGGCAAAAGGATATTTGATGCAGATGCATATATTTTATTAACACCGGAATATAATGGTGGCTACTCTCCTGCTTTAAAGAACCTACTTGGATCATTTTCCAAAACGTCATCATAAACCTTTTGGAATTGTAACTGCTTCTCCGGGAGCAATGGGAGGCATAAGAGCATCACAACAATTATTACAATTGGTTCCGGCTTTGTTTGGTATTGCTTCACCCTATATGCTCATTACTCCTGCTGTTGATAAAAAATTTAATGAACAAGGTGAATTGACTGATGAAAGTTTTCAGAATGCAGTACACAATTTTATTACTGAATTCTTCTGGTTAGCTGAAAAGCTGGTTGAAACCCCTGTAGAAATTCTTAAGATTAAAATTTCAATTCCCTAAAGGGAGAATGTAAAATTTCTTATTGTAATAATTAAAAATAAATAGATTATGAAAAATATAAAAACAATTGAAGCAATCATTGCTCCACCTGCTCCACATATGGTCGGTGATGGTTTCAGGGTGCATGGATTTTTTCCTGGTGGAAGAATTGATAAGAAAAGAATGAGTCCTTTCTTTTTAATGGATTATAATTCAAAAGTAGAATTTCCACCAACCGATCAAGCCAAGAGGTGTTGGTGTTCATCCGCATCGTGGATTTGAAACAGTAACCATTGCCTATCATGGTCGTATTGCTCATCATGACAGCTGCAGGTAACAGTGGTATAATTGGTGAAGGTGATGTACAATGGATGACTGCAGCATCAGGTTTATTACATAAAGAGTATCATGAAGAATCATTCAGCAAAGCTGGTGGTATGTTTCAGATGGTACAGCTATGGGTCAACCTTCCTGCAAAATATAAAATGACCACACCCAAATACCAGGAAATAACAAATGGTAAAATGGGAAAATATCAATTGTCTGATGATAAAGGAACAATAGAAGTAATTGCCGGTGAATTAGATGGAACAAAAGGTCCTGCATCAACTTTTACTCCAATGCAGGTGTATAATGCCAGGCTGAAGAAAGAGTGCAAAAATTGATTTTAGTTTTCCTTCAAATTATAATACCGGCATTTTAGTGGTAGAAGGTACTGCAACTATTAATAAGGAGAACTTGCCAGCAGCTGATCATTTTGTTTTATTTAAAAATGATGGTGAAACTAATTTCAATTGAAGCAAGTGAAGATGCAATATTGCTTGTTTTATCCGGTGAACCGATTAATGAGCCGATTGCTCAATACGGCCCTTTCTTAATGAATACAATGGAAGAAGTGCAGCAGGCGATAAGAGATGTGAATGCGGGGAAGTTTGGAGTGCTGGAAGACTAATTATGAATCCCACAAAAGACACAAAGAACACAAGAGAATTTCTAAATAATCTTTGCAGTTCTTAGTGTCCTTAGTGTCTATTGAATGTGATATTTTTTCCTCAATAAATTTTATCAGATTCTTTCTTGCATTTTGCTGCATTTTCTTCTTCATATATCCCGACCAACCTAACAACTCTCCTTTCAACCCCAACGCCTGTGCCGCCCATTTGCTTATTTTGAAGGCATCACTATGTTCAACGATCTTTCCATCTTTCAATTACATATAAGCTTTAATATAATTGACAACCTTCCTACCTGTTTTTGAAAAAGTATAAGTCGCCACCCAGTTACAGGTCGCATATTCTTCGTCCAGCAATTCAATATTGGAAAAAGTCAGTGAAAAATCTTTTGCATTTTTACAAAGCATCTCCCACATATACTTTCACTTCATCACCTCTTAATAATCCAAAAGCCGGATCATTAAATACAATTTCATCGCTGTAACAACTATTCATGGTTGTATAATCCAGTTTTTGAAAAGCGGAATAAAATTTTGTGATGATCTCCGTATTAGTTTGCATAAAATAAATAGGTGAGTTTATAGAGATACCCTAAATTTAAAGCATCAAAATAACAAATATGCGAAAAATATTTACATCAATCCTTTTGTTACTCTTTGTAAATCTTCTTTCTGCACAATACGAACAGGATTCTGCCTGGATAAAAGATAATTACACCAAGCTGGAACAATATATTCCCATGCGGGACGGAGTCAAACTTTTCACCTCCATTTATATGCCCAAAGATAAAAGTGAAAAACATCCGATACTGATGACGAGGACGCCTTATTCCTGTGCGCCCTATGGAACTGCTTTTAATTGCCAGACTCTGGCAACGGTATTGGAAATATTATGCAAGGGAAAATTATATCATCGTTACACAAGATGTAAGAGGAAGATGGATGAGTGAAGGAGAGTTTGCAGATGTACGTCCCTTCAATAAAAATAAATCAGGAACTGAAACAGATGAAGCAAGTGATACCTATGATGCAATTGACTGGATGATAAAAAATTTACCCGATAACAATGGCAATGTTGGTGTATTTGGCATTTCTTATCCGGGATTTTATTCTACGATGGCCGCTGCATCCGGTCATCCTGCATTAAAAGCCGTTAGTCCGCAGGCACCGGTTACCGATTGGTTCATGGGCGATGATTTTCATCACAATGGCGCTTTCTTTCCAATGGATGGATTTTCGTTTTTATTCTTCCTTCGGGAAACCTAGACCCAAACCAACAACTGTTGGTTCACCGGGATATGATTTTAAAATAAAAGACAATTATAAATTTTATCTGGAAGCAGGTGGGTTAAAAAAATTAGGTGAATATCCTTGGTGACAGTATTAAGTTCTGGAAAGAGATGTATGCGCATCCTAATTATGATGACTGGTGGAAAGCAAGAGATGCCCGTACGGCAATGTACAATGTAAAACCTGCCATGTTAGTCGTTGGTGGTTTGTTTGATGCAGAAGATTGCTTTGGTGCCTGGAATTTATACAAGGCCATTGAAAAGCAAAATCCAAATACAAATAACAAACTGGTAATGGGCCCCTGGTATCATGGCCAATGGGCAAGCAGTGATGGCACACAATTAGGTAATATAAGATTTGAAAGCAATACATCCTACTGGTATCAGAATAATATCGAGATGCCTTTCTTCAATTATTATCTGAAAGGAAAAGGTGATGATCCAAAATTATCAGAAGCAACAATCTTTTTTACCGGAGAAAATAAATGGAAAAAGTTAGATCAATGGCCACCCGCCGCCACACAACCAAGACCAATTTATCTTGCACCCGATGGAGCTCTTTCCTGGAATCTTCCAACTTATGTAAAAGCTGGGAGTTTTTCAGAATATATCAGTGATCCGGCAAATCCTGTTCCTTATACAGAAGACGTACATTTCAGAAGAACAAGAGAATACATGACCGATGATCAGCGATTTGCTTCCCGAAGACCTGATGTGTTGACTTTTGAAACTTATCCTTTGGAAGAAGATCTGACATTGGCAGGTCCTGTAATTGCCAACTTAAAAGTAAGTATTTCAGGAACAGATGCAGATTTTGTAGTAAAAGTAATTGATGTGTTTCCGGATGACTTTCAATATACTGAAGTTTCTCAGACCCCCCCGGCGGGGGGCAGGGGGGCCTATTTAATGGGTGGCTACCAGATGTTGGTTCGTGGAGAGATCATGAGAGGAAAATTCAGAAACAGTTTTTCATTACCTGAACCTTTCAAACCGAATAAAATAGAAACAGTAGAATTTGCATTGCCGGATGTGGCGCATACTTTTAAAAAAGGGCATCGGTTGATGATACAGATACAAAGCAGCTGGTTTCCACTGGCTGACCGCAACCCGCAGCAGTTTTTGAACATCTATGAGGCAAATCCTGACGATTATAAAAAAGCAACGATCCGGATTTATCATGATGGAAAAAATCCGTCATCTATTAGTTTACCAATAATGAGATAGTAATTTATGAAACAACTATTTTTAAGTCTCGGACTGTTCATTTTAATTTCTTCAAATGCGCAGGAATTAAACATTATACCACAACCCCAATCCGTAAAATTAAACGATGGACAATTTGAAATCAATCAAAACACAGAAATTGTATATAAAGGAAGAAATGCTTTTTCTGCACAATATCTTCAAAACTATTTAAAAACATATTTTGGAATTAATTGCAAATTATCAACAGAGCTAAAAAACAATAATTCGATTTGGCTAATTGCAACTATTGATTATAACGGAGCTTATAACATTAAAATCAATAAATCAGGCATACAAATAGCCGGTGATTCTAATGGCGTATTTTATGGGATTCAGACCTTGATCCAATTGCTGCCAACCCAAAATCAAAAATCAAAAACCAAAAATCAAACACTATCAATTCCTCATTTAGAAATCAATGACTATCCCCGTTTCCAATACCGTGGCATGCATCTCGATGTGTGCCGTCACTTCTTTCCTGTTTCATTTGTAAAAAAATATATTGACTATCTGGCTTTTCACAAATTGAATGTCTTTCATTGGCATTTAACAGAAGACCAGGGTTGGAGAATAGAAATAAAAAAATATCCTGAATTAACATCGATAGGAAGCAAAAGAAATGGCACCATCATCGGTCGGTATCCCGGAACCGGAAATGATAATATTCCTTACGACGGTTTTTATACACAGGAAGAAATAAAAGAAGTGGTTCAATATGCTAAAGATAGATTCATTGAAGTAATTCCCGAGATCGAAATGCCCGGACATGGCAGTGCTGCCATTGCTGCTTATCCCTGGCTAAGTTGTTTTCCTGAAAAGCCAACAGATATTCCTAAGAACATGATCTCCAAAGAAAGCACCCTTCGACAAGCTCAGGGCCAGATTAAACTGGTACAGGAAACATGGGGTGTATTTGATGATATTTTTTGTGCAGGAAAAGATTCTACTTTTTTGTTTTTACAAAATGTAATTGATGAAGTGATTCCTTTATTCCCTTCAAAATATTTTCATATCGGTGGTGATGAAGCACCAAAAACACATTGGAAACAATGTCCCCATTGTCAAAAAAGAATAAAAGAACTGGGTTTAAAAGATGAACATGAATTGCAAAGTTGGTTTGTACAACGCATCGAAAAATATTTGAACAGCAAAGGCAAAACATTAATTGGCTGGGATGAAATACTGGAAGGTGGACTTGCACCTAATGCAGTGGTCATGAGTTGGAGAGGTGAAAAAGGCGGCATCGAAGCAGCTAAACAAAAACATAATGTGATCATGACACCGGGCAACCCGGTTTATTTTGACCACACCCAAAGTGAAAATGAAGACAGTGTAACGATTGGTGGCTACAACCCGATTGAAAAAGTTTATGCTTATGAACCGGTGTCAAAAGAATTATCTGAGGAAGAGGGAAAATATATTCTAGGCGCACAGGCCAATGTTTGGACAGAATATATGGGCAATGAAAAGAAAGTGGAATACATGATCTTTCCCCGCATGGCAGCATTGAGTGAAGTCTTATGGAGTTCGAAAAGAAGCAGAAACTGGGAAAACTTTACACAACGATTACCTGAACAATTCAAAAGATATCAAAAAATGGGTGCCAATTATAGTAAAGCTTATTTCGATTTGAAAGCAACTATCTTACCTGCTGAAAATAACATGGGTTTAGTCTGGAAATTGGAAAGCAACATAAAGAATGCAAAAATTAAATACCGTTACACTAACAATAATGATGATGTTGGACCTTCCGATTTTGTAGATTATATAAAACCAGTTAAAATTGAAAATAGCTCAAATTATGAGGCAACCATAGAACTCGGCAAAGATGAAAAAGGGAATTCATTCTTTCAGAATTTTTTATTTAATAAAGCAACGGGTAAAAAAATTACATTAACAACCGAAGCAACAAAAAATTATCCCGGAGATGGTGCATTCACTTTAGTAAACGGTATAATAAATGAAAAAGGTTTTGCCAGAACCAAAGAGTTTCTTGGTTTTAGTGGTACGGATTGTGAAGCCATCATTGATCTGGGATTTACGCAACAAATAAGTAGCGTTATAGTAAACACATTCAGCAGACCTTCCAGTTGGATCTGGCAACCTCAAGCAGCAGAAGTTTTTGGTTCTGAAGATGGTCAAACATGGTACTCACTAAAACGGACTGATGAATTTGTACTTCAAAAACAGGAAATCAAAAAGGAACAATGACGATGAATTTTATGAAAACGCCTGTAAAGTTTGTAAAGATTGTAGTGAAGAACTGGGGAACAATTCCAAAGGACATCCAGGTGCGGGTAAAAATGCCTGGTTATTTGTTGATGAAATTGAAGTCTATTGAGTAGTCAAATTAAATTATCCGCAATAACCTGCAAATAGCAGCAAAAACCGTCAAATAGTTTATCTTTATGGCTCAACTAAAGCAAATGTCAAAAAGGATTGGAACGATGGACCTTTCGGATAGTTTTGAAAAGATTCCGGTAAAGATATTTTCTTCTCCAAAAGATGGTTCTGCATTTGTGGCCCGGCAAATCGCTGATTTTATCAAGCAAAAACAATCAAAGAAAGAAAAATGTGTATTAGGTCTTGCGACAGGATCTACTCCAAAGACTTTATACACTGAACTTGTCCGTTTGCATAAAGAAGAAAATCTAAGCTTTAAGAATGTCATCACTTTTAACCTCGATGAATATTATCCGATTGATAAGAAAGCTTTACAGAGTTACAATCGATTTATGCAAACGAACCTATTCGATCATATCGATATCAATCCAAAGAATATTCATATACCAAATGGAGAGATTCAAAAAGAAGACATCAAAGAACAATGCCGCCATTATGAAAAGATTATAAAAGATGCCGGTGGAATTGATCTTCAAATTCTGGGCATAGGTAACAATGGACATATTGGTTTTAATGAACCGGGTTCTGGTATTTATTCAAAAACAAGATTGATAACACTTGATAATTCTACCAGAATTGCCAATGCTTATGAATTCGCCAATATTTCGCAGGTCCCAAGACTGGCCATCACAATGGGGATCAACACCATTCTTGCAATCAAAAAAAATAATACTGATGGCATGGGGCAGCGCCAAAGCTCCTGTAATTAAAAAAGCGGTGGAAGATGATGACAGTGAACAAGTGCCAGCTTCCCTTGCTGCAAAATCATGATGATGTAACGTTTGTTGTAGATGAAGCAGCTGCATCAGAACTAACAAGAAATAAATCACCGTGGCTGACCGGTGATTGTGAATGGACACCAAAGATGATAAAAAAGGCCGTAGTAAATATGGCTTTGAAATTAAAAAAACCGGTGCTGAGTTTAACCAACAGTGATTATAATGAATATGGATTAAGTGACCTCCTGGTTGAAAAAGGTGATGCTTACGAGATCAATCTGCAGGTGTATTATATGCTCCGGGATTCTATCACCGGATGGCCGGGAGGAAAACCAAATGCAGATATTCCTGCACATCCTGAACGGTCTTCACCTTATCCAAAAAGAGTGATCATCTTCTCCCCTCACCCGGATGACGATATCATTAGCATGGGCGGCACTTTTCAACGTCTACATGATCAGGGACATGAGGTGCATATAGGTTATCAAACCAGTGGTAACATTGCTGTAACGGATGAATTTGTTACCCGTTATCTCGATTTTGCTGTCGGCTTTGAAGAAATTGCCGGTATCAATACCAATAAGTCCAGTAAAATATTGGACAATGCCAGAAAGTTTCTGGCAAGAAAAAAATCAAACCAGGTAGATACCCCAACTATTCGTTCGATAAAAGGGTTGATCCGTCGTGGTGAAGCAAAAGCAACTTGCCGTTATGTTGGCATTCCCGATGAGAATATTCATTTTATGAATCTTCCTTTTTATGAAACCGGAACGATTGAGAAAAAAGCCAATGAGTGAAAAGGATATTAAGATCACTATTGAATTGCTTCGGAAAATAAAGCCTCAACAAGTTTATTGCGCCGGTGATTTTGCTGATCCGCATGGTACACATATCGTTTGTTTTAATGTGGTGCTGGAGGCCTTAAAAAGAATTCTACATAAAGCTCAGGATAATGCTGATGACAGATGGATCTATGATTGCTGGCTCTGGCTTTATAAAGGAGCCTGGGAGGAATGGAATATAGAAGAAATTGAAATGGCTATTCCCATGAGCCCCGATCAGGTTTTGAAAAAACGTTTTGGCATTTTTATTCATCAATCTCAAAAAGATATGGTGCCTTTTCAGGGTAGTGATTCCAGAGAATTCTGGCAAAGAGCGGAAGAAAGAAATGCGGCAACTGCCAATCTTTATGCCGATCTTGGACTAACGCATTATGCAGCCATGGAAGCATTTGTTCGCTGGCACTACTGATAAAAATTCCAATATCAAATTCCAAATTCCTGTGAAACTATTAAAATGGAATTTGGGATTTTCACTTGGGATTTCATTTTAATAAACATATTATCTTTATTTTCTAAAATAAATACACTATGTCAATATTTAAATCGAGTAACCCAACTTTACAGGAAAAGACTTATCAGGGAACTATTCTTGAAGGAATCAGTACCGGTGAAGAGATGACCGTTGCCGGAACATTGAATAAGTTCGGCGTTTTGATGGCACTGATGGTTGCCTCTACCATTTTTGCATGGAACCAGTTTGATAAAGGCAGTGATCCCATGCCTTTAATGTTGATCGGTGTTTTTGGAGGGTTGGGGTTGGCAATAGTAATGATGTTTAAAAAAACATGGGCGCAATACCTTGCTCCGGGCTATGCAATCCTGGAAGGATTATTTGTGGGTTCTATTTCTGCCATGTATAATTATTCTTATCCCGGATTACCGACCCAGGCAGTTGCACTGACCTTATTAGTTACATTAGTAATGTTCCTGATCTACCGGTACAGAATAATAAAAGTTACAAAAAAACTTAGAACGGTTGTTGTTGTAGCAACAGCAGCTATTGCTATATTTTACATGATTCAATGGATCACTTTTCTTATAATGGGTTCTCCTGTTGGTTCCTTTACCAATGCAGCTACTCCGTTAGGAATTGGTTTCTCTATCCTTGTGGTAGGGTTAGCCGCATTTAACCTTTTATTGAATTTTGATACAATTGAGAAAGGTGTAGAAATGAGAGCACCGAAATACATGGAATGGTATAGTGCATTTGGATTATTGGTAACCATAGTTTGGTTGTATCTGGAATTGTTACGATTGTTATCTAAACTTCAGCGGAACTAAGAAGCACACTACAAAATATTAAAGCCTCTCAAATTGAGAGGCTTTTTTGTGACCGCGTTAGGATTCAAACCTAAAACCTTCTGATCCGTAGTCAGATGCTCTATTCAGTTGAGCTACGCAGCCATTTATTTCAATACGTAGAATTTCAAACTTTTAAAACCTCCCCGATCTTAATCGGGGTGCTCTATTCTCCCGATGGCTATCGGGATGAGCTACGCAGCCATTTATTTCAATACGTAGAATTTCAAACTTTTAAAACCTCCCCGATCTTAATCGGGGTGCTCTATTCTCCCGATGGCTATCGGGATGAGCTACGCAGCCATTTATTTCAATACGTAGAATTTCAAACTTTTAAAACCTCCCCGATCTTAATCGGGGTGCTCTATTCTCCCGATGGCTATCGGGATGAGCTACGCAGCCATTTATTTCAATACGTAGAATTTCAAACTTTTAAAACCTCCCCGATCTTAATCGGGGTGCTCTATTCTCCCGATGGCTATCGGGATGAGCTACGCAGCCATTTATTTCAATACGTAGAATTTCAAACTTTTAAACCTCCACACTTCTCCCCGATCCGTTACATCGGGGTGCTCTATTCTCCCGATGGCTATCGGGATGAACTACGCAGCCAAATGGACGGCAAATATACAACAAAAAATCTGTCTGAAATGCGGAGAAATTGAAAAATTACCGGTTCCTCCAATCAGGTACATATTTATCTAACAGATCCTGATAGGCTTTTATTTCCTTCAGATCAATCAGGTCCGGATCCATTAGTAATGCATCCTTGTTATTATACCCTTTTTCATATGCTTGTTTTAAATATTGAATGGCCAGATCAGTTTTATTGATCAAAGCATAACAACAAGCTACCCGGAAATAATGTCTCCCTTTTTCAGGAGCAATTTTTATAGCATTCGATAAATATACTATGGCTGAATCGTATTGACCCCGGGAACGAAAAGCAAGCCCAAGGTTTAATGAAGCTGTTTCATATTCAGGGTTAATCTGAACAGCTTGTTTGCAATAAACAACTGCAGAATCATATTGCTCCAATTGCATAAAAGCAGCTCCAATATTGCTGTAAGATGCCGGATTAGTATTATCCAATTCAATAGATTTTTTATAATAGACAATGGCAGAATCATATACCTTCATATCGTCCAGAAAATTACCTACAATGAAATATGCCTGTGCTGTTATATCTGTCCGGGAAAAAATCTGCTTCTTATAATAGTAGGTTGCAGAATCATATATCTTTAGTTGCCTGAAAACTCCGGCAAGATTTGACCAATAAATTGGGTTTGCACCATCGAGCTGTATGGCTATTTGAATGTATATTCTCGCGGAATCATATCGTTTCATGCCCTGCATTACTAAACCCATATTATTATACACTTGTGGGTTTACCGGATCCTTATTAATGGCCATCCGATAGTATTTTCGGGCCGAGTCATATCTTTTCTGATCAAGAAAAACAGTACCTATGTCATTATAAAAGGAAACACTTCCCTGATCAATTAAAGAAGATCCTTTTATAAAGTTTGCGATAGAATCCAGCTCATTTAATTCCCGGAATATTTTAATAAGATTATTAGTTGCAGGTTTATAGTCCGACCTTACTTTTAATGCTCTTTTAAAATATTGCTTAGCCGAATCATAATTTTTTTCCTGCCCGTAAATCACACCCAGATTATTTAAAATAGAAGGATTTCCAGGTTCCATTTTTACAGCTTGTTGAAAATAATAATAGGTCGAATCTGCTACTTTTAGCTGTTTATAAACTATCCCAATATTAATATAGGCAAAGGCTGAATAGGGATTAGCAGTTAATGCCCTTCGATAATAGTAAATAGCGGAGTCCAGTTGCTTTAATTCGAAACTTACTTTACCCAGGTTGTTGAACGATTCTTCGTATTCAGGATCAATTTCACCAGCGAGTCGATAGTAAACCTTTGCAGAATCATATTCTTTAAGATCTCTGTAAAAATTACCGATGTAAATATTGACAACTGATTTGTCCTGATAATTATCAAAAGCTTTCGAGTAATAAATTCTTGCTGAGTCAAATTGTTTGATCTCAAAGAAAGTTTTCCCCAGTCCCTTATACGGATTTATGAATTGGGGATTGGCCTTAATGCTTCTTTTAAAGTAATTGATAGCTTTTTCATAATTCTTCTTCGAAAAATTCACCCACCCTATATTGTTGCTGGCATAAGGATTATCAGGTTCAAGTTGCAATGCCTTTTCATAATATGCCACAGCAGAATCACCTCTTGAAAGTGTATAATAATAATGACCCATATCCACATAAGCATCAGCGTTACCGGCGTTTAATTCTATTGCTTTTCGATAGTATTTGATTGCAGAATCAGGTTTACTTAAAGTTTTATAGGCATAAGCCAGCGTTACATAAGGATAACGCCATTTTGGAGCTGTGGCAATAGCCTTGTATGCATAATAAATAGCACTATCTTTTCTGTTATTATCAAGATGAAGTGATGATAAAGTATGCATCACATAAGCTGCATTCTTTTCGTTTGTAT
The DNA here is from genome assembly GCA_963705465.1 of uncultured Chitinophagaceae bacterium. Lineage (GTDB taxonomy): Bacteria > Bacteroidota > Bacteroidia > Chitinophagales > Chitinophagaceae > JJ008. The sequence goes on along the minus strand of CAVPJN010000004.1, from coordinate 449,042 downwards.
TGGCAATATAGGCATACTCAAAGGCTTGTTTTATATCCACTTCTCTCCTGCCAACACCAAAATAGCCCCTGGCTTTAAAAAAATACATTCTGCCTTGTAAGGATTTTGCAAATGTGGGATCGTCTGGCATGATAAAATTAATAGCTCTTTCAAGCATATAACCAACTTCATAAAATTCCTGCCGCGCCACTTTTTCCATCCTGTCAAAACTAGAATTAATTTCATCCGTCTTTTCTTCTACATCTATCTGAGCTCTGAGTTTTTGAATAGATACAGGGTCTTTACAATCAAGGTATAGATTGATCTTACTTTGAGCAAAATTGATAAACTCAACGGCTAAAGTAGATTGCGCATCTATGGTATAGGAATTGTCGGGGAATTTCTTAACCATTATATCATAATAATACTCAGCAGAATTTTTTCCGGTAAGACGACTATCTTTTACAGCGGCATTAAACAAGTTATACGATTCAAGTAGCAATGTATCGGCAAGTGAAAAAGTCTGTTTTCCTGTCCTTCTTCCAGAAAAAGAATTGCCACCTTTCGATTGTTGAATTTTAAGATCCTGCCATTTTTTTAAATAATCCGGGTCAACAATACTTACAATCTTACTACTGTTTTCTGTACAGCAGAAGTATGGCACTTGTTTACGTTTGAATCGTTCCTCTGCAATGGAAGGAACATTTTTTTCCACATATTTTTGAATTTCCTCTACGGTTACTTTATTATCTCCATTTCCTTCTTCATCCGCCATTCCATTTAATCCGTCTACCAGGAAATAAGTAAACAGACCATGGCCATTCCCAATTGATTTATCTTCGAAGACTCCTGGCCTGCCTGGGAAGCCAGCATCATTATTTCGCCAGCTCTTTTTTGCGAAATGGCTTCATTAAAAAAACTCTGCCCTTCCAGGCCTCCTGGTAATTCACCTGTCCGGCAGGCATCCATAACCAGATAAACTTCAACTCCTTTTGCGGCTTCTTTTTGAATTTTGATTTTAACGTTTAGCATCTGTATGGCTCCAGTAACCAGATAATTATTTTTATCTCCTGCCGGATTACAATCATAAGCCAGATAAAAGAACTGATCCTCATCTATTGCATCCCCGTGACCTGCCAGGTAAATAAACAACCGATCGCCTTCCTGCAGCTTTTTTACTTTCAACCATTGAAATCCCTTTACGTAAAAATTAGCTAGAAGTCACTTCTTCATTTAATAACAGATAAATATTATCATCTTTTAGATTTCCACCTGCCGGAGATTTCAGAAAATTGGCAAACATTTCTGCATCCTTATCAGCATAAGTGAGTGGTTTTACATATTTATATTTAGAAATACCCATGATCATGGCAAAGGTCTGAGGGCCTTTGATTGTAGTATCTCTGGGTGTTGGGGGCGACTGAGCCATGCTTTGATTTATTCCAATAAACCAAAACAAAAGGATAAGATTGATTATGGGAAAAATATTTCGCATAAATTCGACTAACTAAATTACGGATTTACAAGGGAATATCACTGAAAAGGATACTCCAAATGGTCAAATTGACTGAATTTGGATGCTTCTATCAACAGACTATGTTAAAGCAAATAAAAGTTGCAACAAATATAAAATCAATAGGCTAGAAACTGTTTATAAAGAAACCACCCACTGCGATGAGTAAACCACAGCATACCGGAGAAGTTAAAAAGAAAAAGAAATTTCATCAGAAACTTACAAAGTATCTGTATGAACGGGATACTTTATTTGCTACACTGTGGGTTTTCCTTTTCATTTTAATTCTTGGCTCCATTCCGCTAAATCTAGGTGCCCTCAACTCAATCAAACTTGCATTAAAAGATTTCGATTCCAATGATCTGATCTATTCTAAACTGGGAAAGGGAGATGAAGCGCCTCCCGAAACAAAAAATATTGTTGTTGTAAATATTGGAGAATTGGACAGGGAAGGCATGTCGCTGATGATAGATAAAGTGGCAAGTTTCAAACCTAAAGTAATGGCGTTGGACGTCTTGTTTGAAGAAGCATATGACGCTTATCAGGATTCGCTTCTAAGTGAAACATTTAAAAAAAATAAAAATTTAATCGTTGCTTCTAGATTAGAATTAAAAGGTGATGAAGGCGATACCGCCTTTGTAAAAGGCAATTTTATTGGCACTGCTTCTCAGTATGCATATGCAAATTTTTTTCAGGATTCAATATCCAGTTTCCGGTACTTTGAACCTTTTTATGAAGACTTCGCAAAAAAAAGATTCAAATCATTTTCTGCAGCAGTCGTGGAAGCTTTTGACTCAAGTGCTTATCATAAGCTTGAAAAAAAGGGTGCCCACAAAGTTCTAATAAATTATACCCGGCGTGCCAGTCATTATATGACCATCAACTTTGATAATTTAATGAGGTATGATGTGGCAGATTCTTCAATATTTGCTAATAAAATTATATTGTTTGGTTACGTAAATAATGATCCCAATAATATTACTGATAAGAAATTTACGCCTATGAACGATCGGTTTTATGGTAAATCCATTCCGGATATGAATGGGGTTTATGTGCATGCCAACATAATTTCGATGGCGTTGGAGAATAATTATGTAAAAAAGGTACCTTTATGGGCGAATATATTGATTGCCATTATAATATGTTGGCTTCATATGTCTTTTTTCATCCATTATTACCTGGAAAGCCATATTTGGTTCCATTTAGCCGCAAAAATAGCGCAGGTTGCTTCGGCAATATTTTTTGTATGGTTAGGCATCTATTTATATGATAAGTATCGTCTAAAGGTAGATTTAAAGTGGAGTCTGATTGTAATTGTGATGGCCGTAGATGTTATTTATTTTTACGAAGCCTGGGCAGTGTGGATGAATAAAAAATTTAATTATAAAACAGTTTTTAAACCGCATCACCATTAATAGTAAACCAAAAAATTCTCAAGATGAAAAAGTTACTTTTCCTTATCCTTTCTTGTTTCACAATCAGTTTTCTTTTTGCCCAGAACAGTTATATGTTATACAGCTTCAAAGGCAACGTTTCAGTAGTTGAAAATAACGTTACTTCCAAAGCAAAGGTTGGAAAAGCAGTTAATGCGAATGCTGTGATTAAAGTAGCTGCCGGAGGAGCAGTTACCCTGATTTGTAATGAAGCTGCTATGTTTACATTCTCAAAAGCAGGCTCCTATTCATTAAATAAATTTAACGACTCCTGTATTGCAGGTAAGAATTCTGTAAGTGCTAATTATGTAAAATATGTGTGGGCACAAATGACGAAATCAAGCGGTTCTGCCGGAAGCAACAGAAAAGCCTATATGAATACCGTAGGGGCCGTAAGTCGTTCTATCAATAATATCTGGGTAGACCCAAGATTAGATACAGTAAATTACTCCTCAGGAGAATTTCCATTATCCTGGAAGTCATACTCTACTGCAGATGAATTTGAATTCAAGTTATTTAATAACGATAATATTAGTACAGCCATTTACTCCACCATTATTAAGGATAAGAAAAAAATTGACATCAATTCATTTTCTGACAAAATGAAAACCGGTAACAGCTATTTCTGGGTGGTGGCTGTAAAAGGAGAAGAAAACGAAGAGTTTAAAGTATTAAACTATGTTACAAAAGATGTATTTCAACAAGTTGAAAATAAGCTGAAAAATCAGGGAGCTGCATTTGAAGCAAAGGCTGAACAATCGTTTCGTCTTGGTTTTTTACTGGAAGATGCTCATTTTCTGTCTGAAGCGTATCAACAGTACTTAAAAGCAGCCTCATTGGATACAGCAAATGTCTTATACCGTAATACATTGATGTCGTTCAAAAAAGATTATGAAATAAAATAAAATAGTACTGAATAAAGTATACCGTTCGGAACTTAAATCCGGCGGTTTTTTATTTATATGAGTGGTGTGGGCTGTAAAGATTTGTTTGCTTACTTTTAGCACTTCTAAAAAAAAGTAAATGAAAAAAACTATTTCTCCCGGTTTTCTTTTACTCAGTTGTATTGGTTTCTCACAAATGAAGGTTGATGATGTAAAATCTTTCACACTTAAAAATGGAATGAAGTTTCTGGTTGTCGAAGACTTCTCAATTCCAAACGCCAATATGTACCTTTTCTATAAAGTTGGCAGCCGGAATGAATACCAGGGCATAACAGGTCTCTCCCATTTTTTTGAACACATGATGTTCAATGGAGCAAAAAAATATGGCCCGAAAATGTTTGACCAGACAATGGAATTTAATGGCGGAGCTAACAATGCTTATACCAGAGAAGATGTGACGGTCTATACCAACTGGTTTCCTTCCTCCGCTGCAGAAGTTATATTTGATCTTGAAGGCGACCGCATTTCAAGTTTGAGTATCGCCCCGGAGATGGTGGAAAGTGAAAGAGGTGTGGTATTAAGCGAAAGAAGAACGGGTCTTGAAAACTCTCCATGGGAACAATTATCACAAACATTATCAGGTACCGCTTTCCTTGAGCATCCCTATCATTGGCCGGTAATCGGGTATGAAGATGACATGAAGAACTGGAAGCAGGAAGACCTTGAACGATATTTTAAAACATACTATGCACCTAATAATTGTGTGGTGGTAGTGTCAGGTAGTTTAAAATTTGATGAAGTGAAAAAACTGGCAGAGAAATATCTTGAGCCAATTCCAGCACAACCTGCACCACCTGCTGTACATATAAAAGAACCTGCTCAAACAGGTGAAAGAAGAATTATTGTTCAAAAAGATGTAGCTACTCCTTACTTAATGATAGGCTATCATACACCAGAAGCAAAACATGAGGACTATTTTGCTTTGAGTATTCTTAGCGATGTCCTTTCAAGTGGAAAATCATCAAGATTATATTCTTCACTGGTAGATGAAAAACAATTGGCGACTCAGGTATTCGCCAGTTATGGAGAAAGTTTTGACCCTACCTTGTTCCAGCTATACGCCGTTACCAATAAAAATATCAATGAAGCTGATCTTGAAAAAGCCATTTATGAAGAAATTGAAGAAATAAAAAAAGAGGGTATCAGTGAGAATGAATTGCAGAAAATTAAAAATCAGAAGCTGATGGATTTTTATAGTCAGGTAGAAACAATCAATGGCAAATCCAATAATATCGGAACGTACGAAGTGTTCTTTGGCGATTATAAAAAAATGTTTGAAGCTCCGGCTAACTTCAATAAAGTAACAGTTGCTGATGTACAAAATGTTGCAAAGAAGTATTTTTCCAAAAGCAACCGCACCGTTGGTGTAACCAAATCAAATGTGGAAGACTAATCCTCACTGGCTTTAACAAATAAAAAAATACCAATGAAACAGATAAAACAAATTTCATTATTCATAATACTCGTTGCATTCTCTGTATCACTTAATGCACAGGGATATAAATTACCCGCTTACGAAAAGTTTAAGTTACCAAACGGGCTTACTATTTATTTAATGGAGCAACACGATGTTCCGGTGATAAACGTTTCCGTTATTTTACCTGCCGGTGCTATTTATGACGGTGACAAAGCGGGTCTTGCTTCCTTAACAGCTACCGCATTAGATCATGGTACAAAAAATTATCCAAAAGCAAAGCTGGATGAAGACCTGGATTTTATTGGAGCATCTGTCAATACTTATGCATCAAAAGAATCTGCTGGTCTATCTGCAAAATTTGCCTCAAAGGATAAAGAAAAAGTGCTTGATATCATTAAAGAATTGCTCCTTGATCCTGACTTTTGATGAATCAGAATTTGATAAAGAAAAGCAACGCCTTTTAGTGAGCCTTGAACAACAAAAAGAAAGTCCGCGGTCTGTAATTGGATCTTATTTCGATAAGCTGCTTTATGGTGACCATGTGTATGGAAATATTATCCAGGGTAAAATTTCAACGGTGAATCCTTTAACCACAACCGATCTTAAAGACTTCTATAAAGAAAACTACCGGCCTGATGGTTCAGCCATTAGCATAGCCGGTGATTTTTCTACTAAAGAAATGAAGGCCATGTTAACCACTTTGTTTGCGGGTTGGAAAAAAGGTGCAAAAGCACAATCAAATCTGGCTGCTAAACCGATTGCCAATCCAACTACAAACAATGTTTTACTGGTTAACAAGGACGATGCAAAAGAAACTACTTTTTATATTGGTTCTCCGGGAGTAAGCAGAAATAATGCTGACTTCGTAGCAATAGAAGTTATCAATACATTATTTGGTGGTCGATTTACCTCAATGCTTAATGATGAATTGAGAGTAAATTCCGGACTAACTTATGGAGCAGGTAGCCGTTTCAGTGCATTAAAAAATGGCGGTAGTTTTTATATATCAACATTCACTGCTGGAAAAACTACTGAACCCGCAATCGACAAAGCGCTGGAAGTATTGAATAAATTGCACAGTAAAGGTATTGATGAACAGTCATTAACATCCGCCAAGAACTATGTAAAAGGTCAGTTTCCTCCACGATACGAAACTTCGGGTCAGTTAGCCAGTCTGATGACGCAAATGTTTTGGTACAATTTTGATGAGTCAATGATCAACAATTTTGAAAAAAATGTGGATGGGTTGAATTTGGAAAAGGCAAATGCGATCATTGCAAAATACTTTCCTAAAGACAAGCTTCAATTTGTTTTGGTTGGAAAAGCAGCCGATATAAAAAAGATAGCTGAGAAATATGGCAAGGTGACTGAAGTAGAGATAAAAGAGGAAACGAAGAAAGGATTCTAGTTTGCTTATTACTTTGTTTCAGCAAATCAAATAATATAGACGGAAAGGCGGGAAGAAAAAAAGGTATACTTCTTCCCGTCTTTTTACCCTGCCTACCGGCAGACAGGTTCCCGGCTAAAACCAATTTTGTATCAATCCCTTTTATTCTGTTTTTATTTCCTAAACTTGCAGCATGAAGATATCCTTCTGGTCGGTTGGAAAAAATAATGAACCTTATGTAAAAGAAGGTGTGGAAGATTTCACCCGCCGCATCTCAAGATATTTTAAAGCAGAATGGAACATCATTCCAATGCCTAAAAACAGTGGCGCTTTACCTGAAATTGAATTAAAGAAAAAAGAAGGCGAAGCAATTATGCAATTGTTGGGTAAAGATGATTACCTCGTCGCATTGGAAGAAAGAGGAAAACAAATCAGTTCGGAAGGATTGGCTGCATTCATACAGGCAAGAGCGAATGAAAGTACAAAACAACTGGTCTTTTTAATTGGTGGTGCATATGGTCTGGACGATATCGTTTTGAAAAGAGCCAATTTTAAATGGAGTTTATCGCAACTTGTTTTTCCGCATCAGTTGGTTCGGCTAATCGTTTCAGAGCAGGTCTATAGAGCCTGTACTATTTTGAAAAATGAAAAATATCATCACAAATAATTCTAATCACATACATTCGAAATTCAAATTATAGCTATGGCAATAGATACAACGCTGATCATTATCATCATAACAGTTCTAGTTTCCTTAGGTGGTTTTAATAGTGGGAAGGTGATGAATGATCTGATCTTTTATCCTCCTGCTATAAAAGAACAAAATCAGTGGTACCGTTTTATCACATCCGGTTTTCTGCATGCAGACTATACTCATCTTTTCTTTAATATGTTGACCCTGTACTTTTTTGGCCAGGGAATGGAAGGATTCTATACTCTTTATCTGGGGAAAATGGGTTTTCTGATATTCTATATTGCTGCCATTATTGTTTCCAGTATTCCTACTTATATAAAACACCGCAATGATTATTCCTACAGGAGCCTGGGTGCTTCGGGCGGAGTATCGGCCGTTGTTTTTGCCTTCATTCTTTTTGCTCCCTGGGAGTGGTTCACTTTTCCACCAATACCTGCAATTATCTATGCCGTATTATATATTTATTACTCCATTTATATGTCCAAAAAAGGTGGTGATAATATCAACCATGATGCTCACCTTTGGGGAGCTGCGTTTGGAATTGTATTTACGATTGCTATGGAACCAAGGATCCTTAATTTCTTTTTAGATCAGATAATGCATCCCAAAGGGCCGGGAACAATCTTATTTAGCATGTAAACTAATTTTCAAAACTTCTTTTGTGCTGTCGGTTAATTTAAACCGGTCATCAATCCGATGACCAACTACCCAACAGATTCGCTGTTTGCTTTCCAGCACCCAGATATTTTCTTTTTCAGTTTTGGACAACTTTGCATCGATCAGAAAACGGGAAATCTTTTTCTTTTTTTTCATCCCAAGGGGATAAAAATAATCACCAGTTTTCCATTTGCGAAGCAGTAAGGGAAATTTGATCTCTTTTGAGTCAAGTATTGCAATTGTATTTGTAGTTGGTAATTTATAGTTGGTAGTTGGGAACTCTTCAATACTAAGTTTCCCCAGGGCAAATAAAACATTCTTATCATCTGCTTCAATCACCATGTTTTTTGATTCAATATCCCTGGTTGGGCAGATGATGAACCATTTACGATGTTTAATGATCCGGTATTGATTGTCCGGCGAAGTGATATACTTTCCTGAATCACTTTCGGCCAGCTTCATTACTTCATCTACCTGTTTTTCCTGGAAATTATAGGGATGAATGATTTCATAGATCAATGCTTTGTTATTGTACTGCATTAATTTATTAACCGGGATGTGTAATTCTCCAATGGAGTCCTTTTGAACATTTCCCTTCTGTTTACATATCTTTTTTTTCAACTCTCCTACCGAAAGCTGATACAGTTTTTCAATTTCTTTAAAACGCTGAATATTGTTCTGCAGATTATCATTTACCTGCGGATATACTTTACTGATGGCAGGAATAAGTTCATTCCGGAAAAAATTTCTTGTGTATTTCGAAGATATGTTGGAAGAATCTTCTACAAACTCCAACTTATTTTCTTTGGCAAAAGCCAATAACTCTTCTTTCGAAAAATTAAGCAAGGGCCTTTTGATGTATTTGTTAATAGCTGGAATACCCGTAAGACCATGAAGACCCGTGCCACGGAAAAAATTCATCAGAACTGTCTCAATATTATCATCACTATGATGAGCTGTCAGCAAATACTTTGAAATCTGACTCCCGACTTCTGACTCCCGACTACGGACTAATTCCTCAAACCATGTATATCTTAAGTTTCTAGCAGCTTCCTGCGTTGATAATTTATTTTCTGAAGCATAATGTTCGGTATCAAATTTCTTTACCAAAACTTCAACTCCATATTTTTCTCCTAATTCTCTTACAAATTGTTCATCTCTTTCACTCTCCTCTCCTCTTAATTGAAAATTACAATGTGCAATTATAAAATCAAATCCGGCTTGTTTGCATAGTTCACATAACACAACAGAATCTACACCTCCGCTTACCGCCAGCAGCAGTTTGTCTTTTTGATGAAAAAGATTTTGTTGCCTAATAATATTCTGAAATTTTAAAACTAAACTCATCTTATAATAATACTGATAAAAAAATATGAAGAAACATTAGATTTAAGTCCCCCTGCGGGGACAGGGGCTTTTAAAAAGTCAACTCCTCATAAGCACCCTCTCAATTCGCCGAAAGCATGATTATCGCCAGCCTTTTTTGCTTCCTCCATCCCTTTCTCATACACTTCAATCGCCTTATCAGTCAGTTCAATCCGCTCCAGCAATTTCGCCAGGTGATAATAAGTGCCGATATATCCCGGTTCTCTGTATACTATTTCCTCAAATAATATCCTCGCCTCTTCATCATTCCCCAATTTTATATATTCCAGTGCCAAAGCATGTTGTAAAAAGCTGTCATTGGGATTTGCCTGCAAAAATTCTTTCAACTTTTTGATTCGTTCCATGTTTATAATTAAAGTATAACCTGATTTGCCAATTTACCTTTCTGCACTTATCTTTGCTTAGTTGCATAAACAACTATCTATCTGACGAATCTAAAAAATAATCAATGAAAATCTTAGTTTGTATCAGTAAAACACCGGACACAACGGCAAAAATAGCTTTCACCGATAACAACACGAAATTCGATGTGAATGGTGTGCAATGGATCATCAATCCTTACGATGAGTGGTATGCTCTTGTAAGAGCTATCGAATTAAAAGAAGCAGATGCTGCAACCGTTATTCATTTGGTAACTGTTGCCGGTACAGATGCTGATCCCATCATCCGTAAAGCATTGGCTTTGGGCGGTGATGAAGCGATCCGTGTAAATGCCGATAGCCATGACAGTTTTTATATCGCTTCTCAGATTGCAGACGTAGCAAAACAAGGGGGGTATGATCTTGTACTAACCGGAAAAGAAACCATTGATTATAACGGTTCTTCCATCGGTGGTATGGTTGCTGAATTACTGGATCAACCCTTTATTTCTTTAGCAACTAAATTTGAATTAGCTGGTACAAAAGCTACCATTACAAGAGAAATTGAAGGTGGCGATGAAGTTTGTGAAGCGGATCTTCCCTTGGTGGTTAGTGCACAAAAAGGTATGGCTGAAGCAAGAATTCCGAATATGAGAGGTATTATGGCCGCCAGAACAAAACCGTTAAAAGTTGTTGAACCAACTGTTGCCGATGCATTAACATCGGTCGCCGGTTTTGGTTTACCACCAGCAAAAGCAGGAGTAAAATTAGTGGATGCTGACAATGTGGATGAGCTGGTTCGTTTATTACATGAAGAAGCTAAAGCAATCTAAAAATTAAAAACCATTAAAATTATTATATGTCTGTTTTAATATTCATCGATGCTGCCGAAGGCCAGGTAAAAAAAGCTTCCCTTGAAGCCATGACTTATGGTGCTAAAATTGCAGCGCAATTAGGTGTAGCAGCCGAGGGTGTTGTATTAGGAAATGTAACGGAAGACCTTGCTGCATTAGGAAAATATGGTGTTACAAAAATTCACCAGGTCTCCAATGATGCATTAAACCATCTGGATGCACAGGTTTATACAAATGTGATTGCACAGGTAGCTGAAGCTGCTGGTGCTACCGTAATTGTATTCTCTAATAATGTAGATGGAAAATCGATTGCTCCCCGTCTTTCTGCCAGAATGAAAGCAGGATTAGTTGCCGGTGCTGTTGCCCTGCCCGATACCAGTAACGGTTTCACTGTAAAGAAAAATGTATTCTCCGGAAAAGCATTTGCCAATATTACAGTTGCTACTCCGGTAAAAATAATTTCATTAAGCCCCAATGCATATAAAATTGAAGCTGGAGAAGGAACTGCTGAAGTGGTTGCTTTTGCTGCAACAGTTGATACACCAAAAGTAAAAGTAACAAGTGTAAATAAAGCCAGTGGTGAAATTCCATTGACAGAAGCAGAGATCGTAGTAAGTGCCGGTCGTGGTTTAAAAGGCCCTGAGAATTGGGGAATGATTGAAGAACTAGCAAAAGTATTGCACGCCGCTACTGCTTGTAGCCGACCGGTTGCAGATGCACATTGGCGACCGCATAATGAACATGTAGGCCAAACTGGTTTTGCCATTGCCCCGAATTTGTATATCGCCATTGGTATTTCAGGTGCTATACAGCATTTGGCGGGTGTAAACAGAAGTAAAGTGATCGTAGTTATCAATAAGGATGCTGAAGCCCCATTCTTTAAAGCAGCTGACTATGGTATTGTTGGCGATGCGTTTGAAGTAGTTCCGAAATTTACTGAAGCAATAAAAAAATTGAAAGGAGTGGCATAGCTTTTTCTAAAAAAAGTATCCTAACCACAAACGATTTGCGTTTGTGGTTTTTTATTGCCAATTTTAAGGAGCATTAAAGCCTCCTTCTATGATGAAGACCCTGTTTCTATTTATTGTGCTTTTCATGTTCAGTACTGCCCATGCACAAAAAACAAAAAAGAATAAGGAAAAAGTTAAAACAGCCATTTCAACAGACTATACTTCAGATGATACTTTTCCAGATACACTGACAAAATTTACAGGTATCATAAAATACAGAATGACCTCAGATGACCCTTCTGAAAAGGATTCTATGTTCATTATTTTCGGAGAGAACCAGATACGTTTTACCATGTTTATGCCTGGTTACAAAGCAGATGAGGTCTTTGAAAATAATATGATAGCAGATTTCAGAGACAGCGTTTTTTATATCCTTGATGTTAGAAAGAAAACCTATAGCATTGAAAAGTTGGGTAACAGAAATCCCGGGATCGAGTTCGCATTATCCAATCTTAAAAAAACAGGGCAGATATTGCAGACTCCCTGCAAAGAATATAGCGGTGAAATGCAGACAATGGAAGGCGAAATTTTTAAAGTAAGTACATTGGTAAGTGATAAGCATTCTTACATTGATATAAAAGATTATAATTTTTTGAATATTCAACCGGCTGTTATGGGTTTTAAAATAGTGTTGGGCTATAAATCCAGGTCAGCTAATAATGAAAACACAATGATCATGGCCTATAAAATAGAACCAGGCGAAACAGCCGGATATTTCGATCTTAGCCAATACAAGCAAAAATGATTTATCTAAATTTTTAGTCTTTTTGGCCCGATTTACCAGCTTTTTTTAGGTTTTTTTTCAAGTATTTTATACTGCTAAAAGTTTAATCCATTGAAACTTATGGTGTAAATTCGTGGCTTCTATGAAGAAAATTGAATTGGAAATAGTGGCGCTGTCGCATAGTATTACTCAAACACACTCTTATGCAGTTGTGTTGGGGGAAGTAAATGGCCTGAGAAGATTGCCTATTGTTATCGGAGGATTTGAAGCGCAGGCTATTGCTGTTGCATTGGAAAAAATGCAGCCTAGCAGACCGCTTACGCATGACCTGATGAAAAATTTCATGAATGCTTTTGCAATTGACCTTCATGAGATCAATATTTGCGATCTGCAGGAAGGTATTTTCTATTCGAAACTGGTATGCTCTACTGAAAATGATACGGTTGAAATTGATTCCAGAACATCAGATGCCATTGCTTTAGCCGTTCGTTTTGGCTGCCCAATATATACCTATGAAAATATTTTGGAAAGTGCAGGAATATTGATGGAAGATACTGACACAAAAGGTAAAAAGAAAAGAGCAAAAAAAGAAGTGTTGGTTGAAGACGAACGCCCTGCCGGGAATGAAGATCTTAAAACCATGACAATCGAAGAACTGAACAATTTGCTGAATGAAGTACTGGATAAGGAAGATTATATCCGTGCCATTGCCATCCGGGATGAAATAAATAGCAGAAATAAGAAAAAATAATACTATTCTTTTGTATTCCGTTTATTGCCAGCCTTAACTCATGATCCTTTTCCCAAACTGTAAGATAAACCTGGGTCTTCATATACTTCGTAAACGAAGTGATGGTTATCATGACATTGAAACTTTTTTCTATCCCATCCAGGTTACAGACGTTCTTGAAATTATCAAAGCTAAAAAAAATGAAACCACTGCGATAAATTTTTCATCCAGTGGGAATTTAATTGAAGGAAACCCAAATACAAATCTTTGTATAAAGGCCTATGAAATGCTACGCAAAGACTTTCCCACTCTTCCTCCTCTCTCAATTCATTTGCATAAAGTAATCCCTTCCGGCGCAGGTCTTGGCGGTGGTAGTTCAGATGCTGCCTTTACATTAAAAATGATCAATGAGATCGGCAAGCTAAATCTGCCAATAGAGAAGTTAAAGGAATATGCATTGGAATTGGGAAGTGATTGTCCTTTCTTTATTTTAAATAAACCATGTTATGCTTCGGGACGGGGCGAAAAAATGGAAGAGTTTCCAATTGACCTGTCTGCTTATAAATTAATGCTTGTAAACCCTGGTATTCATGTGGATACAAGTAAGGCGTTTTCTACTATAAAACCCTCTTTGCCTGAAAGATCAATAAAGGAAGTAATCAAGCTACCCGTTATAGAATGGAGAATGATGCTTAGCAATGATTTTGAGAAAGTTGTTTTTGATACTTATCCTGAAATCGCTTCCATAAAAAAAGAGTTATATGAACTTGGAGCAGTATACGCATCCATGAGTGGCAGCGGCAGTACAGTTTATGGTATTTTTGAGAAAGAAAAAATGATTGAACATTCTTTCCCGGCTCATTATTATGTAAGAATGGTTTAGTATATTTTTTGTACCTTGCAACCATCAAATTACAGACAAACATATCATTCCTCCGACAGAATCTCGATCTGCTCAATCATCGATGATGCTGTATTGCCTACCGGTTAATGAATAGCCGGTTAATTTTCTATCTTTTAAATTCTCACTACAATTTTTATTATGCAAACAACTATTGATATGACATCAGCTACACAATATTATAATGAGCTGGAAGAAAAATACGGAGCACATAATTACCATCCATTACCTGTAGTATTAAAAAGAGGAAAAGGTGTGCATGTATGGGATGTGGATGGTAAACAGTATTATGATTTCCTGAGTGCCTATTCAGCCGTTAATCAGGGTCATTGCCATCCAAAATTAGTAGCCGCTATCATCGAACAGGCACAACAACTGACATTAACAAGCAGGGCTTTTCAAAGTGACTTGCTTGGAGAGTATGCAAAATATATTACTGAATACTTTGGTTACGACAAAGTGCTTCCGATGAACACAGGTGTTGAAGCTGTAGAAACGGCCATTAAACTTTGTCGTAAATGGGCTTACGAAGTAAAAGGTATCGAAGAAAATAAGGCGGTTATCATTGTTTGTGATGGGAATTTTCATGGACGCACTATAAGCGTCATTTCTTTTAGCAGCGACCCTGCTGCAAAGAAGAATTACGGGCCTTATACTCCAGGGTTTGTTTCTATACCTTATAATGATACAAAAGCATTGGCAGAAGCATTGACAGATAAAAATGTAGCTGGATTTCTGGTAGAACCTATTCAGGGAGAAGCAGGTGTACTGGTTCCTGATGATGGATATCTGGCAAAAGCAAAACAGCTTTGTGAGGAAGCCAACGTATTATTCATGGGAGATGAAATACAATCGGGGCTCGCCAGAACAGGTAAAATGCTGGCATGCGATCATGAAAATGTGAGACCTGATATCTTGATCCTGGGTAAGGCTTTAAGTGGTGGTATGTTGCCCGTTAGTGCAGTGCTGGCGGACAACGAAATCATGATGACCATCAAACCAGGGGAACATGGTTCTACTTATGGAGGAAATCCGTTGGCTTGTAAAGTGGCAATGACAGCCTTACAAATATTGAAAGATGAAAAGATGGCTGATAATGCCGCAACACTTGGAGAATTATTAAGATCAGAGTTGGCAGCACTGCAATCAAAACATATTGCTTTGATCAGAGGTAAAGGATTATTAAATGCAATCATTATTCAGCATTCAAATAAAGAAGCGGCCTGGGATCTTTGTATGCAGATGAAAGAAAATGGATTGTTGGCTAAACCAACACATGGAGATCGTATTCGCTTTGCACCTCCCCTGGTAATAAATAAGAAACAGATAATTGATTGTGTTGAGATAATTGGTGAAAGCCTTTCAATTTTAGACTAACTTTAAAGGAATAATCAAAATCAACCGTTACTATGACCCGTAACGGTTTTTTCATTTGGACAATTAATTAACTTCATTAAATGGATACACATCTTCACCACGACCGCAACCCACACCAGGAAAAACATTTGAAAAGCAGTGATGCCTTAAGAGATATTGTTATCGGTATGAGTGATGGGCTTACCGTTCCATTTGCATTGGCAGCCGGATTAAGTGGTGCGGTTAATACCACAGATATAATTGTCATTGCCGGCATTGCAGAAGTAGCAGCCGGTTCTATTGCGATGGGCTTAGGCGGATACTTATCCGGAAAAACAGAACAGGATCATTATTATAGTGAAGAAAAAAGAGAATATTTCGAAGTAGAAAATTTAAAAGAAAGGGAGCTGGAGGAAACGAAAGAATTTTTTGCTGGTATCGGACTCAGCCCTGCTTTGCAGGAAAAAGCGACTGAAGAAATTTCGCAGGACAAAAAACAGTGGGTTGACTTTATGATGAAATACGAATTAGGGCTTGACAAGCCTGATCCGAAAAGGGCAACTAAATCCGCGTTAAATATCGGCATCTCTTATATAGCTGGCGGCATTGTACCACTTAGCCCCTATTTTTTTGTAGAGACACCTATCGAAGGTTTAAAAATTTCAGTTGTCGTTACACTTCTTTGTCTGTTTATATTTGGGTTTTTCAAAAGTAAAATTACGGGTGTTAATGTTTGGTGGGGAGCAATACGGGTAATGTTGATAGGGGCAGTAGCAGCAGGCGCAGCTTTTGGAATTGCTAAACTAATTGGAGGATAGTTGAATTAGCGGCCGTTAGTCTTTAAGTTGGGAAAAAAAGACGAAAACAACATTACTATTGATGAGATTAATACTAAATAAAGACCAATTTCTCTTTGTGGACATTCACCTCCATAACAGGCAGCAATCACAAAAAAATTCCGGAAGGCCCATGCTGTATTAAGACCTGTTATTAATAGATTAAATCTTTTTGCCCAGATCTTTGGTGTAAAATGAAATACCAAAAAAAAGGCAGCCATAAGAAAATGAAAATAACCGGGTTTTCCATAGTTCGTACCAGTAGCGTCAATACCACTAACAGTAATATTCCTTGAAGCAATAAAAACCCAGGGAGTAAAACAGGAAATAACAAGCAGCAGAAAAGCAGCAAGACCGATCCATTTCATGTAACGCATAAAAAAACAATGTTGGACTGCAAGTTACTGAAAAGCTTCAGCATGTTTTGGTAATAATTGATTAGAATAGTATCAATATTCTAATAACAGTTTTACATTTTCGGCAGCTATACAATTCAGAAAAATATCTTCAGCAATCTTTTCCGGAGTAATCCATTTACTGAAATCAGCATCAGGCATAGAATTTCTGTTTTGAGGTGTATCAATTGTGGAAGGTACAACGACACAGGTAATCACATCAGTCCCTTTTGCTTCCTCATTCATCAGCTCTGCCAGTCGAAAAATAAGTGACTTGGCCAAACCATAGGCTACTTTCCCATTGCTGTTCTTCATATCCATACCCGGCTGCGATCCTATTAAAAAAAGACGACCACTACCCTGTTTCATCATTTGTATAAATACAGGCCGGGCAATATTGTAGGCTGTTTCAAAATTGAGTTTGTATTGTTTAGTTATATCACTTGTGGTTGTTTCAGCAATAGCACCCATTGCAAATCCTCCAACAGTTAGTACAGCAACCGAAATAGTTTCCATTTTAGCTGTTGCTTCTGCTACAAAGTTTCCGGCAGCCGCTTCATTCATCAGGTCAACAGAAGTTGTTTCAAAATTTTTATCTTCAATAGCTATTGTTGTTGGATCATTTGGAATAATAGTTCCTGATACATAAAATCCTTCAGCAAGCATTTTTTTCACCACGGCTTGTCCTAGGTTTCCCGAAGCACCTGTAACAATAATATTTCTCATTTTTTTTATGATGATAACAAATATACCAAATAAAAAAGAGGTGCTTTCTGAAAGGAACCTGTTAAGCTTAATTTAGGACAGCAACAAGTATACAATTTAATGTAACCATTCTTTGTCAGCAGCATCATTAAAAGACATACTGATGTGCTCTTTGAGTTCAGGTTTTATGGTCAACCGGCCATTTTTATACGCTGTATTGTACTCTTCGAGAAAGAACAGCTTTCCGGCTTTATATACTATATCGTTTAGTTCAATTTGTGTAACAAAGGATTTATATTTTACCGGTATTGCAATATACATCGGCATCTCATTATTATCCGGACTTGTGTTGGTAATACGAACAATGATAATTTTCTCCCATGCAAAAACCTGGTTACTGTACTCATAGCTGTTGTATTTGGTAATTTCTTTATTTCCGTTAAGTATTTCTTTGCCTTCCCCATTGTACATATAATTGCCACATTCCAGCTCGTTTGCCTTCAGGTTGTTGAAAATGATAGCTGAGGTATCATGTGAAAACCAATCTCCATTTTCTGAAATTACAAGCGGAGTACAAAATTTCATTTCGATTAAATAGTTGTTGTTCTTCGTATCTTTTGGATTGATATTTACATGCACAGATAATCCCGGAGATTGAGCTATTACAGCATTTGTCACCACTAACAGTATGAACAGGGCTGTATACCTCATGTTTTTAATTTAATGTAAAGTATTACATAACATAAAGTGATCATATACCCAACTACGGGTATTTTGAAATCAAGCAGACAATTCAGCTTTTCTTTTTGACCTATAATAGAAATAAAAGGGAATACCCAAAGCAGCTATTAATAATCCAAGTAAAGAATTGATTACCGGCTGTGTTCCTGCAATATAGTTTGTAACGTCATTATAAATAGTGGCTCCCAAAAAGAACACAGTAAAAGCAATATATAAAAATGTAACGAATGGATGTTTCCAAATTTTATAAGGTCTTTCAACATCCGCCATCTTTCTTCTTAATATAAAAATTCCAATTGCACCAAGACCATAAAATAACCAGGTCATAAATACCATCATGTCAGCCAGCATATCAAATGATCCGGTTATAATAAACATACATATCCAGACACAATGTAGTATCAATGAATTGCCCGGTGTATGAAAACGTTTATGTTCTTTTCCTGCCCAGGGTATAAAAACCTTATCCTTTCCCATGGCATAAGTAACTCTTGCTACCGCCAATGTATTGCCATTGATAGCTCCCAATGTACATACAACGATCAGCGCTGCAATGATAGCACCGCCAGCATTTCCCCATGCAATTGTCATGGCATCAGCCGCCACTAAAGAAGATGCTGCAATTTGTTCTACAGGCATTACATAGAGATAGGCCTGGTTCACCAATACATACACAACGATACAGGTCAATACACCAACAAATAAACTTTTTGGAATATTTTTTTGAGGGTGTTTTACTTCGCCAGCAACAAATGTGATGTTAGCCCATCCATCGTATGCAAAGAAAGCCCCTGAAAGTGCAGCCATGATACCTGCTAATAAAGCGCCGTTTTGTTTTGGGCTCTCCGCAGCAACAAAATGCTGCAGGTTGCCATTGCCCGACATAAAAATCCCAAACACTAACAATACCAGTGCTGCTACTTTTATAAAGGTAGAGATCACCTGAAAAGTACTTCCTGCTTTTGTGCTTATATAGTTAAGTGTAGAAAAAATTATCACTAAAAAAATTGCTAATGATTTTACACCTAAATTTTCCAGTGGAAACAGATCACCAATAAAAGGAATATGCCAGATAATCGATTGTTCTGTTATGGACATCCAGTCTTGGTAAATGTAAAAAATAATCGGCATACTGTGCACAGACAAATGAAATAGCCGCAATGGCAGTTGTATTGATCACTGAAAAAGCAGCCCAGCCATACATGTAGCCGACAAAGTTGCCAAACATTTTTTTGAAATACACATAAAGGCCTCCGGTTTCCGGAATCATTGCTCCCAGTTCTGCATAGATCAATGCACCGAATAAAGAAAACATTCCGGCAATGACCCAAATAACTGTTAACCAAATTGGAGAGCCTAACTGACCCGCCATACTGGCTGGTTTCATAAATACTCCGGAACCGATGATGCTACCGATAATAATGGCAGTAGCTGACCAGAAACCGATCTTTTTAGCAAGGGATGAAGTGGTTGACATATTTGAGAAAGAAAGATATGGATTAATCACTAAAATAGAACATCCTTGAGAAATGCTCAACTATTTTTTTTTGCTTTAACAGTTTTGGTTTGAAAATCTCTTTACATTAGTAGAAACATTAAACCATGCCATTCAAGAAAATTCTCTTCTTACTGTTCTCAGTGAGTACAGTAAGCTGCTTTGCACAGCAAAATTTTACTTACACTCCCGAAAAGCCTAAACCCGGAGAAACGATCAGTTTTACTTATGAGCCATCGGGTGATATTGCCAATACATTATTACCTGTAGAAGCAGTACTTTATCAAAAAGGTAACTCCGCAACAAAAAGCTGACGATATTATACTTGGTAAAAAAAGGCAAAATATATACCGGCAGTTTTACTACAGATACAGCAATGAATTTTGTTTACTTAGGTTTTACAGCTGATGGAAAGTTTGACAATAATTTTAATAATGGATATTATATACAGCTCTATGAAAACGGAGAAACCAAGAAAAGCAAGTAATATATTATCTTTCTTTATTCTATCAGTTTATGGGAAGCCAGGTTGGTGTAGAAAGAAATAATGAAAAAGCATTGGCTGCTATGGAAAAGGAATTTAAACTTTTTCCAGATTCCCGTAAAACGAATCTGGTCTCCTATTTCCGACTCTTAAACTACAGTAAAAAAAGATGAAGCCCCTTCATTGATTCAAAAAGAAATTGAGAAGCTATATAAAGCCGGATTAAAAGATGAAACCGATTATGATAATCTTACTGCGTTTATATGGAATATGCTAAAACTTCGAGAGCAGGGAAAATTCATTACCACCCTTAAGAAAGAAAAATTTCCTGATGGCAACTGGACAGTAATCGAGAACCGTTCAAAAATTCTATACTGAAAAAGATCCTGAAAAGAAGGAAGTAATGCTTTGCCCAAATGCCAGAAAAATGTGAAACAGATCCCAAATGGGAAAATTATAAATCAAATATTCCTTTTTTCAAACACAGATCTTAAATGCTTATGTAGCAAAAAAAGATTGGGAGAAAGTGAAAATTCTTGCAAATGAAATTGAATGATAAAACACAATTAGCTTCTTTATATAATAATACAGCCTGGGAAATGCAGAAGACCAGTGACAACCTTACGATGGCCGAAGAGATGTCAAAATTTGCTACCGAATTTACAAAGCAACAATGGAAAAACCCATACTGGAAGCGACCTGATTACCTGAGTGAAAAACAATGGAAAAAAAATAATGAAATGACTTATGCCATGTATGCAGATACCTATGCAATGGTATTGTATCGAATGGGAGAATTTAAAAAGGGCTTTCCTTATACAAAAGAAGCTGCAATGCTTATTCAAAAAGGGAAAGATGCTGATCAGAATAATACGTATGCATTACTGGCTGAAAAAGTAGTATCGCCTAAAAAGTTAAAACCCGAATTGGAACAATTTGTAAAAGACGGAAAATCCACCGGTGAAATAAAAGGAATACTTAAAACACTTTACACAAAAGAGAAAAAGAGTGAAACAGGATTTGATGAGTACATTACTGCCTTACAGGAAGAAAGCAGATTAAAAATGCTGCAGGAATTACAAAAATCAATGCTGAATGAAACATCACCTTCTTTTGCATTAGTAAATCTTGACGGCAAAGAAAGTTGATATTGCTGAATTGAAAGGAAAAGTGGTGATAGTTGATTTCTGGGCTACCTGGTGCGGACCTTGTATTGCCAGCTTCCCGGGAATGCAAAAAATGGTCAATAAGTATAAAGATGATCCGAATGTCAAATTCATTTTTGTAGATACATGGGAAACAGCAGAGGATAAAAAGAAAAATGCACAGGATTTTATGACGTCGAAGAAATATAATTTTGATGTGCTGCTTGATAATGACAATAAAACTGTTGAGCAATTTAAAGTAGATGGTATTCCTACAAAATTTGTAATTGATAAAAACGGAAAGATCCGCTTTAAATCAGTTGGATTTAGTGGTAGTGATGATAAATTAATGGCAGAATTAACTGCCATGATCGATATGGCTTCAAATCCCGAGAAAAAAGCATTTTAAGTAATTGCTGATATAAAAAAAGCTGTCACAACTATTGTGACAGCTTTTTTATTGGTCAATCAAAATTTATTTATACAATTCAGCTTTTGTCGTTTTTACTCTTTCATCTTCCAGATATTCATCAAAAGTCATTAACCTGTCAATAATACCATTCGGTGTTAATTCAATAACACGGTTGGCCACCGTCTGCATAAATGTATGGTCATGACTTGTTAATAAAATAATGCCTTTATAATCTGTGCACTGTTCATTAAATGCCTGAATACTTTCCAGATCAAGATGATTCGTTGGCTGATCCAATAAAATAACATTGGGACTTTGCAACATCATACGACTAAGCATACAACGCACTTTTTCTCCTCCACTCAATACATCTGTTTTCTTCATTACATCATCACCACTGAATAAGCATTTTACCAAGAAATCCTCTCAGGAATGGTTCATCCACATCCGTTTCATGCGGTGGTACATATTGGCGTAACCAGTCCATCAGGTTTTCTTTGCCGGTAAAAAATTCATCGTTCTCCTGTGGCAGATAGGCATGCGTTACCGTTGTCCCCCACTCATAAGAACCACTGTCTGCAACTGTGTTTGCAGTTATGATATTAAAGAATGCAGTTATTGCCAAAGGGTCACGGCTTAATAAAGCGATCTTGTCCCCTTTATTAACTGTGAATGTAACATCACTAAACAAAACTCTTCCATCAACAGATTTTTTTAGTTTCTCAACATTTAAGATCTGGTTACCTACTTCTCTTAGCTGCTGAAAAATGATTCCCGGATATTTTCTATAACTCGGTTCTATTTCGTCGATCGTTAATTTCTCCAATGCTTTCTTTCTGGAAGTAGCTTGCTTACTCTTACTGGCATTGGCGCTAAAACGGGCAATGAAATCAATCAAAGCCTGACGTTTGTCTTCTGTCTTTTTATTCTTATCACTTATCTGGCGGGCCATCAATTGAGAAGATTCATACCAGAATGTATAGTTACCAGTAAATATTTTAATTTTCTGACGATCAACATCTGTTACATGTGTACAAACTGCATCCAGAAAGTGACGGTCGTGGCTTACCACCAGAACAACATTTTGATAATCAGCAAGGAAATTTTCTAACCAACTAATTGTTTCAATATCCAAACCGTTGGTAGGCTCATCCAGCAATAAGATATCAGGATTACCAAAAATTGCCTGTGCCAACAATACCCGCACTTTCAGATTGGAAGGAATATCTTTCATCAATGATTGCATGATATTCTTCCGTAACACCTAATTGACCTAATAAAGTTGCTGCATCGCTTTCAGCAGTATAGCCACCTATTTCTCCAAATTCAGCTTCCAGTTCACCAGCTCTCATTCCATCTTCTTCTGTAAAATCTGCCAACGCATAAATGGTTTCTCTTTCTTTTGCAATAGCCCATAATTTAGAATGACCCATCATTACCGTATTCAAAACAAGTTCTTCATCAAACTGAAACTGGTTTTGTTTTAATATTGCTAATCTTTCTCCCGGAGTTATTTCTACTGAACCTTTGTTGGGTTCAATTTCTCCGCTTAATATTTTTAGCAGCGTACTTTTTCCTGCTCCATTGGCTCCAATTACACCATAGCAATTGCCTTTGGTAAAATTCAGATTCACATCTTCAAATAAAACTCTTTTGCCGTATGCTAATTTCAGATCTTTTACGCTTATCATTTATTCGTTTTTGAGGCGGCAAAGGTACGCAAATTCAATTTCCTGACAACCCATAAAAAGAAACTGAAATCTCATCTGCCCTGAACAAAAAAATCCCGTCCCCCTTAGAGTGGGACGGGATGGAGTAAAATCAGCGTATATTATTTTGTTACAACTATACTTACACCTTTTGTATCCGTACTTCCAAGATCTGTACTATACATGAATAACTGATAAACACCAGTTGGTACATTTGTAATGTCAAGAGCAACTGTGCTACCATAGGTAAGACCGCTAAATTGCTTCGCATGTACTTGCTGACCGAGGCTATTAAATATTTTAACGCCAAGCGTATTATACAGGTCAGTGTTTAGGCGAATACTGAAACGACCATTATTGGGTACAGGATAAACCGTAAGCGCCTGAAAGTCATAAAGTCTGAGATGACGTTCAGAACACTCATTTACCTGAATAACTGAAGTCTTAGTCGTTACACAACCGGCATTTGTCAAAGTATAATTGATTGTCTTCGTTCCTAATCCGGCAGCTGAAGGAGAGAAATTACTACCGGTAACTCCTGCACCACTCCAGATTCCGCCAGCCTGCGATGCTGTCATTGTGTAAATAGGATCTGATAAACACAAAGTAGTTGGCAAGTTAGTTATTGTTGCAACTGGATACGTATTCACAGTTATCGTTGCAGGATTAGAATTTGAAGATCCGCAACCAGCCGTAACGATCACCCGGAATTGATATCCATTTTGACCTGCAGTAACACTGGTCTGACTAAAAGAGCTTGCCGTAGCTCCGGAAATAGTTGTCCATGCAGCCGTTGCGTTCTGTCTGAATTGCCATTGATAAGAAAGAGAGCCAACTGCCGTGGTAGCACCTACACTGAAAGTTGAATTGGCTCCTTCACAAATAACCAGATTTGACGGATGCGTATTAATAACAGGGAACGTATTTACAGTAAGCGTTGCAGCGGTAGTAATTCCAGGAGTACAAGGCGGACTTGTAATATTACAACGATACCGATTGTTATTGAATGTCGGAGGTACGTTTGTTAACGTTAAAGTAGGCGTAGTAGCACCTGCATAATTCGCATTGTTGGCTACGTTTGTCCAGGTTGTTCCACCGTTAGTACTTACTTCCCACTGAAAGTTTAATCCACTACCACTTGCAGCAGCGGTAAAGCTGGTACCAGTGGCTTCACAAATTGTCTGGTTGGATGGATTACCAGTAACTGTTACGGAAGAGTTAACAGTTAGTATAGCTGCAGTAGATGTTGCAGCGGGTGCACAAGTTCCGGTAACTACACAACGATATTGATCGTTGTTCATACCAATCGTTGTTGCTGCTACAGTATATGTAGCTGCGGTTGCTCCAACTACAGGTGCCCATGCACCACCACCATTTGTACTTATTTCCCATTGATAACCTATTCCTGAACCAGCAGCTGTTACAGTAAATGAAGCAGAACTGCCTGAACAAACTGCGATGTTTGCCGGATTACCAGAAATGGAAGGCAAACTGTTTACCGTTAAGATCGCAGCATTAGTATTAGAACTTCCACACTGCCCTGTTACTACACAACGGTATTGGTTTCCGCTTAAACCAACGGTAACACCTGTAATGGAATAAGAAGCTGAAGTAGCGCCTCCTATTGGATTCCACGTTGTTCCACCATTTGTACTTATTTGCCATTGATATCCTGTAACGCCGGTCGCGGCCGTAGTAAAGGTTACATTATCACCTGCACAAACAGTTTGTGTTGCAGGATGTGTAGTTACAGCAGGACCGCTTCCTGAATTAATAGTAAATGTAATATCTCTTGTCACCGTTGGACCGCCAACCCCAACACCTGTAACCGTTACAACATAATTACCAGGGCTTAAAGTTGACATACCGGTTAAAGAAACCGTTGTTGATGGAGAACCGGTTGTTAAAGGGTTATTACTAAAAGAAACGGTAGGGCCCGCAGGAACCACAGAACCACTTAAATTAATATTTCCGGTAAATGATCCAAAATAGGTTGCTGTTAAATTTCCCGAAGTCATGATATTCGGAGCCGGACAACTAGCAACTACAGCAGCAGGACTATTAAATGAAAATCCGTTTGGAGCTGCAGAAATAATAAAATTTGCATTAGAAATATCAAAGAAAATATTTCCAATTGCTTCTATTTTAATTCTTGCTGTTGTGGTAGTCGTTATAGGAATTACTAAAGATTCTGAACCATCATTTGATGTACTGGCTGAAAGAACCGTTGGGTAGGTTAAACCTCCATCTGTTGACAATGAGATTTTGACATTGGCAACATTAAAAGGTGCAGCATTTGTACCCGCATTATTCCAGGTAATGGTCTGTGTAGTTCCACCAGGATAAGATTCCCCGCCATTTGGCGCTGTAACTGCAAACGGTGTAGTTCCGGCAACGCTTATTGTAAACGGTGTAGAAGTCTGGCAGCCGCCTCCGCCACTTGAGCTAACACCCCCGCCACCAGCACGGTTATCTCTTACAGTTAATCTGAAATTCATATTTCTGGCAACTGGAGACAAGGTTTCACCTTTTAAACCACCAAGCGTAGCAGGAGGGTTGGCAGGATAGTTGGCTAAAATTACAGCCATGTCTGGAAAAGTTCTTTCTCCGGTTGTTTTGGGAACTCTGGATTTAAATAACGGAACTGTATTATTAGCTGCCGCTGTAGCCCCTGCATTCCATGTATAAAATGAGCCGCCTCCCAAATCCCATTGTTCCCAGCAATAAGATAAAGGATCGCCATTTATATCAGAGGCAGTACCTGATAATGTAAAAGGAGTACTGATTGGAATTGTTACTCCATTATTTGGTAAAGCATCAATTACTGGAAGTGTATTCCCGGTAGGAGTAGAAACACCACAAGAAGAACCACTTCCGGTGGTAATAAAATTACTTATTTCATCAAAACTGATTGGGTGAAAATATGGATCACTGTTTGGTTGAATATTCTCAGCACCACAAATTCCGGCATACGCCTGAATTGTATTACCACTTCCAACCTCATATTTGGTACTGTTAGGCGATGAACCACATCCAGCCATTGAGTGATTTCCTCCCCACTGATGCCCCATTTCATGAGCTACATAATCAATATAAAATGGGTCACCGACAGGATTGGGTAAACCCGTAACTCCTCTTGCCTTTGAACCTGTACAAGGACTATTAAGCTGTGCAATTCCTCCTCCACCAGTACTAAACACATGTCCAATATCGTAGTTTGCACTTCCGATAACAGCATCAATGTTTGCCTGATTTTCGTTTAGCATGGTTGAACCACTATTATTTGTATATGGATCAGTCCCTCCGTTTAAATATATTAAAAGGTCATTATTGGCAATTAAAGTCATTCTCAAAGAAACTTCAGTTTCATAAACCCCGGTTACCCTGTTTACTGCAACCAGCATAGCGGCAGCAACAGCAGGTACAGTTGGAGATGGACCTGCCACCGCAACTGCATATTCTCCGGTACATGCCAGCGCAAGTCTGTATGTTCTGAGGTTTGCACCCAAACAAACAGCGTTAGTTATATTGGTGCTATTAACCAGAAGATCATTATTTACTGTCTCACATATGAATTGAACATCTCTGGTATATTCACTGGTTTTATAACTCATATAATAACCCTTATCTTCTCTGGCAAAAGGATCTATGTATACACGACCTTTCGAAGCAGATAAAATCTGCGCATGAAACCCAGTGAAAGGATTATAATCAAATCTGATAGTAGCATAAGGATCATCGATACCTTGTCCGGCAAATGTTCTCATATCTGGAAATTTGGCAGCAAGCCCTGCTTCCATAATACTACTTTCCCAGACTTTAAACTTTGCAGTTTTACCATCTGGCATTGGAATTTCCATAATTGGCGCATTGCTCCTGTTGGCTGCAATATTTTTTTCAGATGGAAGCGACCAAAGGAATGTTTTCATTCCTTCAACATCCATTGAAAAACCATTAAACTTTTGCGGAAAAATTTCTCTTATACCATTAGTTTGTTTAGTAACATCTTTACCAACATTGGTAAAGAAATTGTTTTGTCCGAAAACAGCATTAGAAAGAATAAAAACAAAAAAAGTAAGAAAAGAAAATTTGTAAATTTTTCTCATATATCGTTTTTTAATTAAAAGAGCTTTGAAAATCCATGTTAATCACCAAAACTCAAAGTTTATATAACGACCTAAAAATAAGAAAAAAACTGCTACCTCTGAATTCAAATCAGATATATAAAAAAATCCTGTTGCAACAATTGCAACAGGATTATAATAATGCTTAAACGAATCAAATTAATAACCCATTCCACCCATATCAGGAGCACCATGAGAATGAGGAGCTTCTTCTTTCTTTGGCTTGTCAGCAACTACACCTTCTGTAGTTAATAACATACCTGCAATTGAAGCAGCATTTTCTAAAGCTACACGGCTAACTTTAGTTGGATCGATAACACCAGCTTTAAACATATTTTCATATACTTCTGTTCGTGCATTAAATCCAAAATCAGCTTTTCCTTCTTTTACTTTCTGAACAACAATAGAACCATCTATTCCTGCATTTTCAGTTAAAATACGAAGTGGCTCTTCTAATGCACGGCGAACAATTGCCATACCTGTTTGCTCATCAGCAATCTGTCCTTTTACTTTTGCATCAAGACTAGCAATGGCACGGATATAAGCAACTCCACCACCCGGAACAATTCCTTCTTCAACAGCAGCTCTTGTTGCATGTAATGCATCATCAACTCTATCTTTCTTTTCTTTCATTTCCACTTCAGTAGCAGCACCAATATAAAGAACAGCAACACCACCAGCTAATTTAGCTAGACGCTCCTGTAATTTTTCTTTATCGTAATCAGAAGTTGTATTTTCTATTTGTGCTTTAATTTGATTTACACTGGCAGTAATATCATCTTTCTTGTCCTTTACCACCAACAATAGTTGTATTGTCTTTATCAATTGTTACAGAAGCAGCCTGACCTAATGAAGTTAAGATCAGCACCTTCTAATTTATGACCTAGTTCTTCACTGATAACAGTACCAGCTGTTAAGAATTGCAATATCTGTCAACATTTCTTTTCTTCTATCACCAAAACCAGGAGCTTTTACAGCAGCTACTTTAATAGTACCACGTAATTTGTTTACTACCAATGTTGCCAATGCTTCTCCTTCCAGATCTTCAGCAATAATTAATAATGGACGACCACTTTGTGCCACTTTCTCCAGAATATGAAGAATGTCTTTCATTGCTGAAATCTTCTTATCATAAATTAAGATGTAAGGATTCTCCAATTCAGCCTCCATTTTTTCGCTGTTGGTTACGAAGTATGGAGAAATATAACCTCGATCAAACTGCATACCTTCTACTACATCAACAGTTGTATCAGTACCTTTTGCTTCTTCAACAGTGATTACACCTTCTTTACCCACTTTTGCAAATGCTTCAGCAATCAATTTACCAATTGTTTCATCGTTGTTTGCAGAAATAGTTGCAACCTGCTGAATTTTTTTGCTATCGTTTCCAACAGTCTGAGATTGAGCTTCTTAAATTCTCAACAACTAAACTAACTGCTTTATCAATTCCTCTTTTTAAATCCATTGGATTTGCACCAGCAGCAACCATTTTCAATCCTTCACTAATGATTGATTGAGCTAAAACAGTTGCAGTAGTTGTACCGTCACCTGCAATATCTGCAGTTTTAGAAGCAACTTCTTTAACCATTTGTGCACCCATGTTTTCAATTGGATCTTCCAATTCAATTTCTTTTGCTACAGTAACACCATCTTTAGTAACTTGTGGTGCACCAAATTTTTTCTCAATAACTACATTACGACCTTTTGGTCCTAATGTTACTTTTACAGCGTTGGCTAATGTATCAACACCTTTTTTCATTTTATTTCTTGCTTCAATATCGAAGAAGATTTGTTTTGCCATTTTTAATTAATTTTAATTTTATGAATTTTAAATAATTATGATTTTGACTAATAAATTTGACTTGTTTACACAATTGCCAGAATATCTGACTTTCTCTCATGATCAGATAATCTTGTCCTTCAATCTGAATTTCTGTTCCAGCATATTTACCATATAAAACAGTATCTCCGACTTTTACAGTCACTGGTTCGTCTTTTTTACCAGGTCCAGCAGCAATAACAGTTCCACGTTGTGGTTTTTCTTTTGCAGTATCCGGAATAATGATTCCTCCAGATGATTTTTCTTCAGCAGCATCTGCTTTAACAATTACCCTGTCATGTAATGGGGTAACGCTTACTTTTTTAGCCATAATTGTATTGATTTTTAGTTTTTTAAAATGTTTTGCCCATCCTTAATTTGGGACGTCAAAGTTAATGCGAATTGTATGCCGATAAGCTTCAAACGGAAAAAATTGCAGGTAAAAGAGTATTTATATCCGGCATTCTCTTCAAATGGCAGAAATTTTTTCAGCCAAAGTGTCAAAATATCATTTAAATGGTTCAGGCTTTTAAAAAAAGATGAATTGCGCTGCTGATTTTTTCAATCGTTACCCACCATCTGACTTTGAATTTTGCAGCAGCTTTCAACGAACAAATGACAAACAGGTTTAATAAAAAACAAATTAGCAACAATCAAAAATATTGCCTTTGTGAATGGCATTATTGTTTCCCCTGAGCCCCTAATTTCCTTTATCTTCGCTTTCCAAATAGCTCTTAAGCAATGATCAGTAGAAGAAATATCCGTGTTAAGGTAATGCAGACCATTTATATGGTATCAACAATTGAAACGGATAGCAAACCCCATGAAGCTCAAAAACTCTTACAAAAGAATTTAGACCATTCCCGTTCATTATTGGTTTATCTTATTTACTTTTTAACAGAAGTAATCCGGTATGCTGAAAAAGATGCTCATCAAAAAGCCTCCAAACATTTACCAACAGCAGAAGACCTCCGTACCAATACAAAAATTGCCGGTAATGAATTATTATGGAAAATTCTGGAAGACCCTGCATTAAAGGAACAATTCTCCATCGACAAACCGGAATTAAGTACCGATAAAGAACTCATTAAAAAAATCTATTTAAAACTAAAAGAATCGGAAGAGTATAAGAAATATATTTCGACGGCTGCCAGAGATAAGAAAGAAGAAAATAATATTATAGAGTTTGTATTGAATGACCTCCTTTTAGCCAATGATGTTTTTGTCTCAGATATAGAAGAGCATTTTTCAAATTGGGATGATGATGGCGAAATGCTGATTCAACTATTGGTTGGTTATTTGCAAAAACCCGGCTCCATTAATTTCAAGCAAATGATGTCGAAGGACAAATCAGACTTCGCAAAAGGGTTATTAGAAACCGTTTTAGAAAAAAATGAAATGTTGCAGGAGATCATCAAACCAAAATTAAAAAACTGGGATTCTGAAAGAATTGCACAACTGGATATGATCATGATGAAAATGGGTGTGGCAGAATTCCTCTTTTTTGAAACCATTCCACCTAAAGTCACCATCAATGAATATATTGACCTTGCCAAAGATTACAGTACCCAACAAAGCGGTCAGTTTGTAAATGGCATATTGGATAATATTCATAAAGAATTAATTCAGCAGGGAAAGATGCAAAAAGTAGAATATAAAAAAAGCTGATGCACTTTGCAAACCCTGCTTTCGGGTTATTTTGTCAAACATTCAACTAATACCGACGTGACTTACAAAGTAGTTTCTTAGAATCAGCTATAACACAATGTCAGTCGGCATTATACCGAATATATTGGATTAGGTAGTTCTTAATACTGGTATAACCTTTACATTTGCATCCCGATAGCTATCGGAACTAAAAAAGTAAACGAATGAAGAAAACGTTATTTATTTTATTTGCAGCACTGGGCCTTATGGCTTGTACCTCTACAGACAAAAAATCAGCTGAATCCGAAAACAAATCTGACAGCACATTACAGGCTGAAAAAGCCAAAATGATGAGTGACACTGCCAATTATACCAGTTTACAATGGCTTGACTCTACTTTCCTGTCAATGGGTACAGTCAAAGAAGGGGCACAAGTAGAAGTATCATTTCGCTTTAAAAATACCGGCAATAAACCATTAGTTATTGCAAGTGTAACAGCAGGTTGCGGATGCACCATTCCCGAAACGCCTCAACAGCCTTTTGCACCTGGCGAAGAGGGGGTTATAAAAGCAACATTTGACAGCAAGGGAAGACTCGGAGAAAACAGAAAAAATATAACAGTAGATGCGAATACTGCTACTTCCCGGACGCATACACTTGAATTTACTGTTAACGTAACAAAGTAAACAGAACAGTAGTAAATAATATAAAACAAATCAAACATGAAATCCCGCATAAGTTATCTTACGGCAATTACTTTATTATTATTCTTTTCATCTTGTACACCTCCTGGCGGTGAAGCTGGTAAAAGCGGTGGTTCTGGTGGCACTATTCAGCTTGTATTTCCTTGGATTGATGATCCTTGTATTCTGGATGTTCTTTATCCGTCCACAGGCGAAAAGAGCGAAGAATCAGAAATCATTTATTGAAAACCTTGGCAAAGGCGATAAGATCGTTACGATTGCCGGTATCCATGGCACCATCAATAAAAATAACGAAGACGGAACGTTACAAATTGAAGTCAATCCCGGAAGTTATTTAAAGATTGAAAAAAGTGCTATCAGTATGGATTGGACAGTTGCGTTAAATAAGCCATTGGTAGAAAAGAAATAATTTTTTAACCTATATATCGATTCCAGATCTCGCAGGAAACATCTGTTTCTTATTTGAGGTCTGGAATTTGTATTTTGTGCCATTATTAAAGCTATGCTTAAAATTGGCTTAACAGGAGGAATTGGTAGTGGAAAAACTACCGTGGCTAAGGTTTTTGAAACCTTAGGCATTCCTGTTTATTATGCCGATGACGCTACTAAAGCGATTAATGAATTCAAATGAATCATTAAAAAGATCATTGATTGAGCAATTTGGAGAAGCTACCTATAAAGACGGGATCTTAGATCGGAAATACCTTGCCGATATTGTATTTGCTGATACAAAAAAGCTGGCATTGTTGAATTCAATTACACATCCCATAACAATTAAAGATGCAGCAGACTGGATGAATAAACAGACTTCAGCATATGTGATCAAAGAAGCTGCTTTACTTTTCGAAACTGACGCAGCTAATCACCTGGATTATTTTATTGGTGTTAGTGCCCCTCTTGATATTCGTTTAAAAAGAGTGATGCTGCGGGATAATTTATCAGAAGAGGAAGTAATGAAACGAATAAACAAACAGATGGATGAGGATGAAAAAATGAAACGTTGTGATTTTATTATTACCAATAATGATGAAGAATTAGTTATCCCACAAATAATAAAGCTCCATGAAATGATCATGGAGCTTGTTAAGAAAAGTAATTAATTTTTATTTCAATTTAGCCAATGCTACTTTGATTCGCTTCCACCCTTCTTCAATCTTCTCCATACTATTGGCAAATGAAAAACGTACACATTTAGGTTCTCCAAATGCATCACCCATTACAGACGAGACATGCGCTACATTTAAGCAAATACATACAAAGATCTGATGCGTTAGTAATTGTATTCTCTCCATCTGTTTTGCCAAAGTAATAACTAACATCAGGAAAAACATAAAAAGCTCCATCCGGCGCTGAACAAATGATGCCCGGGATATCTTTCACAATCTCCAATACCCTTGTTCTTCTTCTGGTAAACTCTTTTGTCATTTCAAATGATGGCCTTAAATCAGTTGTCAAGTGCTACAACACCTGCTTTTTGTGCTATAGAACAAGTTCCACTTGTTAATTGCCCCTGTACTTTTTCACAAGCCTTTGCAATTGCAACATCAGCAGCAATATATCCAAGTCTCCAACCAGTCATTGCAAATCCTTTACTTAAACCGTTGATAATAATTACCTGGTCCTTTATTTCATCGAACTGAGCAATACTTTCATGCTTGCCGGCAAAGTTGATATACTCATAAATTTCATCGGCCATAATGAAAATACCGGGATGCTTTTTAAACACTCCAACCAATCCTTCCAACTCTTCTTTCGCTATAAACTGAACCGCTGGGATTACAAGGCGATGAAAAAAGAAAAACTTTTGTTTTAGGAGTAATGGCAGCTTCTAATTGTGCTGGTGTTATTTTAAAGCCCTGTTCAGTTGAGCTTTTAATTTCAACAACTTTTCCTCTTGCCATTTTTACCAACTCACTGTAAGTTACCCAATATGGTGTTGGTATGATCACTTCATCATCATCGTCAACCAAAGCAAATATTGTATTGGCCAGACTTTGTTTTGCACCTGTAGATACAACAATATTCTCCGGTTTATAATCAAGATCATTATCTCTTTTTAATTTGGTACACACAGCTTCTCTTAGATCTGGAAATCCGGCAACAGGTGTATAATGACTCCAATTATCTTTTATGGCTTTTATTGCGGCTTCTTTAATATGTTCTGGAGTATCAAAATCCGGTTCACCAAGACTTAAGTCAATTACATCAACACCTTTTGCTCTTAACTCACGGCCAAGCTTTGCCATTTTTAATGTTTCCGGTTCACTAAAACGGTCTAGAAAAGAAGATAACTGCATATCAGTTGTTTTGATTTTAATAATTTGAAATGGAATGATGGCGAGCAGTCGCAAAAGTAAGAATTTGAAGATAAGTCAATCAATTTTATTCCCCGTAATTAAAGCGAAAAGCTGACAGATCAGGTGCATTTTTACGAACTCGGTTAAGCTCATATTCATAAATTACTTTACCGAGATTTTTATGAAATGGATAACCGATGTTATCATAATCGTATTTATCATCATTAAAGATGCCATCGCTGTTGCAATAAATAACTGCACTTAAGAAAAACTCAATATTGTTTTTAAAATCAACGATATAAGCAGCATCTGTTAAAAAACCGTAAGCATTCCCGACTTTATTAAAAATTCTTACCTCAGGATAACCTTATCTTTTTCTTTTCCGTAAAATAAAAATTTAGCATACGTATCCCAATAATCCGGCGACTTATAAACCGGATTTATAGATTCATCAGGATGCATTGACATATATTTTCTGAGAAATTCATAATCTGATTGAGTAAGTGTAAATCGCTTTTCTTTATTTACCGTTTCAGGATAAATTACACTTCTGACAATCATATGAAGGTCATGACAAGGACAGCCGGTTCTTCTGAGAAAAATCAAAAGGTTCATTGATCAAAACATTTCCTTTGATATATCCGTTACCCAGTTTAGTATTTCGTTCAGCATAGATCAATTGGCTTTTTTCAGCATGTTTATGATAAATTACTTTGCCGTTGCTATCAATAAAAGTAACCGGGTTAGTTTGACGGTTCTGTTCGTCAGTCAAACTGATACTGAGCCGGTGAATGATCTGAACATCGGAGTATCCCATTTTATGCAATGAATTATTGATATACTCCTGTCCCAAAAATTCATAAAGCCTGTTAAATGCATCATTATCGCTTACCAGTAATATTTTTTTAATATAATGTGCAATGGTGGGCGACCATCGGCAGCGGATGGATCGTTGCAGACCTCCGTTTGCCCAAAACCCGCATTTCCAGTAATCATTGTCGTATTTCTATCAAGACCCTTAATTTTTAATTCATTCAGCTTTTGCAATGCCAGTATGGCCACAGGAAGTTTAACGGTGGAAGCCGGATAAAAATAGTTGTCATTATTAAGATTGAAAAAGTGATCAGTAAGCTTGAACTTTCCTTTTTTTAACCTATCGACCTGCGTATATATGA
Organism: uncultured Chitinophagaceae bacterium; assembly: GCA_963705465.1. GTDB lineage: Bacteria > Bacteroidota > Bacteroidia > Chitinophagales > Chitinophagaceae > JJ008. The sequence goes on along the minus strand of CAVPJN010000004.1, from coordinate 414,010 downwards.
TCTGAACTCCAAGATTTTCTGCATTGTCAACTATTGAAGAAAAATAATGCAGAATACTTATATAACAAGCTGTTAATGAAAGTGTCAGGAGAATTATTCATTGAAAAATCTTTATTTATATTTCTATTTTCCGACCTATTCAATTTTACGTTGGGTGTAACAGAATATTGTCCCCTTGCGAGCAATATAAGCACGAGAAAAGTAAATAAAATACCAGGTTTTAGTGGGTCGCCCATCTTCCTTCAAAGTTAGTGTTTGTACGCAGTTAAGTTTTTAGAAATCAAGGTTCAAGCGTCTCTTTTTTGTTGGTTCAAATTAAACCGAAACTGCTATCTTTGCCGTCCTTAAAAAATTTATGTATAGCCTTCCCCATCTTCCAATTGAACATGGTAGGGGTTACATCATGTAAATCAATCAACGTATGCAACTGAAAGGTTTGGTTCGCTTTTTTACCGTCCTATCTGATCATTTATTCTCTTTATCAATTATCCTTTACATGGTTTGTAAAAAATCATGAAAAGAAAATGGAGGCCAGTGCCAGGAGTTATGTAAATACAAATTATCCCAGGTGCAACAGAAAAATTTCCCGGCAATAAAGATTCTCAGGTTGTTTATCAGGAATTTCTTGATAAGGCGTCTACAACGATCGTTTAAAAAGATTGCTTGGACAGCACCAAAGATGTAACTGTTACTTATGGTATCAATGGTGCAATGAGTTATCAGAAAGCAAAAGAAGAAGAATTAAATCTTGGTCTTGATCTGCAAGGTGGTATGAACGTAACACTGGAAGTAGAAATGACCGGGTTATTAAGATCATTGTCAAATAATACAAAGGATCCCAATTTCTCTGCTGCCATTGTAAATGCTGATAAAAGAAAAGCCAACAGTGGCGATGATTTTATCTCACTTTTTATCAGCGAATACAGAAAGCTGGAAAAAGACAGACCCTTGGCAACTTTGTTTGCTGCTGCAAGTAATGGAGAAATTGATATTAAATCTAGCTGATGGCAGAGTAGAAAGCTATATCCGTAAAAGTGCGGATGATGCATTTGACCGTACATTTAAAGTATTACGTACCCGTATTGATCAGTTTGGTGTGGCACAACCCAATATCAATCCTAACAATGCAAAAGGATACGATCAATGTTGAATTACCGGGTATAAAGGATAAAGAAAGGGTAAGAAAATATTTACAGAGTACTGCCAATCTGCAATTCTGGGAAGTTTATACATTGCAGGATGCTAATTATGGTTCCGGATGGCAACGTTTTATTGATGCCTTTAATATTAAATATGGTGGTGCAAAAGATACCACTGTAAAAACAGACTCAGTCAATAACCTGATAGTTCAGCGAATGTTAATAGCTAAATGCTGATACAAATAAAACCAAAGGACTTGCTGAAGAACTAGTGACCGGCGACAATACAGATACAACAGGTAAAGCAAATGAGCTTGCATCCTCAACAATTTCTCTGGAAAAGTATATTCAGTTTTTCCAACCGGGAAGAAATGAAAAAGGTGAGATATCTTATCCAGCTGCTATTGGTGCTGTACAAATAAAAGATTCAGCCATATTTCGTCAGTATCTGAATGAATTCAAAGCAAACTTTCCTTCTGATGCCGTATTTGCTTATGGTATTCCTGAAAAAGATGCTAAAGGAAGAGCAGAAAAAACAATTCCTTTATATGCATTAAAAACTTTTGGCAGACCAACAGCCAAATTAGAAGGTGATGCCATCTCTAATGCCAGTCAGGACTTTGACCAATATGGTAAAGTTGAGATCAGGATGGACATGAAAAGTTTTGGTGCTGCTATCTGGAAAAGAATGACAGAAGAGGCCGCCGGCGATCCAAATACTCAAGCGGATAATAAACCTATTGCTATCGTTCTTGATAATATTGTTTATTCAGCTCCTACAGTTATCAATCCGATTCCAAACGGAACATCTACGATTTCTGGTGGCTACACACAACAGGAAGCACAGGATCTTAGCAAATATTCTTAAAGGCTGGTAAATTACCTGCCCCTGCAAAGATTGTTCAGGAACAGCAGGTAGGTCCTACCCTTGGTAAGGATGCTATCCGTGGTGGATCTATGGCCTTCTTAATTTCATTTATTGTAATTTTCTTACTGATGCTGGTTTATTATAACACCAGCGGATGGATCGCAAATATTGCATTAATATTAAACCTGCTGTTTACTGTTGGTGTATTGGCAGGATTAGGAGCAACATTAACAGCTCCCGGTATTGCCGGTTTGGTACTGACGATTGGTATGGCGGTGGATACGAACGTAATTATTTATGAACGTATTAAAGAAGAATTATCGAAAGGCAAAGGGTATATTCCAGCCATCAATGAAGGTTATAAACGTTCATTGCCTCCTGTATTGGATGCCCACGTTACAACATTATTAACAGCATTTATATTATTTTCTTTTGGTTTAGGTCCTGTAAAAGGATTTGCAACCACACAGATCATCGGTCTTATTACTTTCTTTATTCTGTGGTATTCTTGTTAGCCGTTGGGTAACTGAATGGTTTACCAGCAAGAAACGTCACCTTGAATATTTCACTGGTGTTTCTAAAAGAGTATTCCGTCATGCTAAATATAAATTCATTGAATACCGTAAGTATGCTTATGTAGTGTCGATGATCGTATTGGCACTGGGTATTGCTTCTTATTTTAATGGATTTGATCAGGGTGTGGAATTCAGCGGAGGTCGTAGCTATACTGTTCAGTTTCCTAAGAAAGTAGATGTAGAAAAAGTAAGAACTGAATTGAACTGCTACCTTTGAAGGTGAAAATCCGGTCATTAAAACGATCGGAGATAATTCAACACTGGATATTACAACCGCTTATAAGATAAAAGAAAACGTAGCTGGTATAGATTCAATGGTGGAAAGGAAATTGTATGATGGCTTGAAATCATACTTCCCGGCAACAATGAGTTATGAAAAATTTAGTGCGGGAGAGAACAATACTGGAAAGTTAGCATCAAAAAAAGTATTACCTACTATTTCTGATGACCTGAAAGCCGGAGCAATAAAAGCTACATTCTTTGCAATCATGGCTATCTTCTTATACATTTTCATTCGTTTCCGTGACTGGAGATATTCTGTGGGTACGATAGTAGCTTTACTGCATGACGTATTGGTAACCCTTGCTGTATTCTCATTCGCCAGAACATGTAGTTCCATTCCCATTAGAAATTGATCAGCACTTTATTGCGGCCATTCTAACGGTGATAGGTTTCTCGATGAACGATACCGTTATCGTATTTGACCGTATCCGTGAGGATAGCAGGTTAATGCCAAATGCACCAAGGGCAGAAGTCATCAACAGAGCCATTAACGAAACACTGAGTCGTACGATCATGACATCATTAACTGTATTCCTTACTATCCTGATCCTATTCCTTGTAGGTGGTCAGGTAACAAAAGGATTTGCTTTTGCGATGTTGATTGGTGTTATCACCGGTACGTATTCATCCATCTTTGTGGCAGCACCGATATTGGTTGACTTAGGTAAAAAAGGTCCGTTAGGAAGGTCTTTCTCCAGAGATAAGAAAAAGCCGCCAACAGTATCTTAATAATAGAACTTACAATAAAGTAAACCTGCAGTAAATAACTGCAGGTTTTTTTGTGCTTAATAGCTATTATGTACAAAAGAAATCCCCGGCACTTGCCAGGGACTCTTTAATAACAAGGATATAATTTTAATTGAACCTTAAAATGGATTTCATTGGTTATTCCTAGATAATGGATAATGTGAATATATATGAAAAAACTATGCCAAAAAGTACTAAAGGCTTGATACATATCAAAAAAGCAATCAAAAGGGCTTTTTCTCCTTTATAATAAAAACTGCAGGAACAGGCCGCTGACCTGTTTTATCAGAAACTTTGATCGTTTCTTCTCCATTTACAAGCATACAACTACTACCGCCGCCATCAAGGTTTAACGCTTCCCAGCAGCCGAGGTCTTTAAATATCTGTGCCTCCTGTGTCAATGATGCTCCCTCAGCAATGCCCGGGTTTCTACCTTCGATAACAAGAATGATCAATTTATTGTCCTTTGTATAACCCATTGCGGTGCGTGGATGTTTATCATCAATTGCTTTGCCGGCAAATTTGAGTTCTTCGTTATTGGTGATTCTTATTTCACCATTTTGCAAAAGAACAGGACCACCACCAACAGCTGTTTTCATTTTCCAAGGACTAAAATCAAGTCTAACTTTGGTATCTGGAGGAATGCCTTTATATATAATATCTATTGCATTATCAAGGTTAATTCTACTTCCTGAATCCTTTGTTAGAATAAATGGATCTTGACGATCATAAGCATACTTTAATGAAGAGTCCGTATAAAGCCATGCAATATCCGCTTCTCTTTTTTTTGACACCCCAATGGCACTACCAAATGGATGTCTATATGTTAATGTATCTTTTCCTTTACCGGAAATAGAGTGAATATTATACCCAACTAATTTCTTATTCTTGATAACAACATTCAAATTCTTATTTGTTTCAAAAGAAAAAAAAGTAGTGTTTACAACAAGCAAAGGTTTTTTATTCTTCTCGTAAAATTGTGAGGGAGATAATCTTCGCTGATAAGTCGTATCAACTGTAAAATCAAGTTTCTTATCTTTCAGATCAGCTTCTACATAGTAAGCAATATTTGGTTTGCCATCCAGCATGCTTGTTGTTTTGTAAACATGTACAGATGATGGCAATGGTTGAAACTCCGCATCCACATTTTCCCATTTTAATTGAGAAAAAGAAAAATTAGAATTCAAAACTGTAGCAATGAACAGGATTTTTTTTATGGAAGAACCCTTTAGCATAAAGGAAACATTGACTACCTGCCTACTCGCCTTCGCATTGCTACTGTCGCTTGCGCCAAAGCTTCAGCGACGGGGCACGGAGCAAGGCCGGTTGCATTGACTATTGACTATTGACTATTGACTCCCGACTCGCTAACCACTCTTTCCTCCCCAAACCAGCAAACACATGTCTTTCGCTATGATAAGATGAACGAACCAATGGGCCGCTTTCCACATAATCCAATCCAAGTGTGTAACCGATCTCTCTGTATTCGGCAAACTCATCAGGATGAACAAAACGATGAACCGGTAAATGTTTTTTGGTCGGTTGCAGGTACTGACCGATCGTTACCACATCACAACCATTAGCCTGCAGATCTTTTAATGTCTGAATCACTTCTTCCTTTGTCTTCTCCCAAACCGAGCATGATACCACTCTTGGTTCGCATGCCGCCTTCTTTCAACGTTCGAATCACTTCCATACTACGCCAGTATTTCGCCTGAATACGAACTTGCTTAGTCAGCCGTTCTGTTGTTTCAATATTGTGACTCACTACTTCCGGTGCCGCATCAATTACCCGTTGTATATCTTCTTTAATTCCTTTAAAATCCGGGATCAGGGTTTCCAAGGTAGTTTCAGGATTTAACGTCTTTACAGCTCTGATGGTGTTGTTCCAGATAATAGAACCACCATCTTTTAATTCATCTCTGTCAACAGAAGTAATGACTGCATGCTTTACTTTCATCAGGTGAATGGCTTCTGCTACCCGCTGTGGTTCATCCCAATCCAATTCCGGTGGTCTTACCGGTAGCTACAGCACAGAAACCACAGCTTCTGGTACAAGTGTTTCCCAATATCATGAATGTAGCGGTACCAGCACCCCAGCATTCCCCCATATTAGGGCAATTGCCGCTTTCGCAAATCGTATGAAGTTTGTGCGTATCAACAAGGCTACGGACATGCTTATAGCTTTCGCCAATAGGAAGTTTTACACGAAGCCAATCCGGCTTTTTCACTCTGGTATTATCAACTGCTGCAGCAACTACAGGAAGTTCAATCATCAGGCAAAAATACGTTCATTACTTACGCCGTCCAAACAGGATGGCGAGGTACCCCTGGAAGAATAAATTGCGGTCTTTCTGGTTGGAAAGTATAGTAATTTTTGATCCATAGAATTCAGCACTTAATCCTATCTCAATTCCGGAAACAACCTCATTAAAGCGTCCATAATCAAACCGTAAAGCTGTTTTTACAAAAGCACCGGGTTTCATTTTCATTTCACCCCATCCTTTACCAAATCCTCCGCCTCCGATGATCGTGGGTCCTAAAAACAAGGCACTATCTTCCTGTGAATACTTGATGGTTTTTGTTTCATTATTGGTCGGGTCAATTACTTCCACATAATAAGGTTTCAATAAACCCAATGCAAGACCACCATTATAAACTAGAGAAAGGGCCACCCCATTCTTATTTCCTTTCTGACCCAGAATATGTTGCTGACCAAAACCAAGCGTCGCCTGGTAAAAATTATTGATCTTCCCGTAAAAAAATGGATTGCCAAATATATTACCTCCACTGGAAAGCTTTTCCTCTTTCTGATGTTTGATCTCCGTTATATCCAATCTGTAGATATTGGTTTTACGATTTGTTTTCATGATCCCCAATTCATAAAAACCTCCATAACCATTTGTTCTGCCCTGAATACCAAAAATGCTTTGCTTATGGTAAATCAATACTCCTTCCTCCGCTTGTTTGATCAATGTATTTATTTTCTGACGCTTAGCCTCTTTCTTTTCTTCTTTTGAAGATTTTTTGTTGGTGGAATCCTTGAGTGCTGAAGCTTAGTTTCTTCACGGAGAACAAAAGATAAAAGAGAAAGGATTAAACAAATGCTTAGTTTCTTCACGGAAAGTTACTTTTTAATTTCTACTTAAACGTAAATTTAGGGCAAAATATTGATAATGACTTCAACTGTAGTTTATAATGGCGACCTCCGAACAACCTGTACTCACCTGCAAAGCGGCTCTTTTTTTGAAACCGATGCACCGGTAGATAACAACGGCAAAGGAGAACGGTTCTCTCCCACCGACCTGATGGCGACCAGCCTTGCCACCTGTATGATTACGGTAATGGGCATTAAAGCAAGAACAATGGGATTTGATCTGAACGATATAAAGATTGAAGTATTGAAAATAATGAAAGCTGATCCACGACGTGTAGGTGGTATCAATTTAACATTTCATATACCTGATTCGTTAAAAGATATTGATGAAAAGACAAGAACAATAATGAAAAATACAGGAAATACCTGCCCGGTGATGTTAAGTATTCATCCGGATATTGAAGTGAATGTGGATTGGGGAAGTTGGAGCTAAGACTTCAATATCGCATTCCCAACCCCACAATCCAAACATCTTTTCGAATTGCAATATTCATTCTTCAACTCAATCAATGCCTGCGAATCAAAAGCAGTTGCATTTTCAATGCCCAGTTTTTGAAACCCTTTGGTAATATTATTTTTTTCAGGAGCCGTTTCTTCCAGCCATTTCAATGCTTTCTCCTTGTATTTATTTTCATCATGATAATTACCATAGGCAAATAAAACCGGACAAATCGTATTGATGATGATATTATCAATCATAGCAGCACCCAGTTTTTTCTTTCGAAAAGCAGAGGCTTCATCAAACTTATAATGATAATGCCAGTAATCGTTGGCGGTAACATCCAGCCATGATTTTACTTCTTTTACCGATTTCAGCTTCTTTTATTTTTGAAAATAAATGAGAGGAATCCTGTACCAGCATCGCCAGTTGTGCCAAACGTACTGTTGGAAAATTTCCCGGTCGCATCCGTAAAAAGAAAACAGGAGCATTGATTTGTTTAAGATTGTATTTATTTTTTAAGAACTTGAATTCTTTCTGTAGCATCTGAGGATAGTCATCAATGTAAATGTCCCTTCCAGCAAACCTGCCTGTCCCAGTAATAAGGCTTCCAGCTGATGTATCTGCTTTTTATGTTTCGCCAGAACATTGACAGATATTGATCTTGCTATTGCTTCAAAAGCATCAGCATTTACTTTAATTCCGAAATTTCTGGCCAGTAACCACCAGAAGGTTTCTTCCCAGTGGTAATTATTTTGTTGCAGATAAGTTTCTACGATAGAAGATTTTCTAATCAATCGTTCTGCCAATAACCTGTCCTTCCAGCTTTTCCAGGTTATATCTTTTACGGTATTGATGCTGTTTTCACAGGGAATAAATGAATTTGAATTCATTAGATCTTCATAACGCTGTAATAAAAATTTAGAAACCCGTCCCTTTAATTCCAAGTACAGGAATGTCTGATATGCCCGGATCGACTATCATTTTCCCAAACCACATGAAGGATGACGTTACTATAATGCTTATCGGATTGATGCTTATGTTTATTCCAATCGGAGGTTTTGATATGCAGTTCAACTGTTCCCGCCCAGAGTAGTATTGCCGATCCTGATTTTTGCATCTGAAAAATCAGGGCCCTGGTTGGTATTTAACTGTCCTGCAAATATGAATCTGAACCGGTTCTCCGGTAGTGGTAGTTAATTCTGCCTTATTAAATATTGAAATTGCCAGATGAATTGCAGCAACCGCTCGGAGGTCATAAAGGAGGTTTGATGTTTTAAAGTTATTGCACAAAATTGAAACTCGAAACAACAAATAGCACTACCGGATTTGTAGAATTTAAAAAGCCCCTTTAGGAGCCTGCCTGCCGGTAGGCAGGGTTGGGGTTTAACTTTTTCAACTCCCTTACCACCCTGCTCACCGGCAAACCCATTACATTATAAAAATCGCCATTAATAGATTTAATTCCGACAACACCGATCCATTCCTGGATAGCGTATGCTCCGGCTTTATCGTAAGGCTTATATTTATCTACATAGAACTCTATTTCTTTGACTGTTATATTGTGAAACTCCACTTCTGTCGTATCAGCAAAAGCAATTTCTTTTTCTCCCTGCCGTATAACCACTCCTGTGATCACTTTATGTTTTTCACCTGACAATGCTAATAATATACTTACAGCATCTTCTCTGTGAACAGGTTTGCCAATTATATTGTCACCCAACACAACAATGGTATCTGCTGCTAAAATAACTTCGTCGGTATTTCTTTTTTGCTGAACTGCGATTGCTTTATTCCGGGCAATATAAATGGCTACTTCATCGAAAGAAATATTGGGGGGAAAACGTTCGTCCGTTTCTTTTACATCAATTTCAAAAGGAATTTCTGCCCATTCCAATAACTGTTTACGTCGTGGAGATTGTGAAGCGAGTATTATTTTGTTCATAAGTAATAATAAAAAAAGACCATGGAAAGTATTCCGGTTAACATAATGAATTTTGTTAGTGAACTCAACTTGTGAAAATCTTCTGATGTTCTGCTCCTTTTTAATTTGAATAACAAAACAACCAACGGAAAAATGATTGCCGGCACACAATAAGCGATCGCCAACCACCATTTGAATTGCAGGGTATAGATCTGCAATATCACAACTGTAGCAATCAAAACGATCAGCCAAACAGCTACATATACCTTAGTTGCATTTACTCCCCAAACAATTGGCATCGTTTTACAATTATACTTAGCATCACCCGGCATATCTTCCATATCCTTGATTGCTTCCCTGATCAAAGAAATGATAAAGGCAAAACCTGCATATAAAATGGCGAATCTGAAAAATTTATAATGAGTTGAACCAGCAGCACCTATTGCATCAGTAAGATCAAACTTTGAAAAAAAGATGATCAATATTGTCCAGGCAGTTAAAAGAGAAATAACAATATTACCAACCAGCAATCCTTTTTTAAAATTTGTAGAGTATAACCAAAGTAATACAACACAAAGAATATTTGCAAGGATCAGATACCATTTGCTCCAATAAGGCAAAGCCACAATAGTAAGGATAATACCAGCGCCGCTCAGCATAAAATGCCAGGCAATAGCCCAACGACGGTTGATGACTTTATCAACCACCATTTTATGAGGCTTATTCACTTCATCAATATTAATATCAAAATAATCGTTGATGATATAACCGGCAGCCGCAATAAAAAGCGAAGCAAAGACCAATAAAATGAAACTGGTAAGATCATTCGCCGGAATGGAGTCTTTATACAGTGTTTGATAAATGCAAAACTGAAAAAGCACCTGGGTTAGTGCCATAAAAAAGAGATTGGGCAGTCGCACCAGCTTGAAAAAGGCCACAATCAATCGCATGAATAAAATTTGTTGAAAGATAAGAAATTTACACAGGCTGGTTTACTTTGAAGCAATATCAACTCTATATTCCCAGTGATCATTCAATCGTAATACTTTCTCAATCACATCTCTTACACAGGCGAATCCACCATTGACAGGTGAAATATATTGAACGGCTTCTTTAATTTCCACAATTGCATCAGCCGGACAACAAGGCAATCCGACTATTGACATAACCGGAAGGTCAGGCAGATCATCGCCCATAAATAAAACCTGCTCTTTGGAAAGATTATTTTCTTTGATAAGTCTGGCAATAAATTTTTTTTTGTCCCCAACAGACATATGAACATCGGTAATACCTAATTTCTCTAACCGATCAGCAACCTGCGGTGAATTACCGCCAGAAACAATAATTACTTTGTACCCTTTCTTTACAGCCATTTGCAAAGCAAAACCATCTTTAATACTCATTCTTCTTGCCTGCAAACCATTCTCCAATACCAAAACGGTACCGTCAGTCAGAACACCATCGACATCAAAAATGAAAGTGGTAATTTTTTTAAATAGTTTGAGAACATTCATAACAAATGTGAAAATAAGAAAATTAGGAAATGTGTAAGATAGATTTCTATTGAGAATATTTTTCATTTTCATATTTAGCCACATTCTCACATTACTTTTGATTATCTCTCCATTCGTATACCCATGCACTTTGTATCATTTCCAGATGACCTTCAGAACTTTGTTCCTTTGTTCCTTCAAAACCGGGAATTTCCAATATCCAGGTCAGTAAATCAGTAAACCGGATTCGATAAATCTTTCCTTCGTTGAACTCATCGCCAAAACGTTCGTACAGTTTTTGTGCAATATCTTCATGATCGGGCCAGTTTATCGGGGGTTCGAAATGCGCCATAATGTTTTGATTTGGTATGTGATTATCTGGCAATCAGGATTTCCTGATTTTCAAATTTTCACATCATCCCGTTGTGCAAATTAATTTATTCTCCTAAAAATTGTGTTTGATCGGGCAATGTTACTTCAATCTCTCCACTCCCTTCATTCAGCAGACATTGACAACCCAAACGGGAACTTAACTTTGGGACTAACGGCTCTGTCAATAAAATCTTCTTCTTTATCGCTCAATTCTTCCACCAGGTCTTCTCCTTTGTCGATATATAAATGACAGGTACTACAGGCACAAACACCTCCGCAATTATGATGAAGTTCTATATCATTGTTTAATGCTATTTCTAATAAGGATTGACCATCTTCAATATTTTCCAACACAATCGGCTCCAATCCCTTTTGTTCGAAATTAAATTTTACAGTGTACATCTATTCAGTTTTCGTTTCCTTGTCCACCGAAGCATTTTGCGAAGGTGGGATTGACCACCATAGCTTCATGCATAGGCGGAAGGAGGCAAAAATAACGGTAAAACAAGGAAAGAGTTTACTTGTTTGGGAAAAGAGCATGCAAATACAATAAAATTTCAAAAATTATGGCTTATATAGTGCTGGTAATTTTAATAACCTCGTAGAGGTGACCTGTCAGTAAAAAATATAAATTCTAAGAAAAACTTGAGCTCCATCGGGGGCTATTATAAGACGATTGGCACCAATGTTATCGAATTCTTTCAGAAAAATCATGGGTTGAATTAATAATCAACTATTGGAGGTGGTTTGAAAAGTTATGTATAACAGCTTAATAAGTTTTTATATACCTCATTCTGTCAAACTGTAAGTGAAAAACTTCCTATTTCGATTGCTGAATACTCTCTGTCAGCAATACATAAAGATTTTTTAGTTGGGGATGATTCTTCAAAAGATCCAAATGCTTGTGAATTGTTTCGCTATCATGCCGGATGGCAGGGCCCGTTTGGGCCAGTTGCGGTGAAGTTTCTTTAAGTCGGGAAGCTGTTTCATCGATCAATGGAAGTCAATTGTTTAAAATCGAGGCCTTCTTTTTTACAATAATCTTCGGCCAGAAAATATAGATGATTGACAAAATTATTGACCACTACAGCCGCTACATGTAATTTTAATCTTTCATCATCACCGGCTTCTACAACATTTTTGGGTGAAATCGATGCTGCCAGTTTTTTTAAACTATTTTTTGTTTCGTTCATCGCTTCCATCAAAAAAAATCGGAACATCCGGCAATGTTTCCATTTCTTTCCGAAGGCTTTGCAGCGGATAAAAAATACCGTAATGTTTGCTAACAGGTTGCAGAATTTCTTTTGGTACTGAAGCTGCCGTATGTGCAATTATTTTTCCAGGTAATTGACAGATCTTTAATCACATCATCAATGGCATCGTCATTAACAGCAATCAGGTAAATAGCTGCGTTTTTGTTGATCATGCTTTTATAATTGGTCGATTCGGTGTCCCATTCATAAGCCAGTTTGGATGCGGAGGATGCATTGCGGCTATATACCTGCAAAATACTATGACCAGCATCTTTAAATTTTCTGCCAAGAACAGATGCTACATTCCCCGAACCGATAATAACTATATCCATTATCAAAAGCCTTTTAAATAATGATTGAATAGATTTGCAATTATACTAATTGCACTTAGCAATTTATGATTATTAACTGTATAATGCCGATGATGTAGCCATTTCCGATGAAACCGGGATTATGGTACACAATCGGTACTACATTAAAGAAAGGAAACAGGAATGGCAATAAAGAAGACAGTTCAGCGTATCGCAATAAGTTATTATAAAACCAAATTCAATCTGCTGGCGGCTGTTTCAAAAAGAAAAGCTGCAGAAAAAGCATTTGAACTTTTTTGTACACCGCAATCCCGTAAAAATAAAAAGCCGGCCAAAATATTTGAATCGGGTGAAAAACTACATTTTACTCTTGAAGGAAATATTGTTCGTGGCTGGAGATTTAATGACCCGGCTGAAAACAAAGTATTGATCCTTCATGGCTGGGAATCATCTGTCACCAATTTTGATAAATACATAAGCCTTTTTGTTAAAAAAGGATATGAAGTATTGGCTTTTGATGCGCCGGCTCATGGTGGCAGTGGTGGCAAAATGATCACTGCACCATTATACAAGGATATGATAAAGGAAATTCATGAAACAGTACGGGCCCGTAAATTCTTTTGTTGGCTCATTCATTCGGCGGTTTGGCTGTATGTCTTGCGTTGGAAGAAATTAAATCAGGCAAAGAATACCGGTTGGTATTAATAGCTCCGGCAACTGAAACATACAACTGCCCTAACTTCTTTTTTCAATTTTCTTGCTATTGATGAAGGGGTAAGAACAGAATTTGACAAAGTCATAATTGATAAAGGAGGACGAAATGCGGAATGGTATTCTATCAAAAGAGCCATGAAAAATATAAAAGCAAAAGTACTTTGGGTACAGGATGAAGAAGATATTGTAACACCACTAAGTGATGCAATGAGTGTAAAAAAAGAAAACTATCCTAATATCGAATTCGTAATTACAAAGGGATTAGGACACAGTAAAATATATCGTGACAACAAAATAATAGATATGGTTGTTAATTATTTATGAAGCAGATTATATCAATATTGTTTTTCTTTACATTCAGCAGTTCCTGTAGTAAAGAAATGAACAGAAACACCATGACAAACACAACTGTAACAGAAAAACAATACCATTATCTCGCCTTAGGCGACTCCTACACTATCGGGCAAAGTGTTCCTGCTGCGGATAATTTTCCTAACCAGGTGGTTAGTATACTGCTAAATAATGCAAAACCTTTCTTACCTGCAAGGATCATTGCAAAAACTGGTTGGACGACTGATGAACTGGAAACCGGCATTATTGACTTCAAATGCAGCAACCCCTTTGCGCCAATCTTATGATTTTGTATCCCTTACTCATTGGTGTCAATAATCAATACCGTGGCAGAACAGTTGAAAATTTTCAGACCAGAATTTGAAGCTCTTTTGAAAAAAGCAATTGCATTTGCAGGTAATAAGCCAGAAAAGGTAGTGGTACTTTCTATTCCGGATTGGGGTGTTACACCATTTGCGGCTGGAAGAGATAGAGCACAGATAGCAGTAGAAATTGATGCCTTTAATGCGTCTAAAAAACAAATTGCTCAACAATATAATGTCCATTATTTAGATATTACTCCCTGGACAAGAGAAGCTGCTTAGATAATACACTACTGGCTGCTGATGGATTACATCCATCAGGTAAAGAATATAAAAGGTGGGCGGAGAAGATTGCAGTATTCTTTAAGAGTAAGCTATAGTTTTACTTAAAGAATACTTAAAGGCCATAATACTTGAACCACATAGGCACTCCCGATAGCTATCGGGAAGAGACATAGTTAATCACATAGAATTCGTCCTATGTGTGTATTTCTAATGATTCCTATGATTCTACTGTGGTTCAAAAAAATATTTTCAAAAAAAAATTAAGGCATCAAAAAAGTTGCATTTACCCCGTTTTTCCCTCTTGTTTACCAATGAACTGAACGTACAAGAGTGCGACGCAACAGAAGCTGATCAGGGTACAAAAGCTGGGATTAATAAAATTTTTATTATTCTTGTCCTAACTTGCGGCGGCTGAAAAGCGGTTGTATATATAATATTGTATCCTTTATGGCAAAGAATTTACTGATAGTTGAGAGTCCGGCAAAAGCGAAAACGATCGAGAAAATACTTGGGTCTGATTTCCAGGTGAAGAGTTGTTTTGGGCATATCCGTGACCTGCAAAAAGCCGGTATGGGCATCGATCTGGAGAAAAATTTTGAACCTACTTATATTGTACCGCCAGAAAAAGAAAAAGTGGTTGCAGAGCTGAAAAAGCTGGCGGGTAAAAGCGAAGAAGTATGGCTGGCAACGGATGAGGACCGTGAAGGTGAAGCCATCGGCTGGCATTTATGTGAAGTGCTGGGACTGGATCCTAAAAAGACCAAACGCATCGTTTTTCATGAAATTACCAAACCTGCCATAAAATCAGCAGTTGAAAATCCAAGACTATTGGATATGAACCTGGTGATGGCGCAACAGGCAAGAAGAATACTGGACAGGATTGTAGGATTTGAATTAAGCCCGGTACTCTGGCGTAAAATGAGTATGCGGAATAACCTGAGTGCAGGCCGTGTGCAAAGTGTGGCTGTACGGATCATTGCAGAAAGAGAAAGAGAGATCAATGCATTTACTGCTGTAAGTACTTTTAAAGTGGAAGGCTTATTTACAGCCAAAGATGTTTCAGATAAATCAGTTACGTTTTTCTGCCGAAGGGAAAAAACAAAGTGATGCTGAAGATGCAGAAGCCTTTTTGAAAAGTTGTATCGGTGCTGATTATAAAGTGGCCGATATACAAGTAAAACCGGGTAAACGAACTCCTGCCCCACCATTTACCACTTCTACCTTGCAACAGGAAGCATCCAGAAAATTAGGATATGGTGTTGCCCGTACGATGCAGATTGCTCAGAAGCTGTATGAGAATGGATACATCACTTATATGCGTACCGATAGTGTGAACCTGAGTAACACAGCGCTGGGTGATATTACCAATGCGGTGAAAAGTATGTATGGTGAAAAATATCACCAGTTCCGTAAATATAAGAATAAAAATGAAAGTGCACAGGAAGCCCACGAAGCCATCCGGCCGACTTATGCAAGCAATCCATCCATTGCCAGAACAGGAATGGGTTCGATTGTATGAACTGATCTGGAAAAGAACAATGGCAAGCCAGATGGCTGATGCAGAACTGGAGAAAACAACTGCAAAAATTTCTATCTCTACTAATAAGGAAGAACTAACTGCATCCGGTGAAGTATTAAAGTTTGATGGATTTTTAAAAGTGTACAGAGAAGATAAGGATGAAGATGAATTGGAAGAAGATGCGAACGAAGGAATGTTGCCACCATTAACAGTTGGTCAGCAATTGCCATTAAAAGAAATGAAAGCAACAGAACGATTTAGTCGTCCGCCGGCAAGATATACGGAAGCATCGTTGGTAAAAAAATTAGAAGAGTTGGGCATTGGTCGTCCTTCTACTTATGCACCAACCATTTCTACTGTATTGAAAAGAGGATATGTAGAAAAAAGAGATAAGGAAGGAACAAGAAGAGATTTCAGGGTTTACAAATTGCAGAAAGATAATGTGAGCAAGGTAACGGAACAGGAAAATACCGGTGCAGAAAAATCAAAACTATTTCCATCTGATCTTGGATTGGTAGTTACTGATTTTCTGAAGCAATATTTTGACGATATTATGGATTATGGCTTTACTGCCAAGATTGAAGAAGAGTTTGATGAAGTAGCCGAAGGAAAAATGAAGTGGAATAAAATGATCGATGATTTTTATATGCCTTTTAAAAAAGATGTTGACAATACGATTGAAAATGCTGAACGGATAAAAGGTGAAAGAGAATTGGGTGTGGATCCGGAAAGCGGCAAACCTGTTGTTGCCAGAATGGGACGTTATGGCGCCATGATACAAATTGGTGTTGCGGATGATGAAGAGAAACCCCGCTTTGCTAAAATACCTACCGGCCAAAGTATTGAAACCATCACGTATGAAGAAGCGATGAATCTGTTTGGTGCACAGGGTAGCATGGGCTTGTATGAAGAAAAAGAAGTGTCGGTGAATGTGGGTCGCTTTGGTCCTTATGTAAAATGGGGTGATGAATTTATTTCACTTACCAAGAGGAACAGATCTTGCAAACGGTTGATTTTGATACAGCTGTTGAGCATATCAAACAAAAACAAATTGCAGATGCACCTGTTGGCACTTATAATGAAAAACCAATCACAAAAGGCAAAGGAAGATTTGGCCCTTATATAAAATGGGATGGTATGTTCATCAATGTTCCCAGCCGGTACGATTTTGATAATCTGACACAGGCAGAAATGGATGAACTGATTGATGCGAAAGTAAAAAAAGAAGCCAACCGCTATATCCATCGCTGGGAAGATGAAAATATTTCTGTAGAGAATGACCGCTGGGCACCTATCATTAAGTTTGGTAAAAAGAAGATTCGTTTACCCAAGAAGAAAGATGATACCCGCTACACACCTGAAGAAGCAGCCGCCTTTACATTGGAAGATGTAAAAGGATTTATAGAAGCAGAGATACCGGGAGCATTTGCGAAGAAAGCGAAGCCTGCCCGACCAAAAGGCGGGAAGGCACCGGCGAAAAAAAAGGCGACGGCTAAAAAGAAAGCGGCGGTGAAGAAGAAAGCGACACCTAAGAAAAAGAAATAAAAATTATCGTTTGATATTCAAAAGCCAGTTTACTACTGGCTTTTCTTTTTTGTTTACTACCTTTCTGAATAACTGGAATTAATGAAACGATCCTATTGGGAAAAAATAGCACCTACTTACGGAGAAGAAATCTTTGATGTTTTGCATAATGATAAGAAAGCACTGATCCGTTCTGTCATCAAAAAATATGCATCAAAGAAAAAGACTGTTATCGATATTGGTTGTGCTATCGGTAAATGGATCCCTTTACTCTCCCCTGCTTTTAAAAAAGTAATTGCTGTTGATATTTCGGCAAAGAATCTTGCCATTGCTGAAAAGCTTTACCCGCAATATAAAAATGTAGAATATCTACGAGCCGACATGAGTGGTGAAAAAACAAACCCCGATAGCTATCGGGGGCCTAAATGTGATTTTGGGATTTGTATCAACGCCATCCTCACTCCTTCTTTAAAAGACAGGACAAGATTTTTTCAATCCTTATCTGCCTGTGTAAAAAAAGGCGGAAGAATAATTATTACTATTCCTTCTTTGGAATCATGGTTGCTGACCAATATCATTCAACAGCAATATAAAATAGACAGCAACCTTTTTCCCAAAACAAAAAACGGAAAAGATGCTTTGTCGAAATGGAATAATATTCGTCAGGGTAATGTTGAAATTGATGATGTGCCGCATAAACATTACCTGAAAGAAGAATTACAATTATTATTATCGAAAGAAGGATTTGTAGCAGAAGAATTTCAAAAAATAGAATACAACTGGGATACTGAATTTATAAAAGCACCGAAGTGGTTGAAAGAACCAAAGCCCTGGGATTGGATGGTAGTAGCGAGAAAGTTATGAGTCGGGAGTCTTGAGTCAGTTTCTCCCAAAAATCATCTTTTTACAGGTTCGAAAACTACGGACTACGGACTATTGACTCCTGACTTTCCAACTGTTCTTAACGTCTGTGGAAAAGTTTAACTATTCTATTTCAATTGCAATAAAGATATTGTGCCCGAATCATCACCTTGGAAACAAACAACGAAATATCGGCCTTGTTTACATTGATCGACGATCCTGACGAAGAAGTATTTGGATTGGTATCGAATAAGATCGTTGACTATGGTAAAAATATAATTCCAAATCTGGAACATCTCTGGGAAACTACTCCCAATGAAGACATACAAACCAGGATCGAGTTATTAATTCATCGTCTACATTTTACAGATCTTACAGAAGATTATCGCCAATGGAGTATTTCCGGTCATCATGATCTGATGCTGGGTGCCATGCTTGCCTGTAAATTTCAGTATCCGGATATTTCAACAACGCCAATTTTACAGGAAATAGAAAAAGTAAGACGCAATATCTGGCTGGAATTAAATAATTACCTCACACCACTGGAACAGATCAATATTGTCACCAGCATTTTATATAGTTATTATGGGTTGAAAGGCGGTGAGACCAATTATAAAGAACCCAATGAGTTTTTACTGCACAAAACTTTAGAAGCAAAAAGAGGGAATCAGATAAGTAATGGAATTTTATACCTGATACTTTGTGAATTGCTGGATATTCCGGTAAGAGCTATCAATATTCCCAAACAATTTATCATTGCTTATTTCAAACCGGGTTATTCAGATGAGAATCTTCCCAACCCTATTCATAAAATAGAATTCTTTATTGATCCTACATCCGGTCAGGTGTTTACACAGCAGGATGTAGATAGTTATTTTAAACGGATTGCAGTACCACCTGTTGGCTCTTATTTCAAACCACAATCCAACAAGCAGGTGATTCAGCAACTGCTGGAAGAGTTTAGCAAATGTTTTGACAGCGATAAAGAAAAATACAAAAAAGCTGAATTGACTGGAATTGGTGAAGACTGCTTGATTAAAACAATTTCGTGACTCTCTACTCGTAACTTTTCTTACAACTCAAATTTCCAATCCATCTCTGTACTCTCTTTTCACAAACTGATTGGCTTCATCAAAGTTGGTGATCTTCATATTCTTTGCATCCCACAATAATTTTTTACGACCAAGATATTTATCTCCCCATCCTTTCAGTTTTGGATTTTTCATCATCCAGCTTCTGATGGCAAGATTACCCATCAAGATACTTTCTGTAAATGGTCCTGCATAAGAAAATGGTGAACTTGTTTCTGCATTACCATAACCGGCAATACAGGCATTTACCCATTGCAGATAATGTCCTTCCGGTACTCTTTTAATTGTTTCGATAGGCATTTTCTTTTCCTTCATCAGTTTTGTTGGTAATAATCTTGGGTTGGCACCATAGCAATCCAATAATAATTTTCCTTTTGTACCAATAAATAAAACACCACCATCCCAATTACCAAATTCTTCTTCAGGTAATAATTCATCGGGTCGTTCCGGCAACAATCCTCCATCATGCCAGGAAACTTTAATACTTCCTTTCCCATCTTTTCTTCGGGATAATTAAGATGAATGATTGAAGAAGGTGGGCAAGCATCTAAATTTTGTGTATCATTCCACATTTCTTTCCATACTGTTGCCACACTACATTCAGCAGCATCAGGATAATCAATCGGCAGAATTCTGTAAATCGGATCCATGATATGACAAGCCATATCACCCAATGCTCCTGTACCATAAGCCCACCATCCTCTCCAGTTAAACGGCAGATAAGCAGGATTATAATCAATTGCTTTTGCAGGGCCCTGCCAAAGATCCCAATCCAATTCCTTTGGTATATCATGTTTACCAGTTGGTGTAGCAATTCCCTGCGGCCATACCGGTCTGTTGGTCCATGCATGTGCTTCTGTTACTTTACCGATCATTCCTGCATCGATCATTTCTTTTGCTTTTCGAACACCATCACCGGAACCTCCCTGGTTACCCATTTGCGTCACCACTTTATATTTCAATTCAGCCTGTGCTAAGTATTCTTGCTTCATAAATATATGTGTTAATGGCTTTTGTGTGTATACATGTTTGCCTAATTGCATGGCAGATAATGTAGCAATAGCATGTGTATGATCGGGTGTGGATATACTGACGGCATCAATATTATTTTTTTCTTTTGCCAGCATTTCTCTGAAATCTCTATAGTAAGGTGCTTTTGGAAAGTCGCTCTCTTGATTTTGCCGCCTGCCTGTCATCCACATCACATAAGGCAACAATATTTACTTTGGGGCTTTTTGCAAATTCAAACAGATCACTATGTCCTTTACCACCTACTCCAATACCGGCAATGTTTAGTTTATCACTTGGTGCAATAAAGCCTCGGCCTAACACATGTCGGGGAACAATAAAAAAGCCGGCACCTACCATGGCAGCATTTCGAACAAAATTTCTACGGGAAATAGATGAATGTTTTTTTACTGGAGTCATATTCCGTAATTTTCATCAAGTTTACACAAAAAATATAAGATGACCATCAATTGGAGTGATTTTGAAAAAATTGATATGCGGCTGGGGACCATTATCGAAGTAGATGATTTTCCGAAAGCAAGAAAACCTGCATTATAAACTAACGATTGACTTTGGAACAGAGATAGGAATAAAAAGATCCTCTGCACAGATAACTGCACATTATTCAAAGGAAGAATTATTAAACAGGCAAATAATTGCAGTCGTTAATTTTCCACCGAAACAAATTGCTGATTTCATCAGTGAATGTCTGGTGTTAGGTGTATATGATGAAAACAATGATGTAATTTTACTCAAGCCCGGAAAGAAATACAAGCAACGGAATGAAGATTGGTTAACGAATGTCTGAGACAACAACATATTATCATTCACCGGTTGGGATCTTAAAGATCTCCGGAACCGATCAATTATATCAGTGAAGTTTCTTTTCATGATACATCTCATAAAGTAGAAGGAAATAAAAAACATATTTCACCAATGCTTATTCAATTGTGTAGAACAATTGATACAATATTTTAATGGAGAACTACGGCAATTTGAATTACCATTACATCAACCCGGCACTCCTTTTCAACAGGATGTATGGAATCTGCTGGCTACCATTCCTTATGGTAAAACGATCAGCTATATGGATCTGGCAAAAAAAACAGGTGACACAAAAGCAACCAGAGCTGTGGCCAATGCCAATGGGAAAAATAATATTGCCATTATTATTCCTTGTCATCGTGTGATTGGATCTAATAAAGAATTGACCGGCTATGCCGGTGGGTTATGGAGAAAGAAATGGTTGCTGGAACATGAAGCGAAGATTGCACATGGTGTGCAAACATTATTTTAATTCACTTTTTGTAAATGCAAAAGGCAATAAATTCAGTGCAGTCTTAATAATGAAGACTTTTCCTTCCTGCCCGCTCAAAATAACTCTGATGGGTTTCTCAGTTCTTGTTTCATATTCTAATAAAGCCTGACGACACATACCACAGGGAGAAATAGGATGATCACTTTTTACTTCTTTACTATTATAACTGATAGCCATAGTTGTGATTGGCACATTTGGATGTAAAGTAGCCGCAGATCCTAATAAAACCCTTTCGGCACAAATACCAACCGGATAAGAAGCATTTTCCTGATTTGTTCCTGATACTGTTTCTCCATTTTCAAGCAAGGCAACAGCACCAACATGAAAATTAGAATAAGGAGCATAAGCCTGCTCTGTTACAGCTCTGGCCTTTTTGAGTAATAAAGCATCTGCTTCATTCAATTCGCTGCTATCCTTAAACTCTTCGTATGAAAATTCAACTTTTTTTTCTGCCATATTTTTAGGTTAAGTAAAGTTGTAGAGAAGTGAAGCAATCACATTGGGAGATTGCTTCAGTCAGCCACAATAATTATATTTCTTCATAAAAATTCTATTGGCTTCCTTCGCAAGTACGTCCTTAAAACTACATTTATTTTACGATGTTAAAGAACCTTTTCCATCGGGGGCCTTCATCCCAGCTAAACCATATCATCCATGCTTTACCTACAATTCTGTCCTCAGGTACAAAACCCCAGAATCTTGAGTCCTGTGATTGATGACGATTATCTCCCATCATCCAGAAATAATCCATTTTAAAAGTATAGTTGGTCGTTTCTTTTCCATTGATAAAATATTTACCATTTCTTACTTCAAGATCATTCCTCTCATACACCCTTATCACTCTTTGATAAATACTATAAGTGCTGTCATTCAATGTAATGGAGCTTCCTTTTTTAGGCACCCATATTTTTCCGTAATTATCAACTGTCCATTTATTATTGTAAACATAATCTTCAAAAGCAGGATTATAACCTGGCAATGTATCAACAACAGGTTTGATACTTTTTATCAATGGAGAAGCTTTCATTTTTTCCGCTGACTTCGCAGTTAATAATAACCGATATCGATTATCTGTCATCGCCATACTTTCCTGTGGATTAAAAATATCAATATCGAACTCACTCTTTGCAAAATCACCATCCAGTGGCTGTGTGGTTACTACCTCATAATCGATTTGCGAGTAAGGAGGCAGTTTCTGTTTCTCTCCATTTAAATAAACATCACTATTAATAATTTGTACTGTATCACCTGCAACAGCAACACAACGCTTAATATAATTATCCGTTTTATCAACCGGATGAATGGCTAATGGATATTGCGTCGGGTCACTAAGGATCATCTTTCTTCCTTTATCAACATCGCCATTACCCAACTCACGGCACAATTGATAATAAGGATGTTTTGATTGATAATCATCTTTATTGATCACCGTATCACCGGCGGGGAAATTAAATACAACTACATCTCCTCTTTTGGGTAAACTACCAAACCATCGGGTGTATGGAATCTTAATTGCTTCAGAGTATGATTTACTGGAACTGCCAGGCAAATAATTATGTACAAAAGGAACTGATAAAGGTGTGTTGGGAATCCGGGGTCCATAACTCAACTTGCTTACAAATAAGAAATCCTTGATCAGCAATGTTTTTTCCATTGAACCAGAAGGTATGGTATATGCCTCAAAAACAAAAGTTCTGATCAATGTTGCAGCTACGATCGCAAAAATGGCAGCATCAACCCACTCTCTCCAGGGTTTCTTTTTATGTTTTTTTACCGCTTCTGGTCCCAGATATTTTGGATCTTCTTTTAACGCCAGATAAGGAAAATAAATTGGACCTGCCAACGATACAGCTGTATGTTGACCTAATCCAAATTTTCCAAACAGCTTTACAAACTCAATAAAAATTCCCGGGGTGATGAACCAACCGACCACCG
Source organism: uncultured Chitinophagaceae bacterium (assembly GCA_963705465.1). Taxonomy (GTDB): domain Bacteria; phylum Bacteroidota; class Bacteroidia; order Chitinophagales; family Chitinophagaceae; genus JJ008. The sequence continues at coordinate 390,542 of CAVPJN010000004.1, read as the reverse complement.
GAATAAATTGCCAGAAAACCCAATGCTTTGGCCGCTGGGCAAGTTCCTGCATGATCCATGTATTATAAAACGGTACATAAGCCTTCCAGGCCGGAACACCTGCCTTTACAAAAAGTTTTGCAATGCCAAAAGAAGGAAGAAAAACGATCAGTGTCCCGATCAGGTAAACAATAAAAAAATGAGTAAGGGGCATGAGCCATATTTTAGTGGAGGCAAAAATATCGTAATTATGTGCTTATCAAAATATTAAACTTAAAAGTTTTGTGAAACGGCTGTGAGTGGCCCTTATTTACCGGTAAATGACAGTATATATAGTGACCTTAAAGCTAAAATGCTATTTCGGCAATACATAGTTCTTTATATCTTCTACAGTAATATTTTTCCCGGATAAAATAACCAGACGTTCCACTACGTTCCGAAGCTCCCTGATATTACCCGTCCAGTCATATTCTTTTAATAATTTGATGGCATCATCATCAATTGGTTTTTGCGCAATGCCATAATCAGTGCAGATATCCGACAGAAACTGGTCAACCAGCATTGGTATATCATCTCTGCGTTCATTTAAAGACGGAACATGGATTAATATTACACTAAGCCTATGATAGAGGTCAAGCCGGAAATTTTTTGCTTCTACTTCTTTCAACAGATCTTTATTGGTAGCTGCAATTACCCTAACATCTACATTGATGTCTTTATCAGCGCCTACCCTTGTTATTTTTCCTTCCTGTAAAGCCCTCAATACTTTAGCCTGAGCATTTGCACTCATATCGCCGATCTCGTCAAGAAAAAGTGTGCCTCCATTTGCTGATTCAAATTTTCCGATCCTTTGTTTTATGGCAGAAGTAAATGAACCTTTTTCATGACCAAATAATTCACTTTCGATCAATTCAGATGGAATAGCTGCACAGTTTACTTCAACAATGGGAGCTGAAGACCGGTTACTTTTTTCATGAATCCATCTTGCAACTAATTCTTTTCCAACACCATTATCACCTGTAATTAAAATTCTGGCATCCGTTGGTGCTACTTTTTCAATTGTTTCTTTAATCTTTTTGATGGGAGAAGATTCACCGATCATTTCCTGTACCCCGCTTACTTTTCTTTTTAATACTTTAGTTTCTGTTACTAAAGTACTTTTATCCATAGCATTTCGAATAGTTATTAGTAAACGGTTGAGATCCGGCGGTTTGGAAATATAGTCATAGGCTCCTTTTTTAACGGCTTCTACTGCAGTTTCAATATTACCATGACCAGAGATCATTATGATCGGTACATCAGCATTAATTTCACCTGCCTTTTGCAGGAATTCAATGCCATCCATTTTTGGCATTTTGATATCACATAGCACCAGGTCGAATGTCTTTTCCTTGAATTTTTTTATTCCTTCTTCCCCATCTGCAGCTTCCTCTATCTTATATCCTTCAAATGACAAAATTTCAGTCAATGTTTTACGAATTGCCTTTTCATCATCGATTATCAATATAACAGCCATTTGAATAAAATTTATCAGGTAAAAATAAATGATTTGAATTGAAAGGAGTTTTCCGGGATTTCCTGAAGGAAAGTGTAAATAGTTATAAAAAACTGTACCAAACTTAAAAAAGACAGCGTTATAAAAAAATAGAAGCCGGGTAGAAACCCAGCCTCGTTTTTAAAATCCAATATCCTATGAAAAACCGAGACGAAGATACATTTTTATACTTAAAACGTTGCATGATAACCGTAAGTAATTTTATTTTTTTTATTTTAAACATAAAAAAGCCCTGAATTTTGATTCAGAGCCTGATAAATATCAAAAAAATTACTTTACTAAATACATTACCTCTTTAACCAGCCTTACAGTTCTGGGAACGTCTGGTAAAGCAGCAGCAACAAGATTAGGCGCATAATGTAAAGGGGCATCAGCGGCCGTTATGCGACGAATAGGCGCATCTAAATAATCAAATCCTTCTTTCTGGATCCGATATGTTATTTCTGAAGAAATTGATGCAAAGGGCCATTGCTCTTCCACTATAACTAATCGATTGGTTTTCTTCACACTTTCAAGGATCGTCATCCAATCTAACGGACGGATGGTACGCAAGTCAATTACTTCTGCACTGATTCCTTCTTTCTCGAGCTCAGCAGCTGCGCCCAGCGCTACTTTCATCATTTTATTAAAAGAAACAATGGTTACATCCTTGCCGGCTTTTTTTATATCAGCTTTTCCTAATTCAATATAATATTCTTCTTCAGGAATTTCCATTTTATCACCATACATCTGTTCACTCTCCATAAACATCACAGGATCTTCTTCATACCGAATGGCTTGTTTAAGTAATCCTTTTGCATCATAACCATTGCTCGGAGAAACAACTTTAATTCCTGGAATATTTGCATAAAGTGATTCAAAAGCTGTAGAGTGTTGAGCTCCTAACTGACCTGCCGAACCATTTCCACCTCTAAATACAATCGGACAAGAAATTTGTCCCCCGCTCATTGCCAGCATCTTAGAAGCTGTATTTAATATTTGATCTAAGGCTAAAACTGCAAAATTCCATGTCATGTATTCAACAACCGGCCTAAGTCCATTTTGTGCAGAACCTACCCCTATTGCTGTAAAACCAAGTTCTGATATTGGCGTATCAATCACTCTTTTAGGGCCGAATTCAGCCAACATACCCTGGCTGACTTTATAAGCTCCATTATATTCTGCTACCTCTTCTCCCATCAAATAAACACGTTCGTCCCTTCTCATTTCTTCACTCATTGCTTCTCTGAGGGCATCCCGGAATGCGATTGTTCTGGCCATTTTCTATAACTTTTTTAGTCCCGATAGCTATCGGGAGGCAAATTTAAGCGGGAATGGGGATAATACCTAAAAAGGCAAAGACTGAACTATCAAGCTCAGGCTTTGAAGAAATGAAGTATAAAAATTAGTTTTATCTAAGGCAACCCTTCGCAAATTTATCAGTTAAATCATTTACATCCTGATTTGTAAGCTTTGCCGCCACTTTAATATCAGGGTATAAACCTTCAATTTTCCCTAGCATACAATCGCAATATCTTTGCGAAACGCTTCGGGTTCTACCAGCTTTCGTAGCCTCTCTTACACAACTGGTAACAAAAGCATCTCTTTCACTCTGCGGCCAACCAAAATCTTCACTATCATCCTGGCCGGTAATAGACTCTACATCAGCTTTGCTGTTTCCATCTTCATCCAGATCAGTAGCATTTAAATTACCTTTTTGTTTTGTATCAAAATCCTTTTTGTCTTTACTATCATCTTTCGCCCTGTTCTCAGTTTTATTATCTTCTGAATTTTCTTTGCTTTTACAGGAAAGTAGGAATCCAAATGCCAGTAGAATAATCAGTAATTTTTTCATAACAAGTGTTTTGGTTAAATATTAAATTAACTACTATAACAAAGTAGTCAATCTTAGAAAATGAAAAAAATCATTGCAGTATCAAAAACTTTTCACCAAATGGCGTAGCTCTGTAGAATTTACCGTTCTCAATCAGCAATGCTTCAGATTTACCTTTACTATGATGAACATCCGTATTAATTAGTTTTCCATTAAACAATACACTGATGGTGTCTGAAATGACGGTGTGACCAGTCGCAATATGTTTTACTTTGTAAAATGACAGCGTACTGTCAATCTGATTGATAGTGGCTTTAGGAGTTCCATAATAATAACCTCTGTACCAGAATGGCCCCAGATCGCTATATAACACATCCACTTTAGGATCATCATATTTATAGGTTGTATCTCCATAAAATGGTCTTGCGAGTTTATTTAACCTGTTTAACGGCAACTCCATATAGTTCACTATATCTGATATACCGCCATGCAAAAAGAGAATGTTTCCGATCTTTTCAGTTATGTTTTTGGTACGTAACCATCTTCCCAATTCTGTTTTTTCGCCATACAAGCTCAGATAAGTTTCATTCATTAAAGCAGCATTCCGCATATACTTAGGATGAACATATCTGAGGTCATTATTCAAATTCATTATTTCATGATTACCCAGAATAAAATGGACATGCCCACCAGTTTCTTTTGCTTTCTCTTCTAATGAATAAATCAACCATAAAACTTCGGTCACTTCAGAACCTCTGTCAAAAAAATCACCTGTCAGTACTAAATGACCTGTTCCAAATGTCCAGTTAAAGTCCTTATCAATTACATTATGTGCCTGTAGTAATATTTTAAATGCTTTAAACTCCCCTTCAATATCAGAAATCACAAACATTTTATCAACTTTTGAAAATTCAGTCTTTTCGTTTTGCAACTCTTTCTTCAACATCAGATCAAAAGTCTTTCCTTCGATGTCTGTAGCTACTTCTAACTTTATTTTACCTTTTTCAGATTCAGGATAACTATCAACTTTTAGCTTTAATTCATCTTTTTCTTTTATGTAATTTATATACACTTTGCCGTTCTTATAAATAACATAAGGTCCGTCAACCTGCCCTTTTTCAGGCATTTTTTCCGGTAATTTAGCTAATCAGTAAGGCTCCTGCAAATAATAATGGTATATAAATGAAAAATGAACTTCGCATACTATCTTTTATTTGGTTCTATACTAAATAAGACTTATAATAAAGCAATATTGGTTGCTTTGTATTTCTAAGTTACAAAATTTAACGCTTATTCTTTCTTCTGATTTTGGCCCATTCATTTTTTGTCATTTCAAATTTTGTTTCGCCTTTCCCATATATTCCGGTCACTTTCCATCCCGATTGTAGATAGAACTTTTCGGCTCTGGTTCCCGGACCAGTACTTAACCAGACAAACTTTTTATTCTGAAGAAAATACCAATCGAGCATTAGATTCTGTAACGTCATCCCAATTCCCTTTTTTTCATTGTCAGGATGAATAAATAATGCCCAGATATTATTATCCTGTAAATCCGCGATAGCAAAACCTACGATCAACCCCTGGATCTCACACACCCAGCCTTTTCCTCTTCTGCTTAAGTATTCTTTAACAGCTGCATCAGGAACCAATGCAGGGTCAGAAAGCATATTCTCTTTTACCGAATTCCTGACTATTTGTATTTCAGGAATATCTTCAATTGTTGCAATTCTGAAAATCATACACTTTATTCACGAAGTTTCGAATAAATAACACTGTCAAAGAATTTTTCCTGAAAATATAATTCTTCCTTTAGATAGCCCTCTTGTATAAACCCTGTCGCTTTCAGGATTGCTGCAGATGGCGCATTTCTTGCAGAAATTCTGGCCTCAATACTATGTAATTCCATTTTGGTAAACCCATAATCCAGCACTTTCAAAATCGCTTCTTTCATCATTCCTTTTCTCCAATAGGATGGATGAAGCACATAACCGATTTCAGCCCTGTAATGCTGCATTTTGATGTTCCAAAAGCAAATTGTACCGATTACAGTATCTGGCGCCTGCTTTAATACGATGCCCCATAGAATTGATTTCCCTGCTTTACATTCTTCGTTTACCCTTTTTATAAAATCCTCAGCTTCTTGTAAATCTTTCACTGGTTCCTTACCAATAAATCGCAATACATTTTCATCGGATCGCAAAAAAAATATTTCTGCAATATCGCTATTGGTAAGCTGCCTGAGAAATAATCGTTCAGTTTCTAATTCAGGAAAAGAAGTAAAGTCGAGTTTGAGCATGTAAGCGTTTTAACAAATGACGGCATTCATTTTAAGTGTATAAACTTACTAAAGGTATTTACTAACACTAATAGTGCAGAATACATTTTGAAAATCAATATTCTCACATTAAATTGACCCAGTAAACAAATTTAAATATTTGATTTATCTCGTAAAGAATGCCTGCTGCTGCAGGCTTTTTTTATTTCAGGGAAAAAATGAAAATGCTAGAACCTGAAATTCCAGGTAATTGCCGGAAGGATTGGAAATAAAGAAACCTGTTTGGCCTCCACTTTCAGATCCCCGTTTGCCAGTGTTCCATTCTGATCAAAATAAATAAAATAAGGATTCAAACGACTGTAAGAATTGTAAATACTAAAGACCCAAAAACCAGTAAGTTTTCTTTTTTTCTTTGGCTGTGGTGTATAAGTAGCAGAAAAATCTAATCGATGATATGCCTTCATTCGATATTGATTCAACTTACTATACTCTTGTGTTAACACACCGTTTATAAAGTAAAACCTTTCCGGCAGTGTCAGTGCATTGCCGGTCCCATAAACAAACACAGCTCCAAATTTCCATTTTTTACTTAATTCATAATTGGCAACTACAGACAGATCGTGACGGCGATCATAACGGGTTGGATATTTTTCTCCATCATTTAATTGCGAAAATTTTCGCCAGGTCCAGGAAAGTGTATAGCCTACCCATCCAGTAAATCTGCCTTTTAGTTTATTGATGAGCAACTCCGAACCATAACTCCAACCTCTGCCAAACACAAACTCTTCTTCCGGATCTCTGAGAGAAGGCGTATATCCTTCTTTATATTCTACCTGGTTCTCCATGTTCTTGTAATACACTTCTAACGAAGTCTCAAACTGATTGTCATTAAAATTCTTAAAAAATCCTGCTGAGTACATCCAGCTTTTCTGAGGTTCTACCAAATAGGTACTGGGTATCCAAAGGTCTGTTGGCAATGTAGTGCCTGCATTAGTTACCAAATGGATGTACTGTAAGTTTCTTGTAATGGCTGCCTTTAATGATGTTTCATTATTGATAGCATAGCGCAAAGTTATTCTTGGTTCAAATCCCCCATACGTTTTAACAGGTTCAAAATTTTTATAGGAAATACTATCTATCGGGTTAAGATTAGCATCTCTTTCGTACCTGGTGTAGGGACCTATTTGTGTAAAACTGCTCCACCTCAATCCATAATTCATCTTCCATTTATTACTAATTTCCCAATCATCCTGCAGGTATACAGCTGTTTCTACAGCAAATTTAGTTCCTTCATTATTGGGAGAAAATATCACAGAATCCTGACGGCCACTAACTACATTGGGAATAAACTTATGATAGGTTATTAAGCCGCCAAATTTTAATTTATGATTAGGCAAAGGATAATAATCAAAATCTGTTTTTATGGACCCATCTTTTATGCCTGACGATAAACCGATTTGAAAATTCTCTTGCTGAGCAGAAAATTTAAATTTATAATCATTGTACAACAAAGTAGTGTTGGAAAATAAACGACGGTTGAAAACATGATTCCAGCGAATGGTTGCCGTGGAATTACCCCAGGGTATATTCGTTTTAAAAGACCGTTTCCCGTTTACAAAATCAAAAACATCCCTTCCGAAATATCCGCTTAAATACAACCTGTCCTTTTCAGAAAACCGGTAATTAACTTTAGCATTTACATCATAGAAATAATATCCTGAGCCGTAAAAACTACTTGATTTTTTTATGAAGGGTTTAGTTAAAGCATCTATATACGTTCTTCTTGCAGAAAGTATGAATGATGCTTTATTTTTCTTAATTGGCCCCTGAATGGAAAACCGGGAAGCGATCAGCCCAATACCGCCATCCATTTGCAATTTGTTAATGTTACCATCTTTCATTGTTACATCTATCACAGAAGAAAGTCTGCCGCCATATTGCGCTGGCATGCCTCCTTTAATTAAGGAAACATTTTTAATGGCATCCGCATTAAAAATGGAAAAGAACCCGAATAGATGCCCCGTGTTATACACTACTGCATCATCCAGTAATATTAAGTTCTGATCCGGCCCTCCTCCCCTGACATAAAAACCGGCATTACCTTCTCCGGCATTTCTTACTCCCGGCAACAACTGAATGGCTTTTAGCAAATCAATCTCTCCCATAAAAGCCGGAATATTTTTTATCTGGTTCATGGTAAGATCTATCTTACCCATTTGCGCATTTGTTACATTCCCATCCCTTCTTTTACTAAAAACCACAACATCTGATAAGGCAGAGGACCGGGAAAGCAGATCGAAGTTGAAAGACTGATTACTATCCAACAATATCTCTATTGATTTTACCAAATAGGAAACATGAGAAACCGTAATTGTGTAAGCGCCTTTCTCCAGTGTTATGGAATAAAATCCATATAAATTACTGGCCACAGCCTTTAATTGACCGTTGATACTAATGGTAGCTCCAATGATAGATTCGCCGGAAAGGCTGTCTTTAACATATCCATTAAGGCTGAATCGCTCTGGTTTATCACCCATTGGAAGCTGCGCTCCGGGGGTAAAAAAGAATAATAAAAGGATTAAGCTTAAATAAAATCTCACAAACTTATAATTACAACCGATTTAGTTTTTTGTTGCTTCTGCAGCAATAAAATTTATTGTGTCTTTTGGCCCTCCACATTCCAGCATTGAATTGCCATATTGTGGATCTTTTGTGCCAAGATATGGATTACGTACCTTATCAGTTGGGCTTAGCCAATTTCCAGGCCTATCGCCATCAAAAGCCATCGGACACTCCTGCCAATATACTTTTGCCTGATCATATTTAACAATTACCAGCAGATTGCGGATATTATCTGATAAAATATTTAGAGATCCTCTTTTTTCTGCAATGGATGGATCTGCCAAAATTGCATCTAATTCAGTCTTTGCGTTGTTGTAAGGATCCAAAGCTGTTTGGTAAATAAGGCTGTCTTTTTTTACATCTTCCATTTTAAGGCTATCAAGAGCTAGTTTTAATTGATTACCAAATTTACTGATGGTAATTGTATCCCAGTTTACAAATCCTTCAGTCATACCATAATATGCCGTAAGCAATACTCCCATAGAAGTATTAAATGCTTCACTGTGTTTGCTGACCGTCAATGGCGGGGGTTTTGGGCCAGCATCATTTGAGCTTCCACTTTTACTAAAGATATAAAACTGAAGAAGTCCGATTACCAGCAACAAAATGGCGAAAAGCATGGTTAAACCATTAATCCCTTTTGGTTTTTTCATAAAAATCCTGACGATCCCGAGAATTATGATAAAAGCTGGTAAAATAATTGCCAATAATTCTATTACATTCCTCATATTGGTTAAACGATTTTTTAATAATTTTTCAAATGTATAATCCCTGCAAAGATAATCTCCCGTCACCGCAAGTTGTAATCCTTTATTTTTGCGGTTTGTTAAAATAACGAATAGGTAAATACGAATAATATGTTAGCAGGATTTCAAAATGTTACGTTTGAGTTTGGCGCAAGAGCAATTGTAGAAGAAGCTACCTGGCATATTCAACCCGGAGAAAGGATTGGATTAATCGGTTATAATGGAACAGGCAAGTCTACGCTGTTAAAATTATTAGTTGGCGAGTATATGCCATCCGCTGGTACAGTAGAAAGAAGCAGAACTACTTCTATTGGTTACCTGCATCAGGATCTTTTGAGTTTTGATACGAATGATTCAATTCTTCAGGTAGCCCTTGGTGCTTTTGAGAAAGTATTGCTACTGGAAAAAGAAATTGAAGCCTTAGGTATTGAACTTGAGAAAACCGGTGATGAGAAAACCTTACATGAATACAGTGACAAACTCCATGAAATGGATACATTGGATGGATATAATATTCATCATAAGACTGAAGAAGTACTCCAGGGCTTAGGATTTTCAAATGCAGCGCTGCAAAGACCCTATAAAGAATTCAGCGGAGGTTGGCGAATGAGAGTGCTCCTTGCAAAAATGATACTGCAACAACCCGACCTTTTGTTGCTGGATGAACCTACCAATCACCTTGATCTTCCTTCAATTGAATGGCTGGAAAAATATTTATTACATTATCAGGGATCTGTTGTGATCGTAAGTCACGACAAATATTTCCTGAATAGAATGGTTACCAAAATTGTAGAAGTTTACCAGCAACAACTACATATCTATAATGGTAATTACGATTACTATGAAACAGAGAAGGCGATCCGTGTAGAGATGCAACAAAAAGCTTATGAGAATCAGCAGGATTATATAAGACAAAATGAGCGACTGGTAGAACGATTCAGGGCCAAAGCCAGCAAGGCAGCAATGGCACAAAGTATTATGAAGAAACTCGATAAACTGGATCGCATTGAAGAATCCGAGATTGAACGACCCAATATCCGTATCAATTTCAGGGTAGATAAAACACCCGGGAAAGTACTGGTAGAGTTAAAAAATGTATCTAAAGCTTTTGGTGACAACGTAATTTTTGAAAACTCTACAATTGAAATTGACCGAGGCGATAAAATTGCATTGATTGGTGCCAACGGAAAAGGGAAATCCACTTTATTACGAATTATAGCCGGGGTAGAAAATTTTTCGGAAGGAGAAAGAAAATGGGGACATAATGTAGAAGAAAGTTTTTATGCACAGCACCAGCTAGAAGCTTTGAACGTAGAAAATACCATCCTCGATGAAATGAAGGAATGTGGCAGCCAGATGAATGATCTGGAACTAAGAGGATTATTAGGTTGTTTTTTATTCAGTGGCGACGATGCTGATAAAAAGATTAAAATCTTAAGTGGTGGAGAAAAAGCAAGGGTAGCATTAGCAAAAGTAATTGTAAGTAAAGCCAATTTCCTGATGCTCGATGAACCTACCAATCACCTTGATATGCATAGTTGCGATCTATTGATCGATTCCTTGCATAAATATGAAGGAAGTATGATCCTGGTAAGCCACGACAGGTATTTTGTTTCGAAAACTGCCAATAAAATATGGGAAATTGTAGACCATGAAATAAAGGAATTCAAAGGTGGGTATGAAGAATGGGTGAAATGGAAAGAAAGAATGGCAATGCAGAAGAAAGAAAAAGAAAAAGAGCTGGATGGAAATAAGAAGCCGCAGCTAGAAATAAAGAAACCTGTACCCAAGGTTCAGAAACCAATTCATGCAGCTATTGACAAAGAAGTTAAAAAGGAATTACAGAAAATACAAAAACAATTTCAACAACTGGAAGAAAAAATAGCGAGTCTGAATAAGAAAAAAACAGCACTCGAATCATCACTTTCTGATCCTGAAATTTATTCTGACAAATCAAAATTTCTTGAAGTAGAAACCAACTACAAAAAAGCCGGAGCTGAGTTAACCCTACTCAATACTGAATATGAAAAAGTATTTGAGAAAATTATGGAGTTAGAGAAATAGAAGAATAAACAAAACAGGCTATTCTTTTTTTCCCCTTATCTCCAACGATAAAAAATATTTGCCATTTTGAAAATAGATCGACATTTTAAAATCAGCATACGCTAATCTTTTTTCTTGTGGATCAATGAAATACCAGGTATTGGTTAAAGGATGATTATCAACGATTGACGTTTCTGACCTTACTATTACCTGCTTTCCCAGCACATTCAAAATAGCGTCTCTTAAATTTGCTCCCCGCTGATCGACTTTGAGCCTCATTTTTTCAGGTTCAAAATAATAAATCACATATGGAATACCGGATTGTGGTACAACAATTTTACCAGAATCAGCAAGCGGTAATAATAGTTTTACATCAAATTCAGGATTTGATTCTTCGCTATTTTGTATTCTGCTTTTTCCGGTATAAATAGCGAATCCGTTTTTTGCATCAGTATAAATCTTCTGAAAATCCTTATAAAATGCAGTAGCTGTAAACTCATTCTGCCCTTTAACCTGCAAAAATGAAAAAATAAAGAAAAAGAAAAGTATTCTTTTCATAACCTAAATTTAAACAAGTACCTGTAAAGTAAACCTATAGTGGTATTTTTTCATTTAAAATAGTTGTAACTTTTACCTCTTAAACCCAGAAAAATGAAATCCCCACTACTAAAAGTGGCACTTCTTGCCTTAATAGCTGCATCACTGGCATTCAAGATCAAAGAAATATCTACTGTTCAAAGTCAATCAATTTCATCTGAAGACTATAAGAAGAAAAAAATTGTTCGTTGTAGTCCCGATTGGGAATCCTTAAAAACCTGGCTGGAAGATGCTGACATTCCGCCAATACCAGGTGCCGGATCTTACAAATGGAAGATCAGCACTACCAATGATAGCGGACAATTCTATTTTAATCAGGGCCTCAATATGTATTACAGCTTTCACATTATTGAGGCAATGGCTTCCTTTAAAAAAGCTGCTAAGTTTGACCCTGAGAATGCAATGCTTTATTGGGCGCAGGCTCTGGCTTATGGCCCTAACATCAACGATTTGGGCTATGCCGCTTCTCCTGATGCGTTGATTGCAATAGGACTTGCAATTGAAAAATCAGGTAATGCTACTGAAAAAGAAAAAATACTGATCAATGCACAAAAGATCCGCTATTCAACTGATTCATCTGAATCACGGGAAAAATTAAATCAATCTTATGTGGATAAGATGAAAGAGATATATGAGAAATATCCTGATGATGCTGATGTCGCTGCATTGTATGCGGATGCATTAATGCTTCAACATCCGTGGGATCTGTGGAAAATTGATGGTACTCCAAAACCATGGACTCCATTAATCAGAATGGTATTAGAAAAATTGTTAGTAATGACTCCCAATCATCCTGGTGCCAATCATTATTATATTCATGTAATGGAGCCCTCTCCTTTTGCGAACCTTGCATTACCAAGTGCTGACAGGTTAGGCAAACTAACACCGGGATTATCACATACAGTTCATATGCCATCGCATATTTATTTGCGAACAGGAAATTATGCCAAAGGAGTTGCTGTAAATGAGGATGCAGTAAGAAGTTATAAAAAAGTGATCCCTTTATATGCACCTGTCACCGGAAGCGACTTTCTTTACATCATTCATAATCTGCACATGCAGACTAATAATGCTATGTTAGCGGGTCGTTCTGTCTATTCAGCTACATCAGCAAAAGAAACGGTAAAGAGTATTCCAACAGATTACTTGTCTATTCCGGAAGCACTTGGAAACTATGTACAGTATATTTATATGACACCTGTACTGGTTGATATACGATTTGGCAACTGGAACAATTTGTTATCGCAGATTCAACCAGCTTCTTCAATGACGTATGCAACTATCCTTTATCATTTTGGCCGCGGAATGGCTTATGTACATCATAATGAATTGGTGGCTGCAAATAAAGAATTGACACAATTGCAGGAGTTAATGAAAGATAGTGTATTACAAATTCCTTTATCCCCTTTTTCTGCTGCTATTGATGGTGCGATCATAGCCAAAAATATTTTAAGTGGTTCAATAGCGCTAAAAGAAAATAAATTCAGCGAAGCAATTGCAGTTTTTGAAAAAGCGGTAATTACAGAAGAGAATATGGTGTATAATGAACCGCGGGACTGGCTATTAAATCCAAAACATTACCTTGGCGATGCTTTTATTAAAACCGGGCGATTAAACGAAGCAAAAGAAATTTTAGAAAAAGATTTAGAAAATAACAGGGAAAACGGCTGGGCATTATTTGGCCTTTGGCAAATACTGATCAAAGAAAAGAAAATTGATGAAGCAAATAATATGATCGTACGTTACAGAAAATCTTTTAATAAAGCAGATATTAAATTATACGGTCCGGTATTCTGATCAGATAGAATTTCCTTTTATAAAATCAGTCACCAAATAACTTATCAGTTTGCCACTAGTCGCATCTGTTCTTCCATCGCTTAACCTTGTAGCACCCTCACAAATATGCAGATAAGCTGGCTTGCTATCCGCCGCCGCAAAAGAAACATATTGTCTTGCCATGGATGGTGTGATGCCAACTGGTGTCATAGCACTGCTCAATGTGTTTTGTATAGCATCAAGATCGAGATCAATACCAGTTAATGTATCTTCTGTAAAACCGGTAGCATGAGAAACAGCCTGCATAAATGTTCTTTTCTCATGCACAAAAATGTCTTCGTAAGTGATACAATCAATAAACGGATTATTGACGATATCGATCCAAACATTCTGCGGAATATAATTTTCATGCAAGCCAATCACACAGTACTTCTGTAAATAACCATCCTCTTCAGCATAGCGGAATGCATTGCCACTATGTCTTCCTTCCATTGGCCGGTAATCGGCATGCGTATCCAGATTGATACAATTGATCTGTGCCAATTGTAACACACCAGCTTTATGCCAGCCTTTTGAGCTTCCCTTTATTAAAGGATATGTATTGTTATGACCTCCGCCAATTACAATGGGTATCTTTTTTGATTCAGTTATTATTTTAGCCAGATGCTCCACTTCATCATCAACTGCAATAACTGCATGCCTGAATGCTTCGATCTTTTCTTCTTCACTTTTAGCTGTTGTATCGATCAGGTATTGTATGTCACCAAAATCAAAATGCCCAATTAATAATACATTTCCCCCGTCGAAAAAATCATTGCTTTGGGCATTTAAAAAACTCTGCATAAAAGGAATCCATAATGTATCAGCACCACCGATACCAAGATTTCCTTTTACGCCAAGATCTTCAGGCACACCAAACAAAACATATTTGGCACTTGAATTCGCAATAGATGTTGCAATATCTGTAACGTCATGCAAAATTTCAATCCTCTCACCTACTTTCGTTTCAAACCTTCTGATCTTTGTCAACGACAAAACATCTTCCTTACTATACACTTTAAGATGTTTCATCTCTTGTATAACTATTTCCGGCATTGCTGTATTAGTTTCCGAGTTTTCCATCTACAATTTTTAATATTTCTTCTTCTAAAGCTATGGCTTTGTTTTCAATTTCTTTTCCCTTCTGCAAAATTTCATTCACATATTGCTTATCATCATAGCCCGAAGTATTAATTCGTACATTCATAAAAGCACCTATTACTGCTGATCTGGCACATAAAGCTCCAACTCCGGCATCCGATACCGAATTTGGATTGCCAATATCCGCCATCGCTTTTATCACTTCCATACTGTTATAAGAAGCCTGCATCACTTTATACGGAATTTCGATGGCAAATTTTGTAGCTTCCTGAATAGCATTCGTTCTTGCGGTTTTTTCTTCGTTAGTTGATTTAGGTAATCCAAAAGCTTCCATTATTTTATTAAATGCTCTTGTATCTGCATCTACCAGCATGATCAGTTCATTTTTATATCGCTCGCCTTTTTCAGCCCATTCACTGAATTCTTCCCAACGATCATCCCAGCCTTTTTTGTGCGAAGAAAGATTAGCCACCATCGTTGCTAATGAAATGCCTAATGTGCCCACATAAGCCGATATTGAACCACCACCCGGTGCCGGGCTTTCACTGGCTGTCTCATCAGCAAAATCAGTCAGCGTCATATTTATTAATTTGCTATCGCTTTCTTTTCTGAGTAAATATTCAATTACTCTTTCTTCGGGTTTAAAAGGTCCAAGTTCATCCAGCCCCATTGACTTTACAGCGATCTTTATTAATTCTTTTTCCGAAACACCGATAGATCGCTTCTGCTTTTTTAGAAAATATTTACCGGCATCTGTTAATGATTTCAATGGAACCAGACCAACCAGTTCACTGCCTGTTACTCTTATTCCCCTTGCATCGGCTTTTTTACATACTTCATCAAAAGCAATATGCACAGGTACCGTATTAATATTTGTAAGATTCATTGATATCTGCGCCACACCATATTCTTCAATGAACCAGCCGATGGCTTTCACCGATTTCAATGTTCCGGGTTTGTTTACTTTCACTCCTTCTGAGCCTGCCGAAGAATCGATACATTTCTTCCGGCTTCTCTTACATCAAATGCAATGGCATTGGCTCGTCTTGTTGATGTTGTATTGAGATTAATATTATACGCCACTAAAAAATCTCTTGCACCAATTACTGTTCCGCCCCGTTTAGCATCAAACTCAGCCGGGCCAAAATCAGGTTTCCATTCCGGTTGTTTTATTTTTTTAAAAAACCCTTCGTATTCTCCTGCTCTTATTACCGATAAATTATTTCTTTTAGGATTGGGTTGTGCTGCTTCGTATAAATAAACTGGTATTTGCAATTCCTTTCCTACTCTTTCTGCTAGTCGTTGTGCATACTTCGCCGTTTCTTCCATCGATATACCAGCGATCGGTATCAACGGACAAACATCTGTAGCTCCCATTCTTGGATGTTCACCTTTATGTTTACTCATATCAATTAACTCTCCTGCTTTTTTAATGGCAAGAAATGCAGCTTCAATCACTGCTTCGGGATTACCAACCATTGTAACCACTGTTCTGTTGGTCGCTTTTCCCGGATCTACATTGAGTAGGCGTACACCTTCCACAGATTCAATCTTGTCCGTAATTTGTTTAATGATATTCATGTCACTCCCTTCGCTGAAATTGGGAACACATTCTATTATTTGTGGCATATCGTTCTGTTTATACTGCTAAGGTATTGTTTGTAGATGAATTTTGTAGCCCAGTTTACCAGCAGTAATTATTCTTGTAATAAGTAGCTTTAGCGAAGTATTATGGAGGTAGGCTGTAGTGGTACCCTGCCTGCCGGCCTTGCTCCGTGCCCCGTCGCTGAAGCTTTGGCGCAAGCGACAGTAGCTATGCGAAGGCGAGTAGACAGGTATCATTGTCTGTTGCGACGAACTCTTTTACGTTTTGTAATTCTGCTGGGCATTTAAAAATTATGTAGTGTTTAGTTCAACAGGCTTTTAATTAAGGAGATTGCTTCCTTCCTTCGTTTCACTCTGGACAGTCGACAAGCCTCCTCGCAAGCAAATCAAACCCACTCTCCACCCACCATCACCCTATCAATCAAATCAGAACCAAAAGCATAAGGCAGATATGCCAAAGAAGGAATTGGTTTTGTCAAAATAATATTTGCTTTCTTTCCGAGCATAATACTTCCTACTTCCTTTTCCAATTCCATCGCATAAGCACCATTGATAGTAGAAGCATTGATCACTTCTTCCGGCAGCATTTTCATTTGAATACAACTCATTGCATTTACCAGATTCATATTACCCGAAGGTGATGAACCGGGATTATAATCTGTTGCCAATGCAATGGCACAACCTGCATCGATCAATTGTCTTGCGGGCTGAAAAGGCATTCGTAAAAAGAAAGCCGCTGTTGGTAAAAGTGTTCCGATTGTATTTGAATTAGCTAATACATTAATCGCATCATCATCCATTGTTTCCAAATGATCAACACTGATGGCACCTAACTTTACTCCCACCTGTGTACCGCCTGATAAGTTCAATTGATTGGCATGTATCTTAGGTTTTAATCCGTAACTCATTCCTGCTCTGCATATTGTTTCCGTTTCTTCGGAAGAAAAGAATCCGGTTTCGCAAAACACATCAATATAATCAGCCAGTTTTTCTTTAGCAATAACGGGAAGCATTTCATTAATGATCAGATCAATATAACCCTGGTGATTTTCTTTATACGCAACCGGAAAAGAATGAGCACCGAGAAAAGTTGCTTTGATTGATAGCTTTGATCGTTCTTTTAGTTTCTTAATTACCCGCAGCATTTTCAATTCACCTTCTACAGATAATCCATAGCCACTTTTTATTTCAACTGCACCTGTACCCAATTTACTTATTTCTTCTAATCTCTTCCAGGCCGAAGTAAATAGTTCTATCTTCAGTAGCAGTATTCAATTTTCTTGCAGAATTTAAAATACCGCCACCTCTTGCTGCAATTTCTGCATAACTCAGTCCTTTTATTTTATCTACGAACTCTTCTTCCCTGCTGGTTGCAAATACAATATGAGTATGACTATCACACCAAGCTGGCAAAACAAATTGTCCTGACGCATCAACAGTGGAAGACGAAGTTTTGAACTCAGAAGGCAATTCCTGCATACTTCCATAGTCGGTAATCATTCCATCCTCGATCAATAAATATGCATTCTCCAGACAAGGCAGATCTGCCAGCTCTTTTCCACGAAGCAACTTATTTTCTTCTCTTACGTTAACCAGTAATTTTATATTAATTATTTCTACTCTCATTTATTGTTATTGATAAACAGCAATTTAATCTATTACCAGTAAAAAAACAGCCATAAACTAATAAACTATTTCAATGCAATTTTTTTTTCATCAGCCAATCCGTTTGGTTATCATTTCCCAATTTAAAAACATGGGATGAAAATTTTTCAAAGCCCCATTTTGTATAAAAATCAATAGCCCTTTTATTATGCTCCCATACGCCCAGCCAGATAAGTTCTTTCTTTTTGGCAACTGCGAAATTGATACTTTCTTGTATCATTAATTTGCCAACCCCTTTACCGATGGATGATTGGACAGCATATATTCTTGCTATTTCAATAACGTTTATTCCAGCCAATTCGCTGTGGCTATTCCCATCCCGCATTTTCATATATCCAACAGGCGTATCATTCTCAAAGACCAGAAAAAAATAATTCTCAGGCAACCCAACTTCTTTTATCAGTTCATCCCTGGAAAAAGATTCTCTTAAAAAACAGATCCATATTCTCTCTGGAATTGTGGGCAGCAAATGTCTCAATAAAAGTTTGCTGACTCAATTCAGCCACCAGCACAGCATCCTGTATACCTGCTATTCTAATTGATAACATACAAAGAGAATATTACTTAGTTGTTGAAATATTTGTTTCTACTTTCCAACCTGATTTTCCCTTACGATATATGGATACCCAGGCATAGTTGGTGGTATCGATGAAGGGATTGCCCAAACTATCTGGATATGTCAAAACCACTTGTTTCTGAACAACCGCATAAGCCAAAGTGCCATCGTCCGAAAATTTTATTACTGGTCTTTCAGTATCATCCCATTTAATAAATTCAACACTTTTAAAATAAGGTTCGATCCGGTTTTTATTTTGTTCTGTCGACAATTTTCTTACAATTCCCTTGTTTACAGAAATCATACTATCCGCAAACTCAGCAACAAACATATCAACATCCTTATTAAAATGTGCTTTTCGTTCCTGTTCCAGCATCCTTCTTATTGTTTCTTCCTCTTTTTCAAAATTCGTTTTTGGACTACAGTAAAAAGTAAACAGGGCAATTGTACAAAGCAGAAAACTTCTCATAATCGTTTATTAAGTATTGAAATTTCTAAATCTTTGGCAGCATTACACAGCAATTTATATAAACGGAAATATTTTATATAAAAAAACTCCCCTGCGTAGGAGAGTTTTCAATTTTGTCTTTTTAACATCGATTATTAAACATTTTCAATTACCAATGCGCTTGCACCTCCTCCGCCATTGCACCCCTCTTATCCCCTGAAGCGGAAGACAATTATTCTACATTCTCAATTACCATTGCGCTTGCACCACCTCCGCCATTACAAATGCCGGCTGCGCCATACTTAGCTTTATTAGCCTTTAAGACATTGATCAATGTAACAATAATTCTTGCGCCGCTGCATCCCAAAGGATGACCAATTGATACAGCACCTCCATGCGCATTTACTTTTGCCGGATCTAGTTTCATTCGTCTTTGAATTCTCAATACCCACTACAGCAAAAGCTTCATTCAGTTCCCAATAAGCAATGTCTTCCATTTTCAAACCGGCTTTTGATACTGCTTTTGGAACAGCCAATGAAGGTGTTGTTGTAAACCATTCAGGCGCCTGTTCTGCATCAGCATAACCAATTATTTTTGCAATCGGTTTTAATCCTAATGCATCAGCTTTTTCTTTACTCATTAATACCAAAGCAGCAGCACCATCATTCATAGTTGAAGCATTAGCTGCTGTAACTGTACCGTCTTTTTGAAATGCAGGTTTCAGTGTCGGTATCTTCTCAAATTTTACATTATAAGGGTCTTCGTCTTTTGCAAAAATGACAGGATCTCCTTTGCGTTGTGGAATTTCAACCGGTATCACTTCATTTTCAAACAATCCTTTTTCCCATGCAGCCTGACTTCTTTTATAACTTTCTACAGCAAAAGCATCCTGCTCTTCCCGACTGATACTACATTCCTTTGCACAAAGCTCGGCGGCATTACCCATTGCTTTACCATCATAAACATCCGTTAAGCCGTCTTTTGCTATTCCATCAATCATAGCAGTGTTGCCATACTTACTTCCCCAACGTTGAGCATCATTATAAAAAGGAACATTACTCATACTTTCCATTCCACCGGCAACCACAATATCTGCATCACCCAATAAAATACTCTGTGTTGCCTGAGCAATTGCTTTCATTCCGCTGGCACAAACCTTATTGATAGTCGTACAATTAACTTCGTTAGGTAAGCCTGCAAACTTTGACGCTTGTCTCGCAGGTGCCTGACCAAGATTTGCCTGTAATACACATCCCATTAAAACATCCTGAACCTGCTCCCCTTTAATTCCTGCTTTGGAAATGGCCGCTTTTATAGCAATTGCCCCAAGTTCTGTTGCTGAAATACCCTTTAAAGATCCCCCAAAGCTTCCTATAGGAGTACGAACTGCTGATATAACATATACTTCTTTCATATGACTAATAATTAGGGTGCAAAGATACGTAATATGAAACCCTTGAATTCCTAATTCACTAAACACAAACTCCCCTATTCAATTAGTATTTACCGATTTCTTATGTACATTTGTCAAAATCAATTTCATGAAGATATTTGTTGCTGGTCTACCTTATGATATGGATGACGCTGAGTTGGAAGAATTTTTTGAAAAATTTGGAACTGTTGCATCCGTAAAAGTGGCAATGGACAGAGAAACCGGAAAGAGCAAAGGCTTTGGTTTTGTTGATATGCCGAATGATGCTGAAGCGAAAGAAGCAATAGAAGGGCTCAATGATATTTCGCTGGGCAAAAAACCATTAGTGGTAAAACAGGCGGAGGAAAAACCTGGTGGTGGTGGTGGTGGATACAGAGGCGGCAACAGAAGTGGCGGTGGTGGTGGATATAATAGTGGTGGATATAATGGAAACAGAGATAGAGATAACCGGGATAGAAACAGATATTAATTAATCATATTCAGCTTACAAAAAGCTATCCTTATCCGGGATAGCTTTTTTATTTCTACTCATTTATCATCTATTTTACGTCTTACAAAACCCCAAAATGAAGTCTCCATTATCTTGATAAATAATCGTTTTTATAAATATCCCGTTTAAAAAGAATTCCTTATCTTAAAGAAAAAAAAATGGCTAGATCGCACCATAGAAAAAAACACAAATCTCATGTCCAACAGTTTAAAAAGGAACGTAGTAATAGTTCAGGAATTTTTAAACGAAGCAGCACTTTCCCTGTATTTACAATAGTGGGTGGACTTTTGGGTCTAATCGTCGGGTATATCGCAACAGATGGTTCCTTATTAGGAATCTCAATTGGACTTGTTGTAGGAACATTGGGAGGATATTTATTGGGCCGGAATATTGACGCATCAGCAAAGAAAAAATAATATCGTATTAATTTTGGTAGAGGATAATACAACTATGAGGCTTTAACTGAATGTTTGCCAGATACAGTTTCATCTTCGTGAATAAATCTATTATTATCAACTGCAATTTTCCATTGACCATCAATTTTCACAATTTGATTTTCTGAATTCCCATTAAAGTAAACTGTTATTTTATTCCATGGATCATTTACTGCCGATCCATTTATTGTATAACCTACTACGCCTTTATCCAGCCCTTCAAAAAAAGATAAATTATCTCTTATTGCACTACTATTTATCATCCTGAATGCAGGATGTCCTTTTCGCATTTCAATAAGTTTTTTTACATATTCAAATACATCGCTATTCTTCGATTTTCAAATTCCCAATCAATAGCATTAATACTATCAGGAGATTCAAATGAATTCTCTACTTCATTTTTACTACGTAAAAATTCAGTTCCGGCATGAAGAAAACTTATTCCCTTGTGAAGTAAGAACAATTGACAATGCCAGCTTATGCATTTCCTTTCGTTCATTCTTCTGTTGCATGTTTTGCTGAAATGGCAAGTTTGTCCCATAGCACATGATTATCGTGACACTCAGCATATGTTATTGTTTGATAAGGCTCTTTGGCATAAGGAGCTTTGGAATAATTCACTTTGGAGTAATCCACCTGCGGATGTTGGATAGAGGCTACAATTCCAAACTTAATACTTTCTTCCATTCCGGGCTTTCCACTTACAAATCCGTTATCATCATGTTCAAACACACTCCCTTTTATTCCATCCCGAATATCATCACTAAAAACTGCAATCCTATCAAGTTTTGAGACATTCGCTTTTAAAGCCCGCATGGAATCTGGCAATGGTGATTTTCCTGCCGTCCAACCTTCTCCATATAATAAAATATCTGGTTTAATCTTATGTAATTCTTTTGAAATCAGATTCATGGTTTCAATATCATGTATACCCATTAAGTCAAAACGGAACCCATCAACATGATATTCCTTAACCCAATACAAAACCGATTCTACTATAAATTTCTGCATCATGGGTCTTTCACTGGCAGTCTCATTTCCACAAGCTGAAGCGTCAGAAAATTTTCCATTTTTTGCCTGACGGTAATAATATCCTGGTACCAGCTGGTTAAAATTTGACAATTCCGTTAAAGCCGTATGATTGTACACTACATCCATCACTACCCTCAAACCATTTTCATGTAATGATTTAATCATTTTTTTCAATTCCATGATCCTGGATACCCCATCCAATGGTTTTGTAGAATAAGAACCTTCGGGAATATTATAATTCAATGGATCATAACCCCAATTATATTTAGCTTCTGTATTGGATTCATCGATCGAATTGAAATCATACATCGGAAGCAGATGCACATGAGTTATTCCCAGTTCTTTTAAATGATCAAGTCCTGTTGCTAAACCATCTGCATTCTTCGTTCCTTTTTCTGTAAGACCTAAAAATTTTCCTTTATTATGAATACCGGAAGAAGGAGAAATACTGGCATCTCTTATATGCAATTCATAAATGATCGCATCAGTCGGGTTGTTGAATGCCGGGCTTTTATCATTTTCCCATCCCGTAGGGATTTGTTTCTTTTAGATCCACTACCACTGCTCTATTGCCCGTTTCTAACGGCTGCTTTTGCATAGGGATCGGGAACTTCATGACCCCAGACACTATCGATCATAACACTAAACCTATATTCATATCCTTTGATATCCTTATTAACAGCAGCAACCCATGTTCCGTTATTGTCCTTTCTCATATCGATCATCTCTAACGGATGTTGTTGTGACGGACGGTATATCGACACTATAGCCTTTTGAGCTGTTGGTGCCCATATCCTGAAATGAGAAGCCGATTTTGAATACATCAATCCTAAATCATTTCCTTTATAAACAGGATAATTATTAAAATCTGTTTTTTGGGCTTTCCCTGAAAATAATTGAGCTATAAAACCAAATAACATAAATATTTTTTTCATTTTGAATATGATATTTACTTTAAAGATACTAAATGGACTGTGCAGAAGTTTTGGGACTATTTTTCGGTCACCCGATTGCAAACCTGTAAATTGTTGGTTCGTTAGAATAATCAAATACAAGTTTGCCTTATGGGAGATTTTCAGGTTAAGAAACAAACCAAGAAATACGATGTAATAATTGTTGGCTCAGGTGCGGGTGGCGGCATGTCTGCCTATATATTGGCGAACGCCGGATTAAAAGTTTGTCTGCTGGAGGCTGGTTATATGTACGACCCGCAAAAGAATGTAACGCAATTGAAAAATCCATGGGAATCACCACGCCGTGGCGCCAGTACAAAGATCCGTCCATTTGGTGATTTTGATGCCTGTTATGGCGGTTGGGATCTTGAAGGTGAACCGTTCACCAAAGAAGCAGGAACAGAATGGGCATGGTGGAGAGCAAGAATGCTGGGAGGACGAACGAATCACTGGGGAAGAATTTCACTTCGCTTTGGCCCGAAAGATTTTAAAAGAAGAAGTATAGATGGGCTTGGCGAAGACTGGCCGATAAGTTATGACGATATAAAACCTTACTACGACAGAGTAGATAAAATGATTGGTGTGTTTGGCACGAATGAAGGATTGGAAAATGATCCTGATGGATTTTTTCTGAAACCACCTAAGCCACGATTACATGAATTGTTTATTAAGAATGCTGCTACACAGGCTGGAGTAAAAATAATTCCTTCCAGGCTTTCAATACTGACTGAAAAGATAGAGAACGATGCAGGTAGAGGTACTTGTTTTTTCTGCGGACAATGTAACCGTAACTGTAGTATAGCAAAAGCTGACTTCTCCTCTCCCAACGTTTTGATATATCCTGCTTTGAAAACAGGAAATATAGATATGATCACCAATGCCATGGCGAGAGAAGTACTGACAAATAAGGATGGTCTTGCAACAGGTGTATCATACATCAGCAAAGACGACATGATGGAATACCAGGTGGAAGGAAAAGTGGTGATATTAGCAGCAAGTGCCTGCGAAAGTGCAAGGCTTTTGCTGAATTCAAAATCGGAACGTCATCCGAATGGACTTGCCAATAACAGTAATGTGGTTGGTAAATATTTGCATGATTCTACCGGTGCAGCTTTAGGTGGAATTCTTCCACAGCTATTTGATCGCAAACGATATAATGAAGATGGTGTGGGTGGAATGCATATTTATTCTCCATGGTGGCTAGATAATAAAAAACTTGATTTCCCAAGAGGATATCATATTGAATATTGGGGGGGCATGAGTCAGCCATCCTATGGTTTCAATTGGGGAATAGAAAACCTGAATGGCAAATATGTAGTGAACGGCACACAAAAAGAAGGAGGTGGTTATGGTAAGTCACTTAAAGAAGATCATCGTTACTTCTATGGTTGTGGTGTTGGCATGGCCGGTCGTGGTGAAGCCATTGCATTGGAAAGCAATTATTGTGAAATTGATAAGAACACTGTTGATAAGTTTGGTATACCTGTTTTAAAATTCAATGTAAAATGGAGTGAGCATGAAATAAAACAGGCGAAGCACATGAAGGAAACATTTAAAGAAGTGATGCATAATATGGGTGCCGTCATTACCTGGGGTGCTGATGATGATGAAAAAAATCAATGGGGATTGGCAAAGCCGGGTGAAATCATTCATGAAGCAGGAACGGTTCGTATGGGTAATGATGCTAAGAAATCTGCACTAAACAAATGGAGCCAGGCACATGATTGTAAGAATTTGTTTTGTGTGGATGGTGGGCAATTTGTTAGTCAGGCAGATAAGAATATTACATGGACAATATTAGCTTTATCGATGAGAGCATCGGAATATATAATTGATGAAATGAAGAAGCAGAATCTGTAAATACAGTTCATGGTTCATAGATAATAGTTCATTGCTATTGCCTGTGGAGTATTTACTATGAACCATCAACCATTAACTATCAACTTTTCAAATATGGACAGACGTAAATCTTTAAAACTAATTGTAACCGGTGCGGTAGCTGCGCCTGCTGTATTGGCCGGTTGTAAAACGGATGACGAGAAAATTAAAGAAGCAGTACATGATCCGAAGTTTACAATTGACCGCAATCCGGATGAATTGAAGTATGAAAAGAAACTGCTTGCCGAAGAGAAGTTTTTTACTGACCATGAAATGGCAACGATTACTGTGCTTGCGGATATTATTATTCCTAAAGATGAAATAAGCGGCAGTGCCAGTGATGCTAAAGTGCCGGCGTTCATTGAATTTATTGTACATGATATGCCGAACCATCAGGTACCGATGAAAGGTGGCTTACGCTGGCTGGATATGCAATGCCTGAAAGCATATGAGAAGTCTTTTGTCGATTGCACATCGGGGCAACAGATTGAATTAATTGATCAGATCGCTTATCCCAAAAAAGCAAAACCGGAGATGAGTCAGGGAGTAAAATTCTTTAGCCTGATAAGAGATCTAACGGCAACTGGTTTTTATACATCGGAGATCGGTGTAAAAGATATTGGCTATGTTGGTAACACTCCTACCCAATGGAATGGCGTACCGGATGATGTATTGCAACAATATAAATTAGCTTACACAGAAAAAGAATTGAATGAATGCGTCAGTTTCAATAAGTAAAGTTAGAATACACTTACTTATTTCTGAATACCAGAATCTTCAATGACGGATAGCTGAATTAATTATATCGCAATGAAAAGTATATTGGATATACTTTTAAATGTTATTCTTGCATAAAGCAAAAAAATACTTAACTTTCTATACCATTCTAACCACTGACAAACTTTTACAATGCTAAAACTGCTATTCCCTTTATTGTTTATTACATTCTTTAGTACGGATATTTGTGGTCAGCAAAACTATGTAACACTTCATGAAGACTGTAATTATGGAGGAAAACAAGTTGCATTACAGGCGGGAACTTATAAGGATTACCAGATGAAGATCAATAATGACAATCTCTCATCAATGCAGATTCCAGAAGGCATGAAAGTTACTATATATGAGCATAATAGTTTTAAGGGGAAATCAAAAACATATTCTGCCAATGTATCCTGTCTTGAAGAAGGCTGGAATGATATGGCCTCCTCGATAGTTGTAGAAAACATATCATATCAACCGGGTTTTAATCAAAACAGTTTTATCGTATTTTATAATGATTGTTACAATAAAGGCTATTCCCAAAGTTTAAAGCCTGGCACCTATTCATCAACAGCTCTTGGCACATTGTTAAAGAATATTTCATCATTTACAATTTATGGTAACCTGAAAGTACGGGTGTATTTAAATAATGATAATGCTTCCGGCTATAGTTATACATTTGATAAGAGTGAAAATTGCTTATCCAATCTCTATAATGATAAAATAAGGTCATTGGTCATTGAATATAATAATACTCCAACAAATAATAATTACAATAACAGTAATAATTACTTTACTGGTAAATCTTACGCCACTATTTATACGGATTGTAATTATCAGGGGAATAGTTTGCGGTTAGCACCCGGCTATTACCAGGGCGATAAATTAGGGCTCTTAAAATTTGATATTTCAGCGATTGAAATCCCTTCAAATCTTAAAGCAAAAGTTTATATAAATAATGAAAACTTAGGCGGTACTTATTATATCATTTCAGAAAATAGCAGTTGCCTTTCTAACACATTGAATAATAGAATCGGGTCCTTAATTATTGAAGAGGATCATCAAAATTCAAACAACAACCCCCAAACAGAGTCGGGTGTCACCATTTACTCAGACGGTAATTATCGGGGACAATCTACTTCTTTACTTCCGGGTACCTATGCAACGATGACGCAGGTTGGGTTTCCGGACAATGCTTTAAGTTCCTTATTACTTCCCGAAGGATATAGGGTGGTTTTATATGAATTTGAAAATTTCAAGGGGAAAAGTTATACGATACTGCAATCAAAAACCGGTTTCAGTTTTTCAGGTTGGAATGATAAAACCTCTTCCATTGCAATTTACAGAGATCGGTAATTGTTCTATATCATATCAACCACCTGATGCTGATCGCCAGATCAAATAGGCATTTATTAAAACAAAAGATACGAGTACTGCAATAAAAGCCCAACGATCATATTTAAGTGACTTTTTAAGTTTTGCTTCTTCACCCGATTCAAATAATCTTAAATTAAATATTATTATTCCGACAATCAATAAGAATAAAGGCAAAAGTAATATTATGAACATCGTCCATTAACGTATTGGAAGTAGAACCAGGCAGTTCAGACTCAACAATATATTTATTACCGATTGCTGCAAACAATCCACCTACACATAACCCAAACCTGGAATCCTGGTTTTCTGAAGAAACAAAAAATACCAGACAGGAAATAAAAAATGCAACATAGGCGCCTGTCAGCATTTTAATTAACATCAGCCAGGAGTTATTTCGACTGATCAGTAATTCTGCCACAACTCTTGGATAAGTACTTTTGCCTTTTAATTCAGGATTTCCATAAGTGGTTTCATAACTTCTCTCCTCTGACTTTACATTGAATGAAACGATACTCCATTCTTTTGAATTCAAAAGAACAATCAACTTTTGAATTGGCTGTATCAGCATTATAAACAAGTTGAGAAATATCATAATTAGCATCCTCCAGTTCAATCCTTAATAATTGTTTATCAAACGGGAATCGGGAAACATCCCACTGATGCATAACCTGTGCTTTACATTTTTGAGTTGCCCAGTTTATATCCCCTTTCTTTTCCACACTGTAATGACGAAGCTTCGGTTGACTTACTGTTAGGCAGTTCAATTGCATTTTCAAAATTCAGACTATCATTTTTATAATTCATCCACAGCCAGAAATCGGCCATAAAGCTTTTTTCTTCAATATTAAAATCATAAACATTATTCAGGTATAGTCCAATGGAGCAGGTATCTTTCTGTGCGGATAAAAGATTGGAAATAAAAAGCAAAACAACGAAGAGCAGTGATCGGTTTTTCATCAAGGTGGATTTATTCCCGATAACTTTGAATTTTCCTAAGTGTCGGGATAATTTAAACTGGATTTAGATATTTAACGCAATAAGATTTAATAAAGTATTGTATCCATATTAACTCTTGAATTAAAATAATGAGAAACCATTAAAAATTAAAAACAGTTACCCATAATTTAAAAAGGCTGCAAAAGCAGCCTTTTTAAATATCAATAGGTTTATCATTAAACCAATTCTTCTTTTTCGGTTTTACTATATTCATCAATCTAATTTTCGTTGCAGATCAAATGGAACAGGCTCATAAGATTGAAAATCCATTTTGAATTTAGCCCTGCCTTGTGTTATTGATCTGATTGAAGAAGAATAGCCATCCATTTCAGCGAGAGGAACTTTGGCAAGTATTTTCTGAAAATGACCGTCACTGTCTATTCCCTCAACGATGGCCCGGCGACTTTGCAGATCACCCATTACGGATCCGGTCAGATCATCCGGACATAATACTTCTACATGATATATCGGTTCCAGTATCTGAGGATCGGCTTGTTGGAATGCATGACGGAAGGCCTGCAGACCTGCAATCTTAAATGAAATATCATTACTATCAACCGGATGCATTTTACCATCATATACACAAACTCTGATATCTCTTGCATAAGAACCGGTTAAAGGTCCATTATGCATTTTCTCCATCACTCCTTTTAATATAGAGGGTAAGAAATCTTGTATCAATTGCACCTCCAACGATACAATTATAAAAAACCAAGTTTGCCACCCCAATCGAGATCATGTATATCTCTTGCTCTTACATTCAGATCTTTTGGTTCAGGCATTCCTTCATACCAGGGTTCAATTCGCATATAAACTTCACCAAACTGACCAGAGCCTCCACTTTGTTTTTTATGCCGGTAATTTGCATCAGCCATTTTTCTGATCGTTTCCCTGTATGCAATTTTTGGTTTAACAAATTTCACATCCAGTTTATGCTGATGTTCAATTTTCCATTTGGCAACAGCCAGGTGCATATCTCCCTGGCAATGTATTAATGTTTGTTTTAATTCCGGAGAAACTTCTACAATTAATGTTGGATCTTCTTCTCTTAACTGATGCAATGCCTGTGAAAGTTTTTCCTCCTCTCCTTTTTTTATTGATTCGATAGCAACCGTCATATTATAAGAAGGAAATTCTATTGGTTGTAATTCATAATTCTTTCCTTTTGCATGTAATGTATTATTTACATGTGTATTTTTCAATTTTAATGTGGCTCCGATATCGCCAGCAACCAGTTCATGAATAGCAGTTCGTTTATTTCCTTCTACCAGAAACAATTGGTTTATTTTTTCAGATACACCCGTACTTTCATTTTCCAATTCCATTCCTACTTTTATAGTACCGGAATAAACTTTGAAGAATGACAATTCACCAACATGTGGTTCTGAAATTGTTTTATAAATAAAAATACAGGCAGGTCCGTTTGCATCACAGGTAAGTTTGTCACCCCTTTTTGTAATCTGTGGCGGCATTTCATTGGCACTTGGGCATACATTATCAATAAAGCCCATCAATCTCCCACTTCCCATATTTCTTTCGGCTGACAAACAGAATAAAGGAAACAGATCATGATTGATCATTGCTTTCTTCATTCCTTCCTTCATTTCATCTTCATCCAACTCACCTTTGTCAAAATATTTTTCCATCAGGGTTTCATCATTACTGGCAATAGCTTCAATTAATTCTTTATGCAATTCATCTGCTTTTGCTTTTTCATCATCAGGTATCGGAAGTTTTTCAGGTTTGCCTCCTCCGTCTTTAAATTTATACATGGTCATCCGTAGCACATCAATAATTTCATGAAATCCGGAACCTGTCTGATGAGGATATTGCACGACAACCACTTTATTTCCAAAATGTGACTTTTGCCTCTCTCACCGTTTTATCAAAGTCGGCATTATCATCATCTAGTTTATTTACGGCAAAGATCATTGGCGTTTTAAACTTCTCAGTATATTCCCAGATAATATCGGCACCTACTTCAACACCCATGATTGCATTCAATAACATAACACCGGTATCAGCAACTTTTAATGCAGACACCACTTCTCCAACGAAATCATCATAACCGGGTGTATCAAGAATATTTATTTTATAACCTCTCCATTTTGTATGCAAGCAGCTTACTAAAAATAGAATTCCCTCTTTCCTGTTCCAATTCATGGTAATCTCCGGTAGTATTTTGTTCTTCAATACTGCCTCTTCGGTTAATTAATCCGGCTTCAAAAAGCATACATTCCGCTAAAGTTGTCTTACCTGAGCCGGCATGGCCCAGCAAGACAATATTTTTTACATGTGAAGTATCAAATTCAGGCATAGCAAATTATTTAAGTGATAAGAAAATGAATTGTCTTTGAATCTAATGGGTATGTAGAGACAAGTTCCTTTTAACTCACAGAAAGAAATGATTCTGAAGCTTGTTACAAATTCAAAATTTACAGATGCGCTAAGTCTTTTTCAAAAAATCATTAAACTCCCCTCTCAGATCAATTAATGTTTCTTCAAGCCTCTTATACTCATCCTGCAGTTGTTCGTGACGGGCATAACTGTCTTCATTAACATTCCCATTAAATGCCATTTTTTCGAAATTCATTTTTCGGTCATGAACTTTAATTGCTTGTTTGAGATCGTGGATGTTGATAAGCTGAATGTGAAATTGATTGTGGAGATGTTCTACGTCTTTGAGTTGTTCTTTGGAGAGCTGTTTTTCCTGCTACTTCCCGGAGTTTTGCTTCGTCGTTGTTTAGTTCTTCCCGATAATGACGAAGCTTTTCTCTCCAGACGTTACACTCTCCGGAAAGCTGTGAGATGTCTACCTGAACCATGTTTTTAAAATTTTAGAGCCTGCCTGCTGGCAAACAGGGTTAACAATTAATTTGCTAAAATTTTTCCTTGGGGTTGGATTGATAGTTGATCAAATGTGACAGATAGTAAATTAAGAAAGAATATGGATAAAGCAAATAAAGTAACCTTAATTTTTTCAACAAAAACAGCTCATTTAAGCTATTATCTGAAAATCAATAATTATATGATATAAAATCTCGTTTTTAAACTGATTGGTGAAGGTCTCGTATAAATACCACAATTTTAAACAGCATAAAATAGTGTTTGTAAATTGCTTTTCAATGATTTAATCCGGTAAATATTCAATTCCTTTTACATCGCTTCTTCACTATTATACCAATAAAAAAAGGAACCCTCTGGTTCCCTTAAAATTCCAACTCATTTTTCTAATTTTTTTTGATCCTTGTTTTGGTCGCTTTTACTTTGCCTTTACGCCCTGTAACAGTGGTAGTTGTTTTGGTAGCTGATTTACCTCTAGGCCCTGTAACAGTCGTCTTTGTTCTTGTAACTCTATAACGATTAACAGATGCTGCATGTCTTGTTCTTACTGTTACAGAACTGGCTCTATAAGGGGTATATATCTTATGTGCCCTTCCTACTCTATGTGTTCTTACTACAACAAAGCTACTATGATGAATAATACGTCTAGGATGCCAAACATTCCAACGATAGGGTCTCCAGGGCCTCCACGTGGCAGGATAATAATTCCAGCGCCAGGGTGAAATCCAGGGTCTGTAATTTACAGCATATACAAAGCGAACCGATGGCCAGAACCATACATTTACAACAATTCCATTCGTTGAGGTGAATTCATCTATCGATGAATGAGGTCCACTTAGATGATTGTTACTATTCCAGTCAGTAAATGCAGATTCTTCAGACTCTCCAGTGGGTTCTACGATCAATTCTTCTCCATAAATATCTTCATCACCAATTATTTGTACCAAAGCCGTTTCATTCCCTGTTTTTTCCAATTCTATTACAGCTATATCCTGATTTTCAGTTGCAGATATCGCTACCTGCAAAACAAAAACATGCACATCGTTATCCATCTTGGAAATAACTCTTACGTAATCTATATTGCCATCTTCATTCAGATCAAGGTTATTTACATGGTTGTCCTCCTTATTCAGAAAAGTCTCAAACTCTTCAATTGAAGTAGCTTTTTGAAACATTTGCAAAGCACCCTGCAAATCAAAATTGTCACCTGGCAGACCCGTTGAATCCACGCCAATGTCCTGCGCTTTTGAAGTCAACGGAAACAGTTCAATAATGATGACAAGCAATAAAAATGGCAAATATTTTTTCATACAATTTATTTTAGAATAAGACATCCTGAATTTCCATTCGTTTAATAGCTGTAAAAAAACCTCAAAATAAGAACAAAATATACCTGTAGTGCAAATTAATGCGAAAATATGAAACAATATATGGCTTTGTTGACACTCACATATTCAATAACTTGCCGTTCCAATAAAATGAATTTTGATCTCACAAACCACCATACAACAGATTCTTGGCCGGCTCGATATCATTGATACGATCGGGGGCTTCGTAAAACTCAAAAAAAGAGGTAGCAACTATCTCGGACTTTGCCCCTTTCATAATGAAAAGACCCCGTCTTTTACGGTATCTCCGAGTAAAGAATTATATAAATGTTTCGGTTGTGGCCGTAGTGGCAATACCATCAGCTTTATCATGGAGCATGAAAAGTACAGCTATGTGGAAGCACTGAAATGGCTGGCGACTAAATATGGTATTGAAGTAGAAGAAACTTTTCAAACAGACGAGCAAAAACAATCGCAATTAGCTGCCGACAGCCTTTTTATTATTAATGCGTTTGCACAACAATTCTTTTCTGCACAACTATTCGAAACAGAGGAAGGCCAGGATATAGGGCTGGCATATTTTAAAGAAAGAGGGTTTAGAGAAGATATTATCAAAAAATTCCAACTCGGCTATTCCCCTGAGCAAAGAGATGCTTTTACCAGAGAAGCGATAGCCAAACAATATAATACAGAGCTACTATTAAAAACCGGATTGGTTGCTAATCGTAATGACCAGTTGATGGACAATTACCGGGGCAGAGTGATATTTCCGATTCATAACCATAGTGGAAAAGTGTTAGGATTTGGTGCGAGGATATTAAAAAGTAACGACAAGGCACCAAAGTATATTAATACGCCGGAGAATGATATTTATATAAAAAGTAAGCTTCTCTACGGCTCTTATTTTGCCAGACAAGCAATCGACAAAGCTGATGAATGTTTATTAGTTGAAGGTTATACCGATGTTGTTTCACTTCATCAGGCAGGCATCGAAAATGTAGTAGCCTCAGGAGGAACTTCTTTAACACCGGATCAGCTCCGACTGATAAGAAAATATAGTAATAATCTTACCATCATTTATGATGGCGATTCAGCAGGTGTAAAAGCCGCATTAAGAGGACTTGACCTTGCGCTGGAAGAAGGACTAAATGTTAAGCTGGTTTTAATTCCTGACAAAGAAGACCCGGATAGCTACGTTAATAAAGTTGGCGCTTCTGTCTTTACAGAATTCATTCAACGAAATAAGAAAGATTTCATTCTTTTTCAGCTGGAAGTAGCGTTAAACGATGCAGGAAATGACACAGTTAAAAAATCAGAAGTAGTAAACCGCATGGCGGAAACCATTTCGAAGATCAATAAGGTTGAAGATTTTACCAAGCAACAGGATTACATCAAGCAATGTTCCGAAATCCTGAAAATTGAAGAAAGTGGTTTACATGCATTGGTCAACAAGTTTATCCGGGAGAAAATTACAGTACAGGAAAGAAAACAACCATTTGAAGATGCCAAACAGCAGGAATTAAATGCAAAGCAGGGAGAAGCAACCGGATTCGATGATGCTACTTTTAATTTATTGTTTAAAGATGATCTGCAGGAAAGAGAAGTAGCCAGGATACTTTTAGAATATGGCAAGAATAGATGGGATGATGAACGTTTGGTAGCAGAATTTGTTTTTGATGAAATGGTAGATGAGAGTTTGATCGACAACGTCGACGTACTTCAGCTGATAAGGACATTTAAGGAAGAACTACAAAGAAATCCAACCGATGTAAATAGAAATTACTTTGTGTATCATTCTGATCCAAAGCTAAGTGCGTTGGCTGTTTCTTTGCTAAATTTCCCTTTTGAAGAAAGTGATCACTGGAAAAAAGAATTCAGTCAATCTACCGGGTACCAAAAAACGTTGTTTACACAGTCCTATGAAGATTTTATTAAAACAGTAGCCAATGATAATGAATCAGCTTTGATGGGCTTTCTTAAAATGGGAGAAGATAAAAGTAATGAAGGAGTTGAATCCGCAGTAAATTATCTAAAATTAAGAAAAGTTAAAAGGATGCTGTTGGAAAATCAATTGGATCTTGAAAAACCTCATACTGATGAAGAATTCAGGATGCTGCATCAGACCCATGATCATTTAAAACAAATGGAGATCGAACTTTCTAAAAAAATGGGGGCTGTTATTTTGAAGTAAGATTCTCCTTCCTGATTTTCATATCACTATATGAAACATCAATTAAATCTTCTTCTTTGATCCCAAACGCATTCATATAAAAATCACACTGCCTTTTTAATTCTTCCTGTGATAGATCCGCTAAAATATTCCCAGCTTCTATTTCTACAAAAGAACCAAGGCCCTGTACTTCATCCAAATGAAATTTTACATTTTTGATATAAAAAATTTCTCTTTTTTTAGTAACAATAACTTTTACACCAATTGCATCAGCTAATGCCTCTTTTAATCCTTCAGCATCTTCTACTTTTATTAATTTGAAATGTGAATTTTTAGGCCCTGCCTGATCGGCTCTTGTATAATAAATAAGGTTGTTCTCAATATTCCCTTCTCTAAGTTTCAATCTCCCGTTCGGCACATAAAAATAGGTGTCGGTCTGCTCGTCAATTCCTTTAAAATCTGCATTCATCGAAACCAGATAGTTGCGAATAAAAGTGGTATCGTAACAATGGGATTTGATCTCTACATTTAAAAAAGACATAAAAAAAGGTTTGATGCTTTCGCAACAAACCTAAATACTTTTCGCCTATAACCAGCAATTATTCAGCTAGTGCAGCTGTTTCCCTTTTTCTTGCATGAGGAACTTCTTCTCCTCTTTGCAAATCGCCTTTTTCAAAACGCATAGCACTCCATACATGATCGAGTTCTACCCTTTCAATGCTTTCGTAACCTTCGCCGGTTAAACGGTTCCAGCTACTTTCACGATTCAGGTTGGTAACAATCTTGGAAGTTGCTTTGGGATAAGCTACCCAGAATTTTGATCCTTCTCTCAACGAGGGCATAACATCTTTCAGAATGCCATTCAATTGGTTTTCGCTAACAGCAAAAACTAATGCAAAATCAAGCTTCCGGTTTCGTAAAAGCGGAGTCATGTTTTTGGCGAAGGACAGCTTACAGAATTGTTTCTCAATGGAAGAAGGCAAACCCTGAATTAATAAATTCTTTTCATCTGCCAGTTGTAACTTTTCACAAACGTTTTGTAACATACTTGGAAGAAATTTTTAAGGTTTCTGTCAACTTTCCGGTGGTGGTTTGTTGACAGAGTTTTCAATGAAGGGACTGCAAAGGTAATCATTTTTTTCTGTTTCCGAAACAATACGGCTACAAAATCCCGTCTGGGCTGGGCCAAATGGGATTTTGTAGCGTTAAATCTACTAATTTGAAACAGGTTTATAGTATTTCATTGCTTCAGGAAGATATTTTTTGATCTGATCGATTCGTTTGCCTTCAGAAGGGTGTGTGCTCATGAATTCAGGGGGTTTCTGGCCTTCAGATGCTTTTTCCATTCTTTCCCACAAATAAATAGCTTCCTCCGGATTATACCCTGCCATAGCGGTCCAGATTAGACCATATCTATCGGCTTCCAACTCATGTTTTCTGGAAAAGGGCAATAAAACTCCTATCTGTGTACCGGCACCATAAGCACCAAGAAAAAGATTTTGTGTTTCAGCTGGTTTATTTGCCACTGCAACCGTTAAAGCAACACCCCCCAATTGTTGTAATAAACCCTGACTCATCCGCTGATTACCGTGTTGCAACAGCGCATGAGATACCTCATGACCCATCACTGCAGCCAAAGCTGCTTCGTTTTGTGTAATAGGAAGAATTCCTGTGTATACAACAATTTTGCCGCCAGGCATACACCATGCATTGACGGCTTTATCATCAACCAGATTCACTTCCCATTTGAATCCCGTCAGTTTATCAGACAATCCTTTTTCAGCATAATATGTTTCCACAGACCTCACAATCCGGTCTCCTACTCTTTTAACCATTTCTGCATCCTTATTTTTTGAAACGGCAACCACTTTGTTAGAAGATAAAAATTGCTGGTATTCGCCAATCGCCATTGTTTGCAATTCAGTTTCAGGCAAAAGCGTTAATTGATTTTTTCCTGTTAATGCATTTTTTGAGCAGGCCACTAATAAAGCACATGCAATAAAAAAGGTGGTGATTTTTTGTACCATTTTAATAGAATTTTTAGAATGACGTTCAATCATCATACCAGGTTGGTATGTGAAAATTTATTTTATGCTTTAAGATAAGATATTTTGTTTTTTATTCAGATTGATCTGAAGAAGTATTTCTTCTGCGTTCTCTTCGTTTGTCACGGTTTTTCATGATTGGCACTTTACTCTCATTGCCTTTTAATAAACGCCCAATATTCTTTTGATGTGTCAATAAAACCATGAGTGCTACCGCAATTGCAAATACCCGGTAAGCAGGATTGTCAACATTAAATATTACCAATATAAAAATTGGAAATGCAATACTTGCCAGCATTGAACTTAATGAAACAAATCGGGTAAGATAAAGTACCAATGCAAATATACCGACACAACTAATAGCTGTCCAGGGAGAAATGCCCAATACTAAACCAAATAATGTGGCAACACCTTTACCTCCTTTAAAATCTGCCCAGATGGGGAATATATGACCAATAACAGCAGCAAGACCCAACAGGGTTTGCAAATTCTGAAGATTGACTTCGCTATCTGCATATTCCGGAAGTAACAATGCCAGCTTAACTGCCACTACGCCTTTAATCATATCTGCCAGCATCACAATGGTTCCCCATTTGGGACCCAATACCCTGTATGTATTGGTAGCACCAGCATTTCCACTGCCATAGTCACGGATGTCTATGTCAAAAAAATGCTTACTCACCCACACAGAAGAAGGTATGCTGCCAATCAGATAAGCCAGGATTATTAATAAAAGTTCGTTCATAGTACCCCTTTAGGGAGCTACAAAAATACGAAAAAAATAAAAGAGGTAATACTAATTTAATATGTGGATAACTCGCCACTAATTTGCAAACTTTAAAGCGATCCAATTGTTTCTTTCTGCTCTTCCTTTAAGTTTTAACTGAAATTTTTCTGTCGCTGATAAAATAGCTAATTCATCAATGGTAAGTATCCCACTTAATAGTACTATACCACTAGGGTTTAATTGACGGGCAAGATTTTCCATATTATCGAGTATCACATTCTTGTTGATATTCGCTAAAATAATATCATATAGCTTACCTGAACCAGCATTTTCTGCTTTTTGCAATTTGATATAACTGCAGTTATTCTTTTTGATATTTTCCGCACTGTTCTCAATACTCCAATCATCGTTGTCAACAGCGATTATATTTTGAGCCCCTAATTTTTCTGCCAGTATTGCTAAAACACCTGTTCCTGTACCAAAATCGAATATCGTTTTGTTTTTAAAATCAATTCCCTTCATTTGTTGAATCATCATAAAAGTGGTAGCATGATGACCGGTACCAAAGCTCATTTTAGGCGTAATAACTATTTCATGCTCTACTCCTGAAATTGGCGCATGGAAATCTGCCCGGATAGCAACAAAATCATCTACAACCACAGGTTCGAAATTAGATTCCCAAAAGGCATTCCAGTTTCTTTCTTCGATTATGGATTTTATAAAAGGAATATTTTTTTCAACTATAATTTCATTGAATAAAACTTCATCAAATTCTGTCGAAGGAATAAAAGCTTTAAGACTATTTTCTTCTTCTTCAAAACCTTCAAAACCGATTGCACTTAATTGTGCCATCAGAATATCTGATTGCTCCGATGAAATATTTTGAAATTCAATTTGAATATATGCGGGCATTGATTTCTTATTAATGATTATAAAATGTTAGCCACGAACCTGCCTGCCGGTAGACAGGTTTCACAAATAACACGAAAAATTAAATACAAATTAAATCTTGCCGATGGCAAAACGGATTAGTGACAATCGTGTAATCTGCCTACCGGCAGGCAGGTTCGTGGCCAAAAAAATAGCCCTAAAAAATAGGGCTATTACTAATATCAGACGCTAATGTCCCCTTTAGGAGAATTAGAGGTTTTAATTATTCTCTTCCTGACTTGGCTGTCCCTGTGCATCTGGCCTTGGTATCAGGATCTTTCTTGACAACTTGAACTTACCAGATTTTGGATCCGTACCAATCAACTTCACTTTCATCATATCACCTTCTCTTACAATACCCTCTAATGTTTCCAATCGCTTCCAGCTTATTTCACTGATATGAACCAAACCTTGCTTACCCGGAAGGAACTCAACAAAAGCACCAAATGGCATAATCGATTTTACTGTTGCTTCATATACATCACCAACCTGTGGCACCGCAACAATTCCTTTGATCCAGGATACTGCTTTTTCAACACCTTCTTTATTGGTACTAAAGATGGCAATCTCACCCATGTTATTCTTCTCTTCAAGATTGATCGTAGTTCCGGTTTCTCTTTGTATTTCCTGTATCACTTTACCACCTGGACCGATTACTGCACCGATGAATTCCTTATCAATAAACAATTTCACCATTCTTGGTGCATGAGGCTTCACATCACTTCTTGCTTCCGGTATCGTTGCATACATCGCATCCAAGAATATGTAAGCGGCCTTCTTTTGCCTGTGATAATGCTTTACGCATTACATCCATGCTCAGCCCATCTACCTTAATATCCATCTGCACACCACAAATACCATCTCTGGTTCCGGTTACTTTAAAGTCCATATCTCCTAAATGATCTTCATCACCTAAGATATCCGTCAATACCGCAAACTGATCTCCTTTGCTGATCAATCCCATCGCAACACCCGATACATGTTTAGGAATTGCAACACCTGCATCCATCAATGCAAGTGAACCTGCACAAACTGTCGCCATAGAAGACGAACCGTTTGACTCAAGAATATCACTTACTACACGAACCGTATAAGGAAAATCACCACCCGGCATCATTTGTTTTAATGAACGCATCGCCAGGTTACCATGTCCCACTTCTCTACGACCAACACCTCTCATCATCTTTACTTCACCGGTTGAGAACGGAGGAAAATTATAATGTAAATAGAATTTAGAATAGTCAGACACCGCCGCACTTTCTAGCAAGGTAGAGTCTAATGCAGTTCCTAAAGTAACCGTTGTAAGTGACTGTGTCTCACCTCTTGTGAACAATGCTGAACCGTGCGGAGAAGGCAATGCATCCACTTCCATATTCAACGGACGAACCTCATCCAACTTACGGCCATCCAAACGAACTTTATCGTTCAGGATCATATCTCTTACCACATAATATTGCAGATCGCTATAATAGATCTTTGCCCATTTTTTAATGTCATCAGCCAGACTTTCTCCTTCAGCTACTTTATATTCAG
Source organism: uncultured Chitinophagaceae bacterium (assembly GCA_963705465.1). GTDB lineage: Bacteria > Bacteroidota > Bacteroidia > Chitinophagales > Chitinophagaceae > JJ008. The sequence goes on along the minus strand of CAVPJN010000004.1, from coordinate 350,793 downwards.
CTTTCAGATGCTCCATCAATTCATCGCCAATCGCTTTAAATTTATCGGTACGGTCATGTTTTGCCAAAGCTCCTTTTGCTACTTCATAAACTTTCTGCTTTGCAAAAGCATTTACTTTTTCTCTTACTTCTTCATTATGCTCTGGCTTTACATAATCTCTTTTTTCAGTAACTCCTTTCAAAGCTCTTAATTCTTCCTGCGCTTTTACCTGTACTTTAATAGCTTCATGTCCCAGTTCAATAACCTTTACAAGATCTTCTTCAGAACACTCATGTGCTTCACCTTCTACCATCATGATATTCTTATCAGTAGCAGCAATGATGAAGTTCAATATCAGCTTTCGCTAATTCAGTTCTTGTAGGGTTGATGATAAATGTACCTTCTACCCTTGCTACTCTTACTTCAGAAATAATTTCCTGAATAGGAATATCAGAAACAGCTAATGCGGCTGATGCTGCCAAACAAGCTAATGCATCAGGCATTACTTCCGGATCGCTGCTCACCAATGATACCAATACCTGTACATCGCATAAATAATCTTCAGGAAACAACGGACGTAATGCTCTGTCAATTAATCTTGAGGTAAGAATTTCATAATCGTTCAACCGGGCTTCTCTTTTAAAGAATGATCCGGGAATACGACCAGCAGAAGCAAATTTTTCCTGGTAGTCAACAGACAATGGGAAAAAACTTTGTCCTTCTCTTGGTTCTCTGTTCGCAACAACAGTTGCAAGAATTACACAATTGCCCTGGCGAACAGTTACAGAACCATCTGCCTGACGGGCCAAACGGCCTGTTTCAATGATCACTTCATGACCATCTCTTATTGTAAATTTTGATTGTAATGGTTGTGAAAGCATAATTTAAATGTTTGAAGCTTCTGATTCCTGATATTAGATCCTGGCACAAAGCCAGCTTATTTAAGAGAACTAATTTTTTCATGTTCTCCGATTCTAGAAGTCGAAATTTATTAGCCCAACTGTATTGCTACTATCATCATCCCTTCCGCCAACCGGCGGACTCTTGTACTGCTGAATCTCTATTCAGCAAATTCACAGAGTAAAAAGAATTGAAAAATGTAATAGACCAAAAACAGTTATTCCCAACATCCGGAAGAAGTTGGGAATAGCATATATAAAATCTTAAGTTTCGTTGTCGTATTGAAACGTCGGAATTAATGATTCTTCCCAAGTCCCTTTAGGGATTTAGGGTTTATTTTCTTAATCCAAGTTTCTCGATCAATGCACGGTAACCAGTCAGGTTTGTCTTTTGCAAGTAAGAAAGTAAACTTTTACGTTCACCAACCAACTTCATCAATCCACGCTGTGTAGAGAAATCTTTTTTGTTAGCCTTTAAGTGTGAACTGATCTGGGTGATTCTTTCAGTCGTCAGTGCAATTTGTGCTTCAATAGAACCAGTGTTCTTAGCAGAACCACCAAATTCTTTAATTACTGTTTCTTTTTTTTCTTTAGTTAAAGGCATCTTTTTAATTTTTTAATTTCCCAAAGGGATTCCTTCGGGGCATCCTGTTTTTTTCCTATGTTTATAATGGCGGCAAAGGTAAGACAGATAAGCTTATCAGCAAAAGCTTTTGAGCAGCTTTTTTACACCAATTTGCCTCCATTTCAGCTGATTTTCAGCGTATAGCTATAATTTTGGCCAATGGAACTTTCTCAGGACACCAAAAACATACTTGGCCTTCAGCTTCCAACCGACCCCAGATGGGTAAATCTGGCTGAAATATCACTTGGCGAAATACTAACCGATCATGCCTGGTGTGAGCAAAAAGCGGCGAATACCTGTATTTCACTCATTCAAAGATACAGCGACCGTGAAAAACTGGTCGAGGAATTATCTCCAATTGTTACCGAGGAATGGGGTCATTTCAGATTGGTGCTGGCAGAAATTCAAAAAAGAGGACTCAAATTAGGCAAACAACGAAAAGATGAATATGTAAATGCATTGATCGAGTTTCAAAAAAAAGGGGGCGATATTAAAGACAGGATGCTTGACCAACTATTAACGATGGCCTTGATTGAAGCCAGAAGTTGCGAACGATTCAAAAGATTAAGCGAAGGATTGAATGATCCGTACATGCAAAAATTCTATCGCCGGTTTATGGAAAGCGAAGCCGGACATTATACGTTGTTCATCGAATTATCCGAAACCTATATCGACAAAGAAAAAGTTCGCCGCCGCTGGAAAGAATGGCTGGACTTATGAAGCAGATATTATTTCAAAGCTGGAAGTGAGGGGTGATAGAATACATTAGGCTAAGAGGAGAAAAGAGGAAAGGAGAAAAAGAGTCAATCCAAAGCGTCTGAAACTCGTCATAACGATCCCACCAAAAGCGGGAGAAGCAATCTTTAGTTATTTTTCACCTACAACTATGGACATTAAAACACCAGGCAACGAAATACCTCAAGAAGTAATAGAAGCATTTACCACTTATGAACCCGACCTGCCCGATCATTCCGCAGGTGAAATAAAAATTGAAAAATTGGGTGGCGGATTAATAAATAGCTCCTATAAAGTATCTTGTCAATTAAAACCTGACTTCTTTCTTCAAAAAATCAATACAGCGGTATTTACAAATCCTGCAGCTGTTCAAAACAATTATAGTAAGATCTGGCAATATGCCGAGTTTGAATTTACGGGTCTCCGATTACCTTATCCTAAGTATTATGACAGGATGAGAACTTTACTTATTGATAATAGCGGCAATTACTGGCGGGCATTTGAATTTATTGAGAACACAAAAATGTTTAATAAAGCTTCAACCCCTGCACAGGCAAAAGCCACTGCAAAAACATTTGCCCGTTTTACGAAGGCCTTTAACGACTTTAATGTTGACCAACTCCAAGAAGTAATTCCAAACTTTCATAATCTTAGTTTTCGTTATCAGCAATTTGAAGAAGCATTGAACGGGGAATTGTATGAAAGAATGGCAAAAGCATTACCTATCATTCAGGAATTAAAGAACAGAGAACGGTACAAACATTTTTATGAATTGATAACCGAATCCGATCAGTTTGTAAAAAGAGTAATGCACCATGATGCAAAAATTGCCAATGTATTATTTGATAATAAAAACGGCAGGGTTGTTTGTCCGGTTGATTTTGATACCGTAATGACGGGATATTTTTTCTCAGACCTTGGTGATATGATCCGCTCAATGGCAGGTAATAGAGACGAAAACAGTACCGACTTTGAAAACATTGAAATTCGTAAAGATTATTATGAAGCAATCGTATCTGGCTATCTTGAAGAAATCGGAATGCAATTAACCAATGCCGAAAAAGAGAATATTCATTATTCAGGTTTGCTAATGATCTATATGCAGGCACTTCGGTTTGTAACTGACTATTTGGATGGAGATACCTATTACCAGATAAGTTATCCTGAACAAAATTTTGACCGGGCAAAAAACCAATTCACTTTATTGCAAAGATTGGAAGAATTTCTAGAAAAGCTCTACAAGTACAAAAAAGCATAAATCTATTAAGGCTTTTTCTTTTTCAACTTTTCGTCCATTTCATTTGGTCCGTAAATTCTTGCGAAAAATATGTCAAGACCAATTCTCCTTCGAATGTATTCAGCCAGAACAATCCCAATTATGGATCCAACAATTAGCAGAATTTTTATTATAGTTATTGAATCAAAGGCAAGCCCAATAAAACCCAGCAATAAAACTGGTGAAATAAATGCTTGAAGCCAAAATATGATCTGAACTAACCACATACTTAGAAAAAAAACCTGCTTTTATGTTTGAGAAAAATAAACCAACTCCTCTTTCAAATCAAGAAAAGGATATTTCAATTGCAATTCCTTTACTTTTTCAAAATGTGCATTTAAAAATTGCTGATGAGCTTTTGTCTCAGGTTGAAAGGCTTTATGTTTTCTGGCAATTACAATTTTTCTTACTTCTTCCATCAAATTCCTGGATTTTTCATCAATACAATTTTCCGCAAATTTCTCCAGTACAAATTCTGTTGCCGGATAATTCGGATGCACCAGATCAATATCATAAAACCGATAATCCCGTAGCACATCAATTACTAATTCATAAGCAGGAAAATAATAAGCCGATTCGAATTTTGTAACAATATAATGAACCGCTTCAATCAATCTTGCTTTACTGCGATTGTTCTCCACTACTCCATCCCTGTATATGTCGCACCGGGCTAACTGTAAAAATGAATTTCAATTTCGGATTGAACGCTTTTAATTGTTTCAAGCAATTTTCCAGCATCGAACTGATTTCTTCAATCGTCAGCATATCTTTTTCAAACCAATTGGCCGGAGCCCGGTGACAATTTGCAACACCGTTGCTGATCGACTCAGAAGCAATTGCAGCATGATGCGTTAACCTGTAAGAAAAAGAAGAACCCAATGTAATAATCAGCCAATCTGCTTTTTTTAAAAATTCATGCGCCTGCTGCTGTGATTCATTTATAATACGAATGGTTTCATCTGCATCAATATTTGAAAACCGGCTATGATGTTGCCAGCTATTCCATATCTCATTCAATTGAAACAAATCATTTTTTGTGTATTGCTTATTTTCAACATAAGAAAGAAGGCTTTTGCAAACACTATCAGGTCCGAAAAGAATGCCATTAGGGTTTTGAAGCACTGAAAATTTTGCTTCAGCAATTGCATTGCCAATATGTTCGGTAAAACAAGAGCCGATCAGCATAATTTTATCGCCATAAGAAACCGGAGGCTCCAATTTCTTAATATCTATTTTCAACAATAAGTCCATCAGTAAATATTAAATGAAGATTTGTTCTGCAATTGAATACTTTCTAATCAATGCATCTTTATTCAAATCAGTTAAAAGATGTTTGCTCCTGAAAATATTGTATCATCCATTCGCTATTCATATTGCCCACCAATGCATCATCCGCCATCGGACAACCACCAATTCCTTTTAAAGCACCATCAAATCGTTTGCATCCGGCTTTTTCAGCTGCTTCCAGTTTTTCTTTCCAGTTTGCGGGAGTTGAATGTAAATGAACTCCAATTTCGGTTCCCGGTAAAGATTCTACTAAATAACTGGTAACATCATATACTTGTTCAGGCGTAGCTACACCAACTGTATCTGCCAATGAGATAATTCCAATATCCATTGCCACCAATCTGTTTACCCATTCAAAAACAATATCCTCATCATATAGATCACCATAAGGATTTCCAAAACCCATAGAGATATAAACAACCAGTTCCTTTCCTGTTTTGATACATAGATTTTGTATCTCTTCTACCCTTTCCAACGATTGCTCAATTGTAGCGTTCGTATTTCTTTGCTGAAAGGTTTCAGAAACCGAAAATGGGAAACCGAGATAATGAATTTGATCAAAAACACTAGCTTCTGTAGCTCCCCTGTAATTTGCTATTATAGCCAGAAGATGGGATTTGGAGTTTGGAATTTGTAATTTGGAAATTACTTCACTCGTATCAGCCATTTGAGGAATAGCTTTCGGCGAAACAAAACTTCCAAAATCTATTGTATCAAATCCAACTTTTAATAATGAATTAATGTATTCGATCTTTTTTTCCGTAGGGATAAATGTCTTCCACCCTTGCATGGCATCACGGGGACATTCAATCAATTTTATTGGCTGGACATTATTCATTACATACGCTGTTTCATCACTTCATACAAAATAATACCCGTGGCAACAGAAACATTGAATGATTCAAAATCACCTTTCATCGGGATCTTTACTTTTTCGTCACATATTTTTAAGAGGGCAGGATAAATACCTTTTTCTTCACTTCCAATTACAATAGCACAAGGTTCTTTAAAATCTGCATCCGCAATATTTTTTTCGGCGTTCATTTCACTGGCAAATACTTTAATGCCATTCAAATGCAGTTCATCAACCGCTTTCATCAAACTGTTTACCCTGCAAACCGGAATTTTTTCCAATGCACCGGCAGATGTAAGAATCGCATCTTCATTCAACGCCCCTACTCCTTTATCAGGAATGATGATAGCATGAACACCGGTACAAAATGCTGTTCGGGCAATACCACCAATATTTCTGATATCTGTTATACCATCAAGGATAATAAACAAAGGTGTTTCGCCTTTATCAATTACAAAAGAAATCACATCCTGCAAATTCTGGTACTGCACTTTGGCGATCTGTGCTATGCAACCTTCATGATTGGGAACATTAAAACTATTCAATTTGAATATCGGAACGTAATTAATGGGTACTCCATGCTCACCAGCCAATCTCTTTAATTTCACTGATATCTTGTCCCTGTACTTTTGTGTCAAGGTAAATCCTGTCTAATTGCTGTCCGGTTTGCATGGCTGTAATGACCGCATGTACGGCCAATTACCAATGTATTTTTCTTTGGTCGCTGAGGTTGTTGTCTGAAATTTTTCACTTTGTAAAAATAAATGATTTGCCACTGAGGCGCTGAAACACAGAAAATAAAAACCCCAAAAGACTTTATACTCTTTCGGGGGTTTAACTCCCTCTCCACTTGTGGAGAGGGCTGGGGTGAGGTTATTTCAATCCAAATGCTTTTTTCACTTTCGCTACATAATCCAATTTCTCCCAGGTAAATAATTCCACTTTTTTTGTAATTGATTTACCATCTGGTGATAGTAAATATCTTTTCAACTATTTCAGGTTTGCGGCCCATGTGTCCATAAGCTGCCGTTTCACTATAAATCGGGTTTCGAAGTTTTAAACTCTGCTCAATAAAATAAGGACGCATATCAAAAATGCTTTCAACAATTTTGCTGATTTGGCCGTCATTCAATTTTACTTTGGCAGTACCATACGTATTTACATTAATACTGGTTGGCTGTGCTACACCAATGGCATACGATACCTGTACCAAAATTTCACTGCACAATCCTGCTGCAACTAAATTCTTTGCAATATGCCTTGTTGCATAAGCTGCAGAACGGTCAACTTTAGATGGATCTTTTCCACTAAAAGCCCCACCACCATGTGCACCTTTACCACCATATGTATCAACAATGATCTTACGGCCTGTTAACCCAGTATCGCCATGCGGACCGCCAATAACAAATTTACCCGTTGGGTTAATATGGTATTTAATCTCTGTATTGAAAAGCTTTGCATATTTCTTGTACTTTATTCTTATTCTTGGAATCAGAATATTGATAATATCTCTTTTAATTTTAGCAAGCATTTTTGTTTCACTGTCAAAATCATCATGTTGTGTAGAAATAACAATAGCATCAATTCGAACAGGCTTATTATTATCATCATATTCAAGAGTAACCTGGCTTTTTGCATCAGGACGCAGGTATGGCATTTTCGAATTTTTCTCTCTGCGGATAGCAGCTAATTCAATTAATAGATTATGTGCAAGATCCAATGCCAATGGCATATAATTTTCCGTTTCATTGGTGGCATAGCCAAACATCATTCCCTGGTCACCGGCACCTTGTTCTTCTTTTTTCTTTCTGTCTACTCCCTGGTTAATATCTGCGGATTGTTCATGAATAGCAGATAAAACACCACATGAGCTGGCTTCAAACATATACTCACTTTTTGTATATCCGATTTTACGGATGACACCACTGGCAATTTCCTGTACATCCAGGTAAGCCTTAGATTTTACTTCTCCTGCCAAAACAACCTGGCCGGTTGTTACCAATGTTTCGCAGGCCACTTTTGATTGTGGATCAAATGCTAGAAAATTATCAATTAAGGCATCAGATATCTGGTCAGCTACTTTATCAGGATGTCCTTCGCTTACAGATTCAGAAGTAAATAAATATGGCATGAATATATTTTTTAGGCGGCAAAGATAAGGTTGTAGCCACAATGAAAAAAGTCCGCTTCTTTACAAAAGCGGACTTTTAAACATATCTTGATAACTCCTACTATATACTAAAGTTTTGAATACACAACCCTAAGTCGTATACGTTTTTCCGGGTTAATATAACTACCGCCGGCAAAGACTATTCTTCCAGAAGCAACTCTGTCAGCAATATATATCTGATCCCTTATATTAAATCCGGGAGAATAAACAAAAGCACGGATAGGGGCAAAAAGTCGCAATGTAAAATTCCGGCTTTTTGTAGTGATGATATTCTGAACATATCTTGACAGATTGAACCGGTACGTACTATCAGATTGTAATAGCCCTCCAAAGGTGCCTATATCATAAGATAGAGAACTGCCGGTATAATTAATACTCATATCCGCATCAAAAGTAAATGCAGTATCTCCGGCATTATTTATTCTGTCAAGGTAAAACCCACCAGGATAGCCAAAAGTAGTAGAACTGGTAGTTGGTAATGGGGTAATAATCAGTTCTGCACGGTGAATGACAGCATTTTTAAAAGTGTCCAATGCCGGAATTTTTAACGATCCATAGGACCCGGGCGCAGTAGGTATATACAATTTATCATCATTCGCCATTGCGTTGGTCAAATATGAATTCCAGGTACCTCCGGGGGTTCTTGTAACAATATTGGCCTGGCCATTTGTTGTATGAATAAATTCAGTTTGTGTCGTATCAATAACACCATTACCACTCTTTACCCTATAATAGACAATAAGGGATGTGCTGGCACTGATAGGTGAAGTATAAACAAGTGCATTACCTGTATTATCTGATTTTATTGCTAAACCCTTGAATAGTTTTTTGAAAGCTGAATCATTTTTATAGGCTCCATTTGCTGTGCTGGTAGTATCATACGAAGCCAACCTGGTTCCTAAAGAAGTACTAAGAGGAATTCTGATAACATTTGTACGAAACGTAGTATCCTTATTTCTGATATGTAAAACAGAATCTTTCAACTTGCTAATTTGAAAGGTCTTCGCCCCAAGTTCAGCACCGGTAGTTAAAAAATCAGGATGATTATATTTAAACAGTGCTGTATCCGTAAAGTCAGAATTCTGGGCTATTTCAAAAACCCGGATCGTATTAAAAGTTGTTGAGTCCCCAAAGGAGCCCACATAAGATAAGGAAAGTACAACTGAATCAATCCCGACAATAGAGTCTTTATGTGAAAAAGGATAAACACCCGGTATTACCGGGTTGATATTGAAATAAGCATTTGCATGGGTCATTCCAAATTCAGGATCATTATTAATATGTCCTAAAGCCATATTATCATTATAATAAACCTTTGTTGTATCATTAAACAACATGTTATCTGATTCACACTGGTAAGAAGGTTTCGAATGTATTGATATTATCAATCGGAGGGATTAAACCACCTCCCAGCTCAGTTGCTTCATTAATTTTCTTACAGGCAGAAAATACAATAGCAATCGTAGCTACGATTGCTATCAGGTATAAAAAGAAATATCTGTTCTTCACAAAGTAAATTTATAGCCGGGTTAGTGATTTATTTGCTTGCAAGGTCGTTATAGAGTTGTAAATAGTCTGTTAAATCTCCATCTTCAGTATACGTAAGTGTTTTCTTCCCTCGTACTTTGGAAAATTCATCTTCTAATTTTTTCTCTATTTTATCAGCACCAAATGTAATGGCATCAGCATAAGTAGCACCTCCGCGGAACATAGCTGTATTATTCGTTTCTTTAAAAGGCTCAAGATCTTTTTCTTTCAGTGATGGATGAATTAGGGCCTGTTTCAGAAACTGGCTACCTAATTTTTCCTTAAATGTATTCTGACCAATGGTGTAGACAATTTTGCTATGTGCAAAAACAGGTTCTTTTTTATAGATCGTTTTTAAATAAGCAGGTATCAAGCCTGTCATCCAACCACTGCAATGGATAATATCCGGTGGCCATCCGAATTTCTTTACTGTTTCCAAAGCTCCTTTACAATAAAATATTGTTCGTAAACCATTATCGTCAAACCATTTCTCTTTTTCATCATGAAAATGGAACTTTCGCTTAAACAACTCCTCATTATCCAAAAAATAAACCTGTAACCTGGCGCTGGGAAGTGAAGCTACTTTGATCTGAAGTGGTATGTCATCATTGTCAACCGAAACATTGATACCTGAAAGCCGGACTACTTCATGAAGCCGGTGCCTGCGTTCATTGATAGTGCCAAAACGAGGCATTATACATCTTACTTCAAAATTATTATCATTTGCTTTGATAGCTAATTTATTGACCATTTCTGAAAATTCTGTCAATTCAAGGTAAGGCGACATTTCGTTGGCAATAAATAAAATTCTTTTCTTTGCTGACATTTGCGTCTCGTTTAATTTATATCGCTTTTGTAAAGGGGGGCAAAGGTAACTATTTTACGCTAAAATTGGACGAATTTAGAAATACAGGTTTAACCTAACCATAAAATGATCATTTTTAAACAAAAAGAAGCGATTCAGCATTGGCTTATCCTTCAGCGAAAAAAATCACTCAAAATTGGATTTGTTCCAACCATGGGAGCATTACACAAAGGACATATTTCATTATTAGCAGCTTCCAAAAAGGATAACGATATTAACTGTATGCAGCATATTTGTTAACCCAACTCAATTTAATGACAAAACGGATTTTGATAAATATCCCATAACAATTGAAAAGGATATTGTATTGCTGGAAGAGGCCGGTTGCGATGTTTTGTTTCTTCCAACAGTAAAAGAAATATATCCTACGGATTCTCAACAATTCCTCAATTTGAACTTGGTGATCTTGAAACCAAATTAGAAGGGGCCTTTCGTCCGGGACATTACCAGGGCGTTTGCATGGTTGTTCAGCGTTTATTAGAAACAGTAATCCCCGATAATCTTTACCTGGGGCAAAAGGATTATCAACAATGTTTGATCATAACAAAGTTGATCGACCTTATTGGATTAAAAGATAAAATCAATATCAACATCTGCCCTACCCTCCGCGAAACAGATGGGCTTGCAATGAGCAGCAGGAATATGCGGCTAAATAAAAAAGAAAGGAATCTGGCACCTGTACTATTTCAAACACTGTCTTTTATAAAAGATCATAAAGCAAAAACAGCCCCTCATACTTTAATAAATGAAGCAAAAAATAAATTAGAAACAGCAGGTTTTAAAGTGGATTATGTAGCAATAGCAGATTCAATTTCACTAACTGAAGTAAAAGAATGGAAGGAAGTAAAAAATGCAATTGTTTTAATAGCTGCATACCTGAATGAAATCCGGCTTATAGACAATTTGCCGTTGGATTAGTAGTTATAAGTTTTTCTACCTTTTTTGAGAACATCGTGTTATTTTCGAATTCATGAACAAACGCTTACGTACCATAATACAATACCTTTTCTTTCTTGGATTAGGTATTTTTCTGGTATGGTGGTCAATTAAAGATTTAACGGCAGACGATAAGTCGCACATTAAAACTGCTTTACATACGGCCAGATACTGGCTGTTAGTTCCGGTTTTTGGTCTTTTATTATTCAGTCACTTTGTAAGAGCCATCAGATGGAGACTACTGATAGAACCACTCGGTTATAAACCTTCCAAAGCCAATACTTTTTTTGCAGTACTGATCGGTTATTTAGCGAACCAGGCGGTGCCCAGGCTTGGTGAAGTGCTGAAATGTACAGTACTGTCCAGATATGAAAAAGTGCCAGCCGATAAACTTATTGGCACGATCATTTTAGAACGGATCATTGATGCTATTACGCTATTAATCATATTTGCTATTACCCTATTAATCCAGCCACACCTCTATACACAGCTGTTTGATACTTTCTTTTCTTCCCCGGATTCAAGCGAAGAAAAAAAGAAAATGGCAGGCTGGATTATCGGCTTGATCATACTGGGCATCATTTCTCTACTACTGTTGATCTGGATGTTCATAAAGAAAAAAACCTTTGCTGATCTTAAAATACTATTTAAGCAAATTTCCAAAAGTATCATTCAAGGTGTAGCTACTATAAGGCACCTTAAGAAAAGAAAACAATTTATCATACTTACTATTTTATTATGGACCATCTACCTTTTAGGAGGATATATTGGTTTTCTTGCATTGCAGGAAACAGAACATTATGGAATTAAAGAAGCATTTACTGTACTTTCTGCCGGCAGTATCGGTATGATCGCAACTCCCGGCGGTATCGGAGCTTACGCATATCTCATTCAGCAAACCATGCTATTATATGGTTTAAATGAAGGAATTGCTTTAGCATTTGGATGGGTATTGTGGCTCGCACAAACCACCGTTATACTTATTGGCGGTTTAATTAGCTTTGTAGCATTACCTTACTATAACAAAAAAAGAAACCTTGCAAAGAGCTGATCTTATACCTGACAAAATATTTTCAAAAATACAAATAGCACAACAGGTTGCTGAATGGAGGTTATTAAACAAAACAATTGCCTTTACCAATGGTGTCTTTGATATCCTCCACAAAGGACATATCTATTCCTTATCAGCTGCTGCCAATGAGGCGGACTTTCTTATTGTAGGATTAAATGATGACGCATCCGTAAAAAGATTAAAAGGCGAATCCCGACCTGTTAATAATAATGATTCAAGGTCGTTGGTACTTGCTTCGTTACTGATGATTGATGCTGTTGTACTTTTTGAAGAAGACACACCGCTTGAACTAATAAAAATAATAATGCCCGATGTAATTGTAAAAGGTGGTGATTATACAGTTGATCAGATAGCCGGGGCCAAAGAAGTAATTGCCAATGGAGGCCGGGTCGTTATCAATCCAATCCTGCAAGGGTTTTCAACGACTTCAATTATTGAAGCCACAAAAAAAAGTTGAAAAAGGGTACATAAAAACTTACTATCTTACTTTTTTACTTTCGTTAATTTCATCTTAATCCTGAATAATTATCTGCTATGGCGCATGACAAAAGAAAATTAATTGCCCGGGATATCAGCTGGCTTTCCTTCAATGCCAGAGTATTGCAGGAAGCTGCTGATGCTACCGTTCCGTTGAGAGAAAGAATCCGTTTTCTTGGAATTTTTTCAAATAACCTGGATGAATTCTTCAGGGTTCGTGTTGCTACGCTACGAAGAATGATTCAGTTAGGTAGTAAAGCAAAAATGCACCTTGAAAACAATCCTCAGCAGATCATTGATGAGATACAAATGACGGTGCTGAATCAACAAGGCGAATTTAACAGGATATGGGAAGACCTGAAACAACTGCTTACGGAACAAAAGATATTTTTAAGAACAGAAAAAGAACTCAGTGCTGAGCAACAACAATTTGTCCACAATCACTTTGATGAAGAAGTGAGTGCGGATGTTATTCCATTAATGATTGAAAATATTCCTGACTTTCCCGCATTGCGGGATAAATCAATTTATCTGGCTGTGGTAATGTGGAAAAAAGAAAGTGCATTAAAAAGGAAGTATGCATTAATAGAAATCCCAAGCCGGGCTTTAGGAAGATTTACGATTCTACCTTCACCAAAACCAGATGAACACCATATTATTTTATTAGAGGATATCATCCGTGCAAATCTTCCAGACATATTTTCTTATTTCGGATACGACCAGTATTCATCACATATATTTAAAGTTACCCGGGATGCTGAAATGGATATCGACGAAGACATTTCAATGAGTATTATTCAAAAATTAGAAAAAGGAATTAAGAACAGAAAGAAAGGCCAACCCGTTCGTTTTGTTTATGACAGAGAAATGGATCCGGGATTACTTGAATACCTGATCCGAAGATTAAATCTTTCAAAAAGGGACAACCTGATTCCAGGTGGACGTATTCATAATCACAAACATTTTATGGATTTTCCGGATCAGGTTTTCAAAGATAAAAAGCAACGTAAAAAACCGTTTGATCACCCACAACTAAATGAAAACAGGGTTTCAGATGTTATCTTGAAAAAAGATGTAATGCTGCATTTCCCTTATCACTCTTTTGTACCCTTAATAAATCTGATACGGGAAGCTGCATTCGATCCTGATGTTACAACAATTAAAATTACCTGTTACCGGCTGGCGTCACAATCAAAAATCATCAATGCGTTAATAAATGCAGTACGGAATGGCAAAGAGGTGATTGTAATGCTTGAATTAAGGGCCCGGTTTGAAGAAGAAGCCAATATTGAATGGAAGAACCGACTCGAAGAAGAAGGAGCTAAAGTTTTGATTGAAATTCCTGAATTGAAAGTACATTCAAAAATTTGCCTGATAAAGAAAAAAACAAAGGATCATAAATTTATACTTTATGGTTTTGTCAGTACCGGAAACCTAAGTGAAAAAACAGCTAAGGTTTATGGCGATCATTGTTTACTTACTTCAAACCAAAAAATTATGGCAGATGTAAACAGGATCTTTAACTTCCTGGAGCAGCCGAAATCTGGTATGAATTTTCTTAAAGACTGTAAAATAGTAATTCCAAGTCCGATGTTTGTAAAATTGGAAATGCTCAAATTGATTGACGAAGAAATTAAACAGGCCCGGAAGAAAAAATTTGCTGCCATCACTTTAAAGATGAATTCCCTTTCGGATGAAGAAATGATCTTAAAATTGTATGAAGCTGCAAAAGCCGGGGTAGAGATCAAACTTATTATCCGTGGAATTTTTTGTATGTTAACTGAGAATAAAAAATATGAAAAACCTGTAAGAGCTATCAGTATTGTTGATGAATATCTTGAACATGCAAGAGTATGGGTATTTCACAATAAGGGTAAAGAGAAAGTTTTTATATCTTCGGCAGACTGGATGACAAGAAATCTGGAACATCGTATAGAAGCTACTTGCCCCATCTGGAACAATGAACTAAAAAAAGAGTTGAAGGACATTCTTGACATACAGTTACAGGATAATGTAAAAGCCAGGTGGCTTGATAATGAGCTGAACAACGAATATGTTCAAACAACAAAAAAGAAAATCAGATCACAGGTAGAGACCTACAACTATCTGTACAATAAATCAAAAATCCGACGTGAGACTGGCAGCAATTGATATTGGAAGCAACGCAGCAAGGTTATTAATAACTGATGTTATTTCTGGCCCACAGGGCACAAAAGAATTTATTAAAGTTGTTTTAGTAAGAGTCCCTTTACGGCTTGGATTCGATGTATTTGACAAAGGAGAAATTCCTCCCGCAAAAGTTGACAAGATCATCAAAACCATAAAATCATATCAGTTACTGCTGGATGTGTATGACGTAAAGAACTGGAAAGCCTGTGCTACTTCTGCCATGAGAGATGCAGCTAATGGTCAGGATATCATTAAAAAAGTAAAGGCAGAAACGGGAATTGAAATTCAGATCATCAGTGGCAAAGAAGAGGCTTCGTTCATTTATGAGAACCATATTGCAGAAAATCTTACTGATGAAGAATCTTATTTGTATGTGGATGTCGGCGGAGGAAGCACTGAATTAACTTTCTTTAGTGATAACAAATTAATTTTTAAAGAATCGTTTAACATCGGAACCATACGGCTTTTAAAGAACCAGGTTACCGAAGCAGTCTGGGATGAAATGAAGGAATGTATTTCCAAGAAAACAAAAGGGTATCATCATGTAACAGCCATTGGTTCCGGAGGTAACATCAATAAGATATTCTCCATTTCAAAACGCAAGGAAGGAAAATCGTTATCCTTGTCAGCCTTACGGGATTATTATAAAGAATTCAGCAACTTATCACTATCCCAACGAATCAGTATGTATAAGTTAAGGGAAGACAGAGCCGATGTAATAGTTCCGGCCTTACTAATTTATATCAATGTAATGCGTTGGTCTGATGCAGAAGAGATCTTTGTACCGAAAATAGGTCTGGCTGATGGCTTGATCCACAATCTATACGATGAAGTAAGACTCAGCAACATTGAAGTCTGAATTTAGCTACATTTATATTTCAAAACAAAAGAATGGCAGAGAATAAAGAGATTAAAAAAGTAACTACGCATACTTTGTTAAAAATGAAAGCAGCAGGTGAAAAGATCAGCATGCTTACAGCATACGACTATTCTTTTGCCAAACTGATTGATGGTGCCGGAATTGATGTGATCCTTGTCGGGGATTCAGCATCCAATGTAATGGCTGGTCATGAAACTACTTTACCCATTACGTTAGAACAGATGATCTATCATGCTTCTTCCGTTATCCGTGGTATCAACCGAAGTCTGGTTGTTGTTGATCTTCCTTTCGGGTCTTATCAGTCAAATTCAGATATTGCATTGGCATCTGCCATTCGGATCATGAAAGAATCAGGAGGGCATTCTATTAAACTCGAAGGTGGTGAAGAAGTATTGGATTCCATTAAGAAAATTGTATCTGCAGGTATTCCTGTAATGGGTCATCTTGGACTTACTCCACAATCAATTTACAAATTCGGCACATACACGGTAAGGGCCAAAGAAGATGACGAAGCCAATAAATTGAGAAAAGACGCAAAACTTTTAGAGGACGCCGGATGCTTTGGTATTGTTCTGGAAAAAATTCCTGCTGCATTGGCAAAAGAAGTGTCTGAGAGTATATCCATACCGACAATCGGCATCGGAGCCGGTGGTGATTGTGACGGTCAGGTGCTCGTAATGCATGATATGCTGGGCATCAATACAGAATTCAAGCCTCGTTTTCTCCGTCAATATTTAAATATACATGAACAGGCAACTACAGCTGTTCAACAATACATTCAGGATGTAAAATCAAACGACTTCCCAAATGATAATGAGCAATACTGATTGTCAATTGCGTGTCATTACTAAGTCCTGCTGATCAACCTTTCTTCTATCCATTTATTTTTGCGTCCACCTTCGCTGGGCTTCGGCGGATAAACCAAAAACTATTGTATGCAATTTTCAAAGCAATTGTACTTTCTGTTAATACTATTGTATCATTCAAATTTACTTGTAGCACAGCAAAAAGATATTGAGTTAAATAATGTTACTGTTACTGCCAGCCTTTTAGAGCAACAGCAAAAAGAGACGGGGAGAAATATTACAACCATCAAAGGAGAATCATTTTATGCATTACCCGTTAATTCGGTTGATGAATTGCTTCGTTATATACCAGGAGTAGAAGTGCAACAAAGAGGGCCACAAGGCTCACAAAGCAATATCATTTTGCGGGGAGGTACTTTTCAACAGGTTTTGGTGATCATTGATGGCGTAAAACTGAATGACCCTATTACCGGACACTTTAACAGCTATGTTCCGATCCACCCATCAGAAATTGAACGGATAGAAATTCTAAAGGGTGCTGCTTCCGCTATTTATGGTTCTGAAGCAGTAGGTGGAGTCATTAATATCATAACAAAAACTTTTGCCGGGAAATTTGAGGCATCAAAAAAAATCAGAACAACAATTATTGCCGGCGAAAAAAAATTACTGAATGCAGGAGCTCATTTTCAATATGTCAATAACAATTCTTCCTTTTCGGCTGGTGTAAATACGAATAATGCCAAGGGTGAACAATTAAGAGGAACAACAGGTTTTTTTCATATAACAACTGCCGGCATTGCTTTTTCACATCAATATAAAAACAACTGGAGGACAAGTATCCGTGTTGCTGCAGATTTCAGAAAATTCAATGCACAAAACTTTTTTACCAGCTTTGCAAGTGATACTGCCAATGAAAAAGTGAATGCAATCTGGAGTCAGCTAAATATACATAAGAATACAAAAAATGGTTTGCTGAATATCGATGTTGGATATAAAAAATTAAGAGACCAGTTCTGGTTTCGACCAGCAGCCATTCCCAACGACAACCAATCCAATATTTATACTGCCCAGGTTTATTACAACTGGAATATAAATAAGAAATATAGTTTCACTCCCGGCATACAGTTTTTACAACGAAAAATTGCATCCAACGACAGAGGTAATCACCGTATTGCACACCTTGGACTCTTTACAATATTCCGGCAAAAATTGGCAAACAATATTTTTCTCAATGAAAGCATACGACTGGATTGGGATGAGCGATACGGTGCAGTGCTGACTCCCCAATTAAACTTCGCATGGTCCCCATCCCAACTTACCGTCAGGGCATCAGCAGGTAAGTCCATCCGGGATGCAGATTTTACAGAACGATACAATAATTTTAATAAAACGTTAGTTACCAGTGGCACCATTGGTAACCCGGATCTTGAAACTGAACAATCCTGGAATTTTGAGATCGGTGCAGACTATCAGGTCAATAAAAATATGCAATTCCGTTCCACACTATTTTATCGGGATCATAAGGATCTGATCGACTTCGCCCCTACCCCCTACAGCCAGATGCCAAGAAAAGTAAACCTGATACCTACAGGCAATTATACATTAGCTAAGAATGTAGAAAGTATAAAAACGACCGGCTTTGAGTTGGATATTCTTTACAGCCAAAAAATAAATCAACACGCAGGCTTACACTTTATGACCGGCTACACCTGGTTAAACTCTAAAAATGAAGACAGCATTCCCTCTTTTTATATTTCATCGCATGCAAAGCATCTTCTCAATTTTACAGCCATTTATCATTGTAAATCGATCTTTGTTTCAATTGGAGGATTATATAAAAACAGAAATGAAAGAAAAGCTGCTGAGATAGGAGCAGTAATTACTCCTTCCTATTTTATTTTAAATAGCAGGTTTGGCTACCTGTTACCAAAAGAAAAAGGAAAATTATTTGTTCAGGTTGATAATCTTTTTGACAAAGCCTATAGTGACCTGTTAGGTTCTGAGATGCCGGGAAGATGGTTTTCAGGTGGAATTGAAGTAACTTTGTGACCCAAATTTTAAAATTATGGATTTTCTAAAAACGCTTGGAATAGAGGCAATCAATAAAGGAGTAAGTACAGGAACTAAATGGATGAGTTCTACCGGAGAAACGATTGACTCTAATTCACCAGTTGATGGTAAGAAGATAGCAGCTGTTGCAACGGCGGATAAAGCAGGATATGAGTCAGTAGTTACGAAAGCTGCAGAAGCATTTAAAACATGGCGGTTAATGCCAGCGCCTCAAAGAGGTGAAATCGTTAGACAGATCGGAGATGCTTTAAGAAAGAATAAAGAGCCTTTAGGTAAATTAGTATCTTATGAAATGGGTAAAAGCCTGCAGGAAGGATTAGGCGAAGTACAGGAAATGATCGATATCTGTGATTTCGCAGTGGGTCTTTCCCGGCAATTGCACGGATTAACCATGCACAGCGAACGTCCGGGACATAGAATGTATGAACAATATCATCCGCTGGGAATTGTGGGAATCATATCTGCTTTTAATTTTCCTGTTGCCGTTTGGAGTTGGAACACAATGCTTGGCTGGGTTTGTGGTGATGTGTGTATCTGGAAACCATCAGAAAAAACACCGCTTTGTGGAATTGCCTGTCAAAATATCATTGCAGAAGTATTCGAAAAAAATAATGTTCCGGAAGGAGTCAGTGGATTAGTGATCGGTGGCCGTGAAGTAGGTGAATGGATGGCAGCAGATGTAAGAATTCCTTTACTGTCTGCAACCGGATCTACCAGAATGGGAAAAGCGGTTAGTGCGGCTGTTGGTGCAAGACTTGGAAAGTCATTATTGGAATTGGGAGGTAATAATGCCATCATCATTTCAAAAGATGCAGATCTTGATATTGCGATATTGGGCTCTCTTTTTGGTGCAGTAGGTACTGCCGGTCAACGATGTACCAGTACCAGAAGGCTGATCATTCATGAAGACATTTATGAAACAGTTAAGAATAAATTAGCCAATGCGTATAAGCAACTCCGGATCGGAGATCCATTAGATCAAAATAATCATGTAGGCCCTTTAATCGATAAAGATGCTGTTAAAATGTATCTTGATTCAATTGAAAAATGCAAACAGGAAGGAGGAAACTTTGTTGTTGAAGGTGGTGTTTTATCAGGTGCAGGATTTGAAAGTGGTTGTTATGTAAAACCCTGTATCGCCGAAGCAAAACCCGGATTCAAAATAGTTCAACATGAAACCTTTGCGCCCATTCTTTATCTGTTAAAATATAAAACGGTAGACGAAGCAATTGCCATTCAAAATGAAGTGCCGCAGGGATTATCTTCTGCTATTATGACACTCAATCTTCGGGAAGCAGAACAATTTCTTTCCCATGCCGGAAGCGATTGCGGAATTGCAAATGTAAATATCGGCACATCCGGTGCTGAGATTGGCGGTGCTTTTGGCGGTGAAAAAGAAACCGGTGGTGGCAGGGAAAGCGGTAGTGATGCCTGGAAAGTATATATGCGCAGGCAAACAAATACCATCAATTACAGTACATCCTTACCATTAGCCCAGGGAATTAAATTTGACCTGTAATAGTCATGGTAAAGTCTGTAAAATCTTAGTAAGCAACCAATTATTCTTGCCTTCCGTCAAAAAAAATATAAAATCCCATTAAAACAATAGGTTTTTGTATGAAAAATGTATGAATGGTAATCATTATTTTTACGCCTACACCAATTTTGCGCTTAAATTAAAATATCAAATGATAAAAAATTTCAAAAGCATTGCATTATGCTTAGTTACCGGGCTGGTTTTTCTAACTACAAATGCACAGGAAGTACCCAAAGGATGGCATATGATGGATAAAGCCAGCTCAGGCTATTATGGCATCAGTGTCGACAAAGCCTACGATTTTGTTAAATCAAAAAAAATAAAAAGTAATACAGTAATAGTTGCTGTAATAGATTCAGGGATTGACACCCTTCATGAAGACCTGAAATCGGTACTTTGGAGAAACCCAAAAGAAATACCTGGTAATGGAATTGATGATGATAAAAACGGCTATGTAGACGATATATATGGCTGGAACTTTATTGGTGGTCGTGATGGAAACAATGTAGAAAAAGATTCTTATGAAGCCGCCAGAGTATATCATAATTTAAAAGCAAAATATGCCGGAAATAATATAGATCGCAAAGATGCTAAGTGGAGAAGAATCTTTTTAAATACGAAATGTGGGTAAGAGCAAAAATGGAGATCACCGGTGATGTTAATCCAATGGAAGTGATACAGATCAGAAGAATGTCGAAGACAATGAATTCCGGCGACTCAATTATCAGAAAGCAAATAAAGAAAGAAGAATATAATTGTAAGGATCTTGAAAATTTTAGTACAGAAAATCCGGATGCTCAAAAAGTAAAAGATATTCTTGATCAGAATTTGCCAGGGAAATGATAATGACGAGATCACTAATCAGCAAATTCTGGATCAGCTGGAAGCAGACCTCAATAAAATGGAAGCTTCAGATATTGCTCCCAAAGATTATCGTGGCGAAGTTGTAAAAGATAATTATCAGGATTTCAATGATAAATTCTATGGTAATAATAATGTAATGGTAAGTAACAAAGCAGCTTTTCATGGCACCCATGTTGCAGGTATTATTGGTGCTGCCAGAAACAATGGCAAAGGAATGGATGGTGTAGCGGATAATGTAAAGATCATGAGCCTTCGTGCAGTACCTGATGGTGACGAGCATGATAAAGACATTGCATTAGCTATTTACTATGCAGTTGATAACGGAGCACAGGTAATCAACATGAGTTTTGGTAAAAGTTTTTCACCTGAGAAAAAATGGGTTGACGATGCTGTCAGATACGCCGAAAGTAAAGGAGTATTACTGGTTCATGCAGCAGGTAATGATGCAAAGAATCTTGATACAACATTTAACTATCCCTCTCCGCAATTGCTGGACAACAGCAAACCCACCAACTGGATAACAGTAGGTGCAAGTGGTGATCCTGCAGCTGGTGGCCTCACCGCTAATTTTTCTAATTATGGAAAAAACGAAGTAGATGTATTTGCACCCGGTGTAAAAATTTATGCAACAGTACCGGGTGGCAATACCTATCAGCAATTGCAGGGCACCAGTATGGCTTCACCGGTTGTTGCCGGATTAGCTGCTTTGATCCTTGAATATTTCCCTACACTTAGTGCAGCACAAGTAAAATATGTGATTGAAAAATCTTCACAAAATCCCGGCGTAAAAGTTACTAATCCGGGAGATGATGAGCAGGTTGATCTTTCTGAATTAAGCAGATCAGGTGGTATTATTAATGCATACGAGGCTGTTAAACTTGCAGCTACCTTAAAAGGAGAAAGAAAGATTACAGTAAAAACAGCATCAAAAGTTTCAGAAAAAATAAAAGAATAATTGAACCTACAAATACTATGAAACCCTGCTTAAGCAGGGTTTTTTAGTATTAACCTTTCGAAAGGCTTTTATATAGAATTTCTCATAAAACTTGAGTAAATTGCAACAATTGCTTATCAAAAATTATCAGCATGAAATATTTATCATTATTTACAGGAATTTCAATTTTTATACTCTCAACGGGATGTGGCAGCAATTCGACCAGTGAAACAATTTATGTTCCCAAAACAGATGGCGCAAACACAACTAATACATCTCAAACAGATACATCAGGATTACCAGCAAACACGACTACTTTTCCTGACGGATCAACCGTAAATACGCCTGTATTGACAACGCAACAACCAGTAACATCCAGGCACCGTGGCAGCCGGATTAAATCCTGAACATGGTAAACCAGGTCACCGTTGTGATTTAGCTGTGGGGGCACCATTAAATAGTGCGGCGCCACAACCTCAGACTATCGCTCCGCCAACCATTACAAATACACCGGATATAAGTGCAAAAAATGCAACAATAGTTACAACATCAAAACCAGCTGCTGCCGGAATGAATCCTGAACATGGTAAGCCAGGGCACCGTTGTGATATCGCTGTAGGCGCTCCTTTAGATAGCAAACCAGCCGAAGTAAACCCTGTTCAACCCCCAACTCCTGCTCCTGCTACTACTAAATCAGATGTTCCTTTTTCTCCATTAAAACCCGGAACTACTACACCTGTTGCTGCCGGAATGAATCCTGAACATGGTAAACCGGGACATCGCTGTGATATAGCAGTTGGAGATCCATTACCTAAACAATAATTCAACTTTCTATGCCCCGACCCGATCTGGCTTCAGCACCTGAATGGTATCATCGATATATTGATGCCGTTAAAGAGGATGAGTTATCAGCAGCATTAAAAAATCAGACTGCATTATTCAATAGATTTTTTGAAGCCATCCCGGTTGAGAAAAGAGAATTTCGCTATGCAGCAGGTAAATGGTCAGTTAAAGAGATCATTCAACATATAATTGATGCCGAAAGAGTGTTTGCCTACAGAGCTCTTCGGTTTGCCCGTAAAGATGCTACTCCCCTTCCCGGATTTGATGAAAATACATATGCGGAGAATGCAAAAACCGATAACAGAGACTGGAAAGAGTTGATAGAAGAATTGAATAGTGTTCGTCGTTCTTCTGAATGCATGTTCAATTCATTTGATGAAGAACAATTGAATGAAACCGGAGTTGCCAGCGGCAATCCCATTTCTGTATTAGCCATCGGTTTTATAATCGCCGGACATGCCAATCATCACATCAATATAATAAAAGAAAGATATCTCTGACAGCGATCATATCAGACGGCAAAACTGGTTCCGCAACCACAGGTGGTACTTGCATTCGGATTTTTAAAAGTAAACCCACGATTATTTAAACCATCCTGCCAATCTACCACCATGCCTAACAAATACATTTCATGTGATTTGTCCATTACACAGTCTACTCCTTCTACTTCAAAATGTTTATCGTTATCCGTTGGTTGATCAAAACCAAGAATATAGGTCATACCAGAACAACCGCCTCCCTTTACACCAACTCTTAATCGCTGTGTAGTATCAAATCCTTCCACAGCCATTAATCTTTTTATTTCAGACAAAGCTCCTTCAGTCAAGACAACGGGAGATGTTATTGTATTTTCCATAGTGCAAAAATAATTATTCTATGTTCAGTTACATAATTTATGGTTTCGAAGAAGGGAATTTTCAATAAGTGAATGTCTTCAGCAAAAAGTCACGAGAACTTAAAAGAGGCTATGACTACACACAATCAACCTATTTTTGCAACAATAAATTAAAAATCATGGATTTCGCATTTTTAAGTCTTTTAATATCTGTTCTCGCTGTTGCATTGGCCCTTTATGCAATTTTTAAAAAGCCACAAACTGTACAGGATAATTCCGGCCCAAAATATGACAGTACCGGCCTCCGCTTACAGGCTTATGAAAGATTAGTGCTGCTAACTGAAAGAGTTGCCTTACCCAATCTGATCAGCAGATTAAATCAACCGGGTATTTCAGCCATTGAAATGAAAATCATTCTTACAGAAAATATTAAACATGAGTTTGAATACAACAGTACGCAACAATTGTATGTAAGTCCTGTTAGTTGGGATGCTGTAAGAAACTTAAAAGAACAGAATATAATGGTCATCAATCAGGTTGCTGCAAGCTTACCCCCTACCGCTTCTGCTGCTGATCTGAATAAAAAAATACTGGAAGTTTTAATGGCACAACCAAATGGTGCATTGCATGAATTAGTGCTGCAAGCGTTGAACTTTGAAGCCAAAAAAATAATGAATTAATTACAGTATATTCAGTTTATCGTAATTAAAAGAATAGTATGTCAGATGAAAATAAAAAATATACTGACTCGGGTATTGAAATAAAACCACTTTATACAAGTAGTGATATACCTGCTTCAAATCCCAAAAGCGAAGATTATCTTCCCGGCAATTTCCCATTTACCAGAGGTGTGCAAAGCAGCATGTACAGAGGAAGACTCTGGACCATGCGACAATATGCCGGTTTTAGCACCGCCGAAGAAAGTAATAAACGATATCACTATTTATTATCACAAGGTGTAAACGGATTAAGTGTAGCTTTTGATTTACCAACGCAGATCGGATATGATAGTGACCATGCATTAGCAGAAGGAGAAGTTGGAAAAGTAGGTGTTGCTATTGATAGTTTAGAAGATATTCAAACTCTTTTTGATGGCATAAAGCTCGACCAGGTCTCCACTTCGATGACCATCAATGCAACCGGTTTTATCTTATTGGCATTTTATGTGGCATTAGCCAAACAGCAAGGTGCTGATCTTAAAAAAATAACAGGTACCATCCAAAATGATATTTTAAAAGAATATGCTGCCAGAGGAACATATATCTATCCCCCCAAACCTTCTATGCGCATCATTACTGATGTTTTTGAATGGTGTGGCAAAGAAGTTCCCAAATGGAATACGATCTCCATCTCTGGTTATCATATAAGAGAAGCCGGTAGTACTGCTGTTCAGGAAATTGCTTTTACACTCGCAAATGGTAAAGCTTATGTAGAAGCTGCTTTGAATAAAGGGTTTAGACATTAATGTATTTGGAAAACGACTTTCCTTCTTTTTTAATGCGCATAATAATCTATTTGAAGAAGTTGCCAAATTCAGAGCGGCCCGAAAGATGTGGGCACAGATCATGAAAGATCTCGGTGCCACTGATCCAAAGGCCATGATGCTTCGCTTTCATACGCAAACAGGTGGCAGTACATTAACGGCGCAGCAACCACTCAATAATATTTCAAGAGTTACGATTGCAAACATTGGCGGCCGTATTGGGTGGCACGCAATCCTTACATACCAATGGCTATGACGAAGCACTAAGTCTTCCAACTGAGGAAGCAGCGAAGATCGCTTTGCGAACACAGCAATTGGTTGCTTTTGAAAGTGGTGTTGCGGAAACAGCCGATCCGTTGGCAGGTTCTTATTTTATAGAATCATTGACCCATGAAATGGAAGAAGCTGCTTTACAACTCATTGCAAAGATTGATGCGATGGGGGGAAGTGTGTCAGCGATTGAGCAAGGATTTATTCAGGATGAAATTGCCAGAAGTGCTTATGAGTACCAGCGAAATATTGAAAGCGGTAAAAAAATTATTGTTGGCGTTAATCAGTTTCAATCTGAAGAAACAGAAACGATTCCTATCCTAAAAGTTGATGATAGCATCAGAGTTGTTCAGTCAGAAAAATTACAAAAACTTCGTAGCAATCGTAATCATGCAAAATGCGACCAGATACTTCAGGATCTGAATGATAAAGCAAGCAGTGGCGAGAATATAATGCCTACTGTAGTTGAAGCAGTTGAAAACAAATGTACACTGGGTGAGATCGCCGATACACTACGGGAGATTTACGGAGAGCATAAATAATCGTTTTACTTTCATGGCAAATTTCTCTGCAACAGACAAAAACTCAATTACCAAAAAAAGATGATGTTCAATCCCGAAGAATATATTGCGAGAATGACATTATGTAAATGAATGCTAACCGGTTTATATTATTTATTTTTTCTGATCTTTTGCCCAACCATCTTTAAGCGTAACAGTTCTGTTAAAGACCAGTTTTTCTTTCGTTGACTCCTTATCCAAACAATAATAACCCTTACGAATAAACTGGAAACGATCAGCTAAGATTCGCATCTTTTAATAGATGGTTCAGCAAATCCTTTCACCACATTCAATGAATCCGGGTTAATATATTCTTTGAAATCACCCGCTTCATCGGTTGGATCCTCTACCTTGAACAGACGGTCGTATTCTCTTACTTCAACTTCTACAGCATCTGCAGCATTTACCCAATGTAATGTTCCTTTTACTTTTATTTCTGAGGTGTCTGCACCACTTTTACTTTCTGGTATATAGGTACAATGCAATTGCTGTAATGTTTCCATCTGCATCCTTTATCACTTCATCACATTTAATGATATAAGCAGATTTCAATCGCACCATTTGCCCCGGCGCCAATCTGAAATATTTTTTTGGAGCGACTTCCATAAAGTCGTTCCTTTCAATAAGAATCTCTTTACTAAAACGAATATCTCTAATTCCCCCGTTTTCATCTTCAGGATTGTTCTCACTATTGCAACACTTCTCCATCGCCTGTATAATTTGTTATCACCACTTTCACCGGATCGAAAACTACCATTCTCCGCAAGGCAATTTTATTCAAGTGTTCCCGTAAACAAAATTCCAAAAGGCCAACATCTACCATATTCTCTCTTTTGGCCACTCCTATCCTATCACAAAATTCACGGATACTATCCGGTGTATATCCACGCCGTCTTAATCCACTGATAGTAGGCATTCTCGGATCATCCCAGCCGGTAACATGATTCTCCGTAACCAGTTGCAACAACTTTCTTTTACTTGTTACAGTATAATTAATATTTCTCCGGGCAAATTCATACTGACGGGATGGATATATCTCCAGGCTTTTTATCAGCCAGTCATAAAGTTCCCGATGTGGAACAAATTCTAATGTACAAATAGAATGTGTTACTTCTTCAATTGAATCACTCTGCCCATGGGCAAAATCATACATCGGATAGATACACCATTTATCACCTGTGCGATGATGATGTGCATGTTTGATCCGGTAAAGGATCGGATCTCTCATCAGCATATTGATATGTGCCATATCAATTTTTGCTCTGAGTGTTCTCGTACCATCAGGAAATTCACCATTCTTCATCCGTACAAACAGATCTCTGTTCTCTTCAATACTTCTTGTTCTGTATTGACTATCTTTTCCCGGTTCGGTAGGTGTGCCTTTTAATAAGGCCATCTCTTCTGCAGTACTATCATCTACATAGGCAAGTCCATTGTCAATCAGTTTTACTGCAAAAGCATACAGCTCATCAAAATAATCGCTGGCATATCTTTCATTCTTCCATTCAAAACCCAACCAGCGAACATCATCTTTAATACTATCGACATATTCCGTTTCTTCGGTTACCGGGTTCGTATCATCAAAACGAAGATTTGTGTAGCCGGGATATTTTTGTGTAAGTCCAAAATTCAGGCAAATACTGGAAGCATGTCCTATATGCAAGTAACCATTGGGCTCAGGCGGAAACCGGGTAACGATTGATTGATATGTACCCGAAGCCAGATCCTTTTCAATAATTTCTTCTAAAAAATTAAGGCTGCGTTCTCCCGCCGCGGCGGACAAGTCTTTTTTTTCTTCCTGAGACATAGCCTGCAAAGTTAAGGAAATGAGGCGCTTATTGAGGGACAGAGCAGTTTGATTTTGTAGTGCTGTTTCCTGGCAGGCAATAGGATCAGGATTGTGGTGGTTGTTTTTCAAAGTCAAAGCCATTATCAATATCCGGCATTTTCTGTAATTTCTCCCGGATAGCAAAATAGCTGAGTATAGCAAGACCATAACCTAAAAGCAATATCGGGCCTAATGCTTCTTCACCAAATATTCCGAACCCGATGGCAATACCCAAAATTTCAGAACCAAACCAACCGAGTATGGTATAAGCTTTCCATTTCCCCTTTGGTTGCCCTTTCCTTTCAGCTAATTCACCGATCTTTTTTGAAAGAAAAATTACGGCAAGTATTTCAAGCATCTTTATCTTTTTTTAAATGATCATGCAATTTAACTAGATTTAGTAAACACATCTGTAAGCAATAAACAGCCTTTAGTTATTCGGGTTTAATCAACTTTAAAATATATAACCCTACTAAAGAAACAAGACTCATAATTAAGAATACTCCTGCATAATCCCATAGCCCTACCATTTTTCCTGCTGCCCATATGGCCCAGGCTTCGCAACCATTTGTGGCTGCCATATACGTACTGAACTGTGTTGCTCCTATCTTCGGATTTGTATGATCCATAAACAAAGCATAGGAAGAAGAGGTAAACATTCCCACAAACAGATACATACCCGACAACGCAATGAAAAAAGGCATTGGTTGATTGATCAGTATCAACATACTGCATCCAACCAAGCAGTACAACAAAAAATACAAACCCACAAAGAAAGAAACTTACTGCCTTTTTCCGGCTCATATGATCCGAAAGCCAGCCACCTATTAAACCGCCCAATAACATACTAACGACAACAGGTATAAAAAAGAAAAAACCGATCTTCTCTTTCGAAATATGCAGATCCGTTAAAAAAGGGCCAGCCAAACCTCCGGCCACTTCAAAAGCAGCAGCACTTGTGAGGGCAAATAAAATGACCAGCCAGGTATTTTTCTTACTGAAACTCAACGAAATATTTTGCAATAAAAATTTAAACCGGCTACCCTCCGACTTTGTAAATGCGGGCTCTTTTACAAATAACAAAGTTGTCATGGTAACACCAATGCTCAATATCATCATCACCATGATAAAATCAAGTCCCATCGATTGAAGCATCATCAATGCTCCGCCACCAAAAACACTTCGGCCGGTAAGCATTCCGGCCTGCATATAGCCATTTAATATGCCTCTCTCTTCTTTTGCAACAGCATTGATCACCATGGCATCAATGGAAACATCCTGTGTTGCGGCAGCTATTGAATGAATAACAAGACAGCCGATCCAGCTATTCAAATGAGTAAGTGGTGATAAAAAGATCAACGGCACCAAAGAAGCAGCCATTACCAGTTGCGAAATGAATATCCAGTTTTTAAATCCAAAATAGTTGTTTCTTAACCCATCTACCAGCGGTGCCCATAAAAACTTGAACACCCAGGGCAATACCAGTAATGCTGTGATAGAGGTTATACTGGCAACATCCACTTTCATATCCCGGAGGATCGTTGGCAGTGCCCACCAGATAAATCCTATCGGTGCTCCTTCACTTAAATAAAGTGCAAAGACGAAGAAAGCTCTTCCTTTTTTATGTTGTAGTAAATTCAATAGATGATCAGGTCAGCTTAGCATTAAATGCAGTTTGATTCCGGTTTCAGATCTCGTTTCAATTCATTAAAGTTACAAACTTAAAATTGCAGCCTTCCTTCCAAAAAAAAATGCCGGTCCCTCCTCTATGAGTGACCGGCATTGCGATTAATTGGAAAGTAAAGTTATTTACTATTACCCTTTAAAGCGGCTTTGAGCAGTTCTTACATTTCTGCGGATACTCCACAAATCTGTAATAGTGAACAACGGTTGCTTTACTTCAGGCAGATGAATGTCTGTTGCCAATGTCTCTTTTACTACTCTTACCAGGTTGTTTAATACTGCTGGCTCCATCTGTACAATAGATGGACTCTCATCAATTTTCATGATATTATGGTTTAAAAAATTACGATTTTATCGTCCGGGCAATAATCAAAAATCGTTAGAAGAAGTGTTGAAGGTTTTCATCAACGTGGCAAGTTGGGTTATTGTTCGGATTTCGCTGCAAAGATACGTTTATTCTTCACTGTTGCAAGCTTTTAATTGCAAATAAAAATATAAAATAGGAATGGTTTTCCTGAAATAGTAAATTGAAAAATTCAGTTAGTTGATTTGATTTAAAAATAAAGGAAGACCGGATTTCCAATCACCATCGATATATAATTCAAAAGAATAACGACCTGCGGTCTCAAATTTTAATTGATTGAAATTCACCACCATATTGATTGAAGCAAACTGTCCGTTTGGTGGTGTACCAATATTGATATTCCCTTCAATGGGTTGAATGGTTTCTTTACCAGTTGCATCAATCAGTCTTAGTTTGAAAGTATGATCCCCGGCCTCTTTTGCCCCAAAACGTAAACGGCAGGCAACCGTACAAGCGGGATGCTGCAACGGAAATTGCTTGCCATTAATACTATCAAAAGTGCCCACTATCGTAAGTTTTGAACTATTGTCTTGTGCAAAGTCTGCCAAAGTGAATATTTCTATTTCCATAACCAGTTTTTTTGATCGTTAACGTTGTATTTCTTCAATAAACCTAATAATCGTGCCGGGGCTAAAAAAGTAGTTTTTATTGCCATTACTTGCATTTCAGACAATTTTTGCTGCCAATGAAGCAGTAAATACTGACACTAATTCGTAAAGTAGAAATTATACAATCCATTGCATATCAATCCTTTTTTCCATCAATGACCCTGCTTTTATACTTATTTCCTTACCGGTTGGCTTCTTGAATTGAATGGCAAAATGCCAGCTAATTCCTGTAAGAAATCCGACTAAAACCTACTGATTTTATTCATTATACATAGTACAGTATACGTCTACCAGAGTTATGGTTTTAAAATATCATTGATGATCCTGAGATGATGCAATGTATGGATGGCGATAATTTTACGGGTCTTATTTAATTGCACATCTCCAAAAACAGGATGCGTAAAATATTTATCGCTACTTAACTTTTCAAATTGTACAACTTTTTGTTTTGCTTTTTCCAATAATGGCTTGATCGTAGCCTCACTAATTTCTTCTCCGGGTTTTACAGAATTGGGCACCCTTGCTTTTCCCCGGGGCATTTTTCCCATGGCTAAAACAAGTGATCGTTTCCAATTAAAGCTGGATTTAAATTCTTCGGGATCAGAATGTTCAACGGCACTTATCATTTTCACCAATGCAAGCAGGCTATGTTCCAGGTGCCAGCCAACGGATACCTTTGACACAGCCTCTTTCTTTTGCTCAATATTGGGCAGGCATTTTTCTAATTCATTGACTAAAGCATCAAGGCTTTGCATACTTTTCTTTTGGCAAACATAATGAAAGAAAGTTTTGACATTAAAAAACAGGTTCGCAATACTACGAACCTGTTTATTTTATCATTGTAAAATAATGTTATTGTTGCATAGCTGAAGTATCGGCTGGTGCTGGTGGCGGTGGCATCATTTTCATCATATCTTTCGGATCCATATACATCCAATGCTCTACTGCTTTGCCATCTTTAAATTTTGAAACATCAACGCCTGTCATTTCCACTTGTTTCACCATTCATTGTTCCGGAAGATTTTGACCAGGTAAAAACATGCTCATCATCCGCCAGTGTTTTGAGTAGTAGTTCCTTTCATATCCGGCATCATTGTCTTTCCATTTTTTCATTTCAGCTACAATATTCTCAAGCCCTACAATATCACCTTGCTCTCCAGAATGATCAATTGCATCGGCTGCAATATAATCGCCCATTTTATCAAACTCGCCTGCTTCATAAGCCTTAGTAATGGCTTCATTTATTTCAATATTTTTTTTAGCTGTTGCTGACATACCTCCTGCATCACTGGTACAGGAAACAAAAAAGCTGAAAACAGCTATTAGCAAAAGGGAAAGAAGTTTTCTCATAAAAAATGTTTGTTGGTGAAGCAAAAAGGTAACAAAAATATAAGACCGTGCAAAATCGCTGATCATAATTTTATTAAATCCCGATGCAAATAATTATGTTACTTACTGAAAATGAATACTTGATAAGAAAAATATAATATCTTGCTTAAAATATTTTTTATGCGGTTCTGCTCATTCTTACTCACTTTATTTTTCTTTTTTTCGATTCCATTTGCTGGTTTTTCACAAGACAATCCACCTCCCCCGGCAGTTGTAAAAAAATCTGAACTTTCTGAAGATAAAATATTTGATGCAGTTGAAACAGAAGCTACTTTCCCTGGAGGAACAGAAGCATGGTTAAATTTTTTAGTGAAAACTGTAAAGAGTTCAGTGGCGACAGATAATGGTGCACCCATTGGAAGGTACACCGTACTTGCCCAATTTATTGTGATGAAAGATGGAACTATCGGCGATATTAAAACACTGACCAATCATGGTTATGGCATGGAGCAGGAAGTGATCAGAACATTAAAACTTTCCGGACTATGGAGCCCGGCTATCCAAAATGATCGGCCGGTAAAAGCATATCGTAAACAACCCATTACTTTTCAGGTAGAAAATGATGACATAACTATTACTACAAAAACGCCTTATGTACTTTATACTGCTACTCAAAATGAAGTATCCATTCAAGTGAAAAAAGTAAAACCAGAAGACCTGCTCGTGACCATTTCACAGGGAAGCATCATTCATAAAGGCAATGGCGAGTTTTTAGTTAAAGTAAACAAACCCGGCAAAGCAGTTATACATATAGTTAGCGGCAAAAGAAATAAAATATTGGGTGATGCCAGTTTTGAAGTAAGCGAAAAATAAAAATGAACTTGCACTACTTATTTAGTAATACTTTTTGATTCTATTATTAACTGCAGAAAAATAAACAAGTTTATTTACATTGCTTATTTTATAAACTATTTTAAAAAGGCAAAAATGAAAAATTTTCCTTAACTTGAATAAAAAAAAATTATCTGGAAATTAAGGCATTGATCTATGCCTCTTTTTGAAAAATTATTTCGGCCGATGCAAACGGTTATCTTTAACCTTTATCAGGCCAATCCTTTTATACCGGCTTTCACCTTAAATCGAAAATTATGAAACAACTGTTACAATTTTTATTTCTATTATTTGCGCCCTGCATGCTCCCGGCTCAAAACGTTGGCGTTGGAACCACTACTCCGCAGGAAAAACTGGATGTAAACGGAAATATTAATGTATCCGGCACAATTAAAGTGAATGGCACCGATGGCACTGCCGGCCAGGTGCTGATGAAAAATAATAGTGGCAACCTGGTCTGGGGCGAATCATCGCAATATAAAAACGTTATAGGTTTTCCTTCGGGTAGTTCCACTCTTACTAACACCATCCATAGCTGGACCGTTCCTACAGGAGTAACTAAGATTTTGGTTGAGGCCTGGGGTGGTGGCGGAGGCGGCGCAGTAGGTGGTGGTGGTGGTGGTGGCGGGTATGCTGCGGTTGAATGGACAGTGACACCCGGAGCTAATGTTAGTATTACCATTGGAGCAGCGGGAGCAGGAGCTACTTCATCGAGCATCGGTGGATCATATGGTAATAATACAACGGTTATAATTGGAGGTGCACAGTTAACAGTCTATGGTGGAGGTGGTGGTTATACCAACGGTGGCGGTTTTCCGGGTAGATGGGGTGTAAATGCAAGTACACTTAATCCCTATGGCCAAAGCGGTGCACCCGGAGAAGCAACCTCCGAAACCTATGGTCAATATAATTCTACTACCTGGTACACTGCTGTTCAATTTGGTAGTGGCGGGCAAGGAGGCAATACATCCCTTGCCAATAAAAACGGTGGTTTTCGATCTTTTAATAATGCAAGTACAACCGTTATTGAAAATAATTATGGCCAGATAGGCAGTGAACCAGGCGGCGGTGGTGGCGGACAATATAATGGTGGTCGGTACGGCGCACCCGGGTTGGTTTTTATACATTTCTAATTGCGACATCTTAATACAGGTAGGCATCTTAAATAAAGAGTTATACTGTAAGACGAAGGAAGGAAAAATGTTATATTTCTTTTGGCTGATGAAAGAAAATACTAGTCACAGCGTTAATGAATAATTGATACAATAAATAAACGCTATATAATGGTATGTGATTTTCAGACTTACACTAACTGCAGCCCATAATAACCGATTACAGTAAATAAACTGCACCGGATAAAAACACCAACACAACACCAAACCAGTAAGTGCTTTATGCTCACATTTAAACCGGTACCTACTGCAATGCTGATGGGTGCACCAACTGTTATGGTGCCTAAAATACCAAGCCCGACAGTACCATATTTATTCCAAAGCCTTGTTATTACCGGATGTTTTTTTGTTTCATCCTTTATGGGTTTCTTTTTATGAAAAAAAGCCCTGATCTTATCACCAAAAAAAGCTGCAATAACAGCTCCTATTAAACCACCGATCGTACTGGCAATAAAGATCATCCAGGGTGAAAGCCCAAAAGCAAATCCGGCAGGGATTGCGGCGTAAATTTCGAACGTAGCCAACCCGGCTACAGTGAGTATTTTAAGAAACATAGATACGGTGTAACTAATTTTTTAATGAGGTCTGCAAAAGTAGATGAAAGATATCCGAGAGAGTGAAACTTCCTGTTAATTTATTTAATAATCATACTGCTGGCCCATTATTTATCCTAATCAACAAATTCTTCTTGAACGCTTCCGGGAAATTTTTAATCCTTTGGACAAAGTTTTGACTTGTCAGAAAAAGAATTGATGAAATTGATATAATCCTGATCCTCTCTTACATTTACTTTTATTTTGGTTAAGCATTCGCTTTAGTTGCATAACTCCATCTTTATACCCGTTTGGAAACAGCGATGAGCCAATTTCTGTTTCCGATTTTTCAAAAGCCGCCTGGATAATAATATTCTTATCCCATGAAAATTTTCCAACAGTATAATTCTTACAATACTGATCTTTATATTTATATTTTCCCGTGTATGCAGCTTCAACTGCCTTATCATACGATTGTTGACCAAGCAAAGTTAATTGTGTGCCACTACCTTCCTCTAATAACGCAGGGGAAGCCGTTTTGATAATTGCAAGTTTTAATAATCCCGCATTTCCATTTAATAATATCTCATGAAAAAAATCAGCCACTTCTTTAGCTGAATTAAACTCAGGAATTTCAATATCTGGTACTGCTGCTAGTTCTTTTTTTCCAGCCTCTTCGGCCATTGTAAATTCCAATGTCTGTTTATCTAAATTTTTGTACTCATTTAGCGTTACTTTTCTTGAAGAAAGAACTTTTTTGTTTCTTATACTACCTCCAGAAAAGCTTTTCCAGGGTCCATTCATATCGTCTCTGTAGAACCTTAACTCATAATCCTGGTCTACTGTTTCAATGTTAAGGTTATCTCCAATAACTTCTGCCTTTACAGACATATTAAACAATACAATTGTTGGCTTTTCCCACTTAAAACCAATTTCTTTATTCAAGACCGGACCACTGATTAGTTTTATTATTCTTTTATAACTATACCCATAAAATTTTTTCCAATCTGAAGAAATCATTTTATCAATTTCATCCATTTTCGGATTTGGTACATTTTCCCATTCATTAGAAATTACCCTGAACTTTTGATACGAATATTTTGAACCGCCCATTGATTGATAAACAGCATCTCCAACCACTTTAACAATCAGCCCCGGATATTCGGTTGTTTTTCTTCTAATGTGTACACCACGAACATATTCCCAATTACCAACAGAAGAATTCCATTGTCTGGTACCGGTAGGTTTTGTAAATTTTATTTCAATCGTTAATTCATCTGAAAGATCTTTTCTGATTACAGCATCTGAAGGTTGTGCAAACACACTGATTGAAAAGAATATACTAAGAACGAGGAGTAAGCGAATTTTCATACAGCTTTGTTTTGGTTAAATGATATTCTAAAGTTACAACGATAATAAAGAAATAAAATACCCATTTTAGGTAAATATTCATCTATACATACTAAATTTTTCGGTTGTTAGGCACAGAAAGAGTTGAATAAGACTTTTTTTGATGAATACTGCACATAATAGTAATAATGCTTCAAATCCATCTTTACTGCAGGTGGTTGATGGAAAAAAATAAATCAGCTGCCAGGCCTGTTTCTATTAAACCATTCTTCTGCTGAGGAGGCAAGCAATTCGGAAGTAATCTGTTTATCCAGTTTCTGTTGTGCATTGATGATGGAGGAAGTAATCAATGTATGAGAAATAGCTTCTTCTTCATTTACACCGAGTCTTCTCATAAGGAATGAAATCCGATCGCCTCCAAATTTTTGAAGCAACGGGATCTTCCATTGAACTGATTACTGTTATTGAAGCCGCATTTAACGAACGGAATAATTCCTGTTCTTTTTTGAAAAGCGGATAATGCTCCAGAAAGATAAGCTCTTTACCATTGGTGACGCTGGTATGTAATTCTCTTTGCGAGTAGATGGTATGTCCCGGTTTCTTAGTTTCCAGAAAGTTTTCAAAATCCTTAGCAGTAGCTGCAAACCATGTGCAAAGTACAGCCGCAGGTTTTTGATCGAGTAATGCTATAAGTCCTGCTTTTTTACCGGTATCGTTTATCCAGATAAGATCTGTAACAGGAACTGGCTTTTCTTTTTTCTTAAATAATCCAAACATAGGGAGGCAAGATAAGGAGGAATAAATGAAACAGCAATTAGCTGTTACACTTTTTAAGTCAGATTACCAATGAATCATTTTCGATGAAACAAACTCGCAAATAATAATCTCATCTGCCGATTCTATAAAAACGATTGTATATTTCTTTTTGTATGAAATGCATTTATATCCCAGTGCCTTTCGGGAAGGTTCTTTACAAACACGGTATGATTTTCTAGTGTCGGCACAGGCGGAGATAAAATCATAGACAGCATCAGCAAATTTTTCTGCAGTTGCCACCATCCCTTTTGATTCGATATAGAGGGCTATTGCAGCAATGTTTTCAGCAACCGCAGGTTCTATTCTTATTTTTCTGCTGCCCATTTATTTATAAGCTTTTTGCTGTAAGCTCTTGCTTCTGCGACTGATAATAACCTTGCTGGCTTAGTTTTAAGGGCTGCTTTTTTTTGCAATTCCTGGTACTCCTTTTCCGGAAGGAGCACATATTTTTTTTTGTCTATTACTATTTGTTGTGTCATAGTTTAAAGATACAAAAATATTTAGCTTGTTAGAAAGTGTGTCACAAAGCCATTTTTAACATGCCTGTGAAGTATTGGTGAAAACTTAGGAGGATAGAGTAGCCTTTAACCATGTTGTTGGTGTCTTGCCATGCTACTTTGCCTGCACTCAATCTCGAAATTCCGCTAGCGGACAGCACACAACAACGGCGTGGTGCTTTTTGTGGAAGACCTGCAAGGGCGGAAAACAAACTATATATAAATAAGCTATTTTGCCTTTTTTAACTGCTTCCTGTTTATGAAATACCAAATCGTTCCTAGGATTGGCAGAAAAATTATCAATAATATCCAAAGGACTTTATTTCGTCCATCAATAAAGGTTTTTCCAATAATATCAATCAATGCAACTAAAGGGAAAATGATCACTATCAATATGACGAGTTCGTTTATTCCTAGAATTCCCATAGCAGATGTTTTTAAAATTTAACTATTAAAGTATAAAAAAAAACGGCTCGTACAAAATAAATTTAAAGGCCTTCCAGTCAGGAAATTATCGGGACAGGCATCAACAACGGCGTGAAGTACAATGTCGCCTACCTGTTCATTGTACCTGCATAAGGCTTGTCCCGATACTTCGGTAGCAGACTTGAGCAGAAACGGAAATGTGAAAAGACTCCAAGCGGTAAAAGTTTACCAAATAATTTATTTCAATAGATATTTTTATTATGAAGTTCATCGTTATTCGTTTACATATTCCAAAATATCACCCGGCTGGCAATCCAACGCTTTACATATTGCTTCAAGTGTACTAAAACGGATTGCTTTTGCTTTTCCTGTTTTTAAAATAGAAAGATTCGATAAAGTCAACTCAACTTTCTCTGAAAGTTCATTGAGCGACATCTTTCGCTTTGCCATCATTACATCTAAGTTTACAATGATTGGCATAGCTTATACAGTTAAATCGTTTTCATTTTGAATTTCAATTCCCTTTGTGAAAATAGTTGCAATAACATAGACTATAGCCGCCATCAAAATAAAGGCTTGACTGTCTGCCCAAAACTGATTAAGTTGGTCGGTTTCAATACCATAATGAAGCAAATTTTTAGCTGATTGTCGAGCTATGTAACTTAAAAGTCCAATGGAAAGAGTGTAGTAACTTATTTGTGTAATCTGTTTGGAAACAAAACTGTTGAATGGTTTTGACAAATCAAGTTTAGTTATAAGTCTGATGACTATATAAAACAGGACTGCTTTTAAAATTGAAATGACCAATATAAAACTATACATACTAAAAAAAGCCCATTTGCTGCGACTATACATTTCGCTTAAGTCCAATTTTTGATAAAGGTTTTGGACAAATTCAGGATTGTAAATACTGAAAATAAAATTAACTATCAAGCCTCCAGCTTCAATACATAAGCCAACGAAGATGATCCAAGAAACAATCTTTAGGCCTTTAAATACGAGGTTGTTTGTGTTTGACATTTTCTTAAAATTTTAAATTATGTCGCAAAGATATAGATATATTTATTGATATTCAATAAATATATGTTGATAATAGCAAAATAATTGCAGACCATTGAAAATCAATACAATAACATTGTATTGTTGGATGTAGATTTTGAAAGTCTGTTTAAAGGGGTTGATGTAGGAAGATGTAAGTAGCTTTAAAAATAAAGCCCCTGCATTTTCGCAAGGGCTTTCACATTATAATCATTCAATCATCCTTCGCCAAGCCTGTCTACCGACAGGTAGGCTCAGGACTCTCTTATTTAACCTCTTCGTAAGGAACGTCCGTTACATCATCTGCTCCTGCAGTTGCATCGGCAGTTTCTTGTCCTGCAGTTGCATCTGGTCCGGGTTGACCATCACCACCTTCCTGTGTGTTCTTATACATATCCTCACTGGCGGCTGTCCATGCAGCATTCAGTTCGGTCATGGCTGCATCGATGGCTGCTAAGTCCTGGCCTTTGTGTGCTTCTTTTAATTTTTCTGCACCGGCTTCAATCGCCGCTTTCTTTTCAGCCGGAATTTTTTCGCCGTATTCTTTTAATTGTTTTTCTGTCTGGAAGATCAGGCTATCGGCCTGGTTCAGCTTCTCCACTTTTTCTTTTTCCTGCTTATCGCTTTCTTCATTGGCCTTTGCTTCGGCTTTCATTTTTTCTACTTCTTCTTTGCTTAAGCCAGAGCCTGCTTCGATATGTATCTTCTGTTCTTTACCGGTTCCTTTATCTTTCGCCGTAACATGTAAGATACCATTGGCATCTATATCAAATGTTACTTCGATCTGCGGTACACCGCGGGGTGCCGGTGGTATATTATCAAGGTTGAACGTACCAAGGCTCTTGTTGTCCTTACTCATACTTCTTTCGCCCTGCAATACATGTATCTGTACACCCGGCTGGTTATCACTGGCGGTTGAGAACACTTCTGATTTCTTGGTAGGTATCGTTGTATTACTTGGAATCAATGGTGTCATTACGCCACCCATTGTTTCGATACCAAGAGATAATGGCGTTACATCCAAGTAACAATACATCTTTGATATCACCCGTCATTACCGCACCTTGTATAGCTGCACCAATGGCTACTACCTCATCCGGATTTACACCACGGTTTGGTTTTTTGCCAAAGAATTTTTCTACGATCTCCAATACTTTAGGGATACGGCTGCTACCTCCTACCATGATCACTTCATCAATTTGTGCCGTAGATAAACCGGCATCTTTCATTGCTACTTCGCAAGGCTTCAGGCAACGATTAAATAAATCGTCGGCAAGGCTTTCGAATTTCGCACGGGTTAATTTTTTAACTAAGTGCTTTGGCACTCCATCAACCGCTGTGATGTAAGGAAGGTTGATCTCTGTTTCTGAAGAAGAACTTAATTCCACTTTTGCTTTTTCTGCTGCTTCTTTCAAGCGCTGTAAGGCCATCGGGTCTTTGCGCAGATCAATGGCTTCATCTTTTTTAAATTCATCAGCTAACCAATCCATGATCACTTTATCAAAATCATCACCACCCAGGTGTGTATCACCGTTGGTTGATTTTACTTCAAATACGCCATCACCTAATTCAAGCACGGAGATATCGAATGTTCCACCTCCAAGATCAAAAACTGCGATCTTCTGGTCATGCTTTCCTTTATCCAAACCGTACGCCAATGCGGCTGCGGTTGGTTCGTTTACAATTCTTCTTACGTTTAATCCGGCAATTTCGCCAGCTTCTTTGGTAGCCTGGCGCTGCGAATCGTTGAAGTAGGCAGGCACTGTAATTACTGCATCTGTTACCTCATGACCCAAATAATCTTCGGCTGTTTTCTTCATTTTCTGAAGTACCATTGCTGATATTTCCTGTGGCGTATAAAGTCTGCCATCTATGTCAATACGAACGGTATTATTGTCACCTTTTGTCACTTTATAGCTCCAATGGCTTATTTCTTCTGTTACCTCACCAAACTGGCGGCCCATAAAACGCTTTACCGATGCGATGGTATTTTGAGGATTGGTGATAGCCTGACGCTTGGCAGGATCACCTACTTTACGTTCACCGTTTTTCAAAAAAGCTACAATGGACGGGGTGGTACGGCGACCCTCATCATTGGCAATTACTACCGGTTCACCGCCTTCCATTACGGAAACGCAGCTATTGGTGGTTCCTAAGTCAATTCCTATTATTTTTCCCATGTCTTTATATTTTTATGTACGCCTTAGATTGTCAATCATTATGCCGATGGGAGAAAAAGTGCAAAAATGGCAGTTATTTGGTCACGGAGGCACAGAAACACAGAGAATTAGACGAAAATGTCTGATAATTGAGAACACTATTTTAAGTTCTGGATAATTGCGTTCTGGGTATTGCTGATCTTTTTCATGATATTAGAAAGAGTCGACATGATTTTACTTTGACGCTCCATCGCCATTTGCAATCGTAAAGATTCCATTTCGCCCATTTCACTCATGGAGTCCAGTTTGCTTTTTATCTGCATCCTTGTATTGTCTAATTCTGTTTTTGCAACAGGGGTAGTATTGACTTTTGTTCGAACCGTTTTTGTTGAATCTGCTTTTGTTATTACCCTCCTTTCTTTGCCCAGTAGCAATTTAAAAGAATCAAGTTGAAGTCTTGTTACGGTATTGCCAGTATTCAACTTTTCGTTTGCTTCCCTAAATTCATTCTTTTGCTGATTGATAGATTTTACGTTGGCCATAATGGCTTTTAGATCTTCTTGTGCAGATTTTCCTGCTTGCATTAAAACAAGAAATACCATTGCATCAATATCTGCTCCTTGTATATTACCTGATGCTGCATATCTAGATGCCATACTCCTTACTTCCGTTTCGCTCATGTTTTCCTTATTGATTTTGGGGGCATTGGCTTTTATCCAGTTCACATGACGGACATTTATCTGCCGCATTGCTTTCTGATAAAATTCTTCCTGCTCATTAGAAAAATTTTCCTGACTATAACCGGCAAGAGAAAATAGCAGTATGAAAAGTAGTGGTAAAAGGATCAGCTTTTTCATGTTAAAAGGTTTTAGTATTCTAAAGTTCAACTATTTCTTTAATTAAAAAAAGGACAATTAAAAGAGAGCATTTACATTTGATTCCAAATTCATTCTTCCATGGCAAAAACAATAGCTGACAAACTAAATATCAAGGCAAAAGATATTCTGTTAACGATCCATGCGCCTGCCCATTTTAAAAAAGGATTGACCGGTTTGCCGGCCGGTGTAAAAATTACAACCACCGGAAAAGACCCGATAGCTATCGGGTATAACCAGGTCCACTGGTTTGTGCTGAATAAAACACAGCTTGAAAAAGAAATGAGCAAAGTGATGAAGCTGGTAAAGCCGGACGTATTTGTGTGGGTTTATTATCCAAAAGGAACTTCCAAAATACGAACCGACTTAACAAGAGATAACGGCTGGGAATGCCTGATGAAAGAAAAAGATAAACTCAGCTGGATCAATTTATTTGCCTTCGACGAAACCTGGTCCATTTTTGGTTTCAGAGCAAAAACGGATGCCGATAGAAAAAAAGAAGCTAAGCCAAAACCTGAACGGGAAATTTTTAACTGGGTCAATCCAGCAACAAAAGAAGTGAGATTACCCGATGAATTGATCAATGCTTTTAAGAAAAATAAAAAAGAAGCTGACTATTTCCATTCACTGGCATTTTCGCATAAGAAAGAATACATAGAATGGATCGTTACAGCCAAAAAAGAAGAGACCAGAAAAAAGAGAGTGGA
Organism: uncultured Chitinophagaceae bacterium; assembly: GCA_963705465.1. Lineage (GTDB taxonomy): Bacteria > Bacteroidota > Bacteroidia > Chitinophagales > Chitinophagaceae > JJ008. Next base: position 308,565 of record CAVPJN010000004.1, on the reverse strand, counting down.
AGGAACGATTGAGCGGTTAAGAAAAGGATGGAAGAATCCGGCAATAATTAAGTGAATGGGTTTATGAAATATCGAATACCGATGATATCCGTTTCATCATTTCCAGGCAGGCCCTCCCATTATGATAAGGACATTTCCAAAAACCTGCTTTTTCTTTTTGCATTGGCAGCCCATTTTCATCAATTCCCCATATCCATTCTCCATGTACTTTATCTTTTAAATACTTTTTAATATAACTCCAGCTGTTCAGTGAAGATGACAGGTACTTATCTTCACCTGTTAATTGATATGCATTAAAGAATCCAACCATTGCTTCTGCCTGTGGCCACCAATGTTTTTCTTTATTATATTCATTTTTTGCCGGATCAAATTCATACCAAAGACCACCATCTTCATCTACACCAGAAAGAACGGCTGCTGCCATGCCAACCGCATTTTTTTCAATCCTGTCCAAAATTACCGGATCGTTTATTGCTATTGCTGCTTCATTCAATAACCAGGAGGCTTCAATATCATGACCATAAGAAATAACAGATGAACGTATCTCCCATTCCTGTGTAAAAAATAAGATGTTGTTGATAAGTTTTAGGGTCAATGATCTTATCCAAAAAATGGAAAGCAGTTGTTGAATAGCTTTACCAAGTTTTTCATCTTTCCAAACACTATAAAGATTTGCATACGCTTCTAACACATGCAGATGCGTATTCATCGTTTTTTTCTCGTTGGCGTCTTTATCACTTAAACGTAAATCATCAAGTAATTGCCAGTTGCCGGTAAAAGCTTCCAGGTATCCGCCATATTCAGGATCATAACTGTATTTTTCGATCAGCGTATAAAACTCTTTGGCTTTTTCCAGTGCGGTAATAGAATTAGTAGCCTGATAATATTCGCTAAGACCATAAATACAAAAGGCCATTCCATAGACCTGTTTTTTATCCTCCAGTTTATTGCCTTTCCATCAACAGACCAATACATACCGCCATGATCTTTGTCTATAAAATAGTCTTCAAATAACGAAATGCCTTGTCGCCATTGCCATATGTGGGGATTCTTCAGTATGTAGATAAGCCGCAGAAAAAGTCCAGAGAATCCGGCTGTTTAATACAAGCCCTCGGGGTGCCTCTTTTAAAACCATATTGTTTTCATCAACAGCACCATAAAATCCTCCATTTCCATCCTGCATATTTTCATCCACCAGGTTAAGATGCGATTGCAGTTCCTCCGAAGTTTCCGATTGAAGAAGTTTTAGTTGATACGCTAGTAGCTGTAACCATTAATTTCCTATTCCATTTTGTAACTGAACCGGCATTTTGCACTATTTGTATTGATGCCTCTTCCTGTTGGTTGTTTTGGTTTATTATTTCATTGATGGCTTCCACGGAGGATGCAGAACGAAAACCATCCTCAGGATTGTTCATCACATAATCAATCAATTGCTCAATAGTAGTTGTTGCTACATGCATTCTTGTATCCGACGAAGCGTAATAAATAAATACCGTTCCATCATCATCTGCAATCCATCCATTACTGAAAAGCACATTCGATACATCTCCTACTCTTTCATCTCCTTCCGGTGCCATAAAATAACCACCAGGTTTATGAATTACTTTGGTGGGATCCTTCAAAGCGGTCATAAACATGTACAATACATAACGCAACCCTGCCGCTGTATTTCTTACCCCATGGGCCAAGTGCAACCAACCGGCTGCAGTTTTAATAGGTGCAGGCCCCAGTCCATTTTTTAACTCGTACACCGTGTGGTAAACTTTTTTGTCTAATAATAATTTCTTCTGTAATAACAGCCTTCTCCATGGAATCAGCGAAGCCAAAACCAATGCCACCACCTTTACCGGCATCAATAAAACTATCCTGCGGGCGTGTGTAAAAAGCATATTTACCATTAACAAATTCGGGATGCAATACTACATTTCGTTGCTGAGGTGAAGGTGTAACCAGATCGGGTAGCCGTTCCCAATTCAACAGGTTTTTGGTACGGGCAATACCGCATTGAGCTATGGCTGATGACTGATCAGATTCAGGTACATCCGCGGCTCTTCTTTCTGTACAAAACAAACCATATATCCAACCATCTTCATGCTGAACCAGCCGCATATCATAAATATTTGTATCTGGTTCATTCGTTTCCGGTATTGCAACGGATAATCCCAAAATCTAAAATTATCAATTCCATTATCGCTTTCGGCTATGGCAAAAAAAGATTTTCTATCCGCTCCTTCAACCCTGGCCATTAGCAATATATTTGCCCTGCCATTTAATTGCACCTGCATTGAATACTGCATTGATACCAAAACGTTCCATAAGAAAAGGATTGGCTGACTATCAAAATCATAACGCCAGTTAAGTGGTACATGTGCTGCAGTTAGAACCGGAAATTTGTACCGGAAAAACAATCCATTATGCACGTCGCTCCATTTCATCTGTGTTGCAGTAGTAGCTGCTCCTGTTCATTTTTGCATCACTGCATACCCTCTTGTTAAATTCGATCATTCATATATAAGGTTTAAATTAGACTTAGTCTTCCAATTTGTTCCACCAGGTACGTTTTAAAATCAATATAATAGCTACCAAAATAACTGGTAATCAATAGCGGAAGTTTCATCCACAATACGATATACATGGGCAAAATCGTAAGACAACATTGTGCAATAATGCCGAATACCACATTAAACATATCGAGCTTAAAACGTTTATTGGGTTGAAAAAACGGATCATCTGCAACTACTTTCATATGTACCGGTTTCCAAAAACCCCATGGCTTAACGTTTTATAAAATGATTTTAACGTTTCCATTATCCGTTGCCGGTGCGGTATATGTACCGATCAATACAACCTGTAATGGAGATCAGGAACAATAACGGCCAGATATACAGGAATAGTCCGTCATATACTTTCAGAAATACCAGAGCCGATATTATCCACTGGCCATCCCCCAGAAAAAGCCGTTGGCATTAAAACGCCACCAATACCATTTAAACAGATTGGCTGCAATATAACCTCCGTACAAACCGCCTACAATCCATTGCAACACACTATTTACATCTTTTGCAAAAAAGCCCAGTACAATACCAATCACTACTACCAATACACCAACTATATAATTTGTCCTGATTATTTTTTTGTTACTGGCATTCGGGATTGATATATTTAAGGTACACATCATTTACAATATAAGCCTGTGCTGCATTCAAGGTACCCGAAAAAGTTCCCATAAATGCACCCAGCAATCCAGTTAAAACCAATCCCAAATACCCACCGGTAAAAAAGCTGTTGATGGTTGCCGGTAATATTTTTTCAAAATCAACACCACCTTCGTTCCTGCTACATATTCATTTGGTTATAAGTATAAAAGTGCAAGTACGGTAACCCCGATGATCATTGAGTACCGGATCGGTAACAAAATAATTGAAACAAAACCGGTCATTTTGCTTGCTTCTTTTGGAGACCGGGTAGACAAGACTTTTCTGCATATCATAATTTGGTGCCGGCCCGCCAAACTGGCAAAAATCCCTTTAAACAACATCATCATAAAGAAAATACCGAAAAGTCCAAAGCCATCATCCTTAATTTTTTTATTGGCATCGGCAATTATATTGCTCCAGTCCAGATCTAAGTTCCATGCCAAAAAACGGGTTAAGCCATCCATCGGGAACCTGTAATTGGGCACCGCGCTGGTGCAAATGCATCATCGCAATAACGGCAATGGATACACAGGCTACCGTCATGATTGCATATTTTATTACATCGCCCAAAACGATACTGTGCATACCGCCCAATATCGAATAGAACATGGCAAACAAACGTAAAAATAATGCCATAAAAATGCGGATACATACTCGGGAGCCAGTTCAAAAGGTATATATGCTTTTACCTGTCTCCAGGGCACAAAAATTTCGATAAATTTTCCGAGGCCGATAAAGCCATAGGCCAGAAAACCAAAGCAACCAATTAATGCAAAAATAACGGTAACATTATGTGAGCCTCTTACTCCCTTTTCCGCTATTTCCAAAACGGGTCAGCCAGCCACTCAGCGCCGGTATTGGCATTTGACCGGCGAAGCCATTTGGAAAGAAACATCATCATAAATACCTGGTTAAACACGGGCCATAGCCACGGTATCCAGATGCTTTTCATGCCGTACACAAAACAAAGAGCCACCATCCACATGGTACCGCTGATATCGAACATATCACTGGCGTCGCTTAAGCCCCAGCATATACCAGGGCATTTTTTTGCCACCCATCAGGTAGCTTTCCTTGCTGAGCCTGGCACGTCTTGCGCATGTAAAAGCCAATCAGCACCATCGTTACGAGATAGGCCAATACAATTAATATATCCAGCAGTTGCAACTTCATCGGTAACGAGGTTATTTATAAATATTAAATTCTTTTATTTTTCTCTCAAATAACATCTGCGGAAAAGCATACCACTTTTTAAAATCAGCTTCAGATGCCTGGCCGGGATAAACCCCGTAATAATGCATTTTATTTTCTGACTTCATAAAACCATGATTGCGCCACACCAGTACATAAGAAATTGGGTAATCCTTTATCGCAGGCCAAAGTGTACCGGTCCACCATGTACTGTCGGGTATGGCTTCCAGTCCGGTTTCGGCCAAAGTGGCCATTTTATTTTTACCCGCAGCAATCTTACATAATAGATCAAGCTGCCTGCTGAGGTTGTTGACGAAGTAAGATCTTTTCTCTTTTTCAATTCCATGCTGGTATAAATCGAAACTCAACACATCTGCCATATCATCACCGGGATAATTTGCTAAAAATTCAGCCTCACTGTTAAAATCAGCAGTATTATATACATAGATCAATTGCTGCAGCCCTTTTTTATTACGCAGGTAATCTACGGTAAACCGCCAAAGTGTTTTAAACTCATCGGGTGTACAGGTATTTTTACACCACCAAAACCAATTACCCGTCATTTCATGAAAGGGGCGAAAAAGAACCGGTATACATTCTCCTTTTTTCCCTTTAAGGTCTTTCATAAAACCAGCCACATTATCCAGCCAGGTTTTATATACATCATGCTTAGCTCCACCGGGTAATATGGAACCAACGGTACCGTGTGTTGTATCCCAGGCAGTTCCCTCCTGTTAACGGATTACGTAAATGCCAGCTAATGGTAATGGCAGCACCCCTTTCATATCCGTCAACAATGTATTCCTTCATTAATTTAAAGGGTACACTATCGAGATTTTTTTTATCACCAAGCTCAATACCTCCAAGGTCCCAACCATAAACACCGGGGTTATCGTTAACCACCAGCTTAACATCACTCTGGCCTGCAACATAACGCCAGCCTACTCCGTAGGCAAGTGCATCTTGTTGACCGAAAATGACTTTTTTACCCTGCAGTGCGAATAGATTCTTATACAATGACTTCGCTTCTTTGGTAGATTTAGCATCGCTTAATTCCTGAGCTAATACAGTAGCAATACTCAATGCAAAGGACACAGCCATCACCACACTTACTACTAAACTTTTTCTCTTCATCATAATTAAAAAAAACTAAACCGGTAAGGTTAATACCAAATGATTAATACAGGCCTAAATCATCTACATATATCGACCTGGGAAATGTAGCTGTACCACTGAATTCATTAAAAACGATTTGTGACAAAGTAGCTGGGTTACCAAAATTAATTAATGGAATTTCATATTGAATCCACTCGTTAACTTTAGTAACAGTAATGGTATATGCTCCTGACCCGGAAGAATTATTAAGATATATTCTGACTTTTTTATCTAAATATATGCCGGGGGCATACATCGAAAACTTTATGCCTTCGTAACCGGCCATGCTCAAAACCGGCGACTTATTAAGCCGTAAATACGACCATGCTCCTTTAAAAGTAATTTCAAGAGAATTAACGCCTCTTTTCACCGGACTTGTAATTGCCGCATTCCAAACTACATTGGCAGAGGAAGGACTATATGTCCAGCCGGCAGTTATCGCATCTGTAAATACTTCATAACGCAAACCAAACCTGTTTGCAGAACTAACGGTACCACTGGGTGTAGTTACAAAAATATAAGCAACAGTAACACCGGTTGGCACATTTACTTTTATTTCTTCCTTGGTATTGGATATAATTGTTGCAGCAACCGTTCCAAATTTTACACTGTTTACACCACCAAAATTATAACCTCTGATGGTTACCACTTCGCCGGCGGCACCAACCATGGGATCAAAAGAAACTATAGTAGGTGGTGGTTGTAATATTCTGAAATTATAGGTTGCCTGTCCGTATTTTGTATAAACAGTTATCGGGTTATCTGCAGGATCGGGTAAAACATCCGGAATCTTAACGGTAACCGTAGTATCATCAGCATAGATGAGTGAATCAGCCGCCAGTACGCCATTGAAATCTACCTTATATGTCGTTGCCAGAAAATTCCCTTTGATAATGATCCACTCGCCATAGTTTACCGCGGTTAATTCAATACCCCGGTTGTTGAGATCGGTAACTGCATTGATAACAGGTGGCTGGTTACCTAAATCTGTTTCATTCTTTTTACAGGCACTGAAGATGAGCAGCAGGCTTGCAAAAAATAAAGCCGGAAAGATGTTAAGTTTTGTTAGCAATTTATTTTTCATAAACAAGAGTTAAAAAGTTGATTTAATGATAATGTTTACCAGCCGGGGTTATTTGATGGAATAGCTTTGTTTGAATTTAATTCACTTTGAGGAATAGGCAGCAGCAGGTTTCGCATACTGCGTACTTTGGAAATATTATTTTGTCCTGCAGAAATCTTATTCATCACCTGCAGGTAAATGCCCCAACGCATCAAATCGAAACGACGAATACCTTCCAGCGTATACTCACGGGCTCTTTCAGCAATTACAAAACTTCTGAACTGTGCCTGCGACATACCAGCAGGTGCACAGACTGGCTTTGGCCCTTCCACGTATGGTATCTATATATGCATAGGCATTTGCCGACGGGCCGTTGTTTATTTCATTCTCGGCTTCTGCAGCAATTAAAAACATTTCGCTATAACGCATCAGGGGTACAAAAGCATCACTCTGTGATACGGAAGGATTGGCCACATCACCGTACTTAATGGTATATGCCCGGTTATCGGTAGTTCCGTTGTTCGAATAAGTAACACCGCCCACAACCTGGTACTGTGCTGCCTGCCAGGAAGGGTAATAATAATTGTAATTGGTACTGGATGCGTAGTTATGTCTTATGCCATCCAGGGCACGGGTGTCATTATCTTCATGATCGATAAAATGATTATTGGTTGCCCATACAGCGCCTCTGCCAAATGTAGACGTTGCCGAAAAATAGTTGTGAATTTGGTTTTCGAACAAACTGCCGGCCAACGATTGTAATTCCCACATATGTTCCTGCCTGTTGCGGTTTGCCTTGGTCCAGATATCTTTAAAGTTTACAAATAAAGAATATTGATTACTGCTTATAACTTCCAATGCTTTATCTCTTGCGAGTGTAAAATATGCTTTACTATCCAGGCCTTCTAAACCTGCAACTACATTTTTTGTATGGGTATAATAGCCATTATCCGTTCCGCCCCTTACCGTAACAGTTGTAGCCGGTAATGAGCCCGATGCCATGGTTAAATATGTTTTTGCCAGAAAACCTTTTGCTACGCCGCTTGTTACCCTGCCCAGTTCACCAGCCTTGGCATGGCCCACCGGAAACAGCATGGTTTCAGCATCTTTAAAATCACTGATAATCGCAGCATACACATCTTGTACAGATGACCTGGGAACATTGGCTTCTGGATTTACAGACAAAGATTGTAAACGCAATGGAACTCCACCATATAACTGTACCAATTGAAAATATGCCCACCCCCGCAGAAAATGTGCTTCACCAAGAACTCTTTTTTTCACATCTGCGTCTATGTTAGTTTCAATACTGGCAACATTTTCCAATACCGTATTTGCCCTGGCGATCATGGTATAACAACCAACCCAGGGGCCATCTACACCCCAGTATCCTTGCGGGTTTCCGGCTCCCGACGTGCCCAGGTACCAATCTGCACCCGATACATGATCATCATCAAGCATGGTGAGGTTCCACATGGGTTGCAGATACATGTCCCATGAATAAAGTGAACTATAAACGCCGTTGACCGCTGTAATGGCATCCGCCTCATTCTTGTAAAAATTATTGGGAGAAATAAAAGAATAAGGAACTTCTTCCAGTTCTTTTTTACAGGATGAAATTAGCAACAACAGCACCGGCACTGCAAACAGTAATTTTATTTTTTTTATTGATTTCATATATTTTATTTTAAAGCTGAGTTAAAATGTACAACGTAAAGAAAAGTTGTAGGTTCGTGAGTTGGGATAACCACCCAGATCAACCCCAAATAATGCCGGGTTATCGCCATAACTGTTTATTTCAGGATCGTAACCCGAATATTTAGTAAATGTGTACAAATTATTTACACCCGCTGAAATACGGATTGCACTGATTGCTTTAATGGTTTTGGTTGGAATAGTGTAACCAAGTGTTACATTCTTTATTCGTACAAAACTTCCATCTTCAATAAACCGGCGGCTGAAAAGTAATGTTCTCCAGAACTGACGCATTACCTTAGGACCTGTTGCATAGGAATTATCCTGTCCATCTGCCCATGCACCTGCATACATATCTTCACTAATGTTTTTAGAACTACCCAGGTTGCCATTAAAGCGGTTATTCATATTGATGATATCATTGCCTTGTACTCCATTAATGAAAATACTCAGGTCAATATTTTTGTAAATGAAATTATTGGTAAAGCCGAAAGTGTAATCAGGATTTACATCACCAATAACGGTACGGTCGCTGTTGGTGATTGAAGTAGGATCATTATCAAAATTGCGATACTTAATTTCACCAACCATTCTTTTAATGATAGCAGCTGGCTGATTTGTGTACAGTTGAGAATTGCGTACCTCCGCTTCATTGTCATAGTATCCATCTTCAACATAACCATATATTGTACCGATAGACTCTCCTGCCCTTTGTATAAACGGTGCATCGCTGGTAGAGATATTCGCCGCAAATTGCTCGGTAATATCACCACCCAGGCTCAGTATCTTATTTCTGTTAAAGGCAATATTGAAATTGGCATTCCATTTAAATGCTTTGTGCTGAACAATCTTTCCATCCATCGAAATCTCCAGTCCTTTGTTTTGAATAGTACCGGAGTTACGTAACTGGCGTTCGAAGCCAGTTGATGGAGGCGTGGTTACATATTGCAACAGATCGTTGGTCTTTTTAAGATAGACATCCACATGAAGATTCAATCTGCCTTTTAATAAGCCCAGATCCATTCCTGCATTATAAGCGCTGGTTGTTTCCCACTTTAGTCCGTCGTTAGCCGGGCCCGAATAAACATCATTACCCAAACCCGTTTGCAATACTCCATTAAATGCATAATTATACACCGCCAGCTTAGATAAGGATGCATAAGAACCGATACCCTGGTTACCGGTTTTACCGTAACTAACCCTGAACACAAGATCCTTAATAGCACTAATATTTTTTACAAAAGATTCCTTATGTGCTTTCCAGGCCACTGCTGCAGAAGGGAAACCCGCCCATTTATTATCGGCACCAAATTTACTGGAGCCATCCTGGCGGTACGACAATGTAAGCAGATATTTATCATTAAATCCATAGTTAACCCTTCCTAAAAAAGAAATAAGGGTTGATTGATAACGGTTGTTGATAACCGGCAATACTCTTTCCGCAGCCTGCATATTTTCGTTTTGCAACAGATCATTCGGAAAAGTTCTTGCTTCGGCTCTTACCGATGTACCATTGGTACGCTCAAATGTTGATGCGCCTGTAACGTTGATGTTATGCTTTTCTAGTTTTTTATTGTAGGTAAGAATACTTTCTGCTACAAAACTCGACCATAAATTATCTGCTTTCAACGCTTTCCCTTTTTCACTGTTTCCTTCATATACGGTACGGGGATAGTATTGATCCCTGGTATAGGAACCGTGATTGAAACCCAGGTTTTGTCTGAATTTAAAATTGCGTAAAAAATTTACCTCAACATAGTTTGACGAAAAAACACTGATACCTGTTAACTTATTTAAAACATCCCTGCTGTAAATAACTGGGTTTGTAATAAAGAAACCTTCTCCCGTATTGCTGTACCCCTCTTCGGTCTCTATCGTTGGAGGATACGTAAGCGCAGAGCGGATTACACCGGCACTGGCCGCATCTGATTTATCAGTACCTGTTTTTACACCATTACTCACCGATCGTGATAAATTGGTACTGGTTCCAATACGGAATATTTTTCCCAGGTTACGGTTTAAATTCAAACCCAGGCCAATTTTATTGTAGTCGGAATTAATGATAGTGCCTTCCTGTTTAAGATAGTTAAATGAAAGTGCATGATTGCCTGCATCTGAACCTCCCGAAACAGATACGCCATATTGTTGCGATAAGCTGGTTCGGAAAATAGCATCCTGCCAATTGGTGTGATTATCCTGTAACAAAGAAGGATCAGGATTATAAGGGAACGGAATAACTGGTGCCGTCATATTTATTGGCATTGGCATAAGCCTGGTTTACATATTCAGCATACTTCATCGGTTCCAGCATCTTCAGTGTTTTGGTAACTGCATAGAAAAGTTTGAAAAGAATTCAACTTTATCTTTTGCTGCGGCCTTTTTTGGTAGTAATTAACACTACACCATTTGCACCCCTGGAACCATAAATGGCAGTTGCAGATGCATCCTTTAATATATCAATCGTTTCAATATCGTTGGGATTTATAAATGCCATTGCATTCAATGTTTGCTTTTCATCTTCTCCCAGCGAAGAAGGCGTTGCACCGCTGCTTGAATTATTAAACGGGACTCCGTCAATAACATACAGGGGTTCTGTGCCTCCCAATACCGAGTTGGAACCTCTTATACGGATACTTAAGCCGGCACCGGGTGCGCCATCATTCTGTGTTACATTTACACCTGCCAGTTTACCCTGCAAAGCCTGCAGTACATTGGTGGGATTGTCTCGCAAAAGATCTTCCCCTGATATTCTTTGCACCGCCCCTGTCAAATCAGTTTTTCGAACCGTTCCGTACCCCACAACAACAACATCTGATAAAGTTGACGCAACAGCCTGTAAACTGATAGAATAACTTGTCTTGTCAGAAATACCGACTTCAACCGTTTCCATTCCAACAAAGGACACAACGAGTATCCTTGCTCCGGCAGGTAACAGCATTGTAAATTCGCCCTGAGCATTGGTAAGAACTGAAGTTTTAAAATTTTTAATGCTGATTGTTGCACCAGTCAGAACTTCTCCGTTGTTATCCGTAACAACTCCGGATATTTTTTTATCCTGCGTAGTTCCACTTTACAGAGAAGACCGAAAATAACAGATACAAAAAAATATTTTTTTGCATATGGCTACATTATTTCAACAAATGTATGTTTTAATACCACCCAAATAATAATACTATTTTACCTAATTAATGTATTATCTTGCTAAGCTCTTATATGTACTACATGTGCAATTCTTATTTTTGGCTATGATAATTTTAATTTTTCAAAATAATCAATACTTTTATTGCTCATCTGATAATGATATTATTTTATCCAATTCATGAATACAAAAATTCTAAAAGAGATCACTCCCCTTACGGCAAACGATTGCTTTACGATCTTTGCCCGCAACAAAACAGAATTTGATTTCCCTTTGCACTTTCATGAAGAGTTCGAATTAAATTTTATTAGCAAAGCAAAAGGTGCCAAAAGAGTGGTGGGAGATCACATGGAAGAAATAGATGATATTGAACTGGTATTGATTGGTTCCAATCTACCGCATGTCTGGAAAACACACAAATGCAAGAGTAAAGACATTCGTGAAATTACCATACAATTTCACAAAGATTTATTTGATGAAAAAATGTTGCGCCGTAACCAGTTGTATTTTATTAAAGCCATGTTTGAAAAATCAAGACGCGGTATTCTTTTTTCTAAATCAACCTCCCTGCAAATAAGTTCCCGGCTGAAGCAGCTCCCGCAAAAACAAGGATTTGATTCCGTAATGGAATTAATGTCAATACTACACGATTTATCCATTTCAAGAGATATGCGGATTCTTTCAGATGCCACTTTTAGTAATGTACATCTCAGTTATAATAGCAGAAGGGTGGAAAAAGTAATGGAACACATGAATCTGAATTTTGACAAGCCTATTTGTCTGGCAGATGCAGCCAAATTAACCAATATGACAGAGGTTTCATTCAGTCGCTTTTTTAAAATGCATGCCGGGAAAAGCTTTATTGATAGCCTCCTGGAAATCCGTCTTGGTCATGCTTCCCGCAATCTTATAGATACCCATAAACCCATTTCCGAAGTTGCTTATGATTGTGGATTTAATAATATCTCCAACTTTAATCGCTTATTTAAAAAGAAAAAAGGCTGCACCCCTAAAGAATTCAGAGAGGATTACAGTTGCGAAAACCGGATCTTTATTTAACAAAAAAACAAAGACAAATTATTATGAAGAAAATAGTATCAATTGCATTGTATCTCCTTGTACTGACAATTTCTATTCCCGCTGTTTCGCAACCATTTATCAATGAAATAAATTATTTTAAAAAACTGGATTCACTACATACACCTCCTGAAAATCCGATATCTTTTTATTGGGAGTTCCTCCTTTACTAACTGGAAAGAAGTAAATACGGATTTCCCAGGTCACACAATTCTTAATCGTGGCTTTGGAGGCTCCTCTCTCCCCCATCTTGTTTTATATGCCGACGATGTCATTTTTAAATACAATCCTAAACAAATCGTCATTTATTGTGGCGAAAATGATCTTACATCCGGTGATCACATTACAGGTGATTCTATTCTGCAAAGATTTAAACGATTACATACATTGATCAGAACTAAATTTCCAAAAGTGCCTATTGCCTATATTTCAATGAAACCTAGTCCGAGCAGAGAAAAGTATTTATCTACAATGGAAAAAGGGAACCACCTGATTAAAAAGTATACAAAAAAGAAAAAACATACAGCCTATATCGATGTCTTTCATAAAATGCTAACAAAAGATGGGAAAATAATGACCGATATTTTTCTTTCGGATAACCTGCACATGAATAAAAAAGGCTACCAGATCTGGCAACCGATCATTGAACCCTATTTGATCAAATAATAAAAATAAAACCCATTCATACATTTCAGTTTCTTCGTTAGGCTTGAAATATACCTTTGCGAATCCCTGTCTGCCTGTATGCCTGCCGAAGGTAAGTCTGTGCTAATCCCATCTTAAATGATTAGTCCGGCTGCCAGGTTTGTGGTAATCCGTGTAACCTGTTGTCAAAAAAAACTGCTTAGGCAATTTCTGATTTCTTCACAATTCCTTATCCTTTCTTTGGCTATTTTTACAGTTAATAACCACCATGAAAGGAAAAGTATTTTTATTGTACTTGCTTGTATTGTCATCGCTTACTTCCTGTTCGCAAAAAATAAGTACCTTTCCCAAAAAATAGATACGGCCAATCCCGATCTTTCATCCAGAAAATTTCAGACTGGATTCATTGCCAGAATCGGAGATCAATATTCCCATCCAGATCAACCTGAAGCCGATGTATGACAATGGCAGATAAAAGTGTGGATACGGTTTTCAATTCTCCCGGTTACCCTGATAAATGGATACAGGATGGATGTGATACCAGATTCAAATATGAGTTTCGTCGCAGCCCATTAAAAATTACAGGTGCCGGCAGTTCATTGAATATTGGTTTCACCGGCTATTACAGAATAATTGGATCTACAAGACTATGTGTTAATGGAACTGTTCTTTCTCCCTGGACACCTGACTGCAGCTGTGGATTTGGCAAGGAAGGTGAACGAAGGGTAAATGTTTCTTTTTCCAACTCATTAATGCGTTTCACCAGATTATAAAGTAAAACTTATCCGTAAAAAGAAATGAACCAAAACCATTGGACAAATGCGAAGTTTGTTTCTGGGGGCAGGATATTACGAATCAGGTAATGAAAGGACTTACAGATGAACTGGATGCTTCCAAAAAAGAAATGGAGAAAAGCATACGGTTCTGTTGATCTGAAGCCTTATTTCAGCAGGTATGGGACCGGTTGAATTTAAATTATAACCTATATAATCTGGGTTGGCTACAGATCAACCCGCAACGATTCCGCATCAATAATTTGTATTCATCAAGGATGATTCGTTGAACGTTTTTCTTGGGCTAACTGCAAAACCTGTCATCAGTTTTGAGCAACCAACAGACAAGATATCGTCCATTCCCAACCTGGGACCCTTTAGCAGACAACAGGGTTTCTCTATTTTTCTGGATGCTGTACTTGAATTACGATTCATTGAGCTGGATAATGAATCAGCCAGGCGAAAGGAAAAGAATTTGATTTTAAAAAAGGATTTATTAAGAAGAAATTCGTCATTGAAGATTGCAGCATTTATGGCAGGTGGGTATGAGAAAATGGTTATTAAAGTAATATTTTCGGGCACCAATGATGGTGTGGTGTACTTAACCGGTAAACCCGTTTATGATGATGACAAAAAAATAATTGAGATCGCTGATATTGATTTTGATATCAAATCAAAAAATATTTTACTCGGATCTGCCGATTGGTTGTTTGATAAAAAGATCACCAAAGAAATAAGCAAGTATGCCCGCTTTGAATTGAAAGACTATATCGATTCTGCCAAAATTTCGATCAATGAGCAATTGAACCAGGAATGGTACAGTGGCATCCGTAGTGTTGGAAATATTAAAGACATCAGGCTTATCAAAATTTATCCGATGGAAAAGCACCTTGTTATCACGAAGTAACTGTTCAGGAAATTTAGCGGTAAAAGTAGAGTCGATTGATTTCAGTCTTTAGATCTCATCTTCAAATTCATCCGGTAAGGAAGCTTTGAATGAATAATTCCGCTGAGCAAAATAACTGACAATTATTACAACGATCAGCGTTAATATCTGTGCAAAGATTGGATAAACATTTATTCGTTCTACAAGTACTTTTAATAAAAGATAATTAAGAAGAAGATTAAAAAGGCAAACCATTAAATAGCGAAAAAGCTGTACCCTTGCTTTTATTTGTGAATCACTAAAAACAACAAACTTCATCATTAAAAAACCAACCGGGAAAGTGATACAAAAGAGAGAGGAATAATGCTGCCATATGCGCCTTTAAATGCATAAAACCCAAAATCGAAGATTTTGTCTCGCCAAAAATGAATTTGAAGCTGATATAGTAAATGAGGAATCCCAATAGCGTATTGCCCCCGCCGGAAGCTGCATAACGAAAGGTTTGAATATTCATCAATCTTCTTAAAAGGTGGATAAAAAAAATCGATGATGGGAAGAATAAAATCCCGGGCACTATGTATATGTCTTCGCATTTACCTTGACAAATGTACAATCGTAATTGGTAATTAAGGAATTAGAAGCAGGGTTTCCTAAATTTGCAGACTAAACATAGACCGGATGAGTATTGTAATTGAAATAAAGAAGATTGTTCTAAAGACCTTGAAAGAGTTGTACGGCTTTGAAGTGACGGAAAAGGAACTGACTATTAATTCCACCAAACCTGAATTTGAAGGCGATTATACATTAGTGTTATTTTCCTTTGTAAAACAATTAAAAAAATCTCCGGAACAACTGGGAAATGAAATTGGGGAAGCCCTGGTAAAAACACACCCGGAAATATTTACAGCACATAATACAATTAAAGGATTTTTGAATCTGACCATAGCAGATAATTACTGGCTGTCTTTCTTACAAACCAATTTCTCAGAACCGAATTTTGGTTCCAGTCCGGCCAATGGGAAAAAAGTAATGGTGGAATACTCCTCTCCCAACACCAATAAACCGATTCATTTAGGTCATTTAAGAAATAATTTTCTCGGGTGGAGTGTGGCGCAAATATTAAAAGAAAGCGGATATGAAACGATCAAGACCTGTATAGTAAATGACAGGGGCATTCATATTTGCAAAAGCATGATCGCCTGGCAACAGTTTGCCAATGGCGCCACACCACAATCTACCAACACAAAAGGAGATCATTTTGTCGGGGATTATTATGTTCGGTTTAATGATGAATATAAAAAGCAAGTGGAGGAATTGGTAACCGGAGGAATGACAAAAGAAGTAGCAGAAAAAGAAGCTCCTATCATGAAAGGGACTCAGCAGATGCTACTGGACTGGGAAGCGAGCAAACCTGAAGTGATGGAGCTCTGGAAAAAAATGAATGGCTGGGTGTATGAAGGGTTTGATGTGACCTATAAACGAATTGGTTCCGACTTCGCAAAGATGTATTATGAAAGTGAAACGTATTTGCCGGGTAAACGATTTGTGGAAGATGGTTTAAAAGAAGCAGTGTTCTTTAAAAAAGACGATGGCAGTGTATGGATCGATCTCACCAATGAAGGCCTTGATGAGAAATTAGTGCTAAGAAAAGATGGCACTTCAGTTTATATAACGCAGGATCTTGGGTTAGCAGAAGAAAAGTATAAAGACTTTAAGTATGATGAAAGCATTTATGTGATTGCAGATGAACAGAACTATCACATGAAAGTACTGAAGCTCATCTTACAAAAACTAGGTAAACCCTATGCCGATGGGATCTTCCACCTGAGCTATGGAATGGTAGAGTTGCCAACCGGCAGAATGAAAAGCCGTGAAGGAACCGTGGTAGATGCAGATGATATGATCGAAGAAATGGTGAATGTTGCCAAAAACAAAACAGAAGAGCTGGGAAAAGTAAAAGATTTTAATGAAGAGGAATTAAAAGAATTGTATGATACCATTGCATTAGGTGCATTGAAGTTTTTCCTGTTTAAGAGTTGATCCAAAAAAGAGGATGATCTTTAATCCGGAAGAGTCAATCGATTTTCATGGTTTTACAGGGCCGTTTGTTCAATATACACATGCAAGAATCAAGTCAATACTGAGGAAAGAGTCGGGAGACATTAGTCAGGTATCAGGACTGAAAGCAGTCTTCTGAAACTTGAGAAGGATCTTATTATTTTATTGGAGCAATATCCAACAATTATAGAACAAGCTGCTGCAGAACATAATCCTTCAGTGATTGCTATTTATGTATTCAATATTGCAAAATTGTTTAATAGCTTCTATACAGAACATTCTATCATGAAAGCTGAATCGGAAGAAAAGAAACAATTGCGTTTACAAATTGCAACAATGACAGCTAATATTATTTCATCTGCCATGAGTTTGCTGGGAATTAAAGTTCCGGAGAGAATGTAGTATACCGGGTAAGTAGACTATAGTCGTTAGTCAGGAGTAAGAAAAAAGCAATCAAAAAAAATGATTGCTTTAAATATTTGAATTTGTCTACTGACTATCGACTCCTGACTTGTTTACATCCCCGCCATCATCTTCTTTTGCTTCAAGCTCGCCAATGAAGGATCTTTTTGAATGGCAATATCACAGAGCTTAGTTCCTTTTTCCATATTTGCTTTGCCACCTTTTTTCTGATATGCCATACCGATCATATATAAAGAAGTTGCACTTTCTTTATCATATTCAAGTATTTTATCCCAGTACTCAATAGCAAGGTCATATTTACCTTTAAAGTAATAAGCTTCTGCTACCATATTCAGGATATTCATATCACTGGGCTTTCTTTTCAGAATTTCATTCAGCATCGCCACACCCTGATCCAGATCTCCAATATTCAAATAGGCAATACCCAGATTTTCCAGATAGTCATTATCTTTTTTAAGTCCCTTCTCTCCTGCCTCCAGCATATACTTCAGTGCATCTTTATCATTATGCATTGCATAACAAATAAGACTCAGCTCATAGATCCAGTAAGCTTCTGTTGGTTTTAATTCGATCGCTTTTTTGAAATACGGTATAGCCAGTTTATAATTCGTCATATCTGCATAGCTATGGGCTATCAGGTATGGCACTTCTGCATTTGTCGGATCTTCTTTTGCTGCTTCGTTCAGGTACTTAATCGCTTCGCCATAATTATCCATATCATAATGAACACGGCCAATAAAATAAGCTATCTTTTCAGATGGATCTGCTTTTTTTAATTTATTAGCATAAATAAGCACATCCTCTTTTTGTTTCAGCTGAAAGGAGAGATTTACGATTTGTTTGTAGTTGGCAACAGATTCATCACCCATTTCAACTAACTTAATATATGTTTCTCTTGCCTGTGCATAACGACGCAAATCATGATAGGCCGATGCCAGTTCTGAATTTACAGAAAGACTGTTCTCATCATAACGGAGCGCTTTTTCAAAATTCTTCAACGACTCCAGTCTTCGACCATTTTGTTTTTCAACTAACCCTTTTTGTAAAAAATAATTTCCACTATCAATTAAAGGCAGTGCCTCAATAGTGGTTAAATTAGTTTGCGAAAATGCTAATGAAGACATCAACATTAAACCAAGTGCTAAGAGATTCCGGTTCATAGGGCTTTAATTTGGATTGGATAGATAATGCTACTCATCTGCAAATTAGATTTTGAGGTAAAACAATCAAAGCTTAACCGTGAATTATTATCGAATATCGTTCCAAAATCGTAATTATTTCAGAATGATACCACCAAGCGCCGGTATATTTACTAACAGTTTGTATTTTTTTTGATCCTTATCAACCAGTTCGCATTTAATATCAGGGTTATATACATCCCCAGTACCCCAATAGACTTTGCTATCGCTATTGAAGATTTCACGTTTTAATACGCAGTCAATTACGTAAATTTCCCAATTAAGGCGAACAACAGGAGTCATATTCAGTATCACCAAAAGATCATCCTCTTTTGTTTTCCCTTTTCTTTTATAGACCATTACCGATTCCTGCCGATGATCCAGATCTACCCATTCAAATCCATCCTTATTAAATTGATTGAAATGTAAAGCCGGTTCTGCTTTAAGAATAGTATTCAGATCTCTGATACAATCTTTTAATAACCGGTGACAATCAAATTTCAACAGCTCCCATTGCAATTCTGATTTATAATTCCACTCACTGGTTTGGCCAATCTCATTGCCCATAAACAATAATCTTGCACCGGGATGTGTCCACATATAAGTGTACATCAACCGAAGATTAGCAAACTTCTGCCATTCATCTCCGGGCATTTTATAAAGCATTGGGCTTTTGCCATGTACTACTTCATCATGACTAAGTGGCAACATAAAATTTTCATCATAATAATAAGCCATACTGAATGAAAATTTATTCTGATGAAATTGCCGCATGTAAGGATCCATTTCAAAATAATCCAATGTATCATGCATCCAGCCCATCATCCATTTCATTCCAAAACCCAGTCCATCATCATATGTGGGTCTTGAAATACCCGGCCAGTCCGTAGCTTCTTCCGCTATGGTCTGCACATCCGGAAAATCACGGTAAATGGTATGATTCAGATCTTTGATAAATTCAATGGCTTCTAGATTACCATCACCGCCAAACTCATTCGGCTCCCATTCACCTTCTTCCCGGGAGTAATTCAATTTCAACATGGAGCTTACTGCATCTACCCTTATTCCATCAATATGAAAAAGATCGAACCAAAACCGGGCACTGCTGATGAGAAATGATTTTACTTCGCCTCTTTTATAATTAAAAACATAGCTTTTCCAATCAGGATGATACCCTTTCCGCATATCCTTGTACTCATACGTATGATCTCCATCAAACTTGAATAACCCATGCGCATCATATGGAAAATGCGAAGGCACCCAGTCTAATATCACACCAATATCATGCTGGTGAAAAGCATCTATTAACCGCATCAATCCCTGCGGATCGCCAAACCTTGAAGTGGCTGCAAAAAAACCAGTACACTGATAACCCCAGCTGCCATCAAAAGGATGTTCCATTACCGGCATAAATTCCACATGTGTAAATCCTAATTCCTTTACATAAGGAACCAGGCGTTCCACCATCTGATCGTACGTGTTATAACTTTCTTCATCATTCTTATCCGGTCGTTGCCAACTGGCCAGGTGTACTTCATAAACACTCCACGGGGCATCCAGCGAATTGTTTTCTTTTCTTTTTTTCATCCAGGCATCATCCTTCCACGCATAATACATATCCCAGGTAATGCTTGCCGTTAGCGGACGTTTTTCCCAGAAATTCGCAAAGGGATCGCCTTTATCCATTTTACTGTTCTCAAACCCGATAATGTGGTACTTGTAAGCTTCTCCTAATTTAAAATGTGGAATGAATCCTTCCCAGATGCCGCTTTTATCCCAGCGGGGGTTCAATTCATATTCATTATTCTTCCAGTCGTTGAAATTGCCTTTTACAGAAACGGACGTTGCATTCGGCGCCCAAACACAGAAATACATTCCCCATATAGCATTGACCTGAATGGAGTGAGAACCAAATTTTTTATACAATTGGTAGTTATTGCCGTTTTGGTAATTGGTTACATCTTCATCCGTCAGCAGAGAATAATTCCAGACGGGTTTGCTTATGTCTACAAAATTGGAATCTTCATATTTTCCTCCAGTGACACTGTCGGTAGGTGAAGTCCCCGCCTTTTTTGTTGAGTGAGTGGCTTTTTTTGAAGTCTTATTATTTTCATTTTCCATTTCCATCCCGTATTGATTCGATAAACAGCACTGCTACTATCTAAACTTACATCTTTTTACTGAAAATTAACAATTGATCAAGTCAGCTTTCTGCTATTAATTACCGGAAATCAGCATATTTGTATCGTTCAAATAAATACAGGCTCTGAATTGTAGTTAAACTGTTATTTTTCCTGAACGAACCATTAAACCTTATGCGCAAACCTGTACTACTGTTTTGTTTGCTTCTTTCTGCACTGCTTATCGATGCACAACAACATTTTATTAAAGGGAGTATTATTGATTCTTCCGAGAGCAGAAACCTGGAGTTAGCAGTTGTTTCTTTGTTGAAAAAATCGGACACTACATTAATTAACTTTACCAGGAGTGATAAGGACGGAAAATTCATCTTCCCCAAAACAGACACAGGCTCCTATCTGTTGCTGATTTCCTATCCCAAATTTGCTGATTTCATGGAGAGTATTACTGTAAAAGGTGATTTTCAGTTGGGTGAAATCAATATGACCCTTAAAAGTAAACTGCTGGAAGAAGTGGTCATTCGTACCAATGCAAGCATCCGCATAAAAGGAGATACAACAGAATTCGTAGCCGATAGTTTTAAAGTAAGAGATGGAGCTACCGTTGAGGAGTTACTAAAAAAACTACCGGGGCTTACTGTAAATGCAAAAGGAGAAATTGTAGCACAAGGTAAAAAAGTAGACAAAGTATTGGTGGATGGAGAAGAATTTTTTGGAGACGATCCCACGATGGCAACCCAAAATATCGCCGCTAAAGCTGTCGACCGTGTTCAGGTTTTTGACACCAAAACCGAAGAGCAGAAAATTACCGGAATGACGACCGGTAATGAAGGGAAGACCGTAAATATAAAACTGAAAGAGGATGCTAAGAAAGGAGCTTTTGGTAAAATAAACGGAGGAACTGATTTTCATAAATACTTTGATTCAAAGATTCTGTACAACTATTTTAAAGGCAAAAAAAAGGTATCCGTTTATGGAACAAGATCTAATATAAACACAGGAAGCTTAAATTGGGGTGATCGCCAAAAACTTGGATTTGAGAACGACTTTGAGTATGACGAATTGAGTGGTTACTATTTCAGTTTTGGTGGTGGCGATGATTTTAATGACTGGAACCTGCGGGGATTGCCTGACGCCTATACTGCAGGAGGTTTATTCTCCAACAAATGGAACGAGGATAAAAATAATATAAACCTCTCCTATCGGTTTAATCGTCTTGGCACAAAGAATTCAGGAACTACTTTTACGCAAAACATATTACCGACAGGACTTACCTATAGTAACAACTATTCAACCAAAAGGGGACTGAATCAACAACATGCAGTCAATGGAAAATATGAGTGGAAAATAGATTCTTTGGCTTCCATCAAGTTTGTGACAGCGTTTACCCGAAAAACAGGAATATCGTCAGGAACGAACATCAGTGAATTTTTAAATGGGAACAGAGATACCGTAAACAGAAGTTTCAGAGACTATACAAATAACACCATACGTAACCAAACCGACAATCAGCTCGTATATATGCAGCTTTTCAAAAAGAAGAACAGGCTATGGCAAACAACTTTCCGGTATGGGTTGACAGAAGATGAAAATAACGGATTAAATAATACCGTCATCCGTTATTTCAATAATGGGACTTTTAATTATGCAGACACGATTGATCAGCAAAAAATATTTGATGGCCGCTCAACAACCATGGGAGTGAAAACATTGTTTACAGAGCCGCTTTCAACTACCTGGACATTGATCATTGATTATGCCTATAATAAAAACCACTCTACTTCATTACGAAATACATTTGAAAAAGATTTCAATGGCAAATACGAAGTGGAAGTCCCTGAGTTCAGTAACAACTTTACGCTGGATGCATTTTCCCATAGTGGTAATGCTTTATTCAGGTATGCCGGCAAAAAGATTAAGCTTGGCTTTGGCTCAGGCATTTCAACAGTAAAGCTCAACCTTGATAATCTCGATATCAGTACTACATCACTATTCAACTTTTTAAACTATACACCGCAAGCACAGCTTAATTTTAGCCCTAAACCTCAAACAAACTACTCAATAAGTTACCGGGGAACTACCCGCCAGCCTACAATTAATCAACTTCAGCCTTTAAGAGATAATACTGATCCATTAAATGTATTCATTGGTAATCCTGATCTGAAAGTTGGGTTTAATCACGGCTTCAGCATAAATTTCAACCAATATAAAGTACTTAAACAATCAGGCTTCTGGTTTAATGGAGGTTATAATATTTTAAAAAATGCCATTAGTCAGTATAATAATACTGAGCCATCGACTGGAAAAAGAACCTATTATCCTGTAAATGTTAATGGAAACAATAACTGGTATCTGTATGCTAATTATAATAAAGGAGGTGGAATGTTTTCAAGTTCAAATGGTAGTAGTAAAGGAAAGTTTAATTATGGCTTTGGTATGAACGCCAATGGAGGGAAGTATGTAAATTTTGTAGATAATGTAAAAGCAATAACAAATTCATTCAGCTCAAACCTGAACATAAGCCTTGGTTATGATAAAGATGAAAAATTCAGTATAAATTTTGAGCCATTCGTTGGATACAATGTTTCAAATTCATCACTGAATTCCAGCATTGATAACAACTATTTTACTTATGGGGTAAGGACAGGTGGCAACATTACCTTACCCTGGAAAATGGAATTTTATACCGATATAAATGCTGACCTGAGGGAGCGAATCAATGCGTTTGCAACCAATACCAATTTAGTAGTATGGAATGCCTGGCTGTCCAAAAAAATATTAAAAAAAGATGCGGGGAAACTTATTTTCTCTGTTAATGATCTGCTGGATGAAAATAAAGGCTTTATCCGTACCATCAATAGTACATTTATTTCTGACGATCGCTATCAAAAGATCAGTCGTTATTTCCTGTTGAAATTTGAATGGTCATTTAATAAAATGCCGGGAGGTGAAAAAAAATGATTAAGAAAATAATATACATATGTAGTATCTGCCTGTCATCATCTGTGCTGAATGCACAGACCCAATTTTTCCCTTCGGTAAAAATTGAGTTTGAAAAAACTACCAGTGTAAGGCAGTTGATGAAAGAATTGCAGGAAGGCAGTAGTTGGTTCGAGCAAATGAAAGATCGATACCCGGTATCTATTCTTAATTATTATGAATTCACCGGTGATACAAGTAAATCAATTTTTAAACCAATTAAGGAACAACCGGAAGATCCGAGAAGCTGGTATCGGCCTGTAGGAGATAAAAATATTGTATACACAGATTATCAAAAAGGGATCAGCATTTCACAAAAACCGGTTTTTGAAGAGACTTTTCTGGTAGAAGATAGTTTGCTAAAAATAAAATGGAAAATAACCAACGACACTAGAATCATTGCTGGTTTTGATTGCAGGAAGGCTATTGGCATTCTCAATGACTCAATCGCAATTTTTGCTTTCTATACAGACGAATTATTAATCACCGGCGGCCCCGAAGGGATTCAAGGTTTGCCCGGAATGATCCTGGGAATGGGAATTCCACGACTGCATGCCACCTGGTTTGCTACAAAAGTTGAAGTAAATGATATTAACCTGACTAAAGTTACACCCGCCACAAAAGGGAAAAAAGTAAACCGAACTTCATTGACCAATTCATTACAGACTATATCAAAAGGTTGGGGCGCCTATGGGAGTAAACTTATCGTTAATTTTATCATTTAGCTATTTTATCAGCTCAAATACAAAACTATCTTTTTCGTCTAATTGAATATTAGTTAATGATTCTATATTTCCGGTAATAACATTTCTGGCCTTTGTAAAACCATTCGTACGTTCAACATACGCTTTTGAATCAAGCATAATAGTCTTATTGCCCGAGTTTGTAACTACCATCACAGTTTGATTTTCATCATACCTGAAGTAAACATATACTTCATTTACAGGAATAAACTGCATGGTCTTTCCGGTTGTGATGGCTGATGAGTTTTTCCGGAACGTAGCCAGTTTGCTTACATATTCAAATGCTTCCTGTTGTTTGTCAGTTCTACCTTCTTTGGTAAAGCGATTTTCTTTTACTTTATCATCAGCCCATCCACCTGGAAAATCTTCCCGTACTGTTGCATCCGTATTTTCTTTTTTATTCTTCATCAATACTTCCGTTCCATAATAAATCTGAGGAATACCCCGCATGGTCAATAGCCAGTTAAAACCCATTTTCATTTTTTCCCAATCTTCATCAATAACAGAAAATACCCTGTCCATATCATGATTATCCAGAAAAATACAGTTGTTCATTGGATTCTTATACAATACATCCTGTGAAAGTGTTGTATACATTTTATTGATTCCATTCAGCCAACCAAAGGGTTCATTCATTCCTGCCAGCATAGCAAAGCAGGTTTGAAAATCCAGCATACCTTTTGCATTATGTTTAAATGGCGTTGCCATATTATTCTGCGTAAAATAAGCATTGGCAACAGTTGAGTTCACCCAGGATTCACCAAAAACAGTTACGTATGGAAATTCTTTTTCCAATGCCGTGTTCAGGTTATTATTGAATTGCTCATCGCAATATTTATAGGTGTCCACCCGCCAGCCATCAATACCGAATTCTTCGGTTGTCCAGATAGCATGCTGAATTAAAAATTTTGCGACAAATGGATTTCGCTGATTCAGGTCAGGCAAATGCGGAACAAACCAACCATCAAGCATGGCCGTTTTATCAGCCTGTGATGCATACGGGTCATAAAATACTTCTTCCCGGTGATTGGGTCCTTTATCTCCTTGTGAAGTATTAAACCAGTCCTTCATTGGCAGATCCAACGCAAACCAATGATGATTACCAACATGATTGTAAACAGCATCCTGTATTACTTTCATGCCATTCTTATGTAACTCATCACAAAAATTCTTATATCCTTCATTCCCTCCGAATCGTTTATCGATTTTATAATGATCGGTAAACCAATAACCATGATAACCGGCAACCTCATTTCCCCATTCACTGCATTCGGGGCATATCATTTTCAATAACCGGCGTTAACCAAAGTGTTGACACACCTAATTGTTTGAAATAATCAAGATGATTCACGATCCCTTTAAAATCGCCACCATGGCGGGAAAACTTATCTTTCCGATCACAAAGCTTATCCCTGTATTCATTGATAATATCATTGGATGGATCTCCGTTAGAAAACCGGTCCGGCATCATCAGGTAAATAAAATCCTTAGCCGATACGCCCTGTACTCTTGTTTTTCCATTTTCGCTGCTTCTGGGTTTTAGCTCATATTCAAAATTCAGGTAAGGAACTGCTTCAGGTGATTGCAAATTATCAATTCTGAATTTTAGTTTACCGGGTTTGGCCGATTTATCAATAACCAGATCGATCCAGCAATAATTAGGATTATCCATTCGGATCTGCTTGATCAGTTTTACACCGGGATAAGGAATCATTGTAATTTTTTCCATCGTTACTCTGTCACGATGGATCATCAATTGCAGATTTGGATTTTTCATTCCTACCCACCAATGTGTGGGGTAAATATCAGTTGCATAACTATTTGATTGAAAAAAATAAAAATAAAAAGACCAATAATCACTTTTCATAATTATTAAGTTTTTGATGAGTTTCGCATTTTTTTTCTCTTAATGAAAAAGAAACAAATAGCGCAGCAATAATCATTAATGCTCCGCCAATCTGGACAGCAGCCATCCTATCATTTCCCAACACATTTTTCATCAACCATCCAAAGCCAAGTGATGCAATAATTTCCGGTAATACAATAAAGAAATTAAAAATTCCCATATATATACCAACTTTGTCTTTAGGTAAAGAGCCGCTTAACATAGCATATGGCATTGACAAAATACTTGCCCATGCAATTCCAATACCAGTCATACTTATGTATAACATATATTTATTACTAACCCAACTAACACTGATAAGACCAAGAGCACCACATAGCAAGACAAAGTGAATGTGTTAATTTTCTTCCTAATTTATCTGCGATTGTTGGAAGTACTAAGGCAAATAAAAAAGTAACTACACTATAAAAAGATAATGTAAGGCTTCCAAAGTCCGCACCTTCAGCATAAACAGGGTCGCTGGCATCTTTGCCTCCAAATACATTTACTGCAACTGCTGTTGTATAATAAAACCACATTAAAAAAAGCCCGGCCATGTAAAAAATTGAACCAATGAGACAATCCTCATTCTTTTTGGCATATTCTTTAAAGCAGTAAAAATTTCCCGGGCACCATCTGCAAATCCATTTTTTGATTCTGTCTTTTTCTTTTCCAAATCCAGATCTGAAGGTGGATATTCTTTTGTTGTAAATACTGTATATAAAACAGATGATATAAAAAAGAATGCACCGATATAAAATGACCATTTTACATTTTCCGGGATACCTCCCTGGACAGCAGTATTTTTAAAATCAAAAACATTTTTCATTAACCATGGTAAAGCAGATGCAATACTACCACCTAAGACCAATCATCAAACTTTGCATGATAAACCCTCTGTTCACTTGTGAATCAGGAAGTTTATCGGTTACAAAAGCCCTGAAATGGTTCCATAGCAACATTGCCAAAAACATCTAAGTATCCATAATAATCCAGCCGCCATCCATAATTCACTACTATTCGGCATAAATACTAATGCAATAGAACTAAGAATAGCCCCAATCATAAAATAGGGTCTTCTTCTTCCCCATTTAGGATGCCATGTCCTATCACTCATGTATCCAATAATTGGTTGTACCAATAAACCTGTTAATGGTGCTGCCAAAAATAATAATGGAACCTGATCAGGATTTGCTCCCAGGTTTTCATAAATACGGCCCATATTGGCTCTTTGTAAATCCCATCCAAACTGAATTCCAAAGAATCCGACACTCATATTTATGATCTGAACAAGGCTAAGTTTTGGTTTTTCACCAGTGTAGGCAGATGACATAGGCAATCACTTTTTATTGAGTGAGATTTGAAGATAGGAATATTATGTAATAAGTACACATTATATTAAATGAAAATGTGTACACCTACTATTTTCATTCTAAAAAAACACAGAGGAAAATTATATCACAAAGCCGTTAGGTAAGACAGCTCCTTTCTTAACTACAACAATTCCATCTTTAACTGCATATAATGCATGATCCACATTCTCAAGATGACTTCCTCCATTTATCCTTACATCATTACCGATCCGTACATTTTTATCAAGGATCGCATTTTTGATATAACATCTGTCGCCAACACCCAATAAAGGAAGTCCATGTGCAGAAACATCAGCAATATCAGTTAAGTGTTTCATAATAATCACTTCCCATCATATAGGTACTTACAACCGTGCTGCCATTTCCAATTCTGGAACGAATACCAATGACGCTGTTTTCAACTCTTGAAGCCAGTATGATCGAACCTTCTGCGATTAATGTTTTCTCTAGTGTAGTACCACTGATCTTTGCGGGTGGCAACATACGAGGTCTTGTGTAGATATTTCTATCATTATCAAATAGATTAAATAAGGGTATTTCTTTTGTAAGATCCAGATTGGCTTCAAAAAAAGAATAGATATTTCCTATATCCGTCCAGTAGCCATCGTACTGATAACTGGCAACTTTATATTTTTCAATTGAATTCGGAATGATCTCTTTTCCAAAATCAGTTGCATCTTTATATTCATTTCTTAGCAGATCAAAAAGCAATTTGGTATTAAAAATATAAATGCCCATGGATGCCAGATAATTTCTTCCCTGCCCCTTCATCTCTTCTCCGGTATCACTTACCCAATCAACCAATAACTCTTTTTTTGGTTTTTCAATAAACGATTTGATTAAACCTTCCCCGGATTTTAAAATACCAAACTCAGGTGCTTCTCTTTCCCCAACAGGAATTGTGGCAACAGAAATATCTGCACCCAATGCTTTGTGATTATCCAGCATCTCAGCAAAATCCATTTGGTAAAGCTGATCACCGGATAAGATCAATATATAATCACTTTCAAATGGTTCAATATGACGTAAGCCTTGCCGAACTGCATCTGCAGTTCCCTGAAACCATGTCGGATTATCAGGCGTTTGTTCTGCCGCCAGAATATCTACAAAGGCTTTGCTAAAAGCACTAAAATGATAGGTATTTTTTATATGTCTGTTTAGCGAAGCTGAATTGAATTGTGTTAACACAAACATTCTTCCAACTCCATTATTTAAACAATTGGAAATTGGAATATCCACCAATCTGTATTTACCAGCAATGGGTACAGCAGGTTTTGAACGGGTAGCTGTTAAGGGAAAAAGTCTTGAACCAGCACCACCACCAAGAATAATAGCAAGGATTTCTTTTGAATGCGTAATTGTTCTTATTGCCATAACTAAAGTTTTATTTCAATGACTTGTAAATATCAATATATTGCTGCGCTGAATTATCCCATGAATGATCGATCGTCATCATATGTCCCCGCATCCAGGTATAAAGGTCAGGTTTATTATTATATAAGTCAATAGCTCTGCCAACCGAATAGGTAATATCGCTGACACTTGCCTGATCAAAGCGAATTCCAAAACCCTGGTTATCGCCCATATCAGTTACCGTATCTCTTAAGCCACCGATATTTCTTACCATCGGCACTGTTCCATAACGCAACGCATACATTTGATTCAAGCCACAAGGCTCTACCCTGCTTGGCATTAGTAAAAAATCGGAACCTGCATACATCAAATGACTTAATGGTTCACTGTACCCGATATAAGAATTAAAATAACCACCAAACTGATGTTTCATCTGATCCAATTGATCCTCTAACTGAGGATCACCGGAACCTAACACCAGAAAATTAGCATGACCATTATGTTGATAAATGGATTGGCTGATCGCTTCAGGTAAAAGATCAGCAGATTTCTCTCCTACCAACCTTCCAATAAAAGATATTAATGGTTTATTGGGATCTAATCCAAATCTACCAGCCAGTTCTTTTTTATTTTTCCTTTTTCCTTTTTCTACTAACTCCTTATCATAATTTTTTGCGATAAGGCTATCCGTTAAGGGATCCCATACCGCTGTATCTATTCCATTTAAAATACCCATACTTTTTCCCTGTTCGTACTGAAATAAATTCTCTAACCCATTGGCGGCGCCTTTCAATTCGTCCATATAGCTATGGCTTACCGTTGTAACTTTCGATGCACATTTAACTGCAGAAGCCATTGGATTAATCGTTTTATCCCAATCCAACATTCCCCATTTCCAACTATCAAATGCCGGCAGTAAATAATATTTATCCCATCCGATCCATCCCTGGTATTGTGCATTATGCACCGTAAATACAGTTGGGATATCTGCCAAATTATCCCGAAACTCCAGAGAATATTTCATAAAGAATGGGATCAGACCTGTATGATGATCATGACAATGGATGACATCTGGTTTATGTGACCATTTATTGATCCAATCACAAACGGCTACCTGAAAGGCAAGGAATCTTTCTGTATCATCATCGTAACCATAAATCTTTTCCCGATCCAGTAATCCATTGATATCAACGAGGTAAAGATCAAAACCAAGTTTATTTGTTTTCTCTTTTATTATACTGTAATGAAAATATTGCGGACCAATATGCTGACCACCTTCATGTACCAGTTCCCATTGATTATCGTATAAAAATTTCGTCCGGTACATAGGCATAACAACTTTGGCTACATGACCCAGGTCTGCCTGATATTTTGGTAAAGCACCTACGACATCACCTAATCCCCCGGCTTTTGCTACCGGATAACATTCTGCTGCTACATGAATAATCTCCATACCCTATTTTAAAAGCTGATTTTGATTGAAATTAAGTGGTTTATTGATGAAAACAAAAATGCAAAAACCTTAATTATCCTGATAAATCCAATAATCTTAATACCCCTAAATGAATTTAATCATTTTTTGTACAACTCGCTAACAATTCAAACAAGTGTTTTTTAAGGTAACCAAAATTTGTTATACTTTCAGCACCTCATTAAAAAATAAACGATTAATATGAGTCAGGCCAAACAAGCAACAAATTATGGTGCATTAGGAACCCTTGTTACAGTTTTTTTCTTTTGGGGATTTATTGCAGCCGGGAATAGTGTCTTTATTCCTTTTTGTAAACATTATTTTCATCTCGATCAGTTTCAAAGTCAGCTGATCGATTTTGCATTTTATACTGCTTATTATATTGGTGCTTTATTATTATTCATATTTGGCACTGTTAGTGGCAAAGACCTGGTAGGTAAATGGGGATATAAAAAAAGTATTGTTTACGGACTTTTATTTTCTGCATTAGGAGCTGCTGCAATGATCATTGCTGTAAATGGCAATAGCTTTGGAGGAATGCTGGTAGGATTATTTATCGTTGCACTTGGCTTTTCATTACAACAAACTGCTGCACAACCTTTTGCCATTACCCTCGGAGATCCGGCAACAGGTACGGCAAGAGTTACATTAGGAGGCGCAATAAATTCGTTTGGAACGTCAATAGGCCCTTTGGTTGTTGCCCTGGCATTATTTGGCACAACTGCTGCCATTACAGATGAACAAATTGCATCACTTAGTCTCTCAAAAGTGATTGTATTATATGTCGGTGTAGGTGCTCTTTTTATTGCAGCGGCTGCCATGTTTAATTTTTCTAAAAAAGTTCCTTCCGGTATCATTCTTGAAAAAACTGAAAAAGGAAGCAAAGCATTGGTGATGTTAATCATCATGACAGTTTTATTAGGTGCAATGTTTGTCCCTGTTTTTGGCACTTATAAAAATGTTTTGGTGAATCCAACAGAAGCGGAACAAAAAGCTTTAGAAATGTATCGTCTCCGCTGGTTATTAGGAGCATTAGCAGTCGTTGTAATAGGTCTTTTGTTTTCAAACCTAAGTGCAAGAAAAAAACCAGAAGGCTGGGGTGCCATGCGTTATCCTCAATTAGTATTGGGCATGTTAGGAATATTTACCTATGTAGGTGTAGAAGTTGCTGTAGGTAGTAACCTCGGTGAATTGCTAAAACAAAAAGAGTTTGGTGCACTTTCTGCATCACAAGCCACTCCATATATCATGATGTATTGGGGAAGTTTAATGATAGGCAGATGGACTGGAGCCATTGGTGCTTTTAACTTTAGTAAAACCACCAAACAATTGTTGCAGGTAGTTGTTCCGCTGATTGCTTTTAGTATACTGATCCTTATTATCTATCTTTCTAATTATGATGTAACTGCTTTATTTTACTATGTCATTTGTGTAGCAGTATTAATTGTAGCTTTCTTTTTCAGTAAAGAGAAGCCGGTCCAAACATTGCTCATTTTTAGTCTACTTGGGGTGATAGCCATGGTAATTGGTTTGATGACAACAGGTACTGTCGCAATTTATTCCTTTTTGAGTGCCGGATTATTCTGTTCCATTATGTGGCCATCTATCTTTAGTTTATCAATTGCGGGGTTGGGAAAATATGAATCCCAGGGTTCTGCATTTCTTATTATGATGATCTTAGGCGGAGGAATTATCCCTCCTATTCAAGGTAAACTCTCCGATATTATTGGCATACATCAATCTTACATTATCGCTGCTGTTTGCTTTGCATACCTTGCCTTTTTTGCATTCGTTGTAAAAGGCATTCTTAAAAAACAGGGAATAGACTACGATGCTGAAATTAGCAGTAGCGGACACTAATGGACATTAATGAAAAAACAAAATGAATTATGGCTGATTATAAAATAGGAATAGATATTGGCGGAACGAATACCAAATTTGGTATTGTTGATAAAGACGGGAATATTTTGTCACAGGACCGAATGCTCACCAATGAACCTGACACTGTGCAGGATTTCATTGATGAGTTACATAGCAAGATGCTTCCAATGATCAAGAAAGCCGGTGGATTAAAAAGATTTACCGGTATCGGCGTTGGGGCTCCCAATGGTAATTTTTATTCCGGCAATATTGAATATGCAGCCAACCTGAAATGGCGTGGAATCATTCCTTTTGCAAAAATGACCTCCGATAAATTTGGTCTTCCTGTAAAACTAACCAATGATGCCAATGCCGCAGCAATGGGAGAAATGAATGTATGGTTGCGCCAAAAACATGAAACATTTTATTACCATCACCCTGGGAACAGGTGTTGGAAGTGGAATTGTAATTGATGGAAAAATTGTGTTAGGTCATGATGGTTTTGCAGGTGAACTGGGGCATACCATTATCAGACCCGGCGGCAGATTACACGCCGGCACAGGCATTCGGGGTTCGCTGGAATCGTATGCATCTGCAACCGGTGTAAGAGAAACGGCTATCGAATTATTATCGAAAAATCCAAAGGAAGACAGTTTGTTGAGAGATTTTAGTATCAATGATCTTATTACCAGTAAAACAGTTTATGATTGTGCTGTAAAGGGAGATAACCTGGCCAATGAAGTTTTTAATTTCACAGGACAAATTCTTGGTGAGGCTTTGGCCAATTTCGTTTTATTTTCTTCTCCCGAAGCAATTGTATTATTCGGAGGTTTGACAAAAGCCGGTGATTTGATCTTGAATCCGACAAGACAAGCAATGGAAGCCAACCTGATACAGATATTTAAAAACAAAGTGAAACTGATCTTTAGTGAATTGAATGAAGCCGATGCTGCCATATTGGGAGCCAGTGCACTGGTTTAATTATTTCACTTTACTACATAAAAAAGCCTCCGATATATCGGAGGCTTTTTTAGTATTTTATAGAAGTTCTTAAAATGCTTTCTTGGGCTCCTCTGCGTTCTTAAGTTTGACAAGATTTTGCTGATTGATCATATCATTCATCACTTTTACTGCCTGATCAAGGTAAATATCTTTCTGTAAAGATTTCAACCATTGATTAAAACGATCCTGCTTATTCTTATCATCAGCATAGCGGTCAGTTTCATTGGGTAAAGCAGCTACATTTAATTCATCTTTCAGTTTTAATAAAGTCTCTAATTGTTTAACAGTAGTTCGTATAGCTTTTTGTTCTTCCTTGTATTTATCAAGTTGCAAGGAATACTCTTTATTGTTCTGAGAAGATAACCATTCAGCATTTTCCTTTATCAGGTTAAATGTATTATCATTTTGCAAACGTAGATTACTTAATTGCTGAATAGTTTTAAGATCATAACCCGGATTCCAGTTCTTATAGCTGGCTTTATTAATTTCATCCCATGGTAATGCATCTTCATTATCTTTCTCTCTTACTTTCAGGTATTCAAGATTATCCGGTAATACAATATCAGAGTTCACTCCATTTAACTGAGTAGAACCGCCATTGATCCTGTAAAATTTTTGCAAAGTAAGTTTTACGGTTCCGAGTTCTGCATTCGACAATGAAAACCCATTCTCATCCAAACCAATATTTCGTTGTACAGTTCCTTTGCCATAAGTAGAAGTGCTGCCAATAATTACCCCTCTGCCATAATCCTGAATAGCCGCAGCAAAGATCTCCGATGCAGAAGCGCTGAATTCATTTACCATTACGGCCAACGGCCCGTTATATAATACGTTCCGATCTTTATCTTTTAAAACACTGGCATTATTCTCTCTGTCTTTAACCTGAACGATCGGGCCGTCTTCAATAAATAAGCCTGCCATTTGCACTACATCGTATAAAGAACCTCCTCCATTGTTTCTAAGATCAATTACAATACCATCCACCTTTTCCTCTTTTAACTTGGTAACCTCTTTGGCTACGTCTGTAAAACTCCTGTTTCCATTTGGTCTGTCAAAATCAGCATAAAACTCCGGAAGAAAAATATAACCAATTTTTGATGTTTCATTTTTTACAATAGCACTACGGGCAAATGTTTCATCCTGTACGATCTCATCCCGGATAATGGATACTACTTTAAGCGTTCCATCCTGCTTTCGTAAGGTAAGGTTGACCTCAGTACCTTTTTTTCCACGAATAATCTTTACAGCATCAGACACTACAAATCCCGTTAAATCCACCGGATCTTCTTTTCCTTGCGCTACTTTTATAATTAAATCACCTGCTTGTATTTCACCAGACTTCCAGGCCGGGCTTCCGGTTAACACACTGGCTACTTTAATATTTCCTTCATCGTATTGCAGAGAAGCACCAATACCATAAAAACGGCCACTCATCTCTTCATCAAAATATCTTTTATCAACCGGTGGGAAGAATTCAGAATGCGGATCCATGGTAGTCGTTATCGCATTTACAAATACATTGAACTTATCATCATCACTGAACTTTAAACGATAGCGATCAAAAGTTCTATCCATTATTTTTTGAACTTTTTCCCTGGCTTCTTTTTCAAGATCAGTATCGGATTTTACAACAAACCCTTCTTTACCTTTATTACTTTCTCTTGTTTCCAATAAGTCCGCATAACGCTCCAGTGTCATTAATTTCAACTTCTTTCTCCAACGATCTTTTCTTTCTTCGGTACTCTTTGGGAAGTCCAGTTTATCAGCATCCATTATTACCGATTCATCTATTGTAAAATTGAATGGCCTGGAAAGATATTCGTTTACAATTATTGAAATCTCTTCCATTCTGATATTGAATGATTTTCCAGCGGCCAGAAAAAATTCAACCGGAGCACCTTTGATCTCATCATCAATAGTTGTTTCATATTTATTCAACGCATCAATATCACTTTGAAGAAAAATATTCTTCTCGGCATTTATATCATTGATAAATTTTTTGAAGATCTTCTTTGAAAAATCATCATTAATATCCTGAGGTGAATAATGTGCCTGTTTTAGCATTTCACCAACCAATTTCAGGATCTGCTCATATTTTGTAGGGGGATTTGCAGCATTTCTAGTACCTGTTCCTAACGTTTTAAAAGCCAGGAACGATGCTGCAACAAATATCAGAATCAATAACGGAAGTCTTTTCATATTCAAAAGGTATTTTAATGTCTCGGACATAGTCCAAAAATAACGCAAAAAGCTTGTTTTTCTTGTCTTTATAAGCTTTTAACAACAGTTTTTGAAGAACGGTTAATAATACCAAGTAAAAAGCATAAGTATTTTTTTATAAAATGGTTCATCAGCCATTCTTTTATTTTTAATGAAATCGCATTTTACCTATTTTTGCAATCCGAAATTTCTGCCTTCGGCAAAAACAGGCAGAAGGAGATGGTGGTTATAGCTCAGTTGGTTAGAGCATCAGATTGTGATTCTGAGGGTCGCCGGTTCGAGCCCGGTTAGCCACCCAAAGACCCCGTTTTGAAAGAGACGGGGTTTAATTTTTTCAGATTAAAGTAAAAAAATGAGTTATTGGTTTCTTCTATTTCCTGTTGTTTCTGCGTTTATTGGATGGATTACTAATTGGGTGGCCATCAAAATGTTGTTTCATCCAAGAACGCCGAAAAGAATTCTGGGAATCACATTTCAGGGAATATTTCCTAAACGGCAGCAAAAGTTTGCTGAGAAACTGGGAAAACTGGTAAGTGCTGAATTCCTTTCTTTCGAAGACATTGAAAATAAAATCAGTAATCCTGAAAATCTGAAGCAGATCATGCCATTGATAGAAAATCATGTAGATGATTTTCTTAGAAACAGGCTCAAAGACGAAATGCCGGTTATCAGTATGTTTATTGGCGACAAAACAATCTCCAATCTCAAATCCTTATTTATGAATGAGATTGAAACCCTTTTACCAATGGTGATGAAACAATATGCTGCCAATTTAAAAACAGAATTAGATCTGGAGCAAATTGTAATCGATAAAGTGGCTACTTTCTCTTCAGACAAACTGGAAGAGGTACTTTATCAGATCATGTCTAAAGAATTCAAATTTGTAGAAATCATTGGTGCCGTTATTGGGTTTCTGATCGGTACTCTTCAAGTTATATTTACCTATTTCATCAATAAATGATAAAAGCCTGAACAATTACCGCTTATAATGTGTCATATAGCGGTTCATCAAGATGCTATCGTCAAATCAGCAAGTTCTAACACCTTTGTCCGTCTAATAATCAAATTCACAAAAATGCAAAAATTACTTATCCTTTTAATCTCATTTTCAATTAGTTATATATCTCAGGCGCAAAACCCAGGTGGCGGCCGTCCAGGCGGAAATAACGGTCAGCAAATGAACGGCACAATGTATGGAAAAATCGTTGACAGTTCTACCTCTAAACCAATCGGCTATGCCTCTGTTCAATTGATCCAGAATAAACTTGATTCAGTAACCAAAAAGAAAAGAGACTTTGTAATTGCAGGTATGTTAACTGAAAGCAACGGTGATTTCAGATTAGAGAAAGTTCCCGTTTTTGGTCAACTGAAATTAAAAGTGTCTATCGTCGGTTTCAAACCTTACGAGCAACCGGTTTCTTTTGACATTAAAAGACCTGAAGGTGGCGGCGCCCCTGATATGAGTGCTATGATGGCAGCATTGGATAAAGATCTCGGAAATATAACGATCGCAATCGAAGAAAAAATGTTAGCCAATGTTACCGTATCATCTGAGAAACCGGGCTTGCAATTAGGAATTGACCGTAAAGTATTTAATGTAGATAAAAATATTGTATCGGTAGGGGGAACGGCAGTAGATGTAATGAGAAATGTTCCGTCTTTAAACGTAGACATTGACGGGAATGTATCTCTTCGCAATAATACTCCTCAAATATTTGTAGATGGAAGACCAACCACAATGGATCTTGATCAGATACCATCAGATGCTATCGAAAGTGTAGAAATAATTACAAACCCATCTGCAAAATATGATGCATCGGGCGGAACCGCAGGCATTCTTAATATTATACTTAAAAAGAACAGAAAAATTGGATATAATGGTAGCTTGAGAGCTAATATAGATAGCCGGGCTAAAGTTGGATTTGGTGGCGACATCAACCTTAGACAAAATAAAATAAATGCATCGGTTAGCGTCAACTATAATCAACGATTATCGAAAAGTTTTGGTACAACTGATAGGCTAACCTTTGGAACTACTCCTAATATTTCTCTTGATCAAAAAGACACTTCAAATTTCAACGGCAATTTTACTTTTCTACGAGCCGGTCTTGATTATTTCATGAGTAACCGTTCTACATTGTCAGCCAATTTTAGTACTGGTGGTGGTAAATTTGATAATTATTCGAGTAATACATTGAGAGCAGATACTCTAAGTTCTCCGATAAGTCCTTCAAAAACAGAAAGATTTTCAAACTCATTCAGAGAATTTAGCAGGACTGGTTTATCTGTTGCCTTTAAACATAACTTTCCTAAAGCCGGCAGAGAATTTACGGCAGATGTAAATTACCGGACCAGAAAAGGCCCAAGCGACAATCTCATCTCTACATACAACTATAATAATGATTTAACAACCATCAACAATTTTTACAATCAACGTCAGATTGGTGATGGTTCGAATAAACAAATCACAATACAAGGTGATTTTGTAAATCCGATCACCGATAAATCGAAAATGGAATTTGGAGTAAGAGCCGCCTTTGATGAAGATATTAATTATAATGGTTTCTATAATGTAGACGCAACAACGGGTCAGACGGATCCCAATCCTACTTCTTATACTGATTATACAAGTAAAAACAGAGTGCTTGCTGCTTATTCCACTTATAGTAATCAAATTAACAATTTTGGTTACCAACTTGGCTTAAGAGCAGAGAGTTCCAAATACGAAGGTGAACTTACAACTACCAGTGAAAAATTCAATATTGATTATGCTATCAGTTTATTCCCAAGTGTTTTTCTAAGTCAAAAGTTAAAAGGCGACCAGGAATTACAAGTAAACTATACAAGAAGAATAAATCGTCCTAATTTCTGGCAATTGACCCCATTTATTGATTCTTCAGACATCCTTAACCCAAAAATAGGGAACCCTGGATTACAACCTGAGTTTACAAATTCAATGGAGCTTTCATATCAGAAAATATTCAAGAATAAAGATAATTTTCTTGCCTCCATCTATTATAAAAATACAAACAACCTGATCACAACTTTTCAAGAACCAGAAATCGGCTCTAATGGTAAAGAACAGATTTTAACCAGATACATCAATGCTAATTCCAGTTATGTAACTGGTCTTGAATTAACGATGAGGAATAACATTACTAAGTGGTGGGAACTAACTTCTAATTTTAATCTGTTCACTTCCAAGATAACTATCGATGACCCTTCAATAGTTCCACAGGATCAGTTTGTCAGTTGGTTTACAAAAATCAATAACACTTTTAAAGCCTCCAAAAACCTTAGTTTTCAACTATCAGGAAGTTATCAATCAAAAA
The DNA here is from genome assembly GCA_963705465.1 of uncultured Chitinophagaceae bacterium. Taxonomy (GTDB): domain Bacteria; phylum Bacteroidota; class Bacteroidia; order Chitinophagales; family Chitinophagaceae; genus JJ008. Next base: position 269,726 of record CAVPJN010000004.1, on the reverse strand, counting down.
CAGTTTTACCTCCTGGTGGAAGTGGTAGCAGTAGCGGAGGCGGAAGAGGCGGAGGCGGCGGAATGTTTGGCCAAACATCATCAGCACAGGGGTATATAAAGCCTGTATATTATATTGATGCAGCTATAAGATATAATTTTATGAAAGAAAACAGGGCTTCAGTTTCACTAAACATGAGTGATATTTTCCGTACAAGAGTTTCAGATACTTATTCTGAGTCATCTGCCTTTTATCAAAACGTATTTCGTAGAAGGGACCCGCAAATTTTAAGACTAAACTTTAGCTGGCGTTTTGGAAAATTTGACGCTTCCTTATTTAAGCGAAAAAATAACAACCAACAAAATGATCAGGGTACTATGGATATAGGAATGTAAGAAATATTTTCTCTGAGAAAAAGGTTTTGCCGATAGCAAAACCTTTTTTGCTTTTATCAATGAAAAATTGCTAATTTTTAGAAATAATGAAATGCAGCAAACAATTTACAATTCCGTTTCTTTGCTTCGAATTAACAATAAGTGAAAAAAATTTATTTTACGGTTACGAATGATCTCACATTTGATCAGCGAATGCAACGGATTTGCACATCACTGGCTGAAAACGGATATGATATAACATTGGTAGGTTATACAAAGCGAACATCTCTCCCACTCTCCAATAAAAAATTTAAACAAAAAAGAATCCACTGTTGGTTCTTAAAAGGGAAATCATTCTATACTGAATATAATATCAGGCTGTTTCTTTATCTCCTTTTTAAAAAAATGGATGCCATATGTGCCATTGATCTTGATACGATAGTCCCTTGTTTACATATTTCCCGGCTAAAAAGAATTCCAAGAGTGTATGATGCGCATGAATTATTTACGGGATTAAAAGAAGTAATAGAACGACCAACCGTTGAAAAAGTATGGACCAAAGTTGAGAAAAGAATAGTGCCTAAATACAAACATGGCTATACCGTAAGTGAAAGTATTGCAGCAGAATTTAATCGCCGGTATGGGGTAAATTATCTTACCATCAGAAATATCCCTGTACTAAAACAATTGTCCGAAACAACCGCATCAAACAAAAACATTCTTTATCAAGGCGCAGTCAATGAAGGAAGAGGATTTGAATTTCTGATTCCGGCCATGCAACAGGTAAATGGCAAACTAATGATTTGTGGTGATGGCAACTTTATGCCTCAATTAATCGAACTTATTAAAAGGTATAATGTTGAAGATAAAGTAGAATTAAAAGGCATGATGAAGCCGGAGCATCTGGCAATTTATTCCCAGTCTGCCTATATTGGCATTGCAACACCTGAAAATAAAGGGTTGAATCAATATTATGCATTACCAAATAAATTATTTGATTATATACATGCTGGTTTGCCTCAGATCAATGTAAACTATCCGGAATACAAAAAAATTAATGACCAATATGAAGTTGCCGTATTAATTGATAGCCTTGATCCGGATATAATTGCTGCGGCTATCAACAATTTACTTGCTGAATGATGTTTTATATAAGAAACTAAGAGCGAATTGTTTAATAGCCAGAAATGAATTGAATTGGCAAAATGAAGAAAAAAAATTGCTCAATTTCTATCACACCCTGTTGAATAGTTGAAAAAGCATTTACATATTGTTTGTCTTGATACCCCCTGGCCGGCAGACTACGGTGGCGCTATCGATATGATGAACCGGATAAAAATGTTTCATACATCCGGAATTTCCATTCACCTGCATTATTTCAATTATAATGAGAGAGGAACGCCTAACGAACTCAACCAGTTTTGTGAAAGCATCCATGTTTATGAAAGAAAGAAAAAGACAACAGCCCTATCTTTAAAATTACCTTATATCGTTTCTTCCCGGATCAATCAGGAACTCATCAGTAATTTAAAAAAAGACGACTACCCTGTTTTATTGGAAGGACTTCATTGTACCGGAATATTATCTGCACTGGATCTCCGGAACAGAAAAATAGTTGTACGAATGCACAATGAAGAAAGTACGTATTACAAGGAATTGGCGATAGCAACTTCTTCGCTGATTAAAAAGATCTACTATGAAAAGGAAAGCTGGCTGATAAAAAAATATACCAGACAACTTCCGGATGATTGCGTTTATGCCTGTTTGTCAAATGAGGATATTCTGCATTTTAAAAATGACTACCAACTAAATAATGTTATCTCCATTCCCATTTTCCCCTCCTGGCAAAATGTTACTGGTGAAGAAGGGCTTGGCAATCTCTGTTTATACCATGGAAATTTATCAGTACCGGAAAATGAAAGAGCCGCTATCTGGCTTTTGAAAAATGTATTTTCCAAGATCACTAAACCCCTGGTTATTGCAGGAAAAAATCCTTCAAAGCGATTACAGAAAATGGCACATTTGTATCAACATACCTGTATTGTCAGCAATCCTTCAGATAATGAATTAAACGACCTGATCCGAAAAGCGCAGATCAATATTTTACCTTCCCTGAACAAAAGAAGCACCGGCATCAAATTAAAATTGCTTCATGCTCTTTATGAAGGAAGACATTGCGTCGTAAATGAACAAATGGTTGCCGGTACAGGATTAGCACCAGCCTGTCATATTGCAAATAGTGCCGAAGCTTTTGCCTCAGTAATCATGCAACTTTTTAATCAACCATTTACAATGGAAGAAATCAGATTAAGAGAAAAACTTTTAGTGACCAATTTGATAATGAAAAAAATACGCAGCAACTTATTCCATACTTATGGTAGCATTATCGACTACTCTACCCCTTTCTGTCCGTATCATCCTGGCAGGGAATTTCTGCACCACGATATAATCATGTGAGGCCATAACAATAGCCGTATTATAGTCTTTCGAAATACTCACCAGCAAACTCATGATCTCATCTGATGTTTCCGGATCAAGATTTCCGGTAGGCTCATCAGCTAAAATTAACTTTGGAGAATTTAACAGCGCCCTGGCAATGTCAATTCTTTGCTGCTCTCCGCCACTTAATTCAAAAGGCATTTTAAATCCTTTAGATTTCAATCCCACTTTATCCAATACATCCATTATTTTTTCATCCATTAACTTATCATCTGTCCAACCCGTAGCCCGAAGAACAAACTTCAGGTTATTATTCACATTTCTGTCTGTCAGCAATTGAAACTCCTGAAATACAACCCCAAGATTTCTACGCAGATAAGGCACTTTTTTCCAGTCCATTCCTTTCAAACTAAATCCTGCAACTGTTCCTTCCCCTTCTGTTAATGGTAATTCTCCATACAATGTTTTCAGAAGACTGGATTTACCTGTTCCGGTTTTCCCTACCAGGTATACAAATTCTCCCTTATTTACTGTAAGATTCACATCCTGTAGTACAAGGTTATGGCCCTGATAAATATTTGCATGTTGCAATTCAATTATAACTTCTGCCATTTATTTCAGATTTGTTGCAAAGTAAAGGAAAGATAGGCAAGGTAGAATCAAAAAAAATGGTAAATAATATACTAAATTTCAACTCTTTAGCATTCGATTTTAGTTAAAAATCAGCCTAAACTAAAAATTCACATTTTGAACAGACTCAAATAGCTAATTTTGAAGGGCCTTCTAACCCAAAAATTCTAGCCTTATATTTTGCATTGTATATGCTTCACAAGACAATCACATTTGGATAGAATTAAATAATACAAATAATATGGAAACTGGAATGTACACTTACGATCTACTTGGAAACGGGCTGTTATTATCTTGTAAAAATGAAAGAAGATTCTCCTGTTACCTTAATTAAAGTTGCCGTAGCATCTGATCATTGTCTTTTTATTCAGCGGTATGATGACCCGATGGAAACTGAATGGAAGTTGAAAAAAGATACTTTGTTCGATATTATAGAATGCCTGAGTGATGAAGCCGTAAAAGCATGGGAAGAACAATTTCTTGGCAGCAAGAATCCTTTTTATGAAGATGATGCTAATGATGAATAATTAATAAAACCGTTTATATAATTTGCATTTAGTGGTGATTGAAAAAGACTATTTTTAGTTCATTCAATCACCATTTTTATGCTCAAAATTAAAATGTTAAGACCAGTCTTATTCCTGATTCTTTTTTTGATCTCAACTGGTCTCTTTGCACAACCTTCGAAAGACAATACGAATGATGACCTGCCAACTGATTACCTGAAAAAGGAATTTCACGAAGGAAGAAGAGAGGCCTTAAGACAAATCATGCCGGATAACAGTGTAATGGCGGTTTTTGCTTTTCCTACCCGTACCTTTTCTAATGATGTTGAATACCTCTATCATGCCAATCCGGATATGTATTATTTCAGCGGATATAAAGAGCCGCATTCAATGCTATTGATTTTTAAAGAAGAGCAAACAGATTCTCTTGGTAACAAATTCAAAGAAATACTTTTTGTTCAAAAAAGAAATGCCCAGGCCGAACAGTGGACGGGTAAGCGGTTAGGTATAGAAGGGGCCAAAGAAAAGTTAGGTATCAATATGGCCTTTAACGGCAGCGATTTTAAAAATTATAAAATTGATTTTTCAAAATTTGAAAAGATCATTTTTGACAAATTTCCGGATGATATTTCAAACGGATATGACAATGCCGATCTATATGATCTGATCCAGCAGTTCAAACAAAAAACGGAAATGCCTGAGCAATTGGCCAAGCAACCAAGATTTGATACAAGATCATACCGGCAACTTACAGGAGACCTTAGAGCAATAAAAACACCGGAAGAACTGGATCTGCTACGCAAAGCAGTTGAGATTTCCTGCCACGGCCAAAATGAAGTAATGAAAGCAGTGCGGCCTGATATGTCTGAACTAGAAATTCAGGGCTTGCATGAATATGTACATAAAAGATATGGTGCAGAAGGTGTTGGTTATGGTTCAATCATTGGTGCCGGTGAAAACGGATGTATTCTGCATTATATGGAAAACACCAAAACAAAAGTGGGCACATCGATGATCTTGATGGATGTAGGTGCCGAATATCATGGATACACAGCCGATGTTACCAGAACAGTACCTGTAGATGGAAAATTCTCTACAGAAGAAAGAGCCATTTATCAATTGGTGTATGATGCACAGGAAGCAGCCTTTAAAACATTGAAGAATGGTTCGAAATGGAATGATGCCAGTAAAGCAGCAATGGATGTGATTGCAGATGGTTTGATAAAGCTGGGTATAATTAAAAATAAATATGAAGCAGGTAAATATTATCCGCATGGATTGGGTCATCATATCGGACTGGATGTTCATGACCGGGGATCAATGAGTACGTTGAAAAAAGATATGGTGATCACCATCGAACCCGGCATTTATATACCTGAAGGAAGTAACTGTGATAAAAAATGGTGGAGCATTGCAGTAAGAATTGAAGATGATGTTTTGGTTACAGAAAATGGCTATGAACTACTCTCCCATTTTGCTCCCCGAAAAATAGAAGATATAGAAAAGATGGTAAGCCAGAAATCGGCAATTGATAATTATAAACTCCCGCCTTTAGAATCGGGAAAGAAAAAAGGCTTCTGAGAAACCTCTATTACAAAAAAGGCTGAGATCAATCTCAGCCTTTTTAATGTTCACAAATTAATAAATTAGAATATCTGGAATCTTCTTAATTCCATAAGGAAAGTAATTGCATTTGTAGCATCGTAGGCTTCAAATTGTATCAAGCCAATACCACTTGCATAATAACTTTTTCCATAATAATCTATAGTACTGGTTGCATCCTGCCATACGCCGGGCGTAACTTCCACTTCCAATTTTTCTTCCACTACAATTACATTCTGAAATGTACGGGTACCCGTAGAAGTTACAATTGTTTTTGATACATTTTTCTCAAGAATCTTATAACTGAATCTTACATTTATTGGTGTGCCACCATTTACCGTTCCTGCAAAGCCATTCGTCGGTGTTTTCCAAACTGTACTAACTGCTACATTATCTTTCAACAAAATATATTCTGTCCACGAAGGATTATCATATCCCACAAAAGAACCTGCATCAAACCATTCAAAATAATCACCACCATTTCTGCGATAATAACCTGATGAATCTGGTGGTGGTGTTACACCATCATTCTGCATGAAAATATTAAAAACACCTGCAGGAACTGTAAGTGTAGCAGCAATCACATTTCTATATAAACTATCGGTAGCATCATCGTCATATTCATAACTCCAGTTACTATTGGTAGTTCTTGGTAAATAATCATTTGGCAAAACATTTACTGTAAACGTACAGGTACTTGTTCCAAATGTTACAGTAAATACCTGGGGACCTGCTGCAGTCGGAGAACCTGTTCCTGCCAGTTCAATTAACTGATTATTGCCAACTGCCAATGATCCAGAACCGGCAAAACTAAATCCCGCACACTGTATTTGTTGAGATATTATAAGAACCCGCAGCCGTAATATTAATCTCAATCTGTACTTTATTTTCAGCAGTTAACGTATTTCCCACAATATAAATTCCACTTACAGTAGATGGCATACAGGCACCCGGTGCTCCGCTACAAGTACCAGTTGCAGGACCTGTAACATTCACCGTAAAACTACAACTGGCAAACGGTGCTGCAAATGTTATTGTATTCGCACCTAAGGTTCCGGGAGTTCCTGTTGCAGGCAAATTAACTGTTTGTACTCCAGTGGCAGCAAAAGTTCCTGTCTTTGAAAATGTTAATCCTCCACCAGTGGCAGTAATTGTATAAGTTCCAATTGTAGTAACATTTACTTTAATATCAACAGAATTAGTGCCGTAACGGCAACATCTTTGGTATAAGCACCATTCACAACTGCAGAAGCACAATTTGCAGGAGTTCCACCACTTTCTAATGTAAAGGCTGCAGGTCCACCAGCACTTGCCGGTAAAACAGTTACCTGGATATCACAAACGTGCTATCAAATGCTACAACAAAATTATTGGTTCCCTCAGCAAAAGGAGTACCATTCCCACGAAGTGTAACATTATTTACACCCGGTGTTGTAAAAATGCCGGTCGCTCTGAAAAAATAACCATTTACAGTATCAGTCGTAATTATATAAGAACCGGTATTAATAACATTTACAGAAACCGTAATTGTATTTGTAGTCTGGAACCAATGGTTTAGTTGCGATATAAACCCCATTTACGGTTTTTGGAAGACAATCACCTGAAATATCCGCCTGAAGACTTCCTTCAGCGGGAGTTGTTACTACCCTCAAAGCTTAATTCTTTCTGACACCCAATCACAATCACTATACACAAAGCCAACCAATAGAAAAACTGTTTTTTCATATGTTTTTATTTTTACTCTTTTACAGGATGCTACCAACCTTTTCGAAGGTATTTCATCCTAAAGAGAATTATTTTAACCTCTAAAAATAAGACAATTTATTAACCCGTCGACCTGAAAATCAAGGAAATGCCCAATTACTGTACCAAACAACTGTCTGAAACAATACTTATTTTTGAATCAAACAGCATTTAATGAAAAACGTATTATTAGCTCATTTATTATTATTTGCCTTCTCTTGTCAATCACAACCTCAGATTGCAGAAAAAGCTCAATGCGAATGAATTTGAAAAAGAAATACAGCATAAAAGATGTGCAAATACTTGATGTAAGAACTGCTGGTGAATTCAAATCCGGATATATTAAAAATGCTTTGCAGGCAGATTGGACCAATAAAGAGCAATTTAATGAACGTATAAAATATGTGGATAAAAATAAACCTGTCTATATTTATTGCCTTGTTGGCGGCCGTAGTGCTGCAGCAGCTACCTGGTTACGACAAAATGGTTATAACAAAAGTAGTTGAACTGGAAGGTGGCATTAATGCCTGGAAAGCTGCCAATAAATCATTGGAAGGAAGAAGTAATGAGAAACAATTAACCATGGAACAATACCTGGCCAGTATACCAAAAGATAAAACTACATTGGTTGATTTTGGCGCCAATTGGTGTCCGCCCTGTGTTGCAATGGAACCAGTGCTTGATGAATTAAAAAAATCAAAAGAAGTTGATTTTAATTTCTTGAAAATTGATGCAGGCATTCATACAGATGTAATGAAAGCATTACATATTGAACCCATTCCTGTTTTTATTATTTATAAAAAAGGAAAAGAAGTGTGGCGAAAAGAAGGTATTGTTACCAAAGAAGAATTCATTGCCCAATTAAAATAATTGTCTAATCCTTTATATGAAAAGAAAAGCTTTTTTACAAACAACCGCAGCTGTAATAGGAAGTAGCTTACTTCCAACTGTTTCAACTGCTAAAGAAACTACAAAAGAAGTCTATCCGGTTTGCCCATTTAACAGATATACATGTAAAATCCGGGCTTGATTCCTGAAACAGGAATGGCCGAAGCATTGCAACATGCACAGGAGCAAAAAGTCGATTTTATCATCAATGGAGGAGATGCTATTAATGATGCATTAGGAGCAGATAAACAAAAAACACAAGAGCAATGGAATATTTTTCATTCTATTCTCAAAAAAGAAAATAGTCTTCCAATTTATCATACCATTGGTAATCATGATGTGTGGGGATGGTTTGTAAAAGATCAATAAGCCGGATAATGACCGGCTTTATGGAAAAGTCTGGGTAACAGAAACACTGGAATTAAAAAAAAGATACTACAGTTTTAAAAAAGACAACTGGAATTTTATTGTACTGGACAGTACACAATTAAATCCTGAAGGTGGCTATATTGGAAAAGTGGATGAAGAACAAATGGCATGGTTACAGAGTGAATTATCAACAATTCCTGCAACTGAATTCGTTTGTATTGTATCTCATATACCGATACTGTCTATTTGCGCCGGATTATTTTTTAATAAGACTGAAGTAAATGGGGATCTGCTCATCAAACGTAACCTGATGCATACAGATTTTCTTGCTTTAAAGAAATTATTTATGAACTACCCGCAGATAAAAGTTTGCATCAGCGGACATATACATTTACAGGATGAATTAAATTATCTTGGTATAAAATATCTCTGCAACGGAGCCGTTTCGGGCAATTGGTGGAATGGTTCTTTCCAGGAATTTGCTCCTTCCTATGCAGTAATGGAATTATTTAATGATGGAACAGTAAAAAGAACAATGATACCTTATGAAAAGAAATAAAAGTTCTTCATTGAAACTCTCCAGCTTTTACTTTTTTATTTTTCACTATTCATTCTGACGCACAACGACCTACGGTGGAAGTACTTACTTCCGGAAATGGCATCAGCCTTCGGGGATTAAGTGTCGTGAATGATAATGTAATATGGGTAAGTGGTAATAAAGGAACAGTTGGCCGGTCCAATAATGGTGGTAAAACCTGGAACTGGATGACCGTAACCGGTTTTGAAAAAAATGATTTCCGGGATATTGAAGCATTTGATGGTGCCACTGCCATCATTATGGCTGTTGGCGAGCCAGCCTATATTTTGAAAACAGCTGATGGCGGCGAAACATGGAAAGTAGTATATGAAAATAAAACGAAAGGCATGTTTCTCGATGCCATGGAATTCTGGAATGAGCATGCGGGTATTGTAGTCGGTGATCCAATTGATGGTCGTTTCTTTGTAACCCGAACTTTTGACGGCGGGAACAGCTGGCAGGACATTCCTTTTGCTAACCGGCCTGTTGCAGATAGCGGTGAAGCTTGTTTTGCCGCCAGTGGAACAAACATCCGAGCTTTAGACAGAGACGAAGCAGTTTTTATTACCGGTGGTTTAAAATCCAGATTATTTATCAGAGACTCTCCCATTCCTTTACCTATTATTCAGGGTAAAGAAACAACTGGTGCGAATTCATTGGCCGTTTGGGATAAGCTAAAACTAAGTGGAGGAAAAAGGTTGATCGTAGTTGGAGGAGATTTTAATGACCCCACTTCTACGGAAAAAAATTGTTTTTATACCAATAATGGTGGCAAATCATGGTCTGTACCAAATACGCCGCCGCATGGCTATCGAAGTTGCGTTGAGTATTTTTCTAAAACAGATCTGTTCAGTTGTGGATTAAACGGCGTTGATTATACGCATGACGGAGGTAAAAATTGGAAATGGATCAGCAAAGAAAGCTTTCATGTTGTAAGAGCTTCTAAATTGGGAGCAGCAATATTTCTGGCTGGTGCTAATGGCAAAGTTGGAAAAATAGTATGGTAACAAGAACTGCCGGTAAAATACAGCCTTCAAAATTTTTATAGTACGATAATTCTTATAAATTATCCAGAATTTCTTTTACGCTTGGTCGCTTTTTATAGTTCTCATCAAAAAAACGAAACGTAATTGTTGATTCTTTATCAATAATATAAACAGCTGGTACCGGCAGATTCGTACCATTTTCACCATTCAATTTTTCCAGATCCAAACCGGCATTCCGGTATCGGGTAACTGTATTCTCAGGTACTTCAAATGCAACCTCGTATGCCTTCATAATTTTCATATCCTTATCATGAATAACAGAATAAGTTGCTTGAGTTTTTTCTACTGTTTTGTCAATCATTTCACTTTTCTCAGGGCTAATAGCAAGTAATGTTGCTCCTTTATCTATTATGAATTGTAAAGAATCCTGCAAAGCAGACAATTGTCTGTTACAATAGGGACACCATTGACCTCTGTAAAAAACCATTACAACTTTACCATTTTTCAACAGATCTTTCAAACGGATCTCGTTTTTGTTCTGATCCGTACCTTTAAAATCCGGAGCTTTAGATCCAATAAATAACCCTTCCGGAGCTTCCTGGGCAAATACTCCAGCGGTAATTAACATTAATGTGAAAAGCAAAATTTTTTTCATGTGTATATTTTATACTTGTTCAAGTTCGAAATTAGTTCTCTTTTACTAAATTTATTGTCCTAGTTATGACTAAAAGAAAGATTGATATTTTCCCTATTTTTGCCTGCCTCCAAAGCCATCCTTTGCAATTAAAACTACCTATCTATGTCAAATTCCCACAGTGAAAAGTTTCTTTCAAAACTTCTTTTTGGTTTTGCTTGTATCATTGGCGGAACCTTTTTTATTCTATATGCCAGCTTTGAAAGAGTGGAATATGATGACTGGTACCCATGGGCTATCGTTGCATCCGCATTTTATTGTGGGCTTATACCTATTGCTAAGTGCTTTTGTACATAAGGTAAAATCAGATTTCATCAGACGACAGAAAGACAAAGAGAAACAAAGGTCGCAAAAAGATTAATATATAAATATAATAAAGCCTGGGTAATCCAGGCTTTATTCGATATTATTCCTAAAAATGTTTCTATTTAATCCTGCTTTTCGAGATTTCTAAAGTCTACAGAAACCAATTTACTTACTCCCGGTTCCTGCATCGTTACACCATAGATCACATCCACAGTACTCATCGTCATTTTATTATGTGTAACAATAATGAACTGTGAATTATCACTGAACTGACGGATCATGTTGGTGAACTTACCAACGTTAGCATCATCCAATGGAGCATCAACTTCATCCAAAATACAGAATGGTGCTGGCTTAATAAGATAGATAGCAAACAACAAAGCGGTTGCAGTTAACGTTCTTTCACCACCGCTTAAGTGAGTGAATGATGTTGGACGTTTTCCTTTTGGTTTTGCAATAACATCAATTCCTGTTTCCGCAAGATTCTCCGGATTTTCCAGTACCAGATCACACTGATCATCTTCAGTAAACAAAGTCTGGAATACTTTCTGGAAATTCTCTCTTACCAGATGAAAAGTATCTAAGAATTTCTGATTGGCCGTCGCTTCCACTTCCTCAATAGTTTTTAGCAAACTTTCTTTTGCATTTACAAGATCCGTCTTTTGCTCAACGATAAAATCATATCGTTTCTTCATTTCTGTAAATGCCTCAATCGCAGTTGGATTTACTTCTCCAAGATTTTCCAATCGTTTCTTCATTCTGTCAGCTTTCTCCTGCAATTCTTCAACCGGCACTTCACCTGTTCTTTCTTCGCCTAATATCGATTCAAGATCGATCCTGAATTCCACATTCAACCTTTCCTTCATTCCGGCTAACTGTAGTTTCAATTCATTTAGTTTATCCTTTATTGCAGCCAGCATATGTTCCACCTGTTCCTTGTCTTTTGTTTTATGACGGATGGCACTTTCTTTTTCTGCTCAACTCATTTCGTAAATTATAATAAGCCTGATCGGCTTCATTCAGCTTTTTTTCTTCTTCTTCTTTGTTATGTAAAAGATGCAACAAACCTTCTTCAATCTCTTTTAAGGATTCTGAAGATTGTTCAATACTATTTACGGTTTCACCAAACTGGGCTGTATTTGTTTCATATCTGTTCGTTCAGGTCATTGAGCTGATTGCTTTTAAATTCCAATTCCTGTTTTAATCCGTTGATCTTACTCTGCTGCCTTGTAACATTCAGATTAAATTCATTGTACTGACGGGAAGCATCATTGTAATTCGTTTCAGCAACTTTGAATGTTTCGTCTGCTTCTGCCAGACTGGAAGCCGTTCTTTGCAATTGCTCATTAAATAATCCCAATTCATTTCTTACTACTTCTACAGAAGCTAACGTCTGCTGTTTTGCAGATTCAGTTCTTCCAACGATGTTGACTTGTTATTTGCATCGAATGAAGATTTTCCAATTTATTGTGCAATGAGAAAACTTCATTGGTCAGTTGCTGAATTTCTTTTTCAGTATCCCGGATCGTCGTTTCCCTGAGATCTTCATTGAATGCGATCACCTCATTATGACGAGCCTGTATATCTGAACGTAGTACTTCAACAACTACAGACTGTGCAGAAATTTCTTCCTGTCAATTTTTCCAGATTCTTCACCCGGCCAATTTTCTTTCCTTCGATCAATCCAACACTTCCGCCGGTTAAAGAATATTTTCCTTTTACATACTTACCGTTCTTTTCAATAACAACAAATCCATTGCTGTTTTGTAAAGCATCTTCATTATCAGCAATAAAAACATTACCCAATAAATATTCTGCAAGCTTTCTGTATTTATCTATCCACCTCTACAACGCTTAATGCAGGAATTGCACCTTGCAACTGATGTCCTGAATTTCATCAGGCTGCTGTTCTGGAAACTTATTCAGCAAAAAGAAATTTGCTTTCCCTTTTTTATTTTCATCAAGTAAATGAACAGCTTGTAATCCTTCCTGCAGATCATTTACTACATAATAACTCAGGTAAGGTTCCAGTACATTTTCCAATGCCGTTCTGTATTCTTCTTTTACATACAGCATATCAGAAAGTATAGGTGAATTATGATTCCAGTTTGAATTATTATGCAAGAATTTTACTGAATCAGGATATCCTTCCATTGAATCGATCATACTCTTCAGCAGATCATGTTCATTCTTTTTTGAATCCAGTTTTCTGTTTTCATCAGCAAGATTATTGCGCAGTCCATCGAATACTGATTGTGTTTGCAGTATCTGTTCTTTGGTATTTTCCTGATGATGTTGTAACTGTTCAAGATCCACTTTTTTGATCTCCAGTTCTTTTTCCTTCAAATATTCTCTCCTGATCCAGATGCTGACGCTGCTCTTCTCTTTGCTTCCGCTCTTCTTCTATTTGTCCTATTACTCTTTGCAAATTCTGAATAGAAGTATCGGCTACGGCGACTTTTTTCTCTGCATCAAACTGGTTGCGTTGTATCTGTTGATTTTCATTACGAAGATTATCCAATGCAGAACGTTTTTCATCCAACACATTTCTTTTAGCTTCAACTTCATTACGAAGTTGTTCCAGTTGTTCATTTAATCCCACCAATGTTTTTTCTTCTTCTTCTACCTGCAAATTGGTAAAACCAATACTTTCGTCAATACCTTTTAATTGACCTTCCGCTTTTTCTAAAAAATCTTTTCAGATTGGTTTCTTTTTCTTTCAGGTGTTCCAATCGCTGGGCAGATAAATTCTTGTCGTTCTCCTTGCTTCGAACTGTCTGTTGCATTTCATTAAATGCATGTTGCATTGCCTGTAAAGCTTTTTCTTTCTCTATGAAAACAAGTTTCTCCTGTTCAAGCGCTGCTTCATCTGTTGCAATTTCCGCTTCAAACTTTATTCTCTTATCCGTTTCTATTTCCTGCTGCTCATTAAGTTCTTTGTAAGTAAGATTAAATCCTTCCAGAGACGCTTTGGCCAATTCGATACTTACTTCCCGATAATCCTTTTTGATCTCATGGTATTTCTCCGCCTTTTTTGCCTGACTTTCCAACGCTTTCAACTGGTTATTAATCTCAAATAGCAAATCTTCAATACGGGCAAGATCCTGCTCAGTTGCATCAAGCTTCAGCTTCGCTTCTTTCTTTCTTGTTTTATAAATGGAAATTCCGGCAGCCTGCTCCAGCATTTTACGACGGCTATTGTCTTTGTCTTTAATCAGATCGTCCACCATTCCCAATTCGATAATGGCATAACTATCGGTGCTGATACCTGTATCCATAAACAGATTCTGGATATCTTTTAACCGGCATTGAACGTCATTCAGACGGTATTCACTCTCTCCACTTTTATAAAATTTACGGGTTACTGTTACGGTACTAAACTCTGTTGGTAACAACCCCTTTGTATTTTCAAAAGTCAGGCTAACCTCTGCCAATCCGCTGGCACTACGGGTTTTGGAACCATTGAAGACCAAGACTATCAAGGTTTTCACTCCTGAGCTGACTGATCTTTTGTTCGCCGATAACCCACCGAATACTATCCACAATATTGGATTTACCACAACCATTCGGCCCAACAATACCAGTAATATTATCATCAAAACTTACAATGGTCTTATCGGCAAAACTTTTAAATCCTTTGATTTCTAAACTCTTTAATCTCACTTGGTTATTGTTTAAGTTGGCGGCGAATTTACACTAAAGACCCAATATACAATCTTTGGCTATCAGGCAGTTATTCACAATAATTAGTGAAAAATGTGAGTAGAATGCTGAAGCTGTAGTAAGGCGGGTTTTCGCCAGTTATTTTTTAAAACTTTCTCCAAATCTGATTTGAAGTCAATTGACATTACTTCATTCTTCCCGTTATTTTATAATCTCAAATATGAAAAATAAAACGCTTATAAATTATTCCAGCATTAGTATATTTATTTAATTGAATTTGCTGATATGAAGAAGAATTTTCTCATAATACTATTACCGGCTTTCCTGACTGTTTTATCATGTAACCGTTATAGTACTGCTAACAAAAAAAAGCCAGTAATTGTCTGGCAACCTTCTCATCAAACAGATACAGGAAAAGACTTTAGCGAAGCAGCTACTTGTAATGGAATTGTGGAAGCCGCTATAGCTACCCAACCCTATTTGAAGGAATATAAAGTATGGAGTTTTGGAAAAAATGAATACCACCATTCTGATGTTGGTAGTAATACAAAAGTATTGCATACAACTGATGTCATTAATGGTAAGATTTCCGGTTATGCCTATGAATTAAAAGAGTCCAATGCCAAACATCCTGAGGTTTTTATTGCTGTGCATAACAATGGTGGTACAAAACGACATGCTGTATGGGGATATATTCACTATGGCGACAAGTATGAATCTGCCAACAGGGAACTAGCCGGCCGGCTTGTAAAAGCGATTTGCGCAGCTGCAAAAATGGAAGACCGAGGTGTGTTATTAGACAGCACTACTGGAAGAAATGATTATCGCTGTCCTGCAACTGGAAAATTGAGTTTTTATAGTCTCGATGAATCTGTGAATTTATCGCCTTACAGAGTGTTATTGGAAATAGGTGATAATTTTGCCAGTTACGATTTCCTTCAGAACCCGGATAATCAAAAAATAATTGGTGCTGCTATTAAAACTGAATTAGCACTCTGGTTAAAAGAAAGATTTTGAAAAATTCCCTTGTATTAGTCTTTACTGTAACAATAACACCTTTTAACAGCCTAAACTCACAATAATTTTTTAAATGTTTATTGATCAAACTTTTCAACATTTTCCATCATTGGCACAGTTTTTTGAGCTATTGGTTGAAAACCAGAGAAAATGATCAATACCTTATCAAATCAGGAAACAAAAAGATTAGTAGTAAATTTTGTATTAGAAAATATCGATTACAAAAAACGGTCCTTGTACCTGCAAGAGATTATTACTTTATGCAAAGCAGATAAAATATGGGCAAAGGCTCTATCTATCTATTTTGACACGCCTTATACTCTTTTTAGCCAAAATAGAATTTGCGGGAATTGACCTCTCAACTCAGCATACTTCTGGTGTTTAATTATCTAATGCTTCTTCAAAAAAGCCGAGATCTGCCAGAATGATCCCCGGATCTGTAAAATTCATTAAACTGCTTTGCAGATTGGTTTTTAATTCCTCCCTGGTTTCCCTGAAAGAAGATTTGATCATTGAAAGCTTGTAAGAATTGATTTTGAAAATTGCCAAACGGGCTGTTTGCGCAGTAAAATCATCTACAAGATAAAACGACTCGGCAATATGTGCCTGATCGTTGTAGAATGGTTGGTTCATACAATCGGATATTGGTTTTTAAAAGGACTGGACAGGAATAAGAACGTTCAGGCCTTTTTAAAATTGCTTTTAAATACCAAATCAATCTTATTTCTATCAGTAAACTCTTAGAATGAAATAAACGATAAGTTGTGGAATTGAAAGAAAATCAATCGATTACAGTTAGAATAAAAACAAGAAATTGCTTTTTTGAACAAATGTTACTGGTAAAGCACCTTAGGATTAATCGTTGCTTTCTTCTTCTTCCGTAACTTCTTCTGGCTCTGCTGGAGGAGTAATATTTTTGATGCTTAGTAAGAAATCCCCATTAAGACTAATTGCATATTGTTGCTGACGCATTAATGATCTTGTAGTTTCATCTTCCTGAAGAATCTCGATTAGGTCTCTGGCTGGAACAGATTTATTAATAGGGTTTAAACGGCCTTTTACAACATCTACATTAAATGTAACAACTGGTTTTCTGAGTTTTGTAGTCCTTTCAAAGTCAATCCTGTTTAGATTTACAGTTTGATCTGCATCTGCAGACTTTTTTAATAGAATTCGAATAACAGGTAAATACTTTTTCCAGGTGTAAGTGTACATTAGTTTGTATTAATTAATCAAAGCAGATTTGAACAAATAGAAATACGAAGGTCAGATTTTATTTTTACAATGAGAGGGTTTTTTTGTATATAAATTGAAAAATTACCATTCGGTGCACCTATACAAAAGAATTGTACGTCAGGAAATACAACTTCCACCTGCTTAAAATAGCTTATCTTCACCGAGTTTCAGTTAAAAGTCGGGAAAAAGTAATAGTCTTTACTTCTTTTCACTTTCAACTGTATTTTTTAATTAATTAGCCGGATTCTACAATTTGGAGTCTTTTCAAGTTGTGCCGGGCAACAAACCCAAATATGACGAACGAACAGATCGAGAAATTTGTAACATTACACAACAACATTGACAAAGCTCCAGTAACAATCAGCTTCAAAGCAAGGACCGCCATTACAGGCCTTTTTATAAAAACTGCAGATTATTCTGAATTAAGAGCTAAAAACCTTTGGCGAATAGTAAATGGCGCCAGTATCGAAGAGTATCAGAAATCTAAAGATTTAAATCTTGCCCGTATTTTCAACGGAGTTAAATTTACGAGACTTAACGTCATCCATTCTTAAGATTTAGCAGTTATTCAGTTTTTTGGGTAACTCCACCAACATTGGATAGAAAAAATTAACTTACCAGATTAATACTTTACAAAGTATGACATCAGGTACTAATGATTTATTCTATTCCAGACTTCCGGTAAACCAGATACCCTTAAGTGATCTGCTTACTGAAGAGCATCTGTTTTTTAAAGTCCCCCCAATTGGCAAGTAATTATCACAGATATAAAGAAATCCACTGAGGCAGTTACTGGCGGATTACATGAAACAGTAAATCTTGTTGCGACTGGAAGCATTGTGGCTGTTCTCAATATTGCCGCTAAAGAAAATATAAAAATCCCTTATTTCTTTGGTGGAGATGGCGCCACTTTTATTATTCCCCCCACTATTTTAGAAAAGGCAATGATTGCTTTGTGTATTCATCAGAAAAATACAGAAGAGAATTTCAATATCACTTTACGGGTAGGATATGTTTCGGTTGAGGACATTTATGAACAAGGCCATGAACTTAAAATCAGTAAATCATTATCATCTGATCAATTTTCGATCCCAATCGTATTAGGTGGCGGACTCTCCTATGCTGAAAAAGTGATAAAAGGAGAAGAATACACTTTAGAAGTTCCGACGCTTAAGAATGAGTTACTCGATTTGAGTGGTATGCAGTGTCGCTGGGATAAAGTTAAACCTCCGGAAAATACAGAAGAAGTAGTAAGCATTGTTGTGATTGCCTGTGACGGTAATAATCAGGCAGCTGTATTTAGAAAAGTTATTATTAAGATAGATGAGATCTATGGTCATTTAATCACTAGAAAACCAATTTCTGTTTCCAAACTAAAACTAAAAGCTACCCTTCAAAAAATAGGAGAAGAAATGAAAGTTAAAATGGGTGGTTATCGCCCCATTCATATTTTAAGAAACTGGATTACGACATTACTGGGAGTTCTCTATTTTAAAACCAGGCCAGGTAAAAATTACCTTATGCAACTAGTTGACTTTTCTGACACTCTGGTTATCGATGGCAAAATTAATACTGTCATTTCCGGAACAAGCCGTCAAAGAGAACAATTGGCCATTGCATTAACAGAACTGGAGCAAACAAATGAAATAATATTTGGTTTTTTTGTGAGTGCTGAATCTGTTATGTCTTGTTATGTACAAAGCATGGATAATAATCATGTCCATTTTGTAGATGGATCTGATGGCGGGTATACAAAGGCGGCTGCTGTTTTAAAAAGAAAACTGGCGGGTCTCAGATAGATATAGGCTGGCGGCCTTTTGTGAATGGATAAATTTATTTTACTATTTTTTACTTAGCTTAATCAATGATATGTTTCGAATTATCTTAGTTTTATTTTTATTCCTTCCATTTGTTTCTGGAGGCCAGGAATGGAAATCATTTTCTGATTCTTCATTCCTTTTTACTGCAAAATATCCCTCCAACTGGGTAAATAAAGTAAAAGAGGCAAAACGGGTTTTCTTTACTTCGCCAGAAGAAACGGATAAAGATGATTTCTAGAAAATGTAAATATCAGTGTAACTTTTAATGAAGAGTTTGGAAACAAGTTTAAAATAAACGATATGTTTCCTGCAGTAACTGAAAATCTAAAATCTTCATTTATCGATTTTAAAGATGAAAGCCAGGTCTTTTTTAAATGGAACGATATAGATGCCTGCGAGATCGTATTCTCAGGATATAATAAATCAAATGAAACACTAAAAGTCCGCATAATACAATGGTTTTGCTTTTATAAAGAAAGGTTGTACACCGCCACCTTTACGGCAAAGGCTGATTCAGACAAGCATACTGCAACGGCAAGAAAAATCATGAAGAGTATTGTTTTCATTCAATAAAAACCCCGGTAAGAACCGGGGTAAAATAAAAAGCCATGAAAAGAATAGGGTGCAAATCTGCTATTCAAACAATATATAAAGTAACCAATTAATATATCCTTTGCGCATACCCACCGCCGGGTATTTTAATGGCTTTATAAAATCTTGTCGGAGGATACTTAATACAAAAAATATATGTTATACCTTTAACCCAAATATTAATTTTATGTCGTTGTTAAATCAATCTAATAAGAAAGGAAAAAAGAAAGATGGCAAGAAAAATGCTCCTGCTGCCGGTCAGAATTCAAAGTTCATCCTAAAGGCTAAATCAACAGGATTTGTGAGTAAGCAATCGAATACAGGTTCACAGAGAGGAAGTTGATCCATCCTTTTTATTCTTCACATTTATTTTATACCGCAACACAAGGTCATTATTATAAATCAGGTAAAGCCATTGTATCTTATCGGAGTTTACCGCATATTTATAAACGCATTGTTCCGGTTTACCTGAAATACTTTTATTTATTTCAGGCTTTGGAAACACCCAGGAAGAAGAAAAATTAAAAAAGCTTGCATTTACGATCTGACTGGAAGCAATCCTCCTGTCTTCCGCAATAGCCGTTTCCAGTTTTAATGAAATAGTATCCCCAATAAAAGCATTTATAACCCCTTGGGTTGGAGAAAACGACGTTATCTGATATTTGCTAAATGATTTTTGTTTGAACGGCGCTTTCAGAAATTCCTTTGGAATTTTCGTATCCGGTAATAAAGTCCATCGCAAGTCATCCGGGTAATGATCCTGAATAAAAATTTCCGGGTCAGCTAAAAAATAGGCCCCATCATAATCTCTGATAAATTCATTTCTACTTAAAGATAAATAGCCACTTGCCCAGGTTGCATCCAGTAAATGCCATTTTCCATCAAAGAAAACTGCATTCCAGTAATGATTCACTCCCATTTTTGACACCGGCTTATTCCTTGTAGTTTTAGCAAACCCAATTACCAGTTCAGACCGGATACCAGCATCATCACATAAAGCAGTAAACAGACGGGCATAGCCATCACAGACCCCCATCTTTCGTTTTAGTACTATCCGGGCCACTCTTTCAGTGAGTGGCAATAAAGGTCTGTCATCATCTTTCCAATCGTCTTCTTTGTTGTTTTTTAAGTACTGGGCTACTTCTTTTTTAGTTGAATAGGTAATATTCTCTGTTATCCAATTGAAAATAGCAATGACTTTTTCCTTATCCGTCTGTAAAGTATGTGTAAGCTTTTCAGAAAGAGCCGCAACTTCATCCTGCGTACAGGCAGGCGAAAAATAGAAAAGAAATGATATAAAAAGTAAGTATTTCATCTACCCACCTCCCTCTTAAAATTATATTAATTATTCGGTACTTAAATAAATCAGTAACTATTTTATCTTTTCAAAAACTTGTTTTTAAGTAATTTCTCCATTACTTCCTCTTTTTGATTCCGGCTTATTGGAATATGCTGTTGGCCTATTAAAATATCGCTGCCCTCTATACTTTCCACTTTCATCACACTTACGATATACGATTTATGCACTTTTAAAAATTTATCAACGGGCAGATATTCTTCAACTGACTTAAAGGTAAGGTATGTCATAAACTTTTTTTCAGCCGTATGGATTAATACATAATTCTGAAGTGCTTCCACATACAATACCTCTTCAAAAAGAATTTTTACCAGCTTATTATCTGCTTTAATAAAAAAGTATTCGTTTACATCTTCTACACCGGCATTTGTTTCTCTTATCTCGTAAAACTCTTTTGCTTTAAGCACAGCCTTTAAAAACCGCTCAAAGGATATTGGCTTAACAAGGTAATCCAATGCATTTACTTCAAACCCATCTAAAGCATATTGCGGATAGGCGGTCGTAAAAATTACCGGTGGCGGATGCTGTAGTGACTTAAAAAAATCAAGCCCCGTTATTTTAGGCATATGTATATCCAGGAACAATAATTGCACATTCCCGCTGCCGATCAATTCAGTTGCCTTTAAAGGTGTATCAAACTCACCAATCAGATTCAAAAAATCCACATCAGCAATATATTCTTTGATCCCTTTTCTGGCTAATGGTTCGTCGTCTATTACAATGCAGTTGATCTTCATGAAATTTCCAGTTTTAATTCTATACTGAATTTATTGGCATCATCACTAATTATCAGTTTATGTTTTCAGGATACAACAACTCTAATCTTCGTTTTACATTCGCCAGACAAATACCTCCCTGCTCTTTCATTTTTATCGGTTCCGTACTGTTTTCAACAAAAAAGTTGAAGATTCCCTTCTCATAGCTCATATGAATAGTTACTTTATTCAACTTAGTACTAAAATGCGATATATGCTTAAATGCATTTTCAACAAATGGAATTAACAACAACGGCTCGATTTCAAAATCCTTTACGTCTGGTGCACAATAAAACGCCACTTTATACTTTTCATCCTTTCTCAACTGCTGCAGAATATGTATAGTCTTTTAAATAATGAATCTCCTTTTCGATTGGTATTTTCTCCCCGTTCATTTCATACAACTGATAACGAAGCATTTCAGAAAACTTATGTAGTGCTTCTCTGGCATGTGCATTGTCTTTGTTGATCAGAAAATAGACAGAATTAAGTGAGTTGAATACAAAGTGTGGATTGATCTGCGATTTCAGAAAATTCAATTCTGCTTCTGCC
This sequence comes from uncultured Chitinophagaceae bacterium, assembly GCA_963705465.1. Lineage (GTDB taxonomy): Bacteria > Bacteroidota > Bacteroidia > Chitinophagales > Chitinophagaceae > JJ008. The sequence goes on along the minus strand of CAVPJN010000004.1, from coordinate 247,642 downwards.
TTTTCTTTGGCCGTTTCTGCCATTCGCTGTTGTAAGTTACCATAATCCAAAATCAATTTTACGGCAGCCCCGGCAATTACCAGAAAAAAATGTGGTAGAATATTATCATATATCCGGGCTTTGATATCCGATGTCCAATTATATAATTCCGGGTTATCAATGATCATTCCAGGATTCTCATTTTGATCATACTACTGGAAAGGATCATCAATACAAACGCCAGCCCAAACCACAGGTATCTTTTTTTATACAATAACCGGGGGATCAGTACATAATTGGTTACATAGATCAATAAAGCAAGATCCGCCACTTTTATCAAGGTAACCACCAATGCAATATCTGGTGAGGCATAATTTTCTTTTCTTAGAAAAAACCATATGCCAAGCACCAGCATCCAGAAAATGAGATGATGTAGTTTATATTTAATAAAAAATGCTGCGTTATGCATACGTCAAAATAAATGTACTAAATCCATCTGTTAAATATGATTACACGTATGGATTGCTTTTCATGATTATATGTAATTCTTCCATTTGTAAAGAAAAACTGTACAATGATGTAAAAACTCAGATAAAACTGAAAAGAAAATGCACATTTGTTATAAATATATAATTATGCGATTAGTTACATTTTTTTTATTTACTTGTGTTAGTTGCCTTACCGCTTGCTCACAAAATAAATCAAAGACAGTAACAAAAAATCTATCATCTGAAAAGGATTTAATAGTAGGTGGCAATTGCGAAGGCTGTGAGGGAGTTTATGAATCACCCGTTGCATTCACTGAATTAAATGCCATAGACACTTTACCCGACTTTACTGAACAGGGGCCAAAAATCGAGATCAGTGGCACAGTTTACCACCTGGATGGGAAAACACCTGCATCCGATATTATTATTTATCTATATCATACCGATCAGCAAGGGTTATATTCAAAAGGAACAAATGAAACTATTTGGAGTAAGCGACATGGCTATATAAGAGGGTGGCTAAAAACCGATGCCAATGGGTTTTATAAATTCTATACTTTAATTCCTGCATCTTATCCCAATACTACCATTGTAAAGCACATACACCCTACTATCAAAGAACCGGGTAAAACAGCTTATTGGATTGATGATTTTGTATTTGCAGAGGATCCTTTCCTTACAGAAAAAGAAAAAACTAAAAAGAATCCTGTTGGTGGAAATGGAGTTTTAGTAACTACAAATGAAAACGGATTACTAAAAGCAACCAGAAATATTATTCTTGGATTAAATGTAGCCAACTATGAAACAGGTAAATAATCGTTTACTTAAAACTCAGATCAGCCGTCACTTTATAATAAGTAACTGATCCTAACGCCATATTAGCCAACAACCCTGTAATTTTCAGGTTCCATAATTTTTCAGCTTTGTCATAAGTAACGAAAATTGTACCACTAGAAATATCAATAAAGGAAACCTGATCACCTGACTTAAAGGAATAAATAGCCTCTACATCTCTGCTACTTCTTGAACCAGCCTCAATTTTATATTTACCGGTTTTTAGTCGCTTGTCATGAAAATAAAAAGAAACCAATTGTCCCTTCTGATCCACTGCAACTGTAAGCTTTCCTTTTACCCGATACACTTTCAATATCGCAGGTCTGGCTTCAATAAAAAAATTATTGGCACTTACAGTGTCAGTAATAAACACCGGACATCGGCTTAATGTTGTTTCCGCTGCTACCTGTGCATTCAAATTCAAACAAGAAAAACAGATGGCTAATAAGGTCAATATCCGCATGAATAAATTATTAAAGGGTAAAAATTACATATAAAAATCAACATTAAGATATTCCGCCTCAAAATCTTAGCTATTCTCTCTTTCCCCGAATAGAAGACTGCCAATCCTTACCATAGTACTACCCTCTTCAATGGCCATTTTATAATCGCTACTCATACCGGTTGAGAGTATTTTTAAGCCTGGTATACGACTAAAGTATTTCTTAATAATGCTAAATTCATTTTTAACTTTTTGCCTGTCTGAAGTAAAACTTGCCATACCCATCAACCCGCAAATCCTTGCATTATTCAGCTGTAAAACTTCTATCTCATTAACTATTGAATTCAACTCTTCCTCATCTAACCCAAACTTGGTTTCCTCCTGAGCGATATGTACCTGTAACAGGCAATCAATGATCCGATCATTCTTCGCAGCCTGTTTATTGATTTCCTTTATTAATTTCAGACTATCAACCCCATGTATCAGTTGCACAAATGATGCTATAAATTTTACTTTATTTGTCTGAAGGTGACCAATAAAGTGCCATCGAATATCATTTGGGAGTTTATCCGCTTTTTCAACTAACTCCTGCACATAGTTTTCACCAAAATCTCTTTGTCCTAATTCATACAATGCAAGAATATCGGCAACTGGTTTTGTTTTGGATACAGCAACAAGTGTTACATTATTTCGATCCAACTCTTTTTTTATTTCATTATAGGCTGCAATATTTACCCCCATGCTAATTCTCATAATTTAATTAGAATAAAAAAACCATAAGCTTTTGCTTATGGCTATGTAAAGTATAAAATAAATTACTTTAAAATACTCCGGCTAATAACGATACGTTGTACTTCACTGGTACCTTCATAGATCTGAGTGATCTTCGCATCTCTCATTAATCTTTCTACATGGTACTCTTTTACAAAACCATAACCTCCATGAATCTGAACGGCTTCAACGGTCGTCCACATGGCCGTTTCAGAAGCATAAACCTTAGCCATTGAAGAGCTTAATGTATAATCCAGCTTGTTGTCCTTTTCCCAGGCCGCTTTTTGACAAAGTAATCTTGCAGCTTCTATTCTTGTGGCCATATCTGCCAGTTTAAATGCAATTATCTGGTGATTCATGATCTCTGTTCCAAATGCCTTTCTTGTTTTTGAGTATTCTTTTGCTAACTCATATGCTCCGCTGGCAATGCCTAAGGCCTGAGATGCAATGCCGATCCTGCCCCCAGCCAATGTCTTCATTGCAAACGTAAACCCAAAGCCATCTTCACCGATCCGGTTTTCCTTGGGTACCTTAACGTCATTGAACATGACAGTATGTGTATCACTTCCACGAATTCCAAGTTTATTTTCTTTAGCTGCCACCACTACTCCCGGCCAATTTTTTTCTACGATCAGGCAATTAATCCCTCTGGAACCCTTTGATGGATCCGTTTGAGCCATTACCAGATAAACAGAAGCTGTGCCACCATTGGTGATCCAGTTTTTTGTGCCATTTAACAGGTAATGATCTCCCATATCTTCTGCAGTAGTTCTTTGCGAAGTCGCATCACTACCGGCCTCCGGTTCACTCAGCATAAAAGCCCCGATATACAATTCGCCATCTTTTCTTCCCTGCGCCAAAGGGGTAAGGTATTTTTGCTTTTGTTCTTCGTTTCCAAATGCTTCTAATCCATAACAAACAAGGCTGTTGTTTACACTTACTACCACACTTACACTTGCATCTACTTTACTGATCTCCTCCATTGCCAGCACATAACTGATAGAATCCATACCGGCACCGCCATATTTGGGATCAACCATCATTCCTAAAAAACCTAGCTCAGCCAGTTTCATTACCTGTTCCCGGGGAAATTGTTGTTTTTCGTCTCTTTCTATAACGCCGGGCAAGCAATCATGCTGGGCAAAATCTCTTGCGGCTTTTTGTATCATCAATTGTTCTTCACTCAGTTGGAATAGCATAAGGCAAGTCGTTTTTAGTGCCGCAAAGATAAGGGCAAAAACAGGCTTTTCGAGAGAAGGAAAGATTTGTAACTAATTCAAATTTCATTTGATTTATATCAGAATCTGTTCAGTTTTTTGACCTAACTTTGCAGTCGCAAACTGAGGATCATGAAAAAGATACATATTATATTGCTCGTTTTTATCGCAGGCTCCATCGCATTACTTATCAGCTTGTTAAATACAGGCTCCACTTATGAAACGATCGCTGATGCCAAAGAAATGCCGGGGAAATTTGTGCATGTAGCGGTACGTCTGGATAAAAGCAAACCAGTAGAGTTTGATGTCCAAAAAAGATCCTAATTATTTAAGTTTTTATGCTGTTGGCGTTGAAAATCCAGATCAGGCCATGAAAGTGATCTATCGGAATGGAGAAATTCCAAACCTGATGATAAGTGAACGATTGGTGTTAAAAGGTAAATATGTTGATGACAAGTTTGAATGTAAAGATGTTCAAACCAAATGCCCATCGAAATATAAAGAAGAAATGAAACCAACAGAGAAAAGCATAAAACAAAGTGCTGTTAATAACCCTGCTCCAACAACTAAGGAAGCAACAAACTACTAATCCGGAATGGCGTATATCGGAGAGCATCTTTTACCTGGTCAACTTGGACATTTATTCATTATACTTTCTTTAGTGGCATCGCTGATTGCGACTTTTTCCTATTTCAGATCTGCTCAATCAAAAAATGATATTGATGCCTCCTATTGGAAAAAGCTGGCCCGGCTCGCCTTTATAACTGAAGTTGTTTCTGTTTTCGCCATTTTTATTATTCTCTTTTATATTATTTCCAATCATCTCTTTGAATACAAATATGCATGGCAGCATAGCAGCCGTTCATTAGAAGTAAAATACCTGCTGGCCTGTTTCTGGGAAGGACAGGAAGGAAGCTTTTTACTATGGAGTGTGTGGCATTGTGTATTAGGTTTGATATTGATCAAAACAAGCAAGAAATGGGAAGCACCGGTAATGACGGTTGTAAGCCTTATGCAATTTGCATTGGCTACTATGATCGCTGGTATTTATTTCTTTGGCTGGAAAATGGGAACCAATCCTTTTATTCTGCTACGAGATTCCGGAGTCTTAGACAATGCCCCTGCCCTGCATATCAATGGTGATGTAGCACTTGGTTTACGGCAGGATTATATGTTATCAATTAAAGATGGTAACGACCTGAATCCGTTGCTACAGAATTACTGGATGGTGATTCATCCACCGGTTTTATTTTTGGGATTTGCTTCAACAATTGTTCCTTTTGCTTATGCATCGCAGGTCTTTGGAAAAAGAAATTTGGCGAATGGGTAAAACCTGCACTTCCCTGGGCATTGTTTTCTGCTGCTGTTTTTGGTGTAGGTATAATGATGGGTGCAATGTGGGCATATGAATCATTAACTTTTGGTGGCTACTGGGCATGGGATCCGGTTGAAAATGCTTCGCTTGTACCCTGGTTAATCTTAATTGCCGGTATTCACACATTGCTGATATATAAACAACCGGCCATTCATTAAGAGCCACGCATTTGTTTTTTATACTGTCATTCGGATTCGTCCTTTATTCAACTTTTTTAACCCGAAGCGGTATTCTTGGAGAAACATCTGTGCATGCATTTACAGAGTACCGGGATGAATTTGCAACTGCTGGTATTTTTATTAGTGTTTGTGTTTCCTGCAATAGTACTTTTCGCAAAACGATATAAAGCTATCCCAACCATACATAAAGAAGAAAGTACTTCATCAAGAGAATTCTGGATGTTTATCGGTTCGCTGGTTTTCTTTTTATCTGCAATGGTTATTATTGGGAAAACTTCCGTTCCGGTTGTCAACAAAATATTTGGTTCCGAGGATCGCACCAGCCAGAGAAAGCAGAATATTTCGTATAACCAGATCATGGTATTTATTGCCATCATCCTTGCTGTACTTACAGCTGTTACTCAATATTTGAAATATAAAAGCACACCGACGAAGCTCTTTCTTAAAAAAATACTGATCCCAACAATTATTGCAGCCGTTTTTGCAACTCTGATACTTGTGGTTGGAAAAGTGAATTACGAAAAAGAAACCTTTGGTTTTATGGTGGCTATCTGGCTGGCTGTTGCCTGCAGTGTGTACACCATTGTTGCCAATGCAGCTTATATCTGGCTGGGCATGAAGGGGAAACTGAATCTTTCCGGAGGATCCATTTCTCATTTCGGATTTGGTTTGGTGCTATTGGGAATATTGATTTCTTCATCCAATAAAGAAGTGCTGTCGAACAATATTGGCGGCATTCCTGCACCATTGGATAAGAACTGGAGGATTACCACGAGAAAACCTGACACTGGTAAAAGGATTGACAGTTGATATGGGTAAGTATTCGCTTACGTATGAAGGCGATTCATCGCATCCCAAAAAGCAATTATCTTTTTATAAAGTAAGATTTAAAAGCAAGGACGGTAAAGAGGAATTTGTATTAACACCTAATTCATTTGTCAATTATAAAGGCAATGAAGGGCTGATGTCAAATCCCGATGCCAGACATTACTGGAATCATGATGTGTTTACATATATCACTTCCATTTCCAATCCTGATAAAACCAAGGACACCACAACATTCAGACCAAATGAATTAAAGCCAGGTGATACCTTGTTCTATTCCAGCGGATTTATCATTTACCAGGAAATAAAACAAACTGACAACTTACCAGAAGATTTTTTTGGGAAAGAAGGAAGTTTACAGCAGGCTAATTTGAAAGTTCACTCCAAAACAGGTTCTACTTATTCCATTGCTCCAAAACTGGCTATCGTCAAAGGAAATGAAATGGCTTTACCTGATACCCTGTTAGCCGAAAGTATCGTACTGCAATTACAAAAAATCAATCCCGATAAAAGCATTACGTTAGGCATTAAAGAGTCCAACGCAGTGATGGACTAACATTACGTTAAAAGCATACAAATTCCCATATATCCGGTTGCTTTGGTTTGGTGTTGTCATTACCGCTATCGGCATCCTCATCAGCATGGTACGCAGAATTCAACTAAACCGTAAAGAAAAGGCCTAGTCCAAAATTTAGCTTTTTACAAACAGCATCCACAGTAGTTTTGTTGTCTGGTATAGAAAATACCAAACCAGTAGTCTAATTTTGTCTGCTAATGTCATTGATAAGCAAATATTGCAAGCTTTTATTATGCTGCCTGATGGTAACGGGTAGACATCTATTTGCTCAGATTGATCTTCCTGCTCCTGTTATTGATTCCAACCAGTTGGCATTGGAATTAATGAAAGAACAACGTAAAAAATGGGGACCAAATGATACAATCAATTTGCCTGCTATTCTTTATCAAAATGAAATTGTGAATTATAAAGAACAGGAAATGGCCTGGGTTTCCAATTTGTCGCCTGCTAAACTGGCGAAGTTTATTGAAGAATGGACCAGGCTCAAAATGCCGTCTACGTTACTTATCCTTATGCAAGAATTGCCGGGTCTACCATTAATGATATAAATAGAAACCTTGCAGGAGTAAGTGCCAGAAAAGAACGCAAAGCTTATATCAAGTCGAGAGAAAGGATACTGAAGAAAGAGTTCAGTGACCCCCTTTCCAACTTATCTGTCTACCAGGGAAAAATTTTAATGAAACTAATTAACCGGCAAACAGGAAATAACTGTTATGAGATCATAAAAGAATACAAAGGAGGATTAAATGCAAGAATGTATCAAACCGTAGCCTGGTTTGTTGGTGGTAACCTCAAACAAGATAGGGATATGAAAAGAAGAATACAATGGATCGTGAAATAGAGAATATCGTAAAAGAAATGGATGGAAGCTGGTATGGCAATCCTTACAGGTATTAGATACAAGAGTTAGCCTATTCTTTATAATATTTTCGGCTTCTATATTGACTTCCCCAAAAAAAATTGCAATGAATTGATAGAATAAATTAATTTCATTTCTAATGAAGAATTTGATTTCTAAAGCTATATTCCTGATGTCAATTATAGTGACTTCGGGTTTTACGATCACCGCAATTTGTCAGGCACCTAACATTACAACTTTTTCTCCTTCCAGTGGAAGTACAAATACATTTGTTACGATTTCAGGTTCAAATTTTACTGGTACTACTGTGGTAAGTTTTGGAGGAGTTCCTGCAGCTTCATATACTGTTTTTTTCGTCAACAACAATTTCAGCCCGGGTAGGCGCAGGTGCTTCAGGTGATGTGTCTGTAACAAATGCTTCGGGTACCGGAACAAAATCCGGCTTTATTTATCTGCCACCACCTACGATTTCTTCTTTTTCTCCAACCACAGGAGGTTTAGGCACTACTATTACGATACTGGGTTCAAGTTTTACAAGTGTGGTGAATGTAATAGTTGGTAATGTATATGTTTCCTCTTTTAACGTAATATCCCCAGATACAATAACTGCCGTAGTTGGCCCCGGTAGTTCTGGCTCCGTGGGTGTAATTACAACTCATGGAGCCGTTTATTCTCCTGGCTTTATTCATACCGGCCCTGTTATAAATTCCTTTTCACCATTATTTGGGGGAGGTGGTACTATTCTTTCTTTTTAAAAGGCATCAACTTTACGGGGACAACATCCATAACAATTGGTGGCATACCCGTAACCTCATTTAATGTTGTGTCCCCTGATTCTATAAGTGCGACTGTTGCACCGGGATCTTCTGGTTTGATTGTAGTGAATACGCCGAGGGAACAGCAAATGCCCGGGGTTTTAATGCAGTTACAATTAATAGATTTACTCCAACATTTGGCACAATTGGGTCTGTAGTAACAATTAAGGGATTCAACTTTACCGGAGCAACTGGCGTATATTTTGGTGGCGTCCCTCTTCTTCATTCACAATATCCGGCGATACAAGCATTTCGGCAATTGTTGGTATTGGCGCAAGTGGGAATGTAAAAGTTACTTCAGCTTCTTTTGGAGCGGATTCATTAAGTTATTTTTCTTTTTCATTTCCCATTCCACAGGTTTATACTTTTACACCAAATATTGGTGGACCCGGTTCAATTATTACTATTAAAGGACGCAATTTTACTGGTACGAATTCGGTTCGTTTTTGGAGGAATCCCTGCAGGTTCGTTTAGTGTATTGAGTGACGGCAATAACGGCTGAAGTGGCGGGTGATTCATCAGGTTCAATAGCCGTCACTAATTCATACGGAACCGGGACAAGTCCGGGATTTGTTTACCACCTTACCGACAATTTCATCATTTACTCCCGAGAATGGTCCAATTGGCTCAACTGTAAGAATTGACGGAGAATTCAGCACTGTTCCTGCTTCAGACTCAGTTACTTCGGAGCCGTCGGGGCATCTGTTATAACTGCTTCATCTAACTCAATAACTGTTAAGTTGCCAGTATCTGCAAATTACAGACCAATCAGCCTTACAACTTCTGGACGATTACATCTTCTACAAAACCATTTGTTGAAACCTACCCTGGAGACTCCATATTTACAACAAACTCGGTTGCTCCGAAAATCGATTTTGCGGCTGGTTATCGAACTATGATGTAGCGGCCGGAGATTTTGACGAAGATGGAAAACCAGATCTTGTTGCAGCCAATTATGGCGACAATAACGTTTCCGAACGAAACACCGAAACACAAGGTCAGGTATCATTTCGCAGCTAAAATTGATTTTGCCACGACACAGGTCCACGAAGCGTCTACTACATTCGATATGAATGGAGACGGTAAACGGACATAATAACAGCAACACAATCCGGAGTCAGTATTCAAGAAATACAAGTACAGCTGGAAATTTTTCTTTCGCAACAGACTATGTCACATTGACCGGTATTGGAAACAAGGATCTGGTAATAGTTGATTTTGATAAGGATGGCAAACCGGATATAGCAGTAGCAAATAGTGATGCCTTTAAAGTTACTGTTTTCAAAAATACATCTACAGGAGGTGTCTTTCAGTTGTGTTGTACTTGATTATGCTACCGGCCATCCTCATCCACATAACTGCCGCTGATCAAAATGGAGATGGCAAAATTGAATTATTACCAATAATGTTCCTGATGCAAGCACACCAAGAGACATTATTTCATGTATAAGAATTGAAGTTCCGGGCAGGCTCCTTCTTTTGCGCTGACCAATTATTATTATAGTGTAAGTAATAATTTTCTGACTGCAGCAGCTATCTGGATGGGGATTCCAAACCAGATCTTGCTCTTATCAATATCGGCACAAATTCAGTTTCGGTTTAAGAAACATTTCAAATCCAGTGCTATTGCTTTTGACACTCTGATAAACATTTCCACTTGTCCGCACAAAACGAAATAAAAATTGCTGATTTTAATGGTGATAAAAAACCTGAATTGATACCAACCGGTAGTAATATGTTCATAATTAAGAACAATTCCACATCCGGCACACTATCATTTTCTCCATATGTAAATTACCCGATAGGCAGCTCCATATTGGGCTTCCATGTTAACGATCTGGATATGGATGGAAAAAATTGGCATTTTCAACAGCAAATCTGTGGGATTGTGAATCTCCTTTATTAAGATGCAAGATCGGACCTAACTTAAACCAACTTTGTCCTCCAGTTACTACTACATCCCTTTCGGCAGGAAATGCCGGTACAGATTTTTCAATGGCAACTGGATTCAGGTACTGGTTTTGTCGACATCTCAGACAATAGTTATTATTCAGGCACCAACCTGCAGGTTCTTCAATTGATTTCAATTCCATCGTCCTGGTACGGTTATAAATTCAGGTGTATTACAGATGGAATTAATGGTGAAGAAACTAAATTAAAGTTTACTAATATCTGGACCGGTGCCATCAATATGCAATGGGAAAACCCTGGTAACTGGAGTTGTGGAACTGTTAAGAGGACATTTGATCCAGATGTTTTAATAACAGCAGGTGTTTCAATAGTAAACGCTAATACGTCCATTCGTAGTCTAAGTATGAGTCCGGAAACCGCTGTAACTGTAAACCCGGGTTTTATACTCACCATTACCCATTAAAGAACTCCTACCTGACAATTTGTTGCTTTTAACTTCTTTTTCCTTTATACTTTTGAATTACAAATTTTAGAAATGAAATTAGATATACTTGCCATAGGCGTACATCCGGATGATGTGGAATTAGGTTGTTCCGGAACGATCATTAATGAAATAAAACAAGGAAAAAAAGTTGGTATTGTTGATCTGACACAAGGCGAATTGGGTACCAGAGGAACCATTGAAACCAGATACAAAGAAGCTGCAAATGCTGCCATGATCATGGGTGTGCAATGCAGAGAAAATCTAAAAATGAGGGATGGTTTTTTTGAAAATGATGAAACCAATAAATTAAAACTCATTTCTGCCATTCGAAAATATCAACCCGATATTGTAATAGGAAATGTATTACATGATCGACATCCCGACCATGGCCGTGCAGGAAAAATGATAGCTGAATGTTGCTTTTTAGCCGGGCTTGCAAAAATTGAAACAAAAGATGAAAATGGAAAAGAACAAGCAAGATGGAGGCCTTCTTATGTATTGCATTATATTCAGGATTGGTATCATGAACCGGATCTGCTAATAGATATCAGTGATGTATTTGAACAACGAATGAAAGCTATTGAAGCCTATACAACTCAATTTCATAGTACAGAAAATAAATCTGACGAACCACAGACTTATATTTCCACACCTGATTTTCTGGAAAGTGTAATTGCAAGAGCAAGGATGTTTGGTAAAAGAATTGGCGTTAAATATGCAGAAGGTTTTATCAGCGAAAAAAAGATCGGCATTAAAACATTAAATGCATTAATTCAAAACGAAACGTAAACAATCGTTCGTTTTTTACACTATAAAACATGATTAAAATCATGCATTTCCTTGCTATTTATTAGCAATTCTTTTCAGCTACTTCTGGCATTTATAAGTTACCTTTGCATCCTAAGAAATTAGTACTATGGCGAGTCCAAAATTCTCCAATACCTCACAATCATTTCATACTGAACTTAAAAAAAGGATCAGCGACTATTTTAAACAGGTTGGCAAATCATCAACAGGAAATTTTTCACTGTATTTAAAAGCAGGAATTCTTATTGTTAGTTTTCTATTCGTTTATACTCACCTTGTATTTTATACACCGCCGGTATGGTTGGCAATTGTTGAATGTATCGTATTAGGTGGTTTAACAGCTGCCATTGGTTTTAATATCATGCATGATGGTATGCATGGAAGTTTCAGCAAGAATAAATGGGTAAATGAAATGGCTGGTTTAACACTTAATTTTTTAGGCGCCAATAATTTTATGTGGCGCAATAAACATAATATCATCCATCATACTTATACCAATATTGAAGGAATTGATGATGACATTGAGGCAAAACCATTGTTACGTCTTTGTGAAACACAAAAACATTACAAGATCCATCGCTTTCAGCATTGGTATTTCTGGTTTGCGTATTCATTACTTTATATCTGGTGGGTTTTGTTTACAGATTACAAAAAATATTTCCTTGGAAGGATTGGTCCTACTCCCATTAAGAAAATGAGTATTGGCGATCATATTTCATTCTGGGGTTTCAAATTATTACATGCCTTTATTTTTGTGGCAATTCCAATCTATACATTAGGATTTTCAACCTGGATCATTGGATTTCTGATCTATGGCATGTTTACCGGATTTGTATTAAGCATTGTATTTCAGTTGGCACATACTGTTGAAGAAACACATTTTCCACAGGCCAATATAGAATACGGGCAAAATGGAAGATGAGTGGGCTGTACACCAGTTAAAAACAACAGCAAATTTTGCTACCCGCAACAGAGTAATTTCCTGGTTGGTTGGGGGTTTAAATTTTCAGGTAGAGCATCATTTGTTTCCAAGAATTTCTCATGTGCATTATCCTGAGATCAGCAAAATCATAAAAAAAGCATGTCTGGAATTTGGCGTCCCTTATAAAGAATATCCTAAAATGAGAATGGCAGTAGTATCTCATATAACACACCTAAAAAGCCTGAGTAAAAAGTAAATGCTATAATAACTTCAATAATAAAGAGCTACCTTCAGGTAGCTTTTTTTTTGATTACTGTTTTATAAGCAAGATAAAGAATGTAATACCGACAACACAATAACAAAATCGACATGGTGACAATAGCAATTTGTTTACATTCGAATTAATTTAAATCATTGTGTACCCGTATTAACACCGTAAATTTTTGGCCTGTTTAATAAATCAATTTGGTATAAGTTTGCAACACTTTAAACATTAAGGATGATTAATCTTGCCAATTACGACCCCAACAGCGTAGGTAACCCCAATAATAATATTTTTGGTTTGCCTACAAATGAAGAAGACTCAAAATTGATTATTGTTCCTGTACCCTGGGAAGTAACGGTAAGCTATGGTGCAGGTACTGCCCGTGCACCAGAAGCAATTTTAAAAGCAAGTCTTCAAGTAGATCTGTTTGATCCCGATATGCCGGAAGCATGGAAACAAGGATTTTATATGCGGCCTATGGATAGAAAAGTATTGATGAAAAGTGATTATTTACGGAAAGAAGCTGAATTATTTATTGATTATATCTCAAAAGGCGATGAAGTAGCGGCTAATCAATTTATGACCAAAACATTGAAAGAAGTAAATGAAGGAAGTGTGTTTATGAATAACTGGGTGTATGAACAAACAAAGGCCTTAATGGAAAAAAATAAACTGGTAGGTCTCTTAGGTGGCGATCACAGTACTCCGTTAGGATATTTAAAAGCAATTGGAGAAAAACATGGTGAGTTTGGTATTCTTCAAATTGATGCGCATTGTGATTTGCGGGTAGCTTATGAAGGTTTTAATTACTCTCATGCAAGTATCATGTATAATGCCTTGAATGAAATCCCTGAATTGCAAAGATTGTACAGGTTGGCATCAGAGATTTTGGAAGTGATGAGTGGGAATATGTTAAGAACAGCAACTTCAGGGTCATAACTTATTTTGACAAAGAAATAAGAACCCGTCAATTTGAAGGACAAACCTGGAAATATATTGCTGAAGAGATCATTAGTAAATTACCTGAAAAAGTGTTTATCAGTTTTGATATTGATGGGTTAGATAGAAAGCTTTGTCCGTTTACCGGCACACCGGTTCCCGGAGGTTTTGAACTGGACCAGGTATTTTATTTATTTACAAAACTTTTAGAAAGTGGTAAAAAAATTGTTGGTTTTGATTTGAATGAAGTTGGAATTGGCGGTGATACCGATTGGGATGCAAATGTTGGTGCAAGGGCTCTATATAAGCTTTGTAATTTATTGGTGGCAAGTAATAGCTGATAAATGTCAAAGAGTTATCATACATTCATTTTAAAAAATGAAAAAATCAGCATACGTATAAGCAAATCTGATCATTTTCATATTATTTGGTTGTATTCTTTACTTTTCATTATTTTCTGGCAATTAGTACAGATAATTACAAACAAGAATTACGGCGTTAATTACGATAGGATTTATCTGCTTAGGTTTTTGTCAAATATTTTTTTGCTAAAGAAATACAGAAATTCAATGCTGGTATTTACTTCAATTTTATTCTGTCATATTTTATAGTTTGGATAACTATCGAAATTTACTGGATGGCTGCTGCCATTGCAGGTGTTTGACCTTTTTTCTTCTATTACAATCCGGATTTTAAATGGATGTTTATTTCAACTAAAGAAATTGTCTATCCTTCATTCCCTGCAAAAAATATTGAATGGGATAAAGCTAAATAAGGTAATCCTTAAAGATGGCTTATTGACAATTGATTTCAAAAACAACAAACTGATTCAATCAGCAATATGATTGATGAAATAAGAACTGTAGTTAATGAAAAAGAATTTAACGACTTTTGCAGGCAACAATTGAACAAATGAGTTTAGCACAATCACCATACATACTTTACTCCGACGGAAAGGGCAATATATTCGAAGACACAACACTATATGTTGCCGGCCGTAGTGGCTGGGATGCGGTAGCTATTCCGGAAGAAGATTGGATCGAATTACCTTCTGGCGGATCATTATATGAATTACCTGGAAGAAAGGGAATCGGCATTGATGTAGAAACCGGTGAAATGAGGTTATGTGAAAAAGGCCTGGCCGTTGCTGCATTTGTTCCACCAGCCTATTCAGGTTTTTATATGGCTGCTTTTGAAACTGCTCCTGATGCACCTATACTTCCATTGTTCTGTTATTCGGCAGCTGGATGGCTGGATGGAAAATTTTATGTGCCTGCTGTAAGAATTGAACAAGATATCCGTCAGGATTGCGAAGGTTATGATACAGAAAAAGTAGCATCGGGTGTAAAAGAATTACTCAATCATTATCCGCATAACAGATTGGTAAGCCATCTGGCGAATAACTGTGCATTGACTTATCAATGTCCCGCAGCAAGAAATTTTGCATTGGGAAGATGGGAATGCCCGATACCTGTTTCACCTGCCTGCAATGCAAATTGTGTTGGTTGTATTTCTTTACAGCCTGATGAAGAAACAATTGTTTCACCGCAGGACAGATTAGCATTTAAACCCACAGCCGAAGAAATCGTTGAGTTTACCGTTCCGCATCTGGAATCAGCCCCCTATCCTATTGTAAGTTTCGGACAAGGATGTGAAGGTGAGCCATTATTAATGTGGGAAACAATGCGGGATGCGATTATTGAAATCAGAAAACATACATAAGAAAGGTAGCATCAATATCAATACAAACGGATCAAAACCAGATGCTGTAAAAATATTATGTGAAGCAGGATTAGATTCAATCAGAGTGAGTACCAATTCCGTAAGAAAAGAAATTTATACGCCTTATTACCGACCCAATAATTATGAATTTGAAGACATTGTTGAAAGCCTAAAGATCGTTAACAGTTTTGGCGGCTGGACTTCTATTAATTTTTTTGTTTTTTAAAAATAGTTTTGGCGGCTGGACTTCTATTAACTTTTTTGTTTTTCCCGGCATGACTGATTCAGTTGCCGAATACGAAGCGTTGAGAAAATTTATTAGAGAAACAGGATTGAAAATGATCCAATGGCGAAGTTTCAATATCGATCCTGATTGGTATTTAGGTAAGATCGGTGTAACAGAAACCGGTGAATGCCTGGGCGTAAAACAATTACAACAATTGATAAGAGAAGAATTTCCTGATCTGAAATACGGTTATTTCAATCCTCCAATCGAACGAATCAACGGAAAATTTGAAATGGATTTTGCCCATCACTAATAATACCACCCACTGAATGAATGAGAAATATTCACAAAACAAAGTTTGGGTTGGTGCATCATTAGCAATTTTAGCTACAATCATTTGGTCCGGCAATTTCATTATTGCCAGAAGTGCAAAAGATAATATTCCTCCGATTACACTTGCATTTTATCGCTGGCTTAGTGCCACATTGATATTGCTGCCCTTTACCTGGAAATTATTTGTTAAGGAATTGGGCATACTTAAAAAGCGATTGTTCTATTTCCTTTTAGCTGCTGTTACTGGCGTCTCTATGTTCAATACATTCGTTTATATAGCCGGTCATACTACCGAAGCGATCAATATGGCTTTATTGGGTACTACGACCTCCCCGATTATGTCAGTTATACTGGCAAGGATATTTCTTAAAGAATTGATTCCCGTTTCCAGAGTGATTGGCATGCTGATCTGTATTGCCGGTATTTTATTATTACTAAGTAAAGGGGATATTAATATTCTTCTATCTTTCTCTTTTACCGAGGGTGACTGGTGGATGTTGGCAGCTGCCTTAACGTTTGCAATATATAATGTTTGTGTAAAGAAGAAACCTGTTTCCATGAGTTCGAAAAATTTTCTCTTTACCGTATTTCTTATTGGCACTATACTACTTCTACCCTTTTATCTTTTTGAGTTGAATGCCAACGGTGGTTTTGAGATGAATCTTACAAATCTCGGCTCCATTATTTACCTGGGGCTTGGAGCATCTGTTATTTGCTTTTTATTATGGAATAAATCAATTGAGCATCTGGGTGCAGGAAGGGCCTCATTATTTGGCAACCTTATTCCCGTCTTCAGTAGTATTGAAGCTGTTCTTTTTCTGCATGAAAAAGTTTCCATTATCCATTTGTTTAGTTTTGTTTTGGTTATCATCGGTTTATTGATTGCCAATCTGAATATCAAATCATTTATCCAGGTCATAAATAAAAAATAGTGTCACATCCTATACCCAAAAAGATACTTCCTGTTATTGTGATTGCCCAATTTGCAGGCACATCACTTTGGTTTGTTGGCAATGCTGTTTTACCAGAATTAAAACAAACACTTGGGTTATCACAATATGCAGTCAGTCATGTTACGTCTGCCGTAATGCTGGGATTTATCGCCGGTACGCTTGTATTTGCATTTTTTTCTTTAGCAGATCGTTTTTCTCCTGTAAAATTATTTTTTATTTGTTCTTTATTGGGTGCATTGGCAAACTCTTCAGTTGCGTGGCTGGCTACCAGATGCTGCTTCATTATTCGCATTACGGTTTATAACAGGTTTTTTTATTGCAGGCATTTATCCTGTTGGAATGAAAATAGCAGCCGATTGGTATGAAAAAGGATTAGGAAAAGCATTAGGATTTTTATTAGGCGCATTAATACTAGGTACCGCATTTCCTCATCTTTTAAAGAACAGGGATTTTGCATTGCCCTGGAAATCTGTTTTATATTATACTTCAACCTTTGCAACAATTGGCGGATTATTAATGATCCTGTTTGTTGGCGATGGCCCGTACAGAAAAAAATCGGGCGGATTTCAATGGAATGCTTTTGGAAAAATATTCTCTTCCCGGAAATGGCGACAGGCAGCCTTCGGATATTTTGGCCATATGTGGGAGCTCTATACTTTCTGGGGTTTTCTTCCGGTGATATTGTCATTATATGCTCACAAAAATGGAATAGAATTAAATATTCCATTGATAAGCTTTCTGGTTATCGGTATTGGAAGTTTAAGTTCAATGCTTGGTGGTTATTTATCGCAACATTTTGGAAGTGCAAAAGTCGGGATGACAGCTCTTTTCATTTCCGGTCTTTGTTGTTTTCTTTCGCCGCTGTTATATATTCTTCCTTTACCCTTTTTTCTTTTTTTACTTTTTATCTGGGGATTCACAGTTAGCCCCGATTCTCCACAATTTTCAACATTAGTAGCACAATATGCACCCGAAAATTTAAAAGGAACTGCATTGACCATTTATAACTCAATTGGTTTTTCTATTTCTACCATCAGCCTGATCGTAATCGACAGAATATTTTATTCTAACAGTTTTTTTGCAAAAGAAAATACAATGCTATTATTGGGCTTTGGCGCCATATTCGGCGTTACAAGCATGATTAGACTGATAAGAAATAAATAAAATTCCTTTTCACTGCTGGTATTCATTTTTTAACATTTTATAAATAGGTATTTATGCAAGTTGCACGGCATTTGCATCGTTATTGACAGGTGTGAACAACAATAGTTTGCCCTGCCGAACACCAAAATGTAAATTTGTATGAATAATTATTACACTATGTCTGCATCCCTTGAAGCAAAAAATCGTACGCATGCTACGTTGATAACGATTGGTTTTGCGGTTTCAGCAATATTGCTGATGATTTTACTTAAATGGAAACTACCCGAGTTTGTTAAAACGGTGTATGAACCAGGCATCGAAGTAGAACTTAATCTGCCTGATGAGCCGGAATTACTGGCGGATGGCGGTGGTGGCGGCGGAAATCCGGTTCAGGCTGCGGGTGTTGCCGGTATTGCTGATTATACCCCCCCAACTCCGGGTGAAAACCTGGATTCAAAAGATCTTGAAGATTTTAATGATCTTAATAGTCCTGCCATCACAAAACCTGTTGTTGCTAAACCAAAAGCAACAACAATTACCAATACATCCGTTGCAAAGGCTGACCCAAAACCAGTAGTTGAAGTACCTGCACCAAGGATTCCAAAAGCGGTTGCAGGTAAAACACTTACCGGGAATGGAAAAGGTGGAGGCTCTGCAGATGATTATGACAGAGCAGGCGGAACGGGCACCGGAAGCGGTGTAGGTAATGGAAGCGGGACCGGCGGTGGTAGTGGGTCAGGAAATGGTGGTGGCAATGGTTCCGGCACTGGAAGTGGCAGCGGCCCAAAAGTAATGGGTGGTGATAGAAAAATTGTTCGTCATTATTCTTTCCAGGGAGATCTGGAGAAGGCAACGATCTATGCCAACGTAAGTGTTTCACCAGAAGGTAATGGACGGTTTGTAAGTATTGCCAGAGGATCATCCAGCAGTAATAATGCATATAAAACCGCTATCCAGCAATATCTTCAAAATATACGATTCGATAAATCTGATCATGAATCAATGGTGACAGTAAAATTCAATTTTGAAGTGAACTAAAATATTCTAAGTAAATAAAGCGAAGGGATGCTTTGGCCTGAAACCATTGCATCCCTTTTTTGATGCAAAAAATAATAAAAAAAAATAAGTACCTAAGTTACGGATGTATTGATCTCTTTATTATCTTTATACTAAAGCAGCAATTGAAAAAAAGTAGTTTATATAAAGGATGCCTTGAACCGATCATTTTAAAATTATTAAATGAAAAAACAAGGATGTATGGGTATGAAATAACGCAGCAGGTAAAAGAACTTACCAACGGCGAATTAAAGATTACCGAGGGTGCACTCTATCCGTTATTACACAAGCTGGAAGCTTCAGGCATATTAAAAGTTGAAAACAAAAATATTGGTAACAGAATAAGGAAATATTACTCTTTAACGAATGCCGGGAAAAAAGAAGCAAAAAACAACATTAAAGAGTTAGCGAATTTTATTCAAAGTCTGAATCAAATTATTAATATTCAACTAACTTAATATGCTTTCTGACGCACAAATAAAAAAACTGTTTGAGTTTTGTGAAAAAAAACAAGTTCGTTACTATGATGTGCAACTTGAACTGGTTGATCACCTGGCCAATTCCATTGAAGAAAAAATGGAGGCTAACCCATTATTAAGTTTTGAAGAGGCCTTGCAAATTGTTTATAAGGATTTTGGCATTTTTGGATTCTCGCATATTATTCGGGAAAAAGAAACAAGTGTATATCAGGAACAGCGCAAAATCTTTTACGCTCTTGTAAAAGAGCAACTGGGCTGGCCAGCGATATTCCTTTTCATAGCATCTGCTATACTTTTTTTAAGTTTTTTTGCATTTACCGGTGCATTTGTTGAAGTAGTTATTTTTTTAATGATTGCCGCTATTATTATACTAAGCTATACAAATTTTAGTATCAAAAAACTGAGAAAAAGATCCAAAAAACATTTATCCATCACTTCATTCTTTTATCAGTCTTTTTGGATATATATACCATTATACCTGGTTCATTTCCCAATAATTTTTGCCCCTGAAAAATATATTGAAGTAAACACTTTACAAACAGTTCTTATTTCAATAGTATGTTCTCTTTATATTGTTTGCCTGATAGCCCATTACCAAACATATCTAAAAGTCAAAAACGGCGTAAAGAATAAATATCCTGAATTATTTCCTGCAAATTAAAATCCTAAAATCTATTATATGTCAAATAGTAAAACTTTTGGTATTTGATTCTTCTATAATCGTATAAGAGAATTAGATTCTTATTTTTACCAACAATGGATTACAAAGAGACACTTGATTATTTATTCAGCCGCCTGCCAATGTTCAGCAGGATCGGTGCTGCGGCTTATAAGGCTGATCTTACCAATACAATTACCTTGTGTGAGTCTTTAGGAAATCCCCAGCATCAGTTTAAAACAGTACATATAGCAGGTACCAATGGCAAAGGCTCCGTAAGTCATATGCTGGCAGCCATATTTCAATCGGCAGGATATAAAACAGGTCTCTACACTTCTCCTCATTTAAAAGATTTCAGAGAAAGAATTAAGGTTGATGGTAAAATGATAAGTGAGGAGTTTGTAATTGATTTTACTGAAAAAATAAATCCGCTGATCGAAAAACTAAACCCCAGTTTTTTTGAAATCACCGTAGCCATGGCTTTCGATTATTTTGCAAAAGAAAAAGTGGATATCGCCATTATTGAAACCGGAATGGGTGGACGATTGGACAGTACCAATATCCTTACACCGGAACTTTCTGTAATTACCAATATCGGATTGGATCATATGCAGTTTCTGGGTGATACAATAGAACTAATTGCTATTGAAAAAGCAGGCATCATCAAAACCTGGTATTCCTGTTGTTATCGGAGAAACGACTGATCAAACCTTACCCGTATTCGAAAAAAGGGCCAAAGAAAAAGGAGCTGATCTGATAATTGCCAAAGAAGAATTTGAAATAAATGAAAAGCATTGGGAGTACGATCAATTTCATCTGACTGTTGCAGAGAAAAGAACTCATAAAGTAAAAACATATCAATTGGACCTACCGGGCATTTATCAAAGTAAAAACCTGGTAACCGTTTTGGCATCTTGCAAACAATTAAAGGAAAAAGGCTGGAAGATTACCGATTTTCATTTGCAACAAGGTTTACAGAACGTAAAGAAACTGACTGGCTTATTCGGACGCTGGGAAATATTACAGACAAGTCCCAAACTGGTACTGGATGTAGCCCATAATACGGAAGGTATAAAACAGCTTTTACAACAGATTGAAGTAACTCCACATAAGCAACTGCACCTGGTCATCGGTATGGCAAAAGACAAAGACCATGATGAAGTTTTAAAACTACTGCCCAAAAATGCTGTTTACTATTTTACTAAAGCTGAGATACCAAGAGCATTACCGGAAGAAGAATTAGCATCCAAAGCTTCAAATTTTAAATTGGAAGGCAACTCATATATGAATGTAAATGCTGCTTTATATGCTGCTTCCCTCAAAGCAGGAAAAGATGATCTGATCATTGTTTGTGGTAGTGTATTTTTAATTGGAGAAATAAGTTTGAGAAGTATTAAAGCAATTTGGGAGAAAGAAAGCAATGGAATTTTCTCTTTTGAGTTTTTTGATCTGATCGAT
This sequence comes from uncultured Chitinophagaceae bacterium, assembly GCA_963705465.1. Classification (GTDB taxonomy): domain Bacteria; phylum Bacteroidota; class Bacteroidia; order Chitinophagales; family Chitinophagaceae; genus JJ008. Next base: position 225,925 of record CAVPJN010000004.1, on the reverse strand, counting down.
TTCTTTGTTTAATAAAACATTCTATTAATTTGATTTCTACTCACCCATCCCCTCTTTAGCCCTCGATAACATTTGCGCTGTATTGAGCTGATTTATTTCCAGTAGCGAAAGAATTGTAGCAGCTTTATAGGCTGGTATAAACTGTTTGATACTCATTAAATAATTGTATTGCTCCGTGCAGAGTCTCCAGGAAAAATCAATTAACCGTTCCGCAGAAAGTTGCTGATACCTGCTTTTGGTTTTCTCCATCAGTTTCAACTTACTCAGTTTTTCTTTCCATGTACTTTTATTTACGGCATCTTTTATTGCTGAAAATACCGTTTGTGAGAACAAGAAAGAAAATTCATCCATGAATTGCCTTTCCTCATTCATTATAGCCTGAAAATTATTTTTATCTTTTTTGAATCTCTTTTGCTGATTCAATTTTGATTTTTACTATGGACATTCTTTCTGTCAGTACCGGAAGCTTTTCGTACTCATTAACCTGCAGCCATGACAAATAATGCATCCCTTCATTTGAAATACTATCTGCCCTTTGAATCAGATCGCCAATCAAAGTGTCTGCAAATTTTTTAGTGCTATCGTTTAACAGCCAATGAACAGCTATACCCATTTCTCTGACAGGCGGCCATTGGTGGCCCCCATCAAAAAATAACAACAGATTTTCTTTTTTTGTTTTGGAAAGTTGCTGACCGATCCCGGTTAGCTCTTCGAAATTCATATCTCCGTAACCAACGATACCTGCAAATGAAACAGCATGAGATCCTGAAATAAATTCCTCTCCGGCAAAACCAGCTCCACAGGCGATTACACCCTTTATCCTTTCATCGGTTACCGCATAAGAAGAAGCTACTCTTGCACCACCAGAAAATCCTGAAAGCCATATTCGTTCCTTATCTAATTTATACTTTTCTGAAATATCGTTCAATATCGCTTTGATGGAAGCAACTGAAGATTGGTGATCAAAATTTTTACTGTTAAATGATCCGGCAATAATCAGTTCCATCTCATCGGCTACTTGTTTGTATTTATTAACCGGAAAATCACCTCTGGCTCCCGGATCAAGAAAGATCAATAAAGGATACTGTTTACCCGCTTCATAGCTTTTTGGAAGATATAGACTGTATTGCTGTTCAGTTTCGGTTTGTGCTGACGAATCCTGTAAAATGACAATCAACCCCAAAAAACACAAGAATATCGTTCTGTGAAACGGCATCATTAAAGCTACTCAATATATTAGTCCATACTAATTGAAAATGAATAAACGGCAGTTTAGAAAGATATACGGAAAATCAAAACTGTACTTTATCTAAATGCATCAACGCATAAAGAATACAACTGACATGCATCGCCTGTACAATTTTGTTCTCTTTCACTAATTGTTTCAATTCATCAATGGATAGTAATACAATCTCTATCTCCTCATTTTCATCCAATTGTTGTTCAGCAATTTTCGTTCCCCCAATGGCAAGAAACATATGCAATAAATTACTGTTCGTTGAAGGGTTGGGTGAAATCCTACCCAAGTATTTGTATTCAGAAAAAACGTACCCTGTTTCTTCCAGCAGTTCCCTTGCTATTGCATCTTTATTATTTTTATCCGTATCATCCACACATCCGCCGGGAATTTCAATACAGGTTTCGCCTAATGCATGGCGGTATTGTCTCACCATTATTATTTTGCCATCCTCAGTTACCGGCACTGCGCCCACCCAGGTTGGAAAATCATAAACATAATAAGGATTGACAATTTTCCCTGCTGGTGTTTCACAACTTTCTTTTCGAACCTTAAACCAGCGATCATTAAATAATTGTTCAGAAGACAGCGTTTTCCATTTCATTTGAAAAAGTTCATCAGTTATAAGTCATTAGTAAAAAACTACCAACCCATTTTTTCTCTTAAAGCTGTAATGTGGGCCACATGATGTTTGCTGTGCCATGCATACATTCCTAATAAATACCATAGTCGCATTGTTTTCTTATGTTCCGGATGAAAAACAGTTTTATTATTCCACTCATCATCCGTCATATATTTCAATGCTTCATGCCAGCGGATATGCAATGCATGTAATAATGTTACTGAAATATTAACCGGCAATTTATCTACGTCTTCCATTTCAGCCCAACGTTTCTCATCATATGGTTTTATCGCAGGATTATCTTCTGTTAATCCTAACTTAAAACGGATATAAGCGTTCATATGACTATCGGCAATATGATGTACCAACTGATGCACCGTCCATCCTCCTTCCCTGTAAGGCGTTTGCAATTGTGCTTCATCCAGATTCAACAAAGCAGCTTCCAGATGTGCTGGTAAAAATTTTATTTCTGCCAACCATTCAACTTTCTGTTCGATTGAAAAAGGTTTGGGCTCATATTCTCCAATCGGATAACGGGGATCAATTTCAACTGCGGACATAAACTATTATTTTACAATTTCCAATAACTCTACTTCAAAGATCAGCGTAGCACCGCCGGGAATATCACTTCCAGCACCTCTGTCTCCATAAGCTAATTCTGATGGTATCCATAACCGCCAATGGCTTCCTTCTTTCATCATCGGTAATGCAATCTGCCAGCCTTTGATCAACGCTTTTAAAGGAGCTGAAAAGGGTTGCCCTCTTTTAAAAGAATTATCAAACTCTTTACCATCCAGCAATGTTCCTTTATAATGAGCTTTTACAGTTGCACTCGCATCAGGCAATGCTCCTGTTCCTTCTTTAATTACCATATATTGAATTCCCAACCGGTAATTCAATAACTCCTTCTGCTGATCTTGTTTGTTTCTAAAAATGCTGCTCCTGTTTTTTTCTGTGCTTCAATTTTGTCTGACATATATTGTTTTAGTTTATTTTGAATACTCATTCTCATAACCCCAAAAGGGGAAATTAAAATAATCAACCCTCTCTTAATGAATGACCTGTTAATCCGATAAAAACATCTTCCAGGTTTGCCAGTTTCATTTCTTTTTTCCGATCAAAACCTGTTGCAATCAGGTTATCAATTAACTGATCCGGAGTATCTAATGCAATGATATTGCCATCATCAATAATAGCAACTCTGTCACACAGATATTCTGCCTCATCCATATAATGTGTAGTAATAATAACGGTAGTTCCTCTTTCCCTGATTTTTTTAACCAATTCCCAAAGATTTCTTCTGGCCTGCGGATCCAATCCAGTTGTTGGCTCATCCAGAAAAATTACTTTTGGTTCATTAATTAAAGTAGTAGCAACAGAAAATCGTTGTTTCTGTCCTCCGCTCAACTCTTTTACTTTGGCTTTGGCTTTATCTTTCAGGTTCACCATTTCCAGCAATTCCATCGGATCAACTTTCCTGATTATATAATCCGCAAAATAATTCTATTAACTGTACAAGATTCAAGCCCGGATAATAACCGCTGCTTTGTAATTGAACACCTATTATTTTTTTTATTTCACCGGGAGATTTATCAAGATTCAATCCATCAACAATTACTTCTCCACTTGTTTTTATCCGTAGTGTTTCAATTATTTCCAGTGTTGTTGATTTGCCGGCACCATTTGGTCCTAGTAATCCAAATATTTCTCCTTCATACACATCAAAAGAAATTCCTTTTACTGCATTGAAACTTCCATAATTTTTAACAAGATCCTTTACTGAAATAATTCTTTCTTCATATAATAATATTAATCAAGAAATGTTTCTAATTCTTCCATCATTAACTTACTTCCAATAAACATAGGAGTCCGTTGATGTAATTCAGTTGGCTATACATCCAGTATCCTGATTTTTCCATTGGTTGCTTTTCCTCCAGCTACTGCCATAATAAAAGCAAAAGGATTACACTCATATAATAACCTCAATTTGCCTTTTGGTTTATCGGTAGTACCAGGATACATAAAGATGCCTCCTTTAATTAAATTCCGATGTACATCCGACACCATACTTCCAATATATCGTTGTGTATAAGGACCACCATTGGATTTATCTTTCTTTTGACAGGTAGTGATATATTTTTTTACTCCCTCCTCGTAATGAAAATAATTTCCATGATTAACAGAATATATTTTTCCTGTTTCGGGGCATTTAATATTTGGATGACTTAATTCCCATTCTCCAATTGATGGATCCAATGTAAACCCATTAACACCTCTTCTGGTAGCATATACCAACATGGTAGAAGAACCATACACAATATAGCCGGCAGCAACCTGTTGATTTCCTGGCTGCAGAAAATCTTCTTCTTTAACAACAGTCCCAATTGGCGTTACTCTTTTATAAACGGAAAAAATGGTTCCGATAGAAACATTCACATCAATATTTGCACTACCATCCAACGGATCGTAAAGACAAACATATTTTGAGTTGACACTCTTTGCATCATCAAAAGCTACAAATTCATCTAATTCTTCACTCGCAATACCGGCACAACTTATGCCATGCCGCAAAACACCTGTAAACTGATCATTGGCATAAATATCCAATTTCTTGACCTCTTCACCCTGTACATTAATAGTACCAAAATCTCCCAGAATATCGACCAGACCAGCTTTATTTACTTCTACATTAACTCTTTTAGCAGCTAGTCCAATATTCCTAAGCAGATTTGAAAGCTCACCTGTTGCATGTGGGAAATCTCTTAACTGCTGAATGGTAAATTCGTCAAGCGTCTGTACTTTCCGGTTTATATTCATTTTGGAATGATTTTGAGTTTAACAAAATTAAGGGTTTGACTGATAGCTAAAAAAGAGAGGTTTTTGTAAGTTAATCAGTTTGAATACCAGAAAAAGCTAACATTTGGCGACATTTGCAAACCTGTCAACTTATCAACTAACTAATCGTTAATCAATAGCATGAAGGTTTTCAAATTTGGTGGCGCCTCAGTAAGTAGTGTAGAAAGAATTCTAAACATGGGTCATATCATGAAACATTGGGACAATGAAAAAATTGTCGTCATTGTTTCAGCCATGGGTAAAACAACCAATGCCCTTGAAAAAGTAGTAGAAGCTTTTGTCGCCGGTAAAAAAGAAGAAGCTTTACAATTATTCAATCAGATCAAACAACAACATCTTACCACGGCAAAATACGTATTGGTTACACATTACCTGAGCTGTGAAAACCAATTAAAGGATTTCTTTACTGAAGTTGAATGGCTGTTGCATGACAACCCTGTCAGGGAGTATGATTATTATTATGACCAGGTAGTATGTGCCGGTGAATTGTTTTCTACGTCGATCATTAGTGCTTATTTGAATGAGATTGGAATTCAAAATAAATGGATTGATGTCCGGGATATTTTCCGCACTGATGATGATTTTAGGAATGCAACTATTGATTGGGCATTCACAAAAGACAAAATTAGAAACAATTATAAAACCCGCCCTGAATGAAACTAAAATTGTTTTAACACAGGGTTTTATTGGCGCTACTGATGAAAATGAGAGCACAACTTTAGGAAGAGAAGGAAGTGATTATACGGCTGCTGTTTTTGCCAATATGCTGGATGCAGAAAATGTAACGATCTGGAAGGATGTGGAAAGTGTGATGAATGCAGATCCCAAACAATTCAATGATGTACTATCAATCGCTGAATTAAACTATAAGGAAACGGTAGAGATGGCGTACTACGGTGCACAGGTCATTCATCCAAAAACGATCAAACCGCTTCAGAATAAAAACATTCCGCTTTTTGTAAAATGTTTTCTTGATCCAAAACTTCAGGGCACAGTAATCCATAATAACCCGGTACATGATCTGCCACCCATCATTGTTTTAAAAGAAAAGCAGGTGATGCTAAAAGTTACCACAAAAGATTTTTCTTTTGTAGGCGATCATGAAGTCGGGCATTTATACCAATTGTTTGAAGGATTACATTTAAAACCAAATCTTACACAGATTGGAGCCATCAGTTTTGTGTGTGTATTGGATTATTGGCCTGAGAAAATAGAAAAGTTAGCATTACAGGCATCAGCATTCTTAGATGTGGAAGTAACAAAAGGGCTGTCGCTTCTTACGATCCGACATTATACAAAAGAAAAATTTGAGGAATTAACAACAAGAAATCTATTTTACTTCGCCAGCAAACAACCGATACAATACAGGTTGTGCTTCAGTAAAGTATCAGGGTTTCTCTACCGTTATCGTTTGTATCATTTTTTTAGCTACCGGTTTACCATGTAATAATGCAGGTTTCCAGGTACCCATGTTTTCCATGCGGGTAATTAACTCATCTTCCAGTTCATCGCCATTTTTAATACTTTTCAATACTTTAAAATTAACGGGCACTCCATCTTTATCAACAATAAATTCGATTTGTACGTATGCTTTGTTTATTCCTTTTGGTAAAAACTCACTTACATCATTCCCCACTTTATCGAGATAATTCATAAAGGTTTTACCTCCGCCGGGAAATTCGGGCCATTGATGAACTGCTTCAACCAGCTCCCCTACATTTCTGGTCCGATGCTGTGCCGGAGGTCTTTTAACTTCTTTCTCTGTAACTATTTCTTTCGATTTACGTGGTGGTGCATCATTGATGATATATTCACCTTTGGATCCGATAAGTACCACTGGCATCTGCCTGTATTTTTCAAAAAAATCGAATGCATCTTCCATCCGATCAGCAAATTCTTTTAAGCGCTGATCCGTCTTTGTAAGCGTTTCCAGATATTTTACACTTTTATCTTTATCAAAACGAATCGGGAAAATATGAACAGGAATAAAATCCTGTCCCTGGCTTTTACTAAAGGCTGATAAAACATATAATTCATCGATCTGCTGATCAGTGATTGGAATACAACCAACCGTTACACAACTACCGTGTATATAGATGGCACTGCCGGGTCTTTCTGAATCACTTAAAATTTTGTCAGAAGCATTCGGATAATTTAATCCAAGTGACAAATAGTAATTACTTCTGGGATTAAACTCATTGATATAATAAAAACCTTCGGGCACCTGGTAATCACCCTCCATTCTTTTAGGGCCTAATGTTCCTGCCAATGCACATACTTTATACGTTTTGAATAACTGGAATTTATCTTTTATATCATTCTTCACCCAAACTTCCAACTGGCTGTCGTATTTAAAAGACCGGATATACATGTATTTCGCAGGCCATTCAAGTTTTTTTTCAGCAAACTGTTTTTGTAGCGTATCCTGTTTCTTTTGAAATGCCTCTGTAGGTCTTGGAAAATTTTTCTGATAATCAATAAAAGAATAAGAATTGGTAGCCTCCTTTTGAAGGGGGTTGGGCGAAAATGGATATTGCAAATCCTGATATGAAAATTAGTATTATTAGGTTCTTCATAATTACTCCGGTCAGATTTAACGGCGGGTAATGAATAAAATTATAGTAGCTATGCTAAACTATTGGTAAAGATAACAAGGATAGCCAAATAAGTCAAATGTGAGTCAATCTGGTCATATCACATATCTGGAAATTTCCAATATGACTTATCTGACCTATTTGACCTTATTGACTCCTCACAAATTCCCTCTGGCATCCTGCTCTCTTTCCAATGCTTCAAATAAAGCTTTAAAATTTCCTTTTCCAAAACTTTGGGCACCTTTTCGTTGTATGATTTCGAAAAATAAAGTGGGTCTGTCTTCTAAAGGCTTGCTGAATATTTGTAGCAAATAACCTTCATCATCGCTATCAATCAGGACACCTAATCGCTGTAATGGCTCCAGGTCTTCATCAATTTTTCCTACCCTGTCTAAAACAGTTTCATAATAACTTGCAGGAATATTTAAGAATTCAATACCTCTTTTTTGCAGTTCAGTAACGGTTGCTACAATATCGTTGGTTGCAATAGCTACATGCTGCACACCCTCTCCATTATAAAAATCAAGATATTCTTCTACCTGGCTTTTCTTTTTTCCTTCTGCCGGTTCATTGATGGGAAATTTTACATAGCCATTTCCATTACTCATCACTTTACTCATCAATGCAGAATATTCTGTAGAAATATCTTTATCATCAAAACTTAAAATATTGCGGAAGCCCATCACCTCTTCATAAAATTTCACCCAGGGGTTCATCTGATTCCAACCCACATTACCTACGCAATGATCCACATATAGCAAACCTGTTGGTGCAGGATTATAATTTGATTTCCACTCTCTGAAACCGGGCATAAAAACACCTTTGTAATTTTTTCTTTCAACAAATAGATGAACCGTATCCCCATAGGTATGAATACCGCTTAATACCACTTCTCCCTGATCATCTTTCAACACTTCAGGTTTCATATATTCTTTGCCGCCTCGCTTGGTCGTTTCTTCAAATGCACTTTTGGCATCATCTACCATTAAGGCAATCACTTTTACGCCATCACCATGTTTGTAAATATGATCTGCAATCGGATTATCTGTTCTTAAGGGAGTCGTTAAAACAAAAGTGAGTTTGTTCTGACGGATCACATAACTCACTTTATCCATCATCCCTGTTTCAGGTCCTGCATAAGCCAATGACTGAAAACCAAAAGCAGTTTTATAGAAATGAGCAGCCTGCTTGGCATTGCCTACATAAAATTCTACATAATCGGTACCATGTAATGGAAGAAAATCTTCTGTTGTAGTTGTTGTATTCTGAAATGCTGTGTCTGTATTCATAATTTTTGAATTAGTAGTTAAAAAATAATACAGGGAAGCAGTATAACTCCCCTTTAGGGGTTGGGTGTATCCATTGCCAGCGCTTCCATCAGCAAACTGAAATGCTGGCGATGGTCTGTAAAGCGTTTATGTGGATAGTCGGGAAGCATGGTGCAAAGGTAAAAAGTCCTGAGCGAAGTCGAATGGCTTTTTTACAGACATTGAGCGGAGTCGAAATGTCGTGTGAAAATTGTAAATTTAATTATGATATATCAAGGTATGCCTCAAGAATTCTATTTTGTATATATCCTTACTTGTAATGACGAATCATTCTATATTGGACTTACCAATGATCTAATTAAACGATTTGAAGAGCACTGTACCGGATTTTATGAAACTAGTTACACTTTCAAAAGACGACCATTAAAATTGGAATATTATGAAACAATTCCATTTCTACAGGATGCAATTAATTGAGAAAAGCAACTAAAAGGATGGACAAGGACAAAGAAAATTGCCCTTATAAAACAAGATTATCATAAGCTACAGTTATTAGCACAATGTAATAACCTTTCACACCACAAATACAAAGACATAAAATAAAAAATTTACACTTCGGCTACGCTCAGTGTTGCTGATAAAACAACTACGTCCCTTCGACTTCGCTCAGGGCCTTCATTCCTTATCTTTGCCCCCATGCAAAACCCTTCGACTCAGCTCAGGATCGGAATTCTCGGTGGCGGCCAACTCGGCAGAATGTTGTTACAGGCTGCCGCCAACTACCCTGTTGAAACATTTGTACTTGAAAATGATAATGAATGTCCGGCAGCACATCTCTGTCATCATTTTACCAAAGGCGATATAAAAGATTTTGATGCCGTTTATAATTTTGGAAAAGGATTGGATGCAATTACCATTGAAATTGAAAATGTAAATGTGGAGGCATTGGAAAAACTGGAAGCTGAAGGTGTAAAAGTTTATCCCAAAGCCATCTGTCCTAAAAACAATCAAGAATAAAATTCTGCAAAAAGAATATTATAAGCAACACCAGATTCCAAGTCCTGAATTTATTATCACCAACAGTTTAGCTGAATTAAATCAACAGGAAAATTTTTTACCGGCAGTACATAAGATCGGGGAAGGCGGTTATGATGGCAAAGGTGTTCAGGTACTTAAAACAAAAGATGATCTTTCAAAAGGATTTGATGCGCCGGCTGTATTGGAAAAAATGGTTGTCGATTCATAAAGAGATTGCACAAATGGTTGCTATCAATGAAAAAGGTGAAACAGCTTTATATCCACCCGGTAGAAATGAAGTTTGATCCTTATCTTAATTTACTGGATTACCAGATTTGCCCTGCTGATCTTGAACAAAAAACATTGTGGAAAGTAGAAGCAATAGCTTTATCTGTGGTACGGAATTTTAAATCACCCGGCATTTTTGCCATTGAATTATTTGTAGATAAAGATGGAAATGTATTGGTGAATGAAACTGCACCAAGAGTACATAACAGCGGGCATCATACCATTGAAGCACATTATAGTTCTCAGTTTGATATGCTTTGGCGCATTATGCTGGATTATCCATTGGGCAATACTAGCTGCAATTCTTCCTTCCATTATGGTTAATATTATCGGAGCAGATGGTTTTTCCGGTGAAGCAAAATATGAAGGATTAGAAGATGTTTTGAAGATCGAAAATGCCTTTGTTCATTTATATGGAAAAAAGAAAACCAAGCCCGGTCGTAAAATGGGGCATGTGACCATTTTGAGCAAAGAAAAACAGGATCTGATCCATCAATCGAACAAAGTTAAAAGCAGTTTGTTTGTAAAATCCTGAAAACCACCTATCCAAGAATGAAACCGTTGATACTTTCTCAGATTTTGACGAAAGTAAACTATTGATTTTTACGTCTTAGCAATCTGATTATACCTATTATCTTTAATTCAACCTAAATTATAATTAACCATTGCACCAATCAATTTATGAGATTTTCATTATACCAATCAGTTTTTTCATATATCATATCTCTTTCATTAATAGCCTGTGGCGGAAAGGATAAAAAAGATGCTTCTAAACAACCTGCCGGCGGTTCCCAAAGATCGCAAGTCATGCGGGTTGACGGTTATATTGTAAAACCAGAGATTTTTCAGGAAAATATTGAAGTGCCAGGAAATATTGTGGCCAACGAAGTGGCAGAGATCCATCCTGAAGTATCGGGCAGAATTGTACAACTCAATGTGGCTGAAGGAAGATATGTGGGTAAAGGAACAGTACTTGCCAAATTATATGATGGCGACCTGAGAGCACAACTCAATAAATTTCAAATACAGCTTGCCCTTGCTCAAAAAACAGAAGAAAGACAAGCGCAGTTATTAAAAATTCAGGGTATAAGTCAGCAGGATTATGATATCAGCTTATTACAGGTAAATAGTTTAAGGGCAGATATTGGCATTTTGCAAACCAGTATTTCTAAAACGGTAGTAAGAGCACCCTTCAGTGGAAAGCTAGGCTTAAAAAATATCAGCCCCGGAGCTTATGTTTCGCCGGCTACTGTTATTGCAGTTATTAACCAGACCGATGTTTTAAAATTAGATTTTACCATTCCTGAAAAATATATTGACCAGATCAAAATGGGTCAGTTGGTAACATTTTCATTCGAAGGGTCTAATAAAGAACTGGGAGCAAAAGTAATTGCAACTGAATCCAACATTACAGAAAATACAAGAAGCTTAACCGTAAGGGCAGCTGTAATTGGAAAAGCAGATGGATTATTACCCGGATCCTTTGCTAAAGTGAAATTAAGTTTTGCACCTGATCCTAATGCAATACTGGTTCCATCGCAGGCAGTATTGCCACAAGCAAGAGGGAAAAAAATAATTTTATATAAAAGTGGTACAGCCATTTTTGCTGACATCACTACCGGTGTAAGAGATTCATCTAGAGTGCAGATATTGGATGGAATAACGGTTGGTGATACGGTGGTGGTGACCGGATTATTGAGTGTACGGCCAGAATCGAAAATTGAGATTGGGAAGATAGTCAATGGGCAATAGGCAATAGGCAATAGTCAAAAAATACAGAAACAATATTTAGTACAGCATTTAAAATTTCTCCTTTAGGGGTATGAATATTTCAGAATTAAGTTTACGGAGACCGATACTGGCCATTGTGATGAATATCCTCATCGTAGTGTTTGGTATTATCGGTTTTAGATTTTTAGGCATCAGAGATTATCCTGCTATTGATCCGCCGAACATTAGTGTACGCACATCTTACCCTGGTGCCAATGCAGATATTATCGAAACGCAGATCACTGAGCCATTAGAAAAAGCGGTTAATGGTATTGCAGGTATAAAAAATATCACCTCCTCCAGCAGTAATGGCAGTAGCAATATCAATGTTGAATTTAACCTGGGCATCGATCTGGAAGCAGCAGCGAATGATGTACGGGATAAAGTTTCGCAGGCACAACGTTCGCTACCATCTGATCTGGATGCACCGCCGGTTGTATCAAAAGCTGATGCAAGTTCTGATGCCATTATTTCCATGACGGTACAGAGCAATACGAGGAATCAATTACAGATCACTGAGTATGCAAACAATGTATTGGTAGAGAGATTGCAAACGATTCCCGGAGTAAGTGGTATTCAGATCTGGGGCGAAAAAAGATATGCGATGCGTATCTGGATCGATCCTTCAAAGCTGATCGCCTACGGAATTACGTCAAACGATGTACAATCAGCATTACTTAGAGAAAACGTGGAACTTCCGTCAGGAAAAATTTCCGGAAACAATACGGAGTTAACGGTCAGGACTTTTGGAAGATTAAATACAGAAGAAGAATTCAATAACCTGATCGTAAAAAATATAAATGGTGCAGATATACGATTGAAAAATGTTGGCGAAGCCGTATTGGGTCCGGAGAATGAAGAAACCATTTTAAGAGGAAATGGCACGCCCATGATAGCATTGGCCACTTATACCGCAACCGGGTTCTAACTATGTTGCCATCTCTGATGAATTCTATAAACGACTGGAGCAGATCAAAAAAGATATGCCGGAGGATATTACGACCACCATGGCATTGGATCAGACAAAATTCATCAAGCGTTCAATTCTGGAAGTGGAAGAAACCCTGATGATCGCATTTCTATTGGTTGTGATGATCATCTATTTATTCTTCAGAGAATGGATCATTGCGATCCGTCCGTTAATAGATATTCCGGTTTCGCTGATCGGTGCTTTCTTTATCATGTACCTGGCTGGTTTTACCATCAATGTGCTTTCCTTACTCGCCATTGTACTGGCCACAGGTCTTGTAGTGGATGATGGAATTGTGGTGACAGAGAATATTTATAAGAAGATGGAGAAGGGAATGAATAAATGGCAGGCAGCATTGGAAGGTTCCAAAGAAATTTATTTTGCTGTCATTGCCACATCCATCACACTGGCAGTTGTTTTTCTTCCGATCATTTTCTTACAAGGATTTGTAGGAAGACTTTTCCGTGAGTTTGGAATTGTTGTGGCCGGTGCTGTATTGATTTCAGCATTTGTTTCATTAACGCTTACTCCTGTACTGAATGTAAAACTGAGTAAGAAAAATCCGCATAAACATTCATGGTTTTATAATAAAACTGAACCATTTTTCCGTTGGATGGAAAACAGTTATCAATCTGTTCTGAAAAAATTTATGAGGGTAAGAAGGATGGCCTGGCTATTGGTTGCTCTTTGTGGTGCCGCTATCTTTTTTGTAGGCAAAACTTTGAAATCTGAATTAGCCCCAATGGAAGACAGAAGCCAATTCCGTTTACAGTTATCAGCGCCGGAAGGAACTTCTTTTGATGCCATGGATAAGTTTGTAACCCGGCTTTCCGATTTTGTTATTGATTCTGTTCCCGAAAAACAATTAGTACTCACAGTAACTTCGCCCGGTTTCACTGGTTCTGGAAATGCAAATACAGGATTCTTAAGAGTAACATTGGTTCCTCCCAATGAAAGAAGCCGTTCGCAGAAAGAAATTGTGGAGATGGTAAATAGAAATCTTCCGAAATTTAATGAAGGAAGAGCTTTTGCAATAGAAGAGCAAACCATTTCTGTAAGCCGCAGAGGTGGACAACCTGTTTCTTTTGTTGTGCAGAATAATAATTTTGAAAAACTAACTGCCATTATTCCAAAAATACTTGAAGAAACAAGACAGAGTGATGTATTGTTAAATGCAGATGTTGATCTGAAATTTAATAAACCGGAATTAAGAGTAGAGATTGACCGTTTAAAAGCAGCAGAACTTGGCGTTTCAGTGTAAATGACATTTCACAAACATTACAACTGGCGTATAGTAACAGAAGACTTGGTTTCTTTACCAAAGAGGGAAAACAATATCAGGTAATGGGACAAGTGGCAAGAAATGACAGGGATGAACCCAATGATCTGAAAACATTATTTGTTCGCAATAACAGAAATGAATTGATAAGTCTTGATAATCTGGTTACAACTTCTGAATCAAACACACCTCCTACTATTTATCACTTTAACCGATATAAATCCTTTACTGTTTCCTCCAATGTGCAACCGGGTAAAACGATTGGTGATGGCATTGAAGAAATGGAAAGAATTGCGGATAAACTTTCTGGACGACACTTTTGCTACTTCCCTTTCCGGTTCATCAAGGGACTTTAAAGAAAGCAGCAGCAATACCAGTTTTGCTTTCATGTTGTCATTGTTATTGATATTCTTAATTCTTGCAGCACAATTTGAAAGTTTTGTTGACCCTTTGATTATCATGTTTACCGTTCCATTGGCGATTGCAGGTGCGGTATTATCATTAAAACTATTTGGGCAAACATTGAATATCTTTTCGCAGATAGGAATGATCATGCTGATCGGACTGGTGACCAAAAATGGAATCCTGATCGTTGAATTTGCCAACCAGAGTCAGGAAAAGGGAATGAATAAAATGGAAGCTGTAATTTATTCAGCAACACAACGTTTACGTCCGATATTGATGACAAGTCTTGCCATGTCCCTGGGGGCTTTGCCATTGGCCTTATCACTAGGAGCATCGTCCACCAGCCGTATGCCATTGGGTATCGTTATTGTCGGCGGCATCATGTTCTCCTTACTATTAACATTGCTGGTAATTCCGGCCATGTACACTTTCCTTTCTACCAAAAAGAAAAAAAGTGAACTTGATAAATATACAAATCAGGCAGCAAAAGTGGAAGCACCCATTGTTGAACAGGTATAAACTTGACAAGATCGTATGAGAAAAATATTATTACCATTACTTCTTTTAGTTGCATTTTCATCATCCGCACAACGGATATTGACGATCGAAGAAGCGATTGCCACTGCTCTTCAACAAAATTATGATATCCAATTATCAAAAAATGATTCTGCTGTTGCAGCACTTGATTACTCTTATCGCAACGCTGTCTTTTTACCAAGACTAAACGGCACATTTGGATCAACCTGGAACAATAATAATCAGAATCAGCGATTTCAGGATGGTACAGAGCGAAAACTGAATGATATCAAGTCCAATAATTTTAATGGGGCCGTACAACTAAATTGGGTATTATTTGACGGACTAAAGATGTTTGCTACCCGTGATAAAGCCAAAGAATTTATAGCTCTTGGTGAATTAGGCATTAAAAATCAGGTAGTCAATACAATTGCTGCTGTTGTAGAAAATTATTATGCGATTGTAAGACAAAAACAACAACTCATTGCAATTGATGAGCAAATTTCTTTGAATGAAGAACGGGTAAAACTGGCGCAATACAAATTGGATATTGGAGTTGGTGCAAAACCTGATGTATTGCAAAGCAAGGTAGACCTGAATGCGCAAAAATCATTAAAACTGAATCAGGAAACGTTGATGATCCAGTTCAGGGAACAGTTGAACCAGATTATGAATGTAGAAGCTAAAAGCAGTTATACAGTAGGTGATTCGATACCTATCAATATGCAACTTTCATTATCAGAGATCAAACTGAATATAGAAAACAATAATCCGGTATTACTGATCGCTCAAAAGAATATCGATATTGCCAACTATACATTAAAAGAAAGGATTGCAGAAAAATATCCAACCCTTTCACTTAATTCGGCCTATAGTTATGCGAGAACAAATAATAAAGCAACCGTTAATCCATTCCAACCGCTTTATAGCCGGAATTTTGGAAGGAATATTGGCTTTTCAATCTCCATACCCATTTTAAATAACTTTACTACAAAACGGCAGATCAGACAAGCAGAACTGGATATCCAATTCCGTCAGTTGGAATTTCAAAATCAACGATCCATTTTAGACCTCAGTATCATTAATGCATATAATGATTATGAATTGCAAAAAAGAACGCTTCAACTAGAAGAAGAAAATATTAGTCTGGCAAGAGAAAACGTAGCCATTGTTTTTGAAGTATACAAACTTAATTCTACCACGTTAATCCAACTAAAAGAGGCACAAAAGAGTTTACAGGATGCACAAACACGGTTAATTAATGCAAGATTTAATACAAAGCTTGCAGAAACAGAATTGTTGCGCTTAAAAGGTGAATTGATCAGATAATTCTAAGCTATTCTTTTGCGCCTTTGCGGCTTTGCGGGATACTTATTTTAACCTTTCTTTGCTGTATAAATTCTTCACATGAATCCATTGGTCGGAATAATTATGGGCAGCGATAGTGATTTACCCATCATGCAGTCTGCAGCTGAAATCCTCAAGCAATTTGATATCCCGCATGAAGTAACGGTTGTGTCAGCACATCGTACACCGCAACGGATGATGGAGTATGCACAATCTGCCAAAAAAAGAGGATTGAAAGTAATTATTGCCGGGGCTGGTGGTGCAGCACATTTGCCGGGTATGGTTGCTTCTGTTACAGTATTACCAGTAATTGGTGTTCCCATAAAATCTTCCAATTCTATTGACGGCTGGGATTCTGTTTTATCCATATCTACAAATGCCAAATGGTGTACCGGTAGCAACCGTTGCACTAAATGCTTCCAAAAATGCCGGCATATTAGCTGCCGAAATATTAGGTACATCAGATGAAACCATCTCTCAAAAAGTAGCTGATTTTAAAACCTCTCTTAGTACTGAAGTAATTGAAAAAGTGGAAAAGATGAAGAAGGCTGGTTGGGAGAATAAGTTTGATTGAATAATATGATCCGATATCTTTTATTTGTATCCTGCATAGTACTAACTGCTTCCTGCGGCAATAAAAATATCCTGGAAGAAGTAAAAATATTTCCCTCCTACCCTTCAGCATCTGGCATTGAAGTCATCCATAATAAATTTTATATAATTGGTGATGATGCAAAAAACATCCTGATACTTGATAGCAGCCTTAATAAATCAGATTCAATTTCCCTGTATCCCTTTTCTGAACAGCGTATTCCAAAGTCAGTAAAGTCTGATTTAGAATCTATTTTACTCACAAGGGATACATAACCTTTTATTACTTGGTTCTGGCTCCTTATCTCCTTATCGGAATATTGGCTGGCTGATCAATACGGTAACAAAGGAAAAACAATTTATTCACCTTGATACATTTTATCAACGACTACTGTTTAATGGCTTAAAAGAATTAAATATCGAAGGTTCCTGTTCTATTCCCGGGATCAATTTTACTTTCAAACAGAGGAAATAAAGGCTATCCAAAAAATCATCTTGTCATTACAAGTGATAAATTCTGGAAGAACCAGCAAGAAGCGACAATAACTACTATCAGTATTGGGGGCAATAATGACAGTACAGCATTTAATGGCCTGTCGGGGTTATGTTATTCATCTAAAAGTGACAGACTTTTGCTGACGGTCTCCACAGAAGACACTCAAAACAGCGTTGACTGACGGAACCATCGGGAAAAGTTATATCTGGATTATAAAAAATATATCTTCCAAAAAGCACTGGAAAGCTATTAATCCTGATAAAATTATTGATCTTGAAGGAATCGATCCCCGGTTTAAAGGGCAAAAGATAGAATCCGTTTGCATTTCAAAAGAAACATCCAGTTTCCTTCATTTAATCCTTGTTGCTGACAACGATTCAGGCAGCAGTTCAATCTTCCGATTAGTTGTGGAAAAGGATTAGCATTAAAATAGAAAAACCTTAAAAAGTTTAGTATTTTACTTTTGAAAAGGCAGTTCCTGCTTTTTATCAGAATAACCATAGTATTATGAGAAACGTATTTTGCATTATCAGCCTCTTAGTTTTTGCCAATATTACTATAATTACAAATGCACAAACAGCTTTAAAATTCAGAGATACGACCATTAAAGGCCCGCAAACATTTGCAATGGTTGTAGGTGTTTCCAAATATAAATATGTTCGCCCATTAACCTATGCGGATAAAGATGCCGTGTTATTCAGCGACTATTTAAAATCGCCGGGCGGTGGAAGCGTTAAAACTGATAATATATTCATGTTGCTGAATGATGAGGCCTCTAATTCAAACTTCTGGACAAAAGGATTTCAATGGTTAAAAGCAAAAAGTCTCCAAAAAGGAGATAAACTTTTTATCTATCTCGCAGGCCATGGTGATGCTATCGACCAGGATCAGTTCTTTTTTCTGGCTTATGATTGTAATCCCGAAGGAGACAAAAATAATTATCTTGTTAGCGGAGCTATTCAATTATTTAATCTGAAAAAGAAAATTGCGAACGAATCTGCTAAAGGTGTAGAAGTCTTTTTTATCATGGATGCCTGCCGCTCCAATGAATTACCCGGTGGCATAGCCGGACAAAGTTTTTTAAATACTGCCATTTCAGAAAAAAAGGCCGGTGAAATTATCATGCTGGCAACAGGTGCCGGACAAGAATCGTTGGAAGACAAGTCCATCGGAAACGGACAAGGTTTATTCACCTATTATCTGGTAGATGGATTAAGTGGTGTTGCCGATACAGATGGTGAGCCTGATTATAAAGTCACCTTCAAAGAAATACAATCTTATGTAGATAAAAATGTTCCTTCTGTTGCACTGGAACGTTTTAAAAGAAAGCAAGACCCTTATTTCTGTTGTAACGAAAACACAGATAAAGTAATCAGTAATGTTGACCCTGTTTATCTACAAAAATGGCTTGAAACAAAAAAAGCACAAAACCGGGGTGGTGGTAATTCATTTAATGATTTTTTAAAACCAGGATATCATTATTTATTCGCTGATACCTTATTAGTAGAAACGTATAATCAATTTAACAAGGCGATAAAAAATAATAATATTACCGGTAGTAAATCTGCTGAAGAATATTTCCAGCAACTGACGACAAAATTTCCAGGCAACCCTTACACATTGGATGCCAAATCAACGTTGACAGTTAAATACATTGACTTTGCGCAAGCAAAAGTCGACCGTTACCTTTCCTGCACGGAACAATTAACGAGTAAACTAAAACAGGAAAACTCAGAAGCCGCCATCCGATTGGAAAAAGCGATCAATTATGTGCGGGAGGATGATGCAGATTTTGCAAACTCATTAAGAGGAAGATTATACTTGTTAAAAGCAAGTGGTGATAATGCATCGCCTGCTGTATCTTTTCAAAGTGCCTATTCAGCTCTTTCTATTGATCCGAACGGTGCTTATATTCTAAACAAACTTGCTCTACTGCATCTGGAAAATAATAATAAAGACAGTGCGCTGTTTTATGCTGACAAAGCTGTAAGAACAGCACCTAACTGGGCTTGTGCTTTAACAACATTGGCATTGGTACAAAATGAAGCCAACAACAAACCGGATGACAAAAAGAAGAATGTAAAAAAGAATTCGCCATTTAAAAAAGTAAGTTTTGGATCTACACTTGGAGGTGGCCTTAATCAATCAAATCCAACTTATTCCGGCAATGCAAATACTGGTTATGCTGATGTGCAATTCGAATACCGCTTCTGTATTTGATCTGGGTGTTATTTCTCAGATAAATGTGGGAGGGAATATTTTTATCCGACCATCGGCAACTATCAGTTTTGAAAATACAGATATTGATTTTATAAAAAGACCCGGAACAGGAGGACCTGATATTATAGAAACAATTAGTCTGAAAAGAACGGTTGCAAATATTGAATTGCCACTTGTTATCCGATTCTCTGCTAAGAATATTGCTCCTTATATTATGCTGGGTCCGTCATTTAGTTATGCAGTAATCCAGAATGCCAG
The DNA here is from genome assembly GCA_963705465.1 of uncultured Chitinophagaceae bacterium. Taxonomy (GTDB): domain Bacteria; phylum Bacteroidota; class Bacteroidia; order Chitinophagales; family Chitinophagaceae; genus JJ008. The sequence goes on along the minus strand of CAVPJN010000004.1, from coordinate 206,191 downwards.
TACAGCCGATATATTACCGGTAAAAAAATCATTATTCAGTGGAAACGGAGGAATAGGTCTGGATATCGGTCTTAGGAAATTCCGGAATGGCTATTTCACCGGAATTAAAATATTCAGCAGGTTTTTCTGATATAAAAGACCCGAAGGGAGCAAGTAATTTTGCTGCTGCAGTTTCTACTTTAAAGAAAAATACATTTTCGTTTAATCTCTATTTGAGAAAAAGATAAATATTATTCAACCTGCTTGGGAATATAATTGGAATTCATAATTCCCAGAGCTCCCATGTATTTTAGTTGAAAACTTACAAGATCGCCTACTTTATATTGCTTTGGATTCTTACCCAGATCCAAAACAAGCATATCGGAACTGGCTTCAATTACTTTTACTGCATCATCTTCAGGAATAAGAAATTGCGGATTACATTCCAATAATCCAATATCTATTATTGCTCTAAAGATTTTTTTACCTTTATCGGATTCTTTAAAAGAGGCCTTCTTACCAGAAGGGTTTGCCATTTGCTCACCAGACGGAACGATTGGTTTTTCATATAATTCAATGATCTCAGAGTATAACCGGAACACATCAGGATGCATCCCTTTAATGTATACCACCAGTAAACAGGTCCAGCGCAAAAAACAATGCCTCCCCTATTCTAAAATGATTTACATCCTCAGGAATTTTGTTTTTTAAAAGCATTGGAATTGCAACAGAAGTGCCGCCGGATATCCAACGGATTTTTCTTTTAAATTTCTTTTCAATCATTTTTTTATACGCAGATAATTGCACCAATTTATCTACCGATGGCATGATACCGTTCAAACAATTAAAATTGGTGCCTAATCCTATAATTTCAATATTAGGCAGCTCAAATACTTTTGAGTAAAACCCAACCAATGCCTCTCCCATCACCCCTTCCCGCAGATCACCCATCTCCACCATGATGATAATCTTGTGCAGCTTCTTTTGCTTTTTTGCTTCTTTGCTTAATAATTTAATCGTGGAGAATTCTGTATTAAAACTAACATCTGCATATTTAATGATGTTAACTACACTTCTGTTGGGTACCGGTTTTATATAAACTGTCTGAATATCACTAGAAACTTCTTTTATTGCTTTTAGATTTGTGATCCGGGTATCATGCATTTCCCGTATACCAAGATCATAAAGTTCTTTAATATAAAGCTTGTTGCCACACAGTAATTTTGACACAACACCCCACTCAATATCATTCTTCATGAAGAGCTTGTTCAAGAAATGATAATTGTGTTCTAATTTTTTACGGTATAATTTTAAAAATGCCATCTTATATTTTAGTCTACAATTATTCTTGGAATACTCGAAGGTAATCTTGTCAGCATTTCATAATTTAATTGATTACTTAATTCACTAAAGGATACAACACTGACCGTTTTATTCTTTTGTGATCCAATTAATACAACTTCGTCCCCGATTTCAACTCCTGCAATATTGGTAACATCAATGGTTATTGCATTCATATTTACAATCCCGATAACGGCTGCTTCGGCACCACGGACCAACACCTTACCTGCATTACTCATATTTCTGCTATAGCCATGAGAATAGCCAACAGGTACCACGGCAATCTTCATTTCCTTATGTGCTAAAAAAGAAGTGCCATAGCCTATAAACTCTCCCTTTTTCACCGATTTCAGATTCATTAATTTGCTTTTCCAGGTTATTAATCTTTTTAAATCTTTACTATTTCTTTCGTTATTTCCATTATACCGGATGAATGTTTCATCATTGGGCCAAAATCCATATTGCATAATTCCAATCCTTACCATATTCCCGATTGTTTCAGGATAATTGATTACCGCAGCTGAACAGGCTGTATGTTTGAATATCGGCGACAAACCCGCCCTGCCGATTACCAACAACGATTTATAGAAATTCCCGATTTGCTGAGAAACCCTGAAATTATTGGCCATACTCTCCGCCCCTGCAAAATGTGTACAGGCACCTTTTAGTTCAAAATGTTGTTTATTATTATTAATCAGTTCAGCAACAGCCCCTATTTCTCTTTCATAAAAACCAGTTCTATTCATTCCCGTTTCTACTTCCAAATGGATCTTAGCTTTCTTTTTGAGCTTCTTACTGTATTTTAAGGCATGCTCCAAACGTTGTTTATCAAATACACAAAATTCAATTCCCCGATTAATAGTCCATTCAATTGCTTCCCCTTCCACCATTCCCATAATATAAAGTTCAGGTGGCTTCTTACAACTTTTTACTACCTGGTAAGCTTCATCTGCTGAATATACACCGAAATAATGCTGATCACATTGCATTGCCAATTTTACAAATTCCGCTAAACCATGGCCATACGCATTGCCTTTTACAACACTACAGAACTTTACACCGGGTCCTGTTTTTTGTTTCAAAAACTTCAGATTAGCGATTAATGCAGATTTGCTTATCTCAATGACAGATGATTCAAACATTATTTATTTAAAATTTGTTGGGTGATTTGATAAAACATGTTCACCCCTGTTTCAATAATTTCATCCGGAAAATCATAATCAGGATTATGCAAAGCGGGATGATCTTCGCCTGCACCGATACCAAACATACATCCTTTATATTTCGAAGTGAAAAAACCAAAATCTTCGCCCCATTTAAATGGCTGCTTTTTTTCTTCAATTGCATAATTCAATTCCAATGCTGACTGTTTTACAAAATCATTGGCTTCTTTGCTATTATTGTTGGCAAAAAATGTTTGGAGGGATTGCTGTTCCGTTTTTAACTTATTTCGTTTAGCAATCTCATTTATTTTTACAATCAGGTTATTTTCCAGTTTACGCAATTCCTCATTATTCCAGCAACGCAATGTATAATGCAATTCTCCTTCACCGGCAGAAACACCGTAAGCAGTGGTGCCCATGTTGATATGAACTGGTGTCAGTACTCTGAAATCACCTACCTCCGGTTTATTATTATTCAGCTTGTCTGCATAATGTATGATCTCACTGATTGCTAATGAAGGATTCTCACCCATTTCCGGTTCAGCTGCATGTGCCGTTCTGTCCTATTAATTTTATGATGATACTACTAACTGCTGCAGAAAATAATCCTTCCTTTAAAACAATTGTACCCTTTTTATACCCGGGAATATTATGAAATGCAAAAACATAATCAGGTTGAATATCAAATTTAGCGTCATCTGAAACCAATTTTGCCCCTTCACCGGTTTCTTCTGCCGGTTGAAATAATAAATAGACTTTACCTGATAAGGATCTTCTCATTGCCAACTTTTCTGCTAATCCGCAAAGAATTGTTGCATGACCATCATGTCCGCATTTATGCGAAATACCATCTGTAACAGAACGATAAGCAAATTTATTTACTTCCTGAATGGGTAACGCATCCAATTCACTTCTGAATAGAATAGATTGCCCGGGTTTACCTGAATCAAACAAAACAAGGAAACCGTTTCCTCCAATATTGCTTACAATTTTATCCGGTTGCAACTTCTCAATATAGGCAATTAGATGTGCTGCCGTTTTTGTTTCAAAACCGGACAATTCAGGATAGGCATGCAGCCAACGACGTAATTGTATTAACTGACTTTCCATTGGATCAGCGTTGTAAACGCATTTCAAGATATTTATTGGTGAACCCTAATTTCTGATATAGGAATCTGGCAGGATTATCAGGCTCCACATGCAATGCAATACTTCCTTTCGCTCTTTCCATTGTGAGGGTCATTAATTTTTTACCCAGGCCCTGTCCACGGAAAGCCTTGTCAACAGCAATATAAACAAGAATGTTTTCCGGAATATATCCATCCATTCCTGTTTCATTAATGATAACAGCGCCAGCAATATGTGTATTCTCATGAGCCACCACTACAAAGCCACCCCGATCAGGATTAAAAGCATAATCTAGACATTTTAAAATAAATTCTTTTTTATCACCAAACTGATCCAGGTGCTGCACTAGAAAATCAGCGATCATATCATTGGTTAATTCATTGTCTTTGCCAGTAGACTGGTCTATAATTTTATATTCCATTATTTTGTTTTTAACGTTGCATATTTCAAAGGCAATAAATAACTGCCCGAAATAAATAATAATAAGGAGGCCGTTATTCCAAACAGGTTCGCATCCAGATTGAAAGGTAAGTTTTTAACAGTGAGACTCAATAAAAGAGTTGTAGCGCCACCGCCGATCATCGCCAGCAATGCTGCATTCGGATTTGTTTTTTTGAAAAATAAAGCAGCGACCAAAGGAACAAATAGGCCAGATACCATAAAGGCATATGAGTACAACATCAATTCCAACACATTCCCCATAACAGATGCCAGGAGAATTGCGATAATACCTAATATCAATGTAAACAACTGTGAAAGGCGTAGCATCCGCTTACTATCATGATCAATATGGAAAAACTTGCTGACTATATCCGTTAATAAATTTCCCGATGCCGCCATCAGGCAACTATCTGCTGTAGATAGAATCGCTGAAAAATAAACAGACATCATTACTCCCATTAATCCGACCGGTAAAATCGTTCTTAATAATAATGGCAATCCCATTTCCGGATCCATCATGGATGCATTCAAATATCCAAGTTGTTCAAACATTCCCTGTTCGGCTGCCACCCTGGCAAATAAACCAAGTGCCACACCCATGAAAGCCATGATCGGCCATTCAAATAATCCGGCAATGAACCATGCTTTCCTTGCTTCCTTCACATCACGACTCGCATAGATACGTTGGTACAAGGTCATGCCCACAAACCAGATGGGAATGATAGTGACCCCCCAATTTACCAGCGTTTGCCAGGTAACATTTCCAAGTGAAAGAAAATCCCTGCTCAAAGTGGAACGAATGGCATCAATACCACCAATTGCATTATAGGCTAATGGAATGCCGATAAAACATAATCCACCAATCAGCACGAGCCATTGAATGGTGTCTGTATAGATAACAGCATTCATTCCTCCCAATACGGTATAACCAACCGTTATGACCCCCATAACGATCAATGCGGTTGTCATATCAAATCCCTGAAAAGATGCGGAAGCTAATTTTGCACCGGCCAACATTTGTGAACTGGTGAATCCGATATAGCCGATAGCCGAAATAATTCCCGCAACCAATGCTACTCTTTTATTAAAGAAGTGACCAAAGATCTGTGGGAATGTAAAAAGTTTTGAATCTTTTCCCAATGGATGAACTTTTGGAATTAAAATTACAGCGCTTAGCCAGGCTCCGATCAGCCCGGTAAACAACATCCATGAACCTGATAATCCCATTACAAAACCCAATCCGCCAAGTCCGATAGAAAATCCACCGCCTACATCTGTAGCTACAACTGATAAACCAATATGCCAACGGGTCATATTTCTGCCGCTCACAAAATAGTCTTCCGCATTTTTATTTTTTCTGAGAAAATAAAATCCAACTACCAGCAATGCGATCATATATAAAATAAATATTCCGGCGTCGATCCAGTGCATTTCGAATATTTACAGGGTGAACAAATAAGAATAAAACCCAGCGTAGTGCAATACAAAATCGGGTTAAGCGGTTGCAAAGATAATAAATTAAAGGCTGAATACCTGACAGAAACATCACTAATTTAGCAAAGCATGATCACTAAAACCCTTTGTCAGTATGGCTTTGAAAGAATAAAAGATTATTTCTCCATCAGTAATACAAACTCCTGTTCCAATGTCAGCGATTCATTATAAAGCAATTGTATAATTGTCTTGCCATATTTTGCGTAGTAATAGGCAATGTTCTCATATCGTTCCTGCAAACCATTGCCGGGAAATAATTGAGCTTTTATCTTTTGTATTTGCCGTTGCTGATCAGTAAATTTTCTTTTTTCTGCCCGAAGCATTTTCTTTTCTAATTCATGTAACCGGAAAATGGTACTTGACTTTAACGCCTCAACATGTTTTTCTAATGTTACATCAACTGCTTTCGCCTGCTTTTTGAGCGCATCATATAACTCTTCAACTGTTGATAACGAACCATTCAATTTTGTTTCGTTCTTACTTTCTTTTGCAACAAGTTTGTTTAATAATTCCTGTTCAGATAAAAAAGATTCTTCAACCGAAAAATTAAGTTTACTTAGCAATGCTTTCCATTTTTCTTCTACTATCAAAAATGAATTACGTAAGACCAAAACAGGAAAAGGAACTTTATAATGCTCAAATAATGATTTTAATTGCAACCAGTATGCGGTTTCTCCGCCCCCTCCAATAAATGCAATGTTTGGAAGTATCATTTCCTGGTAAATCCCCCTAAGAATAACATTTGGACTAAACCTTTCTGGATGGGATTGTAACTCATTTTTTAACTCATCTTTTGACATTGCAAGGCTTGTACCTTGCACCTTGTACCTTGTACCTTCCTGCACAATTCTTTCTCTCAGATCATCTTTCAGATAAAACAAATTGATCTCTCTTGGATTTGCCTGTACTTTATAATCAGCGTTAGTAAGAGCTTCGATAGATTTCTCTACAATACCCGAAGCTGTTTGTTTTAGCAGATCATCTTCAAAAACTGTTATCAACTCTTTTTTTAATGCAGCATTGTCCGGTTTCAAGACGATAAGACCATACGCAGCAAATAGTGCATTTGTAAATTGAAAAGTGGCTTGCTCAATACTTCGTCCTTCTGTATATGAATCTTTAATTAAAGAAATTATTTCATTGCCATATGGAAGCACCAACAACTGACCTTCCATTACAGCGATAACCTTAGTTAATTCTTTATCAACGATCATTCTGCCAACAGCGCCGGTTTGCTTTGTATGCCAAACTAGTTTTTCGCCACCAAGATGTATATTATTTAATTCATCCAGATCAGCATCTTCCGAACCAATATAGAAAACGGGAACAAAATTGTATTCCGGTAAAGACGTCTTTAAACTATCTGCCAGTTTTATTGCATGAACGATCTTATAAATAAAATAAAGTGGGCCGGTGAAAATATTATTCTGATGTGCGGTGGTAATGGTGAAGGTATTTTCTGATAATAATGAATCAATATTCTGTTTTACTTTATCAGTTGTATCAACAGGCTCGTATTGCTTCTTTAATTCTTCAACCAATACTTTTCTGTTTGTTGCAAATCCTTTTCGTTCTTCAATTGCTTTTTGAATGCCTTGTAATGATGGCGGATGAGAAAAGAAAGGCTTTATACTTTCTTCCTGATCAATATAATCCAAAACGATCCTGGAAAAAACGCCTGCCTGCCGGTAAGGAATTCTGGTAGATTTACAATCCATAGTAATTTTTGTATTGCTGAGATAACAAATACATATTATTGTAAAAATAAGAACTTGGGAACGATACTGCTAACCTCTTTGCATATTTTAACGAAACCGTTCAACAGTAAATGGTTTTAAATCCATACTTGTCGTTTTTCTGTTCACCAGTTCATCCACCAACTTTCCGGTCCCGGCACCTAAACTTAAACCAAGCATTGAATGTCCGGTTGCAATGGTAACATTGGAATGTTTTTCAGAGCGACCAATAAATGGCAGTCCATCTGCAGAGCAAGGACGATAACCATACCAAACTTTTTCTACCGGTGGCAAGGGCACATCAAATTCAGGATAGAATCTTTTCACAGCATCTAAAATCCCCTGTACCCGATTCATCCTTACAGGAGTTTTGTGTGAAGTGATCTCCATGGTGCCGCCAAAACGGATCTTGTTTCCATCCATTGGTGTAACTGCTGCACGACCTTCCATAAGCAAGGCCGGATAATTTAATTTGTAGGGAGAATCTTCATAGGTAACTGAATATCCTCTTCCGGGTATCAATGGAATTTTCAGATCTAATAGTTTTGCTGTTGCCATTCCCCAGGAACCTGTCGCCATTACAATTTCATCTGATTCGTACACATTGTTCTTTGTAATAATTTTAGCAACTGTTCCGCTGTTGCTTTCAAATTTTATCACTTCTTCGTTGGGTATCAATTTTACTCCTGTTGCTCTCAAATGTGCAAGCAAACGTTCCATCAGTTTAACAGGATAACAATGTGCGTCACAATCATACAAAATTGCCCCCATTCCAACAACAGTTGTTTGTGGTTCCAAAGACAATAATTCGTCTCTTCCGATCAATCTTGTATCACTCAAACCTAACTCAAGCGCTTTTTCATACACATGTTTTGCGTGGCCTGCATATTCTTCTGTTTGAAATATTTCCAACACTCCTTTTTGTTCATAGGCGAAATCAAAACCGGGATTAGTAAGCCAGGATTCATATTCAGCTTTGCTGAGAATAGCAATATCCCTTAACGGAATTGCTGCGGCTTCCACATTTTCTTTTTTTGCACTTTTAATAAATTTCAACCCCCAACTGATCAGATTCCAATCGAGCCTTGGCTGCACATAAAAAGGACTTTTTGAATTCCACATCCACTTCAATCCTTTTTTTACAATACCCGGTGTGGCCATTGGAACAAAATGGCTCGGACAGATATAACCGGCACTGCCATAGCAACAACTATCTGTAAAATCACTTTTATCCAATACGGTTACATCCCACCCTGATTTTTGTAAATAGAATGCCGAGCTTAACCCGATAATGCCGCCACCGATGATTGTTACGGAACCCCTGCCACTTATTTGAGAACTTTGTTCTATCATTTAGTTATATTTAATTTCCTATAAAATTACATTCCGATTATCATTCCTTCCTCCGCTACTCCAAATCCTTCTTTTTTCACTTTAGTTTTCTCATCCGATTCTTTTTTCAGTAGTGGGTTCGTATGATTGAAATGAATAAATACAATTTTTGACCTGACTGAATCAGGAAGTGCAGAAAACTTTTTCATACTTTCTTCCACAAACGGATGTGGCACTTCACTCATATCCCTGCCCGGCAGTTCTCCGTTTTTATAAAAAGTACCGTCTAATAAAGCAATATCCACTTTGCCGATTTCATCAATTATACTTCTCTCCCATTTTTCCCACTTATCAATATCCGGAATGAAAAGGATTTTCTTGTTTGCAGATTCAATTACAAAACCAACAGTTTCGGAAAATTCATCCCTATGCGGGACTTTGAGAGGTGTAACTTTTAGCGTTTCGCTAATGGCAACAACACTATCCTTCTTCAATGCTCTTAGATCAATATTATTTAAACTCACTAACTGGCTCCATGGCCCGTTATTTCTTATAAAAGAATCCAAACGTGGCATTGCATAAACAGGAATTGCTTTTGCTCCCATAGCTTCCCTTCCCAATTGTAGTAGTCCGGTATAATGGCCGATATGTGCATGCGTGATAAAAATTCCATCTGGTGAATAATCTTCACTTGTATTCAGGTAAGATTGTAAAGTATGTAACTGCTCTGTGATATCCGGTGTTGCTTCAAACAACCAATATTGATTTGACTTTCTGTCAACCAATGCCAGACTTGTAATATGCTTTTTCTCTTCTTTACCATTCCAATAGGCTGCACAACATTCTTTGTTACATCCTATTTGTGGAAATCCGGCATCCTGAGCTGTGCCTAATACAACTAAGAAATTGATCGGGAAGCTGTTGCTTAGTTATATTATTGCCATTTCTATCAATATTTTGACAACCAAATAGAATTATAAAGGAACTTATATATAAAAATATTTTTTTCAAAATTTTCCAATGTATTTAATAATAATCCTCAAAAAACTGTATTTTATTTTCGATATAAAACCTAAAATTTTTATACCTGTGTTCACCGGGATTAGATGCTGAAAATTCCCAGCACTCCCAATCTGTTATATCTGTATGTGGCGGTATTAGCCAAACCTCACTTTCTTCACCAGGATCACTAATACAAATTGCACTTTCCACAAGAATATCAAAATCCTCCCCATCCTGCCCAGGATATGTTTTTACTATTTCAAATATTTCATAATCACCATAAACTTTAAAATAAAGTTCTTTTAGAGAACCAATTTCTTCGATTTGTGACAATCTGGGTTGAATAATCGAAAATATTGGCAACCCATTTGAAGAGAGTAGAAACGACTTATATTCCTCTGGTAATGTTAAATCTAATTGAATTTCCTTTTTTTTAATATCATCAATATTAGCAGGCTTAATCCCTATCCAGTGAATTTCTTTTTGGCCATCATTAAATAAAGTCGGTTCTTTTTCCAAAGAAAGAATACTTAACTTCTTTAGTAATTCAGTCCAGTTTAATTCGCCGAAAATTAATGAAGGGCCATTATTAATCCTATTCTGAATTGTGACGACTGCATCGTTAACAAATGAATTAGCTATTTCTTTATTTAAACCTAATTCTTCAGCTATAACACCTCGAACAAGCAAATTGGAAAGATGTCTATTCGAACCTATCAGAGCAACATTAATTTGACTATTTTCTTTTGATATACTATTAGCCCATTTTTTAGTAAGATCAATTGCAACATCTGTTATTCCATTTCTTGCGGCTAATTCAGATGCCAAAGCATAAGACTGATTAATATGATAATTTCTTTGAGAACTCTCTGACTCCAAGTAAGATAGAATAAATTTGAGGCCTTTTAATTCTGATTCTTTATCCGGAAATTTCCCATCCTTTAATACTGAAAAAGCAAATCCCTTTATAGACGGATCGAGGGTTTCAAAATCTAAACCAACATATTGTTGATATATAATCGGGTTTGCTAAATAATCTCTATGCGCAATTTCCAATTTATCTATATTCATTTTCTCAAAAGGAACATTTTCAGGTCGTTTTCCAGATGCATGCCACAAAATTTCAAAGGCATTGTCTGGCAACCAGGTAGTTCTATCATAAGGTAATCTGTGCTTCCAAATCTCATTTAAAAGTTTATTTGCCTCCTCAATAAATCCACCAATTGCTAAATATAAAGCCGCCTCGGTTGCTGAATAAATCCAATGATTCTTTTGGTACTCCGTTTTTATTCTTCTTATTACTTTTCTAAATAGCATCAGAATAATTTCCTTTTCTAAATAACCTGAAATCCATAAGCATAAGGATCATCATTCTTATCAATCCAGATCGTATTGTATCCATAAATTTTTGCCCAACCTTCTATTGATGGACGGATAGCCGTTTTCCCATCAACGGTCAATTCCTCTTCAATCCGGCCGACAAATTTACTTCCGATAATGCTTTCATGTACAAACTCATCACCCTTTTTTAATTTTCCTTTTGCATACCATTGCGCCATTCTTGCTGAGGTACCCGTTCCACAGGGCGAACGGTCAATTGCTTTTTCGCCGTAAAAAACCGCATTTCTTGCTGTTGAAATTTTATCCCCGTCCGATCCGGCACGGGCAGGCATAACATCCCCTGTCCATAATATATGAGAACAGCCTTTTATCGTTTCATCATCAGGGTGAATGAATTCATATTTTGCATTAATGTTTTTCCTCAACTCTCTTGCCAGAGCAATTAATTTATCAGCAGTAAAGTGATCTAATCCCTTTAAAATTTTTTTGCACATCAACAATCGCATAAAAATTTCCTCCATAAGCAACATCAATTACCAATTCTCCTAATTCAGGGCAATCAACTACCAATTCAGCAGCATGAAGAAAAGAAGGAACATTGGTCAGTTTTACACTCTTTACTTTTTGTTCTTCCTGCAAATAATTAATATGAACAAGACCTGCCGGAGTTTCCATTCTAACAATGCCTGGGTTTTTGGGTTTTACTAATCCTTCTTCTATTGCAATGGTGATGGTCCCAATGGTTCCATGACCGCACATCGGCAGGCAACCGCTTGTTTCGATAAATAAGACAGCCACATCATTTTCCGGATCATGCGGTGGATAAAGAATACTTCCACTCATCATATCATGCCCTCTTGGTTCAAACATCAGCCCCGTTCGTATCCAGTCATATTCCTTAAGAAAGTGCTGCCGCTTCTCACTCATATTTTTCCCTTCCAGCTTTGGGCCTCCTTCTTTCACTAACCGCACTGGATTTCCACAGGTGTGGGCATCAATACATTTAAAAATATGCTTCATTAGTTTTTTGTAAATTCGTAACCAATTATTGTTTGCAAATGGAAACTTACGGCAAGATACTACTCATCGCCATGCCAGCCTTTTTATTGCTCGTACTTTTTGAAAAATGGTATGGCTGGCGAAAAGGAAAAGACACGGTCCGCAATATGGATATGATCAGTAGCCTGAGCAGCGGCGTTACGAATGTAACCAAAGATGTGATCGGCCTGTATTTTGTCGTATTATCGTATCCCTTTTTTCTGAATAATTTATCACTGACCCATATTGAGGCTACTATTCCAGTTTATATTATTGCTTTTATTGCGTTGGACTTCGCAGGCTATTGGGTGCATCGGCTTCAACATGTAACCAATTTTTTCTGGAACGGGCATATCGTTCATCATAGCAGTGAGGAATTTAATCTGGCCTGTGCTTTACGGCAAAGCATTTCTGCCATTGTAAAAACCTTCGCCATTTTCCTTTTACCTGCTGCCCTTTTGGGTGTTCCTCCTGAAGTTATTGCTGTAGTGGCACCTTTACATTTATTTGCTCAGTTCTGGTATCATACCCAGCATATTAATAAAATGGGATTTCTGGAGAAAATTATTGTCACTCCGTCGCATCACCGGGTACACCATGCTATCAACCCTGAATATATCGACAAAAATTACGGGCAGATATTTATTTTCTGGGATTTCTGGTTTGGTACTTTTCAAAAAGAATTAGCCGATGTGCCGCCGGTATATGGTATAACAAGACCCGTACGCACCTGGAACCCAATCAAAATAAATTTTCAGCATGTTTGGCTATTGATAAAAGATGCCTGGCGAACCAACAACTGGAAAGAAAAATTTACGCTCTGGTTTAAACCCACAGGCTACCGGCCTGCTGATGTAGCTGTTAAATATCCCGTATATAAAATTGAAGATGTCTATCATTTTGAAAAATATACTACTCAAACTTCCCTGTCGTTAAACATCTGGAGCTGGTTCCAACTGGTGATGATACTTTTATTTATTAGTTATATGTTTGGGAATATTGGATTGTTAAACAGCCTGGATGCAAATTATATATTCTGGTATGGAGGTTTTATTTTTTTAATGATCTATGCATTAACTGACCTGATGGATAGAAACCCGTCTGCCATTTTCTGGGAAATAATAAGATGCGGAACCGGACTTGCTTTTCTATATCAACAAAATGACTGGTTTGGTGCCAGTAAATACCTATCTACACTACCCTATATATTAGGGACTTATTTTATTATGTCAATTATCGTTACTGCCTGGCTTGTTTACAAACACAGAAAAGAAGATGCATTGGTAGTGGCAACATAAATTTTTGGATCAGTACCATTCAAGAAAGAAAAGTGGCTGATTGGTTAAAGGACAACTCAACTGGTATTATTTTTTGATCATATAGAACATCTGTCCCTTACTATTTTCCATTGACGTAACCAATGTATCTCCTTTAAAATAATAGTTATACAAGAACTTATAATCAATTCCTTCTGATTGAAAACTGAAAGTAGAATCTGTGATTTCAGTTTTACCTGGATTATTTAATCCTCCTTTCCCCATTATCAGTTCATTCCCATTAAATGTATAAACTGTACCTACATTCGTTCTTGCAGCAATTCCTTCAGCTCTGATTATTTCCCAGACCCCTTCCAGACTATGATTGTTTTCTTTCTTCGGAGTTTTCTCTTCAGTTACATTCTCATTTTCTGAGTTTTTTTCATTGTCAATAGTTGCTTCAGCATTTGTTGTATTATCATCACCACAGGCAACAAATAAAATAGTCGCAAGCAAAATAAAAACCGTACCCTTTTTAAACTTCATAAATAAATTTTTTAAAACTTTTTACTATCGACGTCTTTAATAAATTGGATCACACCTGTCATAAAAACCTGCTGATCATCCCACATAGCCAGATGACTTCCATCAGGACAATAAAGATACCTGCCTTTTTGCACCATTTTACTTTGTTCTTCCATGGCTTTTGGATCCATTGTATCATGTTTGGCACCGACCATTAACGTTGGCACTTTTATTTCTTTAAGTCTGTCTTTTATATCCCAATTCTTTAATCTCCCGCTAATACCAAATTCAGAAGGTCCCTGCATCATGGTATAGATTTCGCCATTGGCATGTTTCATGGTCCGATTAAATGCATCAGGCCATTCTTGCAACCTGCATAAATGTTCGTTGTAAAAATTAGGGATCAATAATTCCATATACCGTGGATTGCCAAAATCACCTTTGGCTTCAATACTTTTAACTTCAGCCAGCACTTTTGGATCCATTTGTTTTGACAAAACCTCATCTGCATACTTTCCATATTCAGGCGCACTGGCTACCATATTGGCAACGATCATTCCTTTTAAATTGTCCTGATATTTCAACGCATATTCCATCGCCAGAATACCGCCCCATGAGTTTCCCAATACATAGAAATTGGTTGAATCTGCTCCAATTGCTTTCCTGACCTGCTCTACTTCTTCCACAAATCTTTCTGTTACCCACAAGCTACTGTCAGTGGGTTGATCACTATAATAAGAACCCAACTGATCATATTCATAAAACTCAAACCCCTCTTTAGGAAAAAAACTTTCAAAGCATTCCATGTATTCATGCGTCATTGCCGGGCCGCCATGTAATAATAATATTTTGATGCGTGGATTATTCCCAAAACGCTTTGTCCAAACCTTAAACTCACCCACAGGAGTTGTAATCGGTATCATCCTTACTCCGGCTGATTGTACACCACTATCACCATAATTAAAATAATCAGCCACTGAAATATTTCCTTCCAGCATTATCTTTCGATTGGGGCATTACAGGAATAAAGAACAAAAAAACTGATTATTACAAAAAGATAATTCCGCATATTTGTTGATTTCATCAAAAGGTAAAGAAATTCCTTAATTTCAGCTACAATAAATTTTTATTTATGAAGCTGCTACTTACAATATTCCTGACCGGAACATTTATTTCCCTGCATGCACAAACCAAAACGGATTCCTTAAAACTGCTGCAACAAACAGTCAATCTTTATGATCTGGATTTTACAGAGGCAGAAGCAGATTCCATGTTGGGCAGTATTAATAGCAATTTGCAATTATATAAATCGTTGCATCGTACACTACCCACCAATGATATCCCCTATCCATTTGCCTTTATTCCTGCTCCGGCAGGAATGAAAATTCCAAACAAGAAAGCAAGGATCTATTGGGACGTTCCATCACAAGTAGACATTCCAACAAATAAAAATGATTTGGCATTTTATTCTATCCCACAATTAGCTTCGTTGATAGCAAACAGAAAGATCAGTTCCGTTGATCTCACTAAATTCTTTATTGCAAGATTAAAAAAATGGGGCGATACCTTAGCTTGTGTTATTACACTGACGGAAGAACTCGCATTGAAACAAGCAAAAAAAGCTGATGATGAAATAAAAGCTGGTATTTACCGGGGTCCATTACATGGCATTCCCTATGGATTAAAAGATCTGTTTGCTGTAAAAGGGTATAAAACTACCTGGGGAACCACTCCTTATATGGATCAGGTTCTTGATGTTGATGCTTATGTTTACACAGAACTAAAAAATCATGGCGCAGTACTTTGTGCCAAGCTTTCAATGGGAGCATTGGCCTATAATAATAAATGGTTTGGTGGCGAAACGAAGAATCCGTGGAATTTACTGCAAGGGTCAAGTGGTTCATCAGCCGGTTCAGCAGCAGCCGTTACTGCCGGTCTGTTACCTTTCACCATCGGAACAGAAACTTTGGGGTCGATTGTTTCTCCTTCTACTCGTTGTGGCGCCACTGGTTTACGACCAACCTATGGTACTGTAAGCAGGTCTGGTGCCATGGTTCTTTGCTGGAGTCTTGATAAAGTTGGTCCGATCTGCAGAAGTGCTGAAGACGCTGCCATTGTATATCATGCAATAAACGGTACAGATGGAAAAGATCCTGGTTCCGTAAAACATGCTTTTAATTATACGGGCAAAACAGACTGGACGAAGGTTCGTATCGCTTATGCCGAAAATTATTTTAAGCGATTGCCAAAAGATGCTGCTGAATGGAAAGTGTTGGAAGTGTATAAATCACTTGGGCGCAAAACTTAAAGCCGGTAGTATTTCCTGATTCAGCTTTGTATCCGGTTAACTATATCAGTTTAATTTTAAATGCGGAAAGTGCAGCAGCTTTTGACGAACTGACCAGAACCAACAGAGATGATCTTATAGAAAGACAGGACAAGGCTTTCTGGCCAAATTCCTTCAGAGCAGCAAGAACTATTCCGGCAGTAGAATACATCAATGCCAACCGCTACCGTTCACAATTGTGCAAAGGATTTAATGAGTTTATGAAAAATTATGATGTAGTGATCGTTCCAAGTTTTGCAGGAAGACAATTGGCTATGACTAATCTTACGGGCCATCCGGTAGTTTGCATGCCAATGGGCTTTACGAAAGAAGGTTTACCTGTTAGTATTACTTTGATTGGAAATTTATATGACGAAGCCACTATCTTAGCAGCAGCCAAAGCTTTTCAGGATAAAACAGATCATAATAAGAAACATCCTGATCTATTTAAGAATTAATATTAAAAAAATAATAATGAAGAATATTTCTATTGTTGCAATTGCATTTTTTCTTTTTTCTTGTAATACAAAAGAAAAAGTTGATCTGCTTATTTATAATGCTACCATTTATACTGTCGATTCCTCTTTCTCCACTACTGAAGCAATGGTAGTAAAGGATGGAAAGATTGTAGCCACCGGAACTACTTCAGCTCTTGAGAAAACATATAAAGCCAAAGAAAAAATAGATGCTGAAGGTAAATTTATTTACCCCGGTTTTATAGATGCACATGCACACTTTGTTGGTTATGGAATGAGTTTGCAAAAAGTAAATTTAGTAGGTACGAACAGCTGGGAAGAAGTCATTGAAAAAGTAAAACAATTTGCCAGTAGAAAATCCTGAAGGCTGGATAACGGGAAGAGGATGGGATCAGAATGATTGGGCAGATCAAAGAATTTCCATCAAACTATACATTAAATGAATTATTTCCTGACCGTCCGGTATTGCTAACCAGAATTGATGGGCATGCTGCCATAGCTAATAAAGCTGCATTAGATCTTGCCGGAATAAAACCGGGCGATAATATAACCGGTGGCGAATTTGAAGAAATGGAAGGAACACTTACTGGCATTTTAATAGATAATGCAATTCGTAAAGTATCAGCAAAAATTCCTTCATCGACGGATGAACAATTTAAAAAAGGATTGTTGGCTGCACAGCAAAATTGTTTTGCAATGGGTCTTACAACGATTGATGATTGTGGTCTTGGTTTTGAAGAAGTGGAAGCAATAAAAAAATTACAGGAAGCCGGGGATTTGAAAATGAGATTGTATATAATGCTGAGTGACAGAAAAAAGAATTATGAGTATGCTGCCAAAAACCGGAATGATAAAAACAGACAAACTGAATGTAAGAAGTTTTAAAGTGTATGGTGATGGAGCACTGGGTTCAAGAGGTGCTTGTTTACTGGAACCCTATGCTGACAAACCCGGACATTATGGTTTTCTATTAAGTAATCCTTCTCATTTTGATTCCGTTGCCAATTGGATATATGAAAAAGGCTGGCAGATGTGTACACATGCTATTGGTGATAGTAGTAACAGAACCATGCTCAACATATATGCAAAATACCTGAAAGGAAAGAATGATCTGCGATGGAGAATTGAGCACTCACAAATAGTAAGCAGGTATGATTTTCATTTGTTTGGCGATAATAGTATCATTCCATCCGTACAACCTACACATGCTACTTCTGATATGTATTGGGCCGGCGACAGGGTTGGAAAAATAAGAGTGACCGGTGCATATGCTTTTAAACAATTATTAAATGAGAATGGTTGGATCCCTTTGGGTACAGATTTTCCGGTAGAAGATATTTCTACTTTTAAAACATTTTATGCTGCCGTTGTAAGAAAGGATGCCAAAGGCTGGCCCGGGAATGGTTATCAGATGGAGAATGCATTGAGTCGTGAAGAAACGTTAAAGGGAATGACCATCTGGGCAGCTAAATCCAATTTTGAGGAAAAGGAAAAAGGAAGTCTGGAAAAAGGAAAGTTTGCCGATTTTGTAATACTTGATCAGGATATTATGAAAGTAGCACCGGAAAAAATACTGGACATAAAAGTGATGAAAACTTATTTGGGTGGAGAGAAGGTATATGAATTAAAATAACTATTCTGTGTTTTAAAGAGATTGTAATGAAAAAAAAAGCCGGGAAATTTTCCCGGCTTTTTTATAAAGAAATTTTTAATATGGTAAAATGATTGAATTAGAATTTCCTGCGGGTCCTGTCCATTCAAGCTTAAAATAATAATTACCAGTACCCGGGCAACTGGTTGGATTACCTGCCACATCTAATCCGTAAGTCACAGTAGCTGTTATTAACGGTGTAATATGTTTAAGTTTACCACTGGTAATTCTTGCATTGCAATCCTGTCTAGCCACAATTGGTTCCAACGTTGAAGTAGAGAATGTGCCGCCAAACCGATTGGTACCCCACTCTGCAATATTGGTTACATTCCCATCTGTATGCATACCATTTATAGTAACCACAAGACCGTTATCATAGGTAAACACTCTACGTCTGGCAACCTGCCAGCTATGTTGGGTAGCGTTGTCAAAAGTGATTGACATATTACTGCTGGTGATAGTGTGTGTAATAGTGCCTAGTGTTGGCAAATTAACCAGCAATCCACCACTTACATTTGTATATGTTTGTGTTCCGTTGATCGTTATACTTTTATTATCACTAACCCTTGTGATCTTCAGATTCTGAAAACTTACATTAATAATTGCACCGGCATCTTTCCAACGAACTCCCTGATTAGCCGATAAGATAACCACTCCAGTACGGGTACGGTTGCCAATACAGTTACTTCCGTTATAAGTGATCGTTATGGTCCGGGGATTGCTGACTGTATCCACTACTACGGTCGCATCACAAATCAGACTTTGTACCTCCTGGCCTCTGCCCGCAAATCCGGAAGTAGCTTCAATCATCAGGTTGGCATCATTGGCCACCGCGTCAATTTCGCTTGAGAAACGGGATTGGTCATCAGAATGGGTAGAAATTTCAGCGGCTGAATTATCATCTGTATTACTCTTATCTTTCTGACAGGATATAATGACAAACGATAAAGATAAAACTGCGATAAAGGAACGAATCATAGATTTCATAAAAGGAATTTAGTTGAATAAAAAGTTAAGATCAATAGACTCTAAGAAAGTCCATTCGTTTAAAAGGTTGCAACTATTAAATATTTTAAACTGAACCAATTCTAGGAACGAATATAATTGTGTTTTAGTGCATCAACTGATTCGGAATTATACGAAGTAAAAACAGCAATTCTGAGGCTTAGGTAGGATAAGCTATATTTGAAATAGGCTGACCCGGATCAGTAAAAAAATGACAAAAATCAGGTTGAATAGTAAATGGGTCAGACTAAAGAAAAAGTTTATTTGATAAATTTAGTATATGAATACGCCCGGCTTTACAGAAATGAATAAAGTCACTCTGATAAGGGGTGGTCAGGAGTATTTCGAAAAGTTAACTCAGCTGATCAAAACATCGGCTACCTGTATTTATTTACAATTTTATATCTATGATGATGATGAATCTGGTAAGATGATTACAGCAGCATTAAAGGCTGCTGTTTCAAGAGGGGTAGCTGTTTATCTTTTAATCGATGGATATGCCTCTCAAAGCTTACCAAGATCCTATGTTAATGATATGCGGAAAGCAGGAATAAACTTCAAATGGTTTGCTCCGTTTTTTAAAACAAAACACTTTTATTTTGGCCGGCGCCTTCATCATAAAGTTGTAGTAGCGGATGGTTTATATTCTTTAGTAGGCGGTTCAAATATCTGCAACCGGTATAATGATATAAATAATAAACCCGCCTGGCTAGATTTTTCTCTTTATTGTGAAGGGGAAGCCTCCTATGAGTTACATAAAATATGTACAAGGATGTGGAACCCTCAGTTAAATAACTCTTTGATCTCAGAGAAATCAATAAGTGTCTTTTGCAATGCAATACCTCCCGAAGAATCCCTGCAGGTAAAAGTCATCCGGAATGATTGGGTAAAAAGAAAAAGCGAAATTACCAATACCTATAAATCTTTAATAGCAAATGCCACAGATCATATCATCATCATGTGCAGTTATTTCATCCCGGGCCGATCCATCAGAAAACTAATCAGTGCCGCCGTTAAACGGGGAATAAAAATTAAACTAATTCTGGCAGGCCGTTCAGATGTAATGATTGCCAAACATGCAGAAAGATTCCTTTATCGTTGGTTATTAAAACATAATATTGAAATATTCGAATATCAACCAACTGTTTTACATGCCAAAGTTGCCTGTATTGACAATGTCATTTCTACTGTTGGCTCATACAATCTGAATAACATAAGTGCCTATGCAAGTCTTGAATTGAATCTTGTGATAAAAAATGAAAAATTCAATAAAGCGCTAACCGGCCAGATTGAAAAAATAATAGCTACTGATTGTATTCAAATAACCAAGGAAAATTATTCTGTTACAACCAATATCTTTCGCCTTATCTGGCAAAGGATATGTTTTAGCTTTATCAACAATGTTTTGAATCTAATAACTTTTTATTTCAAACAGGAAAAAGAGTAGCAATACTAACTAATCAATGAAAAAAATAATATTAATATATCACAATGATATTTTACTATCCTTAAAGTCATAGAACGGCATGACGAATGTCAACTTAAATCCCCTTATTTTTTTATTAATTGTAAGTAAAAGAAATAAAAATTATGAACCGGATAGTAGTACCAACTGACTTTTCACCAAATGCTGAAAAAGCATTGGATTATGCTGTACAAATAGCCCGGCAAACTAAAGCCGAAATTTTTATTATGCATTCAATTGAATTACCAGATACGCCATTTAATCTGCCCAATTCTGACTCCACTTCAAAAATAATTTCAAATATCAATGACCGGTTATCAATGATCAGGAAAAGTATTTATGAAACAGAGTTGATCAACGTAACCACAAAACTCTATACCAATAATTTTATCAGTTCTGTTACTGAAGCCATCGATGAGTTTAAAGCGGATTTTCTAATTATGGGGACAATTGGCAATTCAGGGATTCAGGAAAAGTTATTTGGCAGCAAGACCGCTGTTATGATCGGTAAAAGCCCCATTCCAATCATGGCAATCCCATTACTTTCTAAATGGTCCATACCAAGCAATATCCTGATCGCAATAAATGACCCAGTCATAAAAAAGAGGAGTTCTTGACCCTGTATTTGACCTTGCTAAAGCCTTTTTATCGAACTTACAACTAGCCATATTTACGGATACAGACGACGATGCAGTGGAAGAACATTCAACTAATCTAAAGAAGATTAAAGCTATTGGGTCCAGTTTAAAAAAAGCATACCCCGAATCTGAAATCAGTATCGTTCATCTCGCTGATAAACATTTTCAGAAAAGCATGTCAGATTGGATACATAAAGAACATATTGACATTTTGGTGATGCTTACCCATAAAAGAACTTTCTTTGAAAGTATATTTAACCCCAGCAAAACCAAAAAGATGTCCTATCAAACGAATATCCCTTTAATCGCAATTCCGGTTTAATCATAAAAATTACTACAATGAATACAATACTGGTCACATCCGATTTCTCAAAAAATGCAACTGTTGCGCTTAGATATGCAATACGGTTAAGTGAATTAATGAAATACAGGCTTGTAGTCTTTCATTGTACAAATCAGTCGCCCTACATTTTAGCAAATGCCAAAGGTGAAGTAGAAATGGAAAAACTCATCAACACTGATGAAAAAAAGAAAACCAAATTACTTAAACAAAAAGTCAAATCAGCGTATAAGTATATCGGGCTAACCCAGATTCCATCATCAACAATAGTATATGCACAATTCAACCCGATGTTTATTGAAAAAACACTGGAGGTGGCAAATAATTATAAGGCAAGCCTGATTGTTATGGGAACACACGGTGCTTCAGGATTCAACAAACTTTTCTTTGGATCCAATACATCCATTATGATCTCAAAATCCGAAATACCCGTTCTCGCTGTACCAGAAATCTTCAGGTATCAAAAAATCAAGACGTTATTATATGCATCTGATCTTGAAAATATCACCAATGAATTACCTAAAGTAATCGCATTTGCCAAACCGCTCAATGCGGCTATAACTATCCTAAATCTGGATTATGGTATCGATTATGCAAATACGCATTTTAAAAAAACAGAAAAAGCGATAGCCACCTCGGGATATAACAAGATCAGAATTTTAAAAATAAAAGCGACCGACAAACCATTGCTGAGGCAGGTAAGAGAATATCTGAAAAATAAAAACGAAGAATGGCTGGTGATGTTTACTAAAAAAAGATCCTTTTGGGATAAAATAGTTTCGGGAAGTAAAGCAGTGGAATTTTCTATGAAGCTACCCTTACCATTACTAAGTATCAAGAAAAAAGAGAATTGATTCCTGTTCTGACAATTATTTATTTACCGCAATTGAAATCCTGGTACCATTACCCGGCTTGGTCGCTATTTCCAGTTCACTATTTAACGAAACTGCCCGTTGTTGCATTTTAGTGATTCCGCTAGACCCATTAAGTTTATGCAGATCAAACCCCTTTCCATCATCTGTAATAGAAAGGCAAATGGAACCCTCTAACCCAAAAACAGAAATGCTTACATTTTTTGCATTTGCATGCAGGCTGATATTACTTAACGCCTCCTGACAAATACGAAAGAAATCGATCTTAATTTCCTTTGGTATATCATCCTCATTACATTGGCTATTGAATTTGCAGGAGATACCATTTAACGACGAGAATTCTTTACATTGCCATTCTGCAGCTGCAATAAAACCAAAATCTTCCAACATGTATGGACTTATAGAAAATGAGATCCTTCTTACCGTTTGAATAAACAGGTCAGTAATGACCATCACTTCATCCATTTTTTTATTGAAATCTGATGAATGCTCTGCGGCATTATTCTTCATCCATGAAATGTTCATTTTTATTACTGATGCAAGTTGAGCCAATTCCCCATGCAATTCAAATGCAAAATATTTTCTATCTTCTTCCAGATGGCTTTTAAAATGTCTGACTAGTGTCTTAAATTTTTTAAATTTTTTCTCGACCTCTAATTCTTTTTGCTTCCGCTCAGATATATCCTTGGCAATTGCAAAAACAACTTCTTTATCCTGCAGGTAAATAGAAGTCCATTCCAACCATAAAACATCGCCATTTTTAGTGATGTACCTGTTTTGAAAATTTATAAGCGCTTTTCCTTCTATTAAACCGCCTCTTTTGTTTGAGTATACTCAACATCCTCAGGATGCAAAAAGGCAAAGATTGGTGTTGCTAACAACTCCTGCTTCAGAATACCCAAGTTTTTGGATAGCTGCGGGGTTTACCTTTTTGAAATAACCTTCCTTATTCGCTATACAAACCAGATCAGGCGTCATTTCAAAAAATGAAAACATCCCATACTCATCATTCACCACCATTGCCATATATTTATTTTGATAAACCTGTTACTGCTACTTGATATGTTAACCAATACTTTAGCCGTTAAAATAAGAAAGAATTGCAGCATTCCGGTGAAAATATTAAAGGTCTACGGATAAACCACTATCTATATTAAATTTTACCCAAATTATCTATTTGAATTATTTTATATCGGGCAAAATTTCAAAAAATAAATCCCGGAAAAGGCGTTATTATAAAGTAAAATCCAAACTGTGAAAAAACTATACTTTTTTGCCCTGTTTTTAATGCCTTTATCCCTTATAGCTCAAAAATCAGTGGATCTTGATAAGTACAAATTCACCGTACAATTGCGTTCGCTTCCGGAAAAAAAGATAGACAGTACTTACCGCACCTATAATGTGGAAATAGAAAGTACCAAATTAATGCAGTCTTTTTTACAAAATATCGCTCCGGAGAAATCTGTACAAATAGAAGGATGGAAAAAATTAACAACAAACGGCCACGTAGCAATCAAAATCAAATTGGGAGATCTATTACCCGAATCAGTTTCTGTGAAAGAAAGGTCGGTGGACATAAAAGATAAAAACGGAAAAATCACAGGAAAAAAAACCTACTACTATCAGGAAGTAATCTATTCATTTGAAGCCAATGCTGACTTAACTGATTATAAAGGCATGCATCTTTTAGAAGAGCAATTAGCCAGCCGAACTTATAAACAAACTTATCGTAGCCCTGAATTTACGATACGAGCATTAGCAGAAGGATACTTTGCCATTAATGCACTCTCCGTTACGAAAGACCTTTATGAGAATTGTGTAAACAGAGCCATGAATTATCTGAGCAGAAAAACTACTGAATACTTTGGTTTTAATGAAGCTACTGCCAACGATTTTATGTGGATCATCGACAGCAAAAAACATCCGGAATACAAAGCCTGGAGAAATGCCTTTAGTCAGATGAATGAGGTATTATTCAGCATGAATGCCTCTACCCCACTTATTGGCGTAAAAGAACAGTTACAACCTGTTATTGACTATTTTGAAAAAATAAAAAAAGATTATTCTTCATCCAAACGCCATGACAGAAAGATCCGCTATGGAAGCTTTTACAATCTTTCTGTATTGTATTACTATCTGGACGATCCGCAGGCAATGATGAAAGAAGCAAATGGATTAATACTTAATGATTTTGATGCGAATGATGGAAAGTCATTTGCAAAAACTGCCACCTGGCTAAAATCAGTTTTTCAACAAACGAATATTTATACCAGACATTTTCCTATCGATACATCTGCTTTTAAAGGTCCATTTGAAAAAGATGATTTATCAGTCAAATAAATTTCGTTATACACTCGAAATCCTAATTGCCTACTTATTTTTTTTCTTACAATCGATCTTCCAGGTTGGGTATATGATTGATTCATCTTTATTGACCCATTCTCCGATCCATTTATATCCTTTATCTGTCATATCATAAAAACTCAGCCGATAATAACCTTCCATGCCATTAGGTGCTTTCTGCTCTTTATATAAGATTATCCTGTCACCCTTTTTTGTGCCTGTCCATACAGGTAGGACTGGCGCAACAGCAGCTGTTGTATAATAATGAACAAACCATTTTGCACTATCCGGATTGTACTGACGGATACTTCCGGAATGTACTCCATCACTTTTTAACGTTTCGTCCTGGATGGCCATGCCATTCATAATGTATTTAAATTTCCAGGTCATAGGAATCGCTGCTGCCCAGCTTCCATCTGGCTTTCTTGTTTCTGAATTGCAATCACATAATCCGATCATTGGTTTAAAATCATTGATCTCATTAGGTGCATCCGGGTTAGGTGCACCAAAAGGTTGCTCGCTGGATGATTCAAACTTATCCTGGCTAAATACAAGGATTGGGAACAACAAGAGCAATAAGGAATAGATAATTCTCATGATTAAATGATTTTGATTCATCTAATTAACTAAATAGTAGAAAGTAAAATGAAGATTAAATTACCAGCGGTAAGTTTATACTTAGTATGACATTAAAATTGAACTGAATCGACAGGAAGAAATTAATTAAGTGGTCGTATAAAGTGTGTAAAATCCAGGGCCTTAAGTCAAACAACCAATGCCAAAACAATTTTATCTGGTTTGTAACCGATACTTTAACTTTATAGACTAAACAAAACAGGGGGGTGAAAAGTAGCAAGCGGATATACAAAAATGCAAAGACTTGTATACTGATAAAATCATTTACGCTACTATTATGCCTTTATGTTAAGTACCCTGAAGTGCTCAAATTTGTCCTCCGAATATAGATTTTGAAACCGGAACTTTTAATGGCTGGACCTGCTATACTGGCTATACAGCAGCCATCAATGGTGCAGAATGTGCTCACCTTAAATCAAAGCGGCCCGTGGGCGGCAGACATAGCATGTACACCATAACCTACCCGGGAGAACTTGATTTTTATGGAGGCTTTCCTGTTAATTGTCCAAATGGCAGCGGTCAGTCCATCAGATTAGGTAATGATCTACCGGGAACTGAAGCAGAAGGTATTTCTTATGAATTTACAATTCCTGCTAATCAAAATCAATACTCACTTATTTACAATTATGCAGTGGTTTTTGAAGATCCCGGACATGAATTATACCAGCAACCAAGAATGGAAATTGAAATTACGAATGTAACGGACAATTCAATTATTGACTGTTCCTCTTTTGCATTTGTCCCAAATGGATCCGGTCTTCCCGGATTTATGGAATCCCCGATTATCAGTTAGCAATGCACCCATCTGGTATAAAGACTGGACAGCTGTCTCCATCAATTTAGATGGACTTGCTGGAAAAACAATACGTCTTTTTTTTAAAACGGCTGATTGTACTTTCAGAAGACATTTTGGATATGCTTATATTGATGTAAATGCTGAATGCAGTGGAGAATTTGTGGGAGCTACCTTATTGTCCTGATGATACGGAAATTGTAGTAACAGCACCTTTTGGATACCAAAAGTATCATATGGTATCAATGAATCATTTACACAAATACTTGGCAATGAGCAAGTTCTTACATTAATTCCACCCCCACCTGCCGGCACCCGTATCGCTGTCGAAATGACTCCTTATAATGGCTATGGATGCCTGGATACATTGTATGCCGTTTTAATAGACACTTTAACTACTGTTGCAGATGCGGGTAATGATATTATTTCCTGCAATAATACTCCCGTACAGATTGGTGCCAAACCAAAGCCTGGTCTAACTATACGTTGGAGTCCTGCAAACGGGTTAAGTAATCCCTTGCAATCTCAAATCCTTTTGCAAATCCATCTTCAACCACCACTTACACTCTTACGGTAAAAACCCTCGGAGGAGGTTGTGCTGAAACAGATGACATTGTAGTAACGCAAGCTTCCGTTGACACAACAGTGCAGGTAATAGGCAAGCTTTTATTCTGTGAAGGATTTGGTGATAGTTGTATTCTAAAAGTGAATCCGGCTTCCAGTATACAATGGTTCAAAGACAATGTAGCGATACCCGGTGCCAACCAACCCTCCTACCGTGTATTTAATTCAGGTTTTTATCATGCGTTGCTTAGTACGAGTAATGGATGCAGGCTGGCGTCTTCTCCAAAAGAAGTTATTGTTGAAAAAGCAAAGCATGGCATCAACTATCCATTGCAATATGCTGTTACTGGATTACCGCTCCAACTGCAAGCAAGGCCTATTGGAGCAATAGCTTTGTGGAGTCCACCGGTTCATTTAGATGACCCCTCCGGGTTTTCGCCCGATATTTACCAGCACTACCAATCAATCATACTCATTGAAATAAAAACCATTTCAGGGTGTATTACTATTGACAGACAAATGGTAGAGATAATACCATCGATTGAAATTTTCGTTCCCACCGCTTTTACCCCAAACAATGATGGGCTTAATGATTTTCTGCGACCGGCATTAAGAGGAATAAAAGAACTAAGGTATTTCCGGATCTTTAATCGTTGGGGGCAACTCTTATATGAATCGAAAAATGATGGCAGCGGTTGGAATGGAAATGTAAAAGGCGTTCAGCAAGCTACACAAGTGTTAATCTGGATGGCAGAAGGTATTGGTGTAGATGGCAAAACACATTTTAGAAAAGGGAGTACCACTTTAATCCGGTAATAACATTGGTAACAAGCAATTTTATGGTCAACAAAATAAGAAACTATTCGATTCTCTTTTTCACTTTTCTTTTCCTCCTTCTTTCAACCTCCTTCAAAACAATTGATAAAAAAAATGACTGGCAATCATTATTTGATGGAAAGACGCTGAACAATTGGAAAGTAGGTAAGAACGCTGCAACATTTAAAGTAGAAAACGGAATGATCGTTGTAAACGGACCTGTTGCACATCTATTCTACAACGGAGAAATCAGCAATCATGATTTTAAAAATTTTGAATTCAAAGCCAGCGTAATGACCACCCCCGGATCTAATTCAGGCATCTATTTCCATACCCATTACCAACAGGAAGGATGGCCTGCCAACGGATATGAAGCACAGGTAAATAATTCGCA
This sequence comes from uncultured Chitinophagaceae bacterium, assembly GCA_963705465.1. Classification (GTDB taxonomy): domain Bacteria; phylum Bacteroidota; class Bacteroidia; order Chitinophagales; family Chitinophagaceae; genus JJ008. Next base: position 178,096 of record CAVPJN010000004.1, on the reverse strand, counting down.
ATCTGACTGGCGAAGAACAGGAAGTTTATATGGAATACAGATGTTAAAGAGGTATATGTAAAAGATAACGAATGGTATATCGAATACATTAAAGTACTGGGCAAAAGAATCATAATAAAAATAAATGATAGAATTGTGGTAGACTATAAAGAACCTGATAATGTTGCAACGCAAATGGTGGCGACTCGCTACGTAAACTTTCCAGCGGTACATTCGCTTTGCAAGGCCACGATCCAAAAAGTAAAGTTTACTTTAAAAATATCATGGTTAAAATATTAAAAGATTAAATCTGTCAGTTAATTTATTATGCAGACTATTTTATTCGCCCCCCGATAGCATTCTATAAGTGATCAGTAGTAATACAATTACAAATAAAGAAGTATAAATTAATTTATTATTTCTTGCCAACCAGTTAGGAAGAAAAATATCAAAATTATCTTTTGAGGAAGTCGAATACTTTCGGGCAAGAATGGTAACCGGGCATATTCTTTTAAAGATCAGGAGCACTATCCCTTCCAATATACCAAACCAATTCCGATCCACACCCATTTAGAAATATTATTGGTGATAGCAGCATAATACAGATATATAGATAACAACATTAAAGAATATCCAGATAACCGTATGGATAATTTTGATAATATTAAGTTTTACTGCCTCTGTCATTAATTATATTTTCCCATTACCGATCTTCAACAGATATCATACACGGCAATATTTTCTACATCCCAAAACGGCAATACAATCTAATCTACAACTGATTGAAATTACAACAATGAGATAATTTAAGTGTCCTTTTCTATAATGCAAAGTATACTATATTCTCAAACAAAAACCCTTTCCGTATTGGAAAGGGTTTCACTATTTACTATTTATTAATTGAATTAGTTATTGGCAAAACTAACTTCCAGCCAGTCAGTACCATTCCATATCAACTGAATAACATCGCCTGGCCCCATTGCTCTGACCGCCGATGTATTTGTATTATTAGTCGCTGCATTATCTGCTACTTCAAAACTGTTACTCGCTCCGGCATTTTCTATAAAAAGTATCTGGCCAATTCCAAGGCCATCGCTTAACGTTATAGTTCTATTGGCTGCTGTACCATTGTTAGATGTCAAACGTAAATAACTGGCATCGCCAACTGTTACTAACTGGTTATCTGAAGTAATTGTAACAGCATTTAAATCATTTAGTATCAATCCGCCATTTACATGTAATAATGATTTAGGGTCTCCCGTTCCAATTCCTACTTTTCCATTGTTTTCAATTGTCATTGCTTGTATTACATCAAGTGGCCAGTTATCTGCAAATGCACCTGTAGCACCATTTCGGGTTCCTTTATGAACTAAAAAAGCAAGACCTCCGGAAAATGCATCATAATCAATAAATTGAATTGCAGCGCCAACACCTTGTGTAAATCCCCCTCTGGAAAATCCAATTTCGGGCCCTTCACTTGGGTTAATGTTTCCAGTAGTGCCTTCGAGTGCAAATCCGCCGGTGCCATCTCCATACATATGAAAACTGGTTTTTGGTGCATAGGTGGTTGTATTGATGGCCAGCATAGTTTTTCCAATTGAATCTATCCTCAAATGTTCAACCCCTGAAGTAGTAAACCTCATATCGCTTTTTGCGTTTGTACCATTGCCCGTTAAAGTACTTCTAATTTTACTTAATACTGAAGCACTGCTGTTTGTCTGTCCCCACCAGGTAATACTTCCAAGTTCTGTTCCGTTAGATATATTTAATGGTGAAGCCTCTGTACCGGCAGCAGTTTGAAAAATCAATTCAGGATTTAATGTACTGCCATAACTTTTTATTGCAATATCATCATCTGCTCCGCTGGATCCGGCATTATTTACTATTTCAAGACGATTCGTTGGCGCAGCTGTTCCAATTCCTATATAGCCACCATTAGGATTTAATGCTAAAGGTGATTTAAATGACAAGTCACTGGCAGCTGACGTTTGAATCCAATTGCCATATGGTGCGGCGGAATAGGCACCAATATCTAACACATTATTCTGTGCCTCAAACCGGCCGATGGCTGTAGTTGCGGTACCTGAAGAAGCAGGTGGAGCTGCTGATGATCTTGTTACACTTAAATTAGCATATGGGTTACCAGTTCCTATACCCACATTACCATTGCCAAGCACCACCATTTTCTGAGTAAGTGGATTGTCACCTGTTCCGGCAACGCCCCCTGCAGCTGTTACAAACCCGATATTTGAAGATCCTGTACCAGTTGATGTTCCCGAAATTAAATATAATGTTCCGCCATTTTTATCAGTTGCCCCAACAGTTGCTCCACCTGATCTTAACATAAAAGTATTACCGGCTGTATTTGCAACTAAATTTCGTTCCATAATAATACGTCTTGTCGCATCTCCATTAAAACTTAATGCTTCTGAAGGAGCCAAAACACCAAGCCCAATATTGCCTCCACTGGCAATACGCATTCTTTCTAAATTACTGGTTGCAAAAACAAAATCCTTAGCATCTTTTGTGCCAATAAAATTATTATTAACGGTGCTGTTGATAGCTGCTGTCGAAGCAGTAGTACCCGTATTTCCTGTAATATGCCAATCCGGATCAGTTGAACCTATAGTTGAACCACATAAGCTTCTCCATGCAGTACCATTGTACTGACATATGCACAAAGAGTCTGTATTGAAAACAAACATACCGCTTACTGGTGACGGTATAGCATTCATTTGTGCCCCGGTCATTCGGGGGAATACCATTCCTTTATTAGTTGATTCTAATTCAAGTAAAGAGGAAGTTCCGATAGTTGTTGGGTTATTACCGATCTTGATCTGCGCCTCGCTTTTAATGCTAAATAAACTAAGTAATAAAATGGTTGCGGATATTAAACTGATTCTCATAATCTGGATATTATTGGATGACAATTTTTTGCGTCTCAAGCAAGTGATTTTCCTTCAGTGGAAACTAACTGTATGAGATAAATTCCTTTAGCCTGGTTATTTAATTGAACCGGCACAATATTGTTGATACCCGATTCTATATTTATATATTTTGATAACACCTGCTGACCAGCTGCATTTACAATTTGTATTTGCGTCTGACCGGAATACTGCAACTTAAAATTCAATGTTGCCATTCCGTTTGTAACAGGATTTGGATATACATTCAGATAAGTTTCTGTTGAAGAACAATTCACTTTTACTTGCTTAACCGGGCTATAACTAAACAAGCCATCTTTCTCCATCATTTTAAGACGATAATAACTTACTGCTTCGGTTTGATTTATGGTAATTGCATAATTATTTTCTGCTGCACCACCTTTTGCATTTACTTCTGCCATTTTATTAAAGTAGACTCCATTTAAACTTTGTTCTACTTCAAACCGTTCTGCTTTTTCTTCATTGGATGAGTTCCATGCAATAACTGCTGCACATCCGTTTGCGTTCGCATAAAAATTATTCAACTTAATTTTTAAAGGTATCCCGTAAATGGTAACGCCCCAGGTATAAGCACTAAAAGGGCTGCCGGTTCCAAAACTATTTCCCATATCAGGATTAGTTGGAGATGCCGAAGTTATAAAAGGACCATCAACAGCAAAAGAAGCCGGAGGCGTATTGATATTTAAATTCTCCCATACCTGATCCCATGCTGCAGTTACAACATCCGCAGCAGTAAAAGTAGCAAAGTCAGTAGCCCATTCGCTATACCCGGCTACAGAATTTAAGGCTGTCAATTTGAATTGCGAAGCAGCTGTACCGTCAATATCCCAGAACTCATAACTGGATACCCGTGCTAAGTTTCCTCTTAATGGAGTAGCTGCTGCAGAGAAGCCGCTGATACCAGTTGTCCCCAACTTTGGATTCCGATTAAAATATGCGCTTTTAAAAACGCCTGATGCAGGGCCTGATAAGCCACTGATCCGTTGACGAAGACCATCTCCTATCGGAAAATCAAAATTACTGCTACCGGTTTTAGCAGCATATCCATCGATATGCCTTGCATTCGTGTTGCCAGTGTAAGTAGCTCCGTTAGCATCATAGTGAACAAATGCATGTCGCCAATCGCCTCTCGGTGTCCAGACGATCCCATTCGTAAATGTATGTTGATTGGTAATTCTTATTTCCTGTTCAATCTGAACTTGCCCTGCTCCACTAGTGGTATTAATTATTGTCCCACTGGCAGTATTCGTGCCAATGCTATTATCCGTTACAAGATTATAAAACCGGGTGTATGCCCCTCCACTGTTGTAGTTGCCTGTATATGCAGGTGCAGAAGGTCCATCATAAATACGGCTATTACCAACACCTGTTGCGGCACTTCTAAATATATAAACAGTGCCCGCACTATTGTGATTTAAACCACCCGTGGCATCATTTATAATATTTCCAAATACGCCCATTTGTGCGCCGGAATGAGTATACAAAGTGCCACCAGTAGCCACATACAAACTTTGCTGCGAGCCTTTACGCAGAAGCTGGAATAAAAGAATAAAGTAAATAAAATGATGAAATTTATTCGCAAAGAATTAAACAACCTGATCAGTTTCTTTTGACTCTGATATAAGTATTCAATTAAAAAGTTTATACTAACTTTTATTGTCATTCTAAGGATTATTGGATATTTTCTAAAACCTAATGGTTAGTTATTCCTTCACAAAAATTTAAAATAATTTTTATTTACTTATATCAATGTGAATGAAACATAAAAATAAGAATCATTCTATTTAATAATATTTATATACCCCTACTATTTAATTTTTTTAAAAAAATAGGGTAAAAGTAGTTCGTAGAATTACGTATTCTTTTAAAAAAGCATAGTATATTTTTGCCATATCAACTACAGTATTCGTTAAATACATTTTTATTTTTTATATATCTAATTATTTATTAAAATAATAGACGTTGAAAGGCGTTTATTATTCAATATCTGGAAAGCCTATGACGAAACCAGAAAGTGCTACTTTCGCAGCCCTCTTAAGTGCTATCACTATTCAGGCACAAAACATTTCCAGGTCAGACAACAAGCTAATAAGGAATCACATTCCACCAATGAAGACGGGTATGAAGATCTGTCTTATGAAATAAAACATAAGAGTCAGAGCCTGGTTCCAGAAATGAACCAGCCCAATGCCAATTATTTTGAAATTAAAAAAGAATACGACCGATATTTCGGGACTCATCGTTGGGAAAAAAGCAAGCCCCGTGCCATTGGAGAAAGCTGGATTAAGTCAGAAGATATTTTATCTTGATAAAAATGGTTTTGTGCAAGACGAGCCAGCATTTGATGATGCAAAGTATACTAATAACAGCATCAATAATCCATCTTGCCGTAACCGCCACAACCCGTACCATTGGTAGCTGGACCATGATCGGACCGGTGAATAGTGCCACCACGGGATACTCCAGGTTCAGGTAACCATGGCGGTTATGTTTATAAAACCGGATAGACCCTACTAATACCAATAAAATGTTTGTTGGCTTTCTTACCGGCGGATTGTGGATGACAACAGATGGCGGCACTAATTGGACATTAACAGATGCCAATATGCCCGATCAGATTTATAATGACATCGATGTTTGTATCGGAACACCAACAACGGTATACGCAATGTCTACATCAAGAGTTATTAAATCTACTGATGGGGGTGCTACCTGGAGTAATACGTCAATGACATCAGCAACTTATTCAGGAACGGCATATGATATTGCTGTATCACCAACCAATGCAAATATTGTAATTGCAAGATGGGGAGATAAAATTTACAGAACGACAGATGGTGGCAGCACCTAGTCAACAATAATTTCCGGGCTACCTAATTACTCTATATGGGATTGCAGCATTCATAGCGAAATGCTGGACTGGAGTACAACTAACACCAGCGTAGTGTATTTTTTAAGCTATTCTGTTTCATCAAATACAAATCAGGTTGTAGTGTATCGGTCTGCTGATGCAGGTGCAAGTTTTTCAGCAATTACAACTATTACTTTGAACCGACCCCACTGCCAATGGACAGACAGTAGGTTGGGCAAAACTATTATTACCTTCTGATAATTTATCACAAATTTATGTTGCTATTGGCTCTGGTTCTTCAGCTTATGCACATGGTTCAGTTCATCTTTACAAACTTAATAATACAACAGGGGCTGAAGTTTTAAAAAGAGTGAATATGCCGCCCGGAGGATCTACCACAACTGAATTACATCATGGTGATATATCCATGGACAGAACAACAGAAAATAAAATTGTTTATGGCACGTATCTGCCCAATACAATATTCTATTCTTCTGATAATGGAGTAAATTTCACTCAATCATCAGGAACCACTCATAGTGATCTTAGATCTATTGATATGGTGAATGGCAAAATTCTTATTGGATCGGATGGTGAAGCAGCCGTTACAATAAACAATGGCACTACTATTACTACGCTTACAAACAGTATTAGTAATCATGAGCTGTGGGGATTTGGTGCTGCTTTTAAATCAGACCTTGTTGCATCCGGGAATAACCACGGACCTGTGATGATCAAAGAAAACGGGTCAGGTTTTGAATGGTATAATGGTACCGGTGCCGATCAGGGAAACACAGATGTCAACCCTTTGGATGACCGTTATATTTATAGTCAGGGATATAGCAACTATCGCTATTTCCGCACCGGCACACATACATTGATCAATGAATCGAATATGCTGGATGCTGGTGGTATCTATTCCTACTTCGATATCATGGAGTTTCATCCCAACCTATATTATTCACTAATTACACATCATGCAGGCCAATATCCAACTGGCAACCCAAACCTTGCTACCTGGAAAAACTCGTTGATCAGAACAGATGATAATGGGGCATCCATCAGTATCGTAAAGACATTTTTATCTCAGGTATTCAGAGAAAAAATATGTATGACGAATCCTGATGTAATGTATGTTGTTGTAGGCTATAGTGCACATAAAGTCTGGAAAACAATTGACGGCGGATTAAACTGGACAAACATCACTCCTACATCCGGAGAAAGCAGTGGCTATACAAATATCTCTGACATTGCCGTAAGTGATGTTGATCCAACCAGGTATGGATAACCTATAGCGGCGTACAATCCACCTGTAAAGTTTTAAAAACAACAAACGGTGGAACAGGTTGGACGAATCTTACAACTCCTATCCTAACTTCTAACCCCAATACAAAAATAATTTTTCAAAGAGGATCTGATGGTGGTGTGTATATTGGTAATAAAAGTGGAATTTATTACAGAAACAATACAATGCCTGACTGGGTTTTATTAGGAACAGGATTACCCGCAACTGAAGTCCGGTTTATGTTTATCAATTATAATCTTGGCAAATTAAGAATTGGCACTTCCCGTGGTGCCTGGGAGCATAATCTTTATGAAACATCACCACCCAAAGCACAGATTTCGGCCAATAGAAAAAAAGTAGTATGCTCATCATTTGATCAGGTGCAGTTTAAAGACTACTCTACTGTACGCAATGCTTCCGCTACATGGGCCTGGAGTTTTCCTGGTGGCACACCTTCTACATCATCAGCCGAGAACCCGGTTGTTTCTTATGCGGGTGCACCCAATGGCTTTTATAATGTATCGCTGACTGTTACAGATGCATTTGGAACCAGTTCTCAGACACTTAACAACTTTATAGAAGTGGATGGCGCAGATTGTGCTGTTGATACGGTAGCTGGTAAAGTACTAACGCTTACAAATGACGGAGACTATGCACAGCAAGCAAGTGCCTTAAATATAACAACCAATACGCTTACACTATGCTGTTGGATAAAACCAAATGGCGTACAAAGCAGTTATACCGGACTTATTTTCAGTAGCAATGCCGGTGCTACTGGGTTAGCTTATTACCAAACAGGAACATTAGGTTATACCTGGAGAGATGAGGGAGGTTCATATAATTATAACTCAGGGTTAACCATTCCTACAGGTGTCTGGTCGCATGTGGCACTTGTTGTTACACCCACCGATGCCACATTATATTTAAATGGTGTAGGAGCAACCAGAACCGCTACACATACAGCCACTCTCTTTGATCCGGTATTTTTAATTGGCATAGACCGGTATACAAACAGAACTTTCAAGGGATTAATAGATGAAGTGTGTATCTATAACCGATCATTGTCAACCGCCGAAATACAAAGATCTAATGAACCTGACCAAAAATAACCCGAATACCGGCAGTTTGCCCGGGGTAGATAAGAGTTTGGTGTCTTACTATCAATTTAATGAAGGTGCAGCCCACCTGCTTACGACAAAGCGGGTAGAAACATGCCAGCCTTGCGGGTGGTGCGGATAAAACAGCCATATCAACGGCACCAGTTGGCGGTGGTACATATCAGATAATTAATTGTACTTCCAGCGGAATAAAAAGCTTAACAAACCCAGGAGTAGAAATAAGATTTCCTACAGGTGGAAGTAGTGTATATCCAAATGGAGACATCGTTGTTACAAGGATCAATAACCAATCTGACCAGTTAGCTTCACCTTATGTTTTACCTTTAAATCCAAAAGCATACTATGTGATCAGAAATTATGGAACGAATAGCACATTTACAGCACTCACCAGTTTAAAATTTAATAGTATAAATGGTACCAGCAATGCAATGGTTTCAACACCTTCTACTTTAAAATTGTACAAACGTTTATCCAATGCAGATGGTGCCAGTTGGGGATCGGCAATTGATAATGCAGATGTAGTTACCAACTCAAGTGGCGTAGGCACAGTTACTTTATTCTACAGGATTTAGCAATACTAGTTTCAGTCAGTTCTCAATTGGAGGCGACGGTTCAGTACTGCCTGTAAAGATCACTTCCTTTACGGCACAGCTATTAAATAATCACAAAGAAGTCAGTTTGCAATCGACCAGTTCCAGAAGAGATAAATGTAGCTGAATACGAAGTAGAAAGATCTGATGATGGCATCAACTTTATAACAATTGGTGCTGTTACAGCAAATCAACAAAGTTCTTATTCCTTACAGACCCATCCCCTCTTGCCGGAAAGAATTATTACAGGCTAAGCATTGTGGACATTGACGATCATACCGCCTATTCTGCCATCCGGCAGATACAGCTAAATAAAAATTCGGGTTTGACAATCCTTACCAATCCGACAACAAACGGCGTAATTAGTTATAAGTTACAAGGACTAGCTGATAATACAGGACTAAGTATTTCTATTACAAATACCACAGGCCAGTTAATCACTTCACTATTTATGAATGATGTAAAAAATAATACGACTTATGCTGTTGGTGTTGAGGAACAAGGAATATTCTTTATGCATGTTACATTAACAGATGGGCAACGATTTGTAAAGAAGATTGTTGTAGACCAGATAATTAGATTAATTTTTCTATATAAAAAGGAGTTAATCTCTCAAAAAGAGCAACTAAAACCAACCTTGGCAAAAAATCCTTTATATTTAGTAGACACTTTAAATTAAAAAAAGGAAAAATGGACAAACGTAAACTATATGCGGCCTGTATTCTGCAACAAAAAGAAGAGGTTGAGAATTTTGAGAGCAGAGTGAATTCTTTAAAAGCTGATGTAAATGCACACGAACATTCTGCAAGCCAAACCGAAGAACGAACAGCTGGAAATCTGGATTTGTTAAGAAACTACGAGAAAGAGCTTACTTTTTCCCGAAATGAAATGACGCACCTGCAATCTTTAGATCCATCCATTACCCATTCCAAAATAAAGCCCGGAGCTGTGGTATTGACCGATAAACTAAATTTTTACATTTCCATTCCTTTAGATAAAATAGAGATAGATGGAACAACTTTCATCGGAATTTCTAACAGAGCTCCTATTTATACGGCCATGGAGAACAAACTAAAAGGCGACACCTTTAAATTTAATGAAACGGAGTATGCTATACTTGATGTTTTTTAAACCAATTTTTAAAAAATCCAGAACCACTCATTCCTGAAATAACATTTATATTTTCCGCATGAAGTAGAAATTCATAGATCGGGAAACGTTGAAGCCAAGCCGTTCATAGAGGGCAATTGCCCTCAGGTTATCTTCCCTTACATGCAGAAAAGGCACTTGCTCATGTTCCAGTATGATTTGCAATTGATGGAGCATTAATGCATAAGCATACCCTTTACCAGTATGTTCAGGATGGGTACACACAGCGCTGATCTCTGTATTGTTGGCAACATGCAACCGTTGCCCGGTCATTGCAACGAGCTTATTGTTTTCAAAAATGCCGTGGTACCAACCGAACTCAATAGTTCGGGTATCAAAAGGACCTGGTTTGGTAAGCCGGGCCAGCTGTACCATTTCTTCAACATGTGATTTTGATAAAGGGAGTATATTGGCGAATTCATTTTTAATAGCATTGCCTTTTTCGTATACGCAATTGCAATCCTTTTATTTCATGTTGCAGTTGCCAGCCATTCGGTTGGTTAATGGGTAAAGGACTTGCAAACAAAATTTTGCGGTCAGTCGGTAACATATCATACAAATCATCAAAACTTTTTGAATTACCATCCTTAAAACCAACAAAAGGAGAAACGGCAGGATCAAAGTATTTAACATTTTCGTTTCCAAGACTAAGATGGCTGTCGCCAGTTAGCAAGGCATTATAAACAGGGTTTTGTAGCATATCATTCACCTTGTAAAAATATTGGAATAAAATTGTTGTACCCTAATAAATTAACTTGCTTTATTATGTTGTAATAAATAACTTTAAGTAATACAAATCTTAGTTATGGAAAATAAAAATTTCAACCGCCGTGGATTTTATGAATGTATTTGGCATTTCTACACTGACTGCCGGTGCATTATTTCTACCGGGGCAAAGCAATGCCAAATCATTTGTTCCAAAAGATAACATCAATCACATAGGACCGATGGAAGGCTATACGCCTCAAATCGGCACTCTTATATCCATGTTGGAATGGATCAGTAATTCTGTTATCAACGTTACCAAAAATCTGTCGGTAGAACAATTAGATTATATGCATGATAAAGATTCCAATTCAATCGGCGCATTAATGATGCATGTGGCGGCTACAGAAGTCATTTACCAGGATATCACTTTTGATAACCTCGGCGATTTTACCAAAGAAAATAAAAAGAAATGGGGCATTGCCATGGACCTGGGAGAAAATGCCCAGGAAAAGATCAAAGGAAATAATTTTAGTTACTATGCCGATGCCATGAATGAAGCAAGAGCTAAAACAAAACTGGAAATGAAAAAAAGAAATGACGATTGGCTGCTTTCGGGCGAATCAAAAGACTGGGACTGGAATAACTACTGCAAATGGTTTCATGTAACTGAACATTTTGCCAATCACCGTGGGCAAATAACATGGTATAGCAAAAGGTTGGCTAAATAATATACATTTTGGTATTTTATTATTTACTGCCTGTTCTCCGGGGAAAAAGGAACCCCATACATAGGAACTATTGACATAACCTGTACTAAGCTAGTAGCCCTTCCTATAAAATGGTGGGCTGGCCAAGGTCCAAAACCGGCCTCTCACTTCGCATTGACCATTAATGTTGTACTTAGATTAGCAAAAGTGATTACTCTGGCAACTGATAAATAAAATAAATGGCATCTTATTTTATAGAACAATTACTACTTCCGGAAAGTTATAGTAAATTAGGTTTTATCTTTTAAAAGAATTGCAAATTTATTAGGAAATAAATTCTATGATTATTGTTGCCACTGAATTACATGTACGCAACTTCTGGCATTTTTTTGAATTTGCTTTCATTTCTGCCCGTTCAATGAAACAAGCAAAAAATTCTGCTGGAATTGTTTATGCCTCCTCAAGTAATAAAGGATGGAAAATCGGTTATACACTTACAGTATGGGAAAGCAGGGATACCATGCTTTCATTTCGAAATACAGGAATACATAAAAAAGCCATGTCTAAGATCCGGAAACTTTCAACGCAATATAAAACGCTGGTTTGGGAAGACGATACAACCCCAAAATGGCAGGAAGCCAGATCCAGGTTGGATGAAACTGTATTCAACGTTTTGAAATAATATTTCCCTGATCCGCTTGCAAATAACATGCCTTTAAATATCGCTGCTATACTTTAGGGAAAAACTGCAAAAGCAATTTTTATATAGGGGGATACCCGCAAGAGAGGAAATAAATGCTGCTGCATAATCTCTCCATCCATTCATGGGTACTATAATTACATTCCATCCATTTATTTACTCATTTCATTCATCTGTGACTTTAACACATTAAAAATCCAATAGACATTTGTTGAAATATTTATAATCATTAAATCTTTTAGCATGTATCGGTATAATATTTTCAAACAAATTCATAAAGGATTAAGGACAATGCTTTATGAAACAGCATTATTATTACAGCAAACAGATTATAATAACCCGGAACAAGCTACAACTTCCCTTAATGAGCTAGCCGTAACAATAGATTTATTTGAAAAACATGCAGATACGGAAGACAGCCTGGTATTTCCAGCTATCGCTCAATTCGAGCCGTCTGTAGTTGATGCTTTTGAACAGGAACATATAACTGACAAAGCTCTCGGATTAAAACTTGAAGAATTACAACAGGTTTATAAATATGCAAGTACGCAGTCCGATAAAGTAAATACCGGGGTTACAATTAACGCAGCGTTCATAAAATTTATGGTCTTCAACCTCGAGCACATGGCCAAAGAAGAAAATATCCTAAATAAAATTTTATGGAGATATTATAGCGATGATGAGTTACATGGTATCACTCAGCAAATTATTGCAAAAACTTCGCCTGAAACGATGACTGCATACAGCAGATGGATGATCCGTGGTCTAAGTAACCTTGAAATATCCGAATGGTTGAAACAAGTAAAATATACGGCACCGGAATTTGTATTTCAGGAATTACTAAAAATAGCCGGAGAAGAATTGCCTTCGAATCGCTGGTTATCCATACAAGCAACTATATCAGAAGGAAGAATGATTGCCTGATCTGATCATCAGGAACAATTAAATATCAATAGTAATTAACCATTAAACCATTTATTATGAAAAAAACAAACCCACTAAAACGAATTTTAATCCTACAGATTGGCGCAGCAACATTTATACTTGCAATTGCAACAGTATTTCTTTTGTCATTTACAGTAAAAAAAATGAACGATGATCTTTTTAAACAATTAGGCATTGCCAAAACAGAAGCAAATGCAAAGATCACCAGGAGCATACTTGGGGGATACCTGAATACAGACGGTGTAAAAAATATTAAGAACATTGTCCTTGGCAACCGCTCAGCGATTATTACAGAACTGTTGATGTATATCAAAAACATATACAGGCACAGAAGCATTTATTAATGAATATAAAAAGCTGAAAGAGAGCAATAAGCCTGAACAATACAAAGTACAAACGCCGGAAGAGATGCGGAAGGATATGATTGAACAATACCGTAAAAGTGTTGCGGATCTGGAAATAACGGTAAAAAAAGCAGACGCCAGCTCAAAATCAATATTTGAAAAGGTATTGGCAGATGGTAAAAAGCAATTGCAGGAGGCCGAAGACCCCAACAATAAACTGGTCCTGAACTATGCAAAGAATTATCAACAATTACTTGCATCCAATCAAAATGGGCATGAAGCGGAGCTGAAAAAATGGGAGACTACATACCCAGCCAATCATATGCGCTATGTAAAGCAACAATTGCTAAGATTTATGAATGAAACCAGGGATATTGATTTCAGTGCGGAGCTAATAACAAAAAACGGGAAAAAAGTATTTGTGAATGCAGAATATGAACATAAATCAGATACTGGAAAATGGCATTTCGTGCCGGTAAAGAAGTAATCGTACCAGCCAGGACATTGGTAGAAGAATGGATCAATGAGATCAACTAATAAAAAACATTAACCTTTAAAATATAATAAAATGAAAAAAGGAGCTTATATCGACTACAAGATTATTTTAGCCTGTCTTTCACACAAAAAGCTACCCGGGATTGCTGATCAATGCAACCTCATCGCAATATCGGGCGAATAAGGGATCAGGATACTACCTCAGGAAAACAAATTTTCAATCAACAGAAATGTAAATGCAAAGATCATCTGCATAAAAATGAGCGCCTAAATGATTTTGCAGACCTGTTTCAACAAAGCAGTTTTTTTAAACGAGTTTGCTACAAAATTAGAGAAGATAAATGAATAATCTTGCTGAATTACAACCGATGAGCTGGCTGAAATATTTCATAAACGACTATTTTCAAATCATAGAGAGCAAATTACATGGTATAGTAAAAGGTTGCCGAAATAATTTTCTTGCTGAAGAAACCACAGTTCCTTTTTCTTGCTTTAAGGAAAGTCCTGCAAGGGTGAAACAAATCTATTACCAGGCTTGAGATTTTCCGGCAAACTCAATAAAGGCGGAATAAACAACTATCTTCCCTCCCCTTTCCCCTTTATTATGACAAATCAATTTGATACCCTGATCGATAGCTACCTCGCCAATAAAGTTGGTATTGACAAAACATTCATGTCAGAAAGTTTATCGAAAGGATTGCAGCAAAACATCAGACAACTACAGACTGACAACACAATGACCTATGCCGGAATCGGCAATGCCAAACTAAAAGATAGTAATCAAAAAATGCGGGGCGATAAAATAACCTGGCTGGATAAGAGTAATAATAATGTATTTGAACAGGAGTTTTTAGCGCTGGCTGAACAATTTATCAGCCACCTGAACAGTACCTGCTATACCGGTATCAACAGTTATGAATTTCATTATGCTGTTTACGAGAAAGGCAGTTTTTATAAAAGGCATAAAGATCAGTTCAAATCAGACAACAACAGAAAATTTTCCTTTATTAATTACTTAAACGATGACTGGCAGGAAGCAGATGGCGGTCAGTTATGTTTATACCAGGATGCATCAGTAGAAATGATCCAACCCGAATCCAAAACAGCTGTGTTCTTTAAAAGTGATGAATTGGAACATGAAGTGATGCTTTGTAACCGTAGCAGAATGAGCATCAGTGGTTGGCTGAAAAGGATTTAAATGTACAATACTAATATATTACATTACTCAGTTTTACCGTTGCATAAATAGAATCTACCGTTTCCTAACTCAATTTCAGTATTGTTTTTAATTCAACTTATTTGCCGTTAAATAAATTGATTGACTAAAAACATTCTGATATGAAAAAAATAATCTTAATTACATTATTCCTGAGTAGTACTGTTGCATCAATAAGAGCCAACAACATCCAGGTAAATAATGTTGCAATTACCGGGCAAAACACGGCCCAGCAATATTCATTTGTAAAATTTGACCTGAGCTGGGAAAACTCCTGGCGAATTTCGGTAGGCCCTGCTAATTGGGACGCTGCATGGGTATTTATAAAATTCAGGGTTAATAGTGGCCCCTGGTCACATGCTTATCTTAATTACAACGATGGCACGAATGACGGCCATACCGTACCATCTGGTGTTACAGTACGGGGCGCCAATGATGGACAACCGATTGCATTAGGTGTATTCATTCATCGCTCAGCTGATGGCAGCGGTAATGTAAACTGGCAGAATGTACAACTTCGTTGGAACTATGGAACCAACGGTGTTGGAAATAACGACCTGGTAGATGTGCAGGTTTTTGCTATTGAAATGGTGTATGTTCCGCAGGCATCATTCTATGTTGGAAGTGGTGGCGGATCAGAAATCGGAAAATTTTATGCTGCACCATTTTCAATAAACCCCTATAATATTACTTCCGAAGCTGCTATTACGATAGGTGGTTCAGCGGGTAATTTGTATTATGCCAGTACGATGGTGGGCGAAAACCCTGGAGATCGGTTAGGCCCGGTACCTGCCGCATACCCTAAAGGATTTAATGCACTTTATTGCCAAAAATATGAAACGAGTCAGGATCAGTGGGTTTCATTTTTCAATACATTGACTGATGCACAAAAGCTAAATAGGGATATAACCGATGCAAATCATAAGAATAGTGATGCTGAAGTGGCTCGTAATACTGTAGCCTGGAGTGGCACGGGTAGCGCTACTACCACCACACCTAACCGCCCAGTTAATTATGTTAGCTGGAGTGATGCAAATGCTTATTTAGATTGGGCTGCTCTGCGGCCAATGACAGAACTGGAATATGAAAAGGCTTGCCGTGGTCCTCTTCCCGTAGTACCGGATGGTTATGCCTGGGGTACCGCTAATATTCATGGAGATGTTTATACATTAACGGCAGATGGTTCACCAACTGAAAATATTTCAAACTCAGGAATAGGCACGGGGAATGCTTTATATACAACAACAAATGGCAGCATTAGCGGACCTATTAGATGTGGAACTTTTGCAGCTAGTGCAATCAATAAAAATAGGGAAGAAACGGGTGGTTCATATTATGGAATTATGGAAATGACAGGAAATATATATGAACGTATGGTTACTTTAGGTTTACCAAGCGGCAGGGCCTTTACCGGTTTACATGGGAACGGCATTTTAAATTCTTCGGGTGATGGGAATGTGGCTTTTTGGGTCACGGTAGGTGGTTTCAGGGGTGGTTGTTGGGCTAATGGTTCTGATATCCTTCGGTTAGCTGATAGAACAAGCTCCGGCTATGCTTCAGATATTATAAATAGTAGAATAGGTGCAGCAAGGGGGGTAAGAACAGCTAATTAGAACAGTTAAATATTAAACCTTTAATAATGAAGAAACTATTTATTCTTTTATTTATAGCTGGCTGTTCATTACAGGTGCTTTCACAATACAATGGTGGAAAGGGTGATGGAGTTGATAAATCGTCAGTTATTCAATCTAACCTCAATGGAATAATTGGTGGCATTATACCTTTATACCAGGGGGGAAGCGGCGATGGAGTTGATAATAAAATTGCTTTCTTTATTCTTAATGGAACAAATTTGGCAGTACTTTATAGTGGGGGCAGCGGTGATGGATTTGTAAATAGTGCAGCAAGTTTTTCATTAAGTGGTACTAACATATCAGATCTTTACAAAGGTGGCAGCGGCGATGGATTTGATAAAAAGCAATATGGAGGTTTTCTAAATGATATTGGTGCCATTGTTTTATATAACGGTGGCAGTGGTGATGGGTTTGATAAAAAATCATTTAGTGGTTCTGTCAGCGGCTTATCATCCGACGTATATTTTTCTGGTGGCGAAGGCGATGGTTTTACTAATGCACAGGTGCAATCATTTTTAAATGGTCTTTCTTTAGATGCTATTTATAGCGGTGGAAGTGGTGATGGATTTGCCAAATCACAATTTAGCGGAACTTTAATTGCTCTTCCTATTCAATTAATATCTTTTGATGCTATCAA
Organism: uncultured Chitinophagaceae bacterium; assembly: GCA_963705465.1. GTDB lineage: Bacteria > Bacteroidota > Bacteroidia > Chitinophagales > Chitinophagaceae > JJ008. The sequence goes on along the minus strand of CAVPJN010000004.1, from coordinate 160,793 downwards.
TAAAGAGACTTATGTATTGGTAAAATGGGTTACCGAAAGCGAAAAAAACAATAGTTTCTTTACAGTAGAACGTTCACAAAACGGTGTGTTGTTTAATAACTTAGTCGTTGTTCCAAGTCAGGGTAACAGTACAACTGTTCAGGTGTATACAACCAATGACAATGATCCCTTACAAGGCCGTTCATACTATCGGCTGAAGTGGACAGATATCGATGGCAAATCAGAATATTCTGCTATTCGTTCTGTTTTGTTCAATCAAAAGAAGTAACAAAGACTTTTTATTATTCCCGAATCCTAATGATGGCAATACCGTTTATGTACAATTGGATGGCATTATCAAACAATGAAAAAATATCCGTTACATTATCTGATATGCAGGGCAAAATTATTTATCAATCAGAAAGACCTTCCATTACAGGTAACAGGATCGCCATCAATCTTTCTCAGAAACTACCAAAAGGAAGTTATGTTGTAAGGGTAATAAGAAATAATGAACCTTCCGCAAAGATCTTAATAGTTCAGTAAAATATTCAGCAATTTATATAAGAAGAGATTGTTCAAAAAAGCAATCTCTTTTTTTATGGTGCAAACTCCAAAGAATGGAAGTAACTTAGAATAATAGTAAACTCTGAAACCAGTAGTATGAGAAATAATATTATCTTAAAACTGAACCTGCCCCTATTTATTATTTTGTTTTTAAGTGCTTGTGGTACACAAAAGAAAACAACAATTGTTTCGGCAAACGAGAACCCATACAATCCCGTTGCCAAAATGGAATTATTAAACGAACAGCATGGAAAGACGATCAAAAAAATGCATTTTCTGGTTTTTGGTGATTCGAAAGGCTCACCCTTTTTTAAAGGTGTTTTGAAAAGAGCCGACTCCTTACAACCTGATTTTTGTTTAACCACGGCTGATCTGGTAAACAAAGGCGGCGGCGATGCCGGTAAAATTGATTATGCCAAATTAGATAGTGATGGCGGATGGTTCATGCGTAAATATCCAATGTGGCCAACGGTAGGCAACCATGAAGAGGGAGGCGGAACGGATGCTATTGAAAACTTTTCAAACTTCTTTGGAATGGAAAAAGTAATGTATGCTTTTGAATATGGCAACGCTAAATTTATAGCTCTCCCCTGGCCAAAAATAAAAAACAAACCAGATGAACTGGCCTGGTTGGAAAATGAATTAAAAACGGCGAACGGAAAACACATTTTCATTTTTAAGCACCGGCCGGATTATACGGTAGGTACTAAAACCTATGAAGATGTGGAAGGCGGCGAAACTGAAACAACTAAACTATATGATAAATACAAAGTAACAGCTGTCTTTAGTGGTCATGATCATATTTATTATCGTACAAAAAGAAACTTTACCAACTATATTATTTCAGCTGGTGCAGGTGCAGCAATTTATCCGTTGGACAGGGAAAAAGATGCCATTAAAAATGACGTGTATTATGGAAAGCGAATAAGTAAGGATATTGAAAACGGAGCAGCTCCTTATAAATTCATTGCAGCCGATGGAACAGTAACCAATTTACCTGAAGCCATGTATTATGTGCTTTCCGTAAAAATCAAAGGCAAAAATATCAGTATAGAAATGATTGAAAGCAAAACCGGTAAAGTTTGGGATAAAGCGATGATAAATAATAAGTAATTTTATTTTGCAAATTTTTGAAAGTATATTTTGGAGATAAAATCTTACATACCACATCCTTTGCTACAGGAATTTATTCAATGCATCATGGTAATACATGCTGAAATAGATGCTGGACAAGGACCTGTTATCTGTCCCTATCCTCCAACTCCGCAAAACTCATTGTTCTTTTATATCAATGATAAGATCAAAATTAAAACAGATGCAAGCAACGACTTTGTAGTACAACCCCGTAGTGTAATTGTAGGGCCACAACTAACCCCTGTAAAAATAGATATTATTAAAAGCCATAAAGCTGTAAGAGTGGGTTTTCATCCCGGCGGCCTCTTTCGTCTTTTAGGTTTTTCCCTTTCTGAAATGGTGGATGGAAGTTTTGATGCAGAAGATGTTTTTGGAAAAAATATAAAGGAAGTAAATTGCAGGTTACAGGAAGCCAGCACTTTTGATGAAATAAAGGATATCGTTGAATTATTTCTGCTTCAGCAAATAAAATCATTAAAACCAGCTTTGCCCCTTGACATTGCTTTCCTTGAATTGATGCGGAGTGTAGGCATGATCAGTATTGAAAAACTAGCTTCCTTCTCCTGCCTTAGTTTGCGGCAATTTGAAAGAAAATGTAAAGACCGCATTGGCTTTCCGCCAAAATTGTTTGCCCGTATCGTCAGGTTTTCAAAAGCATACCGGTTAAGAGAGAATTTTCCGGATCTCAGCTGGACAAGTATTGCCTACGAATGTGGTTATTTTGATCAGATGCATTTTATCCGTGATTTTAAAGAATTTGCCGGCGTTTCCCCCGGCATTATTGAAAAAGAACTGGAAGCTTTGCCTTTCAAAATGCAGGCATCACTCCGCTTATAAATGTCGTTTTTATACTATCCGGACGAATTAGACTTGCTGAACTTTGTTTTCTAAATCAACAAGTATGAAATACATCCTCCTCCTTTCTTTTCTTTTGGCAATTATGAATTCCGAAGCTCAGGCACAGCAGTATGATCAACTGACAGAATTAAAAGACCATCAGTTAAAGATTTATTATAGTAATAAATATAATGCAAGAGCAACTGCTATGGCCGGGCGACTGGATAAGGCTATTGAATTCAATTTTTCACTGTTGGGTTTTAAGCCCGATGTTACACTATTGATACTAAGCCCTGATGACTGGAATACATTCACAACATTTCCGGTGTACGGCATGCCGCATTACAACGATGATAAAACCTTGATCGTAGCGGCAGAAGACAATGCTTTCTGGAAAAGTTTTGTACCACCGTTGGATAAACTTCCGGAAACCATCAGCGGGCAGATCAAAAAAGTGTACAGCCAGCCCGACGGAACATTAAGTATGGAGGCATTCTTTGATCTGCTGGCCATTCATGAACTGGGACATGCATTTCATCAACAAGGTGGATTAACCATGCAGCGTAAATGGCTGGCAGAATTATTTGTGAATATACTACTGCATACCTTTATCGCAGAAAATGAACCACAGCAATTACCAGCATTAACGCTGTTTCCGCAAATGGTGGTTGGCGGAGGAAGCACAGGTTTTAAATACACCAGTCTGAGAGATATTGAAGAACGATATGATGAAATAGGTCAGCAGTATCCTCAAAACTACGGATGGTACCAATGCCGCTGGCATGTAGCTGCTGAACTTATCTATAATACTGGCCGCAAACAGCTATTAAAAAAATTATGGGATGCTTTACAAAACAATAAAGAACTATTGGCCGATAACAAACTGGTTGATTTCCTCGAAAAATCAGGAAATAAAACCCTGGCGGATGTGCCAAGGAACTGGGATAGTAAATAGTTTACTTGCAATAGTACATGTAATAAAGACATACGCAACAATTCATGTGACCGGTGGAGATACTTCGATTACCCCTTTTGCGGGACAGCTAAGCTACTTTCACCGACCACATTTTTTACATTTCGGAACCCTGACGGCAGGCAGGCATCTACAATTACAGAATACAGGATAGAATCCCCTTAAATTCGAGAAATCATATTGTAGTTTCTCCAGCCAACAATAAATAATTTAATATCACATATGGCTGAAATTTTTTAAATTCAACCTGGTTTCTACTTTTTAAACAATTAAAAGTAATGATATGTCTAACATAGTTGCAATAGTTATTATTTCGATAGTGGCTTTAACAGTGGTTATTTTATTGATCTTAAAAAACAAGAAAGATAAAAAAAGCTTAAACCCTGATGCACAGGATTCGGTAAAACAAGCAATGATGGATCATGAACGTAGAAAAGATAAAATATAATACAGTTTTCTATTTATTACTTCAGCTAAGAATTAAATTGTACAATACGGATTGGACGGAAAAATTATTCTGATTGCTGCTATTTATCTTATACCCGTTTTCAATTTTTCTCCCTCACTTGTTGCAATAATGGAAGCACCTGTAGTGTCACTCCATACATTTACAGAGGTGCGGAACATATCCAATATCCTGTCTACTGCAATGATAAGACCAACGCCTTCCAATGGAAGTCCAACCGCAGTTAATACCACGCTGATCATTACAAGACCCGCCATGGGAATACCGGCGGCTCCAATGGATGCAAGCAGCGCTGTCAATACAATGATTATTTGTTGGAGAAAACTCAATTCAATGCCATACGCCTGTGCAATAAAAATTGCGGCCACACATTCATACAATGCTGTGCCATCCATATTGATGGTGGCTCCAAGTGGCAATACAAAACTGCTGATCTTATTGGATGCACCAGCCCGGTTTTCCAAGGCATGCAAAGTGAGTGGTAATGTGGCGGAGGAAGATGAAGTAGAAAAGGCGGTGATGAGAGGAGTTAAAACTGCTTTAAAATGTTTTATTGGATTGATCTTCCCAATAAATCGCATTGCCAGTGGCAAAGTGATCATGGCATGAATGGAAAGAGCAATAATAACTGTTAGCATGTATTTACCAAGTCTTAAAAAGACGCCAATCAATGCTCCTTCTTCTGCCATATTATCTGCCACCACCACAGCAATAATACCCATCACACCAAAGGGAGTAAACCGTATAATAAAATGAGTCAGTTTCATGATGAGTTCAAAACCAGCATTCACTCCTTTAGTCACCATGGTTTTATAATTATCAGAAAGTTTGGTGGCAAAAATTCCAATCAGCACAGAAAAAAAGATGACAGATAACATATTCCCGCTTGCCATCGCCTGAAAAATATTTTCAGGTATGATATTGATCAGCGTCTTGCCAAAATTATCACCCGCTTCTGCCAGGCCTTCGACGGGTTGGTTAAATCCAAGGTCTGCACCAACACCGGGTTTCATCAGGTTCACTATCAATAAACCTGTAGTGATAGCAGCCAGACTGGATAAGAGATAAAAGGAAATGGTTTTAAATCCAAGCCTGCCAAGTCCGGCAGGATTTCCTACATTGATGATGCCACCCATAATAGAAAATAATAGCAAGGGAATAATGATCATCTTCAGCAATTTCAAAAATATGGTTCCCATCCAGGAAATATAGGCAACGTAATCTGTCAAAAAATATCCAAACAGAACTCCCGCAAACAAACCCATAAAGATCTGCCAATGCAATGCAATTTTTTTCATACTATTTATCTTGTAGAATTCAGAAGATACATATTTTATTTTGAAAAAGGTGAATTGAAGATCGGATTCAGAAAAATTATCTTAAGTACTTATTAATTGTATTCATGAACAATTCACACATTTATTACTATCGGGCATTATCATTAACCGTTTTATAGGTACTTCCCCTTTACATTTAATGCAAATACCAAAATCAGCATCATTTATTTTTTCCAATGCCGTTTTTAACCGTATTAATTTTGCTTCCGCTTCACGAAGTGCCGCTTCCATTACACTTTTATTATTAATGGCATCCATGCGGCTGATGCGACCAATGGCAACATCTGGAGCCACCGGTTGTGTCATATCTTTATAATCCGTTATCGCGGCTTCTGTTGATTTAATTTTTCTTTCAATTGCAGCTTTTATTGCTGGTTTTTCTTCGTCTGTCATTGTCTTTATATTTCATCTTCGGTTGAAAACAATTTACGAAAGTCTTCGCTAAGTCCTTTAATAGTAATTAAATTGTAATAGCGTAATGGAGAATGACTGCCTACCGAAGGCTTGTAATAATAAATCAGGATATTTTTCTAATTTTAAAAAAACTAACAAGGGCATATTGTATTTTAAAAAACACCAGCTGGAATGGAAATGGCTATTGTTAAATAAAAAATCCAACCAATAATTATTAACCAATAAAATAATACTATGGATACAGCAACATCAAAAAAACTGGACATCATCATCCCGGCGTACCGGATGCATTCGCAAAGTTTTAAAAATGCGCTGGACGGTATCACGGAAGAAGCCGCCTTGAAACGTATCGACAACAATACGAACCATGTAGTATGGATGACAGGTAACTTTGTCAACTGCCGTTATTGGATCGGCAATATGTTGGGTGTAGATGATAAAGACCCTTACGAAGATTTGTTTAAAGAAGGACGGGCATTGGATGAAAACCTCAATTACCCAACCCTGGAAGAGCAAAAGAAAAATTTCGCAGCTATATCTCCCAAAGCGTATGAAAAATTATTATCAGCAACTGATGAACAATTGGATAAACTCTTTACGATTGGGATGGATATTCCTTTTGTAAAGGAAAATGTATTGAATATGATCGGTATGTGCATCGGCAGAGAAGACTATCTCTTAGGTCAGATAGGACTGATGCGTAAATTACTTGGATTAAAGGGTATGAGTTATGATATGGACAAAGACCTGAAGTTTTAGTAACTTGTTAAAGCAAATTGAATCTTATAAATTTAATAACCAACTAAAAATAAAATCATGGCAACGGTAAATACCTATTTAACTTTTGAAGGAAACTGCGAAGCGGTCTTTAATTTTTATAAATCAGCCTTTGGAAAAGAGTTCAAGGACTTTAACCGGTTTGGCGAAATGCCACCACAGGAAGGAATGCCACCACTGGCTGATGAAATGAAGAACAGGATCATGCATGTAAGCCTGCCCATCAGTGCAGAAACGACTTTAATGGGTAGCGACACCTTGCCGGGTATGGGTCCTAAGATAACTGCAGGAAATAATTTTTCTATTTCACTCGGGGTAAACTCAAAGGTTGAAGCGGATAAATTATGTGCAGCACTATCTGCAGGTGGTAAAATTACAATGCCATTGGCAGAAACTTTTTGGGGCGCCTATTTTGGAATGTGGACAGATCAATTTGGCATTAACTGGATGGTGAATTTTGATTTACCGAAATAACTATAAAAGCCAAAAGGTATTAAGTTTTTTTTAGCCAAGCAGAATTGCAACTAGCAGTTTTCGTTGCAACGGATTTATCCACCGAAGCTTTAGCGTAGGTGTACCATTCATCGCCTGCCCGTCCGAAGCCTAAGCGAAGTCGGGTTCTGTTCGTTGCTGAGCATTCGGCATAATCGCATTGCTAAATGAAACACTCTTTATTTAAAAAATGTTGGAAAAAAGTGGTTGTTGGAATAAAAATTACTTATATCTTAAATTTTAACGGCTTATATACAGTTACCTTCGATCCTTTAGCCAGAAAAACAGAATGTGGCTTACAATTTAAAATAAAGGGTACAAATTCTTTCCCATAAAGATTTTCAATATCACAATCAATTGAATAATCAATTACAGGATATACTTCCCACCGTGGATGATTGACTGCATATTCGATAATTGTTGAATCGGAAAGTTTATTATACCCGAAATAGTGTTCAAAAATAAACTCTTCCTCAGAATCAATTGCAATTGCTTTGGTTTCCGCTGAGGCTGTAATCTTTAAACTATTTTTATACTGATTTCGCTTTTGCCAGGTATATTCTACATCAATTTTTTCTTTCGTTTTTAAAATCTGATGACCCATTTTAGCGGTACTGTAATGCTCATTATAAAATAAGTTAGCCAAAATAGAAACTGCAGGCAACGGAACAATTTCAGAAACAAATCCCACACCTCTTTTCCATTGTTTACCATCATATCTTTTCAGGTAATAACGAAGATTGGCTTCTTCAAAATTTATATGCCAGGGCCACCTTACACCCAGCACTCTGGTATCGTTAAATAAAAAGCCTACAATACTAACCAGCGCTTTGCCATTAAATAAATCTACTTCCGTACCCGGTGGCACATGCTTTTCAAGAACTTTCGGATCTACTTCATAATTGAACATAGCGAGGTATTCCCACCTGGCCGACAAAAAATTTCTTTTACTCATTTTCATTTATTTTTTCAAATTCAGTACCGGGTTTCGCATAGGGGAAACGGCCAAGGGGTATTGAGGTATAATAACTATCGATCCCATTGCTACACACAGAACCTGCTTTATGAAGATCGATAAACCCATCAGGTAACAAAAATCCATCTGCTATATGAATCGAATGGACCTTTCCAATTACAAGATGCGTATCATTCATTTTAATAGGTACAATTTCCTGGAGCAATAATGCATACTTTACCATGCTTTCTTTTACAAAGGGAGCCTTAAAATCATGTATATATTCAGGTGATAAACCCACTTCTTTAAATTCGGAAATTCCTTCAGGATATTTAGCACTGGTTTGATGCGCCTTTTCTAAAAACGACGGTAGTATATGATTGATCGTATAAGCTCCGGTACTTTCAATATTTGCAATTGTGTGTGGAGCAGCTTTACGGGGCCTGTTGATATAGCCAACCAGTGCAGGGTCTGATCCTAAATGAACAATACTGCTAAAAATTCCAAGATTGGTATGCCCCTCTCTATTAACGGTTCCCAACAAACTAACTGATTTAAAACCAGTGATACTGTTGATAAAATTTGCCCGGTAAACCCTTTCCCAGCGCTGAATAGATGATTGATTGAAGGATAACATGAAAATATTTTATTAAATGTTAAACAAAATATCAACGGGATTGTTTACTTAGTTAGGTCCCGGCAAATAACAGGTTTTATGCGTAATAGTATGTCTTAATAAAAGTTCCAAAACAATTTTAAATAACATTCACCCAAAATCTACATTATGTTTTCCAAATTTAAAGTATCAGAGATACTCATATTCATTATGGTATTCGTACTGATCATCATAGCAGAGTATTTTTATGTTGTTGTTAAAGACCCTCAAAGAGCCATCTTTATCGGTTTGTGGCCTCCAACCATCCTGGGTATCTTAAACTTTATTAACGCAAAAAGAAAATAACTATGCTAGCAGAAAATTTAGATATAATAATACTCACGATTATCATCGCATTGCTATTTCTGATATTCATTTTGGCAACATTAAAAGAATTTGCAGAAAGTGCTAAAACACCCTTCAAGGGCGGCAAAGAAAGGGGCGTCAGAGCTGACCTGATTGAGCTGGTAGGAAAAATATTTTCCGATGAAACCATTGAGCCTGAAGAGAAAAAAATATTACTAAAAAAAATGAGCGAAAATTTAACTTCTATTGAAGATGAAAAACAAAAAAAATAACACTGAAAGCATCAGGTACGATGGAGAATAAATCTGAAAATAAAAATATACTGATTGTGGGTGCAAGTTCTGGTATCGGCTACCAACTTGCCCTTCAATTAGTTGAAAAAAACCGTGTATTTGCCACTTACAATAAACAATTACCTGTACAGGAAACAAATAATAACGTAAGCTTTCATTATTGTAATGTTCTGGATGATGAGCAAGACCTTAGCTATCTTCCTGAAAAACTGCATGGCTTTGTATATTGCCCCGGCACCATCAACCTGAAACCATTTAGCCGTATTCTACCTGAAGATTTTATAAACGACTATAGGATCAATGTAACCGGTGCGATTAAGTTACTTCAAATCGTACTTCCGAAACTCAAGGCAAGTACCAATGCTTCAATAGTATTTTTTTCGACAGTTGCTGTACAGCAGGGATTTAATTTTCATTCATTAGTAGCTTCATCCAAAGGGGCTGTAGAAGGATTAACGAAAGCGTTAGCGGCAGAACTTGCTCCAACGATCCGGGTTAATTGTATTGCCCCATCTATTACCGATACTCCATTAAGTTCGTCACTGTTGAATACAGAAGCAAAAAAAGAAACCAATGCATCCCGGCATCCACTTAAAAGGATTGGAATGCCTTTGGACATAGCCAATCTTGCAGAATTTTTATTATCCGATAAATCATCCTGGATATCCGGTCAGATAATGGCCGTTGATGGTGGAATGTCATCAATCAAATTATAAAAATTCCTTTTTTTCAATGCCGCTGGTGAGATGCCTGCTATAGTGTTAAAATCAAAAAAGCACAACCGTTATTTTGATATATTTGAGCGACTTTATATATGGAATTAAACTATAGCTTACTTAACATCATCATCCTTTTTGGCGCCATGCAGGGATTCATGCTATGTTTCTTTGCTTATCAGAAAAAAAGTGTAAACAAGTATGCTGTTTATTTCTTTATTCTTTTCCTGTTTTCCCTGGCTTTCTATAATCTCATGTATGCTTTTCTGGATATGGACCTGTTTAAATATTACAGGCCATTACACCTGTTTCCGTTTCCATATAAATGGCTTATCGTTGCCGGGTTTTACTTTTATGTAAGGAATCAACTCCAACCCAATAAACATCCTCTCTATTTTAAAAAAGAAGGATACTTATTACTGCCGGCCGGCATCTTTTTTCTATTGAAAACGTACTGGTTTACCATATCGGCAATGGAAAATAGCTACCGAATCACTTCGGTCATTGTTAATTCAGGTTTTTTCAGAATTCAGGAGTTTGCTATTCTTTTGTTCAATACTTTTTTACTGGTACGGCTTTTAGTTTTAGTAAAGCAGCAAGAACAAGTTGAGGTTAAAAATATAAAAGTTGTAAAATTCCAGAAAATGGTTACGATCATTCATCTGGATATTTTTCTTGCTTACAGTATCGAATTTAATATTCTTTAGCATTGATCTGATCATACATAATGGCAAAGAAACATTAACCTTCCTCTACCCTACACTTATCAGTAATGCCATCTTCATCTACTGGATCGGGTTTGTCGGTTTCACCAATCCCGGCCGATTTTTTAATAATCCACATACGGAAGAAGGGTTTTCAGCATCGCAGGTAGATGATATTAACAACCGATTAGATACGGCGATGAAAACAAAACAATTTTTCAGGAAGCCGAACCTGACCATCCAGCAGCTTGCAATGGAATTGGGAATTTCCCCAAAGGAATTGTCAAAATTCCTGAACGAACAGCACCAAATGAATTTTTCTGAATACATCAATGATTATCGCATCACATATATAAAAGAACTGCTCAGTTCTTCGGAAGCAGAAAAATATACCTTGGTCACATTGGCCGAACTTTCCGGTTTCAGCTCAAAATCTTCTTTTAATGCCATTTTTAGGAAAATGACAGGCATGACACCGTCAGATTATAAAAAACAACAGTCCACAGAGGATTAAAACGTCCAGAAAGCGTCTTTCCGGACATCTTCACCCCAGTAAAATCAATTTTTCATCCTTTCATTCCGCAACTTTACAACTTACAAAAAAGGAACTATGAAATTTTTTCGGATTCTCGCTGTACTTACCCTGACAATATCTTCCCTTATATCCTGCTCCCAATCCAAAACTGAATTGCAATGGCTTAAAGAAAACACAGCTGAATTGAAAGCAGAAAATGGCTATGATTTTTCGGCCATCAAAAAAGCAATTGGCAACCGGCGCATCGTTGCTTTGGGCGAAAGCACACATGGTTCCGGGACATACTATCATCTTAAGTCGGAATTGGTGAAATACCTGCATAAAGAAATGGGATTTGAAGTATTGGCCATGGAAAGCGGTTTGGGCGACACTTATTTAGCCTATGCCAATATTGATACCTTGTCGGGTAAGCAACTCCGTGACTATTCCGTGTTTGGAAATTTCAGGGCCAATGAAGCCAATGGGCTTTTCGATTATATAAAATCGCAACAGGACAGCCCATCACCGCTGAACTATATTGGGTATGATACACAGGCATCTTCTGAGTTTTTGTTCGGTCAGTTGAAAAAAATACTGGCCGACTACGATCAAGAACTTTCCGATAGCCTTTCCACAAGAATGTTTTCTTACCAGAGAGCTTATGGGTTTGGTGCCAATAATGATTCTGTAAACTATACCAAACACCAAAATATTTTTACTGCAACATCCAATACAGCCCGGCGTTATTTGGAAGAGCATAAAGCAGCCATTATGGCAAAGCACCATCTTTCTGATATAACATTCAAAGTAATGGTTCGCAGCCTGGCGATGTTTTCAGCTTCGTACAACTTATCTTATACCGACAGATGGAATGGCTACGCCTTGCGGGACTCCCTGATGGTTGCCAACTTTGAATGGTTATTAAGGGAGGTTTATCCCAATAAGAAAGTGATCGTTTGGGCGCATAATGGTCATGTAGAAAAAGGAGCGACGGAAAACGGCTATATGAAATCGATGGGGCATTTTTTAAAAGAGCAACATCCTGACGATTACTATACCATTGGTTTATTTGCCTACAGCGGTGTTGCTTATCAGTTCTGGACCAAAAAAACAATTCCGATAGAACATATCGATGCTACATTTATAGAGCATCATTTAATTGCTGCAGGAAAACAAACACCCTTTTTAGATTTGAGCCATACCCTTAATACCCCAGATAACGCATGGACTTTTAATCTTATTCATGCTTATGAAGTTGAAAATGGTGGCATCATTAAATTTATTCCTACCAAACGATTCGATGCAGTGATAGTTGTTAAAGAATCGAAGGCGCCTACCTATAATGATTAAACACAGCGTTTGATTTAATGGCAAAATTGCTACAATGGGAGCCGGTAGCTCATATGGCTAGTAGTACTTTGACAAACCAAGCTTACAGTTTTTCTGGGAAAAATCCGCTTTCAGGCTTACGAGCCAGAATTTAATAGTACATTGGTATACTTTCTCACTTTTTTAACCAGTCTGATCAAGACAGACACAAACTTATAATTTATGAGAAAAAATTTTCTAGGTCTGATTCTTATTTCTTTTGCTTTCTTTTTTACTTCCTGCGGCGGAGGAAAAGATACGGCAGCATCAATTGCACAAAAATGGTGTGATTTGAATGGCAAAGAATATAAAATGGAAGATGGTCCGGCTAAAGAAGCTGCGAAAGCTGCCCGTGAAAAGTTTGAAAAAGAAATGGAAGAAAAATATAAAGATGATAAAGCCTTTATGGACGAAGTAGGTAAAGAAGTTGAAAAGTGTGAAGCTGCTTCTGAAGGAAGGAAATAAACACAATAGGGAGATCTTTTCATTGGGAAGATCTCTCTATTCCTATTATTTTTTTCATATGAATTTGAAAAAATAACTCACTCCTTCTCTGCTTAAACTCTTTCTGCATAGTACTGGCAATTTCACGCCGTGACTGAAGTTCACTTCCCCAACCATATGATTTATCAGACTTCAGATACAGAAAACCAATTTGTAAAATGATTATACTTCGTCAAGCACAGTAGAAATACCGAACACTGACGAGTGAGTCTTTTTCTTTCTTTCACTGGAAGAAAGAAAAATTCCAACCCTTCGGATTGTAACAGAAGATGCTACCTGCCGGCAAGCAGGGTAGTATTACTGCTTGACCCAAAATAGATTGCTTCGGCCTTTCAAGATCCCTCGTTATCAGTAGTCTGCGGCTATTGACTGAAAATACTAAGCCCAGTATTAATTCTTAAAATCTAACTTTAGCAAAAGTCAGACAGCTGTTCAGGGTGGACAGAATGCTAGCTCTCCACTATTGGCAATATCTGCCTTGTGACAAATATTAATAAAATATTTATGAACCTATATAACAAATACCTTCTTCCGAAAATAGTTGACTGGGCATGTAAACAGAAACCAAATATGCTGCAAAGGAAAAAAGTAATTCCACTTGCAACAGGCAGGGTTCTGGAAATAGGTATTGGTTCGGGCTTAAATCTTCCGATTTATGATAAAGAAAAAGTCATTCATTTGACTGGAATTGATCCATCAAAAGAAATGTGGGATAAAAACATTGTTGACATCCAAAAATTGTCATTTAGCTTTGAGTTCATAAAAGCATTTGCTGAACAAATTCCTGTCGATAGCAATAGTTTTGATACAGTTGTTACAACCTACACAATGTGCACAATTCCCGAAACGAATAAGGCGCTGGAGGAAATTCGAAGAATTTTGAAATCAAACGGTCAGTTGATATTTTGTGAACATGGTAAAGCTCCAGATAAATGGATTGGAAAATGGCAAAATATGATTAACCCAATTTGGAAACGCCTTGGAGGCGGTTGTAATTTGAATCGGGATATTCCATCAATCATTGAGAAAAATGGGTTTAGAATGAATAATATGGAAACTATGTACATTCCTGGATGGAAACCTGCAAGCTTTAACTACTGGGGAACTGCAAATCCTTATTAAAATGACTGTCACGTAGTTGTTAGTGTCTGCCTGTCGGTAGATAAATTTTCTCCCACCAACCACATAAATTAAGAGACTTCAGATTCGATAAAGAAATTTACAAAAAGCCCATACTTCGTCAAGCTCAGTAGAATTACCGAACCCGCCTACGCTAAGGCTTCGGACGGGCAGGCGTATAAGTGAGTGACACAACAGACGATGCTAGTCCCGACGCAGCAAAGCTGGTTGGGATGCTGATCAAAGCATCAGCATAGCACTACAGCTGGGCTAATAATAGATTGCTTCGGCCTTTCAAGTTTTCGTCTAATTATGAAATTGGTTATGGCCTCGCAATGACGGATTGAATGAAGGGATGACAAAGACGGCAAGCCTTATCTTTGCCCCTCAACTACTTGCACTATGGATCTGGAATTTAATAAGAATGAGCCTGCCTGCCGGCAGGCAGGGATGTACTCTTTAACTTTTTCACTAAAAGCATTACTACAATGGATTTAGCATTTAATAAAAATGAAGATATTCTAAAACAAAGCCTGAGTGAGATGCGCCAACGCCTGGAAAAGATATATGAAGGCGGTGGTAAGAAAGCGATTGAGAAACAACACAAGGCGAATAAACTAACTCCCCGTGAACGGATAGACTATCTGATTGATAAAGACTCCACTTTTATAGAGATCGGCGCTTTTGCCGGTTATGAAATGTATAAAGAACAGGGCGGTTGCCCGGCGGGTGGTACGGTGGCCGGTGTGGGTTATGTAAGCGGCCGTCAATGTATGATCGTTGCCAACGACCAAACGGTGAAAGCCGGTGCCTGGTTCCCGATAACGGGTAAGAAGAACCTGCGGCTGCAGGAGATAGCAATGGAAAATCATTTGCCGGTGATTTACCTGGTGGATAGTGCCGGTGTGTTTCTGCCCATGCAGGATGAGATTTTTCCCGACAAAGAACATTTTGGCCGCATCTTCCGCAACAATGCAGTGATGAGTGGCATGGGTATTACCCAAATAGCTGCGGTGATGGGTCCCTGCGTGGCGGGTGGTGCTTACCTCCCCATCATGAGTGATGAAACACTGATGGTAGAAGGCAATGGTTCTATTTACCTGGCGGGTCCTTATTTAGTAAAAGCCGCCATTGGTGAAGACATCGATAATGAAACCCTCGGTGGTGCGGTAACACATACGGAGATCAGTGGTATTGCTGATTATAAATTCAAGACCGAGCAGGAATGTATGGATCATATTAAAAAAATGTTTTCCATGCTGGGCGAGAAACCAAAAGCCGGGTTTGACCGGATCGCATCCGTTGCTCCGAAGAAAAAAGCAGAAGAGTTGTATGGTTTGTTTCCGCATGATGGTGGGCAATATGATATGGTGGAAGTGATTGAACGGATTGTTGACGATAGTGAATTTGAACAATTCAAAGAAGATTATGGCAAAACAATTATTTGCGGTTATGGTCGCATTGATGGTTGGGCGGTGGGTATTGTTGCCAACCAACGCACCATTGTAAAAACGAAGAAAAAAGAAATGCAACTGGGTGGTGTTATCTATAATGACAGTGCTGATAAAGCAGCAAGATTTATTTTGAATTGCAACCAGAAGAAAATACCGTTGGTATTCTTACAGGATGTTACCGGTTTTATGGTCGGCAGCCGAAGTGAACATAGCGGCATCATCAAAGACGGTGCGAAGATGGTGAATGCAGTGGCGAATTCTGTTGTTCCAAAAATTACGATCATCGTTGGTAACAGTTATGGTGCCGGTAACTATGCCATGTGTGGTAAGGCTTATGATCCCCGTTTCATTTATGCATGGCCTACGGCCAAGATCGCCGTGATGGGTGGTGAAGCAGCAGCGAAAGTGTTGTTGCAGATAGAAGTGGCATCATTAAAAAAGCAAGGAAAAGAAATTACGCCGGAAGCAGAGAAAGCATTGCTGGATAAGATCATTAACCGGTATGATGCACAGACATCACCTTATTATGCAGCGGCAAGATTGTGGGTGGATGCGATTATTGATCCGGTGGATACGAGGAAGGTGATTAGTGAAGGGATTACGGCGGCGAATAATAATCCGGAGATAAGGGAATTGAAGACGGGTGTATTTCAAGTGTAGAAAATAACCGCAGAGGCGGGGAGGCGCAGAGGGATGCTGCCTTCGGCAAATAAAGTGGCCACGAATTACACGAATGCCGCGAAAAAAATTAAATACAAATTGCTATTAGAGTAAAAGTGGCTTTGTAAAAATCTTTTTTGGCAATAAATTATTCTGAAAATAAATTGAGGGTCGGTTGATTTTTTGCCGACCTGTCCCGTCTTTTTGCGGGAAGGCAAATGAGATTTGTATTTAATTGTATTCACCTGCCTACTCGCCTTCGCAAAGCTTCAGTCGCTTGCTCCAAAGCTTCAGCGACGGGGCACGGAGCAAGGCCGGCAGGCAGGTTTGTGTAATTAGTGGCATTCGTGGCCAATAAAAAATTGAGTAACGATATTACAATATATACTGATGGCTCTTCCAGAGGCAATCCAGGCCCGGGTGGATACGGAACGATATTAATGAGTGGCAATCACCGTAAAGAACTATCGCAGGGCTATCATCATACTACCAATAACCGGATGGAACTGATGGCAGTAATCGCCGGATTGAAAGCATTGAAGAAAACGGGACAGCATATTACCATCTACTCCGACAGCCAATACGTAGTGAAAGCCTGGGAAGAAGGTTGGCTGAAGAACTGGATCAAGACCAATTTTAAAGGGGGTAAGAAAAATCCTGATCTGTGGAGAGAGTTTTATGATCTGGCACAACGGCATGTTATTAAATTCAAATGGGTGAAGGGACATGCTTCTAACCCATTTAATAATCGCTGCGATGAGCTAGCAACAGAAGCGGCGGATGGCAGCCACCATCAATTGATGCATGATGAAGGGTATGAAGGAACGGCGAGCTAAAACCTCACCCCTGTTATTTTTCTGATAATTTAGGACTCTACCTGCCCCTCTCCTAAAGGAGAGGGGTTTGAAAACTCCGAGCATAACAGTTTCTCCTCGGGGTGAGGTATAAAAAAAGCCCATCGCTTTAGCGACAGGCTTCAATATTTATTAGTAGGCTGAATTATGCCAATGTCAATTCAGTTTTCTTTCTTGTAATATAATTATAGGAAACTAAAATAACCGGTAAGAAGATCATCGTGGCGATCAATGAATTTCTGTAGAATGGAAGACCTGCTTCATAACAAATCATTAAGCCTGCAAAACTTTTCGCATATACAATTTCTGTGGCTGCCATCCACACCATAAAGTTAGAAACCAAAAAGAAAACAGTTGGTGCGGCTAATGTGCCAGCCAGCAAACTTGACTTTTTTCTTCCTTTCAATCCCCAACCTATTAAAACAGCTAGCATCAATACAAGATAATTTTTCCATTGACCGCTATAGAAACCTGCATAAGCAAATTCAAGTCCAATGCTAAATAATACCTGAATGACTAAATCACTGATGAATAATGCTGCCAATGGCAACAGGAACGACATATCCTTTTGTTTCATAATAAAACCAGCGAACAATGCAATTGCAATAACTGGTGAAAATCCAGACCAGGCTAATTCAGGTCCAAAGAAAAACTTACAGGCAGTTGCCAGTACTACTAATATGATGGTGAATACGATTAATTTTCTGTTGATCTTCATGATAAAAAATATTTCTGATGATAAGATGCAAAAATAACTTAAATGAGTCAATTACACGGTCTATTTATCAACCTTTGTTGATAGCTTGTCTAACGAAGTTTTTTTAACGTAGTTGGGTGCCGGAAGCCCTGAAAACAGTGGATTTGGTGGCAGCAGCGAGATAAACAGTTCCGCCAGGGAATACCACCGCAGATGGCGATCCAACTTGTAATTTTATAACTGTATTATCATCATCTGCCTCAACAATACCGTCTGTTAACAGCAGCATTTCCGTTGTGCTGGGTTCAAAAGATACAGTATCTCCTTTTTCCATTTCGAAAACACTCAGCCTAAAATCCGGTGCCGGTGTATTATAAGTCCTCTCTCCTTCTCCGTTACGTTCACCGGCAATAATAAATGGAATGGTGGCTTCACATTTTACATGCTTCATTAATTCTGACACATCAATATGTTTTGTTGTTAATCCACCGCGGAGCACATTATCTGAATTGGCCATGATCTCTACATTCTGACCTTCCAGATAAGCATGGGGCACACCAGCGGCCTGAAAGATGGCTTCCCCTTTTTTTAATTGTAAAAGATTAAATATATAAATGGAGAATATACCTCTGTCGAGATGTTGCTCTTCGTTGGAAAAAGTAATAGCCGCTTTGGCTGCCCAGAAATTTTCGTCTGATTTTTCTAATTCATTCGTCTGATATAACGGGATGATCTTTTCAACCAAAGGTTGTAATGTTTTGTTTACCTCCTCTTGCGGCATTTCCATAATATGTTTATACAATCCGGCATAACCCTGATTCGTTGAACACAGGCAACAAGTCATTTAATACAGTAACATTTGTAAGTATGTCAATTAATTTGTCCTTTGGTTTAAAACCATGGAGCAACCAGAAATCACTCAGCGCAACGATAAGTTCAGGTTTATGGTTATCGTCCCTGTAATTACGATCAGGAGCATCAGTGGGAATTCCTTGTTCGTTCTCTCTGGCAAAACCTTCTTCAGCAGCTGCTTTAGAAGGATGCACCTGGATGGATAACATATCTTTTACATCCAGCACTTTTAAGTAGATATGGAAGATCCGGTGCGATCAGTGATAATTTATCGGGAGTACTTCCACCCGTATCAATCAGCGACATGCCTAATGGATGAATGCCCATCCAGTATTCTGCAAAAGGTTTTTTCTTTTCGTTTTGGATTGTAAGCAACGACGGAATAAAGGAATTGCCACCCCAATCATAATGTTTTACGGTGCCCGTTAATTTATAAATGCCTGCCATAGAATAAGTACTGCTGATTTTGTAATTTGGCAATAAAGATACTACATGGCGTCGCATAATGAACTGGGAAAAGCAGGTGAAGAAATGGCTGCCAAATGGCTGAGCGAACATGGCTACACTATTTTACATGCCAACTGGCGGCATTCTCATTATGAGATTGACATTGTTGCCACCAAAGGAAAGTTCTTACATTTCGTGGAAGTGAAAGCCAGAAAAGCATCTCCATTCGGTTTTCCGGAAGACAGTGTAACAAAAAAGAAATTCAAAAATTTACAAAAAGCAGCTGATGAATATCTGTTTCTCAACCCCGGCCATCAATGGATACAGTATGATGTGCTTTCGATTACATTGAATACGTATGGAGAGGATGAGTATTTTTTGATTGAAGATGTTTTTTTGTAGAGAAGATGTTTAGTACTTAGTATTCAGTATCCAGAATATAGTATTTAGTATATAGATATTAGACTATATCTTGCATAATCAACTATTGCCTATTGCCTATTGCCTATTGCCTATTGCCTATTGCCTATTGCCTATTGACTATTCACTACTGCCTTCTCCATCATCTTCTCCACCAACCTAAACGTAGCGGGACACAGATCTACATTCTGCTTGTGTACATGATCGTAATCCTTAAATTTTTTCGAAAGATGCGGAAAGCCGGAACAGTCAACCGGTCTTACTTCGTAGATGCTGCACTTGTTATCTATTAGATTTAAGAATTGACAAGGTTCTGTTTTATTGAGCCAGTCCCGGTCACCACTTTTTTCTTTCCGTAGCCATTTCGTTCTGAAATGCATCTACAGTCATATTTAAATGCTTTGCATATTCTTTTCATATCAGCATTTGTAAAGGTTGGTGTCATTGTTTTGCAACAATTAGCACAGGTCAGGCAATCCGTTTCCTGCCATACTTCTTTTTCCAACACAGCGATCTTTTTATCAAGACCACGGGGAGCTTCTCTTTCCAGTTTGGTAAGAAAGCGACGCATACTGTTTTTCTTTTCTTTAGCCTTTTTTCTAAACGAACGGAGATTAATGGGTTGCATGGTACTCATGCGCCGAAGATACTATTTGAAATCATTCACTGTACCATTGAAAAGAATTTTAGTCCTAACAATTTTCAATGATTATTTTTGCCCAACAACAAACCAATAATTATGAAATCTTTACTGGCTGTAGCTTTCTCGTTTGTAATAGCAATCTCCTTTGTTGCCTGTAAATCCTCGTCAGGTGATGGACCTGCTTCCTTTTGTGATACAGCCTGCCTGACAGACTCTATTAAATTTAAAGGCGATCATAAACTGGAGCCATCTGTATATATTACCAGCAATAATTGTAAAGCAGATAGTATTATCTGGACTTACAAAGGATTGGGAGAATTACGTACAACAAGTTTTGAAAACCTGATCGGAAAAACTCCGAATATTAATAAAAATTTTATACGTTGTTATTTCAATAATGCAGATGTAGCCTGGATAATGTTTAACGATTGCGAAAATGGCAGAGGATTTCAGATCAAATTACCTTACGACAAAAGTCAGAGTGTCAGCCCAAAAGGCAGCGGTATCAATAACCTGGATCCAAAATTCTCTATCTCCGATAATTTAGTTGTGTATACCGACCGTGGTAATTTATTTATTGAAGATATGAGCACCGGCAAAAAAGCCACCATGACCTTTGGAGAACCGTTGGATATTGACTACGATGCATTGCATGAACATATCGATTCCGTAAATGTTACCAATTCAAGAGCATGGGCAAAAGTTAAGATCGGGAAAGAATGGAAAGTGATCGAAAAAAATATCACTTTAGAATAAATACTTTTTTACAAAAATCTAAAAGAGGTTCCGGATAATTGAGTGATGTCAGCATATCATCGCTTTCATACCAATTAACCAATAAACCAATTAACTATCACCACAATGTGGGAACCTTATAAAAAAGGATTCAAAGCATACCTGCAATTAGAAAAATCATTATCCGATAATTCTGTTCAGGCTTACCTGCGGGATCTGGAACTGCTGACGAATTATCTTTTAGAAGTCCATTCAAAAAAAAATCCGGCAGAAATTAAATTAAAGGATCTTCAGCAATTTATTAAATGGATTGCTGAATTGGAAATGACGGCTTCTTCCCAATCAAGGATCATTTCTGGAATAAAAGCATTTTATAAATACTGTTTGCTGGAAGATATTTCCAAAACCGATCCCACTGCATTACTGGAAGCTCCCAAACAAAAAAGATTGTTGCCCGATGTACTGAGTTTTGATGAGATCGAAAAGATCATTGACCAGATCGACCTCAGTAAACCCGAAGGCGGACGTAATAAGGCGATACTGGAAACCATGTATAGCTGCGGACTTCGTGTTACAGAGTTGGTCAACCTTAAAATATCACAGCTTTATTTGGATGTAGGTTTTATCAGGGTTTTAGGAAAAGGAGATAAAGAAAGATTAGTACCGATTGGCAGCAGCGCCATTAAGTATATTACTATTTATAAGAATTCAATCCGGGTTCATATAACTCCAACAAAAGGAAATGAAGATATTTTATTCCTTAACAAACTGGGGAGTAAACTCTCCCGGGTGATGATCTTTTATATCATTAAAGACCTGACGTTGAAAGCCGGAATTAAAAAGACCGTTTCACCACATACATTCCGTCATTCATTTGCTACACATTTAATAGAAGGGGGTGCTGATCTCAGAGCTGTGCAGGAAATGCTGGGGCATGCCAGTATCACCACTACAGAAATTTATACGCATCTTGACAGAGAATTTCTAAGAAAAACATTGGAGAATTTTCATCCGGCATTTAAATGACAAATTACCGGATGATGATTTTCTCAGACATTTTCTTACCTGTCCTTTTGCTTGTCAATACTATAAAATAGCTTCCAGCGGCCACTTTAGGAACATCCAGGTTCAACACTTTTGCTTCTCCGTCAATCCATATCTCCCGCTGCTGTATTTGCTGACCAGAAATATTAATAAAGCGTAAAGCATAATATCCTTCATCTATGAGACTAATACCTAATGTTAGATTGCCTCCGGATACTATTGGATTGGGGTAAACAAAGAGTTTATTTTGAGATTTTGGAACGTCTATATCTCTTTGAATGATTTCGTCGGTAGCTGTATCTACTCTTCTAACACTTATTCCTCCTACAATAATTTCGCTTTTTACAAAGCATTGCGATGATGAAACAACTACTTCACCCATCATCATTGTTGAAAGTTCAATTGTTATAAGAGGGGTAATATTTTCAATCACAATCTCTTTTGACTCGAACCCAACAGAACTAACGAGTAATGACCTGTCTTTTCCCAGCATTGTAACATTAATTGTAAATTCCCCATTTTCATCTGCTACAAATACTGTTGGTGTTTTGCCAATCTGAATACTGGCAAAAGGAACTGTATCACCCGACTCATTCACCACTTTTCCTTTGATCGTTTTTGTATCCGTAATTGGATTTTCAATAACTGTGGTGTCTTTGACGAATGGATGGATCTTATCTGAGATCACCATGCCAAGGATTCTGGGTTCATTGATCATTGGCGTACGGGTTGTATCTCTATTAACAGGCATGGGTTTCCCCATCTTGATATTTTGCGAAGATGCCTTTGAAATAAAAATTGCCGGTATCAGAAAACTAAAAAAATACTTTACCCAGGGAATTCTCTTCTTCGGAATTTCCATTTCCCTGTTCAACTGATCAGTCATAAACCGTCCGCAAACAGACCCGCCCTTCGACAAGCTCAGGATGGGTTTTTTGAAGAATTGAGCCACTTGCCTGTCGCTCATATTGGTAAAATCAATTACTTGTTTTTGGCAGGAACCGCAAAACTTCCCTTTTTCAACAGGACTCATTTTGTCCCAATTCTCATGACATGGTTCCGCAATGGAGAGTGCAATTTTCTTACTCATAAAATAGCTTTTATTGAATGACTACTTTATCTGATGCAAGCAATTGACCATTTGCATAAAGCTGTACAATGTAAATGCCGTCGGCCCAGCGTTGATCAGTATTTAATACAAAGCGATTTAGCCCCTTAATTGACTGCTGATGCTGCAATAAAAGGAGTTTCCCATCCAGGCTGATCAATCTTAAGTCAATTGGCCCATCCAATATTATCTCAGTTTCAATTGTAATTGCCCTCCCTTTTGAAACCGGGTTAGGAAATACTTTACCAATCTGCATACCTGGAAATGATCTAAATGAAGAATCTGTATAAGTTATTTTTCTTCTCACCATACATCCGCCACATCCGATTCTCCTACAATGAATACATTGCGACAAAATAACTTCTTCGCATTGTTTCACATCCCTTTCCATCAAAACTTTTTGATTCTTTGTTACATAACTGTTACTGATAGTTTGTTTTGATTGTTTATAACCAATAGCAGATACAGATAAATCATAATTTTTAAAGCCCTTTAGTCTGTCTGTAACAACTATCCCACTATCATTCGCTATAAGGATTATTGTATCCTTCCTATCTGAATGCATAAAAGAAAGCGTAGCTCCCGGAATAGGATTCCCATCCAAAAAATCATTAATGATAAATTTTCTTAATCCCGCCTTCTTTGTTGTAACAAGAATTACTCCATTAACACCATCAGCTCCATAAATTGCAGTGGATACGGAATTTTTTAAAATATCTATTCTTTCAATTTCACTGGTGTCAATTGCAGAAAATAATTTGTTCTCCAACAATGGAATTCCATCAATTACAATCAGGGGTTCACAATTTGAGCTAAAGGTTCCCCCACAACGAATAAAAATTTTTACAGGAACTGTATCTTTTTTCAGTGCCTTCTGTTGTATTGCATAAAGATCAACAGAATTCACTAGCTCACCTCTCATTCCACAGAGTTGAACTGTATTAATTCTTTTTACTTTGTATTCAGTATCTCTGATCAGGTCGTAGATCTGTGAAAACGATGCTGTAGAATATAATAATACAACGAGTGTAGATATAAATCTCATAAGCTTGGTTTTAGAATGGTTAAATGAGGGGTCCCGTAAAAACGGAACCCCGATATCACTAATACCGACGATTCTGTCGGTATGCTGACTTTTAACATCAGCACCGGCTGTTAAATGATTAGTACTTCTTTGATGCTATTGTTATAAAAATTGCACAAGCATCAATTAATAATTATTTGCGTTTCCCAACTGGCATTGAATCCTCCTCATCTGTATCAATGATCTTTTTTGGTTCAGGCTTTGCTTTTGCCAGCAATTGAGCACTTTCTACCAGTCTTATAAATTCTGAACGATAGCCTTCCTCATCATTGCCTCTTGCTTTGCGGGCCATTTCTAACACATTATTAAAGGAAGCTGCAGATTTGAATTCAGAATCACGGAGCAACATTCCAAACTGTGCAACAGCTGCTGCAAAACGGAAATTGTCAGAAGTTTTTGCAATGGCAATTTGTTTATCTGCAACCGGATGTTCAATTAATTTACTTACCTCTCCATCAGGTGCTTTGTACCTGAATTTTACGGTGAGTATTTCATCGTTATGAGATGTTTTACTTAATGGTGTAACATCTTTCTGGTATTTCAATGCATCTACATCTTTCAAAAAGCTGCTCTTTACGCCTACCGGTATTACTTCATAGATGGCAGTAACGGTATGACCGCTTCCTAATTCGCCTGCATCTTTTTTATCATCATTAAAATCTTCTTTCGCCAGCATTCTGTTCTCATAACCGATCAGGCGATAGCCCTGTACTTTAGCAGGATTGAATTCGATCTGCAGCTTTACATCTTTGGCGATAGTAAATAATGTACCACCAAATTCATTCACCAATACTTTTTTCGCTTCGGTGATACCATCTATGTAAGCATGATTACCATTTCCTTTATCTGCCAGCTTCTGCATTTTGGCATCCTGGTAATTGCCCATACCATAACCAAGCACAGTTAAGAATACGCCACTCTTTCTTTCGTTCTCAATCAATCGTTCCATTGCATCATCACTGCTTTCGCCTACATTAAAATCACCATCGGTACAAAGGATAACACGGTTGTTTCCTTCTTTACAAAATTCTCCTTTGCAGTTTTATACGCCAGTTTTATGCCTGCACCACCGGCAGTAGAACCACCGGCTTCTAACTTATCAATCGCATCTTTGATCTTTGTTTTGTCTGCTCCACTGGTTGGTGGCAACACAATCCTGCTGCACCGGCATAAACAACGAACGAAATTTTATCCTGCTCCCTTAATTGCTCTACCAGCATTTTCATGGAAGCTTTTACCAATGGAAGTTTATTTTGGTCTTGCATAGAACCAGAAACATCAATTAAGAATACCAGATTGGAAGCAGGAAGATTTTCTGTTGGAATTTTTTTACCCTGTAAGCCGATCAACACCAGTTTGTGCTCTTTATTCCAGGGTGCATCGGCAATTTCTGTATTGATAGAGAATGGATCATTGTTTGTTGGTTGCGGATATTCATACTTAAAATAATTCACCATTTCTTCAATCCGTACTGCACCGGCAGGTGGCAATTGTCCCTGGTTTAAAAAACGGCGGACATTGCTGTAAGATGCAGCATCTACATCAATAGAGAAAGTTGAAAGTGGATTATCCTTTACTTTCATAAATTGATTTTCAGTTATTTTATCATAACCTTCGCGGTTAAAATCAACTCTGGTTTCATCTTTTGGCTGATAATCAAAATATCCCTGGGCTCTATCAACATAAATACCGGGAGCTGCACCGGCAAGCCCTCTTCTGTAAGCTGTGCTAGAATATGCCAAGTGTTTTTGTTCTGTACGTGCCTGCCCATATCCAGTTACTACCACCTCCTGCAATGTTTTATTATCCGCTTTTAATACGACATTGATAACTGATCTTCCGCCAATTTTTTGCTGTTCATTGTTTCATAGCCAAGTGCAGAAAAAATCAAGTTCCATTACCGACAGCAATCGTTATACTGTATTTTCCTGCAGCATCCGTAAATGTTCCCTGACTTGTTCCTTTGACTTTTATATTAACAGATGAAAGAGGGTTACCTTTTTCATCTGTTACTGTTCCGGAAACGGTATGAGATTTTACGGGACGGAATGCCAATGTTATTAAAACAACAGGCATTATTAATAAGAGTATTCGTTTCATAATATAGTATTTACATACCCAGATGCGGGTATTAAAGGGATTACATAGAACCTCACCCAAATTATTCTCCGATATACATAAACGCCGGTTCCCTCTCTTAAAGAAGATTTGTACTAAAGCTGGTAACATAAATTTTAATTCATTAATTTTAACCGTTGACATTTATAAAGAACATAAATCATTCTACACTAAGCGATAAGGAGCTGGTTGCCTTGTACAAGGAATCAGAGGATATGGCCGTACTCGGAGAACTTTATCAGCGATATATGGAACTGGTTTATGGTGTGTGCCTTAAATATTATAAGGAGCCGGAAACGGCGAAGGACAGTGTGATGTCCATCTTTGAAGAACTGGTATCAAAATTGAAAAAGCATGATGTAGAGAATTTTAAACCCTGGTTGCATCAGGTGGCCAAAAATCATTGTCTGATGCAGTTGCGAACACCGAAAAACATGAAAACGGTGGAATTCAAATATGAACTTGTGCAATCAGAGGAAAATGTGCATCTGAATGGTGTACTGGAAAAAGAGGAGAATTTCAAGAAACTGGAATATCTGCCTTGGCACATTGACAAATGAACAACGGGAAGCCGTTAAACTTTTTTACCTGGAAGGGAAATGCTATAATGAAATAGTGGAAATAACGGGGCAGGAATGGAACCAGGTGAGGAGTTTTATACAGAATGGGCAGAAGGAATCTGAAGAATTGTGCATGGAAAAGAGTGAGTCGGGAGTCAAGAGTTCGGGAGTCAGGAGTTAGGAGTTCGACAAGTTTAGAATGAAAAAATAAATAGAACTTTGTAACAATTAATGGCGACAGATAATAACATAAAGAATTTTACCGCGGCTGATATTGAAAAATATCACAAGGGTTTGCTATCCGCAAAAGAAATGCATGACCTGGAAAAAGCTGCGTTGGATGACCCCTTCCTGGCGGATGCACTGGAAGGATATGCTGTTGCAGGTGTAGAGGCAGCAGCTGATATTGCTGAATTGAAAAAAAGGTTGAGTGAAAGAACAGAAGGTGCCAAAATAATCCCTTTACAAACTCAACGAAAAAATAATTTCAGCTTGTTAAAAGCAGCTGCAATGATCGTTTTTGTTGCCGGTGCAGCTTTTTTAGTGTATCAATTTGGTTTTAATAATAATAAAGAAGAAATAGCACAGGCTGATCCAGTAGTAAAAGAAGAAAGTAAAATTTCGGATCCTAATGACAACACTGCAACAAGCACATCAACAACAACTGTAGATACAAATGCTCCTGCACCAACTAACCAATGAACCCGCAACTATTAAAACACCAACAATTCCCGGATCGAATACCAGTAGTCTGGAATAATACAGGAAAAAGATTTAGCAACCGGAAAAGGAAATGAAGGCATAGCCAACAAAACAACAAATTTACCATCTGTACTTCCTGCACCCGTAGGAAATTCGGAAGAAAAGAAATTACTGGCAAAAGAAGATGCGAAAAATAAATCCGCAGTCAATAGCAAAACAGGAATCAGCTGCTGATAGTAACAAAAGATAGATGCTTTAGATATATCAAACGCTGATGATGAAAAAATAAACAGTGCTGTAGCAGCTAGCAAAAAAGTTGAAAATCAAAATTACCGCAACCAGGCCTCTAATGTTTTCCGTGGCCGTGTGACTGATCAGAACAATGTAGGTGTTCCCTTTGCCAATGTTACTAACCTGGATGAAAACACCGGCACTTATTCTGATGCCAGGGGATACTTCAATTTAACATACCCGGATACTGTGCTGAATGTGCAGGTACGTTCTATCGGTTTTGAAAACAATAATGTACAATTGAGAAATACAGCACCAACGAATCAGGTTATTTTACAGGATGATAGAAGTGGTTTATCTGAAGTGGTGATCAGTAATCAAAAACCAAACCTGCAGGCCCGTTCGAATAATAATACCATGCAACTGGAAGAACCCGAACCGGCAGATGGCTGGACCTATTATGATAACTATCTGTTGAATAATCTTAAACTTCCTGAAGATTACAAATCAAAACCAGTGACTACCGGAGAAGTATTGGTTTCTTTTGAAGTAAATAATAACGGAGAGCCTGTTAATTTTAAAATAGAAAGATCACTTTGCAGTAAATGCGATAAGGAAGCCATTCGTCTGATCAAAGATGGTCCTAAGTGGAAACGCAAAGCCAAAAATGGCCGCACTACGGTTACTATCCCTTTCTGATTACAGTCAATTACCTTTTATAACGTTATTCTTCAGTCTGTAATTTACCGATGAATCATTGTAACCGAAATCGCTTACCTTTGCCATTCTAAAAAATGCTGATATGAAAGTTCGTCATTTCTATAATGACGAATGCATTAAAGTAATTACTAAACACTAAAAAATAACACATGAAAAAATTATTTATCACAGCTATCGCTGCTTTTGGATTATTTATGGCAGAGGCACAACTTAAAAACACCAGCACCAAGTCCGACAACAACAATAAAACAGGATTTTGGTCTATCCATCATTGAACTTGTCTTATTCTCGTCCCGGAGTAAAAGGAAGAACGATCTTTGGCGATCTTGTTCCTTATGGTAAAGTATGGCGTACCGGAGCTAACCAGGCTACTACGCTTACATTTGGTGAAGAAGTAACGATTGGCGGAACAGCAGTAAAGGCCGGAAAATATGGACTGTTGACCATTCCTGAAAAAGATGAGTGGACGATCATTATCACCAAACAAACTGATGTTACAAGTCCTGCAGCTTATAAACAAGATCAGGATGTTGTGAGAGTAAAAGTAAAACCCGGAACAATGGGTTTCCCTGTTGAAACATTTACCATGTTATTTACTAATATCACTCCGAATACATGTGACTTATTTATTGCATGGGCAGAAACTACTGTTTCGTTACCCATTTCTACTGATGTAGAAAAGAAGGTAATGGCGCAGATTGATGAATTAATGAATAAAGATAATCGTCCCTATTTCAATGCAGCAATGTATTATATGGATAATGGAAAAGATCTGAAACAGGCACTTACATGGTTTGACAAAGCAGTAGAAGCACAACCAACTGCCTTCTGGATCCATCATCAAAGAGCAAATTGCCTTGCCAAACTGGGCAAAAAAGCAGAAGCAAAAATGGCTGCAGAAAAATCAAAAGATCTGGCAACAACTGCTAAGAATGATGATTATGTAAAGTTGAATGAAAAGTTACTAGCTGAATTAAAGAAATAACCCGCTCTACATTCTCTCCTAAAGGGGAAACTAAATACACTGATATTGAGAATAGCCCTATTAATTTAGGGCTATTTTTTTAGGGATAATTTTATTGAGGATCAGGCTGAATAAAATTACTCCAAATGCGCCGATCGGATTTAACCATAAAAAACCCATTTTGAAAATACCAACTTTAGTTAAAATAAAAACAGTCAATACCAATACCTCTGCTAAAACTGCTCCCCAGAAAACAACATGACCGTTTGTTATTTTCTTGAAGATGAAAGCAACAAGAAATACACCGAGTATAACTCCATAGAATAAAGAACCTAATACATTCACTGCTTCAATTAAACTATTACCAACATTATAAGTAAACATGGCCACGATGATGCAAAAGATGCCCCATGCCAATGTATATTTCTTTGACAACTTGTATTCCTGTTCTTCTGTATCTTGTTTTTTTGTAAAGCGTCGGTGAAAATCGATCATTGTACAGGAGGCCAATGAATTGATGGCGGCCGCAATACTTCCCCATGACGCTAAGAAATATTATGGCGATCAATAAACCAACAAGCCCAACCGGCAAATTATCGACAACGAACCGTAGAAAAATATAATTCGTATCATTATTATCACCTCCCACTTCTTTCGAACTCAGCCAGCCTTTTACAGAATTTCGTAAACTGTCTGATCGTTTTTGCAAATGTTCCAATCTCGCCATGGATTGATCTTCTGCCACTTTATCATTCATGATCAGATGCCGCGGAATAATCGACGACTTCTTTTTGTTTTAATAAAGTGATTGCATCATACTGCTTTGTTGCAATTTGCAAAGAGTCTTTATAAACAGATGTCTCCAGTTTTTTCAACTGAACGTCGTTAAAAAAGATCGGAGCCTTATTAAATTGGTAAAATGAAAACACCAACACACCTATCAGCAAAATACCAAATTGCATCGGTATTTTCACAAACCCATTCATTAATAATCCCATACGGGATTGCTTTAAAGATCTGGCGGTAAGATAACGGCCTACCTGCGACTGGTCGGTACCAAAATAAGAAAGTGCAAGGAAAAAGCCACCAATCAATCCGCTGAATAAATTATACTGATCGCTCCAGTTGAATTTCCCATTTTCAAATCCTGTTGTTATTACATTCAGCTTTCCCATTTTGCCGCTTACTTCCAATGCATCAGTAAAACTTACATTCTCCGGCAGCATGTTCACAACCATATAGGCAGCAAGGAACATTCCGGTAAAAATGATGATCAATTGCAACTGCTGCGTATAAGCAACAGCTTTGGCTCCACCACTCATGGTATATATAATGAGTAATCCGCCCATCAGAATATTGGTATAATAAATATTCCACCCAAATAGAGAAGATAAGAATTATCGATGGAGCAAATACGCTGATACCGGTTGACAATCCTCTTTGCAATAAAAACAGGAAGGAAGTAAGTGTTCTTGTTTTACTATCAAATCTGTTTTCAAGGTATTCATAGGCCGTGTAAACCTTAAGCCGGCTAAAAATGGGAACGAAAAAAATACAGATAACGATCATCGCCAGCGGCAAACCAAAATAATATTGAACAAACCGCATTCCATCTGTATATGCCTGACCCGGTGCAGAAAGAAAAGTGATAGCACTGGCCTGTGTGCCCATTATACTTAATAATACCAACCCCCAGGGCAAACTACGGTTGGATAAAAAATAACCATCGAGGTTGCGGGTAGTACGGCTTTTGTACAAGCCATAAGATAATAATGCAGAGTAATGTTCCAACTAATACTATCCAATCTACCTGGCTCATGCAAATCGTTTAGTGAACAGATAAAATAAAATGATCAGCAAAATCAAAAAGATGATCAATGAGAAATACCAGCCTTTCCAGCTTTTAAAAAATGGGGCTTTATCGTTTTCAGTATCCTGCCATAATTATTTTTTTGTTGTTCTAAGCCATCCGGTAAAGACGATCACAATTCCCAAAACAAGGCCGATCATCAATCCAATTCTTACTTTCTTAATTAATATACCTATAACTAATCCAAGTATAATGGCAAAAATGAAAGCCATCTCCCCTCTTTTAGCATCCGGTTTTCGTTGTTCACTCATAATTAAACGCTATAATCATTCAGACTCTAAAGTCCCCTTTAGGGGATTTAGGGGCTCTTAAAATCCTTTTTTCTTATTCAATGCAATAAGGTTTGCCAATAAACGGTAAGCTCCCGGAACACCAGCAGGTAACTCACGGAAGAATACAATTCCTGTATAAGAAAAATATCCTTTGCCATGTTTTGCAATGATCAAACTTCCTTCATCCGGTTTTTCACCTGCATCATTCATTGCAAAAATGGTTTCAAATTTATCTTTATCCCAGTTGGATGCATGATAGATACTACGTTCCTGTATCCATCCCCTGAAATCATCCGAAGTGATCTTATTTGGGAAATTCATCACGGGGTGTTCAGGTTTTAAAATAGTAACTGCAGCATTTTCATCAGTAACTCTTGTTCTGGATATATCAAATTTGTAAGGACCAATTTTTGAACCTACCGAACTAATGAA
This sequence comes from uncultured Chitinophagaceae bacterium, assembly GCA_963705465.1. Taxonomy (GTDB): domain Bacteria; phylum Bacteroidota; class Bacteroidia; order Chitinophagales; family Chitinophagaceae; genus JJ008. The sequence continues at coordinate 128,816 of CAVPJN010000004.1, read as the reverse complement.
ATTACTTGTGTTGTATTGCACAATTAAATTACCACCATCACTTACATACTTCATGAGCTTGTTATAATATTTATCCATCCACTCATTCGTGTTATACGTTCTTACACCGGTAATAATGGCATCAAATTTATCCAACCCGTTTTTTGCCACTTCTTTTTCTGTTAACAAGGTTACTTCATACCCCATTTGTTCCAAGGCTTCGGGCACTTTATCACCTGCACCGACAATATATCCAATCTTCTTGTTGTAGGTTTTTAAATCAATTTGTATCAGGTTCGCTGATGCTTCCTTAAAATAAACAATGGCAGGAATATGATCATAGGAAATTATATTCTTTTTCCCAGCATAGATTGGTATATTATTTTTCTTTAAATCAAGTGATACTATTTCTTTCTGATTTACTCCTTTGTTTTTTGGGCGAAAAAATGGAGAGGCGTAATTGGCATTATTTTTCCATGTCCCATAATCAAACTCCTTCCTTTCAGCATGCCAGTCAGCCGGATAAATAAATGCCGCTTTATACACAACTGAGTCATTCAGGTTAGATTTAAAAAATACCTGCGCCTTTGCTACACTATCATTGATCGAAAAATTATTATCGTTAACAAAATTAAATTCAACCGGAGGTGTAACAACCAATGGCTGATATAATTCCCCTTTTACCGGGTCAGTATGTTTATACTTTACTGTTTGTTCAAATTTGAAAGGCACCCCGGATATTTTTATGCGAACTAGGACCTTGTAAGCCGGATCTACATCTGGCTGACCAATCTTCAGTTGATCCTGAACATTAAAATAGCCTTCCTCCATTTTATTTATCAGCCAATAAGGTTGTGTAACTGCCTTCTCAGAAGATACATAAAAAGTTCTTGCGAAATTAAAATTTTGATTCTTTCCTAACTTTTTATTAATAGTACTATCATAGCCGTCAACAGCTATTCCTTCCAAAACAGCATTGGTACCTAATCTATTATTAAATGAAAAATTGATCTTCACAGAATCTGTTTGCAATGCAAATTGAGTTGACACTGTTGCATCAATGAACAAACCACTACATTGTGCAATAAGCTCATTTACTTCTTTCAACTTTTTATTTTTCCAGTTGCTTTCTTCAATGCTGCTTATTGTTTTGTATAATTCAACTAACCCTTCAACCGATTTTTCAGGATGCAAGAGATCAAAAGACGCCGCAATGTCGTTGATCATTTTTTCAATTTTTTCACCCCCTGCTATCCGGCTCCATGATTGATTCACACCTTCCAATAAATCATTTGCAGGTTGAGTGCCTTTTGTAGCGCTAAAATATTCTAATTGTTCGCCTCTGGAAGCCGGCACACCAAACCCCTGGCTTTTATGTTGACTTCTGCTCTCTGCTGCAATTTCGCCATAACTTTTTCCTAACAAAGGATTATACCCTCCCACATCAATTTTTAATTGATCTTCTCTTGTTGTGTTATTCCCACCAAAATTGAACGTATTCCACAACACTCTTTTCACCTGCCAAACTGAAACATATTTTAATTGGTCGGTGAATTGTTTTGGATCAGCAGCTGCTTCAACGGCTTCATTGGCCAGGATGGCAGATGCCGTATGATGACCATGTCCACCTTCACCAGTTGTAGGAAAACGGGTAACGATCACATCCGGTTGAAATTTTCTTATCACCCAAACTACATCACTTAATATTTTATCCTTATGCCATTTATCAAAAGTCTCTTCTGGTGTTTTGGAATAACCAAAATCATATGCTCTCGTAAAAAACTGTTCACCACCATCCGTTCTTCTTGCTGATAATAATTCCTGTGTCCTTATTAAACCTAATTCAATACCCTGCTCCTCACCAATCAGATTCTGCCCACCATCTCCTCTTGTCATCGATAAGTAACCGGTGCGATACATTTTATCTTTGGAGAGGTAAGCGATCAATCTGGTATTCTCATCATCAGGGTGTGCTGCCACATATAGAACAGAACCTAATACATTTAATTTTCGGATAGCCAAATACATATCAGAAGAAGTCCAGCTTTGTGGCGCCTGGGCATATAAATTACCTGAGAATGAAAAGGCAAATACCAATATGAAAAATAGAAATTTCTTCATTACATCAGTTTTAGCAACGAATATACTGTTTGTTGAAAAAGCAGCCTGAACCATTTAAATAAAAAAGGCCTGTTTTAACACAAGCCTTTTTACCAGTATATCCGAATAATATTATTGCCCTACAAAGAAAACAGCATTACAAAGTAACAGCTTACCATTCTCCCAAAAATTACGGAACATCACATCATCTGTTAAATAAGTAACAGAGCCCCTGCCCAATTCCTGCACACCAAAGATCAATCCATCCTGTAATTTTTCTTTCAGCTTTGAACCTACAAAACCAGCCACCTGATTGTCTTTTTTGATAACACCTACATTCCATCCATCTTTGATAAATTCATACACATTATCATCCATCTTCAATGTATAATAATAGTCAGGATAACCAAAAGCCAATGGATGCGAATTGTCCAATTCTACTTTATAAATTGAACCTGGTGTAATGTTGGGGATATAATCTCTTTCTCTGTCTTCAAACTTCTTCAACACATCATAACTAACTTTTTCTTTCTTGTCATCTTTCTTTTCTCCCTCTTCCGCTTTCTTTTGTTTTATACCAAACCCGAAAGCTATCGGGTCAGCTTTTGCCAAAGCCCCTACAGCTCCTTCCAAAGCAACTACTCTTCCACCATTATTGATCCAGGCTTTCAATTTTTCTGTTCCATCTTTATCACTCAGAAAACGATAATTACCATCCGGCATTATCAACACATCAAAATCACTCAGCTCTGCACGGTTTATATCTGTAAGATTGATCAGGGTGATCGGATAATCGATCTGCTGTTCAAAGAAATGCCATATCTCTCCTGCACCTAGTGAACCAATTCCTTCTCCTGTTAACAAAGCCACTTTCGGTGCTTTGAACGGATGAACAGAACTGCTACCAAAATCTTTTCCTTTATCTACAAATCCGGTGGTTACAGGAAATAACTGAGTATTATTAATGTTTGCAATCTTCTTTACTTCATTCCATAGATTATCGCCAAATGATTTGTTCGCTGTTTTTAAAACAATAATTGCTCCTCTGTCAAATTGAATTCCGTTTACTTCAAAGGGATTGTCTGCATACCGAAGTAATATTCCTTTTTGCAACAGCTGACCCACAGTTTTCACTGTCATAAGTCCATTCCAGGGTATAACATAACCATAGGTTGTTTCAGTATTGGTTACAGCTGACTTATTGTATTGCCCGCTACCATTCAATTTTTCTTTACTGGCAAAAGCTTCCAATCCATATGCATAGGGCATCGCCCAGGCCGTGATATCGTACGTAGCAGAATCAACCAATTTTCCTTTTGGTTCAAACAATACTTTGATCATTGCAGATCTTGGTTGCATGGCATTGATAACAATATCATTGCTGTAAGAAAATGACTCTTCCTTGCCGGAATTATAATTATAACCCTTACCAGTTCCTGAACCGGTACCATATTGAATACCGTTCTTATTCAACAAATCCAATAATGATTCAATTCTTTCCTTATCTTTTGCCTTGTTCTTTATTATATATGATTTGTATTCGCCGATACCCGTTGAAACAGCATCATTAAAAAACTTCCTGAATTCTTTGATCAGTTTCCCGGCATTGATCGAAGAAATTTCTATTGTACTCAATGAAGTGGTAAAATGATGAGTAGCTCTGTCAAACAATGTCAATGTGTCGCCTTCATCATTGATTACCGCTGCACCAGCAGCCCCTCCACCACCTTGTTCATAGGTCATTCCTATTGCCCCATTGTACATTGGATAAGTATCGCCATAAGAAGGATAATAAAGATCAAAAACTTCTTTCGTGAAAAATAACCATCCCTTTGCATCAAAATATTTAGCATGATTTTTTCCTATCGTAGTCTGAAATTCTCTTTGCCAGGAAGTGATGACATCATGGTAAGGCTGAACTGCCGGAGCAAAATAATAAGGCTGGTTAAGTCCTTGCTCATGATAGTCTACATGGATCTGTGGCATCCATTCATTATACAGACTTACTCTTCTTCTGCTTTCTACCTGTGTTTGCCAAGCCCAATCTCTGTTCAGATCAAAATTGTAATGATTGGATCTTCCTCCCGGCCAGGGTTCCCGATGCTCCCGGGCAATCAATTGCGGATTTGCATTTTTTCCAACAACTGAATTAAACCAGTTTACATAACGGTCTCTCCCATCCGGATTGATACAGGGATCAATGACGACCACCGTATTTTTCAACCACTCTTTCGTTTTTGTATTGGATGGATCCACCAAAGCCCAGAGAGTCATTAAAGAAGCTTCGGAGCTCGACGTTTCATTACCATGTACATTATAACTTAACCAGACAATAGCAGGTGCTGTTTCTTCATTGGGTGATACTTTGTCTTTTGCAAGATTGGCCAACCGTAAATTATTCATTCTGATTGGCTCCAGGTTTTTCATGTTATCCGGAGAAGAAATAAATGTCACTAACAAAGGACGCCCTTCGTTGGTTTCGCCATATTGCTGAAGCTTTACTGATGCAGGGACATTCGCAGCTACATGTTGAAAATAATTTACAATTTTATAGTGCGGTGTATAACGGCTTCCCACTTTATATCCCAGAAATTCTTCCGGAGATTGAAGCTGTGCTGAAACGGTAAATACGATAAACAGTAATAAATTGGTGACAAAAAATTTTCGTATCATAGAATTAATTTAAAGCTGAAAGTTAACAAAGGCGTAGCGAATTTCCATTTTTATTGCTGAATTCAAAATGCACATTATTATGTAGCTTTAAACCCTAATTTTTAAAAATGAGAAAACTAGTTACGTCGCTCCTTTTATTGACCATTACATTATTGTCATGTAAGACACCAAAGAATAGTGCTACCGTTATTTCAATAGATCCATACCATTATACAAGTGTAAAAAAAGTAATCGCTGATAATGGTGCAGTTGTATCTGCGCATCCATTAGCCAGTAAAGTAGGTATTGAAATATTAAAAATGGGTGGTAATGCAGTAGATGCTGCCATTGCGACTCAATTAGCACTGGCTGTTGTTTATCCCAATGCCGGCAATATTGGTGGCGGAGGTTTTTTAGTGGGCAGATTAAGTAATGGGGAATTAATTTCCATTGACTACCGGGAAAAAGCTCCGGGCACTGCCCACCGGGATATGTATATTGATGAAACAGGTAAAGCAAGAACCGATCTGAGTCAGAACGGACATTTAGCCGGAGGTGTTCCGGGAACGGTCTCAGGATTATTCGCATCCCATAAATATGCAAAACTTCCATTTGCAAAACTGATACAACCTGCTATTGATCTTGCCGAAAAAGGATTTACCATTAACTGATGATGAAGCCCGGTCATTTAATTACCTGCAGGATGCATTAAAAAAATACAATTCGGTAATGCCGGTCTTTGTGAGATCAACTCCATGGAAAGCCGGTGATACATTAATACAAACTGATCTTGCCAATACTTTAAAAAGAATCAGTAAGAAGGGTGCGGCAGGATTTTATGAAGGAGAAACGGCCAATTGATTGTTGCCGAAATGAAAAGAGGCAACGGAATCATTTCTTTAGATGATCTGAAAAATTATGCTGCAAAACCAAGAGCACCCCATGTATTCAATTATAAAGGATATAAAATAGTGGGCATGCCCATGCCCAGCAGTGGTGGCTTACTGATGAACCAGATGATGAAAATGATTGAAAACCGGGAATTGATAAAATGGGTTTTCATTCCGTAGAAGCTGTACAATTAATGACAGAAGTACAACGAAGAGCTTATGCCGACAGGGCTGAATTTATGGGTGATGCAGATTTTTATAAAGTGCCTATTGACTATGCTTGCAAGCGATAAATATTTACAGGAGAGAATGAAAAGCTATGATAATAAAAAAGCAACGCCAAGCACTGCCATAAAACCCGGTGAAACAATCATGACAGAAAGTGAAGAGACAACGCATTTGAGTGTGATCGATAAAGAAGGCAATGCTATTTCGGTTACAACAACACTGAATGGCGGATATGGCAGTAAGACCGTCATTGGTGGTGCCGGATTTTTTCTTAATAATGAAATGGATGATTTCAGTATCAAACCCGGTGTTCCGAATATGTTTGGCGCTGTAGGTGGCGATGCCAATGCCATCAAACCCGGCAAAAGAATGTTGAGTTCTATGACACCAACAATAGTGTTAAAAGACGATAAACCCTTTATCGTTGTTGGTACGCCGGGAGGAACGACTATTCCGACTCAGGTTTTTGAAACGCTGGTAAATATTCTTGAATTCAATATGAGTACTGAAGATGCCGTGTACAAACCAAAATTTCATCATCAATGGTTGCCTGACAGACTGGATGTAGAAAAAGGATTTCCGCAAAATGTCCGTGAGGCATTACAAAAAATGGGATATACCATTTATGAAAGAGGAAGTATCGGCAGAACTGAAATAATTAAAGTGCTGCCCAATGGGAAATTTGAAGCGGTGGCGGATAACAGAGGGGAAGATGCGGCGGAAGGATTCTGATAATTAAGAATTAATAATTATAAATTAATAATTGATGAGTTCTCTAAGTAAAGATTTTTTAAATAGTTCTATCCGACGGTATAAATATTATAAAGACCTGGGCGATAAAACGTTTGAACAACTGAATGATTGGGATTTTCATTATCAGCCGAATGAAGATTCAAACAGTATCGCTATTATCATTCAACATCTTTCCGGCAATATGCTAAGCCGCTGGACCAATCTCCTGACAGAAGACGGTGAAAAAGAGTGGCGGCAGCGGGATGATGAATTCGACATTCATGCATACAGCAAAGAACAATTAATTGACATCTGGGAAAAAGGCTGGAATTGCTTTTTTGAAACAATGGATTCATTAAAGAAAAAAGACCTGAAGAAAACAATTACGATCAGAAAGGAACCTTTGACAGTTGTTGATGCCATCCTCCGGCAATTAGCACACTATCCCTACCATGTGGGACAGATCATTTATATCGCCAAGATCATTAAAAGTAATAACTGGAAAAGTCTTTCTATTCCAAAAGGAGACTCAATGACGTACAATAGTTCTACTGAATTAAAGGACCCATCGAAAAAATTTAGTTGAGCATCTAAGACCTCCAAACTACCCGTTTATTCAGTTATTTGAATAGACGGAGTTTTATATCTATTTTGGGCGACTTTCAGACTACGACCGTTTCAAATTTCGATTCGGTAATTTGTAAAAAAGTTGAAATTTTAATTTTACAAACCAGTGATTCTGAAGCACTAAACATTATTAATGAAAATTCTATTAGCAACGATTGTTGCATTTCTATTTTTTACATCCGCCAATAGCCAGATTGAGTTTGGCCTTTTTGCAGGGCCCCAGGCCAGCACCGCGAAGTACCGCATTACTGATAAAATACAGCAAACGGATCATAAATACGGCTTTCAGTTTGGAGGCATGATGAAAGTTCCTTTTGATGCAAACCTCTATTTTGCCCCTTCTGTTTTTTATAGTATGAAAGGATACAAAGTAGCTTTTACAGAATTTGCTTCCCCTCCCGGCCCTACCGCTACGGATAATAATACAACACTGCATAATGTGGAACTGGCTGCTTTGCTACAAGTCGATTTCAGCAATCAACCCGGACACTTTTTCATCAAGTTTGGCCCATCGCTCGACTTTCAATTATTTGGCAACGAAAAATTCAATCAACTCTCCGACCCACCTGTAAGTCGCAGTATGAAATTCGGCTATGCCGATTACGGACATTATTCGGCTAATGCCATCGGGCAGTTTGGTTATGAAACAGCCGGCGGTTTTGTGATCTATGGGCATTATACATTTGGCCTTGCCAATATCAGCAACACAGATGGCGGTCCGGATATCCGCAACCGGGCATTCGGTATTTCCTTTGGTAAATATTTCAATCGTAAGAAAATTATTATTGATACGAGGAATATTGAGTAAGTATTTATTTTTAACAATCTACTTAAAGTTGTCTGCATTATTCCAGGCTTTAGATTTTGTATTTTTAGATGTAGTAAAGAATAACTACACATTATTATGAAACTTAAAGTACCAGCTTTATTTTCGATCAGTATATTTTTGTTGCTCCATCTATTTTATGATAATTCGACTTTAATTACTACTCATAAATTGAAAGGTGTTTATTGCAGTTTTAGCAGCGATAGTTGGTTTTTATATGACTTCTTTGATGATAGTACATTTGAATTCAGAACCGAGGGTCATTTCGGTAGAACAAGAACCAAAGGCAGTTATATTGTCGATCTTGATACAATTCGACTTTCCGCTTTCTCTAAAGAAAAACAAACTGATACATTCTATTTTAGTACGATGGGGACTCTTGTAATATTAAATGACTCTTGTTTAGTTTCGACTAACAATGAAGTTCATTGCAAAATAACACCTGATGGTGGGTGTTATCATGGGTTCAAATAAAATTGTTCTAAATGAATCCACCCGAAAGGAATAACTAAACCTAAAACAAACCTTTCTTATTTTACTCCTTTTCAGTTACTTCCCCCTGCAAATCATTTGTTAATAAAATCTCCTTAAAAAATAATTCAAACGGAACCCAATTCTAAAAAAGGCCATACCTACCATTTGTAACCCGCAGCAGTTATTCATCCCTATTATTGGTATTGAATTTGCCCTACCGTAACGAATGCCTATTTTTGTACCTTAAATAGTTGAACCTGAGGAGATTTAAAAAAATACTATTGTGGTTTTTTCTGTCCCTGCTATTCCTTTTAGTAGCGGTCTATATTTTCATTCAAACACCTTTCGGGCAGAACTGGATCGGCAAACAGGTTACCAACCGGCTTTCAAAAGATCTGCAAACAAAGATCAGTATTAAACATGTCGACTTCTCCCTGTTAAATAACATGCACCTGCAAGGTATACTGATCGAAGACCGGCAAGGGGATACATTACTTTATGCCGGCGACCTGAAAGTACACATCACCGATTGGTTTATTTTTAAAAAACAAGCAGAATTGAAATTCATCGGGCTGGAAGATGCGCTGATAAAATTTCAACGAAAGGATTCTCTATGGAGCCAGCAATTTCTGTTTGATTATTTTTCATCTCCCTCTACCGGCAAACCCAAAAAGAATGCCGGCATTCAGTTCAATCTGAAACAGGCAGAATTTAAAAATGTAACGTTTGTAAAAACAGATGCATGGCTGGGTGAAGACATGACTATTAAAGTCGGGAAGATGAATCTCAATGCCGGCAACCTTAGTCTTTCAGGTAATGAATATGTGATCAATTCAATGATACTGGACCGACCCATTGTTTCCATTAGAAATTATGGCCGGCTAAAACCTAAAACAATAAACTCATCAGCAGATATTGCTGAAGCTATTCAGCAGACGGCAAGCTGGAATGCCGGTAAAACCATTTTTACGATCGGGCATCTGAAGATCATCAATGGCACTTTTAGTACTGACAAAGAAACAGACCGTGAAGTGTTTGATCATTTTGACGGTCAACATATTTTATTTACCGAGATCAATGGAGATCTGATAGGCTCAAGATTTAAAGGCGATACAATTTTCTCGCAACTAACGTTATCGGCCAAGGAAAGAAGCGGTCTGGTAGTAAAAAAACTTTCCGCTGATGTTACGATGACACCGCAGTTAATGGCCTTCAACAATCTGGATCTTGCTGTTAACAATAGTACCATCCGTAATTATTTTTCCATGTCGTATGATGATCTGAGTGATATGGGTGACTTTATTGAAAAAGTAAAAATAGACGCCAATTTCGAAGGCTCTTTTCTGGACAGTGACGATATTGCTTTTTTTGCACCTGCTTTAAGAACCTGGAAAAAAGAGATAAGGCTGGGAGGAAAAGTAAAAGGTACTGTCAATGATATTACCGGAAGGGACATGATCATACAGGCGGGATACAATACTATTCTCGATGGAGATATTACGTTGACCGGACTGCCGGATATCAACCAGACTTTTATTGATTTCCGATCAAACAATTTCAGAACGACCTATGGCGATGCGGTTACCATGGTTCCGGCTTTAAGAAAAATAAAAAATCCTGATCTGCAAAAGCTACAATACCTTGATTTTAAAGGAAGCTTTACCGGCTTCATCCGTGACTTTGTTACATTCGGAACCATACAAACAAACCTGGGTTCAATTACAACTGACCTCAACATGAAACTTCCGTTAAACCGGGATCCGGTTTATTCGGGAAAGATCGCTACCAGTAATTTTCAATTAGGGGAACTCCTTGGAGATAAAAATCTTGGAGCCATTTCTATGACCGGAACCGTAAAGGGAAAAGGTTTTAATAATAAAACGATAAACACATTACTGGATGGAACTGTTCAATTTATTGATTACAATAATTACCGGTATGAAAATATGGTAGTAAAAGGGAATCTGGATAAAAAACTGTTTGAAGGTGTTGCATCGCTAAATGATAAAAATGCTGAACTGACACTGAATGGTATTATTGATTTTAACGGACCGGCTCCAAGGTTTAACCTGATTGCGGATATTAAGAAAGCAGATTTCAGAAGTTTAAATCTTACAGAAGACAGTCTTGGTTTTACCGGTAAATTGAATTTTAATTTCACCAGTAATAGTATTGACAATTTTGTAGGCGAAGCCAGAATTACGGATGCCGAAATTTCTAAAGGCGACTGGAAAATTCCATTTGATTCATTGGTCGTTTCTTCCGTAGATATTGAGAACGGCAGAAAATTAACGGTTCAATCGAACGAGTTTGACGGAACATTTACCGGCGATTTTAGTCTTACCGACCTGCCCGTTGCCTTCACTTATTTATTGAATAAATATTATCCTGCTTATGTAACGGCTCCTAAAAAATTACCAAAGAACCAGGACATCGCCTTTGATATAAAGACTTATTATGTGGATGATTATTTACAGATACTAACTCCTTTCCTTACAGGTTTTAATAACAGTACACTAAAAGGGAATTTTAACCTTGCACAAAATGAAGTGAACCTGGTTGCAACTGTACCTCAGGTAAAGTTCAAAAAATATAATTTTGATAATGTTACTATAAATGCCAATGGGGATTTTGACAACCTGCTTGTAAGTGGGAAGGCTTTCAATATTAAGATCAATGACAGCCTGAACATACCCATGGTAGCACTTTTCTGTAGATGCCCGTAATGATTCGTCCATTGTTAAAATAAAATCCGGCGCCAACAGAACAGTTGATACGGCTAACCTGAATGCACTGGTGCTTACCTATAATGATGGTGTAAAAATTGAATTTGACCCTTCTACTTTTACGATCAATGGAAAAGTCTGGACGATCGATGAAACTGGAGAATTGGTATTTAGAAAAAATACACCTGCCAGTGGTCTCTTGTTGTTAAGCGAAGGTGATCAGAAAATATCATTCCGAACAGAAAAATCAAATAAAGGTGATTGGAATGATGTAAAAGTAGCGTTGACAAAAATTAATCTTGGCGACTTCTCACCATTCATTATGCCAAAGAACAGACTGGAAGGATTGATCTCAGGAAATATAATAGTGGAAGATCCAACCGGGGATATCAATGTTTATTCAGATGACATTCAGACAAAATTCCTGCGATTGGATAATGATTCACTAGGTGAATTAAAAACAACCTTATCGTATGAGAATAAAACAAAACTGCTGAAAATAAAGGGCAATACCCTTAACCAGGAAAATTATCTTGGCTTTGATGCCAATATTTATATTGGTGATGCAGAAAAAGCAAAGAATAACCTGATCGCTTTAAAAGCCAGAACATTTGAAATAAAAATTCTGGAACGTTTTCTTGGTGATCTTTTTTCAGAAATGCAGGGTTACCTGACGGGTGATGTGAACATCACCGGCGATTTTAAAGACCTTACTGTTACCGGTAAAGGCAGATTAAAAGATGCAGGATTAAAAGTAAACTTTACACAATGCTATTATAAAATAAAAGATACCGATATAGAACTTACGTCCACCAAAATAAATCTTGATGGAATTATATTAACAGATACTGTAACCAATAATCCTATCTATATAACCGGTGGTATCGATCATGAATCATTCAAAGACATGTTTTATGACCTTGACATATCTACCCAAAAACCAAGAACAGTAGGAGCGGCTAATAATAAACCGATTCTATTATTGAATACTACATTCAAAGACAATCAGCAATTTTATGGCTATGTAAAAGGAACAGGACTTTTACAATTAAGGGGGCCGCAGTCTGAAATGTTTATGACCATCAATGCAGTGGCTTCCGATAAAGACAGCAGTTATATCACTCTCCCTCCTACTTCAAGCCGTGAATCCGGCATTGCCGATTTTCTGGTTGAAAGAAAATATGGTAAGGAAATGGAAGAAATAGATTACAGATCCAATGCAACAAATATTATTTATGATGTGGATATAACAGCCAATCCGATGGTAACTGTAAAAGTTGTTTTGGATGAACTGACAGGTGATGAAATAAAAGGGAAAGGAACAGGCACATTAAATATCCGCTCAGGCTCCACAGAGCCATTATCACTGCGAGGAAGATTTGATATTGAAGAAGGAAATTATCTTTTCACCTTCCAATCTTTTTTCAAAAAACCATTTGAAATAAGAAAAGGCAGAACCAATTATATTGAATGGAATGGCGATCCTTATGATGCCAACATAAATTTTGAAGCGATTTATACAGCAGAAAAAGTAAGCTATGCACCACTGGCTAATTTATTAAAAGTAAATTCAGCTGCTTCTACTACAAGAGGCGATGTGTATGTAGTAGCTAATCTTACCGACAAGCTATTCAAACCGGAAATTAAATTCTCACTTGATTTCCCCACCAATAGTGCCGCTGTTACAGATCCGGAACTGGCATTGGTCATTCAGCAACTGGAAAAAAATGTGAATGAACTGAACAGGCAGGTTACTTACCTTATTGTCTTCAACAGTTTTGCGCCAAGTGAACTGGCAGATAATACTACAGGAAACAGTTCTGTAGTAAATACCATCTCCGGAATTTTCCTGAATGTGATCAATGATCAGATCAATAAAATCTTAGGCAACCTTTTAAAGAATGATAAATATAATATCAGTCTTAATACCTCTATTTATAACCGGAATATCATTGACCCGAATAATAAAACAGCACTGAACCTCGGTAGTAATGTAAACTTCTCTATCGGTCGTTCTTTCTTTAATAACCGGTTTATCATTTCAACAGGAGTTGGTTTTGATGCAGCCTGGCAACAAACAGATGTAGCACAAAGTATACAACTGTTGCCAGATGTAACATTAGAATGGCTGATCAATCAATCCGGAAGTTTACGGGCAGCATTTTTTTACAGGGAAAATTCAGACTACCTGACTACAACCGTTAAGCGGTGGAACCGGAAAATCGACCAAACGGTATGGCGGCAGTTTTTCCTACCGAAAAGATTTCGACAAGCTCAGTGATATTTTTAAAAGAAAGAAAAAAAATCTGCCAGTTGAAAACGAACCTGACCGAGAAGCTGATATTCCGAAAGAAGAAAATAATTAAAGAAGTTCCGGAGAATTAGCCCTTGTCTAATATTTCATGACCAAGTTTATCCCTTTTTGTTTGCAGGTACTTTTCATTGTGTTCGATTAGGATGAATTTCAATCGGAATATTTTCTACGATCTCCAAACCATACCCGATAAGCCCTACTCTTTTCTTCGGGTTATTGGTCATCAATCTGAGTTTATTAATATTCAAATGCCGAAGCATTTGTGCGCCCAATCCATAATCCCTTTCATCCATTTGAAATCCAAGATGAAGATTTGCATCTACAGTATCCATTCCCTGTTCCTGCAATTGATAGGCTTTTAATTTATTTAATAAGCCGATACCTCTTCCTTCCTGGTTCATATATAATATAGCCCCTTTTCCTTCTTTCTGTACCATCTGCATAGCCGTTTGTAATTGTTCGCCGCAATCACACCGAAGTGAACCCAGTATATCACCTGTAAAACAAGATGAATGTACCCTTGTCAAAACAGGTTCGTCTTTTTCCCATTCCCCTTTTATTAAAGCAAGATGTTCGTTCGCAGAATTTTTTTCTTTAAAAGCCACCAATTGAAAATCGCCAAATTTTGTGGGCATTTCCACCCTTACGATTTCCTCGATCAATGAATCGCTTTTGATCCTGTATTCGATCAGGTCTTTGATAGAAATAATTTTAAAATCAAATTTTCTGGCTATTTCGATCAACTGAGGTAACCGGGCCATTGTTCCATCATCATTCATTATTTCCACAAGCACCCCCCCGTGGTTCAAAACCGCTAATCTTGCAAGATCCACAACTGCTTCAGTATGTCCTGCTCTTCTTAAGTACACCGCCTTTTTTTGCCCTTAACGGGAAAATATGTCCTGGTCGTCCCAAGATCTGCTGGTTTTGTAGACTTGTCAGTTCAATGCTTTTAAGGTTTTTGCCCGGTCCTGAGCAGAAATACCAGTAGTACAGCCATTTCCGAGCAAATCAACTGAAACTGTAAAGGCTGTTTCATGCAAAGCGGTATTATTATTAACCATTAATTCAAGGCCAAGTTCATCGCATCTATCTTCGGGTAAGGCAGCGCAAATCAGACCCCGCCCATGTTTGCTCATAAAATTGATCAATTCAGGTGTCACATTCTGGCATGGCAGTAAGAAAATCCCCTTCATTTTCACGGTCCTCATCATCCACCACTACCACTAGTTTTCCTAGTTTAATATCCGCAATTGCACTCTCAATAGAATCAAGCATTTTATATCAATTTCCGGCAAAAGTAGAACAAAGATTTGGGCTTAAAAGCTTTAAAGCCTGAGAGGCAGCGAAAAGTTCTTCAGAAATGTCTTTCTAAAGCATTACTTTTCAATATCAAGTATGTTAATATTTGCTTATATTTAATTAGAAAATATTCCCTTTCTTTGCAACCGAAAATCAATCTATATGCTTAAGAGAAAACTCTTTTTGTTTGTTTTGGCCATTATTGCCAGTCCGTTATTATTTGCCCAGATTACAACATCTTCATTGGCAGGTACAGATATACCAGTAGTACAAATGAGGAATTAGTAGGAGCCACTATCGTTGCTACCCACGTTCCGACAGGTACTAAATATTCGACTGTTTCAAGAGCTGGAGGTCAGTTCCGTATTCGTTAATATGCGGGTTGGTGGTCCCTACCTTATTGAAGTAACTTATGTTGGGTATGACAAAGAAAGAACTGAAGATATCTATCTGAAGTTAGGTGAAACATTCAATATGAATTCTTCCCTGATAAAAACAGTTACTAACCTGGAAGCTGTGATCCTGACTACAGGTCGCAGAAGTTCCATTTTAAACAGTGGCAGAACCGGTGCTATAACCAATATTGGTTTAACGCAAATCAATCAGGCTCCAACAATTAACAGAAGCCTGAATGATCTTACCCGTAGTTACACCACAATCAATCGGTGCTTCCATAGCAGGTGGTAACTATCGTCAGAATAACTTTACAATTGATGGTGCAGACTTTAATAATAGTTTTGGTATTGGTGGAAACCTGCCTGCCAATGGTGCTCCCATTTCATTGGATGCCATTGGTGAGATTTCTGTAAATATCACTCCTTTTGATATCCGTCAAACCGGATTTATTGGAAGTGCGATCAATGCCGTAACAAGATCCGGAACAAATACATTTTCAGGATCTGTATATTCTTATTTCAGAACTGAAAAGCAAAGAGGTGATCAGGTAGATAAACAAACCTTCATCAGACCTTCTGAAGAATTTAAACAAAAAGGTTTTAGAATCGGTGGTCCGATCATTAAGAATAAGCTATTCTTCTTTTTCAACTATGAAACAGAAACACAGCCCAAAGCCATTCAAACATTATTTGCCTCTTCTACATCAGCTCCTTATGGAAGTTCTCCAAATATTGCCCGGCCAACGGGTACTTTCATGAATATGGTAAGCCAATATCTATTATCTACTTATGGCTATGTAACAGGTCCGTATGATAATTATACACCAGAAATCACCCGAAAGAAATTTATGGGACGATTGGACTGGAATATCAGTCAGAAACATAAATTAAATGTCAGGTATAGCCAGGTTGAAGGTGGTGAACCAAACCCGATCAGTAGTTCTACAGGTGGTGCAGGTTTTAACTATACTACTGGTTTAGGAAGACAAAACAATAATAACTTATGGTTCCAGAATTCTAATTACTTCCAGGGGGCAAACTTTTATTCGTTTGCTGCTGAGTTGAATTCAAATTTTGGCAGACTATCCAATACACTTAGAGGTACATTCACTTATCAGAATGACTCAAGATCTACAACCAGCACAACTTTTCCTTTGGTTGACATCTTAAGCAGTGATCAGGTTGCTGCTCCTGCTCCTATCGTATCTTTTGGATATGAGCCATTTAGTTTTGGTAATCTTCGTAAAGTAAAAATGTATTCTGTTGTTGATGACATCAGCTGGACAGTGAATAAACATAGCTGGACAGCAGGTGCACAGGTTGATGTGAGTGAAACAATTAATGGATTTCAGCGTTTTGCAGCCAACTATTATGTTTTCAATAGCTGGGATGATTTTGTAAATGGTGCCAAGCCAAGAGATTTTGCTTACACTTATTCTTTATCTAAAGATTTTGCGCCAGCTTTCTCTTCTTTTAAATTTGCACAGGTATCCGCTTATCTTCAGGATGCCATAACGGTAAACCGTAATCTTAAATTAACATTTGGTTTAAGAGTTGACCAACCATCTTATCCGGATGTACCACAGATTTTGACGCATCCTTTAATATTACCTTTAACTTTTGCTGGTGGACGTACTATCAATACTGGAAATCTTCCTTCAAAGCGTTTGATGTTATCTCCAAGATTTGGATTTAACTGGGATCTATATGGTGACAGATCATTACAGATCCGTGGTGGTACAGGTATCTTCACTGGTAAGATTCCATTTGTATGGATCGTCAGCCAGTCAGGAGATAATGGTATGTTACAGATCACTACTTCATTTAATGGACAGGCAAATACACCTGGCCCATTCAATCCAGATCCCACAACATATTATCCTGCATCCGTTCCCGTTGCTGGTACAGTAGTTCCTAGTTCAATAACTGCAATGGATGAAGATTTCAGAAATCCACAAACATGGAAATCAAGTCTTGCCATTGACACCAAACTTCCAGGTGGTATGGTAGGTACGATAGAAGCGATTGTTAACAGAGATTTAAATACTGCTGTATTTAATAATGCAAATCTGGTTACCCCTACTCCATTAAATGTAGCTGGCTATCCGGATTCAAGACCAATTTATCCTGTTAGTACTACACAGAAATACATCAATCCTTTAAGTAATGGTGTACCAAGTTCTACCGGAACTTCTACTTTCGACACGTATGTGATCGAAAATGGTAAAAGAGGTTTTTACTTCTCTATCACTGGTAAAATTGAAAAGCCACTGAGTAAAGGTTTAACATTCTCAATTGCCTATACAAAATCTATTGCCAACAATCTATTTGATGGTGGTGGTGACCAGCCTGGTTCTGCCTGGCAGGGAACTCCAATCGTAAACAATCCTAATATCCCTACTTTAGGTTATTCAGGTTTTGTTGTTCCTGATAATATCGTTGCCACTTTATCTTACCGTAAAGAATATTTCAAACATTTGGCAACAACTATCAGTATGTTCTATAACGGTTCTACACAGGGAAGGTTCTCCTATGTATATGGAGCTGACTTTAACCGTGACCGTGTAACAGGAAACGATCTTATTTATATTCCAAAAGATGCCAGAAATACGGCTGAAATACAATTCGTTTCACAAACATTAAATGGTGTTACTTATTCTGCAGCGCAGCAAGGACAGTTATTTGAAGATTATATCAATCAGGACAAATATCTTTCTGCTCACAGAGGTCAGTATGCCGAAAGAAACGGCGTTTTGATGCCTTGGTTAAATCGTTTGGATGTAAAATTCATGCAGGACCTTTTTGTAAAGGCGGGCAAAATGAAGAATACACTTCAGTTTACCATTGACGTCTTTAATATTGGCAATATGATCGATCCGAATTGGGGCAAATTAAGATCAATAAATGCTTCATCAATTTTGGTTCCTACGAATGCAAATAGCCTGGTTCCGGGTGGAACAGTTGTTCCAACATTCAGACTGGCTGCTGATCGTGGAAACATCATAACCCAAACTTACAGAGATCTGTTAAGTACAGCCTCTACTTACTCTTTCCAGTTTGGTTTAAGATATAACTTCAATTAAAAGTTAAGTAAGTCTTTATATTAAAAATCCCGTCCGCTTAGAGCAGGACGGGATTTTTTTATTCCCAACGTTTATAATGATTTGTTCCTAACAGATTATTTTTTAGCCCAGCCCCATTTTAAAAATGCAGGGAACGCTCTTGCCCAGGTAGGTACATCGTGTAAACCATCTTTCATTTCCATGTAGTGAATATCGGTTTCAGGTTGATAACCTTTTGTTTCCAGTTCGCTGATCAGATCCAGCGTATCTTCAATGGAATCAATAATGCCGTTGTTATTCCTGTCCATTGTTTCATCCATATTCCCACATTGAAAAAAGAATTTTAACCAGGGTGCAAAATTCCCGTTTCTTATCTGCTGATGCATGATCCGGTGTTTATCATCATCATATTCATCCTCCGTCTGGTCAATATTCCTCCACCATAATGAACCAGAGAACACTCCTACCCTTGTAAACTCTGTTGGATGGTTCCAAACAATATCCAATGCCATTAATCCACCTAAAGAAAATCCGGCGAATGCTTTTTCTTTAAACGATAAAAAGTCAAATTTTTGTTTGACAAAAGGTAATAGCTCTTCCAGAATAAAGGATGTATACAAAGAGGCTTTGGCCCCACGGCCTAAATAATCCAGATGATCAGCAACACCATATTCCATCTTTCTGTCGGCACTGCAATGCATTGCAACACAAAGTAGCGGCTCGGCATCTTTTTCATCTGTATAAAACTTATCCAAAATGGATTCAAAATTCATTTTAATAAGATCCTGTCCGTCATTGATCAATAATAGATTTATGGCAGCAGTATTTTTCAGTGTTCCTTGAAGATAAAAATCAACTTTTACAGTTCTTGCCAGATAAACTGACCTGACTGTAGTCTTTTCGCAGAGGATCCCGGGTACATTTGCCAATTGCATGACGCCAAAAATAAGGATTTCGTAATTAATTCAGCTTTTGCTGCTGAATCTTCAACAAGCCGATAAAACAATGATTTTAATTTGTTATATTGATAGCTAAAAAATAAATTTGAAAAAAGCCTTCCCTTTTTAATAATTACACAGTTGGCTTTCATATCTCAATCTTATAAAATTTAATTATGAAAAAAATCGGAATCCTGCACGGTAAAGAAAGATCTTTCCCCGAAGCATTTGTAGCAAGAGTAAATAGTAAAAATGTTCCGGGTGTTACTGCAGAGCCTGTACAGATCAGTAAAGCGATGCAGGGCGAACATTGTGGCTATGACGTAATTATTGATCGTATATCGCAGGATGTTCCCTTTTATCGCACCTGGCTTAAAAATGCTGCCGTTACTGGTACTGCGGTTATTAATAATCCATTCTGGTGGAGTGCAGATGATAAATACTTCAACAATTGCCTGATGACAAAACTGGATGTTCCGGTTCCTAAAACAGCCATCCTTCCATCAAAAGAGTTACCGCCCGATACCTCAGCAGATTCGTTCAGCAATCTTACCTATCCGTTGGATTGGGATGCTATTTTTAAATATGTAGGATTCCCTGCTTATATGAAACCATTTGCCGGTGGCGGATGGAAAAGTGTTTACAAACTGGAAAGTGCAGAAGATTTTTTTACTAAACATGCCGAAACGGATCAGTTGGTAATGATGCTGCAGGAAGAAATTGTTTTCACGGAATATTACCGTTGCTATTGTATTGGTGGTAAACATGTACGCATCATGTCCTACGAACCAAGAAATCCGCATCATCTGCGGTATGTAGCAGATTTCCAACCTTCACCTGAACGATTAAAACAAATGACGGATATTGTACTTCGTATCAATGAATATCTTGGATATGATTTTAATACAGTAGAGCTTGCTGTAAGAGATGGTGTTCCCTATGCTATCGACTTCTGCAATCCTGCACCCGATGCGGAAAGAACAAGTGTGGGCGATGAAAATTTTGAATGGGTAGTGGAAACATCTGCTAATTACGCCATCGAAAAAGCCTTGGCAAATAATGCAGGCGCTGATAATCTTACCTGGGGAGAATATGTAAGAAGAAGCAGCAATAAATCACCATTAATATAATTGATGTCAACTATCTAATTTATGAACCTGAATTACAAAAGTTTTACCCTTGGCGTAGAAGAAGAGTACATGGTACTTGATAAAGACACTTTTGAGCTGAAGAGCCATGAGCAGCAAATTGTGCAGGAGGGGCAAAAAGTAATTAAGGATAAAGTAAAAGCAGAAATGCACCAGGCGGTGGTGGAAGTAGGTACAGATATCTGCGCCAATATCGACGAAGCATATACCGATGTATCTACGCTCAGAAAAACGATTGGCGGCATAGCACATGATCTTGGTTTTGCTATGGGTGCATCCGGCACCCATCCATTCAGCCACTGGGAAAGCCAGTTAATAACCGACCATGCCCGATACAGCGAAATTGTAAACGAACTGCAGGAAGCCGCCCGTAGCAATCTCATCTTTGGTTTGCATGTGCATGTAGGAATGGAAAACAGGGAACTGGCCAATCATATTGCCAACAGCACCCGTTATTTCTTACCGCATGTATTTGCACTTAGCACCAACTCCCCTTTCTGGGAAGGCAGAAAAACAGGTTACAAATCATACCGGACCAAAGTGTTTGATAAATTTCCAAGAACGGGAATACCAGGAACTTTTGAAAGCATTGAAGCCTATGATAATTATGTAAAACTGCTGATCAAAACAAACTGTATTGATAATGCCAAAAAGATCTGGTGGGACTTAAGAGTGCATCCATTCTTTAATACGGTTGAGTTTCGTATTTGCGATGTACCAATGACGGTAGACGAAACGATTACCATTGCGGCATTGTTCCAGGCGATCTGCGCCAGAATATACATGCTACGATCCAAGAACCTGAACTTTATACAATACTCCCGGGCTTTGCTGAATGAAAATAAATGGCGGGCCAGCCGCTATGGCGTAGATGGTTATCTGATCGACTTTGGAAAAGAAGAAGAAGTAAACACCAGAGCCTTGATATATGAATTACTGGATTTCCTCGATCCGGTACTCGACCACCTGGGCAGCCGCCACAGAGTGATGTATGTAAACAAAATGCTGGAACAAGGTACCGGCGCCGACAGACAATTAGCTGTTTTTGAAAAAACAAAAAACCTAACCAGTGTGGCGGAATATATACAGGGGCAGTTTTTGGCAGGAATTTAATTTTGTTTTGGACAGGTTCTAATTGATTATCAATTGTAATCTGTACAAATAGTTATGCAAATACAACTGTTGGCTGATAGCTTAAACCAGTATCCTAACAATGAAACATGCTTTAACATTTTTAATTATTTTTTTTACACTGCTAAGTAGTTGTATAAATAATAATTCAGATAACTCCAATGTGTTGTCAACAAACATAACTGACCTCAAAAGGCCTACAAATAGTGCCGTCAAACAAAAAGATAGTTTGATTTCTATGTTGCCGACAATGCAGTCACAAACGTTTGACTGTTCAGCCGACACTTACTGGAAAATTATTAAACGTGGAAAAGCTTCAATTCCTCACCTTATAGAAAGTTTGACAGATACAACAATGACCAATATCTACGACGATTGTAAACCCGGTAAATTGAACGTAGGAGAAGTCTCATACTTTGCATTAGAAGAAATTGCGGAATTTCCTGCTTTTGTTGTAACACATATTCAATTTGACTTAGTTGTGAATGGCTGTTGGAATTTTTATGACTACTTTTTTGATAATAGAAATAAAAAAGAATATCAAAAAATGGTTCGTAATTTTTACAATACAAATAAATATGAATATATAAAATACGACAAAAAAGAAATAAAGAAATGCTATAGAATATACAAAATAGAAGGGAAGTTGAAGTGGAAAGAATAAAGCCTTCTGCCACATGAACTGTTTTCTGCTTTGCTGGCAGACGAATATATCCTCATCTGTTTGTGTCTCGTCCTGAAATAGATCGACACAAATACCCAATAATACGGATAAGAAAAGGCTGAAATATTTCGTACTTTTCGACATGTTTTCAAAACTATCAAATACATTTTTCAGGCTTTTAGTGATTGTTGTTTTTTGTATGCCGGCCATTCTTAGTCAGGCACAGCAAACCACAACAAATAGCTATAAGAACAGCTTTGACACCACTACCAGTGATGAGGTGTTCTTTCCTATAAAAACAGTAAAAAGGGTCAATGAGGACTCCGCCATTATTACGATCCAATACGGGATGAAGGTTGGTATTTTTTACGGCGCAGAAGCCAATGTAATGAGTTCACATAACAGTGGCGGCGGGCCAACCAGAGAAACAGTGGTCTATATGGGTCCTGCTAAATGTATCAGCCTTACAGATACATCGGCCACTTATGCGGTCACTGTTTATAATAAGTTCAAAAAAGAAAAAATACTGGCCGGGGATCTGTTAGGTATCAGTACCTATCCGGTAAAGAACAGTATCCCGAATATTTTTTATGACCTGGCAAAACTTGACATTTTATTTCTTGATAATAATAAAACGGAAATAAAAAGCAAAAGAGAAATGTTGCTGAACACCAGCGCCACTTTCGAAACAACGACCCTGGAACTTTATGCCAACGAAATAACCAGTTTTTATAAAGAGTTGAAAGATTATGATGATAGCACTTTCACACAAATATATACTGCCGGCCCCTTCAAAGGGCAGACAATGAAGGAGGTGTTTAAGCAAACTACCGCTTATGATCTGCGTTCCTTCTTTCAGTTTGTAAAACAATTTCCCGGTAAGTACATGGGTAAAGCCTGGAAGATCAATGAAACTTTTGCCACCTGGATATTGAATAATGCACCGCTCAGCGATAAAAACAAAGAATGGCTTATCCCTTCCTTACAAGCAACTAATACAACCACTGAAGTAATTGGATTTGTCCGAAAGAACAAAAGCTATATACTGGCAGACACATTGATACAATGGAGTGATAAAGTCTTTCATCTTCAAACAGCAGGACAATTAGATGAAGCCGTTTTACTTTGTGATAAACTAATTCTTGTTGCAAAAGAATTAAAGGACAGCAAGGCAGAGAATGAATTCTATTATACCCGGTCATTTCTATTGGATGCTTCCGGTAATAAAAAAGAAGCCATCAGCGAAGCATTAAAAGCCTACAATACGGATCGGTCGAGTATTAATTACACCTATCAGTTAGCTAATCTATATGGAAAGAACGAGGAGTTTGATAAATGTTTTAAGTTATATGATGATCTGATGAAAGCACTTCCCGGCAATTCAAATATTCTGGGCAATTATGGCTGGTATAAGATCACTGCCGGGCAGGTGAAAGAAGCGATCCCTTATTGTAAAACTGGTTTTGAAGCTGATCCATCCAGTGTAGCGTATACGGTTAATTATGGTCATACATTTTTACTTACCGGAGACCTGGATAGTGCCCGGTATTATTACCAAAAAACATTAGAAAATTGTGTTACCCCTTCTGATTATTATGACGGGCCTAAAACAGATTTTGATCTGTTCTTTAAGAAAGGATGGGAACGTAAGCAAGTGGCAGAAATGGCGGATTGGATGGAACTACAGTTCACCAAAAAATATTTAGCCATCACCAAAGGAAACGATGTATGGAATGCAGCCAAAAAAGAATACAATAATAAGAATTACCTGAGAGCCGTACCCCATTGGCTGAATTATATTGCACTTTTTAACAATGCAGAAGAACCGCCTCTCTTTTCCATTCATCATGCTATCAACTGGATCGGGTCAGCTTATTCGAGAGCAAGATCGTACGACAGTGCCCGTTATTATTATTTAAAAGCATTAAAAATTGCCAGAGATACACTATCGAATAAAAGAAATAATACTACCACAAAAGATAATGATGACCTGGTTAGTGATTATGAAAGATTATATAATCTTTCAATTACTATGAAGAATCAGGCTGATGCTGATAAATATAAAATGCTGCTTGATGCTGAAACACAAAAAGTAACTGAATTATTCACTACGCCTACCCTGCACATGATAGCGTTGAGTGGAGAAACAAATTTCCCTTCTGCAAAGAATACTGCCTCGGCTTCATTCATTTTTAATCATTTCTCGGCACTGAAAACAGGAAATGCAAAAGCTGGTTTTACAAAATTACTGGATGGCCGTTCCCTTACAAAAGACAAACTGATCAGTAACCTGGAAGAGCTCAGATCCAAAACAAAACCTGAAGACATTTTTATTTTTTATTTCGCCGGCAACACCATTGCTGTTAACGATCAAACGTATCTGAACTTTAATGAAAAGGATTCAGTACAGGGAAGGATCTCCATCCTTGAATTCATGAATGGCATTGACCTGGTATATGCACATAAGAAAATGATCATCTCCGACAAACCATCTTCTTCTTTACTTTCACTGATCACAACCACCTATAGTAATGCAGGTAAAAATGCAGCAGAAATAATTTTTTTGGCTCCGGGAATAGAAACACCCGAACAGGAAAATGGCATTTCCCTTTTCACCAATCAACTGGCGACTACATTGAAGGAACTTCAACAGCAGGATAAATTCTCTGCCAAGGATTTTGTTGACAAAGCTTCTTTTACTTTAGGAAGGGGACAGTATTATTTCCCGGTATTATCGTTTAGCTATGGAAAGGATTTTCTCTTATTCGAAAATAAAAACAACCTGAAACCAACAGATAATAAAATAGCCGTTAATACAACAAGAGGTATAGAGATCGGCAGTTCATCAGCAGATAATGCAGACAATGCCACAGGACCTCAAAAAAATTATGCTTTATTGGTGGCAACAGATATTTATAAAGATCCCGGATTTAATAAACTCACTAATCCCATTTATGATGCAGAAGCATTAGCTAAACTATTAAAAGAAGAATTTGGCTTTGAAGTAACAATTGTTACAAACCCAACGCTTGACCAGATAGAAACAAAGCTCAGCCATTTCAGAGATGATATTAATTACGGTCCCAATGATCAGCTATTTATTTTCTTTGCCGGGCATGGTTTATATTTTGAGAAAATAAAAATGGGTTTCCTGGTAGCGACAGATTCAAAAGTCAATGATCAGAACTTTAAAACATATTTATCGTATAATGATCTTGGCAGTAAGTACCTGAAGAATATCAATTGCAACCGGATCTTTGTAACACTTGATGCCTGCTTTGCCGGATCATTTTTTGATAACAGTGCCTTCCGTGGCAGCCCTGATGAAGTAAATGCGCAGAATTTGTCAACCTTAAAAAGACTCGCCACCAAGCAACGTTTTTATAAAGGGATCTCTTCCGGCGGCAAACAATATGTGGAGGATGGAAAACCGGGGCAACATTCTCCTTTTGCCAGCAAATTTCTGGAAGTGCTGACCAACAAAGCACTGCATAAAAACTTTGTAACGGCCGATGAGATCATTGGAGAAATAAAAAGTAATCCTCCGGGCTCTACAGCGGTATGCGAAGGTAAGTTCCATTACAGTGACCCGCAGAGTCATTTCATTTTTGAAATAAAATCAAATCAGAAAGTTTCTGATGTTAAAAAAGACAAACTAAACTAGTTAACTGATCTTGTCTTTACTTAATTCATGATCAACCGTTCGCCAGATACCTAAAGGATTCTCATTCTTTAATTCATCAGGTAATAGCTCATTCTCCCAATTTTGAAAAGATAAAGGACGGGCAAATCGTTTTATCGCATCGGGCCCAACGGCTGTAAACCTTGAATCTGTTGTAGCCGGAAAGGGACCACCATGTTGCATCGCTTCGCAAACTTCTACTCCGGTTGGTACTGCATTTAAAATAAACCGGCCGCAGATATTTTTTATTGCTTCCACTAATTTATCATGCGTATTAATATCATTTACAGTGGCCATTACTGTTGCAGTCAATTGTCCTTCCAGTTTATTGGCAACTTGTAACATTTCTTTCATATCCTTACAACGGATGATCAGGGAATAGGGGCCAAATACTTCCTGATGAAGTAATGGATTAGCTAAAAATGTTTGACCGGTAGCAGTTGCAATCGTTGGACTGCCCTGATTTAGCCCCGGCTTCATATCTGAGATCGCCACCGTTTCCACTCCTTGTTGCTTTAATGCTTCATCTTTTTTCTTGCGGTAATTTTTAAATATCCCTGGGTTCAACATTGTTTCAGGACCGATCTTCGTAATATCCCTTGCTAATGTTTCCATGAATGTAGTCAGCTCTTTCCCTTCTAATCCAATGATCAATCCGGGATTGGTACAAAACTGTCCAACGCCTAATGTAATGGAGCCAGCATACATAGTCGCAATTGCTGCTGCCGCTGTTTTCATTTTTTCGGGCAATAAAAAAACGGGATTGATACTACTCATTTCAGCAAATACAGGTATTGGTTCTTTACGTAAGTTGGCGGCATCAAACAGGGCCTTACCTCCTCTTAATGAACCTGTGAAACCAACTGCTTTTGTATTTGGATCTTCCACCAATGCTTTTCCAATTTCAAATGACGCACCATGCAGATGTGTAAAAACCCCATCGGGCATATGCAGAATCAGCTGCAGCTTTTAAAATAGCTTTTGCCACCATCTCACTTGTTTTTGCATGTTCAGGATGAGCTTTTACTATAACCGGACAGCCAGCAGCCAATGCACTGGCCGTATCACCACCGGCAGTAGAATAGGCAAAAGGAAAATTGGCAGCGCCAAAAACAACAACAGGACCAAGCGGTACTAACATTTTCCTGATATCAGGTTTGGGTGGCGTACCTGATTTATCGCCAACATTAATTCTTGCTTCCAGCCAATCTCCTTTTTCACAGGCATCCGCATAAGAAGTCAGTTGATACATGGTTCTTGCTCTTTCATTTCTTAATCGTGGCAAAGGGAGATTTGTTTCACTCATCGCCACTTCTAATAATTCATCACCACATGCTTCCAGTTCTTTTGCAATTGCCTTCATAAAACCCGCCCGTTGTGTCAAACTCATTTTTCTATAAATATGAAATGCTTTCCATGCTTGTTGCATTGATGTCTCTACTTCACTTAATGTTGCGTCTTTAAAACTCATACTATTTTTTAAAAATTTAGATCAGAAGATTAATTGCTTAATATAACCAAAAAACATTTTACTATGTATCATTTATGTTTTTCAAGTATCATAGTTACTATAAAAGTATCACAAGAACACATCTATAACTGGTTAGAATGATTTTAGTAAATAGTTAGGCATTTTCTTGACGTAATAATTTATTTGATTATGTGGCCAAAAATCCGTATATTAAACTATAGTCAAACTGTAAAATGCATTCCTATAGTTTTGATAACCAACAATATACAAATTACAATTTATACCCCTTAATTTTTTATGAGTTTACAAACAGCTAGTTTAAAAAAGACGCTGCCCAACTTAAAGCAGTCTGAAGAATTACTAAACAGAAGAAGAGCAATTGTTTCAGATGGTGTTGGTATATATTCTCCCACTACAGTAAAAAATGCTGTGGATGGAATCATTACAGATGTTGATGGAAAAGAGTTTATTGATTTTGGAGGAGGAATTGGCGTATTAAATGCCGGACATTGCCCTCCATCGGTCGTAAAAGCTATACAAGCTCAAGCCGAAAAACTGATTCATTCCTGTTTCCATGTTTCAACTTATGAAGTATACGTTGAGCTATGTGAAAAGCTGGCTGCAATCCTGCCACATGGCGATGAAACAAAAGTGATGCTGACTAATTCTGGTGCAGAATCAGTTGAAAATGCAATTAAGATTGCCAGACAGGCAACAAAACGTTCGGCAGTAATTTGTTATACAGAAGCTTTTCATGGCAGATCATTGATGGCCATGACACTTACTTCAAAAATTAAATACAAACTAAACTGTGGTCCTTTTGCACCAGAAGTATATCGCCTTCCTTTCCCGGATTATTATCATTATGGAAAAGGACTAACAGAGGAAGAATTTATTGATCAGGAGTTATTACGATTAGAAAATGCTTCAAAATCAATGATTGCACCAGATAATGTAGCAGCGATCATTATTGAATTAGTTCAAGGTGAAGGAGGATTTAATGTAGCTCCGCAAAGATATGTTGATGGGCTCCGAAAATTTTGTGACCAGCATGGTATTGTATTAATATTTGATGAAGTACAAAGTGGTTTTTGCCGGACCGGAAAATGGGGAGCAATGAATCATTATAAAGCAATACCGGACATTTCTACCTGGGCAAAATCATTGGGATCAGGAATGCCTATTGGTGCCGTCATCGGGAAGAAACACATTATGGATGGTGCAGCCTCCGGTACAATCGGAGGAACTTATCCCGGTAATCCGGTTTGCTGTGCTGCGGCACTGGCAACGCTTGCATTTATGGAATCCGAGAATCTTAATGCAAGAGCAATTGAAATAAGCAAAATTGTAGAAAGGAGATTTATAAAAATGAAGGAGTCCTTCCCATGTATCGGAGATATAAGAGGGTTGGGTGCTATGCAGGCCATTGAATTTATAAAAAACAATGATCCTTCACAGCCTGATGGAGAGATTGTAACTCAACTGGTGAACGCCTGTATAGAAAGAGGACTGATACTAATAAGTGCGGGTACAAATGGCAATGTAATACGTTTATTAAGCCCACTTGTAATATCAAATGAAAAACTAAATGAAGGAATCAATATTATCGAAGAAGAATTAGAAAAATTAATTAAATAAAATATGAAGCCATTCTCAATAGCAGGAGTACAAATGCATGTTTCAGCTGCCAGAAGTAATGTAGAAATGATGAAACATAAAATCGAAGTTTTGACATCTGTATATCCCTGGGTGCAGATGATTGTGTTTAGTGAATTATGTGCGTATGGTCCTTTGACAGTTAACGCACTACCCTTTCCCAATAATATTGAAGCCGAATTTTCAGCAATAGCAAAAAAACACGGAATATGGTTAATCCCAGGTACAATGTTTCAAAAAAACCATGATAAAATTTATAATACCGCCATCTGTTATTAATCCACATGGTGAGATTGTTGCAAGATATAATAAGATGTTCCCTTTTTATCCATATGAAACCGGCGTAACAGGTGGTGATGAATTTTTAATTTTTGATGTTCCTGAAATAGGTCGTTTTGGCTTATCTATTTGTTATGACATGTGGTTTCCTGAAACATCCAGAACATTAGCAGTAGAAGGTGTTGAAGTTATTATCCACCCTACTTTAACCGGTACCATCGACAGGGATATAGAATTAGCCATTGTACAAGCTACTGCCGCAACAAATCAATGTTATGTTTTTGATATTAATGGTTTAGGCGATGGTGGTACCGGACGATCTTTAGTATGTGGCCCCGATGGAAGGATTTTATACCAGGCAAGTACAGGAGAAGAAATGATCCCAATTGAAATTGATCTGGAAAGAGTGCTACGAAGCCGTGAAAATGGTATACTTAGATTGGGGCAACCCTTAAAAAGTTTTAGAGACAGGAATATAACTTTTGGCATTTACCAAAAAGGTCTTGCCACTCCTTATCTGAATTCTTTAGGCCCATTGATCAAACCAACCCGCATGAATATGGAACAGATCACTGATGTATTACAAACACCAGTACTGACAAATGATGTGTAAACAAATGAGTCCTGTATTTAAATACAGTGCCTGTTATTCTTTAATGAAATAAAAATTATGCTTAGTAAACAATCGCTAAACATTTCAAGTAATCAATTTTATAATGTGAACCAGTTTCGAATGAAATTGTGGTCCATATTAAAAATAGAGACCCATGATATTGCTACTACAAAGGAAGACAGTTCTGAACTAAAAGCAATGATCGAGGCAAATTTGAAAAACCTGAAATCGGTTGAACAATATTGGGCTTTCCCGGGAATCGATGCTGTAACCAATTTAAACAACCTCCTGAAACATAGTGAATATATCCTGCTTTCAAAAGCTGTTGCCGATATCAACAGGTTGCTGGTAAGTGAAGATTATCGGTATAAACCATCTTCCATTCATCATCTTGGCTTTTTTCACCAGCACAAAAATGATCCAAACCAATCCAATAAAACACATAAAAAATATTTTGAAGTACTTTTTACAGATAAACTTTCGACCAGAGATGAAAAGGAAATGAAAGATAAATTGTTTGAGGTCAGGCAAGACAAGGAAGGCTTTATCTACAATACGATCTTTGCCAAATCATTTCAGGATACATTGATTGCCCTGGCTTTTAATCCTAATATTCAGGCTTGTGTGATCAGGTATGGTGTATTATTCAAATCCAATAATATAAATAATGTCATCAAACCATTCATCGCACAGGTATTGAATTATAAGTATGACGAAATTTCAAAAATTTCTTTGAGTGTATTATTAGGCGAAGCGATCCGAAAGATCAGACCGGAATTAGATCTGTATTATGTAACAGACACTCCGGTAAATGGTCTTTCTGACAGCGCCTTGCAAAACTTTACCAGAATATTTTACAGAAAAGAAGATGTGCAGGAACTACACCTTAGCATTCTAATGGGAATAAAAGAACGGTTTGAAACCCCCTTCTATACCGCTTTAAAAGAATACAGTAAAAGACCAACAGGTGTATTTCATGCGATGCCGGTTTCCAGAGGTAATTCTGTTTTTAAATCCAATTGGATAGATGATTTCGGAGAGTTTTATGGCCGTAATTTATTTCTTGCTGAAACCTCTTCAACAACGGGTGGATTGGATTCATTATTACAACCAACCGGGCCACTTAAGAAAGCACAGGAATTGGCGGCTAAAGCTTTTGGATCCAAACATACTTTCTTTTCAACAAACGGAACATCTACTTCTAATAAAATTGTGTTACAGGCTTTGATTGAACCTGATGACTTGGTGTTGATTGACAGAGATTGTCATAAATCGCATCACTATGCGATGGTATTAGCCGGAGCCACTGTAGTTTACCTTGACTCCTATCCGCTGGAAAAATTTTCGATGTATGGCGCAGTACCATTAAAAACTATTAAGAGAAAATTACTTCAACTAAAAGAAGCAGGACGCTTAGATAAAGTAAAAATGGTAATTCTTACCAATTGCACATTTGATGGTCTTGTGTATAACGTAGAAAAGGTAATGGAAGAATTATTGGTCATTAAACCAGATCTGGTCTTCTTATGGGATGAGGCCTGGTTTGCCTTTGCTGCTTTTACCAAAACGTATAAGCAACGTACAGCTATGTTTATTGCCGATAAGTTGTTGGAAAAATATAACAGTGATGAATACAAAGACGCTTATAAAAAACAATACAACCAATTATCAAAAAAACAAAAAGGAGAAATCATCATACCGGGAATGCCTGATCCTGAAAAAGTAAAGATCAGAGTTTACTCTACTCAATCAACCCATAAAACACTTTCGTCATTCAGACAAGGTTCGATGATACATATTTATGATGAAGAGTTTGAGAAAAAAACAGACGGTAATTTTCATGAAGCGTACATGACACATACTTCTACTTCTGCAAATTATCAAATATTAGCTTCACTGGATGTTGGTCGTCGACAGGTAATGTTTGAAGGATTTGAGCTGGTTGAAAAAAGTATAGAGATGGCGATGCTGATCAGAGCAAAAATTACCGATCATCCAAAACTCCGAAAATATTTTTCAGTATTGTCAATTAAAGATCTGATACCTGACGAATACCGTCAATCGGGTCAGGAAGAGTATTATAATGAAAAAACCGGATGGCAACGTCTGGAAAATGCCTGGGAGAAAGATGAATTTGTACTCGACCCTACCAAGATCAATTTATATATCGGTAAGACCGGAGTGGATGGTGATACTTTTAAGAATAAATTTTTAATGGATCAGTTTAGTATTCAGGTCAATAAGACCTCCCGAAACACCGTTCTGTTAATGACGAATATTGGCACCACCAGAAGTTCCGTTAGTTATTTGATCAGTGTATTATTGAAAATCGCAGATCAGTTAGACAAACATGCTGATGCGCTGAACAAAGAAGAAATAAAGATCCTTACGGAAAAAATCCGTTCCTTAACACATGACACACCGCCTCTTCCTGACTTTAGTTATTATCATGATTACTTCAGACCTGTAAAAGGAATACCGGGTGGAAATATCCGCAAAGCATACTTTTTGGCTTACAAAGAAGATTCATGTGAATTTATAAAACTGGAAAATTGTGAAGCCGTAATGAAAAAAGGCAGAAAAATAATCTCGGCCTCTTTTGTGATCCCTTACCCTCCCGGCTTCCCGGTATTGGTACCCGGTCAGGTAATGACAGAAGAGATATTGAATTTCTTACTGGCGTTAGATGTAAAAGAAATTCACGGCTTCCGGCCCGAATTAGGATTGAGGGTCTTTACTGAAAAAGCATTGGCTTTTGAAACAAATGGCACCGCTAAAGAAATTGCAAACAAAAAAAACAGTTCGCCCAAAAAACTGTCCAATAAATTAACAAACGAATTAGCTAATTAATAAAAAATAAAATTATGGAAATAAATACTACAACTAAAAAGCCAACAACATTGTCAGCCACACATATAACTACCAGCCCGAGTAAATTGATCAAAAAACAAAAACCGTTAAAAGGTGTATCAGATATTCGTCGTTTTTTTTATACAAATGATAAACCCATTTACTTTATCAGTGCAACCAATTTTAATTTATTAGGAGCCGATGAATGGGTAAAGGGTTTTAAATTCATTACGTATATCAATTGCTTTAATCATCAGCATCCAAATGTATTTACGCCTAAAGAGGAGATACCACATGAAGAATTTCAAAGCATTGAAGACATTAATAACTATCTGCTGGAACATAAAGAGGTCGTTGATTATATACAAAGTCGTGGCGAAGGCGGAAAAGCGATGATGTTAATGTTCGATGAGAAAACCGAAGAGCTGGCAAAGAAGTTAGGACTCGAAATTTGTTTTCCATCTGCCAAGATGCGGACATTCATGGATAACAAAGTAAACACCAATCGTATTGCAGAAAAAGCAGGTGTGCCTTGTGTTCCAAATGTTTTATCCAAAGTAGAAAACTATAAACATCTTTGTTCGATAAGCAAACATTTAGGCACTGACCTGGTGATACAAACTCCTTTTGGCGATTCAGGTCATACTACTTTCTTTATTTCCAATGAAACTGAGTATAATAAATATGCACAGGAAATTGAAAAGGAAACGGAAGTAAAAGTGATGAAGCGTATCAATTGTCGTGGCTCTGCTATTGAAGCCTGTGTTACAAGACATGGTACTATCGTAGCTCCTTTGATGACAGAATTGGTAGGTTTTAAAGAACTGACTCCTTACAAAGGTGGCTGGTGTGGTAATGAAATTTATCCGGATGCATTTAATGCTACTATACGCAAAAAAGCCAGTGAATATACACAGCTATTTGGCGATCAGCTTCGCAAAGAAGGATACAAAGGATATTTTGAATTAGACTTCTTAATAGATCAGGATACAAAAGATATTTATTTAGGCGAATTGAATCCAAGAATAACAGGTGCTAGTTCAATTACCAACCATGCAGTGTTTGCATTATCCGATATGCCTTTATTCTTATTCCATTTGTTAGAGTGGATGGATCATCCATATGAATTGAATGTAAAACAACTTAATACCAGATGGGCTAAAAAAGAAAATATTGATAGCTGGGGACAGTTGATCGTTAAGCATACAGAAAAATCAGTTGACAAAATCACTAAAGCACCAAGAAGTGGAATATATACAATGCATGAGAATGGCAGTATCGAATTTTCCAGATTAGATACACACAGAAGATCGGTTGAATCTGAAAATGAAGCTTTTTTCCTTCGGATAATTGATGTAGACAATTATAGATATGAAGGCGCTGATCTGGGGATATTAGTGATGCGTGGAAGATTAATGACCAATAAGTTTGAATTAAATAAAAGAGCCGAAAAATGGATCAATGCAATTCGTAAGGAATTTGCAGCAGCACCATTGAGTACATTAGATACTTCAACCCACCAGCCTTTGGAAATTGGCGGCTTTAAAATGTTGTAAGTTTGTAATATGATCTTATCACTTAACTGTGTAAAGGAAGATAGTCCGGGTTTAAAATGGCAGGCCTTATTTAATAAGGCCTGGCCTTTTTACAGGCATTGGTTTTTATCGGAAGGAGTATTGAACAGAAAAGGATATCTCAGTCATCGTTAAACATGTTACAAACCCATATGCCGGAATTGATGCCTGTCTACAATCAGTTGACTGCATTAGCAGGCGGTGGTGATCTGGAAGCAAGATTTCTAAGCATGTATTCTCCCCCACCTTATATGGCTGGTTGCTCACAAATGGCCTGTCACAGGGATGATATTTTTCTGATCCGTAATTATGATTATAACCCGGCTTTGTTTGAAGGCAACCTGCTATCTACAAAATGGTTAAAGCCGGTTATTGGAATGGGTGATTGTACCTGGGGACTATTAGATGGCATGAATGCAGATGGCCTGGCTGCTTCATTGGCTTTTGGTGGCAGAAAAGTTTCTGGTGATGGATTCGGTATTCCGTTAGTGATCCGATATATTTTAGAAACAGCATCCACTGTTGATGAAGCTGTGGCAATACTTTGTCGTATTCCCATTCACATGGTTTATAATATAACACTTGTAGATGCCATTGGGAATTACGCCACTGTTTATGTTTCGCCAGACAGAGCTCCGGTAGTTTCTTCCTTACCCATAGCTACCAATCATCAGGATAAGATTGAATGGCCGGAATATGCTTCTCTTACTTCCACAGTTGAAAGAAAAGCAATTATAGAGAGAATGTATGCTAATTTATTTGAGAACGAAGAATATATTACCAATAAATTTCTGGAACCACCCCTATTTAATTACAATTACGAAAAAAATTTCGGAACACTATATACAATCAATTATCAGGTAAGTAAAAGAAGAGTATTAATTCACTGGCCCGATAAAGATCCGGTAGAACAATCATTTGATTCCTTTACTGAGGGTATCATTGCCGTGTTACTTCCGGCAGGAAAAAGAACCTTAAAAATTATATAGCGGGGCGGGTTGCAATACCGTCATTGATCACTTTCAAAATATTTTTTCTCTCCTCTCCTTCCAATACCAATCTGGGTGCTCTTACAAATTCGCTTCCAATACCCACCTGTGCTTCTGCCAATTTAATATATTGTACAAGCTTAGGATGTATATCCAATTCAAGTAATGGCATAAACCATCGGTATATTTTTGTAGCCTCTTCAATCTTTCCGGCTTTAACCAGATTAAATATTGCAACCGTTTCTTTTGGAAAGGCGCAAACCAATCCCGCTACCCAACCATCTGCACCGAGGCATAATTCTTCCATAGCTATCGTATCCACTCCACAAAGGATTTTATAACGGCTTCCAAAACGATTCCGTAATCTGGTTACATTGGATACATCCCTGGTACTTTCTTTTATCGCCGTAATATTTGTAGCACTTTGTAATTCATCAAACATATCCAGCGTTACTTCAATTTTATAATCAACAGGATTATTATAGATCATGATTGGCAGATCAGTGGTTTCAGCAATCGTTTTAAAATACATTACGGTTTCCCTGTGATCGGATTTATAACGCATAGGTGGTAAAATCATCAACCCTTGTGCTCCCCATTCCTTTGCCAACGCTGCCTGGTTTAATGCTTCTTTTGTGGAACCTTCAGCAATATTTATTATCACCGGAACTTTCCCATTTACTTTTTCGATAGCAAATTTTACCAGCTGTTCTTTTTCATTGGTAGTTAGCACACTTGCTTCACCTAAAGTTCCGCCCAGCACAATTCCATTCACCCGTGCAGTCAATTGAGCTATTAAGTTTTTTTCAAACAGTGGCATATCAAGCTGATCATCTGCTGTAAATTTTGTGGTTAATGCCGGGAATACACCCTTCCATTCAAAAGACATATGCATTTAATTTAATGATGTTAAAGATAAGACTTTCAAAGTGTTACCAAACTGAGCAAATGAATTTTATTGGTCAGGTTCAGTAAATGCCCCTCATCAAATAACATATATAACAAGATGATATCTCTTTAACATTTTCCAATATCTTTATCCCCTTTTAAATATAAATGCTACATATGAAAACATTTTTTACACGGCTTCTTTTATTGCTCTTATTCTTTTTTCCGGCGCTTTTATTTGCCCAGGAAAAAAACAATTATTCAATATTGTTGCATGCCGGAACTTTTACGCCTGCTGAAAATGTGAATGACCTTTCAAAAGTTTCCGCTCTTTTTCAGAATAGTTTATTCAGCGACAAACATTATGTAACGATCCAGTTTTATTCTTTGCCTGATGCGGCAATGAAAGAAAGACTCAAAATGGCTAATATAAATCTTGAAGATTATATTCCTAATAAAGCATATACCGCTTCCATTCCTGCTTCAATGGAAGTCAACTTGCTGAAGACTTTTAATATCCGGAGTATCATACAATTTACAAATGAACAAAAAACAACCCCAGCGTTACTTGCCGGAGAATTTCCGGCTCATGCCATAAAATCTTTTAATACGGTAGATCTGAATGTGGTTACGTATGAAAAGATAAATGCAGGAAAAATTACAGGGCCATTAAATGCTTTGGGAGCATCGATACTTGCAGATAATCAGGTATTCCGGAGCTATGTGATCAGAATACCACAATATGCTGTCAGCAGCTTAATAGGACTATCCTTTGTTCAATGGGTAGAACCCATATCTCCTCCCGATGAATTGGAGAATTTACCGGGACGTACGCTTCATCGGGTAAATATTCTACAGGAAGGTATTCGTAATCTGAACGGTGATGGAATAAATATGGGAATTTGGGACGGCGGATCCATCAACACTTCACACCTTGACTTTTCTCCTGCCGGCAGAGTTACCATTGTAAGGGCCGGCGCAGTATCCGATCATGCTACCCATGTGGCCGGCACCATGACAGGTAAAGGTCTTGTAAATCCTGTTGCAAAAGGAATGGCGCCGAATGCCAATTTGTATAACTGGGATTTCAATACGGATATACAAGCCGAAATGGCGGTGGAGATACCTGCCAAAAACCTGGTCGTTAGCAGCCACTCGTATGGTTTTAGTTTTTCCGGTGCCTGTAATCTTAACAATAGTCTTTTAGCATATGAATCCAGAAGTAGAAGCACGGATATTAATCTCAATAATTTTCCATCACATTTGCATGTTCATTCTGCCGGTAACGCCGGCGGATCCTGTGCCGGTGGATTTCATACCATTACCGGCAGCGGAAAACCTGCAAAGAATAACTTAGTCGTATCTAACGTTACTACAGCTGAAGCTATATCAGGTTCCAGTAGCCGTGGACCCGTAAGTGATGGCAGAATAAAACCCGAGATCAGTGCAATGGGTAGCAGTGTGTTTTCAACCTGGATTCCCAATAACAGTTACACTACTATCAGTGGTACTTCAATGTCCACACCTGGCGTTTCCGGAACGGCTGCCCTATTATACCAACGGTACAAACAATTAAATGGGAATGCACTTCCTCCTTCATCGCTAATTAAAAATATAATCTGTAATGGTGCTGAAGATCTTGGCAATCCCGGGCCTGATTATACATTTGGTTTTGGAAGGATCAATGCATTGTCGTCGGTAAAATTTCTGGAGGACAACCGATATGCGGTCAATACTGTGACTACAGGTACATCGAACAATTTTTTTATCAATATCCCTGCCGGAGCTGTTCGGTTAAGTGTAATGCTGACCTGGAATGATCCTGCCGGAGCACTAAATGCAAACCCTGCATTGGTAAACGATCTTGATCTTACAGTACTAGAGGGTGTCAATACAACCTTACCCTGGATCATGGATAAGAACAATCCTTCTGCCAATGCTACAAGAGGTATCGACAACTATAGTAATATTGAACAGGTAACAATCGATAACCCTACAACTGGTCTTTATACTTTAAAAGTAAATGGCACTGCTGTTCCTATCGGTGCTAATCAGGAATATTCGCTGACATGGGTTATTGAACAACAATATATTGAAGTACTTTATCCAAATGGTGGTGAGAATTTTAGTCCTGGCGTTAACCAAACGATCACCTGGGATAATGCAGGCATCACGGCTAACCAGACAGTGGAATATTCATTAAATAATGGTGGCAACTGGACATTACTTTCAAACGCTGTTCCTCCTGCTACTACCCGACTTACGTGGAGTGTACCTACTGCCAATACTTCTACTGCTTTAGTAAGGATAAGCAGCGGGGCTGTTACTGATAT
The DNA here is from genome assembly GCA_963705465.1 of uncultured Chitinophagaceae bacterium. Classification (GTDB taxonomy): domain Bacteria; phylum Bacteroidota; class Bacteroidia; order Chitinophagales; family Chitinophagaceae; genus JJ008. The sequence continues at coordinate 90,293 of CAVPJN010000004.1, read as the reverse complement.
GAGTGATGCTACTTTTAACATAATGGGTACCCCACCCAGCATGTCAATTGGTGCGGCAGGTTGTACGGCAGGCGAAGTATTATTATCATGGAGTGCTGTCACCAATGCTACACATTATGACATTTATCAACTTAATAATGCAACAGGTGTTTATTCATTAATAGTTGCAGATATTTCCGCAACATCATTCACCGTTGCTGCTCTTACTCCCGGTGGAAGTTATTGGTTTACGCATGTGGCAAAAAATAATACAACAGGTACTGTAAGTGAAAGATCTAATGCTGTTAACGGCATTGCATCAGTTGGAGGTGGCGGATTAGGAACAATTGGCGCCATCAGTGGAAATACTATTATTTGTGGCGTTACAAATGGTGTTATCTACAGTGTGTCGCCGGTAACCGGAGCCACAGGCTATACCTGGACGGCTCCGCCAGGGGCAGTAATTGCAAGTGGACAAAATACAAATTCGATCACTATCAATTATCCGGGAGGCAGCACAAGTGGTAATGTTTCTGTATTTGCTTCCAACGGTACTTGTCAGACGGCTGTTGTAACGCTGGCCATTACTGTTAATAGTGCAGGTGTTACTCCGCCAATAAGTGGTGGCAACCAAATTCAAAATGTGTGTCCCGGCGATCCGACACCTACACTAACGGCTACGGCTACTGTACCGGGTGGTCATATTGTTATCTGGTATTCTGCAGCAACAAATGGTACGGTTGTCAGCAGTCCAACATTAAATTCAATAGGAACTGTTACGTATCATGCTGCCAGCAGAAATACAACAACCGGATGTGAGAGTACTACCAGAACGGCGGTAACCTTAACGATCAATTCAGCTCCGCCAGCCGCTATCACGGCAAACGGGCCAACTACTTTTTGCCAGGGAGGTTCAGTGATGTTGACGGCAAATGCCGGCACTTCTTATATGTGGAGCAATGGTGCTACAACACAATCTATCACAGTGTCAAGCTCAGGTACATTTAGCGTTACTGTTACAACGGGTAGTTGCAACAGTACTTCACCATCTGTAACGGTAACAGTAAACCCGGTACCAACAGCAACAATTACTGCAGGCGGTCCAACTACCTTCTGCCAGGGGCAAAGTGTTTTACTAACGGCATCGGCCGGTTCTTCCTGGTTATGGAGTAATGGTGCTACATCCCAGTCTATATCAGCATCAACTTCAGGAAACTATACAGTCACTGTTACAAATGCATCAGGCTGCAGTACAACATCTGCCACAACAACTGTAACAGTTAATTCAAATCCGCCGGCGACGATCACAGCCAACGGACCTACTACTTTCTGTCAGGGTGGAAGTGTACTGCTTACTGCCAATACCGGTGCTTCTTATTTATGGAGTAATGGGGCTACAACTCAATCCATAACTGTTACTGCAACCGGAACTTTCACTGTGGCTGTTACACAAAGTGGTGGATGTGTTAGTAATGCTGCTGCAACTACTGTTATAGTTAATCCATTACCAGTTTCAACAATAACACCCAACGGGCCACTTACGTTCTGTGAACCGGGCAATGTAGTATTAACAGCTTCAACAGGAAGCAGCTGGTTATGGAGCAATGGTGCTACGACGCAGGCCATCACCGTTTCATCTCCTGCAGCATCGGGAGCATTTACGGTAAGAGTAACGAATGCCAATGGCTGTTTCACAACTTCTGCTGCAACGAATGTTACCGTTTACCCAAGACCCGTTATTTCAATTGCCGCAGCGCCGTATACAAAATTATTTCCGGGGTTGACGACAACTCTTAGTTCAACGGTATCACCAGCCGGTTCCTATACGTATACATGGCGCAATGGTACAACTGTTGTGGCTGGTGCTGCTGCCTCTTCATTACCCATTACAATAAATGAATTGGGAAGCTATACATTAATGGCGACTAATGGAGCCGGTTGCAGCAATACTTCTAACACAGTTATTATTGGTGATTCAGCAACGAGCAAGTTGTTCATTATGCCGAATCCTAACGATGGACAGTTTCAGGTGAGTTATTACAGTAGTGCAAACACTTCCTTTACGATGAACATCATTGACTCAAAAGGAGCAATCGTATACCGCAAAGCATATACGATCAGCTCTCCCTATCAAAGAATGGAGGTAGACATCCGTAAGTATAATGCCGGCATCTATACAATCGCTATCATCGATAGAAACGGTAAGCGATTAGCAACTGGTAATGTACTGATCAATTAAAAAAATAATTAGTGACATCTACAGCCAGCTTCTTTTACGAGGCTGGCTTTTTTAGTACCACAATTAAGCTGCTCAAAAGAGTATTACAAAAAAAATCATTAGATTTATTTTAGCTGAACACTAATTTCTTTACTATAAAATCAACTATATGAAAAAGTTATTTATTGCTTCTGCCCTTTTTGCTTTCTACAGTTGCGGTGATAGTGCTGATAAAACATCTGAGGCTAAACCTGAACTACCAGTGATAATGGAAACCAAGAAAAAGCAAACTACTGCTGATATTACTATGCAGAAATGGATGCAGGGCAAAGTATGGACCACTGATGAAGGTATGGCACCTATGAGATCGATGAAACTGAAAGCAGATGGTGAATGTGATTTTTTTAACGGACCAGCCGGACCCTGGACCATCGTTAACAGCGAACTGGTTTTAAAACGCCTTACAGAATGGCCGGTAGAGAAAGTGGATGATAAAACTTTTCGTTTATATGTAAAACCATCGGATACCTGGTATGTTTATAAACATACGGCAGATCTTTAAATGAAACAATAAAGCCAGACTAAGAAATCTGGCTTTAACTGATTTTAGAACTTCTGGTTATCGCTGAAAATATACTTTCTTAATTTCTCCTTTTTCAATTATATAAATTGCTGAAGCATATACAGGTTTATCGCCAAACCCGAAAACTTCTTCCTGGTCGATTACCATATTGCCTTGTACAATGCGGTTGAGTAAATTGCAATAGAGCTTTGGTGTTTTTGTGATGAACTGATATCTTTCCCGCATTTCGGTTTTGCCTTTCATTTGCAGCTTATCGGGGAACTGGTATATTTCTACATCTTCTGCATAGGGTTGCAGAAATGCTTCAAGGTCATGTGCATTGTATGCATTGAGCTGCTGCTGCGCCACCGAAGCCGGATCGTTCTTTACAAATGATGATGGCTTGAAGGGTACGCCCTTGTTGATGACATACTCGATGCTTTGCCAGTTTGCAATATCATCTAACGGATTTTTTGTGAGCAATACCATATTGGCTAATTTGCCTTTTGTGATGCTTCCCCATTCTTTCTCTTGCCCTACCATTTTAGCACCGTTGATGGTGGATGCTTCGAGTAATTGCCAGTTGGTCATGCCGGCTTGTTGCATTGCTTTTAATTCTTCAAAATATGAACCTGCATGTTGTGTACCGATATTGCCTGCATCTGTTCCCGTGGCGATAGTAACGCCGCCTGCAAGTAGTAGTTTAAGATTGGCCACCATCGTAGCCAGTTCTTTAGCATCTTTTTCTTTTTCTGCCGGCGATGCTATCATATTAATATACCTCGCAGCAATAGCTGTATCAGGTTTTGGATACTCAAGTATAGAAGAAACGGTTGTGGGGTTGGCAAGATTTAACTCATCTTTAGAAAAATGATAATGGGCTCCCAATGCTTTGCTGTAATTACCGACTACGACCAATGTTGGACAAAGCACCGTTTTATTTTTCTTGAGCAGTTGTACAAAATCATTGCTGATAAGTTCATCATCTATGCTATGTACCAGAAAATCGGCACCTGCTTCTACTGCTAATTGTGCGGTGATGCGTTGTGTAGCATGTACCGCTACTCTTAAATTATTTTTATGTGCTTCCTCTATTGCTGCTTTTACAAGTGGCAGATTTTTTCTGGCCCCTTTTTCCAGGTCCTTATCCAGAACGATGTACCATATCTTGATAAAGTCTGTATGCAATGGCAACTGGTCTCTTACGGATTGGCGAACACCTTCTTCTGTTTCCATGAAAGAGAAGGGTGCTTCGTTACCTAACTTTTTATACGGCTCGGGAACATAAGTAGTAAGCAATGGCCCCGTCATACGGATAAGCGGTGCATAGGTTTTGGTGGCAAATGAATCCCGCTGCGAAAGAAAATTGAAAGATGCGCCTACATCTATTACGGATGTAACACCGATGCTGCTGTAGCGGCGAAGAAAGTCTTCCATATTATTATGTACCCAGGCTAATTCTTTTTCATGCGGTTGGTATTTTCTCAGATCAATTACATCGGGACGGGTAAACATACCGCCACTTTGAAAAAAATGTACATGTGCATCAGTAAGACCGGGCATGAGGTATTTACCGGCGCCATCTATTACTTCGGTGCCTGCGGGGAGTTTGAACATTATGTCTTTTGCTACAGCTACGATCTTACCATCAAGTGCTACTACACTGTAATCCTTTAATATCTTTTTATTCTCTACATCAACAACGTTTACATTTTTGATCAATACCTGTGCGTTAAGTGACTGTAGTGAAGTGAAGCTGATAAGGAAGAGTAGTAGACGCATTGGTTTGTTTTTTTTGAAGGTAAGGTTTTTTGTCAAAGACGAAATGTATCGAAGCTTTTTTTAAACCACGGAGGCACAAAGGCAGGGAGGAGCACAGGGTTGATGTAAAATGCCGAATAGAATTCATACAGTACAAGAGTGGCGCTCACATCATCTTTCACTGAAAGCTAATGTTGCGAACTGATCTTCGATTGCAAGAGACGATGATAGAAGCACTACAGCCCGGCTCATAACAAATACCAACTTCCTACTTCCTTCACACCTTTCACTACTTACTCTTCGCCTTCACCATTTCATAAATAGCCTCCTGTGCGGCGAGGGACGGTCCGTTGTTTCGTATGCGTTCATTGTTGAGCTCGGTGTTAACATATACGGCTTTGCGATTATCATTGAGTTGCAATTGCAATATCTGATTTAGTTCTTCGCCCATTGCTTTATCGTACACCGGAAAGATGACTTCTACCCTGCTGTGCAGGTTACGGTTCATCCAGTCGGCACTGCCCATATAATATTTTGGATCCCCATTGTTATGAAAGACGAATACTCTTGCATGCTCGAGATAACGGTCAACAATACGGGTAACGGTAATATTTTCACTCTGGCCTTCTACACCCGGTGCAAGGGCACAGATACTACGGGCAAGCAATTGCACTTTTACGCCGGCACGGCTGGCTTCGTATAATTTTTCGATCATGGCCCGTTCCTGCAAATTGTTCAACTTGATTATGATGCCGGCAGGTTTTCCTTTTTTGGCATTCTTTATTTCCCGGTCGATGAGTTTTTCGAAACGCTTGATCATATTGAATTGCGAAACCAGCAAGTGACGGAAAGGGATCTTCATATAATCCGATGGTTGCTTGCGGCTTTGCAGGTAATCGAATAGCCAGGTTAGTTCCAGTCCCATATTTTTATCGCTGGTAAAAAAAACATGATCGGTGTAGAAGCGGCCGGTGGCTTCATTAAAATTACCAGTGGCCATAAAAGAATAATTTTTCCATTCTTTGTCCTCCACTCTTTTTATCAACGCAACTTTTGCATGTACTTTTAATCCGGGTATGCTGTTGATGATCTTGATACCCGCTGCTTTCATCCGCTTACTCCATTTGATATTGTTGGCTTCATCGAACCTGGCTTTTAGTTCTACAAAGACAGTAACTTTTTTACCGTTCTTAGCTGCGCTGATAAGTGCATTGACGATATGCGAATCGGCAGCTACCCGATACAGTGTAATATAAATTTCTTTTACATTCGGATCAATTGCTGCTTCGTTAAAAAAACGAAGTATATAATTGTATGAATGATAAGGAAGATGTAATAATTTTTCACTCTCACTTATGCTATGAAAAATGGAATGTTGATTATCAAAACCCGGATGTGCTATATATGGCCATGAAGGATTTGTCAGCTTTCCTTTTTGCGGATTGGGCAGACTGCCGAGATCTTTTAAATTATGGTAACGGCCACCGGCCAGCATTTCTTCATTACGAAGTACTAAATATTTCTGTACAAAGTTCTTTACTTCTTCCGGCATTGTTTCATCATACAACAACCGGGTAGCATTACCTGCTTCCCTTTTATCCAATTGTTTTTCTATTTTTTCAGAAATATCGCCGATGAATTCATCTTCGATATTCATTTCAGCATCACGGGTCAATTTTATGCTCCAGGCGCCATGTAAAGTGAAGCCGGGAAATACTTCCTGCAGGTTTTCCCTGATTACATCATCGAGGAAAAGAATATAATGATCATCGCCCACCATTGCTTGCTCAGAAAAACGAGGCAGATTGGATGAAGGAATGTTCAATAAAGCATATTGATGCTTGTCCGGCTCTTCGGGAGACTCAAGATCGATGATAAAATAGAGCGCATTGTTTTCGAGGAAAATATTTGGCTGGTTCTCTTTTCGGAGAATGACAGGTTGTAAAAAGGATAATACTTTTGACAGAAAATATTCTCTTGAAGATTCCAGATGCTCCTGCCGGATAGGTTCATTATAATAAAGACAGATATTATTGAATCGCAATTCCGGTATGATCTGATTCTTAAAAATGCTTCCAAATTCTTCCAGTTGCTTTTGCACTTCTGTTTGGACCAATTGTACCAGATTTTTTGGATACTCTTCCCGTATGGAAGTTTTTTTGGCAGTAATGCTTGTTAATGCAAAAATAGAAGGCATCCGTACCCTAAAAAATTCGTCGAGATTGGACGAAAAAATAGAGAGAAATGAAATACGGCTATATAATGGCACTGATTTATCGGCAGCCTCCATTAGCACCCTTTGGTTGAAACTAAGCCAGCTAAGATCACGGTTAAGGAAAACACTTTTATTGTCGGCCATGTAAGTTAAGTTAGTTAAGGTTAATGCCCGCCCGGCTGATAACCGTTCGGATGGGGTTGATGTACTAAGATACTGGTTTTTTTACGCCGAGAGTAGTAAGCTGAAGGAAAAAATTTGAACACGGATAATAATGATAGGACGATAAATAGTTTAATCAGGAAGATATTGCTGAGCCAGCTTTTTAGGAGCTACGTTACAATAAGCTACCGTTATCGCATCCTTCAGCATTACTTTTTTAACTTTCTTTAAATTTACCGTAATGTACCCCATCTTACCCCAACCGCCTGGAACAGGGTAAATAATGGCAGGATCAAAAGCACAAAAAACTGACTGATCTAATAAAGAGAGTTTTAAATTCAGCGTCTTGTCTTTCTCTAACAGGGTAGCAAATATCTTTCTTTTTACACGGAAGGCTTTACGCTCAAAATGCGGATGTTCATCCGTTTCAGGAAACGATAGCGCCATCTTCCGAACTGTATCTATACTTACCATCTTTTTATATTCCTGTAAATTTAATTTTAAAATTGCTGTATGACAAAAACAAGAGTAGAGGTCTTTAGCGATGGAGTAATCGCCATTATTAAAACGATCATGGTTCTGGGAATGAAAGTACCGCATGATGCAAGCTGGGAAGCATTAGAAAAATTGTGACCTGTTTTTGTAAGTAATATATTCAGTTTTTTGATATTAGGGATCTATTGGAGTAACCATCATCACTTTATTCATTCTATTAAGGAAGTAAATGGTGGTGTGATGTGGGCCAACCTGCATTTGTTATTCTGGCTATCGCTGATACCTTTTGCCGCCGGTTAGATGGGTGAAAATCATTTTGATGGGAAAACTATTGCGATGTATGCACTGCTGCTTAATTTATGCGGAGTAGCCTATTATATTCTTTTAAAAGTGATCCAACGCTGTAATAAAACTAATGAAATTTTTCGTGTAGTATTGGAAAAGCAATCCAGAAAAGAGATGTTGTCGATGGTGCTTTATACATTGGCAATACCTGCAGCATTCTTACATCCTGCAATTGCTGGTGGTTTAATCATCATAATCGCCATCCTGTGATTGATCCCTGATAGAAATATTGAAAAAGCTGAATCGAATCGTTAGTCTATTATTTCGCCTTCCAGATCGTAATCGTAAGCTTTGGTGATTTTTACATTTACAAACTCACCGATCGGTAGTTTCTTTTTGGAATGAATAACGACTTCGTTATCTACTTCTACTGAATCAAACTCGGTACGACCAAGATAACGGCCCGCTTCTTTTTTATCAATTAATGTTTTGAAAGTCTTTGCCGATCTTTTCCTGGTTCAGCTCAAAAGAAATTTCCTGCTGCACTTCCATTATCTCCTGTGCTCTTCTTTCTTTTTCATCTGCTGGCACATCATCTGTTAAGTGCAAAGCCGCTGGTTCCTTCCTCATGGCTATAGGTAAATATGCCAACACGGTCAAAACGTTGCTTCACTAAAAATTCTTTTAGCTCTTCCACATCATCCTGTGTTTCGCCGGGGAAACCAGCGATCAATGTGGTACGTAAACAAATACCCGGAACTTTTTCACGAATAGCCGCTGTAAGATCTTCCATTTCTTCTCTTGTGATCTGCCGTCTTCATTGCTGCCAGCATATTGTTAGCAGCATGTTGCAAAGGCATATCGAGATAGTTACAGATATTATCTCTTTCTACCATCGCATCTAATATATCCATTGGAAATTTAGAAGGATAAGCATAATGCAAACGTATCCATTCCAAACCTTTTACATCAGATAAGCGGCGTAACAGATCGGGCAACATTCTTTTTTTGTAAATATCAAGACCGTAATAAGTCAGTTCCTGTGCAATGAGCATTACTTCCTTCACACCTTTCTTCACCAGGCCTTCTGCTTCTTTAACTAATTCATCCATTGGCTTGCTTACATGCTGCCCCCTCATCAACGGAATAGCACAGAAAGCACAGGTACGGTTACAACCTTCGGAAATTTTTAGATATGCATAATGCTGTGGTGTCGCCAATAATCGTTCGCCAATCAATTCCGTTTTATAATCCGCTTCAAATTGCTTTAAGATCATCGGCAATTCCATCGTTCCAAAAAAAGCATCCACTTCAGGAATTTCAGCTTCAAGGTTTTGCTTGTACCGTTCACTCAGGCAACCGGTCACATATACTTTATCAAGCTTGCCTCTTTTCTTTAATTCTACCTGGTCAAGTATTGTATTGATACTTTCTTCTTTTGCTTTTTCGATAAAGCCGCAGGTGTTCACTACTACAATATTGTGATCTGATTTTTTATTCTCATGTACCACATCAATTTCATTGGCTAATAACTGGCCGCTCAGTACTTCACTGTCCACCATATTCTTGCTACACCCAAGTGTGATGATATTGACTTTGTCTTTCTTTAATGTACAGTTTTCTTTGTTCTTCAACGATCAGCGTCTTTCCTTTTCTCAAATTAAATAAACTGTCTACAAACTCATGTTTATCAAAAACAAGCAAGTCTTCCATCTTCTCTCCCACGCCAATAAACTTTACTGGTATTTTGAACTGATCTGTAATCGCTAATACAACACCGCCTTTTGCAGTACCATCCAGTTTTGTAATAGCTAAAGCAGTTACATCTGTTGTTGCCGTAAAATGTTTGGCTTGTTCTAATGCGTTTTGTCCGGTACTTCCATCCAGCACCAACAACACTTCATGCGGTGCATCGGGTATCGTTTTTTGAATTGACTCTTTTGATCTTTCCCAGCTCATCCATCAGGTGGGCTTTGTTATGCAATCTTCCTGCTGTATCAATCAATACTACATCCGCTTGTTTTGATACAGCACTTTGAACGGTATCAAATGCAACAGCTGCCGGGTCGCTGCCCATAGCTTGTTTTACAATTGGCACTCCTACTCTTTCACTCCAGATCGTTAACTGATCAACTGCAGCGGCACGGAAAGTATCAGCAGCTCCGAGCAAAACACTCTTGCCGGCTTTCTTAAAATTGTAAGCCAGTTTTCCGATGGTAGTTGTTTTTCCTACTCCATTTACACCTACTACTAATATGATATATGGCTTTGAAAGGCAACTCCGAATCAAATGCATAAGCTATTTGATTCTGGAGCATCTACAAGCAATGCCTCTATTTCCTCCTGAAGCATTTTATTTAGCTCTTCTGCATTCAGGTATTTGTCCTTTGCGACTCTTTTCTCAATTCTTTCAATGATCTTAACCGTTGTTTCAATACCAACATCGGCACTAACCAATGCTTCTTCCAGGTTGTCCAGCACTTCTTCATCAACAGTGCTTTTGCCTGCAATCGCCTTTAGTGATCTTGGCAAAGAAACCTTCCTTGGTTTTTTTCAAACCCTCGTCAAGGCTTTCCTTTTCTTTTTTTCCAAATAATTTATTGAAGAATCCCATAGCCCCTTACCCCTAAAGGGTGAATTTTAATAACTCAACTCTGAACAGAAGTCAATATTGATAATTTTCAAGTCAGCTAATTAATAGATTAACCAATTCACTAATTTAAACAACAAAAGCCATCCGTTGTATCACGAATAGCTTTTTAAATTCTTTACTTACACAGAATTATTTCTGAGCCAGAAAATCTTTCACTTTGTCTTTGTGAACCATCTGCTCTTTAAAAGTGTACGCACCTGTTTTAGGGCTGCGAACAGCTTTAATTACTTTAGAATAATTCTTTGCGTCTGCGGCCGCTTTAGGGTCTTTCTTGATCGCCGTTTTTGCTGCTTTTGCCATGATTACTTGATTTCTTTATGAAGAGTTACTTTTTTCAAAATCGGGTTTAACTTTTTAAGTTCCAATCTCTCAGGATTGTTTTTTTTGTTTTTTACCGTAATGTAACGGCTGGTGCCGGGCTTACCACTTGTTTTGTGCTCGGTACATTCCAGAATTACCTGTACACGGTTTCCTTTCTTTGCCATGATTATTAAACGTTTTAAAAATACTTTTTTTCAATACTAGTCCTGAGCGAAGCCGAAGGACTTTTAGATTTTTTCTCCTTTAGCTCTCAATTTTTTTACTACACTCATCAAACCATTCTTGTTGATGGTACGCATAGCATCCGTTGTAAGCTTTAGTGTTATCCATTTATCTTCTTCTGCCAGATAAAACTTCTTTTTCTGCAAATTGGGCAGAAAGCGACGCTTGGTCTTAATGTTTGAGTGAGAAACCTTGTTTCCTACTATCGGCGTTTTACCTGTTACCTGACATACTCTAGCCATGATTAATACAAAATTTTGGACGGCAAAGGTAGGGGTTAAAATTGGAAAATTAGTATGAATTAAAGTAATTTTTTACCCATTTTATCAAGGCGCTGGCATTGGCTAAGGTTTCGATTTTAATCGGGATACACCCTGTTGCGCCACCGCAATACCGGCTGCTCCAATAAAGTCGAAATCAGGTACCCGAAAAGAATATTGGCCGAGATTGGAATAGTGAATTCAAGTACCTGGTTATCAGCGATTAAGGATTACTTTCGTGCATTTCTTAAGTACGCCAAAGCCAATAAAATTATGAAATAAATAAATGGAGTACGGATACGAAACCCGATGCCAGGCCACGATTAGGAGCAATGATTGCATCCACATCCTGTTCCAGCATTTTTTAACTCTTCCCGTCCGTTGGTAAATTTCAGAAATAAGGATGCAGCAAGCAACATAACGCGCAAATAGGTTGTGGTGAACCCTGGCGATTAAATATAAAAGGCGCTCAAAAGCTGGAAAGATACATACTAGGGGATTAAACACAATACAGCAGCTACACATTATTGCATAGTATGATGTGTTGAGTTCGACCTCACGAATGCAATGCATCCCTTTTATATTGATAGTATCAATAAGCGCACCAAAATACCGGCCAGCAATGCGTCTGCCCGCAAATGAAGCGGATACACAAGTTTTTATTTACGGGTCATAATAAGGATACTGGTAATAATTGATCAGCCGTATACATAATATCAGTACACAAAGTTTTTGTCAAATAATTCACCGGGCATGATCGTCTTTGTCTTTTTACAATAGCCGTAAATAGCAAACTGGTTAACTTCCTATACGCCAATAGATGTTAAATAAAATTGTTCTTCAAACCCTGCCCAACGATACCAGGTCGACCGTCATAAATCCCCGGCTGTAATTCTGTATAAAATAAACCTCGTGTAGTACCTGGCCTGTTGCAGGAGGCTGGCCTTTATAAGTATAATAAACCCATTGTATAATAAAAGCGGTATAAAACAGCGGCCAAGATATTCAATCCCCTTCTGATTAAAAAACGCTTCGCCCTGATTTTTCCTGTGCTGTTAAATTCCCTGAATAAAATACCGGACACAAAGAAACCACTGAGTACAAAAAATAAATCAACCCCGCTCCACCCGATATGATTGGAAAAATAACCGTTGAAATAATGGCCCGCCATAACTAACAGTACAGCGGCGCCGCGGAGAAAGTCTAAACTCTTATTTCGTTTCGTGCTGGTCAAAAATGATTTTATATAAGAGTTGTACTCGTTTAGTGCTGCATCAAAAGTAATTTTTTTTCCTTTAACTTTACCCGCAGCAAAACACCGTCTGATCATTTACAATTACTGTTAAAGTCAGTTTAGTACCGGTCAGCTTTTACAAATTCAACTTAAAATCAACAATTAATTTATGGCATACGACGTAATAGTTCTTGGAAGTGGTCCCGGCGGATATGTAGCAGCGATCAGGGCTTCTCAATTAGGTTTTAAAGTGGCAGTAATAGAAAAAGAAAGTCTGGGAGGCGTTTGCCTCAATTGGGGCTGTATTCCAACAAAGGCATTATTGAAAAGTGCACAGGTTTATGAAGATATAAAACATGCTGCCAGTTATGGTATTGAAGCTACCGGTACGCCAAACTTTGAAAGTATCGTAAAAAGAAGTCGTGGAGTAGCCGATAAAATGAGTAAAGGTGTTCAGTACCTGATGAAGAAAAATAAGATCGAAGTCATTATGGGCTTTGGTAAAATTATTGCTAAAGGCAAATTAGAAGTAACTGACAAAGACGGCAAGCAACAAACTATTGAAACAAAGCATATCATCATTGCAACTGGAGGTCGTAGCCGTGAATTGCCTACAATGAAATTAGATGGTAAAAAAATAATTGGCTACCGTGAAGCAATGGTGTTACCGGCAATACCAAAATCGATGATCATCGTTGGTAGTGGTGCCATTGGTGTTGAGTTTGCTTATGTCTATAATAGCATGGGAACAAAAGTTACAATTGTTGAATTTCTGCCAAGAATTGTTCCGGTGGAAGATGAAGACATTTCTAAAGAACTGGAAAAAAGTTATAAGAAAAACGGCATTACTATAATGACAAGTAGCTGAAGTAACAGCTGTTGATACTTCAGGTAATGGTGTAAAAGCTAAAGTAAAAACTGCTACCGGCGAAGTAGAACTGGAAGCAGATGTTTTATTAAGCGCCGTTGGCGTTTCCGCAAATATTGAAGGTATTGGTTTGGAAACTGTAGGGGTAAAAACTGAAAAGGGAAGAGTAAAGGTTGATAAATACGGGCAAACGAATATTCCGGGTATTTATGCCATTGGCGATTGTTCTCCCGGTCAGGCTTTGGCCCATGTAGCCAGCAAAGAGGGAATTATATGTGCAGAATCAATTGCTTACAACGAAAACAAATATCATCATCAGCCGGAACCGATTGATTATAATAATATTCCAGGTTGTACTTATTGTGTTCCTGAAATTGCATCAGTTGGTTACACAGAGCAACAGGCAAAAGATCAGGGCTATGAAATTAAAGTGGGTAAATTTCCATTGAGTGCAAGTGGTAAAGCATCTGCTGCCGGACATACAGAAGGATTTATTAAAGTAATATTTGATGCTAAGTATGGCGAGTGGTTAGGTACCCATATGATCGGGTATAATGTTACAGAAATGATCTCCGAAACAGTAACTGCCAGAAAATTAGAAACAACTTATCATGAAGTATTAAATGCCATTCATCCACATCCAACTATCAGTGAAAGTATTAAAGATGCGATTGAAGTGGCTTATGGTGAAGCTATTCATATTTAATTGGCAAACATAAGATTGAAAGGGGGTGCAAAAAATTGTACCCCCTTTTTCCTGACAAATAAAAAACCGGCAAAGAATAAAATCAATGCCGGCTTAAATTTTTTGAAACACTATCTTAGAATTTCACTTTGAATTCCAGCTTTTCAGGATGATCAAAGAAATCATCAATATCAACTTTCACAGTTACTTTCATTTTATCTTCAGAAAGTTTAGCATTTACACCTTCCAACTTTTCTACCGGTCTTGGCAGATTGATAATTAAAGTAGCCGTAACCGGGATACCCATAGCCGAAGCCTGCTTGATCCCTTTTAAATATTCATCGCTTTCTGCGTTTGCATACTTTTCTTTATTGATGGTCCTTTCAATTTTATCATCGGTATATTTCATATCGAAATAGTCATCGAATGAACTGGGATCCGGCATATCATCCAGGCCAGGTACCCCCTCACCTGCGTCACCCATTGGCATATTCGCCATCATATCTTTCATTGCTGATCCGATCAGCTTATTGGTTAATTTATTCAACGCTGAAATTTCCTTATGGTTTTTAAAGGAGAAACTAAGTTTTGTGCTAAGCTGCCCTTCAGCAAGGTTCATCTTTCGCTCCATAGTTCCGTTTTCCATTAATGCTTTTTCTTCAGCTGACATTCCTTCAATATTTTCTATCATTCCTGCTAATGCAATGGTCGTATCCTCTTTACTACCAGCTATTTTTTCTAATTCGGCACCACCGCCCATATTTTTAACAAGACCGAGAATTGCTCCCATATCACTGGCATTGCTAATTGTACCACTGCCATCTGCTTTCAATGTTATTTCCTGAATAGTTTCAAGACAGCTTGTAAATAACAGCACCGTCGCTGATAAAAAAGTTAAAAGGATTTTTTTCATCTGTTTATTTTTTATGATAAGATTTTGTCGGAGATGCCCCACATAAGATTGTTAATCTGATGTAGCATCTAAATCTAACGTTGCACAAAGAAAGGGGAATTAGTTTACCCTTTGAAAGATTGTCAGGACATTATTTTCACGGCCATTTCTTTTAGTAATGAGGAATCCTCTGTATTGGCACTTCCCACTCCAACGCTTTTAAGATTGTAAGTATGTAATAATAATAAAGCTTTTTCAACTCCGGGATAAGTATAAAGTCTGGCTGCCTGCAGGTAATCCTTTACAAAAAAGGGGTTTACTCCGATTGCAGTGGCAATGGCTCTTTCATCATTCGAGCCTGCACCATAGACCATAAACACTTTACTGAAAAAGTTATATAAAGAGGGTAATATCATCTGGATAGGTGCCGCTTTTGGATTGGCCTCGAAATATTGAATGATCCTGATACATCGTGATAGATCCTTTGACGCTAATGCACTTTGCAATTCGAATACATTAAAATCTTTACTGACACCGATATATTTCTCAATATCATCTTCAGATATACTGGTTCGGCTTCCTAGATTGACGGAAAGTTTATCAATTTCATTTTCTATTCTGGTCAGATCATTACCGATATGATCTACCAATAAGGCCATTCCTTTTGGTGTAATCGTTAAGCCTTTAGATTGTAACAGGTCTTGCGTCCATTGTGGCAATTCCTTTTCATACATTTTTTTTGTGGTAACCAGCACTCCCTTCTCTTTCACCAGTTTTGCAAACTTCTTTCTTGCATCTAATTTTTTATCCTTGTAGGAAACAACAAGTATAGTAGAAGCTAATGGGTTATCAATGTATGATTCTAGTTTTTCAACATCCCTCATTTGTTGAGCTTCTTTTAAAAGCACTACTTGCCTTTCTGCAAACATGGGATAACGCTTGCAGGCATTAATTATATCAGCCCAATTTGCATCTTTTCCATAAAAAACACTCAGGTTAAATGATGCTTCGCTTTCACTCAGAATATTCTTTTCAGCATAATCAATAACCTTGTCAATAAAAAACTCCTCTTCTCCTTCCAGCCAATAAACTGGTTTAAACGACTTTTTTTTCCATTCATTTATTATCTTGTCAACACTCATAATCTGCTAAGTTACAGGCTTTCATTAAGGTAAAATAGCAAAGAAAATCCACTTCTTAAAATGATGTGTTTAAATTTTTGGCACGATTTTCGAAATTTCTGTCCCGAAATATGATTTTTTAACACGGTTTAGTATCAATAGTTGCAAGAGGAAACTTACCTTGCGGCTGTTTTAAAAACCAGCTATCAACTATAATTAAAGCTAAATTCAAATTCCTTATTATGACAAACACAAATTATCCTTCAGCTTCAGTTTCTACACCATCTCAACCTCCAAAAAATAAAAACAATAAAAATATCATTATTGGTGTTTTGGCTGCCTGTCTTTTAGGCTCCTGGGGGTATCTTTTATGGGACAAGAATAAGTCGAATGAGAAGATCGAGCAACAACAGACGCAGATCACTTCTCTGGATTCCGCAAAAACAGACATCCATCGTGAGTTTGACAATGCCCTTGCCCGTCTGGATTCAGTAACGGGTGCCAATAACAATCTGGAAGGACAGCTTACAGATCGCCAAAAAGAGATTGATGCAAAAAAAGCGGAGATCCGCAGAATTTTAAATGACAAGAATGCAACCCAATCACAACTGGCAAAAGCCAAAACAATGATTGCGGATCTGAATGCAAGGATCAGCAGCATGGAAGAAGAAATAACAAAGCTTACCGGAGAAAATCAGGAATTAACAGCCTCCAATACAACTTTAAAAATGGAAAAAGCTGACCTTGAAACAAATCTGGCAACTTCAACTACTGAAAAAGAAACGCTTGCAAAAAAAGTGGATGTAGCTTCTACTTTTACCGCATCAAATATCCAGGTAGTGCCGATCAACGAAAAGAAGAGTGGAAAAGAAAAAAGCACAACTACAGCAAAAAAAGTTGACAAACTTGTTGTTTCTTTTGATGTTGAAAACAGGATTGCTGTTTCAGGACCGGCAGATATGTATCTGATCGTAACCGCTCCTGATGGCAAAGTAATTTCCAACGGTAGTGTTTTAAACACCCGGATTGATGGCGACAAAAGCTTTACAGCAAAAATTCCGGTAAATTATGAGCAAGGCACCCGTAAATCAGTTCAATTTCCAATCACACAAAAGGATTTTGAAACCGGTAATTATAAAATTGAAATATACCATAACGGCTTCAAAATTGGCGAAGGTGTGAGAAGTCTTAAGAAAGGTGGCCTATTCAGCTAATAGCATCATCTTTTTTTTAAAACCGCCCGGAAATCAGTTTTCGGGCGGTTTTCCTTTTACAATATCTCTTGCCACACTTAAACACATGTTTTACACAAATTCTCCAAACCGCACATTTTACCTCTTTAATCGCATGGTAAATCAGTAATTTTAGGCTTCTAAAAAAAGTGCCCATGTATACCAGATTTTATAAGCAATTGTTTCTTTTTTCAGGCTTTTGTTTTCTTGCCTCTTTTGTTCACTCTCAGGATTTTGCAAAGGCCAAGTATAATAGCTCTTCAATTTACACGGGTATTGAAGTAGGATCGAAAGGTGTAAAAATGAGTGTCATTGAATTTGGTAAAAATGCACAAAGTACCGGGGCTATGAACATAATTAAAGACACCTCGGTTAATACTGATTTTATTAGTTTCTCTGACGCTACTTTTAATGCTACCCTTGATGGTTTTTGCGCATTGTATAATACGGCTACCACTGTTTACAAAATTCCATCTGATAAAATATTTACCGTAATAAGCAGTGGTGTAAAAATGCAGGCTGAGAAAGATCAAAAGAATGAATGGATCCAGAAACTGATAGATGCATTTCGACTAAAAATAAATGAACCTAACAGGGCAGTTGAAATTGTGGATGTAACGAAAGAAGCCCAACTTTCACATCTTGGCATAGTTCCTGAATCGAGGCGCTATTCTACTTTCCTGATTGATATTGGAAGCGGTAATACGAAAGGTGGTTTCTTCCCTTATGGTACTACTAAGGATTTTAAATTATTTCAGCTGAATTGGGGTACAAAGAGTACTGCAAATGCGACGGAGAAAAGATGTGAGGACGACAACACCCTTTCAAATTTCAACAAGCATCTGGCAAGAGTATTATCAGCAGCCGAAAACAGCGAAATAATCTATGCTGTAAATGCCAGTGGAGCTTATCCACTTAGCGACAATATAGCTGTTAGTGGTGGTATAGCTTGGGCCATCGCTACATTAACACATCCCGAATTAATAGAAAGCCCGATTATAGCCGTAACGTATGAAGAAGTAAAGAAATTTGCCGATAAAATATATAACAACTACGACGCATTATCTGCTGCATTCATATCCGGTAATATTAATAAATCCTCCGAAAAGGAATTAGTAAAAAAATCAGTAGCCACCGTTAATAAAGTTTTTGACCAAAAATCACTTTTAGCCGGAACCGGATTATTGCTTAAGATTATGCGTCAGTTTGAATCTGCCTATGCATCTAAATATTTTTATCTGGTAAAGAACGGACAGGTAGGCTGGGTATCTGCTTATGTTGACCAAAGCATTTCCAGCAACTAAAATGCATATTTCAAAAAACAATTAATTAAATTCCGGGACAGTGATATGAAAGATACAAGGAGCCTTTTGTTATTATTACTTTCTTTTGGGCTATTGGGCACCTGGGTTTATCACCTTTATGATAAGACCAAATACAGTAAACAACGTACAGAGATTTATATAAAAGACTCCATAGCCGTCGCCGAAGGAGTACAGGATTCTCTGCACAAACTATATTCTACCACCATTAATGAGCTGGACGCACAATTAGACTCTACAAAAAATACAGCCGGTTTTCTGAAAAATGAACTCTCTAGCAAGTTGCAGGAGATCAACAAACTCCGCTCAGAGGTATCAACAATTCTGAAAAAAAATAATATCCGGAAAGAAGATATTGAATTGGCCAGAAAAAAAGCAACTGAACTTCAGCTATTGGTACAGGAATTAAAGACAAAAAACAATACCATTGAAGAGGAGAAGCAACAGATTAGTGCTGTACTGGATAATGTGAACATACAGATGAAGAACCTTGAAGGCAACATGCAACAGTTGACAAAAGAGAATAAGGTTTTATCGGAAAAGGTATTACTGGCTTCCACTTTCAATGCTTCAGATATTATGCTTTCTCCGGTAACAGTTAAGAATGACAGGGAAAGAGAAACCAGTTCTGTCGATAAAGTAAGTAAACTTGTCGTATCATTTGCTTTACAAAATAACATTACAGATCAGACAGATGCTGAAGTCTATGTAGTCGTAACACAGCCCGATGGAAAAGTGTTGAAAAATGATATCTGGGAAGCCTACTCTTTTGATACAAAAAAAGAAGGCAAAAAAAGCTATACCCGAAAAGTAAGATTTGAATATGAAAAGGGCGAAAAGAAAAATTTAGTTTTTTCGTTTAATGCAGATGAGTATCTGAAAGGTAATTACAAACTTCAGGTTTATCACAACGGCTATATGATCGGGCAAACGAGTAAGGCATTAAATTGAGAAAATTCTTTAATCAGGTCTTGGTTTCCGTTAGTTCTATGTCGTTGGCATTTTTAATTCGCATCTCAGCTCCACACAATACTTATCGGCTGATATACCCCCTTCCTAATAACCCTTACCATTTAATTATTGAAGTAGACTGATCATTATGGATGGTAAAGTTGATTGTTCCAGGCTTTTTCAAAATTTTCTTTTGATATGTACTCAATTTTAAATGATTCTTTGAAGTCATTACATGTCAAATTATTGTATACCCAATACCCATAATTCTCATTAAAAGGCATTTTTAAAATTACCTCTCCATCTTTTCCTACTCCAATCTCTCTTTGGGGAGTAGAATCCATATCTATTAATTCAAGAAGCCAACAGGCAACTGATTTTATTCTTCAGAGGATCTTCAGGGGGGGGTGACTAAACTGACAAGGTATATAACGGAAGCCCTATTCGCTATACGCTAAGATTTTAATCTTCTTACCCAAAAAAATAAGGTCCCGCCGAAGCGGGACCTTTATACTTAAAACCCTGTTTTCTAATTATAGATTGTAACCATAGCTCATGTAGTATAAACCTCCTACAGCCGGGCTACCATAACCTGTACGCTGGTATTGATTACCCAGATTCGTTCCACCTACGCGGAAAGTACTCTTGGTTCCCTTAGGACGATAAGAGATCTGACCATCCCACCATCCGAAATAAGGCAATGTACCACTGATGAAAGTTCCTTCGTAGAAGTTACTATCCTGCCATTTGTATACAACATTAAATCCGACATTGTGACAAACATTATCATTTCTCAATCCGATATTGTAACGATACTTAGGCGCATTGAAGAAAGACACTTCACCAGGCTGAATATCTTTTAACACATCAGAGAAAACATTACCATACAAAGAATAGCCTTTAAAAAGTCGGTAATCTAAACTTACACCCCAACCATTTGCTTTAATCGTCCTGTCTGAGTTTTGAACGTAAGAAAGAGAGTTAGTTGAAAAGGTAGAATAAAGACCCAAATCAGATCCGGTTTGTGATTGACCTACCGCTACACTTAATAAGAAATCATCGTACTTACTGTAATAGAAATAAGCATCAACCAATAGTTTTTTTGCTACAATTCCTTTATAGCCTATTTCATAAGACTTAACTGTTTCAGGTCTTACCTCTCTGTAATTTGCTTTTACCAATCTACTAACATCGGTAGGTAAACCTGCTCTGTAATTTAAAATACTGGCAGCAGTATAGCCTGGTCTTGTAGAATTCAACTGATAGTAAGACTGAAACTCAGGTAAGCAACCGATCAGGTAACTGCTTCCACCACCTAATCTTAAACTGATATATTGATTTTGGTTGGAAGGGAAACGGTAAGAAGTCTGATAAGATAAACGGATATTATTATCAGTTGCAACTTTGATAACAGCAGCTAACCTTGGCGTAAATTTGCCCTTAAAGTTTGTTTGCTTATCATAACGTCCTGAGAAAGTAAATGTTAGCACATCATTCAGCAATTTTTTTCTTAACTGGAGATAACCACCATATTCATTTACCCGAATGGCCTGAGCTGTATCAGCAAAAATTGTTCCCTGAGAATTCATTACCCATTGTTTCCATGATGTACCTGCCAATACCTCAACAACATTAGAAAAATGACCAATTTCAGAAATATTTACTTGCGCCTCTGATGCATAAAGATCTGATTTATCTAAAAATTTAGCGCCGCCTGCCTTACTAACAGGAGTGTTTTTAATTCTATCAGCAGCTGCCTTATAACCTGCAGTTCCAGGCATTAACCTGTTTGCATCAACTATTGCTCTTACACTATTATGAATAGTAATATCGCTTGCAAAAGGTATTAACCCAAGCCCCATATTGCGTTTCGTTTCTGAAAAATTGGCGAGATAAGTTGGCAACCAAAGTGTTGCAGTAGGAGAATACGCTTCATTTATGAAAGAGCCAACAGCATCACCTATGTAGGAGTCTCCTGAATTTTCCTGCGTTGTATATCCACGAACCATCCAGTTTTTGGCTTTAAATTCAATCTTGTGCTGGGCCATTTTGAAATTCCTTAAGGAATAACGATTGGCACCTGTATAAACTGTGGTACCAGTACCAAAATAGGTATTAAATGAAGCTTCTATCTTATCATTTATATTCCAATAAACGCCAGCATTTAATTTTGCATTTAACGTATTGTAATCAACAAGATCTTCTTCTTTATATCCTGTTCTGGAAACATTAGTATTTCTGTAATACCCATTCTTATACCCATTATAAGCTGGAAGAAACTGCGTTTGCATTGCCGATGAAAAAGCAGCCTGATTTGCAGCTGGGATTCCTAAGGACGAAATAGCCTGAGAAATAAATCCGGCATATTGAGCATTAGTGGGGTAAACAGGATTTCCAATAGCATTAAAATATCCATTAGCAATGGTACCAAGTATTGTTGAAGATGCACCACCGGTAGCAGCAAGCGTAACACCACTCATAAGTGCTAAGGAATAAGCATCCAGGTTAATATCTGTCTCATCACCATACACATTGACGCCATTAAAATTAGGATCATTACTTCTGTTGCCACCAACTACATTACTTAAAATACCGAATTGTTTTTTATTTCTGTAATCCTCCGCTTGCCAGTCATTACCTCTGATCAACTCACCAGAAAATCTCAAAGCAACTTTGTTATTTATAACTTTAGCCCAACGCATGGCAATATTATTATAAGGCGCTGCCTTTCTTTGCTTTCCGTCAACATGCATGATGCCCTGCTTTACATTATAGCTGAATCCCTGGTATTTAAAAGGATTCTTGCTTGATATCAAAACAGTTCCATTCATACCACCTGAACCATATAGTGCAGATGAAGCACCTGAAAGCACCTCAATATTGTCAATGTCAAGATCAGTTAATCCAACTATACTACTGACAGAGAAGTTAAGACCGGGTGCCTGGTTATCCATACCATCCACCAATTGGTTTAAACGGGTATTACCGCTACTTACAAACCCACGGGTAGTGACTGTACGAAAAGTTAAACTGGCGGTATGAACATCTACTCCTTTAAGATTTGTAATTGCTTCATAAACGGAAGGCGCAGCAATATTTTTTATCAATGAAGGACTCATCCTTTCTATCGTAACCGGAGACTCCAATGTACGTTGTGGAGCTCTGGTAGCAGCTACTACTACTTCCTGACCTAACGCATTATTTACGATGAAGTCGATCTCGATTGGCTTTTTAGCATCAGAAACTGTTAGCTCCTGAGATTCAAAACCAATTGAACTAAAAACAAGTACTACTGGAAGTTTCGAAACTTTAAGACTAAATTCTCCTTCGGAATTAGTGTATGTTCCTTGTGTCGTTCCTTTTACAAGAACTGAAACAGCAGGCACTATTTCCTTAGAATTATTATTTTTTACAGTACCCGAAATGGTAATAGATTGAGCATTAGCTGTCAAAGAAAACAGACATGCAATCATCAAGGCAGCCAAAAAGCAATTGCTTTTTCTCATAATTAGGGATTTTAGTTTTGGAATTTGACGGAAAAATAAGCATTGTAATGTTTATCTAAAAATTTAATTTTTAACGTAGTATGTCTACCTGAACCCTTCCGGAGGGATAAGTTGCTAAAATCAAGAATCGGCGTAGATTCGCTTGTTTTAAACCTATTATAATTTTCGATTATGTCTAATTTTTTATTTCCCGGCCAAACCGCCTTTTATAGCGGTAAAGTAAGGGATGTTTACAGTATTGGCGACCATTTTCTGGTCATGATAGCCTCTAATCGTATTTCTGCTTTTGATGTCATTCTACCCCAACCCATTCCTTATAAAGGACAGGTTTTAAACCAGATAGCTGCATATATGCTTAATGCCACAAAGGATATTTGCCCAAATTGGCTGATTTCTGTGCCGGCACCCAATGTTTCAATAGGCCAAAAATGTGTCCCTTTCAAAATTGAAATGGTTGTAAGGGGGAATCTAACGGGTCATGCCTGGAGAACATATTCATCCGGTAAACGTCAATTATGTGGTGTAACCGATGCCTGATGGCTTAAAAGAAAATGATTATTTCCCTACGCCAATCATTACTCCGAGCACAAAAGCTGCTGAAGGACATGATGAAGATATTTCTGCAGATGAAATTAATACAGACATGGCTTAGCCTCCAGGGATGAATGGAATATTTTAGTGGATTATGCCTTAAAACTTTTTGCAAGAGGAAAAGAAATTGCTGCAAAACAAGGATTGATATTGGTAGATACAAAATATGAATTCGGAAAAATTGGAGACAGCATTTACCTGATGGATGAAATTCATACTCCCGATTCTTCACGGTATTTTTATACTGAGGGATTTGAGAACGGCAGGAAAAAGGTGAAAAACAAAAACAACTCAGCAAAGAATTTGTAAGAGAATGGTTGATTGCCAATAATTTTATGGGTAAGGAAGGACAAACCGTTCCCGAAATGAGTGATGAGTGGGTTGATACTATTTCTAAAAGATATATTGAACTTTACGAAAAAGTGATTGGCGAAAAATTTGTTCCGATTGAGCTTACGGAAAAAGAAACACAGAAATTAATAATCGAATCTTTGCATAAAGTAATAGCATAAAAAAGCTATCATCAAATTAATGATGATAGCTGAATGGGTAGTTATCCAGGGTTATTTTTTCTTAATGATTTTAGCTTCTTTAAAAACTCTTTTTTCGGGTGCATTTCCATTTTTACCATAGATCGGGCAATAATAATCAAGTGCATCCTGGGCTTCGGAATAACTTAACCAGTAGTCGGTAACAGTACCAGTGAAGACAAATCTTCCTGAATAATTATACATATCTTTTGTACCCCGGCTACTGAAATTGCCATAAACAATGTCGCCTTCGTAGGGTTTATTGCCGGCGTATGCCCGGACAATATTGTAACCATAATAAGTTTCTACAACATAATAGTTACAGTAAGCATCGCTGTAAACGACTTCTCCCTGTTCCTTACTGAGCCAGTAGTTTTCATTATTGTTAATAACATTGTTGTCCCTGTAGCAACTACTTAAGAAAAGGGTAACCATTAAAACAATGGCTGAAAGTGTAAATATTTTTTTCATAATAGATCAATTTAAAATTTGAAAAATGTTTTGTCAATTAACTAATAACAAGATTGTGCCAGAACTTCAAAAAGTTGATTTTGGTTTTGTTAAAATGATTGGATAGCCGATATTCACTTTCTGAAAGTTTAATATGAAATACCTTCTTTTCTTTTCTTTAACACTGCAGTTGATGGTGGCTACTGCACAGGAACATTATCTTGTTGTAGGAACATATGACGCTCCTAAAAGTGAAGGCCTGTATGTTTTCAAATTCAATAGTGAAACAGGAACAACTGAAGAAGTAAGTCATTTAAAAACTTCCAACCCGTCTTTTCTGGCAATATCCCCCAATGAAAAATTTATCTATGCCGTTGCAGAAACTGCACCGAAAGATGGCAAAGGAGGTGACATAGCTGCATTTTCCTTTACTAAAGAAAACGGAACACTTACATTTATAAATAAACAACTTTCTGGTGGAGATCATCCCTGCCATGTTGAAGTAGATAAAACAGGCAAATGGGTCTTTGTTTCCAATTATACAAGTGGAAGTTTATCTGTGCTGCCAATAAATGAAGATGGTAGTCTTGGCATTGCTGCTACTATTCAACACATTGGTTCCGGTAAAAATGAACAACGACAAAAAGGACCACATGTTCATGGAGCCATTATTTCGCCAGATAATAAGACGCTGTTTGTTACAGATCTCGGTATAGATAAAGTAATGATCTATTCATTTGATGCAGCATCCGGGAAATTGACTCCTTCAAAAAAACCTTTTATTCTATCGGCACCAGGTGCTGGCCCAAGGCTCTTCACTTTTCATCCAAATAATAAATTTGCATATGTAATAGAAGAGCTTTCGGGTACCGTTGTACTTTATAAACAAAAGAATGGGAAGCTTAAAACCAAACAGCGCATCAGCACAATGCCTGCTGGTGATAATCAATTTTCCGGTAGTGCAGATGTACATGTTTCTCCCGATGGAAAATTTCTATATGCCAGCAACAGAGGCGAATCAAATACTATTGCAATATTCAGTGTCAATCGAAAAAATGGGAAATTAACACCTATTGGTCATCAACCTACATTGGGTAAATCACCCCGTAATTTTAATTTTGATCCCTCAGGAAAATTTTTACTTGTTGGCAATCAAAATAGCGATGAGATCGTAATTTTTAAACGAGATGTTGAGACAGGATTACTCACAGATACCGGCAATAGAATAAAAGCAGGAAAACCTGTTTGCCTGAAATGGATCAGCAATTAATTGATATCCTCCAATCTTTTTTTTGATTTATTGAACACATTTCTACCTTTATCAATCCCTGAACGCAAGACTTTTTGCTGATCTTCCGGCAAATGAATAAAGTCCAAACATTCCTTACTACAGGTTCCTTCCATCCTGGTTGTACATTCTTCACACTGGATGAATAACAGATGACAGGCATCGTTTACACAATTGACATGTGTATCTGCAGGCTTTCCACATTGATGGCATTTTGAGATAATTTCATCGGTTACCCTCTCCCCTAATCGCTGATCAAAGACAAAGTTTTTGCCATGAAATTTATTTTGTAACCCTTTCTCTTTTGACTGGTTAACATAATTGATGATGCCACCCTCCAAATGAAACACATTTTTAAATCCCTGATGCTTCATATAAGCTGATGCTTTTTCACAACGAATACCACCGGTACAATACATAATGATATTCTTTTCTTTATCAGCTTTCATCATATCAACCGCCATTGGCAATTGTTCCCGAAAAGTATCACTGGGCACTTCAATTGCATTCTCAAAATGGCCGACTTCATATTCGTAATGGTTCCGCATATCAATTACTACAGTATCAGGTTCATTTATCAGTTTGTTGAATTCTTCTGCATTTACATACCGACCTCTGTTAGCCATATCAAAATCAGGATCGTTTATACCATCTGCCACAATTTTATTTCTAACCTTTACATCCAATACATAAAAACTTTTACCCTGCCCGACTGCTTCATTCAGGCGGGCGTCGTCCTCTACTGCAATATTTAGCCGCAATCCATTTAATGGTTCATGAGAATAGAGATAAGATTGCAGCATTTCCAGGTTTTCTTTAGGAACACTGATCTGTGCATTAATCCCTTCCTGCGCCAGATAAATTCTACCCAATACATCCAATGCTTTTAGTTCTTTGTATAACTGATTACGAAACAATTCAGGTTCTTCGATCCTGAAATAACAATAAAAGGAAATAGTAATTCTGGGTGTAGGATCGCTGAGGATCTTTTCCTTCAACTCCTTTCTGGAGATGCGGTTGTGTAGTTGCGCCATTGTTTTAAATTTTATTCCGCCTTAGACGAAACCCAATTGCAGGTTGGGCAAAATTTGTAAAGCGAGGCAAAGATAAGCTAAGAGGCTAAAAGAGTGAAGGAGAAAAAGAGACATGCCCTAAGGCCAGTCATCACCTTTATTTTGGCCAAATCTTGTGAGGCCAATGCGGAAGCCGTTCTGCCATTTTTTCCCGTTAAGATATGACTGCACAAAATCAACTCTTATTTGTTTGAAGATATTATCTAAACCGGCAAATATCTCGTAGTAATTGTCTGTTTTGTTGAGATAAAAAGCATTGGCTCCGGTCACCAGGTATAAATTTAGTTTACGAATTACCGGAATTTTATTTGTCAGAAAGCCTTTCAGATTATATTCGATATGCGTTAATCCGTAGAATTTTGAAGTATTGCTGAACTGATAAATTGGCAGCAATTGAAAGCTATTGAGATACTCCGTTGCAAATGTTGAAATATTCCCATTAAAATGATTGTAGTCGGGCAAATCCACTTTATTATTATTTAAAAATCCGCCCACGCCAACTCTATAATTTAAAACTCCCTTTAAGCGGAAATTAATATCATCCTTTATGTTGAATTTCCATTTACTAAAATCGGCATCACTGCCAAACAAATTTGCAAACCCATGTGTAAACTGAAAGGAGAACACGGGATATTTGGAACCGATACTGATCTTTCGGTCTGGAAATTCAATATACTTTACCCCCGGCTGCCAGCTAAAACCAATTAGGCCAACTAATGACTGATGTCTTTTGATATTCTCTGAAACAATTTCAAAAGGATAGTTTGGAGTATATTCATTATTCTCTTTTTTACTCCAGGTGTAATCTGTTTTATTATCTAACGGTATTCTGTCCTGATATTGAAATCCGGTAACGACTGAAATGCCATCACCTATGTTTTTCCGGTAACTACCTCTTACATAAATGGCTTCATAACTTTTAATACGATTCTCTCCATAAAGTAAACTGCTGATGGCATTTCCTCTTTCTCCAATCGGGCTGTTATTATTAAACTGAAATACTCTTTTTCCTCCTGACAGCGTTATAGAAGAAGCATATTTTTTACCATATGTATATTGCAAAGTAAGAAGCGGATTGAAATGTCTGTTCAAAAAACCGTATCTGAATACAGGAGTAACTGTTATTCGTTTTCGTCCGGAAACAGTCGTATCAATTTTTTTTGACCAGGAAAATCCTGTGTTTAATACTAACCCTTCCGCCGGGTTAAAATAAATCTGATCAATTAATGGATCAATACTTACTGAGGTTCTTTTCCTTTCTTTTGTAAACGTATTGACCTAAAATTACCAAACCCCCAATTGTAATTTTATTTCTTCTTCGTTCTAAAGAATCAAGATAATGCGGATCTTTCCTCAGCAATTCCAGACTATCTTTCTTTTTGTAATCCTTTAATTCATCTTCCTTTAAAGGGACAGGTCTTTCTTTTTCCCAATAGGCATTTGTCCGTTTATTGGAACTATCTGTATATTTTAAGATCGTATTATTAAAACTTTTTTTGGTGAATACAGGATCAATATTCAGCTCGGTATAAATATTTACAAAGCTTCCGTAGGTATCAAATCCAAAAAGTTTTATAGCCGGATAGATAACCTGGCTGCTGATAAACCAATCCTTCTTATTCAATGGCCTGTATAACTGTTCGATCTGTAATGAATCGATCAACTCCATTTGTGATGCCTTGGTTAAAAGTAATTGTACAGAGTGTATCCTCCAGTCATCATCAACTATATAAATGTATCCACTGAATAGTGGTTCATATTTTCTTTTCGGAATTACTTTTATCCTGCTAATAAGATTATTGTCTTCAAAAAAAGAACCTTCAAATTTATACTTGTAAAAATTAAGTGCATTCTCAGCAATCGGCGAAATAAACCCTCTTGGATTCAGGTTATTGCCAATCATCACATTGTTCTCATAAAAAGAAAAGAATTGAGGAGCACTAAGTCCGTATCCATCGCTTTGTCCGCTTACTTTGGAAGAAACCACTTCTACCTTCACTTTATCCGGCTTACTCGCAGTATACTTTGAAATTGTTTCTGACAGGTACAAAACTTTTTGCTTACTGGTATCACCGTCTTCAAAGTCAATTTTTTTTCCAAAAAATTTATCCGGGTAATTTCTTAACCGTAATTGTCCTTTGGTGTAAACCATACATTCAAACTCCTTTGGCTGATCAAGATAATAAGGTCGTTTCTTAATCGCATTGCGGATAATATTGTAGGCAGGATCTTCTCCATTTTTCAGAACAACTTCACTTAAAACAGTTTCCTGAAGCTTTAAAATAAAATTAATCTCTTTATCATCATTATTGATTTCAACGGCTAATTCATCTTTTTGATAACCCACGTACTGGCATACCAATATATGTTTGCCATTCTCTAGTTTAATAGAGTATTTCCCTTCGCTATTAGCAGTTGTGCCTTTTGTTGTGCCCTTTACAAATACAGAAGCATAGGGCAGCAGTTTCCCATCGCTGTCGGTTATAAGCCCTTTAATTTTTTGAGAATATGATTGCAGTGTTACCAAAAGAACCAAAGCAATGAAGAATGATTTTATCATAAAAAATTTGAACCCGAAAGATAACATCAATCGAATCGGTGATTGATATACGGCAATATGTTTGGAAAAGTTTTAACGTCTTGATTTAGTGGTGCGCAGAAAACTACCGCTCATAGCAGCCAGGCCAGCCACTAAACCACCCACTACTCCTGTTATCAGTATCAGGTATATTGCATTACCACCTAATGGTAATACATTGGCAATCTTTGCTGACAACACTCCATTATTCTTCATATCCATCCACCATGCAAGGCCAACCCATAAAAGAAAAACACCAGTGTAACCAGCAAGGAATGCTTTACCAGCTTTTTGATGAACTAATACGGCTACTAATAAAGAAGTAACAGCAAACCCCCACCAGGGAGAAAAAGATAACAGACCTGCAATAAAAGCTAATATAGCTGTAAGTATTGTTGCTACTAAAAATTTCATATAAAAAGAATTTGTTTCATGTTACTTATACCTAATGCCTTGTACCTTGTTCACCTTGTTCCTTGTACCTTGTTCCTTGTACCTTGTTCCTTGTACCTTGTATTCTACCCATTCTTAAACTTCATCGTCCATTTAATATTCTTGTCCATTCTGTCACCTTCTCTCATAAACCAAAGTTTATTATACTTTCCTGCCACCCAGTTATCAATATAATCATCATAATACTTACTGCCGGGATTCCCACTCTGTCCGCCAGGATAAACACCATAAGCTTCTGTTGGTGTGCTTAATTGCACCACCATTCTCCAACTTGGTCCATGGCTATGCGTTACTGCATTAATAATATTATTGTTGCCACCTACATTTAATCCTTTTCTGGCAAATGCAGGCAAAGCATCTTTTAATAAATGATAGACTGTTGGATTTTTAAACTTTGTCCATTCTAATTTTCCTGCTGTTTCTTTTTTTGCCAATTCAACTGAAGCATTCTTTAATGCCGCCGTTACTACATCATACAAAGTTTCTATTTGAGTTGTATTAATATCATCAATAAACTTAAATGCCGTATCTCTCTTTAACCATTCCATTGTAGTTTGCTCATTTGGCCATGGCGACATTGGTTTTGTTTTTGACAAATCATCTTTCCAGATTCCGATTTTCAGATTATCATACCAACACTGATAAACCGTTTGTCCTTTTGAATCCGGCGAAGCCATCAAATCCCAGCTCTTAAATATATCCAGGTACTTTTTTTCAATTGCATTGAGATCAGCTTCTCTCACAAACTGTAATAATACCGGTCTTACATCTTCTGCCAAAGTATTAAAATAGTTATTCTGCAATTTCATCATATCATCCGGAGTAATGTTGTTCATTCCACTCAGGTATTTTTCTATCGTTACACCCCTTTCAGTTATATAACTTCCGGGAATAAAATAAGGATAGGTAGAATCAACCGGCCGCTGATTGGCACTTTCTAAAAAACCTCTTGCAGGATTTTTACTATGTGGATTTTCTCCCTGAGGAATAAATCCCTGCCACATATAACTGCTGTCTTCTCCCGGCATTACATATAGACCTTGCCTGTCCCACCTTGCCGGAAATTTTCCCTGTTGCCAAAGTGCTATGTCACCTGCTTTAGATGCAAATACAAAATTCTGACCCGGACATTCAAATGTTCTTATTGCATTTGTATAATCGTCATAATTTTTTGCACGGTTCAATTTATAAAAAGTTATTCCTTCATTACTAGGATCATGAGCTGTCCATCTTACCGCGAGGTTTCTATTCCCTTTCAATGTATCTGCAAAACTTCTGTCAAACATTACAGGGCCAAAAACGGTATAGGCAACAGTATCCAATACATCTGCACCTCCTTTTACTTTTATTGTTTCTATTCTTATGACTGATTTTTCCCAGGCACTATCAAACCAATACTCTTCTTTTGTCTTATCATCTTTGAATCTGATCGCATAATAATCCTTTACATCTCTTTGTGCATTGGTAACACCCCAGGCAATGCTGTCATTAAACCCAATAATTATAAATGGACTGCCCGGCAACGAAACGCCATAGGTATTACTAGTTGGTGTCTGTAATTGCATTTCATACCAGATGGAGGGTAGGGATAATTCCAGATGCGGATCATTACTTAAAATGGGTACACCACTCTGTGTTTTACTTCCGGCGACAACCCAGTTATTACTTCCGTTATTGATATCAGGTTTTGATATTTCATTTACAACGACCGTTTCTTTATCATCATAATAGAAGGAATCAGCAGTTGGTGGCGCCAAAGGTATAATACCAGGCGTTTCAAATGCAGTCCCCTTTGGAACAATCGGCATTAATGAATCAGGCACCTGTGGATATAACTTTTTTAATTCATCAGGAATAAAAGCTGACTTAGCATTGGTATAAGCCAGATCATTTTCCGTTCCTGATGACAACATCTTGGCCATCATCTTTAATAATAAAGCGGTTCTAAGATTTGTCCATTTTTCTGGTTTAAAATTGAGCAACTT
The DNA here is from genome assembly GCA_963705465.1 of uncultured Chitinophagaceae bacterium. Classification (GTDB taxonomy): domain Bacteria; phylum Bacteroidota; class Bacteroidia; order Chitinophagales; family Chitinophagaceae; genus JJ008. The sequence continues at coordinate 58,401 of CAVPJN010000004.1, read as the reverse complement.
ATATTCTAAGGGCAGATCACTTTCTTTTAAGGAAGATATATATGCGTTGACACCTTTTGTGTAAGCATCAAATAAAAGCTTACTAGTCGGGTCCTTATCAATTTCCTTCATTGCATTTTCTGCTGCAAACTTCATCCCCAACCTTCTTTGTTCTTTATCGTAGTTGATTGCTTTTGGTCCGGCAATCTCGCTGGCTCTTCCTTCAGCAGCTTTTGTTTGCAGATCCATTTGAAACAAACGGAATCTGGCATGTAAGTAACCTTGAATAAAATACAGGTCTTCATCATTCTCCGCAAAAACATGCGGCACCAACCGGTCATCAAAATAAACATCAGCTTTCCCTTTTAAATCAGCAAAAGAAAGATCGGCATCAAAACTTTGTTCAGCGGGTTCTGCATTTTGCCAGCAGCCGTATTGTGGATGCAAAAATTTTCCCATCGGAGGAACTGCACCCCATTGTTTATTCAATCCAAAAACTAAAGCAGCAGTAACGACAGTCGTAATGAAAAAGGGGACAATACGCATAATAATAATATATAATTGGGAAAGATATTAAAGTTGAATGAAAAAATCAGGAAAGTTTTACCAATGAAAATGGAAGTATTTAGGGTTTTTCATCGGATAAAACCGAACTTTTTTTTGGTTAGCATCGTTTTTTTCGCTATATTCCCAGTACAACGATTTCTGTGTAACACTCTTCAGAATGATGGAAAACGGACAGGAAATCTATTTAATTACAAACTAAAAAATAATTTTATGACAAAGAATTCAAAACTCGCTTTAGGAATATTAGGTGCAATTACTGCTGGTGTAGCAATTGGTATGTTATTAGCTCCTGAAAAAGGGAAAGACATGCGTAAGAAACTTAAAAAAACGGCTACTAAGTGGAGCGATGAAATGACACACTTATTTGAAAAAGGAAAAGATAAATTTTCAAAATCTGATCTTAAAAATAAGGCAGAGGCAATGAAAGAAACCTTAAGCTAAAAATATTTCAACGGGGATTTAAATAGTATTGCTGAGCAAACTTATTGTTTGTTTCAGATGATTCAGGAAGTAAGCCGATAATTAGCCTTGCGGATTACCAGACTGTAACAAAAGCGATACTATTTAAATCCCTTTTTATATAAAAAAAATGGCAGAAGAATCTATTAAAACAAAACTGGAAGAATTTGTTACTCACAGTACCGAACTGGGTGAAACTGCTTATAAATTAGCCAAGGTTAATGCGGTGCGTAAAACAGCAAATATTTCGGCCAATCTTGTATTCACCGTAGTGGCAGCAACCCTCATCATTTTTTCGCTGCTTTTTTGCAACATAGCCGCCGCCTGGTGGTTGGGTGATCTTTTGCACTCCCGTGTGGTAGGTTTCTTAGTACTAGGTGGGTTTTATTTGCTATTACTAGCTGTAGTCCTGCTGTTAAAAGGAAATTTGATACTTCCTTATTTCAGGAATAAAATCGTCAGGAAAATTTATGAGTAAGAAAATTGGAACATATGAGGAGTTATTGGTTGAAAAACAAAAACTTGAAGTTCTTTTTCAGGCGCAAAAAGAATTAGTAAAGTTTGAGATCAATGATATCAAAGCTGAACTGGAACCAGCTTTCAATGCACTGGAATTTTTAAAGAAATTAGCTCTCCGTAATGCCGACAATCCAATTTTACAATCAGGAGTTAATATATTAATTGATATGTTGAGTAATAAATTACAGGGTGAAAATCCGGGGTTTATTCGTACTATCATTATCCCATACGTATTAAAAAACTACGCTTCCAACCTGGTTGCCAATCAGGCAGATCATCTTATCGATCACCTTATTTCCTTATTCAAGGATGACGAATCTACATCTGAAAACTGATTTTTCTTCAAAATAAGCTATCCTAAAAATCTCATTTATTTCCTTCTCTTTCACTAACTTCATCTTCCTTAATAAGTATTAAAAAATAACATATGCCAGTATTAATTATTGTCGGAATTATTGTACTACTTGTAATATGGGTTGTTGGCTTGTACAATGGCCTTGTTCGTTTGCGCAACAGACGTCAGAATGCTTTTGCAGATATTGATGTGCAGTTAAGACAACGACATGACCTTGTTCCGCAATTGGTGGAAACAGTAAAAGGTTATGCGTCACATGAAAAAGAAGTGTTTTTGAAAGTTACTGAAGCCAGAACCGCTGCGATGGCGGCAACGACGATTGATGGTAAGATTGCTGCTGAACAACAATTGACTACTGCTTTACAAGGATTAAAGGTTCAGGTAGAAGCTTATCCCGAATTGAAAGCCAATCAAAACTTTTTACAATTGCAGGAAGAACTGAGCGATATTGAAAACAAATTGGCAGCATCCAGACGTTTCTTCAACGGTGCTACTACAGAATACAATAATGCTGTTGAATCATTCCCTGGAAATATGATTGCCAGAAATTTTGGATTCAAAAGAGAAGTACTATTTGATCTTGGTGAAGATTCCAGAAAGCAGATGGAAGAGCCGCCAAAGATTCAATTTTAACTTGAACCACATAGGCATAGAGGCCACAATAGAATAACACATAGACTATGTGAATTTCTATGTTTCTTCCCGATAACTAACGGGAGTGTCTATGTGGTTCAAATCCTTTTAAGTAAAACTAATAAATTTCAAATTGAGACAGTACCATTGATTTCATCCAAAGTTTCCTTAAAAGCTTAGGCATGCAATACATCGGATTAGATAAACAAATTCGTAAGAATAATTTCAATTCAGTTTTATTGTTGGCTGCCTTTCCGGCACTACTACTGGGAATGGTTTATCTGTTCCTGTTTTTTACGAAAGGGGAATATGGCGATGATCCTGATCTTTTATTTGCCCGGACAATACCCTTTGTATTAATTGCTGTTGGCATCTGGTTCTTTATTGCATGGACGGGTCATTCTGCCTTTATCAGAATGGCAACAAGCAGCAAGCCATTGGAACGAATGGAAAATAAACGGGTATATAACCTGCTTGAAAACCTATGTATTTCGCAAGGTATGAAAATGCCTAAGCTGAATATCATTGATGATGATTCGCTGAATGCATTTGCCAGCGGCATCAGCGAAAGGAGTTATTCCATATCGCTTTCAAGAGGCATCATCAACAAACTGAATGATGAGGAACTGGAAGGCGTAATTGCTCATGAACTCACACATATAAAAAACAGGGATGTACGACTTCTGATCGTCTCCATCATCTTCGTTGGCATTTTTGCGTTCCTTGCAGAGTTGGCTTTTCGTAGTCTCCGCTTTGCAGGTTCAGGGAAAAAAAGCAAGGACAGTAAGGGAAGTGGTGCTATCATTTTAATTGCTATTGTAATTACAGCCATTGCTTATTTCCTCTCAATACTACTACGCTTTGGCATCAGCAGAAAAAGAGAGTATCTGGCAGACGCAGGTGCAGCGGATATGACAAAAAAACCGCATGCCTTAGCTAATGCACTTCGTAAAATTTCTGAAGACCCTTTTATTGAAGCAGTAGAAAGTCGGGATGTAGCTCAATTATTTATTGGCAATCCAAAACCATCCGTTCATAAAGCTTCCTGGGATAATATGTTTGCTACACATCCGCCGATTGAGAAGAGGATTGAGTTGTTGGAGCAGTTTATATAGGAGTCGGGAGTTTTTAGTCGATAGTCAGGAGTCAGAGAAATTTCTCAGGGTTATTTATCATATACCAAATTAGTTTTCCAACTTCATCATTTTTATCTCTTAACTCATTATATTTTTCTTGAGAAACATATTTACAAGCCAAACTAAAGTCCAGCCAAACCTGTGTTTCAGCATTTTCAGTTTCAGAATCATTAAGTTTTGAGATAAAATAATCCTTATATCTTCTTCTCTTATATGCTTCGACAATATTTGTACAAACAGACCTTGATGGTCTTCTGATTTGATCTATCAGACTGTACTTTTCTTCAGAAGGAAATGATTTGGTTAATAGAAATATCTCCATTGCCAAAGCAAAACTCTTTTCGTACGCAAATAGTTTTCGATAATCACCCATAAGAAAAATTTCTACTAATGTACGCAAGACTAATGACTATCGACTATCGACTATCGACTCAGGACTTTTTCCCATCAAGCATCGGCACAAAAGAAAAATAATCAAACACTTCTTCTTTCAGCGTTCCATTTTCTAATTTCGTAATCCGCATCATTTGTTGAAGATCGCCGGCACCGAGTGGTATCACCATCATGCCTCCGGGCTTTAATTGTTCAATTAGTTTTTGGGGAATTTCAGGAGCAGCAGCCGTGATGATGACTCTGTCGAAAGGAGCATAAGTTGGCAAACCCAGATAACCATCACCATAAAAAAACTTGATGGACTTATATTTTTTTAAGAACTCAAATTCTTTATTCGAATCAAATAATTTTTTCTGTCTTTCAATGGTGAAAACCTGCACACCCATTTCTGCCAATACCACTGCCTGGTAAGCACTGCCGGTACCGATCTCCAGCACTTTCATAAATGGTTTTACTTCCAGCAACTGGCTTTGATAGGCAACAGTGTAAGGCTGAGAAATTGTTTGCCCTTCGCCAATAGGAAATGCCCTGTCTTCATATGCTTTTTCTCCAAAAGCAGAATCCAGAAAAAAATGACGGGGAACCGCAAGGATAGCATCCAGCACTCTTTCATCAGTTATTCCTTTAGCTTGGACCTCCTGCACTAATTTTTTACGTAAGCCCTGAAAACGGTAAGTATCTATGGTTGGTCTCATTAATTAAATTTTCTCCTCGAAGTAAAGAAGATATTAGGTTTTCTTTGGTTGATAATTAACAACGTTTGGACCGACTTCAGACTTTTGAATAGCCCGAATGATGTCCTCAAATAATTCCATTATAATAGTATAATTATTATATGGAGCAATAATCATAATAACACACAAAGGATATTTTTCAAAGTTTTGCTGAAATCTGATTTGGCTGTCAAATGTTAAAAAGTGAGTAAACTGTTGTTCAATCATAAGATTCAAAAGCTCGCCGTTCTTTTTTGATTGCCACTGCAGATCATAAAATCGTAAACACTTCCCATCCCTTTTCTAAGGAACGGTACTTTAATTTGATGGGCAGATTTTCATCAAGCAATAATTTCATCCAGCTTATCGATATTAGAAGATTGAAAGAGACGAGCTGCGGATTCCAGAACACCTTCAGCCTGTTCCTTAGTAACTCCCGGAAAATCCAGCAGAAACTCAGACAAATTTACACCCTGTTCAAGATGAAAAAAAAGTGTGTCCACAGTTACTCTTGTTCCTTTAAAAACAGGTCTGCCAAATTGAATATCAGGCGACACAGTTATATATTGATGAAGATTCATGCAATAAAATTAACAAATATTACCGGCATTTTGAATTTAGCTTTTAATCAAAGGTTAGAGTCTTATGTTGGTCTCATAAGTTGGTTGCAAGATAAGCTAAGAGGGCAAAAGAGAAAAAGAGAGAAGGAGAAAAATTAAAATAACTCTTTTTCTCCTTCTCTCTTTTAACCTCCTAGCTTCATATCTGAAATAATCGCCTTTATCTTTTCATCCAACTCTCCATTTACTTTCTCAAACTCAGCAGCACTATCCAACTTCGCATTCACACTAAAATAAAATTTGATCTTTGGTTCTGTTCCACTTGGCCTTGCAGAAATGCTGCTGCCATCTTCCAATATAAATTGCAACACATTTGATTTTGGTAATTCAATCGGCCACTCCTCTCCTGTTTTCGGATTAATTCCTTTTTGCAATTCATAATCCAGCAACTGCACAACATCCGAACCATTAATTGATTTTGGCGGATTGTTTCGATAGCTTTCCATCATCGCTGCGATCTGTTGCTGTCCATCCATTCCTTTTTTGGTAATAGAAATTAAGTGTTCCTTATACAAACCATATTGAACATAGAGATCAATCATTTTTTCATACAGGGTTCTCCCTTTTTCTTTTTCATAAGCAGCCATTTCACAAAGCAATGCCACAGCACTGATGCCGTCTTTATCCCTGATCTTATCACCGATCATTAAACCAAAACTTTCTTCACCACCAATAATATAATTCTCTTTCCCTTCTTTCTGGCGGATCATTTCAGCGATCCATTTAAAACCAGTCAGCACCCGGTAACAATTCACTCCGTTCCCTTTTGCAATCGCATCGATCATTGGTGTGGTAACAATTGTTGTCACCACCATATCATTCGCTTCGCAATTCCTTTTGCTTTCCTGGCTTCCATCAAATAATTAAATGCAAGTACGGCAGTCTGGTTGCCATTCATCAACACCCATTTGCCATTGTGTCTTTTACACCAATGGCAATACGGTCTGCATCAGGATCGGTGCCACTCAAAATATCTGCATCCAGTTTCTCTGCTAGTTTCAATCCATAACTCATCGCTTCACTTTCTTCCGGATTGGGATAAGCTACCGTTGGAAAATTTCCATCAGGTTTACTCTGTTCTTTTACAATATGTACATTATCAAATCCAAATTCCTTCAATACCTGCGGCATCAATGTAATCCCCGTTCCATGTATCGGTGTATAAACAATTTTCAGGTCCTTGTGTTTGGCAATCACTTCAGGATACACACTCAGGCTTTTTACCATTTTCATATATTCCGTCATCCATTGCTGCACCAATAATATTAATATTTGCTTTCACCACCTGTCCATTTCACATCATCAACCGATGCTATCTTATCTACTTCCTTAATTACATTCTTATCATGCGGCGGTACCAACTGTGAACCATCATCCCAATATGCTTTATATCCATTGTATTCTTTCGGATTATGTGATGCGGTAAAACAACACCTCCCTGGCATTTTAAATGGCGGATGGCAAAAGACAATTCCGGTGTTGGACGCAATGCTTCAAACAAATAAACTTTTATTCCATTCGCTGCAAACACATTCGCTGTTGTTTCAGCAAAGAAGCGGCTGTTGTTACGGCTATCATGAGCAATCGCCACACTCACCCCATCCGGGAAACATTGTTTCAGATAATTAGCATAGCCCTGTGTTGCCATACCCACCGTATATTTATTCATCCGGTTGGTACCCACACCCATCAATCCACGAAGTCCACCGGTACCAAATTCCAGATTCTTATAAAATGAATCTGCCAACTCATCCGGATTATTTTTCTGCAAGTCCGTTACAGCTGCTTTTGTATCCGCATCAAAATTTCCGTTGAGCCATGTATTTACTTTTGCCTTTATTTCCTCCGTCATATGCTAAATTTTAAATATGCGGCTCTAAAGATATTACATTTCCTGCCCGACTGCGTCATTCAGGCGGGCATCTTTTCAATCTGATTCAATCTGCTAATCGTAAATTTGATGTTTATGAGGTCATCGGCATTACTACTATCGTCTTTCGTTGCGACGCTCCGTTCATGGTTCTGTTCGCTATTGGGCATTTTGATAGCATCCATTTTTCTTTCTACAAGTCTTAAAGCACAAACTGATACTTTAAATATTGATACAATAGATGTAAAATAATAACCACTTATCAAATCCAGAAATATTGATAAAGGAGAAAATATTCCTAAAGAAAAGATTACTTTAAACATAACCCCTGAGCAAAAGAAAAAACGAATCTGGATTGTAGCCGGTGCCAATGTAGTTGGCTATGGAGCTACCATGATCGCATTATCATCTGCCTGGTACAGTCAATATGAAAAAACAGGATTGCACTCATTCAACGATTTTCCTGAATGGAAACAGGTAGATAAAGTTGGTCATCTCTATGCCGCATATATAGAAAGCCGTGCCAGTATGGAAATGTGGCGCTGGACAGGCATCGATCGAAAAAAAAGAATCTGGATTGGCGGTATGAGCGGAGCCGTTTATCAAACCGTTATTGAAGTACTCGATGGTTACAGTGCCGGCTGGGGATGGAGCTGGGGAGATTTTGGTGCAAATATTCTCGGCAGCGGCGCATTAGTAGCACAGGAACTGGCATGGGATGATCAACGTATCAAACTCAAATTTTCATTTAACAGAAAAAACTATTCCGATCCAACACTTAACCAGCGAAGCAATAAATTATTTGGGAATAGTACTCCTGAAAGAATGCTAAAAGATTATAACGGACAAACTTATTGGGCCAGTGCCAATCTGAAATCATTTTTCAAAAAATCTAACCTGCCGCCCTGGTTAGCAATTTCAGTTGGCTATGGTGCAGAAGGGCTTTTTGGAGGTACTGAAAATATAGGTAAGGACGATAATGGTAATATCATTTTTAATCGCCCCGATATAAAACGTTACCGGCAATGGTACCTTGCCCCGGATATTGACCTGAGTAAGATCAAAACAAAAAGCAAAGCAATAAATTTTGTTCTGACCGTATTAAGTGCATTTAAATTCCCGGCCCCTGCTTTAGCGTTTTCCAATGGCAAATTCAGGCTACATGCACTTTATTTTTAATTAATTTTCTCCTTCACCTTTATATTATATTTGTAAAAGCAAATTAATAGGAATGAAAAAAGTATTGGGAATAATAGTCATCTTTGGCCTGTTGATATTTACAACAAGCTGTAAAAAGGATGGAAGCAGTAGTACACCACCAACAGATGTTCCTTCAGTAATCGTCATCACCACTCCTACCGCAGGCACAGTCGTTTTAAATGGATCTGTTTTAAAAATTGAAGGTGAAATAACTGATAATAATAATTTATCGGCTGCAAATGTGGTCGTTAAAAATAAAGCTAGCGGTGCCATACTTTTTCAACAAGTAGCCACAACCGGAACCGTTTCATTTTATCGATTCTTATGGAACTGGACAGTAACGGGTGTTACTTCAACGATAACAGCAACCATACGGGTAACGGCAAAAGACAAATTAAATAACGAAGTATTTAAGGAAATTGAAGTTTCCATTATCCCCTGATCGTAATTCCTGTATTTTCCTGACTTTAGCTTATCAAATATTGTAACAATACCTGTTCGTTTCCATAACATGCTGTAAATTAGCAGTTGTAATCTTACTATATGCAATTAGTTCAGCAGATTTTATTTATACTCATCAGTGCATTCTCCATCTGGTTCTTTTCAAAAAAAGTAAAAGAAATTAGCCGGAATATTAAACTGGGCCGGGATGAAGATATCAGTGACAATCCTGGTCAGCGATGGAAGAATGTTTTGCTACTTGCCTTTGGCCAGAAAAAAATGTTTAGAAATCCATTGGTGGCCGTGATGCACTTTTTTGTGTATGCAGGTTTTGTTATTATTAATATTGAAGTACTTGAAATTGTTCTGGATGGTATTTTAGGAACACACCGTTTATTCGCCCAACCACTTGGTGGCTTTTATACATTTCTGATCAACAGTTTTGAGATACTTGCATTTCTTGTTTTGGCGGCCTGTGTTATTTTCCTGATCAGAAGGAATGCATTAAAAATAAAACGCTTCATCAGTAAAGATCTGAATGGCTGGCCTAGAAGTGATGCCAATTATATTCTAATCACTGAAATTGTATTGATGTCATTATTCCTTTTCCTGAATGCAAGCGATACATTGCTGCAGGCAAGGGGAGCCGAACATTATGCTGCACATCCAACAGGAAACCTGCCTACCGGACAGGCAGGTTTTATTTTATCTCAATACTTACATCCTCTTCTTAACTGGAATGAGCATTGATTCATTAATAATGCTGGAAAGGACCTGCTGGTGGTTACATATTGTGGGCATATTTGCCTTCCTGAATTATCTACCATATTCCAAACATTTACACATCATTCTTGCCTTTCCAAATGCTTATTATGGTCGTTTGAAACCGATGGGACAAATGGAAAACATGCCTTCTATTCAGAATGAAGTATTGTATGCCATGCAACCTGAACTGGCACCTACAGGAGAACAGACAGCAGTTGCACAGAAATTTGGCGCAAAAGATATAAAAGATCTCAGTTGGAAAAACCTGATGGATGCATATAGTTGTACAGAATGCGGCAGGTGTTCTGCAGCCTGTCCTGCTAACCAGACCGGCAAATTATTATCTCCCAGAAAAATAATGATGGATACCCGTGACAGAATGAATGATGTCGGGAAAAACATTAATACGAACGGAGCATTTAAGGATGATGGAAAAAGTTTGTTGCATGATCATATTTTAGTAGAAGAACTAAATGCCTGCACCACCTGCAATGCCTGTGTACAGGAATGCCCGGTCAGCATTAATCCATTGGATATTATTTTACAACTGCGCCGCTACCTGGTAATGGAAGAAAGTAATACCTCACCAGAATGGGCAGCCATGTTCAGTAATGTGGAGAATAATTTTGCTCCCTGGAAGTTTAGTCCAGATGAGAGAGATAAGTGGGTGGAAGAAATGAAATCATAAAATTTATTCATATTGAAATTAGAATCTTTCCCTTTTAAACAATCAACTGGTCTTCCGTTCCCAAAGAAGAACATAAGGGTGAAACCGGTGTAGCGTACTGGCAAGTACAAATGATGAATGATACCAGAGTAAGAATGGTGGAATATTCTCCCGGCTACAAAGCCGATCATTGGTGCAGTAAAGGCCATATTATCTATTGTGTAGAAGGAGAAATGGATACTGAACTGGATGACGGACGAATCATGAAATTAACCAAAGGCATGTGTTATTTTGTTGGTGATAACAATGAAGCACATCGTACATCTTCCAAAATGGGCTGTACACTATTCATTGTTGATTGATCTTAATTTTGATCGGGTAAAATAATTACTTCATACTTACGTTTTATTACAACTATGCTACGATTCATAACAGTATTATCAGCAATAACTATTGCTTCGATTTGCCAGGCACAAAAACCTTTTGAATTAGGTGGGGAATATATTCGAATAATCGGGAAAGGGTATAATAACGCAAAAGCAGCAGTAAGAGGAGAATCTTTTAATAATAAATCCAATTTTAGTGCAGGCATTACCTATCACCTGGCTTCTAAAAAAGCCTATTCGGTGGCGCATGGCTTTGGTATTTATTTCGGTTACCGCTATTACTTCAGCGATAAGATCATCACAAAAGGCAGCAGTCCTTTTGCAGGAGCCAGGGTTTTAATATCTCTTGAAAATTTTGAAGGGCAAACCAGCAGAAACAGTATATTACTTACACCTTTTGCTGAAGCCGGTTATCATCTTGTTTTTGCCAAACATATTTATGCAGCACCATCGATTGGATATGGTTACACAGTAAAGTTTAGTAAAGATTATCATTCAATGGATGAAGACAATGGTGGCAGGGTCATACCCTCAATTTCTGCCGGTTATCGCTTTTGATTTACATAGAACAAAATGATTAATCAATCGTCTGCATGAACCATTTTGTGTACCGCGTCTTTCTTTCTCACAATCCTCCACAACTGGATGAGTGCCGTTAAAGCGAATATGCCTCCTATCACCCAATTTAATATATCCTGGTTGTTATTGATCTTATTGGCTACCAGTAAACCACCAAAAATGAAAACACAATTACCAATAAAAGTTCCGATACCTATACCTATGATATAAATGTTATAATGATCTTTTCTGGGCAGTAAAATCTTTTTTGTAAACAACACCGTGCTCCAGCCAAACCAGAATGGTATCTGAACAGGATTGACAGCACTCATGACAAAGCCCAATAAAAATTTAGGCATTGGACTATCCAGCAAAACATTTTTTGATACGGATGGATGTAAGGCGGCATAGAAACTTGCAACCGCCAATGCTAAAACGATAATCAATGTTACCCATTCCAATGCTTTTAATATCTTTTCCTGCTTTCTTATCCAATCCATCGCTACCAGCGAAATACGGACATAGATTATTTCAGCCAATAAAGAACCCGCAGAAAAGAGTATAGCCGCCATCACACCATCCGAAATTGAAATTTGCATGGCAGCTATGTTCAGCGTTCCCAATGGCAATGAACCAAGAAAACTAACCAGCATTCCAACAAAAAATATTTTCAATAATGGACGCATGAAACGAAAATAAGAAGTAAATATCAGGTAACCATTACCAGTTTCTCCAGTTTCTTCACATCCGGTATCGTAATTTTCTTTCTCGTAATTTTTAGTAATCCTTCGTCTTCCAATTGGTTGATGATAGTAGTTACTGTTTGCCGGGCACTGCCGATCAACTTGGCAATATCATCATGCGTTAAGAAATTATCAATTGAATGAGCAATCATTTTCTTATCATACCTATCCATAATCACAAGGTGATAAAAAAAAGCAAGCAACCGGGATCGGACATCTTTATTCAGCATATTCAATAAACGAAATTCAGCTCTCCTGAGTTTTTCCCCTACTTGCTTACTGTATTTGATCGCCAGTTCGGGTTTTTTCTTCAGCAGTGTTTCAAAATCTTCGATAGAAAATGCACAGAGACTTACATTTCCCTTATAGGCTTTTGCAAATTCGCCATTCAGGTTATTTCTTTCCAATGCAAACTGACCAAAGATCTCTCCTTCCTTTATTATCTCTTTAATGATCTCATTTCCATCATCATCGATGTATCCGATCTTAATATATCCTCCTTTAACAAAATAGAGTTTGTTGAGATGATGAGAATCAAAATAAATATAATCGCCTTTTTTAGCTTCTAGAAAATGATGGACAAGGTTTAGTTCTTCGTATTCCTCATCGCTAAGATTGCACCAAAGGTCGTAATTACGAAGTAACATGAATTTTTCATCATCGGGCATATCTGGGAGTTTGAGTAGCTAAATTTAGTGAAAAGCTTTTAGTCTTTCCTTACAGATGCGAATGACTCAGACCGCTTGCAAAATTATTGATAGTAAACAAATAGTTTAAATGCGCCCCGATGCTTACTACTTAGTCATATTTTTCCAGCATCTTGAAATGCTTCCTGGCATCTTGCAGGTATCTGTATCCTTTTATAAAGGACCAATATTGAACACCCTTTTTATGATTATACCGGCTGATCTTATATAGCACTTTCCAATGATGTAATAAAACACCGTATGCCTTCCAGATACTCATATTACAATCATAAATATGATTAGGTTCGGCTCCACACCCATTAAATTCAAGAATAAGGAAAGTTCTTGCCTTGCTTTAAATCTTCTATCGAAGAAGTTTTAATATCATACCTGCCATAATAAAATTTATCCGTATAATGGCTTAGCTCATCAAATACTTTATGCAGATTTTCGTCAATCTCGTTATGTAAATTGGTGAATTGTGCTCCCCTGTTATGATTGCCTGCGTATGACAAATAAAAGATCTCGTTTTCAGGGATAACCCTGTCAAACCTGTGACCATGCCGATGCTCCATTTCTTCCATCCTGAATTTTGCACGGGGATGCAATTGTACCAGCTCTTTTAAGGTTAAGCTACCATCCCCTTTTACCTGTAATAGCTCTTTGTCAATAAAGCCGCTTACAACTCCCTTATTTTCCCAGGGGTAACGATAATAAAAAACACTTACTTCTACAGGTAACATAACCAGATCCTGAACAATATATTCAACCGGAATCCTTTCATGGTATTTTATCAGCTGCTCTTCATTGTCAATTTTTCGAAACAATATGCCCTTCATACCAATATCTGGCTTTACGATAAAAGGATATTGAAATCCGGCATCGTTAATTTTCTTTTTTACCTCTTCAAATGACAAATCATGCATAATATAAATAGTACGGGGCACCAGATGTGGGGGTAACTGGTCATACATTTCTTTTTTTCCTTCACCTTCAAAACCGCCAAAAGTAATGGTTGGATTAGAGGGGCTGAAAAACCAGAAATTCCAGCTACGGAGGCAATACCATAACCACACCGGGCCAATCGGTAAATACAGAACATAAAAGTTCCAAAGCTCCCAATTAGTGATTTTCTGAAAATATTTTTTAACCCCCATATTATATTTGAACAAAAATAAGTCTCCTGCTTTTAAAGCGGGGCTTTTGATCCAATAATTTTAATTTACGTAATTAGTTAGTTCGAAATATTAGTACTACTATTTCAGTAAAGTAATGATATAGCAACAGGTTGAAAATTGCGCTGTTTTCAGTAATATTGTTATAGAAACTGATACAAATGAATGTACCAACAGTAGCAGCATTATTCGCAGAAGGCAAATCTCCTGAAGTATTATTTTGGGTGGGCTGTGCCGGTAGTTTTGATCAACGGGCACAAAAGATCACCAAAGCCTTTGTACTAATACTGGATAAAGTAGGTATTAACTATGCCATACTCGGCAAAGAAGAAATGTGTACGGGAGATCCGGTTCGCAGAGCTGGAAATGAATTTATGTTTCAGATGATGGCGTATCAGAATATTCAGATCCTGAATAATTATAATATTAAAAAAATCGTAACTGCCTGCCCGCATTGTTTTAATACAATAAAAAATGAATACCCTGAATTAGGTGGTAATTACGAAGTCATCCATCATACGACTTTTTTACAGGGACTGATTGACGAAGGAAAGATCAAAATGAAGGAAAGCGGTGTTTTCAAAGGGAAAAAGATAACCTACCACGACAGCTGCTATCTCGGTCGTTCCAATACTATTTATGAAGCTCCGAGAAAAGTATTGGAAGCATTAGATGCAGAACTAATAGAAATGAAGCGTTGCAAAAGCAATGGTCTTTGTTGTGGCGCCGGTGGGGCACAAATGTTTAAAGAAGAAGAAAAGGGAATAACCAGAGTTAATATTGAACGAAGCCACGAGGCTATTGAAACAGGTGCTTCTATTATTGCATCCGCTTGTCCTTTTTGCAATACCATGATGACGGATGGAGTAAAGCTGGCCGAAAAAGAAGAATCGGTTCAGGTATTGGATGTAGCTGAATTGATAGCCGCCAGTTTTGAGTAACTTTGCAGCATGAACTTCGAATACAAACATCTGCTCGACAATAATTTTCACGATGCATCAAGAGTATGGGTCTACCAAAGCAGTCGTCTTTTTACATTAAGCGAAGCGTTAGATATTGAAGAGAAATTAGCAGCCTTTACTGCTAATTGGCTTAGTCACGGTACACCCGTTAAAGGGGAAGGGCATTTATTCTTCGGGCAGTTTATTGTATTGATAGCTGATGAAACTGCCACAGGTGTCAGCGGTTGTAGCACGGATAGTTCTGTACGATTGATAAAAGAAATTGAACAGGAATTTAAGGTGAACTTGTTTGACAGAATAACTTTAGCCTTTATCATTAAAGACAAATCCGATAGCTATCGGATCCAACTGTTACCCATTTCTCAATTGCAATATGGTGTTGAAAACGGATTTATCACTCCTGATACATTGTACTTCAACAATCTTGTGCAAACAAAGGAAGAACTGGAAAACAAATGGATCGTGCCGGTAAAAGATAGTTGGTTAAGCAGTAAAATATCCCTGCCAAATTCAAATTATTAAATTATTTCAGCGACAGCGGATTGACCTATCTGGTTGTCCACTGCTTGGCTGAACCAAAGCTGTAAGCAGCGGATTAGCGTCCCCTCATCTGATCTTATTCATTTTACTGACCCGTTATTGTCAATTTCACATTCGGGGCAACATTAATTGATGCACCTGTATTAAGCGTAAGTTTTTTAATAGTTATATCAACATTCAATGCAGGATAGTTTAATCGACTTCCACTTATAATTACCTCTGCAGTTGTAACGGGTAATTGGCCACATTTCCAATTAGCAGAATTAAACCATGCTGTACTTTCAGCACCCGTCCATTCGCAAGTACCAGCCGGTAACGGTGTCGATTCTGTCGTAAAAGAAACAGTTGTCCATTCACCAAAATCAGATAGGCCAGATCCGCAAGCAACTCTCGCATGAATATAATATAAGGTACCCGGGGTCAATGATGATGCACTTCCAGTTGCTGCAGCAGTTTCAATACCATTTACAGGTGGTATTGCTGATTGACTAACAACATATTCATATTTTTGCGAGACAAGAGGTGGCACAACATTATCCCAATTAAATGACACGGAATTGGTGCAAAGATTTGTTATAACCAGGTTGGTAATTGCTGCAAACCCAACATATACATAATTTGAATACACGGTATCACAACCGGGTTTTGTAGATTCAACGATATAAATTCCCGCAGTATTCGTATTTACAGCAATATTCAAACTTTGATTTCCTCCATTTCCTCCTATTGGTCCATAAACCTTAGTACCATTCCTCGCCCAGGAATAAGTTTGAATTAATTGTGTTTCCTGGTATTCCTACGCTAACATTATCACCAAGACAATAAACGCCTGTTCCACCTAAACTTGGAGGAATGGAACCTGGCTCCAGTATTACTTCATTTGAATATACATCTAAACATGAACCTATATTTGATTTAGCATGATAAGAGCCAGGCAATATTGCTGAATAGCTGTTGCCAGCAGCTCCAGAAATTAACACTCCATCCTTATACCATTCATATATCGTTCCTCCAGAAGCGGTTAATAAAACAGAAGCAGAACTACAGAAATTACCCGTACTTGATGTAAGACTTATTACTGCAGAACAAGGCTTAAACTTCCATAAGTCATTTAAGCTACCTGTTGATAATGTACTTCCATATCCGAACTGACCAAATAACCAAAAGTCTCCATTTACATTTGTAGAACCTACTGAAGAAGCCCTACTCCCCGGTTTGTTTCCAGGTGCAGAACTGCCTTGCGTACCATAAACACCAACGTTATTCGAATTAATATCTCCTTTGATCCAGGTCCATTGATTAGTTGAAATATTATATTTCCATAAGTCATTTAAAAATCCTGAAGAAAAAACTCCATCATGCCCCTCCCCTCCAAATAACCAAAAGTTACCGAGCCCATCTTTCCAATTAGAAGCACCACTTCTACTTCCTGGTGTATTTTGAAAGGAAGAAACACCCTGCGTACCATAAACACCACCATTGTCTAAACTATTTTCCCCGGTTATCCATGTCCACATTTTTGTAGTGGTATCAAACTTCCATAAGTCATTTAAATAAGATGTTGATCCGGAATTATTCCCGTACCCACCAAATAACCAAAAATTACCATTTTGATCGGTCCAGGCATTGGCTCTTTCTCTACTTCCTGGTTTATTATTTGAATTTGGGATGCCTTTGGTTCCATAAACCCCTGCAATATAAACAGCATTATCGCCTTTAATCCATGTCCAAACATTTGATACAGCATTGTATTTCCATAGATCATTCAATGCACCCAATGATGTGCTTCCAAATCCGATTCCTCCAAATAACCAAAAATTACCAGCATTGTCAGTACAACTCATACTTACATATCTACCGCCTGGTTTATTTCCATTTGCACCTATTCCTTGTGTTCCATATACCCCTGTTACATCCGGAATACTATCACCATTCACCCATGTCCATTGCTTAATTAGTGTATCAAATTTCCAAAGATCATTCAACCAACCACTACTGCTTTTTCCATTTCCATAACCGCCAAACAACCAAAGATTACCATTTTGATCAGTCCAACTATTACCATTTGATCTGCTACCGGGTTGATTACCAGGTGCGGCAGTGCCTTTGTTTCCATAAACCCCAAAACTATTTAAAGTGCTATTTCCAGTAACCCAAGTCCACCTTTTACTAATCGTATCAAACTTCCATAAATCATTTAAATCTCCTGATAAAGCAGTAGATGTTGAATATCCTGATCCTCCAAATAGCCATATGTTGCCATTAAGATCTGCCCAACTAACTGCACCATCCCTACTACCGGGTTTATTATTTATATCCGGCGCACCCTTTGTTCCATATACACCAGCAAAATTAGGAGTGATATCTCCTTTCATCCATGACCATTGATTGTTCTGGCCATACAAAACACTTTGTATTGTCAATACTAGACACAATAACCAAATTGCCTTTCTGTAATTCATTATTTTTTTATTTACTCTTATTTAACCAAAATCCACGCAGCCCATTTATATGGTTCCTTTCTATATTTATTCTTCATATAATGATTGTGCTTCATAAAATGCCTTCTCAATCGTTTTCCCTTCAAACATATTTTTATAAAACAACTGCATAAACTCAGCAGTCTCAGTATCCGGTACCTTCCAAATGCTCATCACCAGATTTTTTACGCCTGCCATTTTAAAAGATCGTTGCAAACCATATACCCCTTCACTTCCTTTAATATCTCCTAATGCAGTTTCGCAGGCAGAAAGAACAACCAGACTTGTATTCGGTAAAAAAAGATTTGAGACTTCATAAGCAGTAAGGATGCCATCATCTTCCTGGCCATTCAATTCTTTTCCCATCCAGGCATCATTGGCAAGTGCAAAAAGAAGCCCGGAGCGAAATAATGGATTAGCAGAACTTCTGAAAACAACCCCACTACTATCTGCATTTTTAATTTTAGTATTATTTTTTTCTTCCGGATCACTAAAGAAAAAACCATGTGTAGCTATATGCAAAATTTTTGGTGATTGTTTTCCATTCAATTCTTTTATTGATTTTTCTGTTGCCGCTAACCCTTTTGTTACTTTTAAGGAATAATGATTTTCAAACCCGGCTTTTGCAATCTCCTTAACTTCTATTTCAGTACCGGGCAAATAATTAAATCCATCTCTATCCTCAAAACTTCTTGCTTCGCTATAGTTTTCTAACACCGTTGTATCTGATTGGTATTTGACGCCGCCAAATAATTCAATCCGATCACTTTCTTTTATTTGCTCAGGTAACTTATTTGTAATATTTGCTGTTGTCGCTAATTGTATAAGACGAAATCTGTCACTTAGTACAACTGAACTATCAATCTGGATGGCGGCAAAAGAAACACGGTGCAATAAACCGGCTGGCGCAAAATAAATTGTTTCAATCCCATCCAGTTTAGTTTCAAGCGGTTTCCAGATCGTATTGTATAATTGAAAAGGGAGATTGACGGCTGCATCTATTTCATTACTTCTGCTATAAAATAAATTAATCCCTATACCGCTACCGGATTTACTATTCATTAAACTGTCAAATTGCTTTTTTTCAAATAAAGGAATCATTTCCGGTTCATCCGCATCCTTTTTTAAAAGTATAGCAACATAGAGTATGCTATCTGTATAGTTTTTTCCCATTGAAATAATTAAACTCAACAAACTCAATGGCAGCTTCATTTGACTTAAGACTTTGTTGTATTGTTTTCCAATCAATAGCAGGTTGTTGTACTTTCTTAAAATCCGTAGAACTTTTTACAAGATCTTTTTCGAGCCGGCCTGCTTTTTCAATTGCCTGCTTCAATTGACCTTCAGGAGCACTTTCACCTTTTGAATACAATGCAGCAATTTGCTTTTTAACTTCTACCCATGCATCATACTTTTTATTAAGCAACGAATCATTACTGGCATAGATCATTTGCCTTAACTGTAATGAAGAGGATAAGTATCTGATTTCTTTTTTGTAAGGCTATTGAATAGGGCTGTCCACCATTTCCATTTCTTAATTTGTCAAAATAAAAAGACTGATACTCATCTTCGGCACCAATAATATTTTTTAAATAAAGTTGCTTTTCTTCTTCAGAAGTGAACGAGAATAATTGATCTGCCTGTTTAAGTTGCAGCTTCAAATGCCTGTTTGTATAAATTGCCGGCTTTGCCAATTTCATTTTCACTCCAGTATACTTTCGCAAGACTTAATGTATTTGAAGTATAATAAGGATGTTCTTTACCAAGAGTCCTTCTCCCATTCATCTCTTGCTTTTATAAAATATTGCTCCGCTTTTTCATTATCCCCCATTACAAAATATAATGCTCCAAGACTATTGCTATTAAGCGCTAATTCTGATTTCACATTATCTCCTATTCCTTCCCAAATTTGATTTGCTTCCATTGCCAAAGCTTCAGCTTTGTCGTAAACACCTGTTTCCCGGTAAAACTGTGCAGAGATCGCTGCAGCTCTGTGCATAGTTAGAAGTTTTAACAGGAGAAATTTTCTCAAAAATATCCTTCGCTTCCAGGTATAAAGGCCCGGCCTTTTCATACTCCTTCATATAATAATAGAGATCAGCAAGAATGCTGCAGCTTTGTGCATAATCATCAGAAAGTTTTGTTTCACTTCTTATATCCCTTGCTTCTACATACAGAGGCACTGCCTTGTTCAAATTTGCCCATATCACGGTATATATTACCTAGATTGACACAGCTAATTGCATAAGCACTTCTGGGAATACCGGCTACTCTTCCCCTTATTTCTTTTGCTTCCAATGCCAAAGGCTCAGCCTTATCATTTTGGCCAAGGCTCCAATAGATTGCTGCCAGATTATTACAGCTCTGAGCATACGCATTACTTTCTTTTGTAAACAACTGTTCCCTGATAGCTCTTGCTTCCAAGTGCGAAGCTTCAGCCTTATCATACTTTCCCCCAATAATTATATAGAATGCCAAGCATATTACAACTAGCAGCATTCTCTTTAGTGTTTTTACCCACAAGCTTTTCCCATATCATCTTTGCTTCTATATAATACTCTTCAGCTTTAGTATATTTTGTCAACCTGTAATTTATCTGACCAAGTAAATTGGCGTTTGTCGCATATAAATTATTATTTACTCCCTGTTTCTTTCTAATGACATTCCTTGCTTCTAAATAAAAAGTCTCCGCTGTTGTATATTGATTTTTCGAATCATAATAGAGATTAGCAATGTTCATCAGCAGTTGAATATAGGTATCACTTTTTACAGAATCGCTGGGTAGTGCTTCTTTAGTAAGCAAATAGTATTTAAGTGTACTATCCGGAATCTTTTGATCCTTGTATGAATTAGCTGTAGTATAAAATTCCTGCCAAGTTTGGGCATGAAGATCCTGAATAAGGAATAGGCATCCTATAGATATATATATAATTATCCTGTTCATGCAATTTTTCTAATACAATGCATTGACGTTAAAGGCTAAAATTGTAAAACAAATAATGATACTAAACCAGGTTCCTGATAGTTGGAATGTTTTCGTAGCGGGGATAATAGGGTCTCCAGATCAGCTTCTTTAGAACACAATACTACAGGCAGGAGATTCTTTTTTGAAGATAATGTTTAAATACGGTAGGGCACAAGTCTTTTTGAGGATTTCGTTAAAAATACCTACTTCTAGGTATTAACTTTTTGGTGCTGGTATGGCTTTGGGCGTCACTAGAACCTTCTTCTTCGGCGCCTTTGTAAAATTATACGCAACACTTAATCGCAAATTACGGGTCTGCGTTATATTATAACTCTCAAGATTGAAGTTGGGCCCATACGTAAATATTCTCCGTTGCTGATTGACAAACGGATCGATGATGTTGATCGTTGTGATCAGTCTCTTGTTGAAAAATTTCTTTTGCACGCCAAGGTTCATACTGGTGTTCCAACGGGCATATCCCTGCGGGTTTCCAAACCGGTTGATATTAAACCCACCGGTTATATTCCAGATATCTTTTGGTGTATAACTGGTATTGATATTAGAGGTAAAGGAACCACCGTTACGAAACCTGCGAACGGTTATATCAAATTCACTGTATTGACTATAGGTATAACTGGCACTGGCATTTAATTTCAGCTTTCGGGTAATAGTAACTCCATTCCAACTACTTATTTCATATTCCTTTCTTCCGCTGATATTTTCCCAGGTGATCTGCGTTTTCCCTTCCGGCAAAAGTGTTCTTACCTGACTGAAGACATCCTGAACAATGTTATACCCCAGCCCCAGATTTAAAAAATATTTAGTTTTTGTTCTTCCTGCAACAAAATCAAAATTATGTGCAGTTGAAGCTTCCAGTTTTTCATTGCCAAACCGTACATTGTATGGGTCAGAAAAATCAATTGCCGGGTTCAGGTGATTGATTCCGGGCCGGTTGATACTACGACGATAAGCCATTGTCAGACTCAATTTATCTTTCCAGGTCTTATTGATATTGGCAAAGGGTAACCATGTCAGGTAATCATTTTTTACATCTCTGCTTTCTTTCAATAACTCAAACCAGATATCTGTTCGCTCTAATGAAGTTCCGGCAGTAAAACTAAAATCAGTTCCCAATACCTGTTTTACGGAACCACGGAGATTAGAAACGGTCTGATGAAACCATAAATTATTACTTAATAGCTCCAGTTTTTCCATAGTGCCTTCAGGCTTCTTTTTATAGCTGGCATCTACCAATACATGATTGTTGGACCGGTTATAGACCGAACCGAAAGAAATAAATGTTTTTCGGTTTGAAAGCATCTTATCATAACTCACACGGAAATTAGTAATTACTGATCCTTGACGTATTGATCTGTTCTTGTGTAGAATCAACTCCTTTGGGTGTATGGTCAGGGTTAAAGAATTCCTGAAAGAATAAACGATCATTATTATTCGATGAATAGTTATGACTGGCAATTATCTTAAACGTCTCTCCGGGTTTGCCTCTAAGGGTATAACTAACACTCAGGTTCGGACTATAATTATCTCCTTCACTATTTACTTGCCGCTGGCTTAATTTCCACAACTCATCAAACCGATTGATATTCTGATATTCTGTATTACTGGTATTATCGTAAGTGTTCTGATTATAATTCAAAACAAGATTCAGGCTGTTATTCTTGTTAATGTCATAGTTTATGTTGGCCCGGAAATTCGGTCTCAGGCTTTTAGTGATATAATTATTAGTAGTATTAAAAAAATTGGAAGAGTCGGTATAAATATTATTCCGAATGGAATAGCCATTGCCTTCATACCGGTTATACCCTCCTCCGGCATTTATGTTTACCGAAAATCCTTGTTTCCGATAAGTATAACTTCCATTGATCGTTGTTTCTCCTCTGGTACCAGCCGTAATTGATAATCGTCCGCTTTTACCAACTTTTCCCTTCTTGGTCACAATATTGATCACTCCACCCTGTTCATTTGCATATTGAGGTGGCGGATTGGTCATCACTTCAATCTTATCGATCGAACTTCCGGGCATCGATTCCAGCAGATCCTGTAACTGTTGCAAATTCAATTCTACTGGTTTATCATCAATTAATATTTTGGGTTCTTTTCCCCTAACCGTAATTTTTCCATCTGCATCTTTTGCAACTAATGGAACATTGGATAACAGATCGCTGGCATTACTACCGGCAGCTAAGGCTGATTCTCCAACATTAAAAGTAATATTGCCTTCTTTCGATTCAACCAACGGCTTTTCTGCATATATAATAACCTCATTCAGTTTCTCGTTGCTTTTTGGTTTCAATATGATGTCAGATAATCTGAAATCAAATCGTTCTGTTCTGAAATGTATACTATCAATATTGATTGTTTGCATACCTACATAACTTATTCTTAGCCGGTAATAACCAAATGGAATAGTATTCAAATCAAACTCACCATCTTTATCAGTTATAACTGTTTTCTTCTGAGAACTATCTATAATTGCAATTAATTCAGCAATTGCTCCTTCTACAGCCTTAGTCTTATCATTCAGCACATTACCTGATAGAATACCAGCTTCTGACCCTTGCGAAAAGGAAATTAAGCTGATTGTTATGGACAATATAAATAGGAGCGTTTTTCTCAACACAAGAAATTAGACGCAAATATATTACTCTACCTTCTAAGTTACTGTAACAGAGTGTGACTAACGAATGATAGCAGTTGAATAAAAGCCTTATTTGATTCTGACATTGTGTCGCAAATAGGGGGCTAATTTGTATATTTGCCGCCTGCCTGCCGGCCTTGCTCCGTGCCCCGTCGCTGAAGCTTTGGCGCAAGCGACAGTAGCTATGCGAAGGGGAGTAGGCAGGTTCTAATTTTTTTTCCATGCTTGACTATGTGTCAGATAAAATACAAGATGAGGCTAGACAGGGTGAGGCATTAGCCCCATTTCAGGATGACCCGAATCCCTATAAAAAAAGATTCTTTATAGAGAGTTATGGCTGTGCCATGAACTTTGCGGATAGTGAAGTTGTTGCATCCATTCTTAATGAAAAAGGGTTTGGAGCAACTCAAATCCTTGAAGAAGCCGATCTTATTTTTATCAATACCTGTTCCATACGGGAAAAAGCAGAACTCACCATTCGCAAAAGACTTACAGAATTCAGATCACTGAAGCAGAAGAAAAAGGGATTGTTGGTTGGTGTATTGGGATGTATGGCTGAACGACTAAAATCCAAATTATTAGAAGAAGAAAAACTGGTTGATATCGTTGTTGGCCCCGATGCTTACCGCTCACTTCCTGCATTGGTAGAAGAAGCAGAGACGGGTCAAAAAGCCGTGAATGTTTTATTAAGCCGGGATGAAACCTATGCTGATATTTCTCCGGTAAGATTAAATAGTAATGGGGTAAATGCATTTGTAAGTATTATGCGGGGCTGTAATAATATGTGTTCGTTTTGTGTAGTTCCATTTACAAGGGGGAGAGAAAGAAGCCGTAGTACCGAAAGTATTGTGAAAGAATGCTCAGATCTTATTCGCACAAAGGCTATAGAGAAGTTACATTACTTGGACAGAATGTTGATAGCTATTATTTTCTTGATGAACAAAATGATGTAGCCATAACATTTGCCATGCTGCTTGAAAAAGTTGCCTTGATCTCTCCTTTACTCAGGGTTCGATTCTCTACCTCCCATCCAAAAGACATTACGGATGAAGTGTTACATACGATTGTCAGACATGAAAATATCTGCAATTATATTCATCTTGCCCGTTCAAAGTGGGTCTTCCAGAATATTACAATTAATGAATCGCACCTACACCAGAGAATGGTATATGGCAAAAGTGGACAGGATAAAAGAGATCATTCCTGATTGTGGAATAAGTGCTGATATAATAACCGGTTTTTGTACGGAAGAAGATAAAGATCATCAGGAGACATTAAGCATTATGGAATATGCAAAATATCATTATGCATATATGTATTACTATTCCGAAAGACCGGGCACATTGGCACAAAAAAGATATACAGATGATGTGCCGCTTGACACCAAGAAAAACAGATTGTACGAAGTAGTGGCTTTACAAAACAGGCTTTCATTAGAGAGCAATCAAAAAGATATTGGTAAATCATTCAAAATATTGATTGAAGGAGATAGCAAAAAAAGTGATGCTGATTGGATGGGACGAAGTTCACAGGGAAAAGTTTTTGTGTTTCCGAAAGAAAAATTCCCACTTGCAAAAGGAGATTATGTGATGGTAGAAGCAACCAGTTGCACACAAGGAACTTTATTAGGAAAAATTATTAATTAAATTATTTTAGAGAGAATAGTGATATGGAAATTCAAAGCATAAAAAACAGATTTGGCATTATCGGAAATTCCCCTGCACTTGAACTATGCACTGCAGGTAGCCATACAGGTAAGCAATACAGATCTCACGGTTTTAATAAACGGCGAAAGTGGTGTAGGTAAAGAAGTTTTCTCACAGATCATACATTCTCTTTCTCCGAGAAAACATAATCCCTTTATAGCAGTAAACTGTGGTGCAATTCCGGAAGGAACAATTGATTCTGAATTATTCGGTCATGAAAAAGGTTCTTTTACCGGTGCTGCTGATTCCCGTAAAGGTTATTTTGAAACAGTAAATGGCGGAACAATCTTTCTTGATGAAATTGGTGAGTTACCATTAGGTACACAGGCAAGATTACTCCGTGTTTTAGAAACAGGTGAATATATCCGTGTGGGTTCTTCCAAAGTTCAGAAAACAGATGTAAGAGTGATTGCTGCCACCAATAAAGATCTATTGCAATTAGTACAGGTAGGAAGATTCAGAGAAGATCTTTATTACAGATTGAGTACTGTTCCCATCCGTGTACCTTCATTGCATGACAGACCTGAAGACATTCATATTCTTTTCAGAAAATTTGCTTCCGACTTTGCGGATAAATATAAAACGGCACCCGTTCAATTAAATGAGGAAGCAAAACAACTGTTAATAAACTATCCCTGGCCGGGTAATGTGAGAGAATTAAAGAATATTGCAGAACAGATTTCTGTTCTATCACAGGATAAATTGATCACTGCAAAGGATTTGAATAAGTTTTTACAACCCTACTCAAGTAACAGATTACCGGTACTGGCCGCTACAAATGGACATAGCCATGAATTTGCAAATGAAAGGGAGATCCTATACAAACTTTTCTTCGATATGAAGAAAGATGTTACAGAACTTAAAAAGATGTTCCTGGAAGTGCTGCAAAATCCAAACATGGCGCAGCATAGCCAGTCTTTTATAAATGATTTGAAAGAACTAAAGAATACAGAAAATGCTCAGACAAATATGGCTCCGGCATCACTCCAATCTTCCCAACCAGTATTAATGAATAATGACATTCATGATCATGTGGAAGTTGAAGAAAGCCTGAATATCGTCGATAAAGAAAGAGAGTTGATCGTTAAAGCATTGAAAAAACACAAGAGCAAAAGAAAAGATGCCGCATTGGATCTCGGCATCAGCGAAAGAACCCTGTACAGAAAATTAAAGGAATACGATATAGAAGACTAAATGAAAAATTTAAAAAAAATAACATGTATTGATTGTACCAGTCTTGTTATTCGTTGTTACATTTATTGGTAATAGCAGTTGCAATATTTACAAATTCAATGAAGCAACTATACCGGACAGTATAAAAACGGTAAAAATTATACAACTATTAAATAAAGCCAGATATGTAAACCCTCAGATAAGTCAACTACTTTCCGACAAAATACGTCAGAAAATAGTCGGCCAAACAAGACTTATCACAAACCAATAATGATAATGCAGATTGGGAGATCAGTGGCTTTATTTCAGAGTATAATTTCAGTACATCTGCTATCTCGGGACAACAGGTTGCTAATAACCGCTTAACCGTTACTGTACATATCACGTTAAATGATCGCAAAGCTGATAAAGTATCAGATTATGATGTTACAAGAAGTTTTGAATTCAAAGGAAACCAATCCTTTCAACAAGCAGAAAGTACACTTGGTGATGAAATAGTACGTACACTTACTGATGAAATATTTAATAAGCTTTTTTCTAACTGGTAACCAGTCCTTATATTGTAAGTATGAATGTTCAGATCGATCAATTGGTAAAATCATTATTGGAAAAAGATTCACTTGAAAACTGCAGCTTGCAGGAAGTGAAAGAATTCGCAGACCGTCACCCCCATTTCGGTGCTGCACAATTATTATTGACCAAAAAACTTCAGATAGAAAAAGCAGAAGAGTATGATGAGCAATTGCAAAAAACATTTTTATTCTTTCACAATCCGCTCTGGGTTAAAAAACTTTTGAACGATACAGGTGATGCAACTATTATAGAAAAGGAAAAAGAAGATCCAGTTGAAAATTTTCAGAATACATCTCTTGCTGAAGAATCAACAGAAATAAAAGATGATCTACCAAATAATGTTGTCGCAACTTCTACAATACCTCGTACTAAATGAGATGAAGAAGAATGAAACCAATATTACTGACTCAAACAGTGAGGCTGATAATACTGAATTACCCGGACACCCCGAAAACGATTCGGAAGTAGATATTGCCAACCTTCAAATTTGAGCCTGTCGATCCATCTAAAACTGAATTACTATTCGAGCCATTCCATACAGTTGATTATTTTGCATCTCAGGGCATAAACTTTAAAGAAGATGAAAAGCCGGCTGATAAATTTGACCTGCAGTTAAAAAGTTTCACTGACTGGCTAAAAACGATGAAAAAACTGCCTGTAACAGGAAATCAGAGCATTCATGAACCCTTAGCAGAGAAAAAAGTAGAACAATTGGCCGAACATTCAATAAAGGACAGGGACATTGTTACGCTGACAATGGCCGAAGTTTGGGAAAAACAAGGCAATAAAGACAAAGCAATTGAAATTTACAACAAATTAAGTTTGCTTGAACCCTCTAAAAGTCCTTATTTTGCAGCGAAAATTGAGGAACTAAAGAAATTAAATTAACATGACGACCCTATTTATTATACTTATTGTTATTGCATCGCTTGGCTTAGGCCTGATCGTTTTGATTCAGAACCCAAAAGGTGGTGGATTAGCCGGAAATATTGCCGGTTTCAGCAGCCAGTTTATGGGTGTAAAGCAAACAAATGATGTGCTGGAGAAAGGCACCTGGATATTTGCAGGCATAGTTGGAGCATTATGTATGCTTTCTGTCTTCTTTATTCCAAAAACGCAATCAACGGTTCCAGATAGAACGAACGATGCAACAGGAGCACCTGTACCATCAACTTCGCAACCTGTATCTCCGAATACATTGCAACTTGATCCAACAACTTTACCAGCACAAACACCTACACCACAAACTCCTTAATATTAAAATCTTAATAATTTTATAAACCCTGTCGTTAAGGCGGGGTTTTTTATTTATATTGAACATTATGATTGACTATTTATCATCAGTAGTTGTGAAATCCAGATTATGAAGAAAAAAATTTTAATTGGCACTGGCTTGATATTGTTAATGATCGGAGGATTTGCTGGCTGGAAATTTTTAGGCCCTGCAACCGCTACCCCATCTGGCGAATTCTTTTATATAAAGACCGGTTCTACTTACGAAGAGGTAAAGAAAGAATTGGTTGAACAAAAATATATAAAGTCACCAACCTGGTTTAATTATACCAAAAAACTACTTCGCTATACCAATATAAAACCTGGCAGATACAAGATCACAAAAGGGATGAGTTTGCTTAAACTTGTAAGAATGTTACGAAGTGGCGATCAAAGCAAATTAAATCTTGTTATTACTAAGGTCAGAACCAGAGAAGACCTTGCCAGAAAAATTGGCAACCTGTTTGAATTTGATTCATTACAAATGATCAACTATTTAAATGATCATCAAAAGTTAAATGAATTTGGATTAGATACCAACACCGTTATGGCAGTAGTGATGCCATACACTTATAGCGAAGTATGGAATAGCAGCCCGGAAAAGATATTTGAACAATTTTATACGGCCTATAAAAAATTCTGGACTGAAGAAAGAAAAATAAAAGCAGATAGTCTTCACCTTTCACTAATACAAATTTCCACAATTGCATCAATCGTAGAAGAAGAAACAAATAAAAAAGCAGATAAGTATAATATTGCCAGTACGTACCTGAATAGGATAAGAATTGGCATGAGACTTCAGGCCGATCCGACTGTAAAATTTGCCATGAAAAATTTTGCTTTAAAGAGAGTAACAGGGAGTTCATCTTAAAACAGATTCAAAATTTAATACTTATATGTACACTGGAATTCCACCAGGTCCTATTTGTACACCTTCTATTGAATCGATTGATGCAGTACTTGATGCTCCGAAAACGGATTACCTCTATTTTGTAGCCAGCCATAATTTTGATGGAACAAGTATATTCACCAGTAATTACAACGATCATCTCAAGTATGCAAGAATGTATCAGCAAGAATTAACAAGAAGAATGGATTCAACTAAAAAAGCAAAGGAGAATAAATAATGCCGCTATTGGCCAAAATAGGAACAACAATCGCTGAATCTGCACCCGTAAAATTTATCATTGATAGAAGCAAAAAGACATCTTTCCCCGGCTTCAGAGGTATCCCATTGTATGATGTGATCATGTTTTTTATTTCGCAGGTAAAAACGATCGGTATGACGGAAAGAGCATCTGCCATTTCTTTCAACTTCGTAATGGCTATTCCGCCTGCATTGATATTTCTGTTCACATTACTTCCCTTTATTCCGATTACAGAGCAATTTGAAAATCAATTATACGGATTGATAAGAGACGTGATACCAGGAGAAAAAGATAATGCTGTTCTAATTAGTTTTTTACAGGATTTTATTAATAAACCAAGAAATGGCTTACTCTCTTTAAGTTTTGTATTGTCAATGTTCTTCTCCTCAAATGCCATGATGGGAATAATGATGTCTTTTGATCAGAATTATATCGGCTTTAAAAAAAGAAAAGGGTTACAGGCCCGTGGCGTTGCTTTAAAAATTACATTGATACTATTTATAATAATCTTTGTATCCATTCTTTTATTGATTGGCCGGGCAGCAGTTTTGGAGTGGTTCGGTATTGAAAGTAAGACAATCATGAGTATTATTTTAAATGCCCGTTGGATCGTTATCTTCTTTTTATTCTTTGCTTCAATCTCATTCATTTACCGCTATACACCGGCAGTGCATAAAAAATGGAAGTTTATTAATCCCGGTTCTATTCTTGCAACATTTTTAATGTTATTGATGACGCTGTTATTTTCCTGGTGGGTCAGCAGGTTTGGAACTTATAATCAACTTTATGGTTCCATTGGTACCGTATTAATATTAATGATACTTATATTTATTAATTCACTTGTGTTACTAATTGGTTTTGAATTGAATGTAAGTATCAGTTCGCTTAAGAAAATTGCAGATGAACGGAAAGATAAATCGCCGGACGGTAATGAAAAATCCGAATGAATATCCGAACTTTAAGGAATTAAACTTGTAATAATTATAAACTCAAAAAATGAAAAAGATATTATTCTCCGCATTACCAATTGCAGCAATTGCTGCCTTTACATTTCTACCTGTAAATGACCCACTGCCCATTGGTTCATCAATGCCAAAAGCTGAACAAAAAATGAAAGACATTTCAGGGAAGCAGGTATCTTTTAATGATGCAAAAATGAAGAATGGCTTACTGGTAATGTTCAGTTGTAATACTTGTCCTTATGTAATAAAAAATCAGGAGCGGACAAATGAAGTAAGCAATTACGCATTGGCAAATGGCGTCGGCGTGGTGATTTTGAATTCAAACGAAGCGTATCGGGGCAATGAAGACTCTTATACTGCAATGAAGGAATATGCAGCTAATCAAAAATACAATTGGTATTATCTGGTAGATGAAAATTCAGTAATGGCCGACGAATTTGGTGCTAACCGTACTCCTGAGTGTTTCTTATTCGACAATGCCGGCAAATTGGTTTATCATGGTGCAATAGACGATAACCCTTCTGATGCAGGAGCTGTAAGCCGTAAGCATTTGACTTTAGCCATTGATGAAGTGAAATCTGGAAAAGATGTTTCAGTAAAAGAATCAAGATCTGTAGGTTGTTCAATTAAAAGGAATAAATAGATCGGATTTTTTAGCATATTGGCATCCTCCGGTAATCCCGGAGGATTTTTTTTTAATAAACCTTTATGGAAAGTTTTTATGGATGCATCCAAATAGTCAGACAACCCTTTTTTTGACCCTCCCGCCTGTCGGGATCAAAACCACAGCTTATGCTATCCAGACAAACAATCAACCGGATTATCATTATCGGATTCATGGTATTAGTTGGATTCTGCCTTGCCAAAGCGATGTATCACAAAAGTGTTTTGGGTATTATTCTGGCAATAACCAGTCTTGGTGCAGGTATTTATTTCTTGTATATGGTGGCAAAGGCCAATGAGGAATTAAAGGGGGAAGAAATAAGATAACCTCATTTTAGTATAGCCCTGATTTCATCTTTCAACCGGTCGTGGGAGATTTGTTCTTCAACAAAATTCCGGTAACCTGTTTTATTATTGATAAATAAGGTTGCCGGAATGGCTCCCGACCATTTTGCATCGATCTTTGGACAAAAATAATCTGCATTTGTTTCATTCAGCCAAACGATAGGTGCATTGATATTTCTTTTATCCGCAAATTTTTTGATCCCTTCGGGAAAGGAAGATGCAAAATCAAGGCTTACCAATAATAATTGAATACTATCGGCTGGCCCCTTTGTTGCATTATACTTATTTACCTCCTCCAGAAAATATGGCAATTCTTCAATACATGGCTTGCACCAGGTAGCCCACATATTGACGATCAAAGGAGTTTTACTCTCAGCAATGATCTGAGCCACTTCTGTCGCCTTCACACTCTTTATCTCCTGCGCCTGTACATTGGCAACAAAAAAAAATAAAATAAATAACAACTTACACCTTTTCATACATTGACTATTGACCATTGACTATTGACTATTGACTATCCTCCTCTCTCCTGTTCTCCTCCCATTCTTTAAAAAGCTCCTGATACCTGACGTCATCCAAACTCGGCTGGTTGTATTGCCCTGCATTCGATCTTTTGCCGGAATGCTTCATACAATGTAACCGCACAGGCAACACTTATATTCAGCGATTGAATTATGCCTACCTGGGGAATAATAAAATTTCCATCGGCCATTGCTCTTATCTCTTCACTTACGCCACTATGTTCATTTCCAAACACCAGTGCAATGCTTTTTGTAAAATCAATGCTGTGTAAACTTACGGCATCGCTGCTGAGATGAGTTGTTAAAATGGTTGAATAGTTTTTTCGAAGTTCCTTAAAACATTCATCAGCATTTTCAAATTGATGAACGGTTAACCATTTAGCTGCACTGGATGAACTTTTGGCTCCCCATTTTTTATGACGGGGAATTTTTGTGTTCAAAATATAAATATCCTGCACTCCAACTGCATCAGCTGTTCGCATTACGGCAGAAATATTATGCGGGTCAAATACATTCTCAAGCACAATGGTAATATCGCCTTGTCTTTTATTGAG
Source organism: uncultured Chitinophagaceae bacterium (assembly GCA_963705465.1). GTDB lineage: Bacteria > Bacteroidota > Bacteroidia > Chitinophagales > Chitinophagaceae > JJ008. The sequence continues at coordinate 26,013 of CAVPJN010000004.1, read as the reverse complement.
AACTGAAGTTAGCCTTTTATGTCTTTCCGGGGTCATTGAAATTGAGGTCTTTAGGATTGCAAACTTCGTTAAATTAAGTATATTTATAAGTGACTTATTAAAATTAATAATTGTTAAACCACAGAGACACAGGGTCACAGTGTTTCACAGTGAGTCTCCGTGCTTCTTTCTGCCGCTGTGCCTCCGTGGTTTATAAAAAATTTATATCCATGAAATACTCTCCCGTTCAGAATTATATCAATGGAAAATTTGTAGATGCCACATCATCAAAAAACATTAGAAGTCATTTCTCCTATAGATGGAAATCTACTCTCCACAGTTCCCATGTCAAATTCTGCTGATTTGGATAATGCCGTTCAGGCAGCCGAAAGCAGCATTTGCAACCTGGAGCAAAACCCCTATTAAAGAAAGAGTACAGGTTTTCTTTCGCTATAAAACATTGTTAGAAAAAAATTTGAAAGAACTTGCTGAACTGGTTCAGGAAGAGAATGGAAAAACCTATGGCGAAGCAGTAGCAGAGGTGGAGAAAAGTATTGAACTGACAGAATTTGCTACTTCACTCCCGCAATTAGTTACCGGAGAAATATTAGAAGTAAGTAAAGGGGTGGAATGCAGAACCGAACATGTACCGTTGGGTGTTGTTGCTTCCATCGTTCCTTTTAATTTTCCAACCATGGTTCCAAACTGGACACTCCCCAATGCCATTGCTCTTGGGAATTGCATGATCATGAAACCATCGGAAAAAGTCCCTTTGAGTTGTGGCCGGTTGGCCGAATTATTAAAAGAAGCTGGTTTACCTGATGGTGTTTTCAATATCGTTCATGGTGATGTAGAAATTGTGGAAGCTATTTGTGATCATCCTGGCATTGAAGCCGTCTCCTTTGTTGGTTCTACAAAAGTTGCCAAGATCGTTTACCAGAGAGCCACTTCTAATTATAAAAGAGCTTTAGCACTCGGTGGCGCAAAAAATCATTTGATGGTATTACCCGATGCAATTCCAGGAATGACGGCGCAAAATGTTGCAGCGAGTATGAGTGGTTGTGCCGGACAACGTTGTATGGCAGCTTCAGCAATGATCGGTGTTGGCAACGTTGACAGCATTGTTGATAAGATATGCGAAGAAGCAAGAAAGATTATTCCCGGAGAAAATCTGGGAGCAGTCATCAGTAAAGAGTCTCAAGAAAGAATTGAAAGATACATTGGCGAAGCAGAAAGAGACGGTGCTAAAATATTAGTAGATGGCCGCAATACAAAAGTAAAAGGAAAAGAAAACGGCACTTATGTTGGTCCTACAGTGATTGATTATGTAACACCAGAAATGAGTGTAGCAAAAGAAGAAATTTTCGGACCTGTTATTTCCATTATGCGAACCAACACCGTTGATGAAGCATTAGCCATTGAAAATGCAAATCCTTACGGTAATGCTGCATCGGTGTTTACACAAAATGGTGGCATGGCCCGTTACATCATTGAAAGATCCAGTGCCGGAATGATCGGTGTGAATGTTGGTGTACCTGTCCCAAGAGAACCATTCTCATTCGGAGGTTGGAATGAAAGTAAGTTTGGCGTTGGTGATATTACCGGAAAAAGTTCAATTGAGTTTTGGACAAAGTTGAAAAAGAGTACAACAAAGTGGAATGCAGAGGCTGGGGTGAATTGGATGAGTTAACCCCCTGTCCCCCTAAAGGGGAGACTTAGGTCAATGACTCATTCAAGTTGCTGAGATTTTGAAAGCAACTAGTCCTCCTTTTGTAAACTTCCCCTTCGTGGAGAGCCTGTCCCGATTTTTCGGGAGGTGAGTTTAAGAAATTATAACGCTTTTAAGAATTTGGGGTGGGTTAATAATAAATACATAAATTCCGAACAAAGCCACTTAGAATATGAAAATTATCAAAAGCATTCAAAACAGGATTTACGAAATCAGGGGTGAAAGAGTTATGCTTGCCAGCGATTTGGCAACCCTGTATGAAATTGAAGTTAGAGTTTTAAACCAGGCAGTTAAGAGAAATATTAAGCGGTTTCCTAAAGATTTTATGTTTCAACTTACTAAAGAAGAGTTTGAAGCATTAAGATTTCAAATTGAAACCACTGAAAGTGGTAATTCTTCAAGATCACAATTTGTGACCTTGAAGACAGGCAGAGGAAGCAATATTAAATATCTACCTTATGTCTTCACAGAACAAGGAGTTGCCATGCTTAGTGGCATCCTCAACTCCGATAAAGCCATAGCCATGAATATCGCTATCATGCGGGCATTTGTAGAAATAAGAAGGGTTTTAATACAAGAAAATGATTTAAGGGAGCAACTTAAACAAATAAAAGAAAGAATTGGTGAACATGATGTACAATTGAATCAGCTTTATGATGCAATGGAAAACTTATTAGATGAAAATGCAGGAAAAAAGAAATTTGAAGAAAGAGAAAGGATTGGGTTTAAATAAATGGGATTAAGAGTTATGGAAAAAAATAAGTTTAAAAAAATAAAAATAATACTACCAGAAACTGATTGGCATCATTATGCCGCAGAAACGCTATGGGTAAATTCTCTTGGCGATAATAAATATGTTTTAGAAAATTCTCCATTTTTTGCAAATGATTTAAGTTATAAAGACTCTGTTTATGCTGAATATGACAAAAATGAAGGATTTCCTGTTTTTAAAAAAGTAATAGAGAGATCAAAGCATTCAACCTACAGAATATTTCTTACAGAAGGTGAAAGTTTTGAAAATTTTGAACGATACTTCAACCCCATATTTGAAATTGGTTGCACATATGAAGGAATGAACAATACTCATTTTTCTGTAGACGTTCCTGCAGGGACTGATGTTATGAAAACATTTGAATTATTGAAGAAGGGAGAAAAAGATGGAATCTGGTTTTTTGAATCGACACATATAGGACATGATATTGATAATGCTCTATAGAATTACCGAACGATGAAAAGTGCGACGTCCGCCCGGCTGAGCCCCGCCAGAATGAATCTTTCGGGCTGGCATTCGGACGGGCAACAGACGATCATAGTAGTAATACAGCTTGGTCAATAATCCTTATTCGCTACATGCCTACGCTAAAGCTACGGCAGTTAAAAAAGCTTCGGAGGCTAAATAAAAAAAAATATTATGAATACAAAAACAATTTCCAAACAATCAGACGCTGAGAACCCCCTTTCGGGGGGCAGGGGGGCTTTATCTTCGGAGGGCAGGGAGGTCATCCAAAACAATCAGGACTATACCCTATTCTCCTGGAGCAAGCAAAAAGGCATCTCTCCAATTGCAATAAAAAATGCAGAAGGCGTTTATCTATACGACTACGATGGGAAAAAGTATATAGATTTTTCATCAGGGTTGATGAATGTAAATATTGGCCATGGAGATCAGCGGGTGACGGAAGCAGTGGTAAAACAAATGCAGGAAGTGAGCTATGTAACACCAAGCTGCGCAACAAAGATCCGTGGGGAGCTTGGGAAAAAGCTGGCATCTATAACCCCAAAAGGCTTGAACAAAACATTATTTACTGTTTGTGGTGCCACTGCTATTGAAAATGCAATAAAACTTGCGAGATTATATACCGGTCGACATAAGATTATTACCAAATACAGGGCCTTTCATGGTGCCAGTTATGGAGCCATGACCGCTGGCGGTGATCCGAGAAAATTACCTGCTGACAGCCAGCAGGCACCAAACTTTGTACATGTAGAAGATCCGTTTTGTTATCGTTGTCCCTTCGGACAAACATTTGGCAAATGCCAGTATGAATGTGCCAGTCATGTAGAAAGAGTAGTACAGTTTGAAGGACCGGAAAATGTCGCCGCTATTTTAATAGAAGGAGAAAGTGGTTCATCCGGTTGTATTAAATATCCACCTGATTATTTTAAAAAGATAAGAGCTATCTGTGATAAGTATGGGATCTTATTAATTGCTGATGAAGTAATGAGTGGCTTTGGAAGAACGGGAAAATGGTTTGGTGTAGATAATTATGGAGTGGTGCCTGATATGATCGCAACTGCCAAAGGATTGACGGCTGGTTATATTCCATTCGGTGCATTAATAGTGAGTGATGAAATTGCTGCTGCTTATGATGATAAACCATTGATGCTTGGACTTACTTATTCTGCCCATGCAGTTGGTTGTGCAGCTGCATTGGAAGTATTAAATATTTATGAAGAAGATGGATTGATAGAAAAAGCGGCTGCCATGGGGCAATATGTTAACGAGCAGGTAGAAAAATTAAAACAAAAACATTCAAGCATTGGTGATTTTAGAAATACTGGTTTATTAGGTTGTATTGAAATTGGTGAAGAATAGAGAAACCAAAGAACCCATGGCTCCTTTTAATGCCAAACCCAATGAAATGGAAGTGATGAATAAAGTAGCTGCCAAGATCAAAGAACTGGGTATGTACACTTTTGTAAGATGGAATTATATTTTTGTTGCCCCTCCATTAATTATTACAAAAGAACAGGTTGATGAAGGATTGGCGATCATCAGTGAAGCGATTACCATTGCAGATCAACATTGCAATTAATACTCTTGTAAGAAATAGAAACTAACTACCTACTGCATGAATTCAGAAATTGTTGAATTAACGGAAGACGTTTCTAACTCTTCATTATACAATGAAGACCTGGCACCTGTTCCCAGCCTCGCAAAGAACCTGGAACAAATGGCATATTGCTGCAATATGGGTAGGCATGGCCGTTTGTATTCCCACTTATATGCTTGCCAGTAGTCTGATAGGTCAAGGGATGAACTGGTGGCAGGCTTTGATCACAATCCTTTTAGGCAACCTGATCGTTTTGATCCCCATGATTCTGAATGCACATGTAGGAACAAAGTACGGAGTACCGCTACCCGTTTTTCTTCGGCTGAGTTTTGGTGTAAATGGTTCTGTATTGGCATCATTGTTAAGAGGACTGGTAGCCTGTGGATGGTTCGGAATTCAAACATGGATCGGTGGTGCTGCAATATATCAACTGTTATTATTGGTTTTTCCTGATTGGTCCAATTCTTTATGGCTCGGTTCTTTTATCGGGTTAAACCTTGCACAAGCCGGATGCTTTATGTTTTTCTGGTTCATCAATATCTGGATCGTTTACAAAGGCATCAACTCAATAAAATTATTAGAAACATGGTCAGCTCCATTTCTTATTATTGATCGGATTATGTTTACTGATCTGGGCATGGGCTAGAAGTTGGTTCCATGAAGGAAATACTGGCCGCATCGTATACCCTCTCCGGAAAAGGCGATGTTGATTTCTGGAAAATTTTCTTTCCGGGACTAACAGCTATGGTTGGATTCTGGGCAACTCTTTCATTGAATATTCCAGACTTTACCCGTTATGCAAAATCACAAAGGGAGCAGGCACTTGGGCAAATCATCGGATTGCCAACAACAATGGTATTTTATTCATTTATTGGCATAGCAGTAACCAGTGCAACCGTATTGATCTATGGAGAAGCTATCTGGGATCCTGTTGCATTGCTTGCAAAATTCAAGTCACCGGTAGTGATTGCAATATCAATGTTAGGATTGACCATCGCAACACTTGTCAACCAATATTGCAGCCAATGTAGTTGCACCGGCAAATAGTTTTGCCAACATCGCACCGAAGAAGATCAGTTTTAAAATGGGAGGATACATCACTGGTATCATTGGTATTCTGATCTTCCCTTGGAAATTGATCGCAGATCCGGAAGGATATATTTTCCGCTGGCTGATCGCTTATTCTGCTTTGCTGGGTGCATTGGCAGGTATCATGATCTGTGATTATTACCTGATACGAAAAACAAAAATTGAATTAGCTGAATTATTTAATCCCAAAGGAATTTATAAAGGCTGGAATCCTCCTGCTTGGATCGCATTCTTTGTTAGCATACTTCCTGTCATTCCCGGATTTTTAGTGGCAGTAGGAATTACTGATGCAACAACGTTTCCGGATTTTTTAATTGAATTATATTCTTATGCATGGTTTGTAACATTTATTGTATCTTTTTTACTCTATTGGGTAGCCGCCCCAAACCCCTCCGCAGAAGGGGCTTTAAAACCCTAAAATTTGTAAATGCAAATGAATAAAGAAAATTTTAAAACATCGGAGTCCAGGAACCCCCTATCGGAGGGCAGGGGGGCTTCATACTATTTTAATTAAGAACGGCAGAATAATAACAGCGGACGCTGACCAGCTTGCAGATATTTATATCGAAGGCGAAACCATCAAAGCAATTGGAAAAGACCTGACTGTAAAAGCCGACAAGGAAATTGATGCAGCAGGCAAATTAGTTTTTCCCGGTGGTATAGACCCGCATGTACACCTGGAAATGCCTTTCATGGGAGCTTTCTCTTCTGATAATTATGAAACAGGCACAAGAGCAGCTTTATATGGCGGCACCACGATGGTGATCGATTTTATTCTCCAGAAACAAGGCAACAGTTTACGTTCAGCATTGGAAGAATGGAAAAGCAGAAGTGATAATAATTGTGTGGGTGATTATAGTTTTCATATGGCGGTGACTGATTTTAACGAGAACACAAAAAAAGAGATTCAGGAAATGATCGAGAAAGAAGGCATCACTTCTTTCAAAACATTTATGGCTTACAAAGGTGTCTTTATGATCGATGACCGGCAGATGATTGAACTGATGGCTGAAGTAAAAAAACATGGCGGCCTGATCAATGTGCATGCTACCAATGGTGATATGATCGATTCGTTAATAGCAAAGCACCGATCAGAAGGAAAGCTTTCACCTCTGTATCATTATTTATCACAACCAGAAATTACAGAAGCAGAAGCCAGCGGACGATTTGCTGATATGGCAAACTATACCGGTTGTCCCGGGTATATTGTTCATCTTACCTGCGAAGGAGCATTGAATGCTGTTCGCAATGCAACAAAAAGAAATCAGAAAGTATTTGTTGAAACCTGTATTCAATATTTGATTCTTGATGCTTCATTGTATGAAAAAGAAGACGGCGCCAAATGGGTGATGAGTCCTCCCCTTCGTGAAAAGAAAGATCAGGAAACATTATGGGCAGGCATCAACCAGGGATTGGTGGAAGTGGTGGCAACTGACCATTGCCCTTTTAACTGGGAAAAGAAATTATTAGGCAAAGATGATTTTTCAAAAATACCCAACGGACATCCTGCCATTGAGAACAGGATGGAATTATTATTCAGCGAAGGAGTAAACAAAGGAAGGATCACTTTGAATAAATATGTAGAAGTGTCAAGCACCAATGCCGCAAAAATATTTGGCATGTTCCCCCGCAAAGGAACAATTGCTGTTGGTAGTGATGCAGACATCGTCATCTTTGATCCAAATGAAAAACATACACTGTCAGCTAAAACACATCACATGAATGTTGATTACAGCGGATACGAAGGATGGGAAGTAACAGGAAAAGTAAAAACAGTTTTATTAAGAGGAAAAGTTGCCATTGAAAATAATCATTGCAATATTGATAAAGGATATGGTAAATTTATAAAGAGAAATAAAGTTGAAAGTAAAATTTAAATTAAACCACAGATGACACAGTGACACAGATGATACACAGTGTATTCTCCGTGTAACTTCCGTGTCTATTGTGCCATCCGTGGTTCAAAAAAATAACTTATGCCAAGAATAATCAAATCAGGATTAATTCAACTATGCCTTCCAAAAACCGAAGGCGAAGGAACCATTGCAGAAATTAAAGAAGCAATGGTGCAAAAACACATTCCCTACATTGAAGAAGCAGGAAAAAAAGGTGTGCAGATACTTTGCTTCCAGGAAATATTCAATACACCTTATTTCTGTCCCGGACAGGATAAAGCCTGGTATGAAAGTGCAGAAACAGTTCCCGGCCCAACGATTGAAAGAATGCAGGAGTATGCAAAGAAGTATAGCATGGTCATCATTGTTCCGGTGTATGAAAAAGAACAGGCCGGAGTTTTATACAATACTGCAGCGGTAATTGATGCTGATGGAACATACTTAGGCAAGTATCGAAAAAATCATATTCCGCATACATCAGGCTTCTGGGAAAAGTTTTTCTTCAAACCCGGTAACTTAGGTTATCCTGTTTTTCAAACCAAGTATGCAAAAGTTGGAGTTTACATCTGTTACGACAGTCATTTTCCTGACGGAGCAAGATGTTTAGGATTGAATGGCGCAGAGATCGTTTACAATCCTTCTGCAACTGTTGCTGGTCTTTCACAATATTTATGGAAGCTGGAACAACCGGCACATGCAGCTGCCAATGGATATTTTATGGGTTGTATCAACCGTGTAGGAACAGAAAAACCATGGAACCTTGGCAAATTTTATGGTACCAGCTTATTTCGTTGATCCAAGAGGACAAATAATTAAAGAAGCTTCAGAAGATAATGATGAATTGCTGATAGCCGATTTTGATCTGGATATGATTGAAGAAGTAAGATCTACATGGCAGTTCTTCAGAGACAGAAGACCGGAGACTTATGGAAAATTAGTAGAATTATAAATAATGAGTAACCACAGAGGCACAAAGACACAAAGAAACACAGAGTCTCTCTGTGACACACAGTGGCTCCCTGTCTCCGTGGTTTAAAAGCAAATTAGATGTCTATAGAAAATAACAGATTAACCAAAGAACAATACGACGAAAACTTCGCCGACATTCACCCGCCGTTTGAAAATATAACAGCGGCGCAGGTAGAAGCCAACCGTTGTTTGTTTTGTTATGATGCACCTTGCACCAAAAGTTGCCCTACAAGTATTGACGTCCCTACATTCATCAAACAAATTTCAACAGATAATATAAAAGGCTCTGCTCATACTATTTTCTCCTCCAACATCATGGGAGCAGGATGTTCCAAAGTTTGCCCGGTAGAAAAATTATGCGAAGGATCCTGTGTTTATAATTTACTGGAAGAAGAACCGATCTCCATTGCAAAGCTGCAACGTTATTCAACAGAGATTGCCATGGAAAAAAACTGGCAACTCTTTGAACGAAAACCATCGGTAGGCAAGAAAGTTGCCATTGTTGGAGCCGGCCCTGCCGGTTTAAGTTGTGCTCATGCTCTTTCCAGAGAAGGAATTGATGTAACCATTTTTGAAAAAGAAAACAAAGGCGGCGGATTAATGACCTATGGTATCGCCGCATATAAAGTCACACCACAATTCTGCGAAGACGAAGTAAACTATATCACTGCCATTGGCGGAATAGAAATAAAATACAACCAGGAACTGGGAAAAGATTTTTCATTGGCACAATTAAAAAAAGAATTTGATGCCGTCTATCTCGGCATTGGTGTTGGTGTTGCAAGACAATTAGATATTCCCGGAGAAAAATTAGAAGGTGTTGTAGATGCCATCAGTTTTATTTATGATATCAGAGCAAAAGGATATTCTTCCGTTCCGGTTGGTGATAAAGTAGCAGTAATAGGAATGGGTATGACAGCTATTGATGCTGCCACACAGGCAAAACGACTTGGCGCAAAAGAAGTAACCATGCTCTACAGAAGAACACAGGAAGAAATGCCCTGCACCGAAGTGGAATTGAATATTGCCAAATTAGATGGATGTGAAATTATTTGGCTGGCTGCTCCTTTAAAAATAAAAGGCTCACAGAAAAAAGTAAAACAACTCGTATGCAGTGTTATGAAATTGGGTGAACCCGATGCTTCCGGTCGCCGCTCCCCTGTTGATACGGGTGAAACATTTACATTGGATGTAGACATGGTCATCAAAGCAGCAGGACAAGTTCCATTATGAAAAAATAGTAAAGAAATATAAACTGGATAATAAAAACGGCAAGTTGGTTATCAATGAAAATTGCGCAACAAATATTAAAGGTGTATTTGCCGGTGGTGATGCAGTGAATGGTGGAAAGGAAGTAGTTGATGCGGTGCAGGCAGGGAAAGATGGAGCGAAAGCGATATCCTTGATTATTTGAAATAAGAAGATTAAACGCACAGAGACACGAAAGATCACAGAGGTATTCACAGAGGCTCACGTGCTTACTATGTGTTGTCCGTGACTCCGTGCGTTCGAAATATATAATATATATTTATGGCAGACATATCATCAAACTTCCTCGGCATAAAATCCCCCAACCCCTATTGGTTGGCAAGTGCCCCTCCAACCGATAAAAAATTCAATGTACTCCGTGCATTCGAAGCCGGCTGGGGCGGTGTCGTTTGGAAAACATTAGGATCACAGGTAAAAAATGTTTCATCAAGATATTCAGCCGTCAATTTCAACGGCGGCAAAATGATGGGCTTTAATAATATCGAACTCATCAGCGATCGTCCGTTGGAAATAAACCTCAAAGAAATTGCCGAGTGCATCAAACTATTTCCCGACCGTGCCATGGTCGTTTCCCTCATGGCCGACAACGATAAAAAAAGCTGGCATGAGTTAATAAAAAAAGTAGAAGACACCGGCGCACATGGACTCGAATTAAATTTCGGTTGCCCGCATGGCATGACGGAAAGAGGAATGGGCGCCGCCGTGGGGCAAGACCCCGAGATTGCCTGCATGGTAGTAGAATGGGTAATGGAAGCCGCCACCATTCCTGTCATCACCAAGCTTACACCCAATGTACATTCCGTAGTGCCCACCGGCCGCTCCGTAGTAAAAGCAGGAACCCATGCATTGTCACTCATCAATACCATACAATCAGTCACCGGTGTTGATCTCGATACATTAGTTCCCAATCCCTATGTCGCCGGCAAATCTGTCTTTGGTGGTTATTGCGGCCCTGCGGTAAAACCGATTGCATTAAAATTCCTCACCACCATTGCGCAGGATGAGTTAACAAAGAAAGTTCCCATCTCCGGCATTGGCGGTATCAGCACCTGGAAAGATGCGGTAGAGTTTATGCTCCTCGGTGCCAGCAATGTGCAGGTATGCACTGCCGCTATGAAGTATGGTTTCAGAATTATTGATGATCTCTGTTCCGGCCTCAACAACTGGATGGATGAAAAAGGATATAAAACATTAGATGATTTCATTGGCAAATCTGTCGACACCATCACCCATTGGGAAGACCTCGACATCAACTATCATCATATCGCCAAGATCAACCAGGACAAATGTATCCATTGCGGACTTTGTTATATTGCCTGCGAAGACACATCGCATCAATCCATCAAATTAGAATACGGAAATCCTTACAACACTTATACAATTATAGATGAAGAATGTGTCGGCTGCAATCTCTGCCAACTCGTTTGCCCCGTAGATGATTGTATCACCATGGAAGAACACCGTGTCGCCCCCGAATATATCAACTGGATTGAATGGCAGAAGAGAGGATTACCGTTGAATGATCATTAACAGCCCTGCCTGCCCCGACTAATGTCGTGGGAGCTTGACGAAGGGTTATGTTACCAGCGTCCCGTTCATTGGGCATCGTCTGTTGTGTCACTACTTGTTCTGTTCTCTTTTATTCTTCCAGTGAAAGAACTAAAAGAGAATCTCACTTGTACTTTCGGTAGTTCTATTCAGCTAATAGCTATTCAATTCTTGGTGATCTGACACAATGAAAATTTCATTACGTCGTCTTATTCATAGAATGTTAGATAGTCAGCCATTACTATGAGAATTCCAAGTTTAGCAATAATTGCATTATCAATTCATCAAGCTCTTGATTTGACAATAAGACATCTAGACGAAGATCATGGATTACTCCAGATATAGCATAATAAATTTTTACAAAAATCCTGAATTCACACAATCTTTACGCAGATATAACTGATATTTAACTCAAAAAATAAGACTGGAACCATCTATTTACTTCCAAAGTCCAAATGTTTTAACTGAACTGCGGATTTGACGATTCTAGCTGAACAACTTGGCTGTCAAAACGACCATTTATTGCAATGAAGATTTTTGAAAAAGATTGAAGACTTCCATTTACTTGAGGAATCGAAAAATAAAGGCTATTCTTACAGTAACTAATCACATAAAAAAACAATGAAAAAGATGTATTGAATAAATCAGCCTTCTTGTCAAGCTATAAGTATTATATGAAACTTACACTCCAGAAGATCTCTTTACTAAGCATAACAATTCATTACAACAACATTGTGCTATTCGTAGTTAAACAACAAGCTTTCTGCCCTTAAAAAGTGTTATTAGGTTTCATTCACACTGTTTCACTTAATAACTTTAAATATAGAGAAACTTGATTCAACTATAAATTATCTGATTTTCAAATCCCATTGCAAAAGATTGGAAATGCAAAGATCACAAATAATTTCAACTTCTAGTGTGTACAGACATTACTGGGATGAACTGACCATCAGAGTTGATGCATGATTTCATCATGACTATAGTTATACTACATGTTATAGAAAATATCAAATCAATCTTAATTTTTGAAATCACCAGATTTGAGTTCATAGGTCTTATTCGTCACAATAGATAGTATTCTTGCAAGTACGATAAAGACATTTACAACTTCTCGAAATAATTCTGATGTAAGCTCGTATGGCTTCAGTCATAATAGTAATGCCATTGAAATTCTTACAAGCGGCGGATGATTACTTATTCAATGGAATACTTCTCGGCAACTTAGTACAGGTTGCCCTCGAATAATTTCAAAAGCTACATCGAATTAAATACTCGAGAATAATTTTAGAAAAATAATATGATTCAGCTTCAGTTGATGATTTTCTTCCACCAACCGAATAACTCAAACCAATTCAATAACAATCAACAATCCCCAGCGCCTTGTTCCGCCATACAATAAACAATCACACAACTATAAAAAAGTCCAGGCGGAACACAGCGCCTTTCGGTGTCTTGCATAACAAGCAGCAGAGTAACTGCACTATCCCTTACCAACCAATAAACGACAACAGCAACATCGGAGTCTCTGTGCGTTGGCCCGGCAAAACGGCGAGCCTGTCCGAGCTTGCCTCGAGAGCATTTTTTGCTTATTTTTTGTTTCTTTTGCATCAAGGCAAAGAAAAACAACAAAAAACAAAAAATTCAAACCCCAATAAACACTATCAAAAAACAAAGTCTCTGAGATACCTTCCCGAATCAAGTTCGGGACAGGCTCTACGTCGGCATGACAAATACAAAAAACCTTTTAGCGTCACCCATCCTCAAACCTTAAACATTCAATAAAACAGAAGAAATAAGCTATACCTTCATAGGCGGCAGACACAGCAACAACAAACAAGCCTTAATTGGCTTTATTTTTGCATTTTTAGGGAGTAAACACTACAAGTCAACACATTATGAAGAAATTTCTGAAAATTACAGGTATCACTCTCGTTGTTTTAATTGCATTGGCATTCTTAATCCCCGTCATATTTAAAAAGCAGATACAGACACTCGTAAAAAAAGAGATCAATAAAAGCATCAATGCCAAAGTTGATTTCTCTGATGTAAAGCTCTCCTTGCTAAAACATTTTCCAAAAGTCACCATCGTAATAAAAGACCTTTCCATCGTTGGCCTGAATGAATTTTCTGCCGACACATTGATCGCTGCCAAAAAAGTAGATGCTTCCGCAGGATTGTTTAATGTATTAAAAGGAAAAGATATTAAACTGCATGGCCTCTATTTCGATTCACCCCGCATTCATGCATTGGTAAATGCAGAAGGAAAAGCAAACTGGGATATTGCCAAAGCAAGTGGCGATACAACTGATAATGCAGATACATCAGCTTCCGAATTTAAAATGACCCTAAAAAAGTATGAGATCAACAACGGTTATCTAGTATATAAAGATGAACAGGCGAATACATTTATAGAGGTTGAAGATCTGGATCATGAAGGAAGCGGCGACCTTACTGCAGAGGTGTTCACCCTTTCAACAATTACCAAAGCCGGATCAGCAAGTATCTCACAGGATGGCATCCCTTATCTTTTCAATACCAAAGCAACTATCAGCACTGATGTTAAAATTGATAACACGACCAATACCTACTCTTTCAAGACACAGGATATTTTGTTAAATAATCTGGAGCTGAATGCTGATGGATTTATCCAGATGGCAAACGACAGTACTTTCAATATGGATATAAAGTTTGAATCTCCTTCCAATGATTTCAAAGACCTCCTTTCCATGATACCGGATATCTATGCAAAGGATTTCAATAAAATAAAAACAAGTGGCAAAACAGTTTTCAATGGTTTTGTAAAAGGCACTTACTCCCCGCAACAACTACCCGCATACGATGTGATCCTGGAAGTGAAAGACGGTTCTTTCCAATACCCCGACTTACCCAAACCTGTAAAAAATATCCAGCTTGCATTAAGAGCAAGTAATCCTGACGGCAAGCCCGACAATGCAGTTATTGATATTCCCAAAGGACATTTTGAAATGGACAATGAGCCATTTGATTTTCGTTTTGTCTATACTAACCCTGTAACAACTCAATTGATCGATGCAGCTGCAAAAGGCAAAATTGATCTCTCTCAACTGTCACAGTTCATCAAACTCGACAAGGGTACGAAACTCAGCGGGCTGGTATGGGCGGATGCTTTTGTAAAAGGACCGCTGCAATCTATACAGACGCAGTCGGGTAATTTTGTTGCCGGAGGTTTCTTTGATATTAAGAACCTGTTCTATTCCGCCACCGATTTTCCTCAACCGGTAAAAAATGGTAACCTGAAAGCGACATTACAAAACAGTGGTGGTATTGCGGATAATACAACGATAAATATTCCTGCCGGGCATATAGAAATTGGAAATGATCCACTTGACTTTTCGTTGCAACTAAGTAAGCCAATGTCTGCCATTAATTTTGCAGGTACGGCAAAAGGAAGGTTTACCTTGGATAATATCAAACAATTTACAACGCTTGAACCCGGTACCAGTATTAGTGGTGTTTTAAATACTGACATGGGTTTTGCAGGAAATAAGACGGCGATTACCCGGAAAGAGTATGATAAAATTTCAATTAGTGGGAATGCCTCATTAAATAATTTCAATTATAAATCGATTGATTATCCTACAGGCATAGCAATTAGTGGAACCCAACTGTCGTTCAATCCTTCAAATATTGCGTTAAGCAATATGTCCGGAAAATACCTGAGTACCAATTTTACAGCAAATGGCACACTCAATAATTTCATTGGCTACTTAATGAATGAACAGGGGCTTACAGGAACCCTGAATATAAATACCAGTGCTGTGAATCTGAATGAGTGGATGGGAACTACTTCTACTCCGGCCGGGACTGCTTCTTCTAACACACAAGATCCTTTCATTGTTCCTTCCGGTGTAACTTTTGTGGTCAACGCAAAAGCCGATAAAGTGCAGTATGATGGTGTTGACTATAATAATATTAACGGAACAATGATATTGGATGATGAAGTCATTGCGCTGAAAAATGTTACCACTTCCGTTTTGAATGGCGATGTTACGCTCAATGGATCTTATTCCACAAAGATCAATAAAAAAGAACCGGATATTGGCTTTACGTATGACATTAAGAATATGGATGTGCAAAAAGCATTCGCATCATTCAATACCATTAAGGCATTAATGCCAATTGGAAAATTCTTATCCGGCACTTTAAATTCCCAATTAACGCTAACGGGTAAACTAGATGGCAGCATGATGCCGGAACTGAACAGTCTGAGTGGTGCCGGAAATTTATTATTACTAAAAGGGGTTTTGCAAAAATTTGCTCCACTTGAAAAATTAGCTGAAGCATTACAAATAGACAAACTAAAATCGATCAGTGTAAAGGATATAAAAAATTACATAGAGTTTGCAAATGGCAAGGTGATGGTGAAACCCTTTGACCTGAAAATTGACGACATCGAAATGGTGATCGGGGGATTTCATGGTTTCGACAACTCACTTGACTACGCCATTCAAATGAAATTGCCGAGAAGTATAATGGGTGCTAAAGGAAATAGCCTCGTGAATGGCCTGGCTGACGCCGCTACCAAAAAAGGTATTCCACTTAAATTAGGAGAGACCATTAGCCTCCATATAAAAATGACAGGAACGGTATCTAACCCATCATTAAGTATAAACCTGAAAGAAATTGCCGGTGATGCGATCAAACAACTGGAAGAACAGGCAAAAGATTTTGTACAGGCAAAAATTGATAGTGCTAAACAGAAAGTGAAAGATTCGATACAGGCAGTAAAAGAACAGATCACAGATAAAGTAAAAGATAAATTATTTGAACAGGTTTTTGGGAAAGACACTACCAATCAAAACAACCCACAGGATTCAACTCCTAAAAAACCTGACCCTTCCATTAAAGATAAAATAAAAGATATTTTCATTAAGCCCAAGAAACCGGTTAAAGATTCTATGTAAATATAAAGGGTAGTCATTTTTTTAAAAGACTACCCTTCCAAAAGTCGGGACGACAAGATTCGAACTTGCGACCCCTAGCACCCCATGCTAGTGCGCTACCGGGCTGCGCTACGTCCCGAATAAAATTCTTTAAGAATACTTATTAGGACACCAAAAGTAAGTCATTTTGCTATTTTTCAATACCAAAAACAACCTTTATCTTCGCTCCTTAATGACAATACTCATTAAGCAAGCCGAAATAGTTGATCCACTCTTCTCCTTTCAACGGACAAACAGCAGATATTTTTATTGATAATGGTATTATTGTAAAGATCGATAATACAATAACCGATAAAGCTGATCAGGAAATCAATATCCCCGGTCTTCATGCTTCGCCCGGATGGGTGGATGTGTTTGCCAATTTTGCAGATCCCGGTTACGAATTCAAAGAAACATTAGAAACCGGTGCTGCCGCTGCTGCTGCCGGAGGATACACTGATGTGTTTGTTATTCCGAATACCAACCCTGTCATTCATAATAAATCAGGTGTTGAATATATTGTTCAAAAAAGCAAATCATTACCGGTTACTATTCATCCGATCGGTGCTATAACAAAAAGAACCGAGGGAAATGAACTGGCCGAAATGTATGATATGAAAGCAAGCGGTGCTGTTGCTTTTAGTGATGGAATCAATGGAGTACAAACTGCAGGATTATTAGTAAAGGCTTTACAATATGTAAAAGCTTTTGATGGTATTTTAATTCAATTACCAGACGATAAAAGTATCAACCCGCATGGACTGATGAATGAAGGAATAATATCTACTCAACTTGGATTACCCGGCAAACCTGCTATGGCGGAAGAATTGATCGTAGCAAGAGATATTAAACTGACAAGATATGCCGAATCGAGAATGCATTTTACCGGCGTTTCCACAAAAAAGTCGTTGGAATATATTAAGAGAGGAAAAGAAGGTGGCACCGCAGTTAGTTGTTCGGTTACACCTTATCATCTTTTTTTCTGTGATGAAGACCTGATAAGTTATGATTCGAACCTGAAAGTAAATCCTCCGCTACGTAATAAAGCAGACAGAGAAGCATTACAAAAAGGTATTGCTGACGGAACCGTTGATTGTATTGCTACGCATCATCTTCCACATGAATACGATAGTAAAGTACTGGAATTTGAATATGCAAAATTTGGAATGATCGGCCTGGAAACTGCTTATGCTGTTTTAAGAACAGCATTACCGTCTATAAGTCATGAAAGATGGATTGAATTGCTTTCTGTAAATCCCAGGAAATTATTCAATTTAGAACCGGCTTCAATAAAAGAAGGCAATAAGTCTTCAATCACTTTGTTTGATCCGAATAAGAAATGGACGGTTACGGAAAAGGCTTTTTTTTCAAAATCGAAGAATTCACCTTTTATAGGTAAAGAGTTGACTGGAAAAGTAGTCGGTATAATCAATGGTACTAAAGTTTCTCTTTCCTGAATAATAATCAATAAATGAAAATTTCGCCGGCAATCAAAGGAATAATTACTGCGCTGTTAATGATAGGTGTCATACTTATGATCTATAATCAGGGGAAGAATGCTGACACCCGATTACAATATCTTGTTTATGCTATTTATGCAATCGGCATTGTCTGGACATTGGTGGCATTTCGCCAAACAGCAGCATTCACCGGAAGCTTTGGAAATCTTTTCGGTCAGGGCTTTCGATGTTTCATTGTCGTTACATTATTCATGGCTTTATTTTATGGCATATTCAATTATACACATCCTGAGTTTGCAGAAGAATCAGCTAAATTTTACAGAGAACAACTGGAACTAGCCGTTGCTAAAAATGAACGGTTACCAACTGATATAGATCCTGAAGTAGCTACTTTTAAAAAACAATACACTTTAAAACTTGTTTCAGGTGCAATTTTCGGATATTTGATCATTGGTGTGGCCGTTACGGCAGCCATATCCGCTTTTTTAATGAGAAGAAAAGACTAAATGGATTTATCGATCGTCATACCACTTATAGATGAAGCAGAATCGTTGCCAGAACTTACCAGCCTGGATCGAGAAAGTAATGGACGACAATGATTACAGCTATGAAGTGATCTTTGTAGATGACGGCAGTAGTGATAACTCCTGGGAAATAATTGAACATCTTCGCTCAAAAAATCCAAATATCAAGGGTATAAAATTTCAGCGGAACTATGGAAAATCGGCAGGTTTGAATGTAGCTTTTCATGCAGCCACAGGTGATGTAGTCATCACAATGGATGCAGACCTTCAGGATAGTCCTGATGAAATACCAGGACTTAGGAAAATGATCGTTGAAAACGGATACGATATGGTGAGTGGCTGGAAAAAGAAACGTTACGACAATGCGCTTACCAAAAATATTCCTTCTAAATTCTTTAATGCAGTAACAAGAAAAGTATCCGGCATTAAATTGCATGATTTTAATTGTGGATTAAAAGCCTACAGTCTCAGAGTTGCAAAGGGTGTAGAAGTATATGGTGAAATGCATCGCTATATTCCCGTATTGGCAAAATGGGCCGGTTTTAAAAAAATTGGCGAAAAAGTAGTAGAACACCGGCCAAGAAAATATGGCGTCTCAAAATTTGGCTGGAGAAGATTTGTAAATGGATTTCTGGATCTGCTCTCCATCACTTTTGTAGGAAAGTTTTCAAAAAGACCCATGCACTTTTTTGGATTATGGGGAACCCTGTTCTTCATGATTGGTCTAGGAATATCATTATACCTGATCATCTCAAAAATTATCGATAGCAGTTTTCCATTGACCAACAGACCGGGATTCTTTCTTGCACTTACAGCACTTATAATAGGTATGCAATTATTTTTAGCAGGATTTATTGGTGAATTGGTTTCCCGGAATTCTCCTAATCGTAATGCTTATTTAATAGAAACGAAAACCGGTTTGTGATGGCAAAGGTCATCATCATAGGGCCCGGGCATCCGCTACGGGGAGGATTGGCTACATTCAATCAACGACTGGCAAAAGAATTTATTGATGAAGGGCATGATTGTTCCATCTATTCCTTCTCTCTTCAATATCCTTCCTTTCTCTTTCCGGGTAAAACACAATACAGTGATGAACCGGCTCCTGAAAACCTGACTATTCATTCTGTCATTAATTCGATCAATCCCTTTAACTGGGTAAAGATTGGCAACCAATTAAGAAAAGCAAAAGCTGATATTATTATCGTTCGGTTCTGGCTTCCGTTTATGGGTCCGGCTTTAGGAACTATTCTAAGAAGAGTTAGAAAAAACAGGCATACTAAAATCATTTGTATAGCCGATAATATTATCCCGCATGAAAAGAGAATCGGCGATAAGCCATTCACAAAATATTTTTTAAACAGTTGTGATGCTTTTATTACCATGAGTGAAAAAGTGATGAGTGATCTTCGTTTATTTCAAAAATCAAGACCAGCACTTTTAGTTACACATCCGTTGTATGATAATTTTGGAGAGATCATTTCGAAAGAAGAAGCAAGGCAGCAGTTAGGAATCGATTTTCAGGAGTCAATAATCTTGTTCTTCGGATTTATTAGAAAGTACAAAGGCCTTGATATGTTATTAGAGGCAATGACCGATGAAAGGATAAAAAAATCAGGTATTAAATTATTGGTAGCTGGTGAATATTATGAAGACGAGAAAGCCTACAATGAACAAATCCTAAAACTGGACATCAAAGATCAATTGATATTGAAAACAGACTTTATTCCTGACAGCGAAGTAAAATATTATTTATGTGCAGCAGATGCTGTGATACAACCATACAGGAATGCAACACAAAGTGGTGTTACTCCCCTCGCCTATCATTTCGAAAAACCAATGATAGTTACAAATGTAGGAGGTCTGCCTTTTTTAGTGCCACATGAAAAAGTTGGTCTGGTGGTAGAACCTACTCCCATCGAAATTGCTGATGGTATTCTTAAATTCTACCAATTAGGCGAAGAATATTTTATTCCGCATCTTCGCAATGAAAAAAAGCAATACAGCTGGTCAAATCTTGTAAAAGCTATTCAATCTCTTGCTGAGTAGCATTCGGAACGTACAAGTGAGACCTTCTTCCACTGGAAGTAGTTAGACAAAGCCGATGCTAGTAGTAATGCAGCCCGGACAAATAATTTATTAAATACGTAATAACGAAAATGATATATAGAAGTAAAGCTCCTTTGCGGATTGGATTGGCCGGTGGTGGCACGGATGTGAGTCCTTATAGTGATTTGTTTGGTGGTGCAATATTAAATGCGACCATATCTTTATACGCAAATGCAACACTTGAACCAAGTGAGGAAAAGAAAATTGTACTGGAAGCATTAGACAGAAATGAGCGACAGGAATTTGATTGGGCCCCGGAATTACCGATTGACGGTACGCTTGATCTGCTAAAAGGTGTGTACAATCGTATTCAAAAAGATTATGATTTAAAGGAACAGGGATTTCGTTTATCCACTTTTGTTGATGCACCTGCCGGTTCAGGACTGGGGACTTCGTCAACTTTGGTTGTTGCCATTATTGGTGCTTTTACAGAAATGCTTCGCTTACCATTAGGCGAATATGATATGGCACATTATGCATACGATATAGAAAGAAATGATTTGAACCTGGCAGGGGGAAAACAAGATCAATATGCTGCTACTTTTGGTGGCGTGAACTTTATGGAATTTTTTGCGGATGATAAAGTGATTGTAAATCCACTGAGAGTAAAACAACAACATTTATTTGAACTGGAGAATAATCTTGTACTTTATTATACAGCTACCAACAGGGAGTCAGCTGAACTTATAATAAAGCAAAGTCAAAACGTTACGGATAAAAAAGAAAAATCCATAGAAGCCATGCACCAGCTAAAAGAGCAGGCACAACGAATGAAAGAAGCATTGCTGATGGGCAAACTGAATGAGATAGGAGAAATTCTGGATTTTGGTTTTCAGCAAAAAAGAAAAATGGCAGAAGGTATCAGCAATCCACTGATGGAAGATATTTATGAAACCGCTAAAAAAGCCGGTGCAACTGGCGGAAAAATTTCCGGTGCAGGTGGTGGTGGTTTTATGATCTTTTATTGCCCGGGGAATGCAAAATACACGGTGATGCAGCGATTGGAGAAATTTGGTGGTTATAGTAAGAATTATCAATTTGTGGAGCATGGGTTAAAGACGTGGACGATATAGTTTATTGGTTAATTAGTTAATAGGGAATTATGGAAAAGATCAAAAACATAATTGAAGCTTCAATAAAAACGAAGCAAGATGTTTTAAAGGATACAGTACTATTATCTACGATAGAGAAAGTAGTTGATACAATTACTGCAGCATTTCAAAATGGAAACCGGGTTTACTTCTGTGGAAATGGTGGAAGTGCCGCCGATGCACAACATTTGGCAGCAGAATTTTCAGGCAGATTTTATACGGATAGAAAAGCATTACCTGCAGAAGCATTGCATTGTAATACATCCTACTTAACAGCTGTTGCGAATGATTATGGCTATGATGTGGTTTACTCCAGAATGATCGATGGTATTGGTGAAAAAGGTGATGTATTGATTGGACTTTCCACTTCCGGCAATTCTGTAAACATTATTAAAGCATTTGAAGTAGCAAGAGAAAAAGGGATCCACACCATTGGTTTTACCGGTATTACCGGTGGTCAGATGAAATCATTGAGTGACTATCTTATTAATGTTCCTTCGTCTGATACACCAAGAATTCAGGAATCTCATATTACCATTGGACATATTATTTGTCAGTTGGTGGAAGAGAAAATATTCAAGTAACCCGAAACCTCCTAAAGTTCAGTTGAAAGACTTGCCCGATAAATGGAAGAAAAGCCAAATCATAATGACTTTAGCAAAGCCCCCTTTCCCGAAAGTGTCGGGACAAGTAGGGGGTTTAGGGATGTTAAAAGGCAATAATTTTTGCAGGCGGTTTAGGAACAAGACTTCGGGATGCGGTTCCCGATCTTCCGAAATGTATGGCACCCGTTGCGGGTCGTCCATTTCTCTTTTATGTAATAAATTATTTAAGAAGTCAGGGAATTGAGAAATTTATTTTTTCGTTAGGCTACACGACATGAAATCATTCAGGAGTATCTGAACGATCAGTTTGAAACACTTAATTACGAATGTGCAATTGAAGATGAACCATTAGGTACCGGTGGTGCTATAAAATTAGCATGCTACCAAAACAACTGAGGAAAATGTTTTGATTACAAATGGTGATACCATTTTTAAAATTGACATTGAAAAGTTAGCATCCGTTCACCAGGAAAATGCAGCCGATGTCACATTGGCTTTAAAACCGATGAATGATTTTGACCGTTATGGAATTGTTGAATTAGATGAAGATAATGCCATCACCAAATTTCTTGGAAAAGCAATTTTGTAAAGAAGGCAATATTAATGGTGGCACTTATTTATTGAACACAAACTCGTTTACTGAAAACACATGGCCTGCTAAATTCTCATTTGAAAAGGATTTTCTGGAAACAGGAGAATTTAGATCATACGGTTCAGTACAGGATGAATACTTTATTGATATCGGCATACCTGAAGATTATAACCGGGCACAATCAGAATTTGCAAAGCCCCCTATTGATCTAAAACGGATCGATAAAACCTGGACCATTTTCATTGACCGGGATGGTGTCATTAACCATGAAAAAAAAGAAGACTATATCAAGAATTGGGATGAATTTCGCTTTTATGACGGTATAAAAGAAGCCTTTAAAATACTGAATGATAAATTCGGGACAATTATCATTGTCAGCAATCAACGGGGAGTTGGAAGAGAATTAATGACAAAAGCTGATTTGTTGGATATTCATCAAAATATGCAACAGGAATTGGTTGCAGCCGGCGGTCGGATCGACCAGCTATATTATTGCACAAGTACCGACAATAAACATCCCAACCGAAAACCAAACCCGGGAATGGCTTTTGAGGCAAAAGCTGAGTTTCCTGAAATTGACCTTAATAAATCAATCATGATTGGGAACAAATTAAGCGATATGCGGTTTGGGAAAAATGCTGGCATTTATACCGTTTTTGTGGCCACTACTAATCCAGACACTCCCTTCCCCCACCCTGATATTGACCTACGTTTCGACTCTCTTCCCCATTTTGTCAAATGCTTTATAAGTTGATACAAAATTTAATCAGGTCTTTTTCGTTTACTCCTGCTTAAAGGGCCTTTTTAAGGTGCAACCGGTCAACCCTGTTAAGCATCTGTATGAAGTCGTAACTTAGCATAATAAAATCAAAATTTATCCGGTGAAAAAGTATTCTCTTAATATCTCTTTTTTTTTAATGCTTTTGGTTTCATTTTCGCAAGCAACCTATTCACAAAAAATAACTTCAGCAGACCTTAAAAAGCTAATTGCTAAAGAAGATACATTAAAGGAGTATTCCTATTACCTGAATACCGATACCTTACAGGAAGACAGAATGGTATCTGATAGCACTTTCACCAAAGTATTGGTAAGAGCATTACTGGTTAAAAACTCATTTTACTATCCTTTCGATTCTGTATTGGGAATTTCAAAAATTTATGCACCTGATACTTCTTTCAGGATCATTACCTGGAGCCTTACTTACGATGATTATTATACAAGACAGCGGGGGGCCATTCAAATGCGAACGGCAGACGGGTCTTTAAAGTTATTTCCGCTTAGAGATGTGTCGGAATTTACAGCCCGGCCTGAAGATTCTGTCCGTACAAGAAGTAACTGGATCGGTGCCATGTATTACAATATGATAAAAACGGAACACAAAGGAAAGAACTATTATACCTTATTTGGCTTTGATCCTCATAGTGTACAGAGTAGTAAGAAATGGATTGAAGTATTAACTTTCAATGATAAAAAAGAACCAGTATTTGGTGGTCCGTTCTTTACGTATGAAAAAGATTCCATTCCAAAACCTCCTAAATACCGGTTTGCTTTAGAGTTTAAGAAAGGTGCCAGAGTTTTAGTGAATTATATACCGGATGAAGAAATGATACTGGTAGATCATCTGGTTTCTGAAACTGATCAGCCGGAATTGTCCTGGACTTTTATCCCTGATGGCGACCAGGAAGGATTTAAATGGATCAATGGAAAGTGGGTGCATATCAATAAGGTCTTTACTTTTAAATTGCAGGACGGACAAGCACCAAATGAAGATCCGATCCTTGATAGTAAAGGCAATAAAGACGAAAAGAAACTACAGGACAAAAGCGATAAGAATAAAAAGAAAGAGAACGAAAAGATGCCGATCAACTACGATAATTAAACTTCCACAATTTTCACTTTCACCTGAGCAATGGCTATCTTTATGGCCATGTCTAAATTCGTTCATCACATCAAGCCGCCTTCTGGTTTTTCATTGGGATTGAAAGAGTTATGGCAGTACCGCGAGTTGTTTTATTTCTTTACCTGGCGGGATATAAAGGTCAAATACAAACAAACTTATCTGGGCATTATCTGGGCATTATTACAGCCACTGGGGATGATGGTCATTTTTACATTTCTTTTTTCAAAAACATTGAAAATCGATTCCGGAAACATCCCCTACCCGATTTTTGTATTATCCGGTCTGATCCTTTGGAATCTATTCAGTTCATCTGTTTCTCATGCCGGCGAAAGCATGATCCAGCATTCCAATATCATTAAAAAAATATATTTCCCCCGGTTGATCATTCCAGGTTCATCAATCCTGGTAGCCTTCTTCGATTTCCTAATGGGGCTTTTAATATTTTTAGTACTCTGTATTTATTTTAAACAACCCATATCCTGGCAGGCAATCTTTTTTTTCCCTGCTGGAATATTAATTGTTCTATTTGCTTCATTTGGGGTTGGAACTTTTCTTGCTGCGCTGAATGTAAAGTTCAGAGACTTTCGATACACTATTCCATTTTTATTACAGGTTTTGTTTTTTGCTTCACAAATAATTTATCCGATTGTATTCCATTCAACCAACATGGCTTAAATATGTATTGGCAATTAATCCAATGAATGCGGCAATTGAATTATTCAGATCTCCATTGACAGGTGATACTCCTGATTTATTAATAATTGGTATCGGCTTTTTAAGCACTTTTATATTTTTAATACTTGGTATTTATTATTTCCGAAAAACAGAATCATATTTCGCCGATCTATCCTGATGAAACCAGCCATTGAAATACGAAACCTTGGTAAAGAATACACGTTGGCAGAAGCTCAACCCTATATTTCATTGCGGGATGTGATAACCGGATCAGTCAAAAAAATATTAAAACCAGCTAAAAAGAAAAAAGAAAAATTCTGGGCATTACAGGATGTCAATTTTGATATAATGCCGGGAGAAAGAGTTGGAATTATTGGTAGAAATGGCGCAGGCAAAAGCACATTACTAAAGATCATTAGCCGGATTACACCTCCTACAACCGGCGAAGCGATTATCCGGGGACGGGTTGGCAGTTTGTTAGAAGTAGGCACTGGTTTCCATCCTGAACTTACAGGTCGGGAGAATATTTATCTCAATGGATCGATACTAGGACTTAAAAAAAATGAAATAACAAAAAAACTAGACGAGATCATTGATTTCAGTGGCGTTGAAAAATTCATTGATACCCCTTTAAAACATTATAGCAGTGGTATGCAGTTACGTCTTGCTTTTTCTGTAGCTGCACACCTGGAACCTGAAATACTTTTGATTGATGAAGTATTGGCCGTTGGTGATATTGAGTTTCAAAAAAAATGTCTGGGAAAAATGGAAGAAGTGAGTAAA